>NZ_JBLURD010000342.1:0-202 GCF_051209435.1 Klebsiella sp. HN106 | reverse complement strand
TAACCTCACAACCCGAAGATGTTTCGTAAAACATCATCGTGTCGCGAAAATTTGAGAGACTCGAACACACATTAGCTGTGTGTCGTTTCAATTTTCAGCTTGATCCAGATTTTTAAAGAGCAAAACTTCGCAGTGAACCTTTTCAGGTACACTCTGAAGTTTTCTTGTTTTTGGCAGTAATGATGGTGGAGCTATGCGGGAT
>NZ_JBLURD010000341.1:0-215 GCF_051209435.1 Klebsiella sp. HN106 | reverse complement strand
GAATCGCTGTCAGAGTCCGAATCGCTGTCAGAGTCAGAATCGCTGTCAGAGTCCGAATCGCTGTCAGAATCCGAGTCGCTGTCAGAGTCCGAGTCACTGTCAGAATCCGAGTCGCTGTCAGAGTCGGAGTCACTGTCGGAATCCGAGTCGCTGTCGGAGTCCGAGTCGCTGTCAGAGTCCGAGTCACTGTCAGAATCGGAATCGCTGTCAGAGTC
>NZ_JBLURD010000340.1:0-227 GCF_051209435.1 Klebsiella sp. HN106 | reverse complement strand
GATTCGGACTCTGACAGCGATTCTGACTCTGACAGCGATTCCGATTCTGACAGTGACTCGGATTCTGACAGCGATTCGGACTCTGACAGCGATTCCGATTCCGACAGCGATTCCGATTCCGACAGCGATTCCGATTCCGACAGTGACTCGGATAGCGACAGCGATTCGGATTCCGACAGCGACTCGGATTCAGACAGCGATGCCGACTCCGACAGTGACTCCGATTC
>NZ_JBLURD010000339.1:0-227 GCF_051209435.1 Klebsiella sp. HN106 | reverse complement strand
CTGTCGGAATCGGAATCGCTGTCGGAATCGGAATCGCTGTCAGAGTCCGAATCGCTGTCAGAATCCGAGTCACTGTCAGAATCGGAATCGCTGTCAGAGTCAGAATCGCTGTCAGAGTCCGAATCGCTGTCAGAGTCAGAATCGCTGTCAGAGTCCGAATCGCTGTCAGAATCCGAGTCGCTGTCAGAGTCCGAGTCACTGTCAGAATCCGAGTCGCTGTCAGAGTC
>NZ_JBLURD010000338.1:0-228 GCF_051209435.1 Klebsiella sp. HN106 | reverse complement strand
CACTTTGTGATTCATGACTGGGGTGAAGTCGTAACAAGGTAACCGTAGGGGAACCTGCGGTTGGATCACCTCCTTACCTGAAAGAACCTGCCTTTGTAGTGTCCACACAGATTGTCTGATGAAAAATAAGCAGTAAGAAAATCTCTGCAGGCTTGTAGCTCAGGTGGTTAGAGCGCACCCCTGATAAGGGTGAGGTCGGTGGTTCAAGTCCACTCAGGCCTACCAAAT
>NZ_JBLURD010000337.1:0-230 GCF_051209435.1 Klebsiella sp. HN106 | reverse complement strand
TGAGGCAAGGCGGCAAATGAAGGAAAGGAAGGAGCATACTGAAGTATGTGACTGACTTTACGAATGCAGCCAACGCAGCATCGGTGTAAAAGATTCGTTTCTGACAACAGAATTTGCCTGGCGGCACTAGCGCGGTGGTCCCACCTGACCCCATGCCGAACTCAGAAGTGAAACGCCGTAGCGCCGATGGTAGTGTGGGGTCTCCCCATGTGAGAGTAGGGAACTGCCAG
>NZ_JBLURD010000336.1:0-233 GCF_051209435.1 Klebsiella sp. HN106 | reverse complement strand
CTTACCACTTTGTGATTCATGACTGGGGTGAAGTCGTAACAAGGTAACCGTAGGGGAACCTGCGGTTGGATCACCTCCTTACCTGAAAGAACCTGCCTTTGTAGTGCTCACACAGATTGTCTGATGAAAAATAAGCAGTAAGAAAATCTCTGCAGGCTTGTAGCTCAGGTGGTTAGAGCGCACCCCTGATAAGGGTGAGGTCGGTGGTTCAAGTCCACTCAGGCCTACCAAAT
>NZ_JBLURD010000335.1:0-239 GCF_051209435.1 Klebsiella sp. HN106 | reverse complement strand
CGTGCCATAAAGTGAGAGCCACCACAGGCTTCCATTGCGATGGTTGTAGCGGGGCATGTCGCCAAAAATTCGATTAACTTTGGCCGTGTAAATTTTTTACGGTAAACAGCCTTGCCGCGACGATCCTGGCAATGAATATGGAAAGAGTTTTTACCCAGATCGATACCAATGAGCGCAATGTTTTCCATGATAGTTCTCCGAATGAAAGCCTGTCCTCAGCATAGTACCGGGAAGGAGGG
>NZ_JBLURD010000334.1:0-241 GCF_051209435.1 Klebsiella sp. HN106 | reverse complement strand
AAGCTGGGTTGGTACTGGTTAAGTCGAGTAAGAGGAAAAGTACAATATGCAGACCTAGGAGCGGAAAACTGGAAACCTATCAGCAACTTACATGATATGTCATCTAGTCACTCAAAGACTTTAGGCTATAAGAGGCTGACTAAAAGCAATCCAATCTCATGCCAAATTCTATTGTATAAATCTCGCTCTAAAGGCCGAAAAAATCAGCGCTCGACACGGACTCATTGTCACCACCCGTCAC
>NZ_JBLURD010000333.1:0-243 GCF_051209435.1 Klebsiella sp. HN106 | reverse complement strand
TGACAATGCCTCTTCCTGACGGGCCGTATTCTGATCGGCCGAGCTTACCCTGATGTAGGCATATTGCACGCAAAACCTCCGGAAGGTCTTTAAACATCATAGAGATTTAAAGAATAATCCATAAACACTGATTTAGGGAGGTTTATAGACATTTTTTCGGGGATCTGAGAGGCATGCTGAAAACGTATACCTTTATAGACATCAGTCAGCGACGACGGCCCAGCCAGATAACTTCAGGCTCCA
>NZ_JBLURD010000332.1:0-244 GCF_051209435.1 Klebsiella sp. HN106 | reverse complement strand
TCGTACCCCAAACCGACACAGGTGGTCAGGTAGAGAATACCAAGGCGCTTGAGAGAACTCGGGTGAAGGAACTAGGCAAAATGGTGCCGTAACTTCGGGAGAAGGCACGCTGATGGTAAGTGAAGCGACTTGCTCGTGGAGCTGAAATCAGTCGAAGATACCAGCTGGCTGCAACTGTTTATTAAAAACACAGCACTGTGCAAACACGAAAGTGGACGTATACGGTGTGACGCCTGCCCGGTGC
>NZ_JBLURD010000331.1:0-244 GCF_051209435.1 Klebsiella sp. HN106 | reverse complement strand
GCACCGGGCAGGCGTCACACCGTATACGTCCACTTTCGTGTTTGCACAGTGCTGTGTTTTTAATAAACAGTTGCAGCCAGCTGGTATCTTCGACTGATTTCAGCTCCACGAGCAAGTCGCTTCACCTACCATCAGCGTGCCTTCTCCCGAAGTTACGGCACCATTTTGCCTAGTTCCTTCACCCGAGTTCTCTCAAGCGCCTTGGTATTCTCTACCTGACCACCTGTGTCGGTTTGGGGTACGA
>NZ_JBLURD010000330.1:0-244 GCF_051209435.1 Klebsiella sp. HN106 | reverse complement strand
GCACCGGGCAGGCGTCACACCGTATACGTCCACTTTCGTGTTTGCACAGTGCTGTGTTTTTAATAAACAGTTGCAGCCAGCTGGTATCTTCGACTGATTTCAGCTCCATGAGCAAGTCACTTCACTTACCATCAGCGTGCCTTCTCCCGAAGTTACGGCACCATTTTGCCTAGTTCCTTCACCCGAGTTCTCTCAAGCGCCTTGGTATTCTCTACCTGACCACCTGTGTCGGTTTGGGGTACGA
>NZ_JBLURD010000329.1:0-247 GCF_051209435.1 Klebsiella sp. HN106 | reverse complement strand
GACCAGGCGTACGCTTATGGGTGCCTTTCCGCAGCTTGGAACGCGGATGGAGAAGAGGAGCAACGCGATCTAGCTATCGCGGCCGCGATCAAGCAGGTGCGACAGACGTCATACTAGATATCAAGGGCACTGTTGCAAAGTTAGCGATGAGGCAGCCTTTTGTCTTATTCAAAGGCCTTACATTTCAAAAACTCTGCTTACCAGGCGCATTTCGCCCAGGGGATCACCATAATAAAATGCTGAGGCC
>NZ_JBLURD010000328.1:0-247 GCF_051209435.1 Klebsiella sp. HN106 | reverse complement strand
GGCCTCAGCATTTTATTATGGTGATCCCCTGGGCGAAATGCGCCTGGTAAGCAGAGTTTTTGAAATGTAAGGCCTTTGAATAAGACAAAAGGCTGCCTCATCGCTAACTTTGCAACAGTGCCCGCGAGCTTCTGCGCCTCGGTGACGCTCTCGGCAAAGGAATCCCAGGACATGACGGCCTCGATGGCGGCAAACGCATCGCGGCCTGATTGCTTGGCGTCGATCAGCGCCTGACCGATGCGCCCGT
>NZ_JBLURD010000327.1:0-248 GCF_051209435.1 Klebsiella sp. HN106 | reverse complement strand
TATACTTTAGATTGATTTAAAACTTCATTTTTAATTTAAAAGGATCTAGGTGAAGATCCTTTTTGATAATCTCATGACCAAAATCCCTTAACGTGAGTTTTCGTTCCACTGAGCGTCAGACCCCTTATGGCAGAGCAGGGAAAGGAATTGCCGGGCTATGTGCAACGGGAATTTGAAGAATTTCTCCAATGCGGGCGGCTGGAGCATGGCTTTCTACGGGTTCGCTGCGAGTCTTGCCACGCCGAGCA
>NZ_JBLURD010000326.1:0-248 GCF_051209435.1 Klebsiella sp. HN106 | reverse complement strand
CCAGCGTACGGCCCACAGAATGATGTCACGCTGAAAATGCCGGCCTTTGAATGGGTTCATGTGCAGCTCCATCAGCAAAAGGGGATGATAAGTTTATCACCACCGACTATTTGCAACAGTGCCATATCAAGCGACTTCTCCTATCCCCTGGGAACACATCAATCTCACCGGAGAATATCGCTGGCCAAAGCCTTAGCGTAGGATTCCGCCCCTTCCCGCAAACGACCCCAAACAGGAAACGCAGCTGA
>NZ_JBLURD010000325.1:0-248 GCF_051209435.1 Klebsiella sp. HN106 | reverse complement strand
AGGCCTCAGCATTTTATTATGGTGATCCCCTGGGCGAAATGCGCCTGGTAAGCAGAGTTTTTGAAATGTAAGGCCTTTGAATAAGACAAAAGGCTGCCTCATCGCTAACTTTGCAACAGTGCCCAGAAAAGCATCTTACGGATGGCATGACAGTAAGAGAATTATGCAGTGCTGCCATAACCATGAGTGATAACACTGCTGCCAACTTACTTCTGACAACGATCGGAGGACCGAAGGAGCTAACCGCT
>NZ_JBLURD010000324.1:0-249 GCF_051209435.1 Klebsiella sp. HN106 | reverse complement strand
CGCTTGATGATGTTACCCTCTGTAACGAGTGGGCGAAGCTTAAAAGAGAAAACAATAGGCTTTACGCAGCAAATGAAAAAATTTGCTCTGGCTGGCGTGGTTTTGTGTTGCGTTTGTTAGGAATAGGGGTCTGACGCTCAGTGGAACGAAAACTCACGTTAAGGGATTTTGGTCATGAGATTATCAAAAAGGATCTTCACCTAGATCCTTTTAAATTAAAAATGAAGTTTTAAATCAATCTAAAGTATA
>NZ_JBLURD010000323.1:0-249 GCF_051209435.1 Klebsiella sp. HN106 | reverse complement strand
CAGGCCTCAGCATTTTATTATGGTGATCCCCTGGGCGAAATGCGCCTGGTAAGCAGAGTTTTTGAAATGTAAGGCCTTTGAATAAGACAAAAGGCTGCCTCATCGCTAACTTTGCAACAGTGCCGAAGCAGATTATGCGTTCTCATAATGCGATACACCCGCTTTGCATTAACCACAGGCAGGCCGTCCCGCTCCGACTCCCGTCGCAGCAGCGCCCACACACGGCGATAACCATACGTCGGCAGGTCA
>NZ_JBLURD010000322.1:0-250 GCF_051209435.1 Klebsiella sp. HN106 | reverse complement strand
CAGACAGACAGACTATAGTCCGGACAGAGAGCCAGACAAAGAGCCAGACAGAGAGCCAGACAGACAGTCCAGACAGAGAGCCAGACAGGCAGACTATAGTCCGGACAGAGAGCCAGACAGAGAGCCAGACAGACAGACTATAGTCCGGACAGAGAGCCAGACAAAGAGCCAGACAGAGAGCCAGACAGACAGTCCAGACAGAGAGCCAGACAGGCAGACTATAGTCCGGACAGAGAGCCAGACAGAGAGC
>NZ_JBLURD010000321.1:0-250 GCF_051209435.1 Klebsiella sp. HN106 | reverse complement strand
GACCGCCGTTTTGAATAACGAACTGCAGGATAAATTTGTCTGCTGGTATCCGGGTTTTCAAAGTGACGGGAAGGGACCAGCGATGGCAGCATAGCTCACGCTGCCCCAATATTTTTTATGCTCTCGGTCGTATGGAAGCTGGACCGCCTCGGTCGTGATCTTCGTCATCTCATTAATACAGTGCACGACCTGACCGCGAGGGGGACCGGTCTGAAAGTGCTGACCGGTCACGGGGCGACTATCGACACAA
>NZ_JBLURD010000320.1:0-250 GCF_051209435.1 Klebsiella sp. HN106 | reverse complement strand
AAATTTTCAGCGTTGCTGGCTCCCCGTCAGCCGGATTGGGTTGCATCGCAGGGGTGTCGAAAGAGTCAACTGCGGTCCAAAGCTGTTGGACTTGGGTGAAAAGGGCGTTTATTCTTCCTATACGTCGCCAGGCCGAGAACATTGGTTCCTGTAGGCATCGGGATTGGCGGATCAAACACTAAAGCTACTGGAACGAGCAGAAGTCCTCCGGCCGCCAGTTGCCAGGCGGTAAAGGTGAGCAGAGGCACGG
>NZ_JBLURD010000319.1:0-250 GCF_051209435.1 Klebsiella sp. HN106 | reverse complement strand
GTTGCCAATGATGTTACAGATGAGATGGTCAGACTAAACTGGCTGACGGAATTTATGCCTCTTCCGACCATCAAGCATTTTATCCGTACTCCTGATGATGCATGGTTACTCACCACTGCGATCCCGGTGATGCTGCCAACTTACTGATTTAGTGTATGATGGTGTTTTTGAGGTGCTCCAGTGGCTTCTGTTTCTATCAGCTGTCCCTCCTGTTCAGCTACTGACGGGGTGGTGCGTAACGGCAAAAGCA
>NZ_JBLURD010000318.1:0-251 GCF_051209435.1 Klebsiella sp. HN106 | reverse complement strand
GTGGCTCTGGTAACGACCAGTATCCCGATCCCGGCTGGCCGTCCTGGCCGCCACATGAGGCATGTTCCGCGTCCTTGCAATACTGTGTTTACATACAGTCTATCGCTTAGCGGAAAGTTCTTTTAGGAGAGCATAAAAAATATTGGGGCAGCGTGAGCTATGCTGCCATCGCTGGTCCCTTCCCGTCACTTTGAAAACCCGGATACCAGCAGACAAATTTATCCTGCAGTTCGTTATTCAAAACGGCGGTC
>NZ_JBLURD010000317.1:0-251 GCF_051209435.1 Klebsiella sp. HN106 | reverse complement strand
TGCAAGTCGAACGGTAGCACAGAGAGCTTGCTCTCGGGTGACGAGTGGCGGACGGGTGAGTAATGTCTGGGAAACTGCCCGATGGAGGGGGATAACTACTGGAAACGGTAGCTAATACCGCATAATGTCGCAAGACCAAAGAGGGGGACCTTCGGGCCTCTTGCCATCGGATGTGCCCAGATGGGATTAGCTTGTAGGTGAGGTAACGGCTCACCTAGGCGACGATCCCTAGCTGGTCTGAGAGGATGACC
>NZ_JBLURD010000316.1:0-251 GCF_051209435.1 Klebsiella sp. HN106 | reverse complement strand
GGACCGTGTCTCAGTTCCAGTGTGGCTGGTCATCCTCTCAGACCAGCTAGGGATCGTCGCCTAGGTGAGCCGTTACCTCACCTACAAGCTAATCCCATCTGGGCACATCCGATGGCAAGAGGCCCTAAGGTCCCCCTCTTTGGTCTTGCGACGTTATGCGGTATTAGCTACCGTTTCCAGTAGTTATCCCCCTCCATCGGGCAGTTTCCCAGACATTACTCACCCGTCCGCCACTCGTCACCCGAGAGCAA
>NZ_JBLURD010000315.1:0-251 GCF_051209435.1 Klebsiella sp. HN106 | reverse complement strand
CCATCAATTAACCTTCCGGCACCGGGCAGGCGTCACACCGTATACGTCCACTTTCGTGTTTGCACAGTGCTGTGTTTTTAATAAACAGTTGCAGCCAGCTGGTATCTTCGACTGATTTCAGCTCCGTGAGCAAGTCACTTCACCTACCATCAGCGTGCCTTCTCCCGAAGTTACGGCACCATTTTGCCTAGTTCCTTCACCCGAGTTCTCTCAAGCGCCTTGGTATTCTCTACCTGACCACCTGTGTCGGT
>NZ_JBLURD010000314.1:0-257 GCF_051209435.1 Klebsiella sp. HN106 | reverse complement strand
ATCCCGCATAGCTCCACCATCATTACTGCCAAAAACAAGAAAACTTCAGAGTGTACCTGAAAAGGTTCACTGCGAAGTTTTGCTCTTTAAAAATCTGGATCAAGCTGAAAATTGAAACGACACACTGTTCAAGTGTGTTCGAGTCTCTCAAATTTTCGCGACACGACGATGTTTTACGAAACATCTTCGGGTTGTGAGGTTAAGCGACTAAGCGTACACGGTGGATGCCCTGGCAGTCAGAGGCGATGAAGGACGTG
>NZ_JBLURD010000313.1:0-265 GCF_051209435.1 Klebsiella sp. HN106 | reverse complement strand
ATGTCACCTGTTGCACACGCGTTATGTCACCTGTTGCACACGCGTTATGTCACCTGTTGCACACACCCGTTATGTCACCTGGTGCACACACGTTATGTCGCCTGGTGCACACACGTTATGTCACCTGGTGCACACGCGTGATGTCACCTGTTGCACACGCGTTATGTCACCTGTTGCACACGCGTTATGTCACCTGTTGCACACACCCGTTATGTCACCTGGTGCACACACGTTATGTCGCCTGGTGCACACACGTTATGTCACC
>NZ_JBLURD010000312.1:0-269 GCF_051209435.1 Klebsiella sp. HN106 | reverse complement strand
CATCAAATCGTACCCCAAACCGACACAGGTGGTCAGGTAGAGAATACCAAGGCGCTTGAGAGAACTCGGGTGAAGGAACTAGGCAAAATGGTGCCGTAACTTCGGGAGAAGGCACGCTGATGGTAGGTGAAGTGACTTGCTCATGGAGCTGAAATCAGTCGAAGATACCAGCTGGCTGCAACTGTTTATTAAAAACACAGCACTGTGCAAACACGAAAGTGGACGTATACGGTGTGACGCCTGCCCGGTGCCGGAAGGTTAATTGATGG
>NZ_JBLURD010000311.1:0-275 GCF_051209435.1 Klebsiella sp. HN106 | reverse complement strand
CTGGCAGTTCCCTACTCTCACATGGGGAGACCCCACACTACCATCGGCGCTACGGCGTTTCACTTCTGAGTTCGGCATGGGGTCAGGTGGGACCACCGCGCTATCGCCGCCAGGCAAATTCTGTTTAATCTGTATCAAGCTGTATTGAAAATCTTCTCAAATCCGCCAAAACATCTTCGGCGTTGTAAGGTTAAGCCTCACGGTTCATTAGTACCGGTTAGCTCAACGCATCGCTGCGCTTACACACCCGGCCTATCAACGTCGTCGTCTTCAAC
>NZ_JBLURD010000310.1:0-276 GCF_051209435.1 Klebsiella sp. HN106 | reverse complement strand
ACTATCCGCAGCAGGCGGCATGGGAGGCACAGTGCGCAGCCATGGACGCCGCCGGATTTCTGCGCGTTACGGCGTTTAACCCTTACTGGGAGGTCAATGGCGTCACTTTCGTCGACCGGGACGGCTACCGCACGGTATTGCAAAACCGCGCCTGGGGCATGGTGTGTGATTCGTCGGGTATGGCGGCGAGCTGACGCTGAGCGAGGCGGGCGTTAAGCGCTGTAAAAGCAGTTATTTACATTCGTACAAATATCGTTCCCGTCGGTTAACGATAAA
>NZ_JBLURD010000309.1:0-276 GCF_051209435.1 Klebsiella sp. HN106 | reverse complement strand
CGTTTTAACCGAAAATTTGGGCCGTTTTGGACTGGGGCCCGTTTTCGATTAGGGCCGTTTTGACTGGCATTCCTGTTTGCGCACTTCGTATCTAGTTCGATCAGGTCAAAGTATCCCAAATCCTAGCGAGGGCGGGCGCTTGATATTCCCATGTAATGTGTTATTTTAACTTGCAAATGTTATAGATTATAACACTTTCTTTTTACACATGTATAGTGTCCTGTCAGAAGATTCCTTGGTCATATTGAAAAATGGTGTCAAACATTGAAGTTTTAC
>NZ_JBLURD010000308.1:0-276 GCF_051209435.1 Klebsiella sp. HN106 | reverse complement strand
GTATTAAAACATATCTTGACTCCTTGTTAAAGCGGGTCGTAGCCGACTCTGGCCCGTGTCCAGCCCATGTTTTATGGCATGACGCGATGTACTTATCTCTTCTCGCCTCATTTGACGCCGTTATTAGACGGGCTTCGAATAGCCGAGAAAGCAATTTAGGCAGACATTGTTTATTGGTTTAAGCATCACGTATTTATTAGAAAAATATGTTTGTAAACCCCAAGACAAACATCATTTACAATAAGCTCTTGACACTGACACTCCTTAATACATGTA
>NZ_JBLURD010000307.1:0-276 GCF_051209435.1 Klebsiella sp. HN106 | reverse complement strand
TAAATGAACAATATTGAATTAAATAAGGGTCTTTGGATACTGATCTTCTTAAGTAAGGCCTAAAAAAACCTGTGTTTTGGGCAACCCGACCCTACCTATCGAAACCGGCCGACCCTTGACTTTTTTTTACGAAAATACTGGGGGTTTTTTCCATTGGGGTCTTTATAATTGAGTTTTTCATTCTCAAAAAAAAAACGGAGCCGACCCTACCTAAAGTTTTTAAGACCGTTGCCCTAAACACAAGATTTTTTTTTGGCCTAAGTTGAGAAACGGGTA
>NZ_JBLURD010000306.1:0-277 GCF_051209435.1 Klebsiella sp. HN106 | reverse complement strand
GTCGCTCGCAGTATGCGGCCACCAAAGCCGCGCTGGTCGCTCTCGCCAGGAGCTGGGCGGCAGAGCTGGCGCCTGCCGGGGTGACGGTCAACGTCGTGGCTCCCGGGGCAACCGATACGCCGATGCTTCATCAGCCAGGCAGAGAAAGTTCCCCGCCGCGGCTTCCGCCGCTTGGGCGACTCATTACTCCGCAGGAGTGGTATAAAAGGTGAGCTGGTTGCTGATCGAGGGCGCAACGGCGATTACCGGACCTGATCTGGTGATGTTTGGCGGCGCA
>NZ_JBLURD010000305.1:0-277 GCF_051209435.1 Klebsiella sp. HN106 | reverse complement strand
CTTTAAACAACATCTCCTCTGAAACCGCTTATTGGATTTTGACCAAACTTCACAGGATTAATCCCTGGGTGGTCCCCTATCAAAGTTGTTCAAACCGTTCCAGTTGGTTGCATAAGTAGGTCACGGGGTCAAAAAATAGGTTTTCAAAATGCAACTTTCAAAAATCTTCTTGTCTGAAACTACAAGGCCCAGAGCTTTCATATTTGGTATATAGCATCATTTAGAGGTCCTCTACTAAAGTTGCTCAAATTATGCCCCTGGGGTCAAAATTGACCCC
>NZ_JBLURD010000304.1:0-277 GCF_051209435.1 Klebsiella sp. HN106 | reverse complement strand
GGCGATCGACCGCATGGGCGAGCCGCTGACGGCGCTGGTCAACAACGCCGGGATCCTGTTTACCCAGTGTACGGTGGAGAGCCTGAGCGCCGAGCGTATTAACCGCGTGCTGGCCACCAACGTCACCGGTTACTTCCTCTGCTGTCGTGAGGCGGTAAAGCGCATGTCACATCGGCATGGCGGTAAGGGCGGGGCGATAGTTAACGTGTCGTCGGCGGCGTCGCGCCTTGGCGCGCCGGGGGAGTACGTTGACTATGCCGCGTCGAAAGGGGCGGTA
>NZ_JBLURD010000303.1:0-278 GCF_051209435.1 Klebsiella sp. HN106 | reverse complement strand
CAGGCGACGACGCATGGTCATCACCACTTTGCCGGAAACCCAGGAAATACAATAGCTCGAGATGTAGCTGGTGATCCCACGCAGCACCATCAGGCCGATAACCACCAGCGGCATCCATAGCAGCACTGAGCGATCCGTTTTACCAAAACCATCATCCAATAACGGTTTAAGAAGCGATAACATGAAGGTGTCACTGCCCGCGTTAAGCACCAACGCCACCGCCGCTACGATTAGCCCGGCTTTAAACGGCGCGATAATCGGCCAAAGTCGGCGGAAGG
>NZ_JBLURD010000302.1:0-278 GCF_051209435.1 Klebsiella sp. HN106 | reverse complement strand
ATCGTAAGATCGTCGCCTCGCCCGACTATGTCGCGCGCTACGGTATGCCGCAGCATCCATCCGATCTGAAACAGCATCACTGCCTCGGCTTCACCGAGCCGGTATCGCTGAATACCTGGCCGGTCTCCTGTTGCGATGGCCAGCTGTTAGAGATCGAAGCGGCGGTGTCATCCAATAGCGGCGAAACGCTCAAGCAGCTATGCCTGACCGGCAACGGTATTGCCTGCCTGTCGGATTACATGGTGGATAAAGAGATTGCCAGCGGAGAGTTTGTCGAG
>NZ_JBLURD010000301.1:0-278 GCF_051209435.1 Klebsiella sp. HN106 | reverse complement strand
ACTGATCGCCTTCGGTGATGTTGACGGTGATGTAGATCCCTTTCTTATCCGGCGTCAGGCTGACCTGGGTAGAATCGATGTTGAAACGGGCATAGCCGCGATCCAGGTAGTAGCTGCGCAGGGTTTCAAGGTCGCCCGCTAGCTTCTGCTTCTGGTATTTACGGTCGCCGACCACGTTCCACCACGGCACCTCATCGCGCAGCTGGAAGTGGGAGATCAGCTCATCGGTCGAAAACGCATGGTTGCCGACGATGTTGATCTGTTGAATTTTTGCGGAG
>NZ_JBLURD010000300.1:0-278 GCF_051209435.1 Klebsiella sp. HN106 | reverse complement strand
CGCGCGGCGAGGTGGCGAAATCGGCCAACCTCTGCGACTGGTACGCTGAACACGGCCCGGCGATGCTGGCGACGGAAGCTACCCTGGTGGAAAATAACCAGGCGGTAATTGAGTATCGTCCACTGGGCGCCATACTGGCGGTGATGCCGTGGAACTTCCCGGTCTGGCAGGTGATGCGCGGCGCGGTGCCGATCCTGCTGGCCGGCAACAGCTATCTGCTGAAGCATGCCCCGAACGTGATGGGCAGCGCCGGTCTGCTGGGCGAAATTTTTGCCGCC
>NZ_JBLURD010000299.1:0-278 GCF_051209435.1 Klebsiella sp. HN106 | reverse complement strand
GCAGGAAACAAAAATAAGATAAATTTACTTCATTATTTAAATTAATTTTAAATAAATCCTACATTAACCTATTCTCAACAAACTAGAATGTAATTAGAGAATAATAGAACGTCTCCTTTATTAAAAATGAAAAGACATTCCTAGCCCTAAATGTTTAAGAAAAACATGAGTGTTCACCTAAGGGCCAACAACTGACAATTCTCATTAAAATGTTGAGTGTCTACCAAATGGCTTCCGACACCGTCAATTTAACACTATGTATTTATGTATTTATACAA
>NZ_JBLURD010000298.1:0-278 GCF_051209435.1 Klebsiella sp. HN106 | reverse complement strand
CAGCGTTATGTTTTGCAACGCTTTTAGCAGAAATGAAACAGCGCGGCGGCGCAGCGGTAATCTCGGCCGATCTGCGGTAAACTATCGGTTAACTTGTTTACTTCCCGGAATCTCTGCATCCATGCTCAGTTATCGCCACAGCTTTCACGCAGGCAACCACGCCGACGTCCTCAAACACACCGTTCAGAGCCTGATCATTGAATCACTGAAAGAGAAAGAAAAACCGTTTCTCTACCTGGACACTCACGCCGGCGCGGGCCGCTATCAGCTGAGCGGCG
>NZ_JBLURD010000297.1:0-278 GCF_051209435.1 Klebsiella sp. HN106 | reverse complement strand
GTAGCCCGGCTAAGGCGACAGTCGGTAGCCCGGCTAAGGCGACAGTCGGTAGCCCGGCTAAGGCGACAGCCGCAAGCCGGGAGAAGCAGCGACATGCATCAGCGCTGTTTACGCACCTTCGTTGCTTTCAAAATGACAAACTTATTGTTCGTCGCAATCGTCGTGCAGTTACCAAAAGCGCGCTTCAGCTTACGGAAGTAGTCGAGATGACGGTTGCCGACGACGTACAGCTCGCCGCCGTATTTCAGGCTGCGGCGGGCGTCGTTAAACATCTGCCA
>NZ_JBLURD010000296.1:0-278 GCF_051209435.1 Klebsiella sp. HN106 | reverse complement strand
CATAGTCCAGATCCACATGCATCACCCGAACAGGATCGGCTTCCTGAATTTGGGTCACGGCGCTGGCAAAGGCCTTGAGCGACGGGTTACCGGCGATCAGCAGGCGTGGAATATTGTCCAGATCCTTCACGTTGCCCAAGCCGTCGTTCAGCGTAAACGCCAGCTGATACCCTTGCTGTTTGGCGATGGTCAGGGTGCTGCCGCTGGCGGCGCCGTAGGGCCACACCCAGGCGCGCGGCGTTTTCCCGGCAACCTCATGGATTTTCGCCGTCACTTTC
>NZ_JBLURD010000295.1:0-278 GCF_051209435.1 Klebsiella sp. HN106 | reverse complement strand
TGCAAGTCGAACGGTAGCACAGAGAGCTTGCTCTCGGGTGACGAGTGGCGGACGGGTGAGTAATGTCTGGGAAACTGCCCGATGGAGGGGGATAACTACTGGAAACGGTAGCTAATACCGCATAACGTCGCAAGACCAAAGAGGGGGACCTTCGGGCCTCTTGCCATCGGATGTGCCCAGATGGGATTAGCTTGTAGGTGAGGTAACGGCTCACCTAGGCGACGATCCCTAGCTGGTCTGAGAGGATGACCAGCCACACTGGAACTGAGACACGGTCC
>NZ_JBLURD010000294.1:0-279 GCF_051209435.1 Klebsiella sp. HN106 | reverse complement strand
CAAATAAACTCCGTCTGAAAGAAGGCAAAGACCCACTGCTTGTACCTGGAGTAGTTAAGCGCGGATCAGCAAATCAGATGGCTAAATATATGGTCAGCGAAAACGAAATTCGTCGACCTGATACACCGCTTGGCCGGGCTAAAAAAATGTCAGACCAGCTCGACCGCGGGCTCGATGAGGACGACATTGCAGTGTTGTTTGGCTGCAGCGTTCAGACCGTTCGTTCAACGCTTTCCCTTCTCGATGCCACTCAGGCCGTCAGGGAAGCGGTAGAGGCTG
>NZ_JBLURD010000293.1:0-279 GCF_051209435.1 Klebsiella sp. HN106 | reverse complement strand
GCTGCTCACAGCCGTTACCATCGCCACAGCCATGCGGATACCTGTTTTCATCGTCTGCTCCTCGTTGGGGTGAGAAAACAGGGTATGAGAGTCCGCACCAGCTGAATGTGCCGAAGCGCCTGCATTTTGTGCCGAAACGCTCACCTGTGCCTGCCGGGCGAAAGATGCTTGCGTGCGCCAGGTGTGCTAATCTACGCGCCATTTTTCGGTGCCGATATTCCCGTTGCTTAAAGGTAGCCCCATGACAGATTCCCTATTCCCCCGCTTAGTGTTAGCCAA
>NZ_JBLURD010000292.1:0-279 GCF_051209435.1 Klebsiella sp. HN106 | reverse complement strand
ACGGCGAACTTACCGCTGCGTCGTCAGGTTTCCCCGGTTAAAGGGGTCTATGCGGTAGAAGTGACAGGGCTGGGCGACAAACCGATAGCGGGCGTCGCCAATATTGGCACCCGTCCAACGGTTGCGGGCGTGCGTCAGCAGCTCGAAGTACATCTGTTGGACGTTGTAATGGACCTCTACGGTCGCCATATCAATGTAATACTGCGTAAAAAGATACGTAACGAGCAGCGGTTTGCGTCGCTGGACGAGCTGAAGGCGCAAATCGCACGTGATGAGTTA
>NZ_JBLURD010000291.1:0-279 GCF_051209435.1 Klebsiella sp. HN106 | reverse complement strand
ATCATGCCTTTCGCATGAATGTTACCGCCCAGCTCGGCTTTACGTTCGACGTCGATAAATTCGCCATCGCCAATGTGCACGACGCAGCTGATGCGTGAAGGTTCACCGAACGCGCGTGGATGACCGGGGAATTCGATCACCGACAGGGCGTTGATCTGCCCGACGCATTCGCCTTCGGTTTCAATCAGGATCTGTTCCTGCAGGATTTCATCCTGCATACGCTCCGCCAGGTAGCCTTCACGCCATACCCGGCGCGCCAGCATGGTCTGCATCGCTTCG
>NZ_JBLURD010000290.1:0-279 GCF_051209435.1 Klebsiella sp. HN106 | reverse complement strand
ATTCAGGGCGCGCTGGTAGGGATCGCGATGGTTCTGTCGGCGGTATTTGTGCCGATGGCCTTCTTCGGCGGCACCACCGGCGCCATCTATCGCCAGTTCTCAATCACTATCGTCGCGGCGATGGTCCTCTCGGTGCTGGTGGCCATGATCCTCACCCCTGCCCTTTGCGCCACGCTGCTTAAGCCGGTTAAGCCAGGTGAATCCCATGAAAGAACAGGCTTCTTCGGCTGGTTCAACCGCACCTTCAACCGCAGCGCCAGCCGCTACGAAACCTTCGTC
>NZ_JBLURD010000289.1:0-279 GCF_051209435.1 Klebsiella sp. HN106 | reverse complement strand
CCGCTGGGTAGAGCTTTGGCGAGAGTGTTTGCGTGTGAATTACGATCCGAATGTTGATGTTCGAGCAGTAAAACCCCGCAAGCCTAAGGACGGAGAATCATTGGCTTCTGCAACTGCGGAACTTGTACGGGGCGCAGTGGCTGAAACCCTGAAATATTCCACGAAGCCGGCTGACATGGTTGCTGATCCTGAATGGTTCCTCGAATTGACTAAGCAGACACATAAGCGCCGATTTGTGGCTACCGGTGGCGCACTCAAAGACATACTGAAACTCGATCA
>NZ_JBLURD010000288.1:0-280 GCF_051209435.1 Klebsiella sp. HN106 | reverse complement strand
CCCGCCGCTACACCAGCGAGATCGGCATTATTATCGGGCCGCAAAAAGATATTCCGGCGCCGGACGTCGGCACCAATGGCAAAGTGATGGCATGGATGATGGACACCTACTCCATGAACCATGGCACCACCATCACCGGCGTGGTCACCGGCAAACCGATCCACCTCGGCGGCTCCCTCGGTCGTGAAAAAGCCACCGGACGCGGCGTGTTTGTCACCGGCCGGGAAGTTGCCCGTCGCGCCGGTATCGAAATTGAAGGCGCCAAAGTGGCGCTGCAGGG
>NZ_JBLURD010000287.1:0-281 GCF_051209435.1 Klebsiella sp. HN106 | reverse complement strand
GCGTCGAGCTTCCAGCGCAGCAAAATAGTTAGCGCTGTACCAGGTCGATATGATAATAGCCAGCGTGATGATGGCCTGCCAGATCGCCTCGCTGAAACCGGTGACGCTGCTTATGCCACGAAAGCAGAGGACAATCGCAATACCGTTAAACGCATTACACATCAGCCATCCCCATAGACTTGCGGGTCGGCTAAATAAATATCCCAATCGTAAAACCAATGTCGTATTCACCCTGCAAAAATAATCGCGCTGTAAAATGCATTTTAACGATCGAACAGGTA
>NZ_JBLURD010000286.1:0-281 GCF_051209435.1 Klebsiella sp. HN106 | reverse complement strand
CATTCACATACAATCTTGATCAAGTAAAATATATCAAACAAAAGACATTTAACAATGAATTTCATACTTAATATTAATTATCATTTCTACTGATACATGTATTATCAAAATGCATATATTTCAAATTAAGTAAAATGATACAATCAAAAGGTATTTTAACAACCATAACCTTAACTGTTAATCGACTGAAAGTTTTAAAATCATTCTCACTGATACACTTAACGCCCCTACACACCATTTAAAGGTTAACGTATCAGGAGACTTCAAACATGACATCACCG
>NZ_JBLURD010000285.1:0-282 GCF_051209435.1 Klebsiella sp. HN106 | reverse complement strand
GGTCTAGTTAATCTGAAACCGATCGCGTGGAGATCTTGGTTGTTCGGGTTGAAAATGAAAGGCCGATCCATACCTGACCATCTCGACCGTTATAGGGCCATTTCACCAAGGATTGTTTTGATCCCGAGAGTACCGGATCTCTTTTTTAGTCGATCGGCCCTATTTTTGCAAAATAAGTCGGGAACCTGCGTGCACTACGCACGACCCTTGGAAGAGAGCGGCAGAGGCTAAACGAAAGCCCCAGAAGGCTCAAGAGGGCTCCAGAGGGCGGGCGAGACAAGT
>NZ_JBLURD010000284.1:0-282 GCF_051209435.1 Klebsiella sp. HN106 | reverse complement strand
GTTAAAGTAATATGTTTTGCGGTTACAGCCATAATATAATCCCACAAATATTGCCAATATTCGATATCATTTTTAAAGTAGCCCGAGCACGGACCCGTCGGAAAAATACTTTCCCGATACATACGTTCAAAACCTTAATATATAGATCAAACTGACAAGATGTATCAACAATTCTTTTTTTATTTCATCAAAATCTGTGAAATAATACCAAATATCAAAAGATTAGAAGTATTTTACATTTCGTGTCCATGGACACGAAATGGGATAGTCCCTGGTAGTATG
>NZ_JBLURD010000283.1:0-282 GCF_051209435.1 Klebsiella sp. HN106 | reverse complement strand
TATTGTAACCCAAATCAAACTCGACCTGTGTTTTAATATTAATTATATCAACATGCCAAATATGAATGGAATCGATGCAGTCTTTCAAAAGTTATTGAGCAGACACCAAATTTTAATAACGGACGGACGCACGCATTCACGCACGCACGGACAGGGGTAACACTTAATGCCCCTCCACCATTCTTCGAATGGCGGAGGCATAAAAAGCGGTACTGCCATCAGCTATTGCTAGCATTTACATTTGTTAAGTATCTATTATCATATTTGTGCGTGTATTCCAAA
>NZ_JBLURD010000282.1:0-282 GCF_051209435.1 Klebsiella sp. HN106 | reverse complement strand
AACCAACAGCGCGTTCACCAGCCCCAGCAGCACGCCGATGCCGCCGGCAAGCACAAAAGCCACCGCGAAGTTGCCGCCTACTTTTTGCAGCATCACCACCATGCCGTACTGGGCGATAATGGTCATAGCCGGGAAGGAGATATCAATCCCGCCGGCGATCAGCACCACGAACAGACCACAGGCGAGAATGGTCAGCATCGCATAGTTATTAGCGAGGTCGTAAAGATTGCCGAAAGTGAAAAATTCCTCACTGCGCCAGCCCAGCAGCAGGCACAGCGCAAT
>NZ_JBLURD010000281.1:0-283 GCF_051209435.1 Klebsiella sp. HN106 | reverse complement strand
CGTGACAAAATGCCTCTCCACTCATGACAATGCCTCATTATTGTTTCTTAGGTAATTGAAATACCTTCTTAGTAAATAAACCCTAAAACTTCAGCTCAGGTGCCGGCAGGCAAATAAACATGCTCCATTGTCTTAACATGAGCGTAATTTTTACACACAGTTAAGGTAGCAAATGATATCATAAATACCTAAGTGCATATTCATAGGCACAGAAGAACATGACATGAATTGTAAATGAAGCCATGTTTACACTGCTTCATACTTTAAGTCTGTTTCTTTTACA
>NZ_JBLURD010000280.1:0-283 GCF_051209435.1 Klebsiella sp. HN106 | reverse complement strand
CAAACAGGAAACGCAGCTGAAACGGGAAGCTCAACACCCACTGACGCATGGGTTGTTCAGGCAGTACTTCATCAACCAGCAAGGCGGCACTTTCGGCCATCCGCCGCGCCCCACAGCTCGGGCAGAAACCGCGACGCTTACAGCTGAAAGCGACCAGGTGCTCGGCGTGGCAAGACTCGCAGCGAACCCGTAGAAAGCCATGCTCCAGCCGCCCGCATTGGAGAAATTCTTCAAATTCCCGTTGCACATAGCCCGGCAATTCCTTTCCCTGCTCTGCCATAAG
>NZ_JBLURD010000279.1:0-284 GCF_051209435.1 Klebsiella sp. HN106 | reverse complement strand
TGACACCGGGCTCCGTTCCTCGCTGGGGCCCGGTTGTTTTATTCACACAAGAGGATGTTATGGTTACTATTCGTTTAGCACGTCACGGCGCGAAAAAGCGTCCGTTCTACCAGGTTGTTGTTACCGACAGCCGTAATGCACGCAACGGTCGCTTCATCGAGCGCGTTGGTTTCTTCAACCCGATCGCTAACGGTGCGGAAGAAGAAACTCGCCTGGATCTGGATCGTATCGCTCACTGGGTTGGCCAGGGCGCTACTGTTTCCGATCGCGTTGCCGCGCTGATC
>NZ_JBLURD010000278.1:0-284 GCF_051209435.1 Klebsiella sp. HN106 | reverse complement strand
CACTGATGAGAGGAGTTCCGGGACAGTGTAAGGTATTCCGGGACACGGGACATCTCATCAATGCTGTTTGCGGACTCAAGTCGTGGAACTTCTCAAATTACATTTTAACTGTCTAACTAGTTGTGTACATGTTCATGAACTGTTTTAGTTCTTTGGTATGTTCAAATGTATAGACTGTCATTGGTTGTAACAAGTGAAATAAAATATACAACACAGTACTGATAAAATAAAAATAAAACTTCTTGCCAATTTTATTTGATAACAAAAAAAAAACTTTACAAGAG
>NZ_JBLURD010000277.1:0-284 GCF_051209435.1 Klebsiella sp. HN106 | reverse complement strand
ATTAGCGCTGTCCCGGCACGGTTGCGCGCCACCAGATCGTTGAAGGTACAGACGAAACCGTAGCCCGCGTCGGAAGCCATCAGCAGTTTCTGATCGTCGCTTTCCATTAGCATATGCTCCACGGTCGCGCCCGGCGGCAGGGTCAGTTTGCCGGTAAGCGGTTCACCCTGGCCACGCGCGGAAGGCAGAGTAATCGGATCGATGGCATAGCTGCGTCCGGTGGTATCGATAAACACCACCGGCTGGTTGCTCTTGCCCTTCGCCGAGGCTTTCCAGCTGTCGCC
>NZ_JBLURD010000276.1:0-284 GCF_051209435.1 Klebsiella sp. HN106 | reverse complement strand
CAAAAGGAGGAGTTGTATCCCCAACATTGTTCCTCGTATACATAAATGGCCTTGTGTCTAGTCTGCCAAGATGCGTGTCAAACATCCTACATGCCGATGATCTTGCTATCTGGAGCTCCGAGACAAGTGCTGGCACTGCCACATTCAGAATCCAGACAGCCATAAACAACGTAGCAGAGTGGACAGACAAATGGGCACTAAGCATCAACAAAACCAAGACAGTCGCCGTGCTTTTCTCACTATCGACGTCAAAGGAGAGAATCAAGCTAACCCAGCATGGACAC
>NZ_JBLURD010000275.1:0-284 GCF_051209435.1 Klebsiella sp. HN106 | reverse complement strand
GACTGCGGCCACTGGGCGCAGTGGGAACATGCCGACAGTTTTAATCAGCTGGTGCTCAATTTCCTCGCACGGGCTTAAGGAGTAAATGATGACTTTTTCTCTTGACGCGCTGGCCCAGCAGCTCCGCGACGCGGAACAGAGCGGCCAGGCGATCGCCCCGCTGCGCGATATTCTCGGCGTCGACAATGCCGACGCCGCCTATGCCATCCAGCGTCTGAACGTCCAGCACCACGTGGCCCATGGCCGGCGGGTGGTGGGCCGCAAAGTGGGCCTGACCCATCCCA
>NZ_JBLURD010000274.1:0-284 GCF_051209435.1 Klebsiella sp. HN106 | reverse complement strand
CATGAGGGCATTGCTTAACATAATGCAGAAACGGTGAGGATTACAAAATAAATTATTGTAACCCCAACACAGAGTGTTGAGTTTATGCGCAAAGCTTTTCTTTGCGATAGGCAAGCGGGTGTCACCGTAACGAAGTATGGCCTGAGGCTATCTTTATGACTTTAGCGATCAAATGAATTAAGGAGTTTTCAATGGCTTATTTGCAGATCACCCTGGATATCAGCGAAAAGAACAGAGCAGCCGCTGCAGCGGTATATCAAAAATACAAAGCACCATTCCTCTCA
>NZ_JBLURD010000273.1:0-284 GCF_051209435.1 Klebsiella sp. HN106 | reverse complement strand
AGCATGGCCAGCAGGCCAAGGATAAACACAATCCCCAGTGAAGAATTCTGCTTCAGCGTCACGTTTTACTCCGTGGCTGCGGGGCGCCCACGCTGGCGATTTCCGCTTCCGTCAGCGGACGATATTCACCCGGCGCCAGCGATTCATCCAGCAGGATGTCGCCGATGCGTTCCCGATGCAGGCCAACCACGTGGTTGCCCACGGCGGCGAACATGCGTTTCACCTGATGGTAGCGGCCTTCGCTGATGGTGAGGCGCACTTCGGTCGGAGTGATAACTTCCAGC
>NZ_JBLURD010000272.1:0-284 GCF_051209435.1 Klebsiella sp. HN106 | reverse complement strand
TCATCATATCATGGTATTAGGTCTATTATGTACTGTTTACACTTGAAAAAATTGAAATTATGACAGAAATCTGACAGTAAGCTGAGAATTTTTACATCAGGGTAGAAATTGTTACCACTATTATTGACATTTTTAAATTATGCTGAATTTTTCCAGTTTTTAAAAAAATACAATATAATTTTTTCTGTCTTATTTTGTTATTCATAAAACTAAATGCATTCTAGCTTTTATTTCTTGTTTTTAATGATATTTAACTGTAAATAACCCCATCATCGGAATTAGGA
>NZ_JBLURD010000271.1:0-284 GCF_051209435.1 Klebsiella sp. HN106 | reverse complement strand
GCGCCGCCGGCAGCAGCCGAAGACAACACGCTGTCGATTCATATCGACGATATGCTACGGCCATGGAGAGGCGATTTGCCTGGCATGATCGACCGTCGTACCATTCGGGTATTAACCACCTACAGCAAGACCTTCTTTTTTATTGATAAAGGCACCCAGCGCGGGGCGACGCACGACATTTTTATCGCGCTGGAAAACGAGCTGAATAAACAGCTAGCGAAGGATAAAAAGCTCAAACAGCGCCACCTGAAGCTGCATATCGTTTTTGTGCCGGTCAGTCGGGA
>NZ_JBLURD010000270.1:0-284 GCF_051209435.1 Klebsiella sp. HN106 | reverse complement strand
GACAGACAGACTATAGTCCGGATAGAGAGCCAGACAGACAGACTATAGTACGGACATAGAGCCATAAAGAGAGCCAGACAGACAGTCCAGACAGAGAGCCAGACAGACAGACTATAGTCCGGACATAGAGCCAGACAGAGAGCCAGACAGACAGTCCAGACAGAGAGCCAGACAGACAGACTATAGTCCGGACATAGAGCCAGACAGAGAGCCAGACAGACAGTCCAGACAGAGAGCCAGACAGACAGACAGACTATAGTCCAGACAGAGAGCCAGACAGAGAG
>NZ_JBLURD010000269.1:0-285 GCF_051209435.1 Klebsiella sp. HN106 | reverse complement strand
ACGCCGGGCCATATGGGCGGCAGCGCCTATCAGAAAAGCCCGGTGGGCTGCCTGTTCTATGATTTTTTTGGCGGGAATACGCTGAAGGCGGATGTCTCGATTTCGGTCACCGAGCTGGGCTCCCTGCTGGATCATACCGGCCCGCACCTGGAGGCGGAGGAGTATATCGCGCGCGCCTTTGGCGCCGAGCAAAGCTATATGGTGACCAACGGCACCTCGACGTCCAATAAAATTGTCGGCATGTACTCGGCGCCCGCCGGCAGCACCCTGCTGATTGACCGTAAC
>NZ_JBLURD010000268.1:0-285 GCF_051209435.1 Klebsiella sp. HN106 | reverse complement strand
GGTGGTGGAAACCCTCGCTGAGCCGGGGCAGGTGGTCAGCGCCGGGCAGGTGGTGATCCGCCTGGCGCGGGCGGGGCAGCGCGAAGCGCGGGTGCAACTGCCGGAGACGCTGCGCCCGGCGGTCGGCAGCGAGGCGCTGGCGAAACGCTATGGCAGCGAATCTCAGCCGGTCACGGCGACCCTGCGCCTGCTTTCGGACGCGGCTGACGCCACCACCCGCACCTTTGAAGCGCGCTATGTACTGAACGGCGCGCTGGCGAATGCCCCGCTGGGGTCTACCGTGAC
>NZ_JBLURD010000267.1:0-285 GCF_051209435.1 Klebsiella sp. HN106 | reverse complement strand
CATCTCAGTTACATAAAGGGCCCATCTCGGGCAGTGCAAGTATAAGCGCCGGTGCAATTGCGGTAGTTTGACGAGATTGAGGTTTCCTTACAACGATGTGGACTTCATTTGTGCGTGCGTTGCTTTTAGCCGGTAAGTTAAAACAAATAAATATGCATAGTGTTAATACTGTTCAAGGAATAGCAATGCAATATCTTTTAAATACAATGTAAAAATGATGTTAAAATGTTTCAGGGAAACATCGGGAATGCAAAAATGCAACACAATTTTGCAGGCTTGATGTAC
>NZ_JBLURD010000266.1:0-286 GCF_051209435.1 Klebsiella sp. HN106 | reverse complement strand
AAAGAACGCCGGTAGCTCTGTACCATAAGCCAGGAGCTGGCGAAAAAATAAATGACAGACAATATCCTTCACGTTGTATCAAAGCAGTAAGAAAACGCAGAACAACGTGAAGGAAAAGTATTTAACGGCTTAAGTGCCGAGTATCGATCGGGAAGCCCCCGACAGCCGCGCAGAGGCGCAGCGGCAATAATATAAGTACGCCCTCGCTTTAAATGTCGACAGCCCGTCTGCCGACACCAATCAAACGAATTAAGTGTGGATACCGTCTTATGGAGCAAAACCCGCA
>NZ_JBLURD010000265.1:0-286 GCF_051209435.1 Klebsiella sp. HN106 | reverse complement strand
TGCGCAATACGCTGATCCTGATTGGCCAAATCCATCATAACCAACAGGCGGGGCTCGATCCGTTCCACGCGGTGGTGGAGGCGACGGTGCAGCGCGCCCGCCCGGTTCTGCTGACCGCGCTGGCGGCGATCCTGGCGTTCATTCCGCTCACTCATTCGGTCTTCTGGGGAACGCTCGCCTATACGCTGATTGGCGGGACGCTGGGGGGAACCATCATGACCCTTATCTTACTGCCGGCCATGTACGCGATCTGGTTCCGCATCCGTCCGGAGAACACGCTACAACA
>NZ_JBLURD010000264.1:0-286 GCF_051209435.1 Klebsiella sp. HN106 | reverse complement strand
ACATATACTATAGTTTACTTTATTACACTTCACTGTAATATCCAACAATATGGCATGTAACCAGAAATGTGTTTTGTGCTATTTAACCTAAATAAACAAACGAAAAGTTTGTCATAACTTGACTGCCATTACCGCCAGGACTTCCTGCTGACCAAGTACTCTGTGGTGATTATTGATGAGGCTCATGAGCGCAGCGTCTACACGGACATACTCATTGGCCTTCTGTCCAGGATTGTGCCTCTTAGAGGAAAGGTATCTTATATTCTTTCAGTGTAAAAGCAAGTTA
>NZ_JBLURD010000263.1:0-287 GCF_051209435.1 Klebsiella sp. HN106 | reverse complement strand
AAGTTGGCCAAAATAGCTGTCCACTTGACAATATTCATTTTAAGTTTTCTGTCATCTGTGTAAGATTTATGTACAAGTACTTAACCTTGTGTTATATTTTCTTCCTCTTTTAATCTGACGCCGTTTGTCTTTTTTAAAGACATTTCTCGTTTTATATATTTTACTTACCAGCGGTAAGGTGCAGCAAAACAGCTATTGCACAAACTGATGTGCCTGAAAAGCAAATAAGGTTACAGGTACCGACCGGTATACACCTTTAGTGAATCAATCCTTCGTTTAAATTTACA
>NZ_JBLURD010000262.1:0-287 GCF_051209435.1 Klebsiella sp. HN106 | reverse complement strand
GCCCGCCATCCCCATGTTGCCGAGCAGCAGCTGGATCATCGCCATGGTGCGGATATTCTGCGCACCGATGGAGTGCTGGGTCCAGCCGAGAGCGTACAGGAACGATGCGGTCTTATCCGGCGCGCTGGTTTCAGCAATGTATTCACAGACTTTGAGGAAGTCAGCCTTCGGCGTACCGCAGATGTTTTCGACCACATCCGGGGTATAACGGGAAACATGCTGCTTCAGCAGGTTCCAGACGCAGCGAGGATGTTGCAGCGTAGTATCGCGTTTGGCGAAGCCGTTTT
>NZ_JBLURD010000261.1:0-287 GCF_051209435.1 Klebsiella sp. HN106 | reverse complement strand
CGATAACCTGTTGACTAAAAACGTCAAAGTTGTTGGCGAACCACCAGAAGAGCCGAGCCTGCTGGCTTCCATCTTCATCTCCTGGTTCCCAATGCTGCTGCTGATCGGCGTCTGGATCTTCTTTATGCGGCAAATGCAGGGCGGCGGCGGGAAGGGCGCGATGTCCTTCGGCAAAAGCAAAGCCCGTATGTTGACGGAAGACCAGATCAAAACCACTTTTGCAGACGTTGCCGGGTGTGACGAAGCAAAAGAGGAAGTCGGCGAGCTGGTAGAATACCTGCGTGAGC
>NZ_JBLURD010000260.1:0-288 GCF_051209435.1 Klebsiella sp. HN106 | reverse complement strand
GACGCTGACTATTCCGCAACAGCTGATCCTGCCTGACACCGTGCGGGAGGGGATCGTGATCAACGTCGCCGAGATGCGTCTCTATTATTACCCGCCGCTGGGCAATAGCGTGGAAGTCCTGCCAATCGGCATTGGTCAGGCCGGACGCGAAACGCCGCGTAACTGGGTGACGGCAGTAGAGCGTAAGCAGGAAGGCCCCACCTGGGTGCCAACCGCCAATACCCGCCGCGAGTATGCGAAAGAGGGCAAAACGCTGCCGGCGATGGTGCCCCCCGGGCCCGATAATCC
>NZ_JBLURD010000259.1:0-288 GCF_051209435.1 Klebsiella sp. HN106 | reverse complement strand
ACTCCGCCAGCTATTTTTCGCCGACGCCGCAAACGTGGCTGGATCTGATCCGCGCCTCCAGCGCCATCCCCGGCTTTTATCGCAGCGGCGTGTTGCTCGACGGCGTTAGCTACCTGGACGGCGGCGTCAGCGATGCGATCCCGGTGCAGGAGGCGGCCCGCCGCGGCGCCCAGACCATCGTGGTGATCCGTACCGTCCCTTCGCAGATGTTTTATACCCCGCAGTGGTTCAAGCGGATGGAGCGCTGGCTGGGAGAGAGTAGTCTGCAACCGCTGGTCAATTTGGTGC
>NZ_JBLURD010000258.1:0-288 GCF_051209435.1 Klebsiella sp. HN106 | reverse complement strand
TCGCGCTGCTCCCGACATTTAATTTGTAAACAAATATCCGCCATCTTGGATGATAAAGGTAGGGTTTTCCCAGTTTTCTTCGATCTTGTTGATGCTGCCATTACAATTTATAGTAATGAACACGCTCCACAGTTTTCTTGATCCAATGGTATATTTGTTGTGTCGCAAGGTTTGCGAATATAAAAGTTACACGGGAATGAAAAATCGAAGCGAGAGAAAATTCCCGTGCAGGGTGCAGAGTAAAATGCACTTTTTTGCAATTTGGTTATGAAAATTGGCGTATTATTA
>NZ_JBLURD010000257.1:0-288 GCF_051209435.1 Klebsiella sp. HN106 | reverse complement strand
ATTATTCATTTACCTTTACCTTTTATACACGTATAAGGCAATTTTCATAATTTGTCAATTCTACGAGAACTATATTTGCGGAAGCACAAATCCCCCAGATAGGGGGTAATCCTACGGTCTAGTATAGAGTTGATAATAACGTAGTGACGTCACCATCTATGTATAGAATGTTGGAATATAGAACAAAAAGATATCTTAAGTATCAAAATATTCATATACTACTTTTTCTGTTGCGGCGATTTTCTCAGAGCATGGCTTTACAATATGGCAAGCCATTCCTTTTAAAAG
>NZ_JBLURD010000256.1:0-288 GCF_051209435.1 Klebsiella sp. HN106 | reverse complement strand
ATAATTCGTTGCATTAATAAACTATGTGTTATTGAAGAGAGCACAGGTTTAAGCATTGAGCGTATTAAAGACATCAACCGTCGTATGAGTATCGGTGAGGCAAAAGCCCGTCGCGCGAAAAAAGAAATGGTTGAAGCTAACTTACGTCTTGTTATCTCAATTGCGAAAAAATACACCAACCGTGGTTTACAATTCTTGGACTTAATCCAAGAAGGTAACATTGGTCTAATGAAAGCAGTTGATAAGTTTGAATATCGCCGTGGTTATAAGTTTTCAACTTATGCTACG
>NZ_JBLURD010000255.1:0-288 GCF_051209435.1 Klebsiella sp. HN106 | reverse complement strand
AGGCGATCGCCGGGAAGACGGCGGAGCTGTATGGTTACCAGCCCGACGTTAACAGCGAGATCACGGTCACCGCCGGCGCGACGGAGGCCCTGTATGCGGCGATCACCGCCCTGGTGCGCCGCGGCGACGAGGTGATCTGTTTCGATCCCAGCTATGACAGCTACGCCCCCGCGGTGGCGCTGGCCGGCGGCGAGTTACGTCGTATTGCGCTGCAGCCGCCGCATTTTCGCGTCGACTGGCGGCAATTTGCCGCCGCCCTGAGCGAGAAAACCCGGCTGGTGATCCTCA
>NZ_JBLURD010000254.1:0-289 GCF_051209435.1 Klebsiella sp. HN106 | reverse complement strand
GTTTGTGCTGGCCGATGGCCAGGATGAGCTCGTTATCCCGCTGACCTACACTGACAAAGCCGGCAACGTCTTCACCAAAACCTTCACCCTGAAGCGCGGTGGCTATGCGGTGAACGTGGGTTACAGCGTGCAGAATGCCAGCGAGAAGCCTCTGGAAGTCTCGACCTTCGGTCAGCTGAAGCAGACCGCTGCGCTGCCGACCAGTCGCGATACGCAGACCGGTGGCCTGTCCACGATGCATACTTTCCGTGGCGCCGCGTTCTCCACTGCGGATTCGAAATACGAAAAA
>NZ_JBLURD010000253.1:0-289 GCF_051209435.1 Klebsiella sp. HN106 | reverse complement strand
GCGATAACAGCGCCGCCAATCTGCTGCTGGCCACCGTCGGCGGCCCCGCAGGATTGACTGCCTTTTTGCGCCAGATCGGCGACAACGTCACCCGCCTTGACCGCTGGGAAACGGAACTGAATGAGGCGCTTCCCGGCGACGCCCGCGACACCACTACCCCGGCCAGCATGGCCGCGACCCTGCGCAAGCTGCTGACCAGCCAGCGTCTGAGCGCCCGTTCGCAACGGCAGCTGCTGCAGTGGATGGTGGACGATCGGGTCGCCGGACCGTTGATCCGCTCCGTGCTGCC
>NZ_JBLURD010000252.1:0-289 GCF_051209435.1 Klebsiella sp. HN106 | reverse complement strand
ACGGCGTGGAACTGATCGACGCCAGCACGCTGCGTAAAGATGTCCCTTCTCTGCGCCTCGATGGCTCGTCGATTCAGAAAGATACCGCATCGGTGTTCCAGGATGGTCGTACGGCGGAGTATCAGATGGTCATGACCGTTCATGCCAGCGTCCTGATCCCGGGTCACGATATCTATCCGATTACCACCAAGGTCTATCGGTCGTTCTTTGATAACCCGCAGGCGGCATTAGCGAAAGACGCCGAGCAGGATATGATTATCCAGGAAATGTACGACAAAGCGGCGGAACA
>NZ_JBLURD010000251.1:0-290 GCF_051209435.1 Klebsiella sp. HN106 | reverse complement strand
GATGGAGAACAGCCAGGCGAACAAAAACGCCATCATCATCAAGGAGCTTAACGCGGTTGCCGACGAAAAAGGATTCCCGGTCTATAACGTCGGCATGAGCGATGAGAACGATCATCATCTGACCTACATCCATCTTGGGATCATGGCCAGTATTCTGCTGAATTCGAAAGCAGTTGACTTCGTGGTCACCGGCTGCGGTACCGGTCAGGGGGCGCTGATGTCGCTGAACATCCATCCGGGCGTGGTCTGCGGCTACTGTATCGATCCGGCGGATGCGTTCCTGTTTGCCC
>NZ_JBLURD010000250.1:0-290 GCF_051209435.1 Klebsiella sp. HN106 | reverse complement strand
GAAAGCGGCAATGAGGTGCTAGATGCCCTCACCACCAAAACCCCGGATGTACTGCTGTCAGATATCCGTATGCCGGGAATGGATGGTCTGGCGCTGCTCAAACAGATTAAGCAGCGCCATCCAATGCTTCCGGTCATCATAATGACCGCGCATTCCGATCTGGACGCCGCGGTCAGCGCTTATCAGCAGGGCGCGTTTGATTATTTGCCCAAACCTTTTGATATCGATGAAGCCGTCGCCCTCGTCGACCGGGCGATAAGCCACTATCAAGAGCAGCAGCAGCCGCGAAA
>NZ_JBLURD010000249.1:0-290 GCF_051209435.1 Klebsiella sp. HN106 | reverse complement strand
CCCGGTGATGTGATTCTTAGCCCCTATGATAAACGTTCTCCCGGTTGGTCAATGTTCAACGAGATACGCGATGACTTTGACTATGATCTCTATGCTGTATCTATTATTCAGGAAAGTAAGGAGCGTTCAGCAGAGGAATGGTATAGATATGGTCGTCTTATTTATCGTGAGGTATCAAAGAAGTTACTCACGCTTAAACGTAGCCCAACAATGGAAGAAGTCATGCACTGGTGTACCATTGTTGAGAATGAAAAATTAAAAGAGTTTGTGAAAGGTACACCTGCGGAAGC
>NZ_JBLURD010000248.1:0-291 GCF_051209435.1 Klebsiella sp. HN106 | reverse complement strand
CTTCTTCGGCCACCGCAATCTGGGCGCTGAGCGGCTGCGGAGTCCCCTCGGCAAGGCCATGCAGCGCGTCGTGATAGAGCCAGTTTTCCAGCTGCGGCGTCGCCACGTACAACGTGCCGGTGAGGGCAGCGACAAAGATAAACGGTCCGATAAACAGACCAATATAGAAATGGAGGCGACGCAGCAGGTTCAGCCATGCCGCGCGCGAGGTGCAGGTTGTCATACTTTTCCTTTTTTAAAGCAAAAGAGGTCGTTGCGCGGTGCGCAGATTGATTTTTATTAAAGGGAAAA
>NZ_JBLURD010000247.1:0-291 GCF_051209435.1 Klebsiella sp. HN106 | reverse complement strand
CATAAATCTTTGCCCTTAAGGGGCGAATAATGGCACGATAACTGGCGTAAATAGTTCTAATAAACCCGTTAGAATGACAGTCTGTCGAGGATAGTTATGAAAAAACTGGCGTTGTATCTCTCTTTAGCGCTGGCCCTTTCCAGCGTTTCCACGGTCTTTGCCGCCATCCCGCAAAAAATTCGTATCGGTACCGATCCGACTTATGCTCCCTTCGAATCGAAGAATGCGCAGGGAGAATTGGTCGGTTTTGATATCGATCTGGCAAAAGAGCTGTGTAAGCGTATTAATACG
>NZ_JBLURD010000246.1:0-291 GCF_051209435.1 Klebsiella sp. HN106 | reverse complement strand
CAGCGGCTGTGCGCCGCGTGCTGCTATTGCGTCTGGATGATAAAGTCGGTGATATGGTGGTCACGACCGGTTGCGCCAGAATACTGGCTGAACGGGGATATCAGGTTTCGGTGTTAACCGGACCAATATGCAGCGAAATATTAGCAGGCTCAGAATTCATACAGCAAGTATATTTATATCGGCCCCGCATGTCCTTAAATACGTTGCGGGCGGCGGGTTTTGATGCGGTTATCGATTTTGATGACGTGACCAGCTATGAACGCTTTAAATTACTCGCCGATTTACGGGCGA
>NZ_JBLURD010000245.1:0-292 GCF_051209435.1 Klebsiella sp. HN106 | reverse complement strand
CTGACCGCCATGGGGTCATTCAGCATCGGATCATAAGGTTTTCCCTGATAGTCAAACCCTCCGGTCCCCTGACGCGACCCACTACCTGAGCCAGGATAAGACATATCCTCTTCTTCCCAGCCGCCATGGGTGCTTCCTGCTCCGGGAAATGTTGCTGTTCCGGTTGAGCCACCTGCCACACCGACGCTTCCGGTAGCCGCGCCCCCCATTCCCCCGGTAACTACTGGTGGAAACATAACCATCAGAGTCCCCTCCTTTCCCGGTTTATCATCACATGCATATAATCTTCAAC
>NZ_JBLURD010000244.1:0-292 GCF_051209435.1 Klebsiella sp. HN106 | reverse complement strand
TATAATTTAAATTTAATAATAATGTGTAAATTTGATCGATTGTTGTCGAACATATGAAGTATATTGTAATGTTCGATGAGAAGTTGGCCAGAATTTGTACTTAGTGGTACAAATTAACATGACTGAAAAGTGTTGGTTAGAAAAAGTTACAGACATAACAAAGAGGAAAAACATGAAAATGTATGTTATTTGTGTGATACCATAGCGTGGAAATTATAGATAAAAACAATACATACATGTACAAGAACTCATTTAAAATGATTAAGTATTAATATTTACTAAGTTTTGCTAT
>NZ_JBLURD010000243.1:0-293 GCF_051209435.1 Klebsiella sp. HN106 | reverse complement strand
AACGAACCCGTTTATAAGGAACTTCCGGATAAACGAACTTGTTTTCATTCCCCAGTCTTTAGCAAGTAACCAGCTAACTATACTTTATAAGGAGCTTCCGGTTATAAGGAACAAATGTTCGTGGTCCAGATGAGTTCCTTATAAGCGAATTTTACTGTATCTGGCAAAAAGGGCAATGCATCTGGTCATATTCTGACGGTCAAGTTAGCATACATGATCGACGTCGTGTATTCGCAATTACCGGAAATATGCACGGTTAAGACATTGCAGGCAGATGTTCTGGCGCGGCTGTG
>NZ_JBLURD010000242.1:0-293 GCF_051209435.1 Klebsiella sp. HN106 | reverse complement strand
TTCACTAATTACAAGTATGTAGGAAACACAAAAGTAAGTGTATCGATTAAAAAAACTTAAGCCAACAAATGCACATTAAGCGAGATATTTCTAACTGAAATATAAATATCATTCTCAGGGTTTTAATAGAGGGAGGTAATCCAGAATTACTCAGTACAATTTGCCTGTTGAGTGCAACGATTTAAATTTAGAGTCCGACCAATCAGAACCCGTCGTTTTTTTTCTTCGGAAAACGACACTCTCCGTAAACTTCCGAGAGTGGGCTACACTACACCATCTTATCTGCAATAACC
>NZ_JBLURD010000241.1:0-293 GCF_051209435.1 Klebsiella sp. HN106 | reverse complement strand
CATGAACACGCTCTGCGGGACCTTCTGCGGGCGGCCGGTATGTCCCGTAGCACGTGGTATTACAATATGAATGCACTGAAGCAAGGGGACAGGTATGCGGGTCTTAAAGAGAACATCAGGAAGATATACCACTATCACAAAGGTCGTTATGGCTACCGCAGGATCACGCTCGCACTGAGAAAACAGGGGCTGCGGATAAACCATAAAACAGTGCAGCGGCTGATGGCAGAACTGTCACTCCGGTCTGTGATAAGGGCGAAAAAATATCGTGCCTGGAAAGGGAGAACGGGCGA
>NZ_JBLURD010000240.1:0-293 GCF_051209435.1 Klebsiella sp. HN106 | reverse complement strand
CCCTCCTTAGCCAGCGAATAATGTAGCAAGGTGAAGATGACGTATCGGTGATGGGAGTCAAAGATAAGCGGTTAGCGCTTCGCATATTTACTTCAGGAAGCGCTAACCATGATGAGTATCAGCTACGCAGGCCGCGACCGCGCTGAATTAACGACCAGCACAGCAGATAGAAGGCGACAATGAACACCACCAGCACGGCGAAGGTGGTCGCCAGCGGGACGTCGTTGATACCGAGGAAGCCGAAGCGAAAACCGCTGATCATGTAGACGATGGGGTTCAGATGCGACAGCCCC
>NZ_JBLURD010000239.1:0-293 GCF_051209435.1 Klebsiella sp. HN106 | reverse complement strand
ACTTCAACCGTAATATGTCCACCTATGTTGATTACAAAATCAACCTGCTGGATGGTAACGACAAATTCTACGAAGACAACGGTATCTCTACCGATAACATCGTCGCCCTGGGCCTGGTTTACCAGTTCTGATGCGCCTGCCCGCCGGTTCCGGCGGGCTTTCCCCCACCCGCCTCGCTGCAGATAAAACAAAACGCTATATCTCGCGGACTAAAATAGCCGTCCGTTTAATGATATAGTCATGGCCAGTCAGTGCTTGCCCGAGAACGTCAATCATTCACCACCATCCCTTAA
>NZ_JBLURD010000238.1:0-293 GCF_051209435.1 Klebsiella sp. HN106 | reverse complement strand
GGGGATGTGCAGAGCCCATGTTGCCCATGTGTCAGGTCAAGGTCAAGGTCACAGTTAAAGGTCAAATATTTAACAAACAATATTACACATTATGTCGTGTCCGCTCTATAACTCCTTTACTAATGGAAGGATTTCCTTCAAACTTGAATGACACATTCACCTCAACTAGGGGATGTGCAGAGCCCATGTTGCCCATGTGTCAGGTCAAGGTCAAGGTCACAGTTAAAGGTCAAATATTTAACAAACAATATTACACATTATGTCGTGTCCGCTCTATAACTCCTTTACTAATG
>NZ_JBLURD010000237.1:0-295 GCF_051209435.1 Klebsiella sp. HN106 | reverse complement strand
ATGAAGAAGTATGGTCTGAATAAAGAGCACTACAAAGGGGTTTAGGGCATCTTGTCAGACGATGGTTGAAAATTATGAGGACAGATACAGATTATAAATGCCTTCAAGTCAGCAGAGGCGATTTATGTTATTGTGACTGCTTAAATTTCCTTAAAAGGTGTGACTGTTGAACATGCGAATATTGACTGTAGTTGATTATGATGAGATGTGGCCGACTTTATTTGAGAACGAACGTACTCTGTTGCAGATGACGCTAGGTAAAGTGATATCCCGGGTTCATCATATTGGTAGCACC
>NZ_JBLURD010000236.1:0-295 GCF_051209435.1 Klebsiella sp. HN106 | reverse complement strand
CGCGTTCCACGTTGCGCGAAGTACTGACGCCAGCGGTGCTGATGTATACCCTCGCCTACTTCTGCCTGACCAATACCCTCAGCGCCATTAATATCTGGACGCCGCAGATCCTGCAGAGCTTCAACACCGGCAGCAGCAACATCATGATTGGCCTGCTGGCGGCGATCCCGCAGTTCTGCACTATTTTCGGCATGATCTGGTGGAGCCGCCGATCCGACCGCCGCAAAGAGCGCAAGATGCATACCCTCCTGCCCTACCTGTTCGCCGCGGCGGGTTGGCTGCTGGCTTCGGCAAC
>NZ_JBLURD010000235.1:0-295 GCF_051209435.1 Klebsiella sp. HN106 | reverse complement strand
TTACATGTTCTAAACATTGAGAGTAACAGTTTTGTTTATAACAAATTGGTGAGGAATTAAGAGACTTAATAGTCTGTTACGTACATTCGAATAGAAGAATAGCTGAGTTTGAAAAAAATCATCCATCTTTTAGTCCCAAACCATATTTAGAGGCAATGCAGAAATTTCGTACCTATACATCAAATGAAGGTGAGTTAGGTGAACTACTATTATACGCATTCCTTGAATCAGGTCTCAACGCACCTAAATTACTATCCAAAATGGAGCTAAAGACTGATGCAAATGATTATATCAA
>NZ_JBLURD010000234.1:0-295 GCF_051209435.1 Klebsiella sp. HN106 | reverse complement strand
ACATAATCTATATTCCAAATCATTCCGAATGCCGCCATGCGGCAACCGAATGCCTTACCGGTGGCAAAGGTGCCGCGCGCGGCCAGACAGCATGCCATTCGGCCACCGAGGCGGCGTTCAGCGCAACATCGGTGTTTCCACCTGCCCGCTCGTATTTAAAGGATGTCGTTTTATGAATTTTCTCGCCCACCTGCACCTGGCCCATCTCGCCGACAGTTCGCTGCCCGGCAACCTGATGGCCGACTTCGTGCGCGGCAACCCGCAGGGCGACTATCCGGCGGAGATCATCGACGGC
>NZ_JBLURD010000233.1:0-296 GCF_051209435.1 Klebsiella sp. HN106 | reverse complement strand
ACGCTGGAGAGACGCAATGCCTCCCCTTCGCCAAACGGCGTGGCCAGCTTGGCCAG
Source organism: Klebsiella sp. HN106 (assembly GCF_051209435.1). Taxonomy (NCBI): domain Bacteria; kingdom Pseudomonadati; phylum Pseudomonadota; class Gammaproteobacteria; order Enterobacterales; family Enterobacteriaceae; genus Klebsiella; species Klebsiella sp. HN106. The sequence goes on along the minus strand of NZ_JBLURD010000233.1, from coordinate 240 downwards.
GGTATGGGCGCTGTTGCGTACGCCCATCCGCCAGCGCATCGCCAGCTGTTTCTCCAGCGGCGGACAGAAGGCCCCCACCGGGATATACACCGGTTCATGGCCCTCCAGCTGCGCCTGAGCCTGTCCGGCGTGCAGGGTGGCCGGAATGTCCAGCAGGGTAAAAATGGTTTCGGTCAGCACCCGGGTGGGATCGTGACTGACGCCGTGAACCACCACCGGAAATCCCAGCTTGTGCAGGAG
>NZ_JBLURD010000231.1:0-296 GCF_051209435.1 Klebsiella sp. HN106 | reverse complement strand
ATGAAGAATGCGCTGCAGGAGCTGATCATCGATGGCATCAAAACCAACGTCGATCTGCAGATGCGCATTATGAGCGACGAGAATTTCCAGCATGGTGGCACCAATATCCACTATCTGGAGAAAAAACTCGGCTTGCAGGAAAAATAATTCTGCTCTCTCAGCAAAAGGCCGGGTAAACCGGCCTTTTTTCTTTTTCTCTCTCCTCATCTATACCATGCGGTACAATCCCCGCTTTCTTCATCCTCAAGGGACAAAAAATGGACAAACGCTTTGTTCAGGCCCACAAAGAAGCGCGC
>NZ_JBLURD010000230.1:0-296 GCF_051209435.1 Klebsiella sp. HN106 | reverse complement strand
CCGACACGAGTGCTCGGTCCCGAGCAATTCCCTATATAATTCCTTTGTTTTTAACCTCATTGTAACAGAACCTGTCTGTTACGTATAACAACACACCTTGTTGGTCCCAAACACCTTAATTACGTGTGAATGGCCCTCTTTGTACCGACACGCTCAATCAAGGAAGGTTTTAGTGTACCAATTAGCGAGTAGCCAAAAGAGCGATAATAGGCCAATTAAATCGTTGACGACTTCGCATATCGCTGTGGGCATAATTGATGGATTAATGGTCAGGCAGAGTCGATGTCGGTACAAGC
>NZ_JBLURD010000229.1:0-297 GCF_051209435.1 Klebsiella sp. HN106 | reverse complement strand
TATTTTCAACACTAGTGCAGTAATATTATAAATTAAACAGTAGCAGTAACTAGCTGCTTCTTTAGGCCACACTTTTTTAGCTCACCTGAGCACAAAGTGCTCAGGGTGAGCTATTGTGATCGGTCTTTGTCCGTCGTCCGTCGTCGTCCGTCGTCCGTCGTCCGTCGTGCGTCGTGTGTCAACATTTGATGTTTACACTCTAGAGACCACATTTGTGACCTGATTTTGATGAAACTTGATCAGAATGTTTGTTTTAACAATATCTAGGCCAAGTTTGAATATGGGTCATGTTGGGTC
>NZ_JBLURD010000228.1:0-297 GCF_051209435.1 Klebsiella sp. HN106 | reverse complement strand
CAGTATTACCGTTCCCGGTCATACGATTAACCGCTTTGGCGAAGAAGTCGAGATGATCACCAAAGGGCGTCACGATCCGTGCGTCGGCATCCGCGCCGTACCGATCGCTGAGGCGATGCTGGCGATCGTTCTGATGGATCACTTTATGCGTCAGCGCGCGCAGAATGGCGACGTGACGACGACAATTCCACGCTGGTAACCATGAAAAACACCGTTATCGCACTGCTTGCGCTGTTGGCTAGCGCCGGTAGCCTGGCCGCCACGCCATGGCAGAAAATAACCCAACCGATCGGCGGC
>NZ_JBLURD010000227.1:0-297 GCF_051209435.1 Klebsiella sp. HN106 | reverse complement strand
CGAATAGCGGGTGGAAATTGACCATCTCTCCTTTGCTTACCGGGGGGACCGTCTGGTTCTCCAGGATATCACGCTGGATATTCCCTCCCGCAGCTTCGTGGCGCTGGTCGGACATACCGGCAGCGGAAAGAGTACCCTCGCCAGTCTGATGATGGGCTATTACCCGTTAACCCACGGCGAGATCCGCATCGATGGTCGACCGCTCGCATCCCTCAGCCACAGCGCGTTGCGTCGGGGCATCGCGATGGTGCAACAGGATCCCGTAGTGCTGGCGGATACCTTCTACGCCAACGTCGC
>NZ_JBLURD010000226.1:0-298 GCF_051209435.1 Klebsiella sp. HN106 | reverse complement strand
CGGAAAAAGATCTCCCGCGCAACCTCTGCCCGCTTATCAAAAGCAGCTACGGCTTCGGCAAAACCGATAAATGTCCCTACTTCTATTTCTCTGACCTGGTGGTTGGGGAAACCACCTGCGACGGCAAAAAGAAAATGTATGAGTACATGGCCGAGTTCAAGGCGGTCCACGTCATGCAGTTGCCGAACAGCGCCAGCGATGCCGCCTCGCGCGCACTGTGGAAAACGGAGATCCTGCGCCTGCAGCAGGTGATTGAGGCCCGGTTTGGCACGCCGATTAGCGAGGCGGCGCTGCGCGA
>NZ_JBLURD010000225.1:0-298 GCF_051209435.1 Klebsiella sp. HN106 | reverse complement strand
ATGTCAATGTATTTATTGAGCTAAGTGTGTTATGGTCATGCAATATTTCATGAACACATCGCAGTGCATCTGGGGATGACTCGACCTTCGTATTGGAAGCCTCTAACATTTTACTAATCCAGATGTCATCTGTCTTAGGTGAAATAATTAAATATGCATCATCTCCGATAATACTAGGCTTAATCATTCTCTTACTTAAAACACAACCCCCAACGCCAGTTATTATAAAATCCTTTTCAAATTTATCCTTTTTCATACTAATAGAATAAGAGCTATAAGATTTGTATTTGTTAAAAAT
>NZ_JBLURD010000224.1:0-298 GCF_051209435.1 Klebsiella sp. HN106 | reverse complement strand
TGTCTGCTGGGGTTTTCTCTTCTTGCCATCCTGAGTCTTTATTTCCCCGAGCTTCCGGGTAATGGCAAGGGTCCAATGCAGCTGGCGCTCAGCGACGGGCTGCCTCTCTCCATGGTCGCTGTCCTGTTAGTATTGAAGATGGTGGTGATTCTGGCGGTGCTGCGCGGCGGCGCGGAGGGTGGATTGTTAACCCCAGGGCTGGCGGTGGGCGGATTGGTCAGCCTGCTGCTCTGCGCGCTCTGGCAGCTCGGCTTCCCTGGCGGTGATAAAAGCAGCTTCGCTGTGGTGGGGGCGGCCG
>NZ_JBLURD010000223.1:0-299 GCF_051209435.1 Klebsiella sp. HN106 | reverse complement strand
AGCGCCGCTGGTCCTGCTGCGGCGTATCCGCACGATCGATATATAACCCATGCAGTACGCGTCGTCTGCTGCCTTCACGATTACGGGTGCCGCCGTGCCAGGCGTGGGCGTTGTAGATCATCACGCTGCCGGCCGGCGCGGCAAACACAATCTCATCGGGATGGGCCTGTTCCGGGTCGGCCAGCACCTCCTCCGGTAACTCGGGGCGGAGGTGGGTACCAGGAATGATCCGCGGCGCGCCGTTGGCGGCGCTCAAATCGTCTATCGCCCAGATGGTATTCACCAGGTGGACTTTGGGA
>NZ_JBLURD010000222.1:0-299 GCF_051209435.1 Klebsiella sp. HN106 | reverse complement strand
TGAAAGTTGCATTTTGAAAAGCTTTTGACCCCGTGATTTACTTATGCAACCAACTGGAACGGTTTGAACAACTTTGATAGAGGACCACCCAGGGATCATTCCTGTGAAGTTTGGTCAAAATCCAATAAGCGGTTTCAGAGGAGATGTTGTTTAAAGAAATTGTTGACGCACGGACGCACGGACGGACGAACGACGGACATTGAAGGATCACAGAGTTATAGCATCTAATAAATTTTAAGCAATAATTCCAAAAACAATTATTTGTGTGTGTAGGCCGTCTATTAATTTCTTAAAATGAC
>NZ_JBLURD010000221.1:0-299 GCF_051209435.1 Klebsiella sp. HN106 | reverse complement strand
ACAACGCCCACAGAGAATATATCTCTTGAACGTATACGAAAATCTCGTCAAATACAAATAAAATTTCCTTTAAAAAGGAAGGGTTGCCAAGTAGTGAGTGTTTTAATTGTTTTGTAAGACATCTGGGAACTTTTTTTGGTACTCAGTAAGTCCATTACTAAAACGTTGATGACACATCACGCTGTATTTCTGACTGTCATCACTCTAACTTGTTTTCGGAAGACCTCGGCACTCACTGTAGGTTGGTGGAGTGAAATGCAATGAAAAACGTAATTGGGTACTGTATTAGTTATGAGACT
>NZ_JBLURD010000220.1:0-299 GCF_051209435.1 Klebsiella sp. HN106 | reverse complement strand
ACCGACAGACTATAGTCCGGACAGAGAGCCAGACAGAGAGCCAGACAGACAGTCCAGACAGAGAGCCAGACAGACAGACTATAGTCCGGACAGAGAGCCAGACAGAGAGCCAGACAGACAGTCCAGACAGAGAGCCAGACAGACAGACAGACTATAGTCCGGACAGAGAGCCAGACAGAGAGCCAGACAGACAGTCCAGACAGAGAGCCAGACAGACAGACAGACTATAGTCCAGACAGAGATCCAGACAGAGAGCCAGACAGACAGTCCAGACAGAGAGCCAGACAGACAGACTATAG
>NZ_JBLURD010000219.1:0-300 GCF_051209435.1 Klebsiella sp. HN106 | reverse complement strand
AAACCTAAAATCGACCGACTTTTTCATCACCAGGGGTTGAGAGATTACCTGGTAAAACTATTCGCTATCGCCGGTTGTGAGAAATGGCGACATAAAGAAGGGGTTTGGGTGTTTAGTCTATTCCCAGGGGCGCATAGCGGATGGTCCCGGTATTTTACGCTTAGTATCCATAGCCACGAAGTCGCTTTTTCAACGCGGTCCCGCGATTGTCAAATTCATATGTTATTAGCAGATGAGCTTATCATGGACTATCCCGATATTGTTCAGTGGGTAACGGACCATAAAGGAGGGTTTGAAAAA
>NZ_JBLURD010000218.1:0-301 GCF_051209435.1 Klebsiella sp. HN106 | reverse complement strand
ATTTCGTACGGCGGGTCGATCAGAATCAAACCGCGGCGCGATACCGGCGGCAGCTTGGCTTTCAGCTGCTGGTAGCCATCGGCTTTATCGACGCGCGCGCGGCTGTCTTTCTGGAATTCAGCGCGCAGCAGCGGGAAGTCGCTCGGGTGCAGCTCGGTCATCTGCAGGCTGTCCTGCTCGCGCAGCAGCTGGCGGGCAATCAGCGGCGAGCCCGGGTAGTAGCGCAGCTGGCCGTTACGGTTGAAGTGTTCTACGACCGAAATATACGGCTCCAGCTCTGCCGGCAGGTCGTCCTGCTGCC
>NZ_JBLURD010000217.1:0-302 GCF_051209435.1 Klebsiella sp. HN106 | reverse complement strand
CAACCCACACCGAATTTGAACGCTATTACCAGCAGGTACGCTCGCGGCAAAAGCGCGATGCCGTCTGCTGGTCGCTGCTGCTGCTGGCGCTCTATTTTGCCGCCGGCAGCGCCGCGGAATTTAATCTGCTGACTATCTGGCACTCGCTGCCCCATTTCTTTGACTATATGGCAGAGACCATTCCGCCCCTGAGCGCTGGCAACCTGTTCGCCGATGTGCAGACCAAAGGGTCGCTGGCCTGGTGGGGCTATCGCCTGCCGATCCAGCTGCCGCTGATCTGGGAAACCCTGCAGCTGGCGCTG
>NZ_JBLURD010000216.1:0-302 GCF_051209435.1 Klebsiella sp. HN106 | reverse complement strand
ATTCGAAATAATCATTTAATATTATTTAAACTACTATTCCAGTGTAAGTAATCACCTGGTTCAGATATTGATCGTTATCATTGATTCTCTTGTCGCCACGCCTTAACCATCTCCTTTGTTACCTCTTTCTTGTAGCAAATAGGTGAGTACCCACCAGCTTTGCTCCAGGCACTGCGGCCACCGCACGAGCTGCCGTTCCGGGCGGTATTGAAGGGACAGGCACAAGTACCGGGGTAGGATGCGACAGAGTCATCAATAATCCTTTGACTGACCTGATCATCGCTTAAGGAATTCGATTTGGC
>NZ_JBLURD010000215.1:0-303 GCF_051209435.1 Klebsiella sp. HN106 | reverse complement strand
ACGGCAGTCTCCGACAATCGGTCGATGAATTTTTCCGCCTGCTGCGCAGCCACGCGGCGCGCGAAGCGGATCAACTGGTATAAACAAAAGGTGACACGATGAGCCTGACCCTCCGCTTAACCGGCACCGGCGGCGCTCAGCTGGTGCCGGTCTTCGGCTGCGACTGCGCGGCCTGCCGCCGCGCCCGCCGCGAGGAGAGCCACCGACGCCGCCCCTGTAGCGGAGTGGTCACGTTCAACAGCGCCGTGACGCTGCTTGATGCCGGACGACCGGATCTGATGGAGCATCATCCCGCCGGCAGCT
>NZ_JBLURD010000214.1:0-303 GCF_051209435.1 Klebsiella sp. HN106 | reverse complement strand
AAGAGCGATCCGCGCCGAACGTGTAAAAGATATGTATACGGATGCTAACAGAATGCCGTTTCCCCGGCGGTACCCTATTTTGCCGGAGGGTGCGAGCAGAGGATCCCCGGGTTACGGCTTACGCCTCACCCGGGCTGGCGCTACCGCCCGCCGCGGATCAGGCCGCCGAGACCGCGACGCTCCATAAAGGCCGCCACCTGATGGCGCACCTCGGCGGTCATCTGCGCATCGAGGCTGCGACGCGACAGCTCCTGCGCCTCTTCGATATCAATGCGGCGCAGCAGATACTTCACCCTCGCCACC
>NZ_JBLURD010000213.1:0-303 GCF_051209435.1 Klebsiella sp. HN106 | reverse complement strand
CTGATGTTTTCAATGAGAAATATTTGTAAAGCTATGCTTAAAAAACTAGATATTTTTTATTTGATAAAGATATTTCAATTTTTAGCAGAGATATTAAGTTTTGAAAATTGTGTATAATGAATTTTTATTCTTTGATAACATGCTCGAGTAGCGATAAGCATAGGTGTTGTTAAAGGCAAACTGTTGTATGAAGTTCTTATTCTGTGTGTTTGAAACTTCACATGTAGGTTTATAATGAATAGTTCTACATATGTACCAAATTTCAAAGAGATTTAAAGACAATTAAGGGTTAAATAGGCACAA
>NZ_JBLURD010000212.1:0-304 GCF_051209435.1 Klebsiella sp. HN106 | reverse complement strand
CATTTGTTTCTCCAGGCTGGCGGGGGTTTCACCCCGCCTGTGGGTTAGTGAGATTTACGTGACAGGTAAAGCGGCAGGAAGCAATCAAGCGCATACAGGAATGAAACGACCGACGCAGAGCCGTACAGCAGCGCCAGCGGCATATTATCGGCATAGCTAAACACGCCTGTTGATGCGGCCAGCCCCAGCACGGTAGTACACGCACCGCCCAGCTGGACTTGTTCGCGGTAGCCCTGGCGAACCATAAACCACGGAAGGGCCAGCGCGGCGGCGGCGAGAATCAACGCGATTGGGATGATGATCA
>NZ_JBLURD010000211.1:0-304 GCF_051209435.1 Klebsiella sp. HN106 | reverse complement strand
GCCGGGAGAGGATCAGGCGCGAGTGACCACCGCGGCCAAAAGTACCATCAATATAGATACCGTCTGGACGAATATTGAGGCCGTTGACGGCTTCATCCAGAAGTACCGTAGTGTGTTTATAATTTTCCATCATTTTTATAAGGACAAATCCTGCAGGCGCTCCGACAGTTCACCGGTCGCGGACTGCTCAGCGTCGATATCTTCCTTGACCCGTTGATACCAGGTCGTTTCATCCCACAGTTCAAATTTATTAAACTGCCCGACCAGCATCACTTCTTTTGTCAGCCCGGCATGCTGCCGTAAC
>NZ_JBLURD010000210.1:0-304 GCF_051209435.1 Klebsiella sp. HN106 | reverse complement strand
ACAAACTATGGCGATGAAGCTCGCTAAAGAAATCATTTCTGATGTGAGAAGGGGATTCAGATGATAAAAATCGGAAAAGCAAAACGGTCAGTGATGGCCGTTTCAATTCTGGCCTTCAGCGTACAGTCAGCATTTGCCTATACGGTCAACGTTAACAGCAGCATTCCCATCTCAACGCAGGTTATGCCGGCGTTGAGCACAGCTAATGGCCTGTTAGGTAATATCCAGGCCACGCTGATTAACATTGGTACGGCAATCAGCCAGCAGGGCGATCGCCAGGCAGCATTAATGCAGCAGGTGGCTG
>NZ_JBLURD010000209.1:0-305 GCF_051209435.1 Klebsiella sp. HN106 | reverse complement strand
ATTGCCCGAATGGAGATGGGAACCAGTCGAGTTTCGGGCGATTTCGATATTATAACGTAAACTACCGAAGAGCATCAAAAGTGATGTGTATTGCAAATCGGCGAACTCCGTATTTTACAGAGTGTCGTAGTCTAAGTTTAAATACCAGTTTAAAGCATGAATGAAGTACTTTACGCAGTAGCGCAGTCGGTTAGCGCAGACAGCCAATTGACTCACGCCACGGCGATGCAAGTTCAAACCGGCTATCCGGAATTATTTTTTTCTTCTTCATTTTTTTTGGTTTGCCGTTCAGTACTGTTTGGAAA
>NZ_JBLURD010000208.1:0-305 GCF_051209435.1 Klebsiella sp. HN106 | reverse complement strand
ACCGCGGCGCAGGCGCCGCTGCCGCAGGCCTGGGTTTCCCCCGCGCCGCGTTCGTAGACGCGCAGACGGATATGAGACCGGCCGACCACCTGCATAAAGCCGATATTGGCGCGCTCCGGAAAACGCTCATGGCTTTCCATCACCGGGCCGAGAGTTTCCACCGCCGCCGTATCCACATCATCAACCTGGATGACGCAGTGCGGATTTCCCATGGACACCACGCCGCACAATACTGTCTGCTCGGCGGCACGCATGATATAGGTCTTTTCCGCTTTGTTGGCGCGGAACGGCACCTGGGACGGCTC
>NZ_JBLURD010000207.1:0-305 GCF_051209435.1 Klebsiella sp. HN106 | reverse complement strand
ATCCACATCATCCGGGAATTTGAGGCTGATGTTGCGTTAGCCCCGGCCTCTGTCAGCCTCTATTTAGCCGGGGGGCTGGCATTACAGTGGCTGCTGGGGCCGCTCTCCGACCGCATTGGTCGCCGCCCCGTACTACTGACCGGAGCCATCATCTTTGCTTTGGCCTGCTTCAGCATGATCTTTGTCACGTCGATTGATCAATATCTTATCGCCCGTTTTATCCAGGGAACCAGTATCTGCTTCATTTCGACAGTCGGTTATGTCTCCATCCAGGAGGCTTTTGATGAAAAAGAGTCTATCCGCAT
>NZ_JBLURD010000206.1:0-306 GCF_051209435.1 Klebsiella sp. HN106 | reverse complement strand
GTCTGGTCGTCGTGGAGCTGGAGGAGGAGAAAGCCAACCTCTTCCAGCTGCTGATCATGACCGGACTGACGCTGCTGTTTGCCGCGTTTGGCCTCATGAGTCTGCTGGTGCTGGTTATCTGGGCCGTTGACGCTCAGTACCGCCTGCACGTGATGATCGCCACCACCGTTGTGCTGCTCCTCGCCGCCGCGATCGTGGGTATCCTAACCCTACGTAAGGCGCGCCGCTCCACGCTGCTGCGTCTAACGCGTAAAGAGCTGGAGAACGACCGTGCCCTTCTGGAGGAGGATAAATCGTGAATGGCCG
>NZ_JBLURD010000205.1:0-306 GCF_051209435.1 Klebsiella sp. HN106 | reverse complement strand
AGCAAGCTGAGCAGGCCGAGCGTAACGGTGGTTTTGCCACAACCGCTGCCGGTACCCGCAAGAATGAACGCACGCCTGGTTGCCATACCCTGTCCTGTTCTGGCGGTCAGGGTATAGCTACGCGCATGCCTGGTCCTGCGACCACGCACCGCTAAGCCACCCACTTCCCACCGAAGTTGTTGGTCAGTTACCGGCAGGCAGGTCTTCTGGCTTAGCCTCGTTCTCGCCCGCCCTTCCCAATCTTTCGATCAGTGGTTTTTGCGGGGTCGTCAGCATCACAGCAGCGGGGGCTGCGGGGGATTTACA
>NZ_JBLURD010000204.1:0-308 GCF_051209435.1 Klebsiella sp. HN106 | reverse complement strand
AAACATTTGAATTTAAATTCATATTTATAAATTTAATTTCTAAAGCATAAACTGTTGCGTTGCGATTATGTTTATTGTGATTGGAGAAGCGTCCTATGTCTTTGATCTTGAATCGCCGTGAAACAGAAAACAAATCTGGTTTCAACAGTCATCACAATAATTATGTTCTTATTCATTAAAATAAAAAACACTGTTTTTGTTAAAAAGCTGATCTATTGAGATTTAGAATGCATTTACCGTCTTTCAATGTGTTCTCAATGACTCATCAAAGACGTTTTGAAATCATAACGTCACACTATTAAGATAAA
>NZ_JBLURD010000203.1:0-309 GCF_051209435.1 Klebsiella sp. HN106 | reverse complement strand
CAGGTTATTCAGGCTGGCCTTTTCCACCTTCTTGAGGCTCTCCTGGAACTCCTGCAGTTTTAGCTCTTGAGCCAGCTCATTCTGCACCGTGGTCGCCAGCGACCGTAGCGTACGGATCCAGCCAACCACCGTTTTAACCGCGACGGGAAGCCGCTGTGGCCCCAGAACAATGAGGCCAATCACAAACACCAGCAGTAGTTCACTAAAACCAATATCGAACACGAGTTACACCTGCTCTTTGTCGTGGCGTTTTGTCTCGTCTTTTTTTGCATCATCCTGTTTATCGGCGATGGTTTTCGCCGTGAAATC
>NZ_JBLURD010000202.1:0-309 GCF_051209435.1 Klebsiella sp. HN106 | reverse complement strand
TGAAAATGTGCCCTTGGCAAGCGTACTTTTTTTTCTCCGCGAACCCCTGAAAAACCCACTTCTTACAAAAACATAAATTTCTCTTGAAATAATCAATGCAATGTCATGAAACTTTTCTTTCTCACTTGTTTTACATTTTAACACATTGCAAAGGGATTTTGAACTTGCTGATAAGCCCAAGACTAACCCCTTTAAATGGCCTATCAGCTGAAATTTTATTTCTCTACATTTGGGCTGAAATGGCTCTAGAAAGTTTTTTTCTTGTAGCTGTTACTTAAAATCAGAAAAATCTGCAAAACAATCATATTA
>NZ_JBLURD010000201.1:0-309 GCF_051209435.1 Klebsiella sp. HN106 | reverse complement strand
CTGAGCCGCATCACCACCGAAGCGTTCAACCAGCGCCGCAAGACTATCCGCAACAGTCTCGGCAATCTGTTCAGCGTGGAAGTGCTGACCGAGCTGGGCATCGACCCGGCCATGCGCGCCGAAAATATTTCCGTGGCGCAGTACTGCCTGATGGCCAACTGGCTGTCTGACAATCTGCCAACGAAGGAGAGCTAACCATGATTCATTCGCCCCGGGTGTGTGTCCAGGTACAGAGCGTCTATATCGAATCGCAGTCTTCCCCGGAAGAAGAGCGCTACGTCTTCGCTTACACCGTCACCATTCGCAACC
>NZ_JBLURD010000200.1:0-310 GCF_051209435.1 Klebsiella sp. HN106 | reverse complement strand
ATTGTACCAACTTTGGGTCCAATTTACACCAAGAAGGAAGACTTGTGACGCCCCAAAACCGGGTACTGGCTTGTAGCCCTGCGCAAGGGCTGTCCACTGGTAGGGTCCGTTAGGGGCTGGTTAGGGGTGAGGTTGACCATCCGGAGCCCCAAAGTAGGCCTGGGGCCCTATATGGGCTATAGGCTATTGTACCAACTTTGGGTCCAATTTACACCAAGAAGGAAGACTTGTGACGCCCCAAAACCGGGTACTGGCTTGTAGCCCTGCGCAAGGGCTGTCCACTGGTAGGGTCCGTTAGGGGCTGGTTAGG
>NZ_JBLURD010000199.1:0-310 GCF_051209435.1 Klebsiella sp. HN106 | reverse complement strand
GGCTAATATAGCGAAAAACGGCCCTAGGCCGACTTTGGGGCTCCGGATGGTCAAGCCATCCCCATGAGGGCCCCTAATGGACCCTACCCGTGGAGAGCCCTTGCCCAGGGCTACAAGCCAGTACCCATCCGCTGCTGTCACACCGTTTCCTATTTGGTGTAACTTGGCCTCAAACTTACATGTATGGCTAATATAGCGAAAAACGGCCCTAGGCCGACTTTGGGGCTCCGGATGGTCAAGCCATCCCCATGAGGGCCCCTAATGGACCCTACCCGTGGAGAGCCCTTGCCCAGGGCTACAAGCCAGTACC
>NZ_JBLURD010000198.1:0-312 GCF_051209435.1 Klebsiella sp. HN106 | reverse complement strand
GTAAAATCCAACATCAAATAAAGTTTTGGGCCAGACATGATTTTGCTGAAAGGTCATACTGTGACCTTGACCTTCAAGGTAGCGACCCAAATGTTGCTTGCGACACGTCGTCTCAACATGGTGATCATTTCAGTGAAATATTTTCGAAATCCGACTTCAAATAACAAAGTTATGGGCCGGACACGATTTTGCTGCAAGGTCATGCTGTGACCTTGACCTTCAAGGTAGCGACCCAAATGTTGCGCGCGACACGTCGTCTCAATATGGTGATCATTTCTATGAAATATTTTCGAAATCTGACCTCAAATAACA
>NZ_JBLURD010000197.1:0-313 GCF_051209435.1 Klebsiella sp. HN106 | reverse complement strand
AACTGAACTGAAGAGAGATGCATTGCATGTATGATGTTTGGAGAAAATGAAAAAAAGTTTTTCCACTGCACACCAATTTGACCATTAAATGTGACCTTGACCTTGAATTTTGGGTCATCAAATACCTGGGGGCTGTTTCACTAACATACTTAAGTATACTTAAGGAAGGATTTACGCCAATTTTTAGCGCAACTGTAAGTTATGGGAAAAGCGTTTCACCATAAGAAAACTGGCATAACTTTTCCCATATGTCTAGGCAAGCACAGCGTCCATAACTTTTCACATAGCGTAAATATGGCTGCCACTCTTAACA
>NZ_JBLURD010000196.1:0-314 GCF_051209435.1 Klebsiella sp. HN106 | reverse complement strand
TAATGGCATTGTCACTCTATGCCGCAGACACGGCGAATAATCATAAGATAGACAGACGGGAGTTCCACGATGAAAAAGTTAGTTCTGGCTGCACTGCTCACCTCTTTCGCGTTCGGCGCTGCTGCCGCGGAAAAAATCAGCTTTGGCGTCTCCGCAACCTATCCGCCGTTTGAATCGATGGACGCTAATAACCAGATTGTCGGCTTTGATATCGATCTGGCCCACGCGCTGTGCAAACAAATGCAGGCAGAATGTACCTTTACCAACCACGCGTTTGACAGCCTGATCCCGGCGCTGAAGTTCAAGAAATATGA
>NZ_JBLURD010000195.1:0-315 GCF_051209435.1 Klebsiella sp. HN106 | reverse complement strand
GCTTTCCAATGACTGCACAGGTTAATTTATATCGTGACATGGTATGTGAACCGCACCCCCACATTCATTTTGTTCCGGCCATGGCTCAGTACTAGGAATAGGTTCTCTACATGGTTCAGAAAAAACATTCCCCCATCATCCAAGACCATGCGAAAGATTGGAGCAATTTGATCTGCAGTTGAAAAATGTATATTGTTTAAATGAAAGATCTATTTAATTAAACCAATAGCTATAATCTAGTTAAAGTTAAAAGAGTTTGTATTTTCTGATGGACATAGTACAACTTATATTACATATACAGACAAGATAATTATA
>NZ_JBLURD010000194.1:0-315 GCF_051209435.1 Klebsiella sp. HN106 | reverse complement strand
AAAACGCAGTTCGGCCGCCGCCTGGCGCTGATTCTGGTGAAATATCTTGGCCGTCGCAGCCTGACGCTCGGCTACGCCATCACCTTCGCGGATCTGCTGCTGGCGCCGTTTACGCCATCTAACACCGCACGCAGCGGGGGGACTATCTACCCGATTATCGCTAACCTGCCGCCGCTGTACGGTTCAAAGCCAAACGATCCGAGCGCACGTAAAATCGGTTCCTATCTGATGTGGGTAGCGATCACCGCCGCCTGTATTACCAGCTCGATGTTCCTGTCGGCTCTGGCCCCGAACCTGCTGGCCCTGGCGCTGGTC
>NZ_JBLURD010000193.1:0-315 GCF_051209435.1 Klebsiella sp. HN106 | reverse complement strand
ATTTTTACAGCAAAAGCCGCGCGACCGAACACGACGCTTTTCTTACCTGGCTACTGGACCGCGCGCAGGAGCATGAAGTCGACGCCATTATCGTGGCTGGCGATATTTTTGATACCGGCTCGCCGCCGAGCTACGCCCGCGAACTGTATAACCGTTTCGTCGTCCAGTTGCAGCAGACCGGCTGTCGCCTGGTGGTGCTGGCGGGCAACCACGACTCGGTGGCGATGCTCAATGAATCCCGCGATATCCTCGCCTTTTTACACACCACCGTGGTGGCGAACGCCGGCTACGCGCCGATTGAGCTGCCGCTGCGCG
>NZ_JBLURD010000192.1:0-315 GCF_051209435.1 Klebsiella sp. HN106 | reverse complement strand
AGCTGGCCGAAATGGGCCATGGGGATGAAATCATTTTTTCCGATGCCCATTTCCCGGCGCACAGCATGGGGCCGCAGGTGATCCGCGCCGATGGCCTGCGAGTCAGCGATCTGCTGCAGGCGATTATCCCGCTGTTCGAATTAGACAGCTATGCGCCGCCGGTGGTGATGATGGCCGCCGTCGAAGGCGATGCGCTCGACCCGACGGTGGAACAGCGCTATCGGCAGGCGCTATCGGCGCAGGCCCCCTGCCCGGATATCGTGCGGATTGACCGCTTTGCCTTCTACGAGCGGGCGCAAAAAGCCTTTGCGATCG
>NZ_JBLURD010000191.1:0-316 GCF_051209435.1 Klebsiella sp. HN106 | reverse complement strand
GTGCAACAGCGCACCGCCGTCGGTCTGGTCGGCCTGCTGGTCGCCCTCTATTCCGGTATTAACTGGATGGGCAACCTGCGCGAAGCGATCCGCGCTCAATCGCGCGACGTCTGGGAGCGCCGGCCGCAGGACGAGGAGAAAATCTGGGTCAAGTACTTCCGCGATCTTATCTCGCTGATCGGTCTGCTGGTGGCGCTGATTATTACGCTGTCCATCACCTCCGTCGCCGGCTCCGCCCAGCAGATGATTATCTCCGCGCTGTATCTCGACAACATTGAATGGCTGAAACCCGCCTGGCGGCTAATCGGCCTCGCCA
>NZ_JBLURD010000190.1:0-317 GCF_051209435.1 Klebsiella sp. HN106 | reverse complement strand
GGGTCGTATGTGCCGCGACTGTCATTTGAATAACGCACGTCCTCAGCGGCAATAGCGGTCTGCGCCGTCATTCGTGTAATGACAGCGTTTCTGATTTCTGTGAGGGTCATTTGTGGGCCTGAATCACACCATTAAACGAGACGGCATAGACGCCTGTTGGCGCCTGCGTTGAGTGGCCATTCTCCAGAGGCACGGAGTAAGGCAGGTTCGACTGGATGTAAATCACCGAGTAGGCTGGCGCCTGGTCAATGATATTTTTGCCATTAAGAAACGTCATTGTCCCGCGCGGATCGGGTTCGGTCGGGACGGAATGATTA
>NZ_JBLURD010000189.1:0-318 GCF_051209435.1 Klebsiella sp. HN106 | reverse complement strand
CAAAGGATAACTCACTTTCCTTTGTTAATAACATCAAAAAGGTTTTGTAAGCAATATATATACATATAAGTTAAGGGCATTATTCTCAGAGCCTGGCTTAGCTGAAATAATTCGCGTTCAGATTTCCTGAACGCTGAAAGTAAAACTAGAATATCAATGATGGAACATTTAATCAGCAGATATGACCAATCTGTCTGATATTTGGACCTAAATCACTACAAATATGTGAGAAAATAATATAAGACAACATTATAAGGTCAAAATACCTTTAAATTTCTCGAAGCTATGTTCTGAAATTGACAGTTTCAAAAGGGAAAC
>NZ_JBLURD010000188.1:0-318 GCF_051209435.1 Klebsiella sp. HN106 | reverse complement strand
CTTCAAAATGTCGCCCCGAACTTTATCATTGTGTAGTTATTTTGTTCTGGTCCTCAGGGATCATGGATTGTATGTTGTTTACATTTGAAAGTAGCGTTCCTCTCATGCGCTAGGGGGGCGTCAGTGGTGTGGCATCTTTCATTACCACTGATGAACAGCTTCAATAAAACCGAGGCTGCTGTTTTCTCATTCAGGCCTTGTTTCCTGAGGGCTTCCCGTTCTTCAGTTTTATAGTTGTTTTAATACATTTTGTACAAATTAATCTCAATTTAAAGTATCGAGAGGGATATAAATGCAAAAACGTTAATTTCAAGCGTA
>NZ_JBLURD010000187.1:0-318 GCF_051209435.1 Klebsiella sp. HN106 | reverse complement strand
ATCGATTGTAGTCAAGCCATTTAACTGTTTCGACGCAATGGTCAAAACATAAACAAACAAAGCCAAATTTGCGGGCCAGACATTTTCAACAAATACATTTTTTCTGTAATATTTTACATGCATGAACAACTATATTTGGCAGTTTCTCATATTTACGGGAGTAGGTTTCGCTGCTTAAATATGGTTTAAATGTAAGATGTAAACAATTCTGACCTAAAATATACAGATCTAGCATCTTTAATAAGAGGCTATCTAACCAATGACGCTGAAAACGTGCGGATGTGGATGATTGGGCTAAATCGAATCTGCAAATGTGCG
>NZ_JBLURD010000186.1:0-319 GCF_051209435.1 Klebsiella sp. HN106 | reverse complement strand
AGCGTCTCCAACCATGAAGAGGACGTTGTCACCGCCCTGAAGCGCGGCGCCGATGGCTATATGTTGAAGGACATGGAACCGGAAGATCTGCTGAAAGCGCTGCAGCAGGCGGCCGCCGGAGAGATGGTATTAAGCGAAGCGTTAACGCCGGTGCTGGCCGCCAGCCTGCGCGCCAACCGCGCCACCTCCGATCGGGACATCAGCCAGCTGACCCCGCGCGAGCGCGACATTCTCAAGCTGATAGCCCAGGGACTGCCGAACAAAATGATCGCCCGTCGCCTGGATATCACCGAAAGCACCGTCAAAGTACACGTAAAGC
>NZ_JBLURD010000185.1:0-319 GCF_051209435.1 Klebsiella sp. HN106 | reverse complement strand
AGTATTTAAATGTTTTGTGACTTAATACAATGACAACTATTAAACTTATTTACTGATATGTGTTTCCTTAGTTATGTACATGTGTATCGTATCGAATACGTATCGTATCGGCAAGGTCCGTATCGAATACGTATCGTATCGGCTGCTGACCGTATCGTCCCTGCCCTAATTGGTACCTTCAAAATCATAATTATGTTAGTAATAGTATTACTACATGTACATGTGTCCAGTGTCGAAGGCCAACATACTCAACGAACAATTTGAATCAGTCTTCTCAAAGCCTTCGCCACTCAGCCTCAAACAATTAGCAAAAAGTTCA
>NZ_JBLURD010000184.1:0-319 GCF_051209435.1 Klebsiella sp. HN106 | reverse complement strand
AATTAGCAGGTATAGCAGATGAATAAAAAAGTCATCTTCCGCGGCGCCAGCGCTATTATGCCCCTATGCATCGGCGACTTTCCATTTTCATTTATTGTCGGCGCATTAAGCGTTAGCGCGGGCATGAGCGTCTGGCAGAGTACGGCGTGGTCGGCGATCGTCATTGCCGGCTCGGCGCAAATGCTGGCACTGAATATGTTAAAAACCGGCGCCACGCTCGGCGTGATTATTTTCACCACATTAATTATCAATCTTCGCCACGTGCTGTATAGCGCCTCTATTTCCGGAACCGTGCGCGAAGCTTCATTCTTTAAAAAAT
>NZ_JBLURD010000183.1:0-319 GCF_051209435.1 Klebsiella sp. HN106 | reverse complement strand
CCAATGCCCGGCCGCCAGATCATGCCGATGACGCTCCAGAGTGAAGGCCGCTCGCCTCCGTGGGCCGCCACTTTGCGCACGGTACCGTTAATAAGCCAGGCGACGAGCGGTAGTCCCATGGTGACACAGGCCAGCACCGCCACGCCAAAATGGCTATAGATCAATAATCCCAGCGGGGCGCCCACCGCCAGCGAGCCGTACATCGCCATGCCGTTCCATGACATCACTTTGCCGGAACGGGCCGGTCCCACCAGGCCCATCCCCCAGCTCAGGTTTCCGGTCAGCAGCTGGCTTTCGCCAAACCCGAGGATCAAGCGGC
>NZ_JBLURD010000182.1:0-320 GCF_051209435.1 Klebsiella sp. HN106 | reverse complement strand
CTCCAAGGCTAAATACTCCTGACTGACCGATAGTGAACCAGTACCGTGAGGGAAAGGCGAAAAGAACCCCGGCGAGGGGAGTGAAAAAGAACCTGAAACCGTGTACGTACAAGCAGTAGGAGCCCACTAGTTGGGTGACTGCGTACCTTTTGTATAATGGGTCAGCGACTTATATTCTGTAGCAAGGTTAACCGAATAGGGGAGCCGCAGGGAAACCGAGTCTTAACTGGGCGTTAAGTTGCAGGGTATAGACCCGAAACCCGGTGATCTAGCCATGGGCAGGTTGAAGGTTGGGTAACACTAACTGGAGGACCGAACCG
>NZ_JBLURD010000181.1:0-321 GCF_051209435.1 Klebsiella sp. HN106 | reverse complement strand
CCATCGATCAGCAGCTGACCGCCGATAGAGGTAAAAACGAACGGCGACCAGATCAGATGATGCAGCCCGGTGGGGATCAGGAACCGGTTGAGAAAGCCGTACAGGAAGACCCCGATGGCGCCAAAGGATTTCATAAAGCCGGTCAGCGCCGAGATGCCCAGCTCCACTACCGGCCAGAGATAGACGGTGGCGATGGCGAACATGCCAACCAGCGGCAGCATCACGATCAGCACCAGCTTACTGTTGCCGTAGATCGACAGCGCGCCGCGAAACTCAATCCCAACCACGCGATTATGGACAAAGGCGACAGCGCAGCCAAGG
>NZ_JBLURD010000180.1:0-321 GCF_051209435.1 Klebsiella sp. HN106 | reverse complement strand
CGGCGAGGGTAGTCATCAGGATCGGCCGAAAACGCAGCAGACAGGCCTGGTAGATCGCCTCCCGCGGCGGCATGCCCTGCTCGCGCTCAGCGGCCAGCGCGAAGTCGATCATCATGATGGCGTTCTTCTTCACGATGCCGATCAGCAGAATGATTCCGATGATGGCGATCACGTCCAGCTCGCTGCCCGCCAGCCACAGCGCCAGCAGCGCCCCGACCCCGGCGGTGGGCAGGGTGGAGAGAATCGTGATCGGGTGGATAAAGCTCTCGTACAGCACCCCCAGCACGATATACATCGCCACCACCGCGGCGACCACCAGCC
>NZ_JBLURD010000179.1:0-321 GCF_051209435.1 Klebsiella sp. HN106 | reverse complement strand
GCGGAGGCGATCAGCGCCCGCGCGCCGTCGCAGCCGGTCTCTTCTCCGCCGGTTATCAGCAATACCGCGCCGCGTCCGGCGAGGATCGCTTCCCGCTGATGAACGCAGGCGACGGCAAACGCCGCTATCGCCGCTTTCATATCGCTGGATCCGCGGCCATAAAGACGCCCGTCTTCCATCTGCGAGCCGAAAGGATCGTACTGCCAGCGGGCATTTCCCAGCGGGACGGTATCCAGATGTCCGGTAAAGGCCAGCGGTTTACCGCTCTTCGCCCCGGGCAGGCTGGCGATAAGATTGCAGCGTCCTTCGCCGAACGACGAC
>NZ_JBLURD010000178.1:0-324 GCF_051209435.1 Klebsiella sp. HN106 | reverse complement strand
ATTAAGCGTGATGACATCGCCATCCCCTTCCCCTTCAATGACCCTGTAGCTCAGCGTGCGCCGCTTACTCTCAGCTAATGTCCTGGCCTGCTGCCATGCCGCTTCTGCGCTGTCATAGATGCCCTGATAGATCAGCTCGCTGGGCACGCAGCTTTTACGACCGAGATATAAATCCCATACCGGATTTTGTAGCGCCTCTGGTAACGACTCGGCTTGCTGGCTGCCAAGTCCCATTACCACGGCGAATACGGCATCCTGGAGATAGTGGCGGTAGGTCATTTTCGTTCCACCCCCTACGGCTTTCTTTCCATCGGATGTTTTAGG
>NZ_JBLURD010000177.1:0-326 GCF_051209435.1 Klebsiella sp. HN106 | reverse complement strand
TGTTACACAACCAGACCTCATTGGAGTCCCTTTTACAACTGATGAATAGATAACATATTCACTTTAAGGTATGACCATCCTAATGGACTATGAAGGATACACATTTGTATTTTTTATCAAAAAAATAAACAAGTTTTTTTCATTAAAATGTGATATATATTATGCTTTTACTTTTAAACCGTAGAAAAATCTTTTTAAAATGCAAGTTGCCTATATTTGCTTAAATTAAATTAAAGGGAAGTAATTTTACACCTTATTACCTCCCTTAGATATGAATAAAATGAAAATTTTCAATCTTGTTTATAAAATCAAAAATCCAAAAACTG
>NZ_JBLURD010000176.1:0-326 GCF_051209435.1 Klebsiella sp. HN106 | reverse complement strand
GCCACTGCTATCCCCTGACCCGCGATATCGCGGCGGTGATCCACGACGTCTGGAAAGGGCCGCGCGATCTGCTGAAGTCCCTTGACCGCTGGCTGCAGGGCGAAGCGCCGCAGCTTAAGTCGCCGCCAGCCCCTAACGAGACGCTGGCCGAACGCCATCAGCAGATCATCGCCCGCATTGACTCGCTCAAGCAGCAGTGGCGCGAGCAGGTGGGCGAGATCGAAGGCGTGCTGGAAAATTCCGGCCTTGACCGGCGGAAGTTTAATCGCGGCAACCAGGGCAAGTGGATGGAGAAAGTGAACGCCTGGGCGCAGGAAGAGACGTTA
>NZ_JBLURD010000175.1:0-327 GCF_051209435.1 Klebsiella sp. HN106 | reverse complement strand
GCCGCCATGCTGATCACCATCAGGCCGCCGCCGCCGAGCCCCTGCAGGCCGCGCATCAGCACCAGCTGGGTCATATTCTGCGCCAGCCCGCAGAGCGCGGAGCCGACGAGAAACAGCCCAATCGCCACCTGCAGCACGATTTTGCGGCCGAACAGATCGCCAAATTTACCGTACAGCGGCACCGCGATGGTGGAGCTGAGGATATAGGCGGTGACCACCCAGGAAAGCTTGTCCAGCCCGCCCAGTTCGCCGACAATCGTCGGCAGCGCGGTGGAGACAATGGTCTGATCCAGCGCTGAAAGCAGCATCACCAGCAGCAATGCGCTG
>NZ_JBLURD010000174.1:0-327 GCF_051209435.1 Klebsiella sp. HN106 | reverse complement strand
AGCGGTTACTACCTGCATCCCGACTATCATGAAGCTTCGCCTGCCGCCGTCGAGAGTGCACCGCAGCGCGAAGCGGCTGCACCACGCTGGGGCGACCGGCTGCAGATGACCCCCAGCCAGCAGGAGTCGATCCTCAAACCGGCGGGCTGGATGCACTACCGCTACCCGTTTATCTACGGCCAGCCCGATACCCGGCAATTCCCGCTGGCCACCTGGCGCTCGGCGGCGAACTGGCTGCACGGCGGGGTGCGCGACCCGGCGTGGGTCATCGACCATATTGACCAGGATGTGCCGATGCTGATCGAGCAGATCCGCACCCGGGTGCTG
>NZ_JBLURD010000173.1:0-328 GCF_051209435.1 Klebsiella sp. HN106 | reverse complement strand
GCATCACTGAGAGCGATTTAAGACGATTTTCCGATGACCCCGATGATGTTCTATCTGGCTGGAAGGAAAACGCGAAAAAGAATCGTGAGTATCGCCAGCTTTATCGGTTTGTTACGGCGTTTACTGGATTGACCGGAATCAGCAGTGAGACAAGACGAGAGGTGCTGGCAGCAGTGAAAGCCAGAATTTAAGACAAAGAAAAGCCCGCTTTCGCAGAGCGGGCTAGAACACTTTACAAATGGAAGTATCGAAAAAATACAATGAACTCATATCACATAACGCCAGATGAGGCGACCCCAGCATTAGCAAAACACACGCCACCAGCAGG
>NZ_JBLURD010000172.1:0-329 GCF_051209435.1 Klebsiella sp. HN106 | reverse complement strand
CGTTGTCAGCGGGAAGAGACAAAAGTATACGAGCCGCAGGGGGGGAAGATTAGGCGGTCATTGACTTAAGAATATTTAGCCTGTACTTAATAATCAGGCGAGGGTGTCTTAAGGAGATGCTATGAATAACGCGCTTTATAATCAGATACGCATCTTTCAGAGCATTGCGCGCGAGGGCAATATCTCGGCCGCCGCGCGCAAGCTCGAAATCACGCCGCCGTCGGTCAGCAATGCGCTCAGGCTGCTGGAGGAGCATATTGGCCACCCCCTTTTTGTGCGCACTACCCGGCGTATCGAGCTGACGGAAACCGGGCAACAGCTGCTGGAGC
>NZ_JBLURD010000171.1:0-330 GCF_051209435.1 Klebsiella sp. HN106 | reverse complement strand
CACCCCCAGGCGCGGACGTGGGATGGCGTAGCCGATCATCTCTTCCACTTCGCGGCTGGCGCGATCGATCAGCCGACGGGCCTCATCCACCTCCTCCAGACTGGTCACCATCGGCAGCAAAATGCTGAGGTTGCCGGTGGCGGCGTTGGCGCGCAGCATCGCCCGCACCTGGATCAAAAAGATCTCCGGCTGATCGAGGGTGATGCGGATCCCGCGCCAGCCGAGGCACGGGTTCTCTTCGCTGATCGGCATATACGGCAGCTGTTTATCCGCGCCGATGTCCAGGGTACGCAGGGTCACCGGTTTGCTGTTAAACATCTGCAGCATGCC
>NZ_JBLURD010000170.1:0-331 GCF_051209435.1 Klebsiella sp. HN106 | reverse complement strand
GTTTCACGGTAACAGTACATGCACTGTACACTTTAACTTAACTTTAAAAGGTTTTTCTCTTAAAGGGAAGCTGTCTGATTCTTTCACTAATTACAATTATGTAGGAAACACAAAAGTAAGTGTATCGATTAAAAAAAACTTCTGCCAACAAATACACGTTAAGCGAGATATTTCTAACTGAAATATTAAAATCATTCTCAGTGTTTTAATAGGGGCAGGTAATCCAGAATTACTCAGTACAATTTGCCTGTTGAGTGCAACAATTTAAATTAAGAGTCCGACCAATCAGAACCCCTCGGTCATTTCTTCGGAAAACGACACTCTCCGAAAA
>NZ_JBLURD010000169.1:0-332 GCF_051209435.1 Klebsiella sp. HN106 | reverse complement strand
CAGACATTTAAAAAAACATATATTTTTGTGTTTTTCGGATTTTTCTGTTTTTATTTTCTTTTTATTGATAATTTCTTAAAGGAATTCTCCAAGAAATGTTGAGTTACCGCCTTGGTACGGTCAATGACTTTCATTGGGGGTTTAAACCAGTTTTCCGCTATAGCAAACCTCACACTTATTCAACATTTATTGGAGAAGAAAAAGAAAATAAACTATGAATTAACACTTTGTACCTACTCCACATAGAACATGAACACAAAGATAAGAGGTGAAAAAGAAACGGACATTAAAAAAAGACAACATTGATATAAATATGAAAATTCATGTGGAAA
>NZ_JBLURD010000168.1:0-335 GCF_051209435.1 Klebsiella sp. HN106 | reverse complement strand
AGCTCTTCAGTTCTTGTGTCCTTGTTGACATCAGTGGTTTCAATTTCTGCCTTTTCGTCTACATGTACTGTGTTCCTGTCCACATGGACCTCTGAGCCTTTATTATTGGTTGATTCTGATGAAAGTTTTTGTTCAAGTCTCTGACAACGTTTCTTCCACCTGGCTTCATTTTTCTTTAGTTGTTGTATTGAATCATTTAAATTTTCAATCTTCTGTCGTGTTCGTCGCGAAAGCTTACTTCTATGTTTGTTTTCAAAGTTCAATTTTACAAGTAATGGTTCGCTTGACTTTCTTGTTGCTCTAGGAACAGATATGATGTTGCTTACAGAATTTTC
>NZ_JBLURD010000167.1:0-336 GCF_051209435.1 Klebsiella sp. HN106 | reverse complement strand
CTGGCACTCGGCGTGCTGATAGCGACGTCCGCCAGCGCGGCGCATGCCGACGGGAAGTTCACTCTTGGGGCTGGCGTAGGGGTCGTTGAGCATCCGTATAAGCAATATGATGCGGATGTCTATCCGGTGCCGGTCATTAGTTATGAGAGCGAAAACTTCTGGTTCCACGGTCTGGGCGGGGGTTACTACCTGTGGAATGACACCAACGATAAACTGTCGATTACGGCCTACTGGTCGCCAATGTACTTCAAGCCGGGCGACAGCGACAGCGAGCAGATGCGTCGACTGGATAAACGTAAATCGACCGTGATGGCCGGTCTTTCTTATGTCCACAAC
>NZ_JBLURD010000166.1:0-339 GCF_051209435.1 Klebsiella sp. HN106 | reverse complement strand
ATAGTAGCGCCCGCGGGTAAGGAGCCCCATCAGCGGGGTCATGACAAAGGCAACGACCAGCGCAATCAGCGGCGAGAACGGCGCCAGCGTCGCCCCCAGCAGACCGAAGAAGGCGCAGATCGACAGCCCGGCGGCCAGACCAAAGGAGACCACGCCCACCGGGTTAACGTTGTAGATCATGCCGCGGCGATACTCCGGCTGCGCCGGCGCCAGCTTGAGCAAGCCTTTATTAAAGGTGATGTCGGTCGCCACCACCACTACCCAGGCGATGGCGAATTTGGAGTAAAAGCCGAGGATCCACGACAGGGCTCTGAACATATCGCCCTCCATCAGCGCCAG
>NZ_JBLURD010000165.1:0-339 GCF_051209435.1 Klebsiella sp. HN106 | reverse complement strand
CGCCCGGGGGGGGGGGGGGGCGGGCAGACACGGAGCGTTAGACAGAAGACCATTCCTGACAGGCGGGAATTTGATAAACTTATGGAATCCGGGTCCCGGGTAATTTAGACTTTGGCCGGTTTTACATCCCGGGATTTGATGCACCAAGCAGGCTCAAGGGTGGGGATTTAGACAAAAATAGTTGTCTCTAGGGTGGGGATTTAGACTCCAAATATTTTAAGATGTCAAATTCCCCTGGGTCAGCCCGCCGCCCCCCCGGACGGGCAAAATATTGACAGGTGCATAATGCGTGTGTGGTCATTGATAAAATCGAGTACAAAACAAAATCATCTCCTCAAA
>NZ_JBLURD010000164.1:0-341 GCF_051209435.1 Klebsiella sp. HN106 | reverse complement strand
ACCACTTTGTGATTCATGACTGGGGTGAAGTCGTAACAAGGTAACCGTAGGGGAACCTGCGGTTGGATCACCTCCTTACCTGAAAGAACCTGCCTTTGTAGTGTCCACACAGATTGTCTGATGAATGATAAATTTCAAAATGTACTGTGAAGTGCATTGTGAAATTTTGCTCTTTAAAAATCTGGATCAAGCTGAAAATTGAAACGACACACAGCTAATGTGTGTTCGAGTCTCTCAAATTTTCGCGACACGATGATGTTTTACGAAACATCTTCGGGTTGTGAGGTTAAGCGACTAAGCGTACACGGTGGATGCCCTGGCAGTCAGAGGCGATGAAGGAC
>NZ_JBLURD010000163.1:0-342 GCF_051209435.1 Klebsiella sp. HN106 | reverse complement strand
TAACATGTGATGAGATATAGTGTCAAAATCTAAAACAATTTCTAGTGTTCAACTTGTTTATTCTTCATCTCATTATTCTTTTTGTTTTGTTCTCTATACAATAGGTAATTGACGGTGTTATAGTTAGGTCGTCTTTTACATGTGTTTTGTTTATTTTGAAGTAAAAGTTTGGTATAAAATGTCTTGTTGTAAGAAAAACAGCTGTTTTTGTTTGATGTTAACATTGTTTAGATGCCCCCTGATAACAGAAAATAAACATTTATTACGTGACCCGGAACTGTCAAGTGTGACCCGCAACTGTCAAGTTTACATTAAGCCGTTGGATACTCTAAAGATAGGGAT
>NZ_JBLURD010000162.1:0-343 GCF_051209435.1 Klebsiella sp. HN106 | reverse complement strand
CCGGCAGAGCGTCTCAAGCTCGTGGGAGAAAACGGCAAACCCGTAGTTGGTGATCTCCGGCACCACCAGACCAATGGTATGGCTGCGGTTATCGCGCAGCGAGCGCGCGTGAATGCTCGGCTGATAGTGCTGTTCGCGAGCGATCGCCAGTACGCGCTCGCGCGTCTCCTGCGCCACGCGCAGCTCTTTACCACGACCGTTGAGTACCAGGCTGGCGGTCGCTTTGGAAACGCCCGCCAGTTCGGCGATATCTTTGATAGTTACGCGTTTGGTTTTCATCAGCACCCGGGAGCCTGAAAGCAAAACGCTTATTCTACCATGCATGGCCGCAGCAGCCAGCGGC
>NZ_JBLURD010000161.1:0-343 GCF_051209435.1 Klebsiella sp. HN106 | reverse complement strand
ATTTCCATGCTCAAATCAACACTGGCGGCGATGGCTGCCGTTTTCGCTATTTCAGCGTTCTCCCCGGCCATGGCGGCAAAGGGCGATCCGCATGTGCTGCTGACCACTTCGGCAGGCAACATTGAGCTTGAGTTAAACAGCCAGAAAGCCCCGATTTCCGTGGATAACTTCCTGAAGTACGTCAACAGCGGCTTCTACAACAACACCACCTTTCACCGCGTGATCCCGGGATTCATGGTGCAGGGCGGCGGCTTTAACGAACAGATGCAGCAGAAGCAGCCTAACCCGCCGATCAAGAATGAAGCAGACAACGGCCTGCGCAACACCCGCGGCACCATCGCGA
>NZ_JBLURD010000160.1:0-344 GCF_051209435.1 Klebsiella sp. HN106 | reverse complement strand
CAGACGATTCGCGACGCGATCCTCGACAAGAAAATTCGTGCCGTCGTGCAAGGCGCGATGGAAGAGAGCGGCGCGGTGCTGATCAAACGTTACGCCTTTGACCCGCAGAAGCACGCGGCTTATATCCAGAAAATACTTGGCCGTTTCGAGAACCCGTACCTGAAAGACGATGTTGAGCGCGTTGGCCGTCAGCCGCTGCGCAAACTGAGCGCTGGCGACCGTTTAATTAAGCCGCTGCTGGGTACACTGGAATACGGGCTGCCGCACCGCAACCTGGTGAAAGGGATTGCGGCGGCGATGCATTTCCGTAGCGAAGACGATCCGCAGGCGCAGGAGCTGGCGGC
>NZ_JBLURD010000159.1:0-345 GCF_051209435.1 Klebsiella sp. HN106 | reverse complement strand
GAGCATCGGGTGAAGGGGCTGGAGCTGGGCGCTGACGACTATCTGGTAAAACCGTTCGCCTTTGCGGAGCTGCTGGCGCGGGTGCGTACTCTGCTGCGCCGCGGGGCGGCGGTCATCGTCGAAAGCCAGTTTCAGGCGGCCGATCTCAGCGTCGATTTGGTCAGCCGCAAGGTGACGCGCGGCGCCACCCGCATCACCCTGACCAGTAAGGAATTCACGCTGCTGGAGTTCTTCCTGCGTCATCAGGGCGAGGTGCTGCCGCGGTCGTTAAGTGCCTCGCAGGTGTGGGATATGAACTTCGACAGCGACACTAACGCCATTGACGTGGCGGTGAAGCGGCTGCGC
>NZ_JBLURD010000158.1:0-345 GCF_051209435.1 Klebsiella sp. HN106 | reverse complement strand
GACCCACTGCGATCAGCGCTAATTGCGAACACGTACAAACGTTGTTTCGTTAATGAGAGCGATTTTAATATGTCTATGTTTATTTGGAAAATTTTATAGAACTTACATATAAAACTTATTTCATAATTTTAAATTCATGAATAAATGAAATAATTAAGTAGCTATCGGTACTGATACAAAAACAGCTTGCTAAAATGCGCACCTGTCCGTTAAGCATACAACAATTTGCATTATATTCCGGCGATGCAAAAAAAACGCTAACGTTAGTTAGCAATATTATAACTGTTAAACAAAGAACATAACTGTAGTTATATTAAATATTTTCAAGAAGTGCATAGATCCTAA
>NZ_JBLURD010000157.1:0-345 GCF_051209435.1 Klebsiella sp. HN106 | reverse complement strand
TAACGCTCAAGAAATTGGGCTTAATGCCGAAAACAATAAAATAAAACAGCCAACCCTTGAGGTTCTTATGCGCCAGAATTTACCAGTGACGGGTCGAAACTTAGAACTCCCAAAAGATGCCAATATTCTTTCGACTACCTCCCCTCAAAGCCATATCACGTACGTTAATCCTGACTTCATTAAAATCAGTGGTTTCACTGAGGAAGAACTATTAGGCCAGCCTCACAACATCGTAAGACACCCAGATATGCCGCCTGCTGCATTTGAGCATATGTGGAGTACATTAAAATCTGGCCGCTCATGGATGGGGCTAGTAAAAAATCGCTGTAAAAATGGCGACCACTA
>NZ_JBLURD010000156.1:0-345 GCF_051209435.1 Klebsiella sp. HN106 | reverse complement strand
GGAGGCGCCGTGCAGGCAGCCGCCGATGCCAGGCAGGACGTTACGCAAAAACGGGAAGGATTCGGAACCATCGCTGGCGACAGCGCCAAACGCTACCCGCTCCTGCGGGGTGGAGATCGGCTGGCCGCCGTTATGCTTGCCAATTTTCAGTTCATTATCTTCCGCCGGGAAACCGTAATATTGATCGCCGTTGGGCAACTCGCCGGTGAAGGCCGGGAAGTGATTCTTGCTGCTGTAACGGCCATCGGCCTGGTACCAGGCGAACACCTTGCGTACCGGCTGGATAGGGAGGTCCGGAAGCAGGCGGGTGACCCAGGTGCCGGCGCTGACCAGCAGCTTTTTACC
>NZ_JBLURD010000155.1:0-346 GCF_051209435.1 Klebsiella sp. HN106 | reverse complement strand
ACATGACAGCTCCTATGAAAGCATTTCTGTCATTGACTTATGACTCTTAATGAAGTAAAAAAAAAGTGGTGTTTTAAAGGGGATATGTCTGATCTTTTTATCAGCTATTTATCAGCTATTTATTAAATATTTTAATATCAAGTAGTATTTTATCGTCAAAAAGAATGAAATAATAACATAATACCGAAACATATTGCAAAATACGCCAAAAAATGTATTCACGATATGTACCGAATAAATTGTTGATTGCCCATAAATCTCGGTTATTGCAGATAAGATGTTGTGGTGTAGCCGGATGTCGGAGACTTCGTGCCATTACGATTTCGTGCCATTACGATTTCGTGCC
>NZ_JBLURD010000154.1:0-347 GCF_051209435.1 Klebsiella sp. HN106 | reverse complement strand
TACACCGCCAGTAATGCGGCACGTTTCGCTGGCATCTGGGAAAGAAATAATCTTTTAGAGGAAAAAGACCAGAAGACGAAAAATGAAATAACTGATTGATTTTAAATAATTAAAAAAATAACGAACAGGTCAATTGGGGCCATTTTGACTCGTTGGGATAAATGATCTGTATTTTGTGTCAACCTGGTATTCTGTGGTTTTAAATTCTGCCAAATTTGGTTTTTATGGTAATATAATCTGGTGTGGTGGGAGGGGGTGCGAAAGGAATAGCGATGGAGTTGGCGACGGATCGCCGGTGCAGCAGAGATATGGTTAGAGAAAATTGAGTAATTGAAGGTTTAAAAATA
>NZ_JBLURD010000153.1:0-347 GCF_051209435.1 Klebsiella sp. HN106 | reverse complement strand
GACCAGGCGTACGCTTATGGGTGCCTTTCCGCAGCTTGGAACGCGGATGGAGAAGAGGAGCAACGCGATCTAGCTATCGCGGCCGCGATCAAGCAGGTGCGACAGACGTCATACTAGATATCAAGCGACTTCTCCTATCCCCTGGGAACACATCAATCTCACCGGAGAATATCGCTGGCCAAAGCCTTAGCGTAGGATTCCGCCCCTTCCCGCAAACGACCCCAAACAGGAAACGCAGCTGAAACGGGAAGCTCAACACCCACTGACGCATGGGTTGTTCAGGCAGTACTTCATCAACCAGCAAGGCGGCACTTTCGGCCATCCGCCGCGCCCCACAGCTCGGGCAG
>NZ_JBLURD010000152.1:0-348 GCF_051209435.1 Klebsiella sp. HN106 | reverse complement strand
CGCCTTTATTGTAATCCTCGAGCAGCGCCAGCAGCGGATCCTGAACATCGGTGGCGTTGGCGGGGTAGAGGTCCATCACCAGACGCTCTTTAAAGCCAGCCACCGGCGCGAGGGCAAACAGCTGCGGCTTAACGTTCTGCTTGAGCTCAAAGACCATGCGCACGGTTTGTGGATCAAACTGGCCCACGCGGGCGGACTTAATAAAGGGATCGTCATCGCGGATCTGGCCGCCCATGCCTTTCAGCACAGAGTTCAGGTTAACCCCTTCCAGATCCACTACCACTCGTTCCGGATTACTGAGGGCAAACTGCCGGTATTTCAGCACATGATTCGAGTCTACCGTGACAC
>NZ_JBLURD010000151.1:0-349 GCF_051209435.1 Klebsiella sp. HN106 | reverse complement strand
CTCGGCCAGGCGCTGCGCCAGATCGTCGCGCACCTTGAAGCGGTCGATGACTACCTCAATGGTGTGCTTCTTCTGCAGCTCCAGCTTCGGCGGATCCGACAGATCGCAGACCTCGCCGTCGATCCGCGCGCGGATGTAGCCCTGACTGGCGAGGTTTTCCAGGGTTTTAGTGTGCTCGCCTTTGCGCTCTTTAATAATGGGCGCCAGCAGCATCAGGCGCAGGCCTTCCGGCTGGGCGAGGACATTATCGACCATCTGACTGACGGTTTGCGCCGCCAGCGGCACGTCGTGATCCGGACAGCGCGGTTCGCCGACGCGGGCGTACAGCAGACGCAGATAGTCGTGAATT
>NZ_JBLURD010000150.1:0-351 GCF_051209435.1 Klebsiella sp. HN106 | reverse complement strand
CATGTTTATATGATTTAACCTCATAATAATACGGATATTCGACACCATTGCCTTCATAATTTACATGCCATCGAAGAAGAACAACAACATTTCTATACCCATTTATTTGCATAAAGAAAATGGTCATTAATTCCACCGGGGCATCAGAGTAATAGAAGGTATCGACTTTAGAGTTATATAACTTACCATTATTAATACGGCTTAGATAAAAATATATATCCCTTTTATCAGGCGCAGATTGAAAACAAATAAATCCATTAGTAAAAGACTTAACTTCAAATGGTCCCTGAACAAGGGCGATAGGGTTATCACCGCACGCATAAATCATGCTTGAAAAGAAGAGTAACACAA
>NZ_JBLURD010000149.1:0-351 GCF_051209435.1 Klebsiella sp. HN106 | reverse complement strand
CGGCGCTTTTGACTTCACGGCGCTGCGCAGTATTTTTGGCGCCGTGGTGCTATGGATAGTGATGTTGATCCGCGGTAAAGCGCTCAAGCCGACGCCTTTCGGCTACACCCTGGCGATCGCGTTATTGCAAACCTGTGGCATGGTCGGTCTGGCACAGTGGGCGCTAATGAGCGGTGGCGCCGGTAAAGTGGCGATCCTGAGTTATACCATGCCATTCTGGGTTGTGGTGATGGCCGCGTTATTCTTAGGTGAGCGCATGCGGCGATGGCAGTATATCGCCATCGGGGTGGCATGCGTGGGCCTGATACTCGTACTTCAGCCTTGGCAACTCGACTTTACTTCCCTGAAAAG
>NZ_JBLURD010000148.1:0-354 GCF_051209435.1 Klebsiella sp. HN106 | reverse complement strand
AGAATGTTTGTTTTGACAATATCTAAGTCAAGTTCGAATATGGGTTATGTCGGGTCAAAAACTAGGTCACCAGGTCAAATCTTAGGAAATTCTTGTTTACACCCTAGAGGCCACATTTGTGACCCAATTTTGATGAAACTTTGTCAGAATGTTTGTTTTGACAATATCTAGGCCAAGTTCGAATATGGGTCATGTCGGGTCAAAAACTAGGTCACCAGGTCAAATCTTAGGAAATTCTTGTTTACACTCTAGAGGCCACATTTGTGACCCAATTTTGATGAAACTTTGTCAGAATGTTTGTTTTGACATTATCTAGGCCAAGTTTGAATATGGGTCATGTCTGGTCAAAAACTA
>NZ_JBLURD010000147.1:0-358 GCF_051209435.1 Klebsiella sp. HN106 | reverse complement strand
TTCCGCAAATATAGTTCGCTTAGGATGACAAATTTGGAAAATTGCCAAATATATATTTTACATGTATAAATCGTAAATGTAAATGAATAATACATTATAAAATGTAAGTCTATTTTATTATAATATATATATTATGTGTTCAATTGAGGCAAAAACATTTTAATAAAACAAGCCGAACATTCTTGTTTCACTTTCTCTTAATATCATCATCTATGCTGATCCTAGAGGATAGTGAAAGTAGCTAAAAAGAAGAACGATCCCATGATTCTTAGAGCGTAACTACACAGGTCATTAGACCGGTGTGTACACAATGGCTAAAATAGGTCAGCTCATTGTTATTGTTATGAAGTCTATAAAT
>NZ_JBLURD010000146.1:0-358 GCF_051209435.1 Klebsiella sp. HN106 | reverse complement strand
ACCTCGCAACGGTGAGCGAAAGCCGCGTTGCACTGCTCTTTAACAATTTATCAGACAATCTGTGTGGGCACTCAAAGTGACATGGATTCTTAACGTCTTCGGACGAAAAATGAATACCAAGTCTCAAAGAGTGAACACGTAATTCATTACGAAGTTTAATTCTACGAGCATCAAACTTAAATTGAAGAGTTTGATCATGGCTCAGATTGAACGCTGGCGGCAGGCCTAACACATGCAAGTCGAACGGTAGCACAGAGAGCTTGCTCTCGGGTGACGAGTGGCGGACGGGTGAGTAATGTCTGGGAAACTGCCCGATGGAGGGGGATAACTACTGGAAACGGTAGCTAATACCGCATAA
>NZ_JBLURD010000145.1:0-359 GCF_051209435.1 Klebsiella sp. HN106 | reverse complement strand
GCGTCGTTTGTTTCGCGCCATCGATAAATGGGCGCCTCCGGGACAACGCCTGCTGCTGGTGACCAGCGAAGGCCGCGTGATCGGCGCAGAACGCAACGAGATGCAGATCATTCGTAACTTTATCGGCCAGGCCGATAACGCCGATCATCCGCAGAAAAAACGCTATGGCCGCCTGGAAATGGTGGGCCCGTTTTCCGTCCGGGACGGGGAGGATAACTATCAGCTCTATCTGATTCGTCCCGCCAGCACCTCACAATCCGACTTTATCAACCTGCTGTTTGACCGGCCGCTGCTGCTGCTGATCGTCACGATGCTGGTCAGCGCCCCGCTGCTGCTATGGCTGGCGTGGAGCCTGGCGA
>NZ_JBLURD010000144.1:0-361 GCF_051209435.1 Klebsiella sp. HN106 | reverse complement strand
CCCGGCAATAGCCCGGCTGACGCCCAGCTGCTGAGCGATAAACTTATCAAGTCGCATGAGATTTTTTTAGCCTGTCATAGTGCTGGAGCGGGCAAATCGCCCGAAAAAGAAGAATTTCACCGGCTAGTATAACGGGCTCTTAACACCACTCAAGGGAAAAGATTCATGGCATACTATTCGCCAGTTAATTAGCCCCGTGAATTCATGACTTTTACATTACGTCCTTACCAACAAGAAGCCGTCGATGCCACCCTCGCCTGGTTCCGTCGCCATACCGAGCCGGCGGCGATTGTCCTGCCCACCGGCGCGGGCAAAAGTCTGGTGATCGCCGAGCTTGCCAGGCTGGCGCGCGGCCGCGTGC
>NZ_JBLURD010000143.1:0-361 GCF_051209435.1 Klebsiella sp. HN106 | reverse complement strand
AGTGGAGAAGACGAATTTACCGGAGGTGATATCCACCTGCCCGCCGCCGAAGTTAGGCGCAAAGATACCGTAGTCGACCGATTCGATAATCTCCTGTGGCGTCGACTGGCCCGCCAGCATATAGGTGTTGGTCATACGCGGCATCGGCAGATGGGCATACGACTCACGTCGGCCATTGCCGGTCGGTGCGACGCCCATCAGGCGCGCGTTGAGTTTATCCTGCATATAGCCTTTCAGAATGCCGTTTTCGATTAGCACGTTGTATTGCCCCGGGGGCCCTTCGTCATCAATGGCCACCGAGCCACGGCGATCGGCGATGGTGCCGTCATCCACTACGGTGCACAGCTCAGAGGCGACTAAT
>NZ_JBLURD010000142.1:0-363 GCF_051209435.1 Klebsiella sp. HN106 | reverse complement strand
GGCCCGTTTCACCACCACGGGCGGCGGAGGCGGCGGCGGCGGCGCGTCGGCGTTGATGGTAATGACCACCGTGTAATTCGCCCCGTTCTGTTGCTTCACCGCCCGGGTTTTGCCATCTTCCGTCAGATCCACCAGCAGACGCAGCGTCTGCGTATCCTGCGGCGTGCCGGCGCGAATACTCTTCACCAGGTTGCTGCCGCTAAACTGCAGCGGTAGTCCCTGCAATACGCCGGTCTGCTTGATATCCAGCGCCACCAGACGTTTACCCTGTGGGGTAAAGGAGTACTCCGGCTCACCGACAAAGCTTAGGGTAATACGGGCCTGCTGGTCTCCGTTAGAGACCTGGATATCGGATAAACTCGC
>NZ_JBLURD010000141.1:0-364 GCF_051209435.1 Klebsiella sp. HN106 | reverse complement strand
AGCTTGCAGAGTAGAGGCTTGTGCACGTTAGGTGGACTGACTAGCTTGCAGAGTAGAGGCTTGTGCACGTTAGGTGGACTGACTAGCTTGCAGAGTAGAGACTTGTACAGGTTAGGTGGACTGACTAGCTTGCAGAGTAGAGGCTTGTGCACGTTAGGTGGACTGACTAGCTTGCAGAGTAGAGGCTTGTACAGGTTAGGTGGACTGACTAGCTTGCAGAGTAGAGGCTTGTACAGGTTAGGTGGACTGACTAGCTTGCAGAGTGGAGGCTTTTACAGGTTAGGTGGACTGACTAGCTTGCAGAGTGGAGGCTTGTACAGGTTAGGTGGACTGACTAGCTTGCAGAGTAGAGGCTTGTACAGGT
>NZ_JBLURD010000140.1:0-364 GCF_051209435.1 Klebsiella sp. HN106 | reverse complement strand
CAAGCGCCTGACGCCGTTCGACCGCGCCATCGATATGCATATGTCCAACCTGCGGCGTAAGCTGCCGGAGCGCAAAGATGGCCATCCGTGGTTTAAAACGCTGCGTGGCCGCGGGTATCTGATGGTTTCCGCTTCATGATTGGAAGTTTGACTGCACGCATCTTCGCCATCTTCTGGCTCACGCTGGCGCTGGTGTTGATGCTGGTGCTGATGTTGCCCAAACTGGATTCCCGGCAGATGACCGAGCTGCTGGAAAGCGAGCAGCGTCAGGGCATCATGATCGAGCAGCACGTCGAGGCCGAGCTGGCCAACGATCCGCCAAACGACCTGATGTGGTGGCGTCGTTTGTTTCGCGCCATCGATA
>NZ_JBLURD010000139.1:0-366 GCF_051209435.1 Klebsiella sp. HN106 | reverse complement strand
AATATATTATGTTTCTTGTAAAATATTACCTGGATGTTTATTTAGATCTTTTTTGGTTTAAATTCTTTAAGAATCTACAGCTAAGTCATGTTTGAGCGACATATTTCCAAAAACACCGGCTTGTTTAGGAATTCCTTGACCTTAATTTCCATTGGTTTAAAATGATGTATAACCGTACCTCTCGTGCTATGATGGCAGGTGGCCTTTAAGGCCGCGCACGGACGGTTACGAACCCATAGATTCGACCACTGGGTCTGCATAATTATGTCTGACTAGTCATAAATGTAATCCAAATTCCTAAAGACCAAGACCATAACGCTTTAGTTTCTACTATTTATTTACATAAAAATTCGAGTATCGCTCTTC
>NZ_JBLURD010000138.1:0-366 GCF_051209435.1 Klebsiella sp. HN106 | reverse complement strand
GAAGCGCTCCACCACGTCATCGGCGTAGTGGCGGTAGCCGAGGAGGTTCTGGCCGCGGAGCAGCATCTGCAGGGGGGTCTTCGGCATGGCCTTTTTGAGCTCGCGCAGGCGGACCCAGGGGTCCTCGCCGAGGAAGCGGATGCAGGCGTCAAAGGTGGCGCCGCCCCAGCACTCAAGGGACCAGTAGCCCGCGTCGTCGAGCTGAGCGGCGACGGGGAGCATATCGTCGAGGCGCAGGCGGGTGGCGAAAAGGGACTGGTGGGCGTCGCGCAGGACGACATCGGTAATGGCAACGGTCATGGATTCCTCCGTGAATTAAGGGTTAAGTCGGCGATGGTGGTGGAGAGCGGCGGCAATCACCGGCTT
>NZ_JBLURD010000137.1:0-371 GCF_051209435.1 Klebsiella sp. HN106 | reverse complement strand
TATGGAATATTACATTATAATATTATAGAATTATATAGCATACTTAATCACAAATTCGGCCTACAGTGTAAACAAGGTTTTTGGACCTTGTGACCTAGTTATTAAACAGACATAACCCAGATTCGAACTTCGTCTAGATAATTATCCTAAAGAACATTTTTACTACGTTTCAAAATTGGTCACATAACAGCCTCTGTAGAGTAACCAAGGCTAATCTAACTTTACACCTGGGTGACCTAGATTTTGACACGTCAAGAGCCAGATTCGAACTTAGCCTAGATATTGCCTAGACAAACATTTTGACAAAGAAAATGAGAACCCAACAATACAATATAATTTCTTTTCCTCCAACTCCTGTAGGATAGTCTCTT
>NZ_JBLURD010000136.1:0-372 GCF_051209435.1 Klebsiella sp. HN106 | reverse complement strand
CATCGCTGAGCAGCTCGCCCATTGCCCTGTCATCATCCACCACTAAAATGACTGGTTTCATTTTTGCCTCTGCCCGCCGGGAATTAGTGTCAGTCTGATCGATTCTGCAAGCCTGCGCCGACAAATTCCTCTCCCGGTGACATTTTTTCAAGCGCCGTCACATCTCCAGGGTATCGACACGTCAAATCTGTCGACAGGCTGTTTTTCGTCAGCACTCCGCCCAAAAAACCCGCGTATCATCAAGGAATACCCACAATGAAAATATGGCATAGAAGATGCATAGTGACGGCGCGATAGCGCAAACGCGCCCATTGAATAACTGGAGCAAGACCGATGAAAAAAGTCGTCACGGTTTGTCCGTATTGCGCATCA
>NZ_JBLURD010000135.1:0-372 GCF_051209435.1 Klebsiella sp. HN106 | reverse complement strand
ATCGCCACCGCGATTGCCAACGGCATTATCAGCTATTTCCACTGGTTCGATAACCAGAAAGCCCACTCGAAGAGACGTTAATGAAACCCGATGCCGCGCAGGTAAAAACTTTTCTGCTCCAGCTCCAGGACAACCTCTGTCAGCAGCTGAGCGCCGTGGATGGCGCGCCGTTTATTGAAGATGCCTGGCAGCGGGAAGGCGGTGGCGGCGGACGCAGCCGGGTGCTGCGCGAAGGCCGGGTGTTCGAGCAGGCGGGGGTCAACTTTTCCCACGTCCATGGCGACGCCATGCCTGCCTCCGCCACCGCGCACCGCCCGGAGCTGGCCGGACGCAGTTTTGAAGCCATGGGCGTCTCGCTGGTGGTTCATCCGC
>NZ_JBLURD010000134.1:0-373 GCF_051209435.1 Klebsiella sp. HN106 | reverse complement strand
GAAAGCAATAAATCGACCGGGTGATCGTGCCAGGTCTGGCTGGCAATCAAGGCGATAGCGTTCATCAGGGTGGCGATCAGCGCTCCCTGCCAGCCGTAGTGCCAGGCGAGGGCGATAATCGGCAGCGCCAGACAAAACGGGGTAAAGCGGGAGAGCTCGGCGGGCAGGCCAAGCTGCAGCCACAGGCTAATGGTGAATAACAGCAGATACCAGATCAGATGCCGCCCGCGCCAGTTAACCGGCTGCGCCACCAGCGCCGGCCCCAGCGGCCGCCAGACGGTGCTGGTAAGATAGTGCCAGAAAACCAGGCAGGTCGGCGCCAGCGTCAGGCCGCCGGTCAGCGTCAACAGCAGGGCGTTAAGCCCCTCGTCCC
>NZ_JBLURD010000133.1:0-378 GCF_051209435.1 Klebsiella sp. HN106 | reverse complement strand
CTCTCGCAGGAAATTCCTTTTAAACTGGACGTTTGTACAGCACAATTCTATTTTGTGTCATCAGGTTATCGCAGGGGGCGTCGTGGATCTCTCCATTATTATCAGCGCGGTTATCGCACTGGCAGCCGGGTTAATGGTCGGCTGGCTGGCGACCAAAGCGCGCGCCGATCAAATTCGGGCCGATCTCATCGAGGAACGGCGAGAGTTGGATATTGAGCTGAGCGCCGCCCGCCAGCAACTGGCGCAGGAGGCCCACTGGCGTGAGGAGTGTGAGCTGCTGAACAACGAGCTGCGCAGCCTACGGGATATCAATACCTCGCTCGAGGCCGATCTCCGTGAGGTCACCACCCGGCTCGAATCCACCCAGCTGCATGCGGA
>NZ_JBLURD010000132.1:0-379 GCF_051209435.1 Klebsiella sp. HN106 | reverse complement strand
CATGAAAATTAAAACGCAGCAGCCCTGGCAAGAGGCGATAAGAGAGAAAAAGAAGGGGAGGACGCGTTAAAACGCTTCGCCGACCTGGAAGTAAAAGCCGCTGCTGCCTTTGCCGATACCGTAGTCGAGGCGAACATTAACGCGAGGTTTGAATTCAAAGCGGTAGCCAACGCCCGCCGAAGGCAGCCAGCGGCCATTATTCAGCGACGACAGTGAGGGCCCCATGGTTCCCGCCCCGGCCCAGGCGACAATCCCGTGCCGCCAGGTGAGCTGCCGGCGGTATTCCAGCTGGCCGCTGACGACGTTTTTATCCCGGTAGCGCCCCTGGTAGTAGCCGCGCATCCGTTCATCGCTGCCGAGCAGCGGCATCATGCTCCAC
>NZ_JBLURD010000131.1:0-380 GCF_051209435.1 Klebsiella sp. HN106 | reverse complement strand
GATCCTCCTGACCCTGCGTACCGAAGATGCGCCTTACGTGCATAACGTTCGCCGGGTGCAGATTGAGCAGCTGTCACCGTCCTTCTGGCGGGTGGTGGCCAGCTACGGCTGGCGGGAAACGCCTAACGTTGAAGAGGTGTTCCACCGCTGTGGCCTGGAAGGACTCAGCTGCCGGATGATGGAGACCTCGTTCTTTATGTCGCATGAGTCGCTGATTATCGGCAAACGGCCATGGTATCTGCGCCTGCGCGGCAAGCTTTATCTGCTGCTGCAGCGTAACGCCCTGCGGGCGCCGGATCAGTTTGAGATCCCGCCAAACCGGGTTATCGAGCTCGGTACCCAGGTCGAAATCTGATGTCAGAAAAGCCCTTCCATTGCGA
>NZ_JBLURD010000130.1:0-380 GCF_051209435.1 Klebsiella sp. HN106 | reverse complement strand
CCTGAGCGGTCTGGTGTGAGGAACAAACTATGTCATTGATTCGTCCGGCACTTGTGCTATTTATTCTGTTAACGCTGCTCACCGGCGGCGTCTATCCTCTGCTTACCACCAGCCTGGGACAATGGTGGTTTAACTCACAGGCCAACGGCTCGCTGATCCGCCTGAACGGTGAAGTGCGCGGCTCGGCGCTGATTGGCCAGAACTTCACCGCCGCAGGCTATTTCCAGGGCCGCCCGTCGGCCACCGCGGAGACGGCGGATAATCCCATGGCCTCTGGCGGCAGCAACCTCGCCGCCAGCAACCCGGCGCTGGATAAAGCGGTGAGCGAGCGCGTGCAGGCCCTGCGCGCCGCCAACCCGGACGCCGACCCGCGGGTGCCG
>NZ_JBLURD010000129.1:0-381 GCF_051209435.1 Klebsiella sp. HN106 | reverse complement strand
TCAGGGATCATGGAGTGTACATGTATGTTGTTTACATTTGAAAATGGAGTTCTGCTCATGCGCTAGGGGGCGTCAGTGGTGTGGCATCATTCATTACCACTGATGAACAGCTTCAATAAAACCGAGGCTGCTGTTTTCTCGTGCAGGCTATGCTTCCTGAGGGCTTTCCCTTTCATCAGTTTAATATTACTTACTACAGCTGGTGTTTAGTGCCTGTGTGGCGGCTGTAAAAAGTCGCCCCGTACTACATCATTGTGTAGTCATATTTTTCTGGTCCTCAGGGATCATGGAGTGTACATGTATGTTGTTTACATTTGAAAATGGAGTTCTGCTCATGCGCTAGGGGGCGTCAGTGGTGTGGCATCATTCATTACTACTGAT
>NZ_JBLURD010000128.1:0-386 GCF_051209435.1 Klebsiella sp. HN106 | reverse complement strand
TGCTTTATCTCGACGGCACCCTGTCGAAGATGTACCGCAAAGGCGGCAGCGTGCCGTGGCAGTATCATCCGTTCGTGACCATGATAACGGTGGAGAGGAAATAGCGGGCGCGTTTGGGGGCGGCCATTCCAGCCACGAGAGTGAATAAATTAACGACAGGCCGGGCAAGGTATTGCCGCCGTGCCCGATGTCCTTGCCCGGTGGCGCTGCGCTTACCGGGCCTACAGAGTCTGTTCGCTATGGTATGGCCCCTGAAATCTACGGGCGTGCAGCAGGGCCGATTCCCGCTGAAATCAGCGAACCGGAGGTCGGCAGATAAGGCGGGGTTCACGCCCAAACGCAACGTGAACGCAAAACCCACCCTCACCCTCCCCCTCTCCCAAAGG
>NZ_JBLURD010000127.1:0-386 GCF_051209435.1 Klebsiella sp. HN106 | reverse complement strand
GACCTTGACCTTTGACCTAGTGACCTCAAAATTTAAAGGGGTCATCTACTGACCATGACCAATCTTCCTACCAAGTACCATGACTGTCACTCATAAACTTTTCAAGATATTGAGCGGACATGGTTTTTGCATTAAATGGTACTGTGACCTTGACCTTTGACCTAGTGACCTCAAAATTAATAGGGGTCATCTACTGACCATGACCAATCTTCCTACCAAGTACCATGACTGTCACTCATAAACTTTTCAAGATATTGAGCGGACAAGTTTTTTGCATTAAATGGTACTGTGACCTTGACCTTTGATCTAGTGACCTCAAAATTTATAGGGGTCATCTACAGACCATGACCAATCTTCCTACCAAGTGCCATGACTGTCTCTCATAA
>NZ_JBLURD010000126.1:0-391 GCF_051209435.1 Klebsiella sp. HN106 | reverse complement strand
GAGGCAGAAGAGGCTCACAGAGCCAGACAAAATGCCCTTATCAGGGATCACAACATGAAGACAGAAACCCTGCACAGTCACTATTGTGATGCGGCGAATGTACTGCGGGAAGAGTATGCGAAAAGAGAAAAGCGCTGGCGTCAGGCGTTGCAGAATGCCCGGGAAGAAGCCAGGCAGGAGCTGGAGGAACAGACGGAGGCACTGAATCAGCGCGCGTCCGGCCTGCTGGTACAGGAGCAGACACTGAAAGCCAGAATGGAGGAAGTCAGAAAGTATGTTGCCGGAGAGCGGCATAACGCCATGCGGGCCCGTCTGGAGGCAGAGGAAGCAGAGAAAAGGCGACAAAATGCCAGTGCAACAGCGGAACGGCGCAGACGGAAACTGGAAAAAC
>NZ_JBLURD010000125.1:0-391 GCF_051209435.1 Klebsiella sp. HN106 | reverse complement strand
GAGGCCCTGCGCTGGCAGCCGCCGGTGTACCTGTGGCAGGTGACTGACAGCGCCTGGCCGCAGGATACCCGCATCAGCCAGACGGTGGGGGCGCTGTTCCCGCCCGGCGCCACGCCGGAGGGGGTGGCGCAACAACTCCGCGCCATTCTGCCGTCCCTGGGGGAAAGGGGAATGCAGCAGCTGTGCGCTGACCCGGCCCATGATTATCTGCTGCGCCTGGGGCGCACGCTTGAGGGGAGCGGCATTGCCCGCTGGCGTACGCTGCTGACGCCCTGGCTGACGGAGCGCCTGCAGCGCGTTCCGCTGCGCGGCCTGATGTTCAGCCCGCCGCTGGCGCCGGACACGACCGCCGGGGAGACGCCACATCCTCACCGCTGGTCCGCTCCGGCGG
>NZ_JBLURD010000124.1:0-392 GCF_051209435.1 Klebsiella sp. HN106 | reverse complement strand
CTGGCAAACTGATCGACGGCACCGTCTTCGACAGCTCCGTCGCTCGCGGTGAACCGGCTGAATTCCCGGTGACCGGCGTGATCGGCGGCTGGATTGAAGCGCTGACTCTGATGCCGGTAGGTTCCAAATGGGAACTGACGATCCCGCACAACCTCGCCTACGGTGAGCGCGGCGCTGGCGCATCGATTCCTCCGTTCAGCACCCTGATCTTCGAAGTTGAACTGCTGGACATTATCTAAACAGCAGCGGCTTCCTCTTCCCCGCGGCAGGGGAAGCCATAAAAATAGCGTAAAATCCTTAAGTTAAAAATTAATTGGAATTATGTTTTGCATTCATCACGTATGGGTGTATTTTTGTGAGCTATTTCGCGTTAGATGAGTGATATAACACTC
>NZ_JBLURD010000123.1:0-393 GCF_051209435.1 Klebsiella sp. HN106 | reverse complement strand
GCCGGAGAGGAAAACTGAAGCATGACGGGGTCAGGATTTTTTCCAGAATTTCCACCATGGCGTCGGGGATTCAGTTAATTTTGCCGGGTGATTTTCAAGAAGGAGCATGGCCTGTTTCAGGCTGTCAATGTGCGAATCCTTGGACAAAAGTAAAGTGTTCAGGTGTTCAATCTCCTGTTTCAGATGACGAATCACCTGTTCACTCTGGTCAGCAGAGGCTGTATCACGCTGTTCAGAGACCTGTCCAGAATGGTGTTCATCCTTCGGTTGTTCAAAGGGACCAAAGACACGTAAAAGCTCTGAAGTATCTACCATTTTTGCATTGCGTTCACCGCTACAGGTGGACAGGTCACCTGCTTTAATTAACCTGTGCAGTGTTGTTCTACTCTTACC
>NZ_JBLURD010000122.1:0-393 GCF_051209435.1 Klebsiella sp. HN106 | reverse complement strand
CTGTCTGGCTCTCTGTCTGGCTCTCTATCCGGACTATAGTCTGTCTGTCTGGCTCTCTGTCTGGACTGTCTGTCTGGCTCTCTGTCTGGCTCTCTGTCTGGACTATAGTCTGTCTGTCTGGCTCTCTGTCTGGACTGTCTGTCTGGCTCTCTGTCTGGCTCTCTGTCCGGACTATAGTCTGCCTGTCTGGCTCTCTGTCTGGCTCTCTATCCGGACTATAGTCTGTCTGTCTGGCTCTCTGTCTGGACTGTCTGTCTGGCTCTCTGTCTGGCTCTCTGTCTGGACTATAGTCTGTCTGTCTGTCTGGCTCTCTGTCTGGACTGTCTGTCTGGCTCTCTGTCTGGCTCTCTGTCCGGACTATAGTC
Organism: Klebsiella sp. HN106; assembly: GCF_051209435.1. Taxonomy (NCBI): domain Bacteria; kingdom Pseudomonadati; phylum Pseudomonadota; class Gammaproteobacteria; order Enterobacterales; family Enterobacteriaceae; genus Klebsiella; species Klebsiella sp. HN106. The sequence continues at coordinate 28 of NZ_JBLURD010000122.1, read as the reverse complement.
TGCCTGTCTGGCTCTCTGTCTGGCTCTC
>NZ_JBLURD010000121.1:0-394 GCF_051209435.1 Klebsiella sp. HN106 | reverse complement strand
GCTCGGCGCGGCTCAGCAGGGCTATGAGCGCTACCTGCAACTGCGCCGCGAGCGGGCCGAACCGCAGGCCATGCTGGCCGCTTTCAGCGAATTCCAGCTGCTGTGCGCGCTGCGCGAAGGGCCGTACGGCGTGAGCGGCGTCAATGAGCGGCTGGAGCAGCGGCTCAACCGCCAGCGAGCGATCGCCCTGCCGCGCCACTCCCGCTGGTATGACGGCCGACCGATCATGATATCGCGCAACGACAGCGCGCTGGGGCTGTTTAACGGCGATATCGGCATCGCCCTGGAGCGCAACGGCGAGCTGCGGGTGTGGTTCCTGATGCCCGACGGCGCCATCAAGTCGGTGCAGCCGAGCCGTCTGCCGGAGCATGACACCGCCTGGGCGATGACCGTG
>NZ_JBLURD010000120.1:0-399 GCF_051209435.1 Klebsiella sp. HN106 | reverse complement strand
GTTGAAGACGACGACGTTGATAGGCCGGGTGTGTAAGCGCAGCGATGCGTTGAGCTAACCGGTACTAATGAACCGTGAGGCTTAACCTTACAACGCCGAAGATGTTTTGGCGGATTTGAGAAGATATTTTCAGCTTGGATTCAGAGTCCGAAGGATTTTGCGCTGAGACAAGGCGGCAAAGGCAGCGACGGAAGGAGCATACATGAGTATGTGACTGACGTTCGCAAGAGTAGCCAACGCAGTATCAGTGTAAAAGACACAGGACAGAGTACAAAGAATTTGCCTGGCGGCACTAGCGCGGTGGTCCCACCTGACCCCATGCCGAACTCAGAAGTGAAACGCCGTAGCGCCGATGGTAGTGTGGGGTCTCCCCATGTGAGAGTAGGGAACTGCCAGGCA
>NZ_JBLURD010000119.1:0-405 GCF_051209435.1 Klebsiella sp. HN106 | reverse complement strand
TCATTCTGTTCGCCAATACCAGCCGCCACGATGCCGCGACGGCGATGGAGACGCTCAGCCACAACGTGGCGCGTTTCAACCAGCAGGCGGCCAATCCCTGGCAGCTGGCGTTCTCCTGGGGCTGCGTCGAATACGATCCCGCCAGCCATCCCAGTCTCAACGCGCTGGTGGCCACCGCTGACCGCCTGATGTACCAGGCGAAGCAGAAGCAGGGACGCGAGCGCCGTTAATCCTTCGCGGCGGTGGCCTTCAACATGTACTGCTGCGCCTGCTGCCGCTTCTGCGCATAGCTGCTGAGCAGCGCCTGCTGCGATTTCCCTTCGTTATCGTAAAACAGGCCGCCTTCGTCGGCGATAAAGCGATAATGCTGTTCCAGCTGGTTTATCACCCAGTCAATGTGTTGCA
>NZ_JBLURD010000118.1:0-406 GCF_051209435.1 Klebsiella sp. HN106 | reverse complement strand
AGTCACTAGCTGGTAGAATTTCATGAAACTTAAAATAAATATGAACCACTATACTGGGATCATGCCTGTTCATTTTTTTTTTTGATTGGTCAATTTTACTTGGAGTTATTGCCCTTGATTTTTGAAAAACGCTCATTTACAGCCATTTCTCAGTAATTAGTTGGTAGAAATTCATGAAACTTAAAATAAATATGAACCACTATACTGGAATGATGCCCGTCCAAAAAATAATTTGATAGGTCAATTGTCCTTGGAGTTATTGCCCTTGATTTTTTGAAAAATGCACATTCACAGCCATTTCTCATTCACTAGCTGGTAGAATTTCATGAAACTTAAAACAAATATGAACCACTATACTGGGATCATGCCTGTTCATTTTTTTTGATTGGTCAATTTTACTTGGAGT
>NZ_JBLURD010000117.1:0-406 GCF_051209435.1 Klebsiella sp. HN106 | reverse complement strand
CATCAGGCGCGGAACTCATCGAGGCGCGGGAATAAAATCCCATTCAGACGCCGGATAGATTCAAGCAAGCCAATTTATCGTCAAAATCGGTGTTGCAAAAACGGGAGTGACCATAGATTCCGTTTTCTGAGGTGCCCCCTAATAGTGTTCTTCCATTTCGGTAAAAATCCCTACCATGGATTCCCACTCGTCCGGGGGGTAATGACTCCAACTTACTGATAGTGTTTTATGTTCAGATAATGCCCGATGACTTTGTCATGCAGCTCCACCGATTTTGAGAACGACAGCGACTTCCGTCCCAGCCGTGCCAGGTGCTGCCTCAGATTCAGGTTATGCCGCTCAATTCGCTGCGTATATCGCTTGCTGATTACGTGCAGCTTTCCCTTCAGGCGGGATTCATACAGCG
>NZ_JBLURD010000116.1:0-413 GCF_051209435.1 Klebsiella sp. HN106 | reverse complement strand
GCATCTTGTTCCATTGTTATGCCTGAAACGCTTCCAGCAGGCAGGTCATAAACCTGTGGCGCTGGTGGGCGACGCAACCGGTCTGATTGGCGACCCAAGCTTCAAAGCCGCTGAGCGTAAACTAAACACCGAGGATACCGTGCAGGAGTGGGTGGATAAAATCCGCAAACAGGTGGCTCCGTTCCTTGATTTTGACTGCGGCGACAACTCGGCGATCGCGGCGAATAACTATGACTGGTTTGGCAGCATGAACGTGCTGACCTTCCTGCGCGATATCGGTAAACACTTCTCTGTTAACCAGATGATCAACAAAGAAGCGGTGAAGCAGCGTCTGAATCGTGACGATCAGGGTATCTCCTTTACCGAGTTCTCTTACAATCTGCTGCAGGGTTACGACTTTGCCTGCCTGAATA
>NZ_JBLURD010000115.1:0-413 GCF_051209435.1 Klebsiella sp. HN106 | reverse complement strand
CACACAGATTGTCTGATGAAAAATAAGCAGTAAGAAAATCTCTGCAGGCTTGTAGCTCAGGTGGTTAGAGCGCACCCCTGATAAGGGTGAGGTCGGTGGTTCAAGTCCACTCAGGCCTACCAAATTTCTGCTGATGCTGCGTTGCGGCGACACTCACATACTTTAAGTATGCTTCGTGTCACCACGCCTTGCCTCAACAGAAATTAAGGTTGATGAGATTTTAACTACGATGGGGCTATAGCTCAGCTGGGAGAGCGCCTGCTTTGCACGCAGGAGGTCTGCGGTTCGATCCCGCATAGCTCCACCATCATTACTGCCAAAAACAAGAAAACTTCAGAGTGTACCTGAAAAGGTTCACTGCGAAGTTTTGCTCTTTAAAAATCTGGATCAAGCTGAAAATTGAAACGACACAC
>NZ_JBLURD010000114.1:0-414 GCF_051209435.1 Klebsiella sp. HN106 | reverse complement strand
GTGATTAGCCCGCCGTGCTTTTTCATCTCGTCAGCGATCTGGTCGGCGATGGCCCCTTTATAGAAGGCGTCCGGGCCGTGCTCGGCAATCAGCTCCAGGCTCTTACCGAGGTTCTTCTGCACCAGCCGATCGCCCTTCTTCAGCGGCTCGCCGTTCTTCCAGAAGATCGCTTTACTATTTTCATGCTGCGGGATCACTTCGCTGCCGTAGGTCTTCAGATCGTCCGCCAGCGCATCGTTAACGATAAACCCCTCTTCCGCCAGCTTAATGGCCGGACGGATCACTTTGTTCAACGGCATGGTGCCATACTTTTCCAGCGCGAGGGAGAAACCGGCGACGCTGCCTGGCGTGCCGGAGGCCAGATGCGAAGTCAGTGATTTTTTACTGTCCGGGTTGCCCTGGTCGTCAAGGAAC
>NZ_JBLURD010000113.1:0-414 GCF_051209435.1 Klebsiella sp. HN106 | reverse complement strand
TACAGACCCCCACATGCATACCTTTTTTCGAAGATCGTTTCAAGGCGAGTTGATTTAAACAATAAAAAAGATAGGTTGCGTGCTTTGCAAGAAAGAACTCGATAGATAACAAACCACCATTGGTTTTTTGCTACTTTTTTTCAACAATTTCTTGAACCGGATGTTTACATTCCCCACCCACATGTTACTAAGTAAACTCTAAGAAATCAAACATTTTTTCTGCCTAAAGTTTAATTCAGTTTATTCTCTTTCCACACACACTAATAATTAAATAGAATTCTAAAAAACATTAGTGTTTACAGCTCCTTGAAACAATGACCCTATTTTTTTTTTATTTTGAGGATAGAAAATGCCACAGGAGGTTATTTTTAGACCTAAAGGGGTTAGTCTTGGGCTTATCAGCAAGTTCAAAAT
>NZ_JBLURD010000112.1:0-414 GCF_051209435.1 Klebsiella sp. HN106 | reverse complement strand
AATTTTCGAAATATTTTTGGTGTAGAGCCATACGAGTGTGCACTTGCTGAAAAAACCGGTACGAAACGGGCGATTTTGACAAAAATAGGTATAAATTCTATATGAAATTTATTTTACTAATAGACACATGACATATCATTTTTATTTTTTTAAATGATTGCTCTTGGTGTGAACTTTCCGAATATATATGGTGTTCATAGTGTTGAATCACTCGAAATGCTCTATTTTTTAGCATGAAACATAGCCATTTTACTATAAACAAAGAAGGGCCAAACAATGGTAGTACGTGACCTTTAAGAGCAAAATCCTTAAAGCAGAAAAACACAATTTCCTCTCATTTATCAGCAAATTTTTATTTATTTGAATGAAAATCAACAAGTTAAGCTCCAAAAAATATACGAAACTCGAAAATAT
>NZ_JBLURD010000111.1:0-417 GCF_051209435.1 Klebsiella sp. HN106 | reverse complement strand
CTATTTTTAGCGGAATGTATTCCCATCAGTGAGCTTGGCTGTGAGAAAATCGCCCTTTACTCATTTATATATACAGTGAACTCGACAGTTTCGGGTCATCGACAGTTCCGGGTCACCTTCGCATAAACATTTTTGTTTTTCCAGAATGTCAAAGTATACCGATTTATTAATTATCCAGTCATTTTCCCAAATCTATTAGCTGCTTGAAATTTGTTGTTTGTTGTCAAATTTTGATTCTTACTGACGTCGTGATCACGAAACGCTTGACTGCACCGCTTCCATGGAAAGTGAAAATACCAGTAAAAAGTTTACATCCCACTTCTTAAACATTCATTTAAAGCAGTCCATGCGAAAGACCAAAATTTATTGCAGGACATGAGGTCCTGCAATGGTGCAATCATTGCCGGCCCGGACCAA
>NZ_JBLURD010000110.1:0-421 GCF_051209435.1 Klebsiella sp. HN106 | reverse complement strand
AAACTTCAGCGCATTGCCGATGAGATTATTGAGGATTTGCCGTAGCGCCTGCGGGTCGACCCACAGCATGGTCCCTTCCTGCAGCGCATTATGGTAGTGCAGATCGATGCCCTTTTGCTGCGCCAGCGCGTCGAAGGTATGACACTGCTGCGACACTAACTGTGCGACATCGCTCCACTGCGGGGTAACCTGGTATTTTCCCGATTCAATCTTGTCGATATCAAGAATATTGCCGATAAGTCCCAGCAGGGTTTGCGCCGTCGACCCCGCCAGCTCGATCGCCTCTTTACGCTGGCCGACGTTCAGCTCAGGTTTCGCCAGCAGCTCCAGAAAGCCGACGATGGCGCTCACCGGCGTGCGCAGCTCGTGGCTCATGCTGGCCAGAAAGCGGCTCTTGGCTTTTGTCGCCTGAATCGCTTTG
>NZ_JBLURD010000109.1:0-422 GCF_051209435.1 Klebsiella sp. HN106 | reverse complement strand
AAGAGGGGTGCGATCGCATTGACGCCAGCCTGGCCGGGATGGGGGCGGGGGCGGGCAATGCGCCGCTGGAGGTGTTTATTGCCGCCGCCGACAAGCTCGGCTGGCAGCATGGCACCGATCTCTACGCCCTGATGAACGCGGCCGATGAGCTGGTGCGGCCGCTGCAGGATCGCCCGGTGCGTGTCGACCGCGAAACGCTGGCGCTGGGCTACGCCGGAGTCTACTCCAGCTTCCTGCGCCACAGCGAAGCGGCGGCCAAGCGCTATGGCCTCAGCGCGGTGGATATTCTCGTCGAGCTGGGCAAGCGGCGGATGGTCGGCGGCCAGGAGGATATGATCGTCGACGTCGCGCTGGATCTGCTTAACCGCAATAAATAACTAAGAACGTGCGGCTGACAAAGCATCAGCCGCCAGTCACCTGCT
>NZ_JBLURD010000108.1:0-425 GCF_051209435.1 Klebsiella sp. HN106 | reverse complement strand
ATCAAAAAGTTTACGCGGCAAGCAACTCTTTCGCGTTCGCCAGGGTGTTGCGCGTGACTTCGCTGCCGCCCAGCAGACGGGCCAGCTCCTGCAAGCGAGCACGTTTATCCAGCGGCTGCATATGGGTTTCGGTCATCTCGCCATCGGTCTCTTTGCAGACAAAGAAATGATGGTGGCCGCAGCCTGCGACCTGCGGCAGGTGGGTCACGCACATCACCTGCGTGGACTCGCCCAGCTGGCGCAGCAGCTTGCCGACCACGGCGGCGGTCGGGCCGCTGATGCCGACGTCCACTTCGTCGAAAATCAGCGCTGGGGTTTCCATTTTACGCGCGGTGATCACTTGAATCGCCAGCGCAATGCGCGACAGTTCGCCGCCGGAGGCCACTTTGGCGATTGGCTGCAGCGGCTGACCGGGGTTAGTGGTG
>NZ_JBLURD010000107.1:0-430 GCF_051209435.1 Klebsiella sp. HN106 | reverse complement strand
GACAGCTACAACAAGTAGCGCAATGGCGATAGCAAGTGAAATCCAGTCCATAAATGCCTGATTAATTTAATAAAAACAGCCTGTTATGATTTCATAAAGATAATATCATCTTTTTTTAGCATGATACTGTCGTTACTTATTGTGGTGAGATGAAACATAACCACTGTTTTTGTATGTGTTTGTTAAGGCTGCTAAGATTATTCCTAACCACTGATTTTGTACATATCATCAAAAAAATAAAAAAACTAATGCCCTGTGGTGGGTATGTAACAAATCACGGGGAGCGGGTCAGAACTACGCCAAAACTTTGAATGATCGGGTGGCAGGCTAAATGAAATCTTGAGATTCATTCAGCCTCGTCGTAATCTCTTGCTCTGTAAACGAAAAAACCGCCTTGCAGGGCGGTTTTTCGAAGGTTCAGCAAGTTGGG
>NZ_JBLURD010000106.1:0-434 GCF_051209435.1 Klebsiella sp. HN106 | reverse complement strand
CGGTTCGGTCCTCCAGTTAGTGTTACCCAACCTTCAACCTGCCCATGGCTAGATCACCGGGTTTCGGGTCTATACCCTGCAACTTAACGCCCAGTTAAGACTCGGTTTCCCTGCGGCTCCCCTATACGGTTAACCTTGCTACAGAATATAAGTCGCTGACCCATTATACAAAAGGTACGCAGTCACCCCACCCCAAAACGCTCCACTGCCTGATTTTTGAGGTTGAACGTCGCTGACGCTCCGTTAACCGTCCATCATGCTGTCGTTACGCATTTTGCGCACCACGCAAAGCGAAACGCTTTGGTGGTGGGGCTCCTACTGCTTGTACGTACACGGTTTCAGGTTCTTTTTCACTCCCCTCGCCGGGGTTCTTTTCGCCTTTCCCTCACGGTACTGGTTCACTATCGGTCAGTCAGGAGTATTTAGCCTTGGAG
>NZ_JBLURD010000105.1:0-441 GCF_051209435.1 Klebsiella sp. HN106 | reverse complement strand
GCATCAGCGGTGATGAATATCCCTTTCCCGGCCCGTATCGCTCCGTAGCTGTCGGTACGCAGCTCGAATCCCTCCCCGCGCGGCTGTTTTCCGCCGTCCACCAGATGCCCCAGGTTCAGCTGGCTCTTGCCGCCGTACTCCGTGCTGACCTTGATGTGCTCTTTTCCCCGCGCGTCGTCGAGGCGGATTTTGTTGTTCGCCGGCGTGCGCAGCACGTTACGTTTATAGTTCCGGATGGTGACAGGGTCCGGGTGCGCCGAGTCGTGCAGGACACCGGCTATATACGGCCGGTCCGGGTCGCCCTGTTCAAAGGCGATGGCCACCTCGGTGCCCGCCAGCAGCGGCAGATGCAGGCCGTACGTGTCACCGGCATACGGGCGCGCCTGGCGTACCCACAGGCTCTCTTCTCCCGGCTGCCAGTGGTCGCGGTCGAACAGCAGG
>NZ_JBLURD010000104.1:0-444 GCF_051209435.1 Klebsiella sp. HN106 | reverse complement strand
CTGGTGCCGAACCGCTTTGAAGACGGCTACGGTTTAAGCCCGGAAGTGGTCGATCAGGCCCATGCTCGCGGCGCGCAGATGATCATGACCGTCGACAACGGGATCTCGTCCCATGCCGGCGTCGATCATGCCCATGCGCTGGGGATCCCGGTGCTGGTGACCGATCACCATCTGCCGGGCGAGACGCTGCCGGCGGCGGAAGCTATCGTTAATCCCAACCTGCGCGATTGCGACTTCCCGTCAAAATCACTGGCCGGGGTGGGGGTGGCGTTTTATCTGATGCTGGCGCTGCGCACTTTTCTGCGCGATAAAGGCTGGTTCGACGCTCGCGGCATCCCCGCACCGAACCTTGCCGAGCTGCTGGATCTGGTGGCGCTTGGCACCGTCGCGGACGTCGTGCCGCTGGATGCTAACAACCGTATCCTCACCTGGCAGGGGTTAAGC
>NZ_JBLURD010000103.1:0-466 GCF_051209435.1 Klebsiella sp. HN106 | reverse complement strand
AAATGGTTAAGTCTTCTGCATATATGCTTTGCATCTAAATTTAAAAACACAATAAACTAGAGCTATCGCTGTAAGCGATTCATACCCCCACCATTGTGCATTATAAAGCGGAAGCAAGGGTAAGATGTGTTGTGGAAAAAACATGGGCTCTGCACATCCCCTAGTTGAGGTGAATGTGTCATTCAAGTTTGAAGAAAATCCTTCCATTAGTAAAGGAGTTATAGAGCGGACACGACATAATGTGTAATATTTGTTTGTTAATATATTTGACCTTTAATTGTGACCTTGACCTTGAGCTGATAGTTGACCTTCAATTGTGACCTTGACCTTGAACTGACACATGGGCAACTGAGCCAAGATTAAAGATTTTTTTTCCATTAGTGTAGGACTTACAGAGCAGACAGAACATAATGTCTAATATTTGTTTGTTTAATATTTTACCTTTAACTGTAACCTTGACCTTGAG
>NZ_JBLURD010000102.1:0-468 GCF_051209435.1 Klebsiella sp. HN106 | reverse complement strand
ACTCAGGAATCTCATACTTCAGAGAAAAAAAATCAATCAGTCGTGTATTTAGGCGATAGCGCCCTATTTACCATAATCCCTTCTTACGCGCACCGCTAAAACGGCCTCAGGGCGTTTCTGACGGGAAACCGGTAAAACAGGCAACAAACCACCCGAAAACCCGCCAGAAACGCACCTGATTTATTTTACGCACATGCATGGCTATGCACACCACCGCATAGTAGGTGATTTCGGCCGAGAAAAGGGCCCCGGACGTTAAAAGCATAAAAGAACGGGCCATCCAGGCCCGTCAAATGAGGACAACTCTGTAAAAGGACCGTCGCACCTGGTGCGGTGCCGGCGACAAGAAAAAGGTAGCTCATATCAGCCCCTCACCGGAGAAAAATATTTCCGGGCCAGTGCACAGACATCAGCCGTCCATAAATGCGATTTTAATCACAGGGAAGCGCCCCCCTTATTTATCGCGGC
>NZ_JBLURD010000101.1:0-484 GCF_051209435.1 Klebsiella sp. HN106 | reverse complement strand
CAAAAAAGAGAAAAAATAGAGAATTGTCGTACCCGTTACCAGCGGATTATTATTTCTAAAAATGATCGACATGTGCTAAAACGTGTTTAAAACATGTTGGCTAACTTATTTACGTCATGGTGTAATAACTGTATTTGTTAATACCGAGAACAGGGGCTTAACTGATGAAATAACTGACATAGACTTCAAAATTGGGCTTATCAGACCCATATTTCAATTTCTCCATAAGCACCTTGCAGTTGCATTTTCTTTTCTTTGGGTGGACAGAATTTGACAAAACTTTGCATTCTGCATGTGTAGAGATATATGAACAGAATTAAATACAAACAAAAGATATATTTTCCTCTTAAAGGGAATATACCAGTATTAGAAAACCAGTCTACGCACTAGGATAAACCCTCTAAGTAAAAAAATGCATGTTTCTTTATAAATGCTGTTGAGATTGCCAAAATGTTTGTAAATTATTCTTTTTTTACGCTGTGTC
>NZ_JBLURD010000100.1:0-485 GCF_051209435.1 Klebsiella sp. HN106 | reverse complement strand
GTTATGAAGTCTATAAATAGTAACAAGTAGCTGAAATGATAGCGAGTAGATACAATGATAAACACAGTAATTTTATAATTGCAATTACTAAGTCAATTTTTATCACACAATTTAGTATCTTATATCATTACAAAGGTCTTGAAACTCATATTTTGAATATTTTAAAATAATTTGTCATGTCATCATCATAATCGGAACAACTCGGCCATTAGATTATCATTACTGTCTACGAAATGTTCGGTAGTTTACGTTATAATATCGGAACCGCCCGAAACTCAAATGGGCCCGTCCCGTTCGCATGCATAAAAAGAAAGCAGGGAAACTTCAAACCGGAAGTACCTTTCCAAAACAATACTGGCTTGCCGTGAACGGCAAGCCAAAAAGTACCAATCTGTAAGAGGAGCTGCCTGACACTAATTTTGTCATAAAAATTATGTTAAACAGATCTTCCTGGTAAATTAAAACATTTAATTATTGCTTTTTTA
>NZ_JBLURD010000099.1:0-506 GCF_051209435.1 Klebsiella sp. HN106 | reverse complement strand
CTGCCCGAGCTGTGGGGCGCGGCGGATGGCCGAAAGTGCCGCCTTGCTGGTTGATGAAGTACTGCCTGAACAACCCATGCGTCAGTGGGTGTTGAGCTTCCCGTTTCAGCTGCGTTTCCTGTTTGCCAGCCGGCCCGAGATCATGGGGTGGGTGCTGGGCATCGTTTACCGCGTCATTGCCACGCACCTGGTCAAGAAAGCGGGCCATACCCACCAAGTGGCCAAGACGGGCGCGGTCACCCTGATCCAGCGTTTTGGATCGGCGCTCAATCTGAATGTTCACTTCCACATGCTGTTTCTCGACGGTGTGTATGTCGAGCAATCCCACGGCTCAGCGCGTTTCCGCTGGGTCAAGGCGCCGACCAGCCCAGAGCTCACCCAGCTGACGCACACCATCGCCCACCGGGTGGGTCGCTATCTGGAACGGCAAGGCCTGCTGGAACGGGATGTCGAAAACAGCTATCTGGCCTCGGATGCGGTGGATGACGACCCGATGACACCCCTGC
>NZ_JBLURD010000098.1:0-506 GCF_051209435.1 Klebsiella sp. HN106 | reverse complement strand
AGTCTTCCCTTGTTATTGTGTAGCCAGAATGCCGCAAAACTTCCATGCCTAAGCGAACTGTTGAGAGTACGTTTCGATTTCTGACTGTGTTAGCCTGGAAGTGCTTGTCCCAACCTTGTTTCTGAGCATGAACGCCCGCAAGCCAACATGTTAGTTGAAGCATCAGGGCGATTAGCAGCATGATATCAAAACGCTCTGAGCTGCTCGTTCGGCTATGGCGTAGGCCTAGTCCGTAGGCAGGACTTTTCAAGTCTCGGAAGGTTTCTTCAATCTGCATTCGCTTCGAATAGATATTAACAAGTTGTTTGGGTGTTCGAATTTCAACAGGTAAGTTAGTTGCTAGAATCCATGGCTCCTTTGCCGACGCTGAGTAGATTTTAGGTGACGGGTGGTGACAATGAGTCCGTGTCGAGCGCTGATTTTTTCGGCCTTTAGAGCGAGATTTATACAATAGAATTTGGCATGAGATTGGATTGCTTTTAGTCAGCCTCTTATAGCCTAAAGTC
>NZ_JBLURD010000097.1:0-509 GCF_051209435.1 Klebsiella sp. HN106 | reverse complement strand
GGTCAGTAAGGCGTGCGGATGAAGAATATGGTGTTCATAGACGCCGGAAATCTTTTCGGCGCGGGTCTGCTTGGGAATGCCGTACAGAATGTTCAGCGCGGCCTGAACCGCCCAACAGACGAACAGCGTCGAAGTGACGTGATCCTTGGCCCACTCCAGTACCTGTTTGATCTGCGGCCAGTAAGCAACATCGTTAAACTCAACCAGGCCTAAAGGAGCCCCGGTAACAATCAGGCCGTCAAAGTTCTGATCGCAGATCTCATCGAAATTACAGTAAAAGTTATTCAGATGCTCCGCAGGGGTATTACGCGACTCGCGCGCATCGATACGCAATAACTGGATATCCACCTGCAGCGGAGAGTTTGATAGCAGACGCAGGAACTGGTTTTCCGTCTCGATTTTCTTCGGCATCAGGTTGAGGATTAACACCTTCAGGGGGCGGATTTCCTGAGTCGTTGCACGTGTTGTCGTCATTACGAAGACGTTTTCATTGCGCAAGAAATTGACGG
>NZ_JBLURD010000096.1:0-516 GCF_051209435.1 Klebsiella sp. HN106 | reverse complement strand
GGGATCGCAGTGGTGAGTAACCATGCATCATCAGGAGTACGGATAAAATGCTTGATGGTCGGAAGAGGCATAAATTCCGTCAGCCAGTTTAGTCTGACCATCTCATCTGTAACATCATTGGCAACGCTACCTTTGCCATGTTTCAGAAACAACTCTGGCGCATCGGGCTTCCCATACAATCGATAGATTGTCGCACCTGATTGCCCGACATTATCGCGAGCCCATTTATACCCATATAAATCAGCATCCATGTTGGAATTTAATCGCGGCCTCGAGCAAGACGTTTCCCGTTGAATATGGCTCATAACACCCCTTGTATTACTGTTTATGTAAGCAGACAGTTTTATTGTTCATGATGATATATTTTTATCTTGTGCAATGTAACATCAGAGGGCACTGTTGCAAATAGTCGGTGGTGATAAACTTATCATCCCCTTTTGCTGATGGAGCTGCACATGAACCCATTCAAAGGCCGGCATTTTCAGCGTGACATCATTCTGTGGGCCGTACGCTGGT
>NZ_JBLURD010000095.1:0-546 GCF_051209435.1 Klebsiella sp. HN106 | reverse complement strand
CTTAACCTTCGGGAGGGCGCTTACCACTTTGTGATTCATGACTGGGGTGAAGTCGTAACAAGGTAACCGTAGGGGAACCTGCGGTTGGATCACCTCCTTACCTGAAAGAACCTGCCTTTGTAGTGTCCACACAGATTGTCTGATGAAAAGTAAATAGCAAGGCGTCTTGCGATTGAGACTTCAGTGTCCCCTTCGTCTAGAGGCCCAGGACACCGCCCTTTCACGGCGGTAACAGGGGTTCGAATCCCCTAGGGGACGCCACTTGCTGGTTCGTGAGTGAAAGTCACCTGCCTTAATATCTCAAAACTCATCTTCGGGTGACGTTTGAGATATTTGCTCTTTAAAAATCTGGATCAAGCTGAAAATTGAAACGACACACAGTGAATGTGTGTTCGAGTCTCTCAAATTTTCGCGACACGATGATGTTTTACGAAACATCTTCGGGTTGTGAGGTTAAGCGACTAAGCGTACACGGTGGATGCCCTGGCAGTCAGAGGCGATGAAGGACGTGCTAATCTGCGAAAAGCGTCGGTAAGGTGATATGAA
>NZ_JBLURD010000094.1:0-547 GCF_051209435.1 Klebsiella sp. HN106 | reverse complement strand
TTCATATCACCTTACCGACGCTTTTCGCAGATTAGCACGTCCTTCATCGCCTCTGACTGCCAGGGCATCCACCGTGTACGCTTAGTCGCTTAACCTCACAACCCGAAGATGTTTCGTAAAACATCGTCGTGTCGCGAAAATTTGAGAGACTCGAACACACATTAGCTGTGTGTCGTTTCAATTTTCAGCTTGATCCAGATTTTTAAAGAGCAAATATCTCAAACGTCACCCGAAGATGAGTTTTGAGATATCGGTTGGTTGTGCCTTTCACTCACAGCCAGCAAGTGGCGTCCCCTAGGGGATTCGAACCCCTGTTGCCGCCGTGAAAGGGCGGAGTCCTAACCGCTAGACGAAGGGGACACGAGGTGTCGCGACTTCGCAGCCGTCTTGCTTCTTTACATCTATCAGACAATCTGTGTGAGCACTACAAAGGCAGGTTCTTTCAGGTAAGGAGGTGATCCAACCGCAGGTTCCCCTACGGTTACCTTGTTACGACTTCACCCCAGTCATGAATCACAAAGTGGTAAGCGCCCTCCCGAAGGTTAAG
>NZ_JBLURD010000093.1:0-548 GCF_051209435.1 Klebsiella sp. HN106 | reverse complement strand
CCTAAAGTCTTTGAGTGACTAGATGACATATCATGTAAGTTGCTGATAGGTTTCCAGTTTTCCGCTCCTAGGTCTGCATATTGTACTTTTCCTCTTACTCGACTTAACCAGTACCAACCCAGCTTCTCAACGGATTTATACCATGGCACTTTAAAGCCAGCATCACTGACAATGAGCGGTGTGGTGTTACTCGGTAGAATGCTCGCAAGGTCGGCTAGAAATTGGTCATGAGCTTTCTTTGAACATTGCTCTGAAAGCGGGAACGCTTTCTCATAAAGAGTAACAGAACGACCGTGTAGTGCGACTGAAGCTCGCAATACCATAAGTCGTTTTTGCTCACGAATATCAGACCAGTCAACAAGTACAATGGGCATCGTATTGCCCGAACAGATAAAGCTAGCATGCCAACGGTATACAGCGAGTCGCTCTTTGTGGAGGTGACGATTACCTAACAATCGGTCGATTCGTTTGATGTTATGTTTTGTTCTCGCTTTGGTTGGCAGGTTACGGCCAAGTTCGGTAAGAGTGAGAGTTTTACAGTCAAGTAA
>NZ_JBLURD010000092.1:0-560 GCF_051209435.1 Klebsiella sp. HN106 | reverse complement strand
CTTTGTTCGTCAAAACCCGTGGGTAGTCTGACGGTCAACTATAAAGCATAATATAATTAGTAATAACAAGGAACAGACATGAATGAAAACTCAGTAATCTTAATAAGTTTATTTTGGTTTTTTTTGGGATCGAGTGTTGTAGCTGGTTTTATGGATGCATCATTATATTGCTGGATTTTTGCAGCCATAAGCGCATTGTTTCTTCTTTCGGTGATACAAACACCAAAGGAGTTAACGGTATCTATTAGTCATATGACAAGCAAAACGCTGATCTCAAAGACAGATGATGGATACACATTTAGCATTTCACCTTACGGAGACGGGTACCGCTTATCAGTCTCGCCTGAAAATCGTCACAATGGTACCCAAAGCTTTGACGGCTGGTTCCCACGTTTTTTTTCCGAACCACAGTATGCCAAATCATCTTTAACTAAATTTCTCGGTGAGTCCTTAGTATGGGAAGAAGATTCAAGTAATGCTCTATGAGATTACTTATTATAAATTTTTCTATTAATCTCCATGGAGTGATATATGAATTTGGCCTATTTTTTATTTTTGTC
>NZ_JBLURD010000091.1:0-567 GCF_051209435.1 Klebsiella sp. HN106 | reverse complement strand
ATTGCTGGACCGTGTTCAGTAGAGGTACTACTCAGCCCTTTTGTTCTGGCACTCTCTGCTTTTCTGAAAAAATTGTAATGCAATCCTGACCGCAAGCAAAACCATGCCAAACCAGTCGTTATTACGATATTTATGTAGAAAGCATATTGAATCATTTGTTCAGTTTCGAAGCTTTCCATTGAAAACCCTTTGTTGAAATGTTGAATAAAATTATTTTTAGTAAATGTAAGCAATAAATAGAACGAATATTAATAGTGAAAGATGCAATGCCAACATCTGCTTATGATGCCTTATGAGGATTTCTTCCTTCGCATTCATTAAATCGTACATCTCATCAATATTTTTATTGCTGGTATATTCGAGACGTTCATCACGAAGTAATTTGAACTTTACCAATACGACAAGTGATTTAATAATAAAGCTCGTAAGCATAACAGTTATAGACAAAAATAAAAAATAGGCCAAATTCATATATCACTCCATGGAGATTAATAGAAAAATTTATAATAAGTAATCTCATAGAGCATTACTTGAATCTTCTTCCCATACTAAGGACTCACCGAGAAA
>NZ_JBLURD010000090.1:0-572 GCF_051209435.1 Klebsiella sp. HN106 | reverse complement strand
GATGTTTTACGAAACATCTTCGGGTTGTGAGGTTAAGCGACTAAGCGTACACGGTGGATGCCCTGGCAGTCAGAGGCGATGAAGGACGTGCTAATCTGCGAAAAGCGTCGGTAAGGTGATATGAACCGTTACAGCCGGCGATGTCCGAATGGGGAAACCCAGTGCAATTCGTTGCACTATCGTTAACTGAATACATAGGTTAACGAGGCGAACCGGGGGAACTGAAACATCTAAGTACCCCGAGGAAAAGAAATCAACCGAGATTCCCCCAGTAGCGGCGAGCGAACGGGGAGCAGCCCGGAGTCTGAATCAGCTTGTGTGTTAGTGGAAGCGTCTGGAAAGTCGCAGGGTACAGGGTGATACTCCCGTACACTAAAACACACAGGCTGTGAACTCGAAGAGTAGGGCGGGACACGTGGTATCCTGTCTGAATATGGGGGGACCATCCTCCAAGGCTAAATACTCCTGACTGACCGATAGTGAACCAGTACCGTGAGGGAAAGGCGAAAAGAACCCCGGCGAGGGGAGTGAAAAAGAACCTGAAACCGTGTACGTACAAGCAGTAGGAGCCC
>NZ_JBLURD010000089.1:0-643 GCF_051209435.1 Klebsiella sp. HN106 | reverse complement strand
CCTCGCTCACTCAGTCGCTACGCTCCTGCCGTTCGACTGCGGCGAGCGGACGGGACACACAGAAGAGTCATCGCTATCACCGGGAAGAGAAGAGCCTGTGGAAAAAGCCACGGCGTTGCCGTTTTTCCATAGGCTCCGCCCCCCTGACAAGCATCACGAAATCTGACGCTCAAATCAGTGGTGGCGAAACCCGACAGGACTTTAAAGATACCAGGCGTTTCCCCCTGGTGGCTCCCTCGTGCGCTCTCCTGTTCCTGCCTTTCGGTTTACCGGTGTCATTCCGCTGTTATGGCCGCGTTTATCTCATTCCACGCCTGACACTCAGTTCCGGGTAGGCAGTTCGCTCCAAGCTGGACTGTATGCACGAACCCCCCGTTCAGTCCGACTACCACGCTCTTTTCGGTAACTATCGTCTTGAGTCCAACCCGAAAAGGCACGACAAATCGCCATTGGCGGTAGCCACTGGTAAAGGGGTGTACAAGAGATAACTGGTACAGAGTTCTTGAAGTTGAAGCCTAACTACGGCTAAACTGGAAGGACGTATTTGGTGGCAGCGGTCTTGTACACCCTGTTACCACGGTTCAGAAGTTCCCCAACTTGCTGAACCTTCGAAAAACCGCCCTGCAAGGCGGTTTTTTCGTTT
>NZ_JBLURD010000088.1:0-653 GCF_051209435.1 Klebsiella sp. HN106 | reverse complement strand
TCTGTATTTCTCATGGCCGTCAGCCTGTCGACCATACTCAGCCCACCGCCGGTTGCAGGTGTTGGAGTATCAGAACAGATGCATACAATATTCTCAAAGTCGCGTAAACAAAAGTGATTGTCCTGCGAGAAACCGTTGTACCTCAGTACGTTCACACCAGGAAAAATCCCCCGAAGAACAAGCTTTTTCGGCATTGTATATTGCCGTGCATTGCTTTTAAAACTTCGGTCAAGCTTGTTGAGAACATCAACGAAACCTTCTGCAAGCGTGTCTCGTCTGTTAGCCAGTGCATGCTGTAATGTTCCCTTAACAATCTCCAGGGAAGCGACGGGCGGATCCGTACGTAGGGATTCGTTAAAGGCTTCTTTTTGCTTATGGTTCCAGTACCGGTCCATACCTGTTTCTTCAAAGAGCCTTTTCCACGTTTTACGGTCAATTTCCTTACGCCCCTCCTCGATGGTGCGATCCAGTGACGACGGAAGACCAAATGCGTTGGGCTGCATAATTCTGCTGGTGAAGAGAGAGAGACCGCACAGTTCCGACGCTTCCGAGATTAACCGCATCCCTTCTTCGAATTTCTGCATGGCCATATCCCGGGCGCTGATGAGCTGCCCTGTCCGGCTCGCCGGTACTGGCTCAGAACCCTGGTTTTG
>NZ_JBLURD010000087.1:0-663 GCF_051209435.1 Klebsiella sp. HN106 | reverse complement strand
TGATTTAGTGTATGATGGTGTTTTTGAGGTGCTCCAGTGGCTTCTGTTTCTATCAGCTGTCCCTCCTGTTCAGCTACTGACGGGGTGGTGCGTAACGGCAAAAGCACCGCCGGACATCAGCGCTATCTCTGCTCTCACTGCCGTAAAACATGGCAACTGCAGTTCACTTACACCGCTTCTCAACCCGGTACGCACCAGAAAATCATTGATATGGCCATGAATGGCGTTGGATGCCGGGCAACCGCCCGCATTATGGGCGTTGGCCTCAACACGATTTTACGTCACTTAAAAAACTCAGGCCGCAGTCGGTAACCTCGCGCATACAGCCGGGCAGTGACGTCATCGTCTGCGCGGAAATGGACGAACAGTGGGGATACGTCGGGGCTAAATCGCGCCAGCGCTGGCTGTTTTACGCGTATGACAGGCTCCGGAAGACGGTTTGCGCACGTATTCGGTGAACGCACTATGGCGACGCTGGGGCGTCTTATGAGCCTGCTGTCACCCTTTGACGTGGTGATATGGATGACGGATGGCTGGCCGCTGTATGAATCCCGCCTGAAGGGAAAGCTGCACGTAATCAGCAAGCGATATACGCAGCGAATTGAGCGGCATAACCTGAATCTGAGGCAGCACCTGGCACGGCTGGGACGGAAGTCGCTGTCG
>NZ_JBLURD010000086.1:0-682 GCF_051209435.1 Klebsiella sp. HN106 | reverse complement strand
TGGCCACCTCGGTGCCCGCCAGCAGCGGCAGATGCAGGCCGTACGTGTCACCGGCATACGGGCGCGCCTGGCGTACCCACAGGCTCTCTTCTCCCGGCTGCCAGTGGTCGCGGTCGAACAGCAGGTTGACCCTGTAACGCCCGTCGCGGTCGATATGGCCGTAGATATCACTGCTTTTCGTGCTGGTGACCCGCGCCGGCAGCGTCCCGGCCATCACCGGCCTGGCGATAGTGGCCGGGCGGAAGCCGTAATCTTCTAAGTACGGGATGGCGTGGAAGGCCACCTCAAAACTGCGGTCGCGCCGGGCGCGGCTGTGGAGGTGGGTTATCATCACCCCCTCCCGGAAGGTGCCGGTGACCTCTTCGCCGCCGCTCACCTTCAGTTCCTGACCGGGGGCGAGCGTCGCGCAGCTGCTCTTTCCGCTCAGCCGGGACTGGTCGTTCAGGTAACGCTCGTGACGCAGGCGGGCATAAAACGCCCCGCTCTCCGGCGCCGGGTCGCGCGGATGGCTGTCGCCCGGCGTCAGGTAGTTATCCCCCCAGTGGTACGCCTCGCCGTAAGTGGTGCTGTCGCCCCGGCTGACATCGATGCTGAGGCTCATCTCCGCCGGCGCGTTGCGGTAGTTATAGTCCCGGGTGAACACCGACTGCGGCACCACGCGATGCCGGCTTTTCAGCGCCCA
>NZ_JBLURD010000085.1:0-682 GCF_051209435.1 Klebsiella sp. HN106 | reverse complement strand
TGGCCACCTCGGTGCCCGCCAGCAGCGGCAGATGCAGGCCGTACGTGTCACCGGCATACGGGCGCGCCTGGCGTACCCACAGGCTCTCTTCTCCCGGCTGCCAGTGGTCGCGGTCGAACAGCAGGCTGACCCTGTAACGCCCGTCGCGGTCGATATGGCCGTAGATATCACTGCTTTTCGTGCTGGTGACCCGCGCCGGCAGCGTCCCGGCCATCACCGGCCTGGCGATACTGGCCGGGCGGAAGCCGTAATCTTCCGAATACGGGATGGCGTGGAAGGCCACCTCAAAACTGCGGTCGCGCCGGGCGCGGCTGTGGATGTGGGTTATCACCACCCCCTCACGGAAGGTGCCGGTGACCTCTTCGCCGCCGCTCACCTTCAGTTCCTGACCGGGGGCGAGCGTCGCGCAGCTGCTCTTTCCGCTCAGCCGGGTCTGGTCGTTCAGGTAGCGCTCGTGACGCAGGCGGGCATAAAACGCCCCGCTCTCCGGCGCCGGGTCGCGCGGATGGCTGTCGCCCGGCATCAGGTAGTTATCCCCCCAGTGGTACGCCTCGCCATAAGTGGTGCTGTCGCCCCGGCTGACATCGATGCTGAGGCTCATCTCCGCCGGCGCGTTGCGGTAGTTATAGTCCCGGGTGAACACCGACTGCGGCACCACGCGATGCCGGCTTTTCAGCGCCCA
>NZ_JBLURD010000084.1:0-682 GCF_051209435.1 Klebsiella sp. HN106 | reverse complement strand
GATGGCTGCCCCGAGGTTGTTCATGCTCTACGATCTGGATGATGCAATAAATTTGAGCGTGAAGCCCCCGGCGACTGCAGGCCAGCGCCAGTTCATATTCATTCAGCGCCAGAAACTCCAGCCGCTGTGCATCATCGAAATCAGGTAGACCATAGAGCGCTTCCTGCTCGGCGTCCGAAAGAATACTGAGGAGCTTATTTTTAGTAGGCATCTCTGATCCTTATGCCTATTTAAACGCGCTTGTCACATTATCATTAACATAGAACCTTTACGTGTCATAATTTAAATTACGGGTAATGTGACTACCGTTGACAGATTATGGTACCCAAATCAGAATGTCACATAATCGAACGTATATGTGACAGAGGAAATATGTTCATCGGATATATTCGGATGTCAAAAGCGGATGGTTCGCAGACGAATGATTTACAACGTGATGCACTGATCGCCGCAGGTGTTGATGCCGCACATTTTTATGAGGACCGGGCATCGGGCAAACGAGAAGAGCGTCCTGGACTTACAGCCTGTCTGAAAGCACTACGACCCGGAGACACGCTGGTCGTATGGAAGCTGGACCGCCTCGGTCGTGATCTTCGTCATCTCATTAATACAGTGCACGACCTGACCGCGAGGGGGACCGGTCTGAAAGTGCTGACCGGTCACGGGGCGACTATCGACACAA
>NZ_JBLURD010000083.1:0-685 GCF_051209435.1 Klebsiella sp. HN106 | reverse complement strand
AGTTCGGTGACCGCCTTCCAGCCAGTGACCCGCTGCGGATTACTGGCATCCGTATAGTAAACGCCCATATGTTTCAGCTCATACAGGGCGTACGCGATGGCGAAAACACCGGTACACAATAAAATAAACGTTCTTGTCATCGCAGGTATGTCTCCGTGATTTCCGGACGAAAATGGCCCATTTCCTGGCTCACGGTGCGCAGGGCCATATCACGAACCAGACCGAGTTTTTGCAGCTCCTGCATCCGTTGCTGGGCGTAGCTGTGACGCACGCCGTGTGCCCCCCGTGACCAGCCCAGGGTACGCATGGAGGCGGCACTGAAGGCGTTCGACCAGCGCTGTCCTCCGCCAATGGCGTACTGACTCTGGTAAAACACGCCGCGATCGGTCACCCGGACCGGGCTCGCCAGCCTGACATGCTCCAGACGTTCAGCCAGGGGGGACGGTATCAGGACTTCCCTGACCAGGCCGCCTTTGCCCTGAACGGTGTAAATCACACCCTCCCGACCGGCAAATTTACTGTCCGCTGCCGGACGGGGATCCGGTGCACGCTCCTGGCGGGGCGCGAGGGTCAGCAGTTCATGGGCGCGTAATCCGGCGGCCAGGGCAATCGCGGTGGCCAGGGCGTTGGCGGGCTGTTGTGCTGCGGCAATCAGGGCCACCTGGTCCGGGCTGTAGGCCCGGCT
>NZ_JBLURD010000082.1:0-690 GCF_051209435.1 Klebsiella sp. HN106 | reverse complement strand
AGGGGTCTGACGCTCAGTGGAACGAAAACTCACGTTAAGGGATTTTGGTCATGAGATTATCAAAAAGGATCTTCACCTAGATCCTTTTAAATTAAAAATGAAGTTTTAAATCAATCTAAAGTATATATGAGTAAACTTGGTCTGACAGTTACCAATGCTTAATCAGTGAGGCACCTATCTCAGCGATCTGTCTATTTCGTTCATCCATAGTTGCCTGACTCCCCGTCGTGTAGATAACTACGATACGGGAGGGCTTACCATCTGGCCCCAGTGCTGCAATGATACCGCGAGACCCACGCTCACCGGCTCCAGATTTATCAGCAATAAACCAGCCAGCCGGAAGGGCCGAGCGCAGAAGTGGTCCTGCAACTTTATCCGCCTCCATCCAGTCTATTAATTGTTGCCGGGAAGCTAGAGTAAGTAGTTCGCCAGTTAATAGTTTGCGCAACGTTGTTGCCATTGCTGCAGGCATCGTGGTGTCACGCTCGTCGTTTGGTATGGCTTCATTCAGCTCCGGTTCCCAACGATCAAGGCGAGTTACATGATCCCCCATGTTGTGCAAAAAAGCGGTTAGCTCCTTCGGTCCTCCGATCGTTGTCAGAAGTAAGTTGGCAGCAGTGTTATCACTCATGGTTATGGCAGCACTGCATAATTCTCTTACTGTCATGCCATCCGTAAGATGCTTTTCTG
>NZ_JBLURD010000081.1:0-693 GCF_051209435.1 Klebsiella sp. HN106 | reverse complement strand
ACCAGCGTACGGCCCACAGAATGATGTCACGCTGAAAATGCCGGCCTTTGAATGGGTTCATGTGCAGCTCCATCAGCAAAAGGGGATGATAAGTTTATCACCACCGACTATTTGCAACAGTGCCGTCCAGCGGATATCAGCGCTGAAAGATGATGGCTGAGCGTGGAGGCAGGAATCTCAAGGTGCTTCTGCAGTTCGCCAACCGGCAGGCCTTCATGACCCGCCCTGACCAGCTCCCGGTATATGCTGAGACGTGTCGGGTGGCCCAGTTCTCGAAGTGCGTTTGCAGCAGTGTTTAAATCCATAATACCTCCTTTATCTATATTTCCAGAATAATAGAAATATAGCCTGCGTCAATCGTTTCTGCCGTGAGGGTACCGCTTTCCCAATCATGCTCTGTCCGCCAGGTTATGGGGGGCAGAGCCAGAGCACTACCGAAATCCTTGCGAATACCCGTGCAGGGAATAATTTCCGCCCCCTTTATGGCCGGAAAAAAAACTGATAAACGTCGCCTTTTCAGAAGGTTGCTTTCTTAACGTGGTTTTTCGCATGGTTGGACCTCAGACCCCAAAACCAGGGTTCTGAGCCAGTACCGGCGAGCCGGACAGGGCAGCTCATCAGCGCCCGGGATATGGCCATGCAGAAATTCGAAGAAGGGATGCGGTTAATCTCGGAAGCGTCGGAACTGTGCGG
>NZ_JBLURD010000080.1:0-732 GCF_051209435.1 Klebsiella sp. HN106 | reverse complement strand
CACGTTACGGTTTAAACGAGGGCGATCGGCGCAGGCCGCAGTGGATTTCCACTGATGTTCTTACACACCGGAGTACAGATGGAATTTGATACCGCTGCCGAACTGGCCGCCCTGCAGGCGCAGACCCGCCGTATCCGCCAGGTCCGCTACCGTCCCTCCCGCCTCGACCGCTATACCGGCGAACTGCTGAGTCTGTACCAGGCCGGGGCCAGTGCAGCTGAGCTGCAACGCTGGCTCCGGGCCCGGCGAATCAAAGTCGTGTTGTCCACGGTTACCCGCTGGCTGGAAAAAAATGCCTAAATTCGCCAGCGCTGCCCGCCAGGCGACGGGCGTGATAAAAATCCTCCAGGGCGATATTCTTCGCTCTGTCGGTACGGTCCGGAATTACGAGCAGGGCCTGACCCGCATCGCAGAGTGGATGAAAGACAACCGGATTAATCACGGCGATTTACGCACACTGACACCGGCGCAGGCCATCACCTACCTGGAGCAGCGCGGGGAGCAGGTCGGCCAGAAAACGCTCGATATGGAACGCCAGGCCATCCAGGCCATGATGATCCACGTGACGCAGACCCTCCCTGCCGGCGAACACCTGCCGGTGGTGAAATCGGAGCAGGCACAGATCCTGAGCAGCCGGGCCTACAGCCCGGACCAGGTGGCCCTGATTGCCGCTGCACAGCAGCCCGCCAACGCCCTGGCCACCGCGATTGCCCTGGCCGCCGGATTACGCGC
>NZ_JBLURD010000079.1:0-740 GCF_051209435.1 Klebsiella sp. HN106 | reverse complement strand
TAAGTGGTGCTGTCGCCCCGGCTGACATCGATGCTGAGGCTCATCTCCGCCGGCGCGTTGCGGTAGTTATAGTCCCGGGTGAACACCGACTGCGGCACCACGCGATGCCGGCTTTTCAGCGCCCACACCGACTCGGTACCGCTGTCGTGCTGGCCGGAGGGCGGCACAGACGGCAGAACCAGCCCCTGCCCGTCGTGCCGCTGGTCGTCGTAAAACTCCACCACGTCAATGTTCAGCCGGGTGTCGGCGGTGAAGCGGAACCAGATACCCACCTCACTCAGCAGGCGGGTGATAAAGCGCAGGTCGTCCTCGCCGTACTGCATCACCTGCTCGCGACGCGGGTACGCCTGCGCCAGCGTGAAGATAAAGTCCTCCCCGCGCATGCCGTGGCGGGTGCGCAGGATATGCTCCACGATATCCGGCACCGACATATCCTGGTAAATCCGGTTCTGGTGGCTCCGGGAGAGCAGCGCCAGACGAGGCTGCAGAGTCAGGGAATAATGCGTTTCGTCCCGGGAGGCGGAAAGGCGCTCAAACGCCGTCACCACGCCCTGAATCGTGCGTACCGGCTGCCGGATTTTTACCCCGAAGCCCTGGTCAACCGGGGCCTGCAGGGTGAAGGCGGCATCCTGCATCAGCATCTGCTGCGGCGTGAGGGTTTTGTCGGCGCTGGTGAATTCAATCTGGTAGCTGAACGGTTCGCTCAGGGCCTCATCGCCTTCAAAGGCCAGCACGTCCAG
>NZ_JBLURD010000078.1:0-779 GCF_051209435.1 Klebsiella sp. HN106 | reverse complement strand
GATTCCGACAGCGACTCGGATTCAGACAGCGATGCCGACTCCGACAGTGACTCCGATTCCGACAGCGACTCTGACTCCGACAGCGACTCGGATTCGGACAGCGATTCGGACTCTGACAGCGATTCGGACTCTGACAGCGATTCCGATTCTGACAGTGACTCGGATTCGGACAGTGATTCGGACTCTGACAGTGACTCGGATTCCGACAGCGATTCCGATTCTGACAGTGACTCTGACTCCGACAGCGATTCGGACTCCGACAGCGACTCCGACTCCGACAGTGACTCGGACTCCGACAGTGACTCGGATTCGGACAGCGATTCGGATTCGGACAGCGACTCGGATTCCGACAGCGACTCTGACTCCGACAGCGACTCGGATTCGGACAGCGATTCTGACTCTGACAGTGACTCTGACTCCGACAGCGACTCTGACTCCGACAGCGATTCCGACTCCGACAGCGATTCGGATTCTGACAGCGACTCGGATAGCGACAGCGATTCTGACTCTGACAGCGATTCCGATTCTGACAGTGACTCGGACTCTGACAGCGACTCGGACTCCGACAGCGACTCGGATTCCGACAGTGACTCCGACTCTGACAGCGACTCGGATTCTGACAGTGACTCTGACTCCGACAGCGATTCCGATTCCGACAGCGATTCGGACTCTGACAGCGATTCCGATTCCGACAGCGATTCCGATTCCGACAGTGACTCGGATAGCGACAGCGATTCGGATTCCGACAGCGACTCGGATTCAGACAGCGATGCCGACTC
>NZ_JBLURD010000077.1:0-783 GCF_051209435.1 Klebsiella sp. HN106 | reverse complement strand
CAGAAAGTATGTTGACGGGGAGCGGCATAAAACCGAGCTGGCCCGTCTGGAAGCAGAGAAAGCAGAGGAAAGACGGAGAAATGCCTGCGCGACGGCGGAACGGCGCAGACGGAAACTGGAAAAACTCCAGGCCACTGGCGGAACAGCAGGGCAAAAACACTGAGGCATTTCAGGACTGCCAGAAACGCCACCAGGCACGGGGCCGGGTCGTGTTCTGCCGCATCTCTTCCCGGTTCTCCAGCAACAACATCGCCTGTTTCAGGCTGTCGATATGTGAATCTCTGGAGGCAAGGAGGGTGTTCAGGTGTTCAATTTCCTGTTTCAGAATGTAAATGACCTGTTCATTACGGTCAGAAGTGACTGTGTCACGCTGTCCACTGACCTGTTCTTTCTCCTGTTCAACGGATACGGGCGCAAAGGCACCAAACACCCGCAAAAGCTCTGAAGTCTCGAGCATTTTCGCATTCCGTTCACCCCGACAGGTGGACAGTTCACCGGCTTTAATTAACCTGTGCAGGGTTGTCCTGCTCTTACCCGTCAGGCGTGCTGCCTCACTGATCGACACGTTCGCCATCAGTCACCCTCCTGTAGTGCATCCAGTCGGAGGGACAGTGTACAGAAAAGATGCTCCGCATCATCGTGGAGTTTCTCACAAAGGTCAGCCTCCGCATCGAGATCAAGCTCGTTAAGCTTCTCCAGCAGGAGCAGGGACTGATTCTGGATGAATTTAGCCATGTTCAGCGCAGTTTTCTGTTGTTTCGTCATAAGGGGCCTCAGGGCGTC
>NZ_JBLURD010000076.1:0-801 GCF_051209435.1 Klebsiella sp. HN106 | reverse complement strand
CTTCCTTGATGCCCTTGCCGGGGCGGTGAACCCGACGGCCAGAGTCATCATCGTTACCGATGCGGGCTTCCAGAATGCCTGGTTCCGGCATATCCGGTCGCTCGGATGGGATTTTATTGGCCGTGTCAGGGGTAATATCCAGATGCGCCTGAACAGCAAAGGTGAATCCTGGTTCAGACGTCAGGAATTACAGGCCAGCAGTAAACCAGAATATCCGGGGCCAGGCACGCTTGCACGGGCGGAATATGCCCGGTGTGAGGGACATTTTTATCTGCACAGGAAAGAACCAAAAGGCCGGAAACACCGGCACTCAAGGTGTCGTATAAAACGCAAATCTCAGGTTCGCGACGGGCGCTCTTCAGCAAAAGAGCCGTGGCTCATCTTCAGCAGCACAGACGACTTTAAGCCACGTGAAATCATGAAGTTATACAGTCGCCGAATGCAGATAGAGCAGAACTTCCGCGATGAGAAAAGCGAACGGTTCGGGTTCGGTCTGCGGGCCAGTTACAGCCGTTCAGCGGGAAGAATGCTGGTGCAGAGCCTGCTGGCAACGCTGAGCACAATAGTCCTGTGGCTTATTGGTTATCATGCAGAAAGTAAAGGATTACATGTAAGGTATCAGGCCAACAGTGTTAAATCGCGGCGGGTAATCTCTTATCTGACGTTAGCGGAGAATGTCCTGCGACACTCCCCGCTAATATTAAGGCGAACGGTGCTGAGCACCGTTCTTAACCACCTCGCCAGAGCCTACCGAAGTATGGTGCTGGTTTATTAGCGCTGTTTTATGGGGATCCCTCAGCG
>NZ_JBLURD010000075.1:0-820 GCF_051209435.1 Klebsiella sp. HN106 | reverse complement strand
GGCACTGTTGCAAATAGTCGGTGGTGATAAACTTATCATCCCCTTTTGCTGATGGAGCTGCACATGAACCCATTCAAAGGCCGGCATTTTCAGCGTGACATCATTCTGTGGGCCGTACGCTGGTACTGCAAATACGGCATCAGTTACCGTGAGCTGCAGGAGATGCTGGCTGAACGCGGAGTGAATGTCGATCACTCCACGATTTACCGCTGGGTTCAGCGTTATGCGCCTGAAATGGAAAAACGGCTGCGCTGGTACTGGCGTAACCCTTCCGATCTTTGCCCGTGGCACATGGATGAAACCTACGTGAAGGTCAATGGCCGCTGGGCGTATCTGTACCGGGCCGTCGACAGCCGGGGCCGCACTGTCGATTTTTATCTCTCCTCCCGTCGTAACAGCAAAGCTGCATACCGGTTTCTGGGTAAAATCCTCAACAACGTGAAGAAGTGGCAGATCCCGCGATTCATCAACACGGATAAAGCGCCCGCCTATGGTCGCGCGCTTGCTCTGCTCAAACGCGAAGGCCGGTGCCCGTCTGACGTTGAACACCGACAGATTAAGTACCGGAACAACGTGATTGAATGCGATCATGGCAAACTGAAACGGATAATCGGCGCCACGCTGGGATTTAAATCCATGAAGACGGCTTACGCCACCATCAAAGGTATTGAGGTGATGCGTGCACTACGCAAAGGCCAGGCCTCAGCATTTTATTATGGTGATCCCCTGGGCGAAATGCGCCTGGTAAGCAGAGTTTTTGAAATGTAAGGCCTTTGAATAAGACAAAAGGCTGCCTCATCGCTAACTTTGCAACAGTGCC
>NZ_JBLURD010000074.1:0-897 GCF_051209435.1 Klebsiella sp. HN106 | reverse complement strand
CAGGCCTCAGCATTTTATTATGGTGATCCCCTGGGCGAAATGCGCCTGGTAAGCAGAGTTTTTGAAATGTAAGGCCTTTGAATAAGACAAAAGGCTGCCTCATCGCTAACTTTGCAACAGTGCCAATTTATGAGTAAAGGATTATGTCCACGATAAGCACCTGGGTCGATTCCTGGGAGGCGGCCATGAGGGTAGGGAAGCGCCGTCCCGTCAAGTCAGCGTAATGCTCTGCCAGTGTTACAACCAATTAACCAATTCTGATTAGAAAAACTCATCGAGCATCAAATGAAACTGCAATTTATTCATATCAGGATTATCAATACCATATTTTTGAAAAAGCCGTTTCTGTAATGAAGGAGAAAACTCACCGAGGCAGTTCCATAGGATGGCAAGATCCTGGTATCGGTCTGCGATTCCGACTCGTCCAACATCAATACAACCTATTAATTTCCCCTCGTCAAAAATAAGGTTATCAAGTGAGAAATCACCATGAGTGACGACTGAATCCGGTGAGAATGGCAAAAGCTTATGCATTTCTTTCCAGACTTGTTCAACAGGCCAGCCATTACGCTCGTCATCAAAATCACTCGCATCAACCAAACCGTTATTCATTCGTGATTGCGCCTGAGCGAGACGAAATACGCGATCGCTGTTAAAAGGACAATTACAAACAGGAATCGAATGCAACCGGCGCAGGAACACTGCCAGCGCATCAACAATATTTTCACCTGAATCAGGATATTCTTCTAATACCTGGAATGCTGTTTTCCCGGGGATCGCAGTGGTGAGTAACCATGCATCATCAGGAGTACGGATAAAATGCTTGATGGTCGGAAGAGGCATAAATTCCGTCAGCCAGTTTAGTCTGACCATCTCATCTGTAACATCATTGGCAAC
>NZ_JBLURD010000073.1:0-946 GCF_051209435.1 Klebsiella sp. HN106 | reverse complement strand
GACGCCCTGGCTGACGGAGCGCCTGCAGCGCGTTCCGCTGCGCGGCCTGATGTTCAGCCCGCCGCTGGCGCCGGACACGACCGCCGGGGAGACGCCACATCCTCACCGCTGGTCCGCTCCGGCGGCCTGGCAGGGAGTGACGGCGGACTGCGCTCAGGCGCAGGGCGTGCGGGCCGGTCTGCCCTGGCAGCGCACATCGGGGGTTATCGCCCTGTCGCTGATGGCCCTGTGGGGGGCGGGCAGTCTGGTCTCCTTCGCCGTTAACCGCCAGCATATTGTCAGCGCGGCGCAGCTGCTGGTGAGCTCTCCCGCGGTGAATGATGAACAGCTGATGGCGCTGCAGGCGCTGCGTAACGATATCGGACGGTTACAGCATCAGCAGGCGCATGGCGCGCCCTGGTATCAGCGCTTCGGGCTGGACCACAACGCCCCGCTGCTGGCGGCCCTGATGCCGTGGTACGGGCAGGCGAATAACCGGCTGATTCGCGATGCGGCGGCGCAGGCGCTCACAAAGCAGCTGAACGCGCTGGCAGACCTGCCGCCGCGCAGTCCGCTGCGCGAAAAACGGGCGAAGCCGGGCTACGACCAGCTGAAGGCGTACCTGATGATGGCGCACCCGGAGAAGGCGGACGCCGCGTTTTTTGCGCAGGTGATGAAAACCGCCGAACCGTCCCGTCCGGGGCTGTCCCCGGCGCTGTGGCAGGAGATGGCGCCGGATTTGCACACCTTTTACATGCAGAGCCTGCCCGCGCAGCCGTCCTGGAAAATCACGCCGGATGCGGCGCTGGTGGCGCAGGTGCGCAGGGTGCTGCTGGAGCAGACAGGCCAGCGCAACGCCGAAAGCACGCTCTATGAGAACATGCTGACGGCCGTCCGGCGCAACTATGCCGATATGACGCTTGAGGACATGACGCCGCAGACCGACGCCCGCCGTCTGTTCAGCACG
>NZ_JBLURD010000072.1:0-946 GCF_051209435.1 Klebsiella sp. HN106 | reverse complement strand
CGTGCTGAACAGACGGCGGGCGTCGGTCTGCGGCGTCATGTCCTCAAGCGTCATATCGGCATAGTTGCGCCGGACGGCCGTCAGCATGTTCTCATAGAGCGTGCTTTCGGCGTTGCGCTGGCCTGCCTGCTCCAGCAGCACCCTGCGCACCTGCGCCACCAGCGCCGCATCCGGCGTGATTTTCCAGGACGGCAGCGCGGGCAGGCTCTGCATGTAAAAGGTGTGCAAATCCGGCGCCATCTCCTGCCACAGCGCCGGGGACAGACCCGGACGGGACGGTTCAGTGGTTTTCATCACCTGCGCAAAAAACGCAGCGTCCGCTTTCTCCGGGTGCGCCATCATCAGGTACGCCTTCAGCTGGTCGTAGCCCGGCTTTGCCCGTTTCTCGCGCAGCGGACTGCGCGGCGGCAGGTCTGCCAGCGTATTCAGCTGCTTTGTGAGCGCCTGCGCCGCCGCATCGCGAATCAGCCGGTTATTCGCCTGCCCGTACCACGGCATCAGGGCCGCCAGCAGCGGGGCGTTATGGTCCAGCCCGAAGCGCTGATACCAGGGCGCGCCATACGCCTGCTGATGCTGTAACCGTCCGATATCGTTACGCAGCGCCTGCAGCGCCATCAGCTGTTCATCATTCACTGCGGGAGAGCTCACCAGCAGCTGCGCCGCGCTGACAATATGCTGGCGGTTAACGGCGAAGGAGACCAGGCTGCCCGCCCCCCACAGGGCCATCAGCGACAGGGCGATAACCCCCGATGCGCGCTGCCAGGGCAGACCGGCCCGCACGCCCCGCGCCTGAGCGCAGTCCGCCGTCACTCCCTGCCAGACCGCCGGAGCGGACCAGCGGTGAGGATGTGGCGTCTCCCCGGCGGTCGTGTCCGGCGCCAGCGGCGGGCTGAACATCAGGCCGCGCAGCGGAACGCGCTGCAGGCGCTCCGTCAGCCAGGGCGTC
>NZ_JBLURD010000071.1:0-1034 GCF_051209435.1 Klebsiella sp. HN106 | reverse complement strand
GCGCCAACGGTACGGCCGCCTTCACGGATTGCGAAACGCAGACCGTCGTCCATCGCGATCGGGTGGATCAGGGTAACAACCATTTTGATGTTGTCGCCCGGCATAACCATCTCTACGCCTTCCGGCAGTTCGATGGTGCCAGTCACGTCAGTTGTACGGAAGTAGAACTGCGGACGGTAGCCTTTGAAGAACGGAGTGTGACGGCCGCCTTCGTCTTTGGACAGGATATAAACTTCAGATTCGAACTTGGTGTGCGGCTTGATAGAGCCCGGCTTAGCCAGTACCTGACCACGTTCGATTTCTTCACGTTTGATACCACGCAGCAGAACACCAACGTTCTCACCAGCGCGGCCTTCGTCCAGCAGTTTGCGGAACATTTCAACGCCAGTACAGGTAGACTTAGCAGTCTCTTTAATACCAACAATTTCAACTTCTTCGCCAACTTTGATGATACCGCGCTCTACACGACCGGTAACAACGGTACCACGACCGGAGATGGAGAATACGTCTTCGATCGGCAGCAGGAACGGCTTGTCAATCGCACGCTCTGGTTCCGGAATGTAAGAATCCAGGAAGCCAGCCAGTTCGATGATTTTCGCTTCCCACTCTGCGTCGCCTTCCAGCGCTTTCAGAGCAGAACCACGAACGATCGGAGTGTCGTCGCCCGGGAAATCGTACTGAGACAGAAGTTCACGAACTTCCATTTCAACCAGTTCCAGCAGCTCTTCGTCATCAACCATGTCGCACTTGTTCAGGAACACGATGATGTACGGAACGCCTACCTGACGACCCAGCAGGATGTGCTCACGAGTCTGCGGCATCGGGCCGTCAGTCGCAGCAACAACCAGGATCGCGCCGTCCATCTGCGCAGCACCGGTGATCATGTTTTTAACATAGTCGGCGTGGCCCGGGCAGTCTACGTGCGCGTAGTGGCGAGTCGGGGTGTCATATTCAACGTGGGAAGTGTTGATGGTGATACCACGAGCTTTTTCTTCCGGCGCGTTATCGATCTGGTCGAATGCGCGAGCAGCACC
>NZ_JBLURD010000070.1:0-1067 GCF_051209435.1 Klebsiella sp. HN106 | reverse complement strand
GCTGACGCACACCATCGCCCACCGGGTGGGTCGCTATCTGGAACGGCAAGGCCTGCTGGAACGGGATGTCGAAAACAGCTATCTGGCCTCGGATGCGGTGGATGACGACCCGATGACACCCCTGCTGGGGCACTCGATCACTTACCGTATCGCTGTCGGTTCACAGGCGGGGCGAAAGGTGTTCACTTTGCAAACTCTGCCGACCAGTGGTGATCCGTTCGGTGACGGGATTGGCAAGGTAGCCGGGTCCAGCCTGCACGCCGGCGTGGCGGCCAGGGCCGATGAACGCAAGAAGCTCGAACGGCTGTGCCGGTACATCAGCCGCCCGGCGGTATCCGAGAAGCGGCTGTCGTTAACACGAGGCGGCAACGTGCGCTACCAGCTCAAGACGCCGTACCGGGACGGCACCACGCACGTCATTTTCGAACCATTGGATTTCATTGCAAGGCTGGCCGCCCTGGTACCGAAGCCCAGAGTCAACCTAACCCGCTTCCACGGGGTGTTCGCACCCAACAGTCGGCACCGGGCGTTGGTCACGCCGGCAAAACGGGGCAGGGGCAACAAGGTCAGGGTGGCTGATGAACCGGCAACACCAGCACAACGGCGAGCGTCGATGACATGGGCGCAACGGCTCAAGCGTGTTTTCAATATCGACATCGAGACCTGCAGCGGCTGCGGCGGCGCCATGAAAGTCATCGCCTGCATTGAAGACCCTATAGTGATCAAGCAGATCCTTGATCACCTGAAGCACAAAGCCGAAACCAGCGGGACCAGGGCGTTACCCGAAAGCCGGGCGCCACCGGCTGAGCTGCTCCTGGGTCTGTTTGACTGACGAGCCTGAAGGCCAACGATACCAATCAAAATGCTGCGTTCACAGCGCCGCGGCAGGGATCCGCCGTGCTGGTTGTCGGAAAAGGAGCCGCTAGTGGGAAAGAGGAGGGTAAATTTTCAGCGTTGCTGGCTCCCCGTCAGCCGGATTGGGTTGCATCGCAGGGGTGTCGAAAGAGTCAACTGCGGTCCAAAGCTGTTGGACTTGGGTGAAAAGGGCGTTTATTCTTCCTATACGT
>NZ_JBLURD010000069.1:0-1089 GCF_051209435.1 Klebsiella sp. HN106 | reverse complement strand
AGCGGTTAGCTCCTTCGGTCCTCCGATCGTTGTCAGAAGTAAGTTGGCAGCAGTGTTATCACTCATGGTTATGGCAGCACTGCATAATTCTCTTACTGTCATG
Source organism: Klebsiella sp. HN106 (assembly GCF_051209435.1). Lineage (NCBI taxonomy): Bacteria > Pseudomonadati > Pseudomonadota > Gammaproteobacteria > Enterobacterales > Enterobacteriaceae > Klebsiella > Klebsiella sp. HN106. The sequence goes on along the minus strand of NZ_JBLURD010000069.1, from coordinate 986 downwards.
CCATCCGTAAGATGCTTTTCTGTGACTGGTGAGTACTCAACCAAGTCATTCTGAGAATAGTGTATGCGGCGACCGAGTTGCTCTTGCCCGGCGTCAACACGGGATAATACCGCACCACATAGCAGAACTTTAAAAGTGCTCATCATTGGAAAACGTTCTTCGGGGCGAAAACTCTCAAGGATCTTACCGCTGTTGAGATCCAGTTCGATGTAACCCACTCGTGCACCCAACTGATCTTCAGCATCTTTTACTTTCACCAGCGTTTCTGGGTGAGCAAAAACAGGAAGGCAAAATGCCGCAAAAAAGGGAATAAGGGCGACACGAAAATGTTGAATACTCATACTCTTCCTTTTTCAATATTATTGAAGCATTTACCAGGGTTATTGTCTCATGAGCGGATACATATTTGAATGTATTTAGAAAAATAAACAAATAGGGGTTCCGCGCACATTTCCCCGAAAAGTGCCACCTGACGTCTAAGAAACCATTATTATCATGACATTAACCTATAAAAATAGGCGTATCACGAGGCCCTTTCGTCTTCAAGAATTTTATAAACCGTGGAGCGGGCAATACTGAGCTGATGAGCAATTTCCGTTGCACCAGTGCCCTTCTGATGAAGCGTCAGCACGACGTTCCTGTCCACGGTACGCCTGCGGCCAAATTTGATTCCTTTCAGCTTTGCTTCCTGTCGGCCCTCATTCGTGCGTTCTAGGATCCTCCGGCGTTCAGCCTGTGCCACAGCCGACAGGATGGTGACCACCATTTGCCCCATATCACCGTCGGTACTGATCCCGTCATCAATGAACCGGACTGCCACGCCCTGAGCGTCAAATTCCTTTATCAGTTGGATCATATCGGCGGCACTGTTGCAAATAGTCGGTGGTGATAAACTTATCATCCCCTTTTGCTGATGGAGCTGCACATGAACCCATTCAAAGGCCGGCATTTTCAGCGTGACATCATTCTGTGGGCCGTACGCTGGT
>NZ_JBLURD010000068.1:0-1090 GCF_051209435.1 Klebsiella sp. HN106 | reverse complement strand
CTTTGTTCGTCAAAACCCGTGGGTAGTCTGACGGTCAACTATAAAGCATAATATAATTAGTAATAACAAGGAACAGACATGAATGAAAACTCAGTAATCTTAATAAGTTTATTTTGGTTTTTTTTTGGATCGAGTGTTGTAGCTGGTTTTATGGATGCATCATTATATTGCTGGATTTTTGCAGCCATAAGCGCATTGTTTCTTCTTTCGGTGATACAAACACCAAAGGAGTTAACGGTATCTATTCTTCTTGCGGTACTTATGGCAAGCTCCGCAGGTGTTTTCATTCTGGCTTATAAAGTCAAAACGAATGTCGTTTCACCAATCTATCTCTTAAAAAAGCCTACTGCATACATGGCTGAAATAGATAACCGAAGGATTCATGGTTACTAAATATTTTGCAATTGCATCATTTGACGGTCCGGGTTTATTTACCCACAGCATCGACTAATTCAAGAGGTTACATATGATAGTTTCAGAAGCAATTTTTTATTCTTCTATTATTTCCTGGGTTCTTTATTGGTGGTTTATTGGAAATATTACTAAAAAGGTAGGGATGCTTGTTGTTCCACTCACGCTTACCTTCGGATGTTACATTTATGCAATTCATTGGGATGATTCCGAACAGCAAACCAATTTAGGTTGGGAGCAGATCGGTTTTATTACCTTTATAATTGTGATAATGTGGGCAGGAAAGTTTGTGATGAAAAGACTATCTGAATGATGATCTAATCCACACTTTTCGATATCTTAGAAAAGTAACTTTGTGAGCAAACAGTCATATGACATGCAAAACGCTGATCTCAAAGACAGATGATGGATACACATTTAGCATTTCACCTTACGAAGACGGGTACCGCTTATCAGTCTCGCCTGAAAATCGTCACAATGGTACCCAAAGCTTTGACGGCTGGTTCCCACGTTTTTTTTCCGAACCACAGTATGCCAAATCATCTTTAACTAAGTTTCTCGGTGAGTCCTTAGTATGGGAAGAAGATTCAAGTAATGCTCTATGAGATTACTTATTATAAATTTTTCTATTAATCTCCATGGAGTGATATATGAATTTGGCCTATTTTTTATTTTTGTC
>NZ_JBLURD010000067.1:0-1095 GCF_051209435.1 Klebsiella sp. HN106 | reverse complement strand
GATCGTCGCGGCAAGGCTGTTTACCGTAAAAAATTTACACGGCCAAAGTTAATCGAATTTTTGGCGACATGCCCCGCTACAACCATCGCAATGGAAGCCTGTGGTGGCTCTCACTTTATGGCACGCAAGTTGGAAGAGTTGGGGCATTTTCCTAAGCTGATATCACCACAATTTGTCCGTCCATTCGTTAAAAGTAACAAAAACGACTTTGTCGACGCCGAAGCTATTTGTGAAGCTGCATCGCGTCCGTCTATGCGTTTTGTACAGCCCAGAACTGAATCTCAGCAGGCAATGCGTGCGCTGCATCGTGTCCGTGAATCCCTGGTTCAGGATAAGGTAAAAACAACCAATCAGATGCATGCTTTTCTGCTGGAATTTGGCATCAGCGTTCCACGAGGAGCTGCCGTTATTAGCCGACTGAGTACCCTTCTTGAGGACAATAGTTTGCCTCTATACCTCAGCCAGTTATTGCTGAAATTACAACAGCATTATCACTATCTTGTTGAGCAGATTAAAGATTTGGAATCCCAGTTGAAACGAAAGTTGGACGAAGATGAGATTGGACAGCGCTTGCTGAGCATTCCCTGCGTCGGAACACTGACAGCGAGTACTATTTCAACTGAGATTGGCGACGGGAAGCAGTACGCCAGCAGTCGTGACTTTGCGGCGGCAACAGGGCTAGTGCCTCGACAGTACAGCACGGGAGGTCGGACGACATTGCTGGGAATTAGTAAGCGAGGTAACAAAAAGATCCGAACTTTGTTGGTTCAATGTGCCAGGGTATTCATACAAAAACTGGAACACCAGTCTGGCAAATTGGCCGATTGGGTCAGGGATCTACTGTGTAGGAAAAGCAACTTTGTCGTCACTTGTGCTCTGGCAAACAAGCTGGCCAGAATAGCCTGGGCCCTAACGGCACGACAGCAAACTTATGTAGCATAACGGCAGAAATACACCGGTTTAAAGAATCACTGATCTGGTTTTGCGAATACTGATATTGATGATACTAACGGCCCACCGGCCTGTTGAGGAACCTGTAAAACGGAAAGGCTCATTGAAGCCGTATATTTTCTGGAGGTTCATCAGGCGCGGAAC
>NZ_JBLURD010000066.1:0-1105 GCF_051209435.1 Klebsiella sp. HN106 | reverse complement strand
ATAGGGGAGCCGCAGGGAAACCGAGTCTTAACTGGGCGTTAAGTTGCAGGGTATAGACCCGAAACCCGGTGATCTAGCCATGGGCAGGTTGAAGGTTGGGTAACACTAACTGGAGGACCGAACCGACTAATGTTGAAAAATTAGCGGATGACTTGTGGCTGGGGGTGAAAGGCCAATCAAACCGGGAGATAGCTGGTTCTCCCCGAAAGCTATTTAGGTAGCGCCTCGTGAATTCATCTTCGGGGGTAGAGCACTGTTTCGGCTAGGGGGTCATCCCGACTTACCAACCCGATGCAAACTACGAATACCGAAGAATGTTATCACGGGAGACACACGGCGGGTGCTAACGTCCGTCGTGAAGAGGGAAACAACCCAGACCGCCAGCTAAGGTCCCAAAGTCATGGTTAAGTGGGAAACGATGTGGGAAGGCCCAGACAGCCAGGATGTTGGCTTAGAAGCAGCCATCATTTAAAGAAAGCGTAATAGCTCACTGGTCGAGTCGGCCTGCGCGGAAGATGTAACGGGGCTAAACCATGCACCGAAGCTGCGGCAGCGACACTATGTGTTGTTGGGTAGGGGAGCGTTCTGTAAGCCGTTGAAGGTGGCCTGTGAGGGTTGCTGGAGGTATCAGAAGTGCGAATGCTGACATAAGTAACGATAATGCGGGTGAAAAACCCGCACGCCGGAAGACCAAGGGTTCCTGTCCAACGTTAATCGGGGCAGGGTGAGTCGACCCCTAAGGCGAGGCCGAAAGGCGTAGTCGATGGGAAACAGGTTAATATTCCTGTACTTGGTGTTACTGCGAAGGGGGGACGGAGAAGGCTATGTTGGCCGGGCGACGGTTGTCCCGGTTTAAGCATGTAGGCGGATGTTCCAGGTAAATCCGGAACGTCACTAACGCTGAGGTGTGATGACGAGGCACTACGGTGCTGAAGTGACAAATGCCCTGCTTCCAGGAAAAGCCTCTAAGCATCAGGTAACATCAAATCGTACCCCAAACCGACACAGGTGGTCAGGTAGAGAATACCAAGGCGCTTGAGAGAACTCGGGTGAAGGAACTAGGCAAAATGGTGCCGTAACTTCGGGAGAAGGCACGCTGATGGTA
>NZ_JBLURD010000065.1:0-1115 GCF_051209435.1 Klebsiella sp. HN106 | reverse complement strand
TCCGGCAGCAGCAGCGCCACCAGCAGCAACAGCACCGCCGGGAAGAGGATTTTTTCCCGCTTACTCACCGTGCGCAGCTGCACCATGCGGATTTTCCGCTCCTTCTCGCTGGTCAGCGCCTTCATAATCGGCGGCTGGATTAACGGCACCAGCGCCATATACGAGTACGCCGCCACCGCGATGGCGCCGAGTAATTCCGGCGCCAGTTTCCCGGAGAGGTAAATCGCCGTCGGGCCGTCCGCGCCGCCGATGATGCCGATGGCCGCCGCCTGCGGCAGGGTGAAGCTGATGATGCCGAAGTAGTTCAGCGTCAGCGCCCCCAGCACCGTGGCGAAGATGCCGAACTGCGCCGCCGCCCCCAGCAGCAGGGTCCGCGGGTTGGCCAGCAGCGGGCCGAAGTCGGTCATCGCCCCGACGCCCATAAAAATCACCAGCGGGGCGATGCCCGAGCCGATGGCGACCTTATAGAAGATGGCCAGCACCCCGGCGGAGTAGCCCATATCCACGGCGAGGTCCTCCATCTGCCCCTGCACCGACGGCAGGGCCAGGGCCAGCGCCTCTTTGATGGCGTGGACGTCCGGCGCGCAGTTGAGCTTCGCCGCAATCACCGCCAGCTGCCCGGCGTCGTGGTGGGCCAGCAGGCTCTCCAGCGCGGTCAGCGCCAGCCCGGCTTCCGGGATATTCGACAGCAGCCCGCCGAAGCCAATCGGCAGCAGCAGTAACGGCTCGAACTTCTTCGCTATCGCCAGCCACAGCAGCAGCAGGCTCACCAGCAGCATGACGGCCTGGCCGGCACCGAGGTGCATCAGCCCCATGCCCTGAATCAGGGCGTTCAGACTTTCCATTTCCGTTCCTTTTCCTTACGCCAGGGTCATCAGGGTGTCGCCCACCGCCACCGCATCCCCGGATTTCACCGCGATACCGCGCACGGTCCCGGCCTGTGCGGCGCGGATTTCGGTTTCCATCTTCATGGCTTCCAGAATCAGCAGCACGTCGCCTTCGGCCACCGTCTGGCCTTCCGCGGCAATGACCTTCCAGATAGTGCCCGCCAGCGGCGCGGTCACCGGCGTGCCGGCGCCTGCCGGGGCGGCCGCCTGAGCCGGGGCGGAAGAGGC
>NZ_JBLURD010000064.1:0-1178 GCF_051209435.1 Klebsiella sp. HN106 | reverse complement strand
GGCGTTGTAAGGTTAAGCCTCACGGTTCATTAGTACCGGTTAGCTCAACGCATCGCTGCGCTTACACACCCGGCCTATCAACGTCGTCGTCTTCAACGTTCCTTCAGGACTCTCAAGGAGTCAGGGAGAACTCATCTCGGGGCAAGTTTCGTGCTTAGATGCTTTCAGCACTTATCTCTTCCGCATTTAGCTACCGGGCAATGCCATTGGCATGACAACCCGAACACCAGTGATGCGTCCACTCCGGTCCTCTCGTACTAGGAGCAGCCCCCCTCAATTCTCCAGCGCCCACGGCAGATAGGGACCGAACTGTCTCACGACGTTCTAAACCCAGCTCGCGTACCACTTTAAATGGCGAACAGCCATACCCTTGGGACCTACTTCAGCCCCAGGATGTGATGAGCCGACATCGAGGTGCCAAACACCGCCGTCGATATGAACTCTTGGGCGGTATCAGCCTGTTATCCCCGGAGTACCTTTTATCCGTTGAGCGATGGCCCTTCCATTCAGAACCACCGGATCACTATGACCTGCTTTCGCACCTGCTCGCGCCGTCACGCTCGCAGTCAAGCCAGCTTATGCCATTGCACTAACCTCCTGATGTCCGACCAGGATTAGCTGACCTTCGTGCTCCTCCGTTACTCTTTAGGAGGAGACCGCCCCAGTCAAACTACCCACCAGACACTGTCCGCAACCCGGATTACGGGCCCACGTTAGAACACCAGCCATTAAAGGGTGGTATTTCAAGGATGGCTCCATGCAGACTGGCGTCCACACTTCAAAGCCTCCCACCTATCCTACACATCAAGGACCAGTGTTCAGTGTCAAGCTATAGTAAAGGTTCACGGGGTCTTTCCGTCTTGCCGCGGGTACACTGCATCTTCACAGCGAGTTCAATTTCACTGAGTCTCGGGTGGAGACAGCCTGGCCATCATTACGCCATTCGTGCAGGTCGGAACTTACCCGACAAGGAATTTCGCTACCTTAGGACCGTTATAGTTACGGCCGCCGTTTACCGGGGCTTCGATCAAGAGCTTCTCCGCGAGGATAACCCCATCAATTAACCTTCCGGCACCGGGCAGGCGTCACACCGTATACGTCCACTTTCGTGTTTGCACAGTGCTGTGTTTTTAATAAACAGTTGCAGCCAGCTGGTATCTTCGACTGATTTCAGCTCC
>NZ_JBLURD010000063.1:0-1306 GCF_051209435.1 Klebsiella sp. HN106 | reverse complement strand
GTGACGGGTGGTGACAATGAGTCCGTGTCGAGCGCTGATTTTTTCGGCCTTTAGAGCGAGATTTATACAATAGAATTTGGCATGAGATTGGATTGCTTTTAGTCAGCCTCTTATAGCCTAAAGTCGGCTTTGTTGAATAAATCGAACTTTTGCTGAGTTGAAGGATCAGATCACGCATCCTCCCGACAACACAGACCATTCCGTGGCAAAGCAAAAGTTCAGAATCACCAACTGGTCCACCTACAACAAAGCTCTCATCAACCGTGGCTCCCTCACTTTCTGGCTGGATGATGAGGCGATTCAGGCCTGGTATGAGTCGGCAACGCCTTCATCACGAGGAAGGCCCCAGCGCTATTCTGATTTCGCCATCACCACCGTTCTGGTGATTAAACGCGTATTCCGGCTGACCCTGCGGGCTGCGCAGGGTTTTATTGATTCCATTTTTGCCCTGATGAACGTTCCGTTGCGCTGCCCGGATTACACCAGTGTCAGTAAGCGGGCAAAGTCGGTTAATGTCAGTTTCAAAACGTCCACCCGGGGTGAAATCGCACACCTGGTGATTGATTCCACCGGGCTGAAGGTCTTTGGTGAAGGCGAATGGAAAGTCAGAAAGCACGGCAAAGAGCGCCGTCGTATCTGGCGAAAGTTGCATCTTGCTATTGACAGCAACACACATGAAGTTGTCTGTGCAGACCTGTCGCTGAATAACGTCACGGACTCAGAAGCCTTCCCGGGCCTTATCCGGCAGACTCACAGAAAAATCAGGGCAGCCGCGGCAGACGGGGCTTACGATACCCGGCTCTGTCACGATGAACTGCGCCGCAAAAAAATCAGCGCGCTTATTCCTCCCCGAAAAGGAGCAGGTTACTGGCCCGGTGAGTACGCAGACCGCAACCGTGCCGTTGCTAATCAGCGGCTGAGCGGAAGCAATGCACGGTGGAAATGGACAACGGAATATAACCGTCGCTCGATAGCGGAAACGGCAATGTACAGAATGAAGCAGTTGTTGGGAGATTCACTGACGCTGCGTGACTACGATGGTCAGGTAGCGGAAGCTATGGCCATGGTGCGTGCGTTGAACAGGATGACAAAGGCTGGGATGCCAGAAAGCGTGCGTATTGCCTGAAAATCCAGCCAGCTACAGGGTCGTTCGCACGAAATCTTATTTATTCAACAAAGCCCCTAAAGTCTTTGAGTGACTAGATGACATATCATGTAAGTTGCTGATAGGTTTCCAGTTTTCCGCTCCTAGGTCTGCATATTGTACTTTTCCTCTTACTCGACTTAACCAGTACCAACCCAGCTT
>NZ_JBLURD010000061.1:0-1391 GCF_051209435.1 Klebsiella sp. HN106 | reverse complement strand
GTAGCCCGATGTGATGGACACCTCCCCCTTACGGCATCAAAGTGCCAGACTGAGGTGTACCTACAGTTAACTGGAGGAGGTGTCCATCATGAATATTAAACGTATTGGTCTCGACCTGGCAAAAAATGTCTTCCAGATACATGCCGTGGATCACCGTGAGCATGTTGTCCTTCGTAAAACCCTGCGCCGTGACCGCATGGCAGCCTTTTTCACCCAACTCTCACCGTGCCTTATCGGTATTGAAGCCTGTGGCTCTGCCCACTACTGGGCCCGGGAGCTGACCCGTATGGGGCATACCGTACGCATTATCCCGCCCCGGCTGGTTAAGCCTTATCTTAAAGGCCAGAAGAATGATGCCAACGATGCCGAAGCTATCTGCGAGGCTGTCAGCCGCCCCGGGATGCGCTTCGTGGCGATCAGAACGGAAAGGCAGCAGACGCTGCAGGCGGAGCACCGCGTCCGGGCCAGACTCATCCGTGCCCGGACAGCCCTGAGCAATGAGATACGGGGTCTGCTGGGGGAGTTCGGTGTGGTGTTGCCAGCGGGAATAGCGCAACTGCGTAAGGCGCTACCGGAGATAGTGTCGCAGCAGGTGCAGTGGGATGAGTGTTTTATTCGTCTGCTGTGCGAACTGTCAGAAGAGCTGCAGGGACTGGATGAGCGTGTCGCCCGCCACGACAGGCGGCTTCAGCAGTCAGCACGGGATGATATCCGGATAAAAAGACTGCTGGCGATAGAGGGGATGGGTCCGGTGGTGGCCAGTGCCCTGGTGGCTGCAGTGGGTGATGGCAGACAGTTCAGGAGCGGCCGGGAAATGGCGGCTTATCTGGGGCTGGTTCCGCGGCAGCACTCAAGCGGAGGAAAGGCGCGACTGGGCCATATCAGCAAGCGGGGGGACCGCTACGTGCGAACGCTGATAATCCATGGAGCGCGGGCAGTGCTGAATGCGTGTCAGAATAAAACTGACAGGCGCAGCCAGTGGTTGCAGGGGGTGTCGGAGAGACGAAACCGGAACATCGCGACGGTGGCGCTGGCGAACAAGAATGCCCGTATAGCATGGGCGCTGCTGAGTCGTGAAGAGGATTACCATGGGATACAGGTCACCGGTTAACCGGTGACCTGTATCCCATGCGTTAAAAGAGCAATAACCTGCCGTAAGGTTGCAGCCAGAGAAGCGAGATGAGTAACAGGTAAGACCAGCATCAGTCACTCCGGCCTGGCCGAAGGCTCCCTGATAAGCAAAGCCGCTAGCCCGAATGGAAACAGATGCGCAGATAACATCATGGCCCGGATACGACGGTATCGTAAGAGAGGCCGGATATACGAACGCAACTTACCCCGTTACACAAAATGCAGAGATGGCTTGCATAACGGGAGGTGTCCATATACGG
>NZ_JBLURD010000060.1:0-1471 GCF_051209435.1 Klebsiella sp. HN106 | reverse complement strand
ACGTCGCCTTCGGCCACCGTCTGGCCTTCCGCGGCAATGACCTTCCAGATAGTGCCCGCCAGCGGCGCGGTCACCGGCGTGCCGGCGCCTGCCGGGGCGGCCGCCTGAGCCGGGGCGGAAGAGGCTGCCGGCGCGGCCGCCGTCAGCTGGCTGATATCGCCGCCGTCGCTGACCTTCACCACAAAGGCTTTACCTTCCACTTCCACGGTGTAGACGCCGGACGCGGCCGGTTTATCGGCTTTTGGCGCCGGTTTTGTGTCTTCCGCCTGCGGCAGCGGCTCAAAGGCCGCCGGGTTGTGGCGGTTCGCCAGGAACTTCAGGCCGATTTGCGGGAACAGGGCCACGGTCAGCACGTCATCGATGGCGTTCTCCGCCAGAACGATGCCCTTCTCCTGCGCCTGACGTTTAACATCGGCTTCCAGCTGCGCCAGCTCCGGTTTGAGTAAATCCGCCGGGCGGCAGGTGATGGCTTCTGCCCCTTCCAGCACGCGGGCCTGCAATGCCGCATTCACCGGCACCGGGGTGTGGCCGTATTCGCCTTTCAGAATCCCGGCCGTTTCCTTCGCGATGGTTTTGTAGCGCTCGCCGGTCAGGACGTTCAGCACCGCCTGGGTGCCGACAATCTGCGAGGTGGGGGTGACCAGCGGGATGAAGCCGAGGTCCTCACGCACGCGGGGGATTTCCGCCAGCACCTCATCCAGACGGTGGGCGGCGTTCTGCTGCTTCAGCTGGCCCTCGAGGTTGGTGAGCATCCCGCCCGGCACCTGGGCCACGAGGATACGGCTGTCGGTGCCCTTCAGCTGGCCTTCGAAGGCGTGGTATTTCCTGCGCACCTCGCGGAAGTACGCCGCGATGCTCTCAAGCTTCAGGATATCCAGCCCGGTGTCGTGCTCAGTACCCGCCAGGGTGGCGACCAGCGCCTCGGTGGCCGGGTGGCCGTAGGTGGCGCTCATGGAAGAGATGGCGGTATCAACGCCGTCGACGCCCGCCTCGATGGCCTTCAGCAGGGCCATCTCCGCCATCCCGGTGGTGGCATGAGCATGCAGGTGCAGCTTCACGTCGTAGCGTTTTTTGATTTCACTCACCAGCTCAAAGGCGGCCCCCGGGGTGAGAATGCCGGACATGTCTTTAATCGCGATGGAGTCGACGCCGGTTTCCAGCAGCTGTTCGGTCAGGTCCAGCCAGGTCTGTAGCGTGTGCGCCGGGCTGGTGGTGTACGAGAGCGTCCCCTGGGCGTGGGCGCCGTGGCTGCGGACGGCCTGCAGGGCGGCTTTCATATTGCGCGGGTCGTTCATGGCGTCGAAGACGCGGAACACGTCCATGCCGTTTTTGACGGCGCGCTCAGTGAAGCGCTCCACCACGTCATCGGCGTAGTGGCGGTAGCCGAGGAGGTTCTGGCCGCGGAGCAGCATCTGCAGGGGGGTCTTCGGCATGGCCTTTTTGAGCTCGCGCAGGCGGACCCAGGGGTCCT
>NZ_JBLURD010000059.1:0-1471 GCF_051209435.1 Klebsiella sp. HN106 | reverse complement strand
AGGACCCCTGGGTCCGCCTGCGCGAGCTCAAAAAGGCCATGCCGAAGACCCCCCTGCAGATGCTGCTCCGCGGCCAGAACCTCCTCGGCTACCGCCACTACGCCGATGACGTGGTGGAGCGCTTCGTTGAGCGCGCCGTCAAAAACGGCATGGATGTGTTCCGCGTCTTCGACGCCATGAACGACCCGCGCAACATGAAAGCCGCCCTGCAGGCGGTGCGCAGCCACGGCGCTCATGCCCAGGGGACGCTCTCCTACACCACCAGTCCGGCCCACACCCTGCAGACCTGGCTTGACCTGACTGAACAGCTGCTGGAGACCGGCGTCGACTCCATCGCGATTAAAGACATGTCGGGCATTCTCACCCCGGGGGCCGCCTTTGCGCTGGTCAGCGAAATCAAAAAACGCTATGACGTGCGCCTGCACCTGCATGCTCATGCCACCACCGGGATGGCGGAGATGGCCCTGCTGAAGGCCATCGAGGCGGGCGTTGACGGCGTTGATACCGCCATCTCTTCCATGAGCGCCACCTACGGCCACCCGGCCACCGAGGCGCTGGTCGCCACCCTGGCGGGTACTGAGCACGACACCGGGCTGGATATCCTCAGGCTGGAGAGCATCGCGGCGTACTTCCGCGAGGTGCGCAGGAAATACCACGCCTTCGAAGGCCAGCTGAAGGGCACCGACAGCCGTATCCTCGTGGCCCAGGTACCGGGCGGGATGCTCACCAACCTTGAGGGCCAGCTGAAGCAGCAGAACGCCGCCCACCGTCTGGATGAGGTGCTGGAAGAAATCCCCCGCGTGCGCGAGGACCTCGGCTTCATCCCGCTGGTCACCCCGACCTCGCAGATTGTCGGTACCCAGGCGGTGCTGAACGTGCTGACCGGCGAGCGCTACAAAACCATCGCGAAGGAGACCGCCGGGATTCTGAAGGGCGAATACGGCCACACCCCGGTGCCGGTGAATGCGGCATTGCAGGCCCGCGTGCTCAACGGGGCAGAAGCCATCACCTGCCGCCCGGCGGACCTGCTGAAGCCGGAGCTGGCGCAGCTGGAAGCCGACGTGAAACGTCAGGCGCAGGAGAAGGGCATCGTTCTGGCGGAGAACGCCATCGACGACGTGCTCACCGTGGCCCTGTTCCCGCAACCCGGCCTGAAGTTCCTGGAGAACCGCCACAACCCGGCAGCGTTTGAGCCGCTGCCGCAGGCGGAAGCCGCGCAGCCTGCCGTGAAAGCAGAAAAACCGGCGGCCTCCGGCGTTTACACCGTGGAAGTGGAGGGCAAAGCCTTTGTGGTGAAGGTCAGCGACGGCGGCGATATCAGCCAGCTGACGGCGGCCGCGCCGGCTGCCTCTTCCGCCCCGGCTCAGGCGGCCGCCCCGGCAGGCGCCGGCACGCCGGTGACCGCGCCGCTGGCGGGCACTATCTGGAAGGTCATTGCCGCGGAAGGCCAGACGGTGGCCGAAGGCGACGT
>NZ_JBLURD010000058.1:0-1510 GCF_051209435.1 Klebsiella sp. HN106 | reverse complement strand
GCGGTGACGGTCAGCCGGTACAGCCCGTCCCCCGCTTTCTGCCGCGCCATCGGCTCCAGCATCCGGATGACGCCCCACGGGCCGCTGTGGTTTGCATACAGACGGCTTCCCGCCGTCGTTGACGTCCAGGTCAGCATCGCCCCCGGTTTATTCATCACCCCCGGCCAGCGGAAGCGCTGCCAGTCGGCCAGCTGGTTAAAATAGTGCAGCGTCTGCCCGTCAAGCGTCAGCGCTGTTTCCACCACTTCCCGCATCGCCACCCCCTGCATCTCAAAGCTGATGCCCTGGCTGCCGTCGGTGAACAGGATATCGGACAGCTGGCTGAGCTGGTTCACCGCGTTCAGGAAGGCCGGGCTGAAGGTCAGCCCCTGGCTGCGGGTGCCGTCCGCCACCCAGTCGCTGCCCTCCCGGCGCAGCACCCCGCCCAGCTCCGTACTGAGAAAACGGTCAATACGTCCGGTATCGCGGCGGATAAACGCCGCCAGCATCGGCAGCGAAGCGTCGCTCTTCCCGGCCGCAAAGGGATAGCGCCCCTGAAACGCCGCATTCCAGTTCGCGACCACGGAGCGCTGCCACGCCTCGTTCAGGCTGGCCGCCGACGGCTGCAGTACCGCCTCCCGGGCCTGAGTCAGCGGCTGAACAAACATCGTCTGCCCGAAACCGCGCCACGCCTCACCGAGGCTGGCCGCCACCAGGCTGCCGTACTCCTGCGTGTCGGTCAGCTCCACGCTCCGGCCCCGGAACACCGTCTGCGCCAGCTGCTGCATCATCGCCTGCGGGTCGGCGGCATTCGCCACCTGCTGAAGTTTCAGGCGCACGCGGGTGATGCGGGTGAGCCAGGTCTGAAAGCTGAGCGAGCTGTCGGCAGCCATCACCTTCTGCGCGCTGTTTTTGCCCGTCAGGGTCAGCAGCGGGCCGAAGGTGCTGTCCAGCGGGCCGCGAGGACCGGCTGCCTGCTGGTCAATGACCGGCTTTTTATCCCTACCCGGCAGATTTTTCGCCGTCCTCACCAGGAAATCAGAGAGAGCCTCCCCCTGCTCTCCGGTCTGCCCCTGCCAGGCCAGAGTGTTCATCAGCGCAATCAGCGGCGACTGGCGGACATCGCCGGTCAGGGTGAGCTGGTCGGTGACATCGGTAATGTTGTGCGCCGGATTCAGCCGGATGCTGTTAAGGAAGTTCAGCCACGCTCCGGCAAAATCGGTAAAGTAGCGGTTCGTCAGCCGCTGTTTCAGCGCCTCCGGGGAGACATCCGTGGACACGGTGTTACGGTTGTCGCTCAGCACCCAGTCGATTTCATCGCGCCGCGAGGCCACGGCGGCGTCGATGGCGTCCTGAATACCGCCTTCCCACGCCTGGCGGGTGAACATTCCCGGCACCACCTCGTCCGTGCTGAACAGACGGCGGGCGTCGGTCTGCGGCGTCATGTCCTCAAGCGTCATATCGGCATAGTTGCGCCGGACGGCCGTCAGCATGTTCTCATAGAGCGTGCTTTCGGCGTTGCGCTGGCCTG
>NZ_JBLURD010000057.1:0-1544 GCF_051209435.1 Klebsiella sp. HN106 | reverse complement strand
CTGAGCATGGACGCAGTACAGAAAGCCAAATCCGGCCACCCGGGTGCCCCGATGGGTATGGCTGACATTGCCGAAGTCCTGTGGCGTGATTTCCTGAACCATAACCCGCAGAACCCGTCCTGGGCCGATCGCGACCGCTTCGTGCTGTCCAACGGTCACGGCTCGATGCTGATCTACAGCCTGCTGCACCTCACCGGTTACGATCTGCCAATCGAAGAGCTGAAGAACTTCCGTCAGCTGCACTCCAGAACCCCGGGCCACCCGGAAGTGGGCTACACCGCGGGCGTGGAAACCACTACCGGACCGCTGGGGCAGGGCATTGCGAATGCGGTGGGGATGGCGATTGCGGAGAAAACCCTGGCGGCGCAGTTCAACCGCCCGGGCCACGACATTGTTGACCACTTCACTTATGCGTTCATGGGCGACGGCTGCATGATGGAAGGTATCTCTCACGAGGTATGCTCCCTGGCCGGTACCCTGAAACTGGGCAAGCTGGTGGCGTTCTATGACGACAACGGCATCTCCATCGACGGTCACGTCGAAGGCTGGTTCACCGATGACACCGCGAAGCGCTTTGAAGCCTACGGCTGGCACGTGGTGCGCGGCGTTGACGGTCACGATGCTGACTCGATTAAACGCGCGGTGGAAGAAGCGCGTGCGGTCACCGACAAACCGTCCCTGCTGATGTGCAAAACCATCATCGGTTTCGGTTCGCCGAACAAAGCTGGTACCCACGACTCCCACGGCGCGCCGCTGGGCGACGCGGAAATCGCGCTGACCCGCGAAGCGCTCGGCTGGAAACACCCGGCGTTTGAAATCCCGTCTGAAATCTATGCCCAGTGGGATGCGAAAGAAGCCGGTCAGGCGAAAGAGTCCGCGTGGAACGAGAAATTCGCCGCCTACGCCAGAGCCTTCCCGCAGGAAGCAGCAGAATTCACCCGCCGTATGAAAGGCGAGATGCCGGCTGATTTCGACGCGAAAGCGAACGAATTCATCGCGAAGCTGCAGGCTAACCCGGCGAAAATCGCCAGCCGTAAAGCGTCGCAGAACGCCATTGAAGCCTTCGGCCCGCTGCTGCCTGAGTTCCTCGGCGGCTCCGCTGACCTGGCGCCAAGTAACCTGACCCTGTGGTCCGGCTCTAAGGCCATCAACGAAGACGCTGCCGGTAACTATATCCACTACGGCGTGCGTGAATTCGGCATGACCGCGATTGCCAACGGTATCGCCCTGCACGGCGGTTTCCTGCCGTACACCTCCACCTTCCTGATGTTCGTGGAATATGCGCGTAACGCGGTACGTATGGCGGCGCTGATGAAGCAGCGTCAGGTGATGGTCTACACCCACGACTCCATCGGTCTGGGCGAAGACGGCCCGACGCACCAGCCGGTTGAGCAGGTGGCTTCCCTGCGCGTCACCCCGAACATGTCCACATGGCGTCCGTGCGACCAGGTGGAATCCGCCATCGCGTGGAAATACGGCGTAGAGCGTCAGGACGGTCCGACCGCGCTGATCCTCTCCCGTCAGAACCTGGCGCAGCAGGAGCG
>NZ_JBLURD010000056.1:0-1805 GCF_051209435.1 Klebsiella sp. HN106 | reverse complement strand
CGCGAGCTTCTGCGCCTCGGTGACGCTCTCGGCAAAGGAATCCCAGGACATGACGGCCTCGATGGCGGCAAACGCATCGCGGCCTGATTGCTTGGCGTCGATCAGCGCCTGACCGATGCGCCCGTACAGACGTACCTTGGCGTTGATGGCCTTGCCTGACGCCTGGAACTGCTGCTGATGCTTATTCTTGGCAGCGTTAAACAGCTTACCCAGGATGCGGTCGTGCAGGTCGATGATTTCGTCGGTGACGGTGGCCATGCCCTCGGTGGCCAGCGCCACGAGAGTGGCGTAGCGCCGTTGCGGCTCGAATTTGGCCAGGTCGGCGGGTGTCATCTGGCCGCCCTCGCGGGCAATCTTGAGCAGGCGGTTCTGGTGAACCAGCCGCTCGATGCCGGTAGGCAGATCGAGTGCCTGCCATGCCTTGAGGCGTTCGATGTGTTCCAGCATATGCCGCGAATTTGGCTTGGCCGGAGACTGGCGCAACCAAGCCAACCAGGTCGTCTTGCCGTTGTCCCGGCGCTTGAGCAGATCGTCGAGGCGGCGGCGATGCGCGTCCGCCAGTGGTTCGGCCAAGGCGTCGTAGATGCGCCGGTTAGCACGGGTGATCGCCTCGGCACTCGCCCGCTCGACGGCGTTGAGGGCGGGCAGAATGACCGACTGCCGCCGCAGGTGCCCGATCAAGGCGCTGGCCAGCACGATGCCTTTGTCGGTTTGCATCGCCAGCTCGGTCAGCATCTGGACGGCCTGCCGGTAATGGCTCATGGTGAAGGGCCGGAAACCGAACACGGTTTGCAGCTCGCTCAGGTGCTCGCGCCGGGTCTGCTCCCGCTGGCCGTACTCGTTCCAGCTTTCGACGCCGACCTTGAGCTGGTCGGCGACCAGCTTCAACAAGGGCGGGAACGGTAGTTCATCGACGCCCAGGATGACGCCGGGAAAGCGCAGGTAACAGAGCTGCACCGCGAAGCCCAGCCGATTGGCTGGCCCGCGCCGCTGTCGGATGATCGAGAGGTCGGTATCGTTGAATGTGTAATGTCGGATCAGGTCGTCCTTGGAGTCCGGCAACGCCAGCAGGCTTTCCCGCTCGGCGGCGGACAGGATGGAACGACATGGCATATTTACTGATCCGTTCTCAAGTATTGATACAGGGTTTCGCGACTGATTCCGAATTCACGAGCAAGCTTGGTCTTTTGCTCGCCAGCCTCGACACGTTGGCGCAGTTCGGCAATACGCTCAGACGACAGGGATTTCTTCCTGCCACGGTAAGCCCCGCGTTGCTTGGCGAGCGCAATACCCTCGCGCTGACGCTCGCGGATCAGGGCGCGCTCGAACTCGGCGAACGCGCCCATCACCGAGAGCATCAGGTTCGCCATCGGAGAGTCTTCGCCAGTAAAACTGAGGTGTTCCTTGACGAATTCGATATGCACGCCGCGTTGTGTCAGCGTTTGCACGATCCGGCGCAAATCATCGAGATTGCGCGCCAGGCGATCCATGCTATGCACCACCACGGTGTCGCCGGTGCGGGCGAAGCTTATCAGCGCTTCCAGTTGCGGACGCTTGACATCCTTGCCGGATGCCTTGTCGCTAAAAGCGCGATCAACCTTGACGCCTTCCAGTTGCCGTTCCGGGTTCTGGTCGAAGGTGCTGACCCTGATATACCCAATGCGCTGTCCAGTCATGGAATTCCCTGCAAAATGTCAGGGAAGACTCTATGACCTTCAACGAGATATGTCAATAAATTCAAAATTCAATCCTATCCTGACGCAATTTACACATGGCATCTGACATCAGGTTAGGGTATGCCTCAA
>NZ_JBLURD010000055.1:0-1810 GCF_051209435.1 Klebsiella sp. HN106 | reverse complement strand
CCAGGCCTCAGCATTTTATTATGGTGATCCCCTGGGCGAAATGCGCCTGGTAAGCAGAGTTTTTGAAATGTAAGGCCTTTGAATAAGACAAAAGGCTGCCTCATCGCTAACTTTGCAACAGTGCCGGTAAATCCATGCTGGCCCTGCAACTGGCCGCACAGATTGCAGGCGGGCCGGATCTGCTGGAGGTGGGCGAACTGCCCACCGGCCCGGTGATCTACCTGCCCGCCGAAGACCCGCCCACCGCCATTCATCACCGCCTGCACGCCCTTGGGGCGCACCTCAGCGCCGAGGAACGGCAAGCCGTGGCTGACGGCCTGCTGATCCAGCCGCTGATCGGCAGCCTGCCCAACATCATGGCCCCGGAGTGGTTCGACGGCCTCAAGCGCGCCGCCGAGGGCCGCCGCCTGATGGTGCTGGACACGCTGCGCCGGTTCCACATCGAGGAAGAAAACGCCAGCGGCCCCATGGCCCAGGTCATCGGTCGCATGGAGGCCATCGCCGCCGATACCGGGTGCTCTATCGTGTTCCTGCACCATGCCAGCAAGGGCGCGGCCATGATGGGCGCAGGCGACCAGCAGCAGGCCAGCCGGGGCAGCTCGGTACTGGTCGATAACATCCGCTGGCAGTCCTACCTGTCGAGCATGACCAGCGCCGAGGCCGAGGAATGGGGTGTGGACGACGACCAGCGCCGGTTCTTCGTCCGCTTCGGTGTGAGCAAGGCCAACTATGGCGCACCGTTCGCTGATCGGTGGTTCAGGCGGCATGACGGCGGGGTGCTCAAGCCCGCCGTGCTGGAGAGGCAGCGCAAGAGCAAGGGGGTGCCCCGTGGTGAAGCCTAAGAACAAGCACAGCCTCAGCCACGTCCGGCACGACCCGGCGCACTGTCTGGCCCCCGGCCTGTTCCGTGCCCTCAAGCGGGGCGAGCGCAAGCGCAGCAAGCTGGACGTGACGTATGACTACGGCGACGGCAAGCGGATCGAGTTCAGCGGCCCGGAGCCGCTGGGCGCTGATGATCTGCGCATCCTGCAAGGGCTGGTGGCCATGGCTGGGCCTAATGGCCTAGTGCTTGGCCCGGAACCCAAGACCGAAGGCGGACGGCAGCTCCGGCTGTTCCTGGAACCCAAGTGGGAGGCCGTCACCGCTGATGCCATGGTGGTCAAAGGTAGCTATCGGGCGCTGGCAAAGGAAATCGGGGCAGAGGTCGATAGTGGTGGGGCGCTCAAGCACATACAGGACTGCATCGAGCGCCTTTGGAAGGTATCCATCATCGCCCAGAATGGCCGCAAGCGGCAGGGGTTTCGGCTGCTGTCGGAGTACGCCAGCGACGAGGCGGACGGGCGCCTGTACGTGGCCCTGAACCCCTTGATCGCGCAGGCCGTCATGGGTGGCGGCCAGCATGTGCGCATCAGCATGGACGAGGTGCGGGCGCTGGACAGCGAAACCGCCCGCCTGCTGCACCAGCGGCTGTGTGGCTGGATCGACCCCGGCAAAACCGGCAAGGCTTCCATAGATACCTTGTGCGGCTATGTCTGGCCGTCAGAGGCCAGTGGTTCGACCATGCGCAAGCGCCGCCAGCGGGTGCGCGAGGCGTTGCCGGAGCTGGTCGCGCTGGGCTGGACGGTAACCGAGTTCGCGGCGGGCAAGTACGACATCACCCGGCCCAAGGCGGCAGGCCGACCCCCCCCACTCTATTGTAAACAAGACATTTTTATCTTTTATATTCAATGGCTTATTTTCCTGCTAATTGGTAATACCATGAAAAATACCATGCTCAGAAAAGGCTTAACAATATTTTGAAAAATTGCCT
>NZ_JBLURD010000054.1:0-1922 GCF_051209435.1 Klebsiella sp. HN106 | reverse complement strand
CAGGACAATCACTTTTGTTTACGCGACTTTGAGAATATTGTATGCATCTGTTCTGATACTCCAACACCTGCAACCGGCGGTGGGCTGAGTATGGTCGACAGGCTGACGGCCATGAGAAATACAGAATTCACAGGCGAGGTCAGTGATGAGAATGGCTGGCGGTGTCGCCTGTTTGAGAATGGAAACGTTCATATTTGCATCGACAGTATCTCGCTTCTGAATGCTCTGAACGATCTTATCAGCATATATTTTGCAAACCAGCTTCCGGCCGCAGGAAAAAAATGATGATTGAAAATGATAAAGAAAAAAGCCTGAACGATGCTACCCCGCCAGAGGTGCAGAATGACATCCGCAGCGAATCCACTGAAAAATCAAAGGAAATGGGTCGTTCAAGGTACTCATCTATCGCGATGATCGATTACTTCAATGCAATCGAACGTCTGTGCAAAGAGAAAGAAATTAACCCGGAAAATATCGATCTGAGCTTCAAAGTTCACTGGCTCAGAAACGCTGTTGGCGGCTCGTTTGCAAGGTCACAGGAGATGTTCGCGGAGTACCAGAAGTATGTTAAAGAGGTTCCTGAAGAGGCCCGTTACCTGGATATACCCGATGAGGTAAAGGTTGCACTCGGCGATATTATCTCGTACATCACCTGGCACTACCGTAGAAGCTATACCGCAATACAGAATGATAGTGTTAAAAAAGCTGAAGCACGTAGCATGCAGCTGGAGGAGGAGGTAACGCAGCTGTTACAGCGGCTTGAGCAAAGCGCTACCGATATGGATGAGCTGAAACTTGAGAATCAGGCACTACAGGGTCGATTAGAGATCCGGGACAGTACCGTCAAGGAGTTAGAAACAAGGCTGAATGTTGCCGAAGCAGAACTCGAAACCTGCCATCACCAGTTAGATAGCACACGGCATGAATTGAGCCTCGCACAGCAGTCAAATGACTCACTCTCCCAGCAACTGGCTGAACGTAAAACAGAGATCGCTGGTCACCTTGAATATCAAAAAAAGCTGAACGAAGAGATCAACACGCAGCGTTCTGATAACGCCGGTCTTTCCAGACAATGCGACCAGTTAAGTCAGACTGTGTCAGATACAAAGGCAGAGAGGGACAGGTTTGAACAGGAATTGATTGCTGCACAGAACCTTTGTACTGAGCTGAAAAGTGCACTGTCCGGGAAAGAGGGTGACCTGGTGGCGGTGAATGCCGAGCTTACTGAACTCCATAAACTAAACGAGTCGCTGAGCGCCGACCTGAATAAAGTAACTTTGGTCAGCCAGGGCTATGAAGCGGAAGTGGCTGAACAAAGCAATGAACTCAAAACGCTCCAGGCCAAAGTAATGAAGCTGGAAGCTACCCTGGAGGCGGAGAAAACAATCTCAGAATCCCTAAAAGGCACCATTGATACATTAACTGGTGCAATGGCAGGGGGAGGTACTGGAAAGTCAAAACAGCCGCGTAGCAGAAAAACATCATGATAAATGAAGCCAGGTTGATACACTTCTCTGCATCCCCTGGCACATAAGAACTTCTGCGGACATTCAGCCCGTCCGCAGGAGTTTTCGTCCTTCAGTCAACAAATGCACTACCTTTTTTGAGTCTCCACTTTCCAGAGCAGAAAACACGTTACCGATTCTACCAACAGCTTGTATCTGAGTGATAACCCCAGTCTTGTAATCATCTAGGATCCCTGACAGGAAAGCGTTCAGTTTTGTCTGTTCGCTTAGCGAAAGCATGTAGGACATTTTTTCTCCATTTTAAGCAGGTGTGTCAGTTGAAAGAGGTTTGCGTGATTCTGGAAAATGAGGCAGCACCATAGTTTCAGATGCTGTGGTCGCATCCCAGTGCCACCATCCATAAGGCCCATATTCACGGTTGTAATAATCTTTTTTGAGTTGCTTTCGGGCCAGATA
>NZ_JBLURD010000053.1:0-1922 GCF_051209435.1 Klebsiella sp. HN106 | reverse complement strand
TATCTGGCCCGAAAGCAACTCAAAAAAGATTATTACAACCGTGAATATGGGCCTTATGGATGGTGGCACTGGGATGCGACCACAGCATCTGAAACTATGGTGCTGCCTCATTTTCCAGAATCACGTAAACCTCTTTCAACTGGCACACCTGCTTAAAATGGAGAAAAAATGTCATACATGCTTTCACTAAGCGAACAGACAAAACTGAACGCTTTCCTGTCAGGGATCCTTGATGATTACAAGACTGGGGTTATCACTCAGATACAAGCTGTTGGTAAAATCGGTAACGTGTTTTCTGCACTGGAAAGTGGAGACTCAAAAAAGGTAGTGCATTTGTTGACTGAAGGACGAAAACTCCTGCGGACGGGCTGAATGTCCGCAGAAGGTCTACTGTGCCAGGGGATGCAGAGAAGTCTATCAACCTGGCTTCATTTATCATGATGTTTTTCTACTACGCGGCTGTTTTGACTTTCCAGTACCTCCCCCTGCCATTGCACCAGTCAATGTATCAATGGTGCCTTTCAGGGATTCTGAGATTGTTTTCTCTGCCTCCAGGGTAGCTTCCAGCTTCATTACTTTGGACTGGAGCGTTTTTAATTCACTGCTTTGTTCAGCCACTTCCGCTTCATAGCCCTGGCTGACCAAAGTTACTTTTTTCAGGTCGGCGCTCAGCGACTCGTTTAGTTTATGGAGTTCAGTAAGCTCGGCATTCACCGCCACCAGGTCACCCTCCTTCCCGGACAGTGCACTTTTCAGCTCAGCACAGAGGTTCTGTGCAGCAATCAATTCCTGTTCAAACCTGTCCCTCTCTGCCTTTGTATCTGACACAGTCTGACTTAACTGGTCGCATTGTCTGGAAAGACCGGCATTATCAGAACGCTGAGTGTTGATCTCTTCGTTCAGCTTTTTTTGATATTCAAGGTGACCAGCGATCTCTGTTTTACGTTCAGCCAGTTGCTGGGAGAGTGAGTCATTTGACTGCTGTGCGAGGCTTAATTCATGCCGTGTGCTATCTAACTGGTGATGGCAGGTTTCTAGTTCTGCTTCGGCAACATTCAGCCTTGTTTCTAACTCCTTGACGGTACTGTCCCGGATCTCTAATCGACCCTGTAGCGCCTGATTCTCAAGTTTCAGCTCATCCATATCGGTAGCGCTTTGCTCAAGCCGCTGTAAAAGCTGCGTTACCTCCTCCTCCAGCTGCATGCTACGTGCTTCAGCTTTTTTAACACTATCACTCTGTATTGCGGTATAGCTTCTACGGTAGTGCCAGGTGATGTACGAGATAATATCGCCGAGTGCAACCTTCACCTCATCGGGTATATCCAGGTAACGGGCCTCTTCAGGAACCTCTTTAACATACTTCTGGTACTCAGCGAACATCTCCTGTGACCTTGCAAACGAGCCGCCAACAGCGTTTCTGAGCCAGTGAACTTTGAAGCTCAGATCGATATTTTCCGGGTTAATTTTTTTCTCTTCGCACAGACGTTCGATTGCATTGAAGTAATCGATCATCGCAATAGATGAGTACCTTGAACGACCCATTTCCTTTGATTTTTCTGTGGATTCGCTGCGGATGTCATTCTGCACCTCTGGCGAGGTAGCATCGTTCAGGCTTTTTTCTTTATCGTTTTCGATCATCATTTTTTTCCTGCGGCCGGAAGCTGGTTTGCAAAATATATGCTGATAAGATCGTTCAGAGCATTCAGAAGCGAGATACTGTCGATACAAATATGAACGTTTCCATTCTCAAACAGGCGACACCGCCAGCCATTCTCATCGCAGACCTCGCCTGTGAAATCTGTATTTCTCATGGCCGTCAGCCTGTCGACCATACTCAGCCCACCGCCGGTTGCAGGTGTTGGAGTATCAGAACAGATGCATACAATATTCTCAAAGTCGCGTAAACAAAAGTGATTGTCCTG
>NZ_JBLURD010000052.1:0-2088 GCF_051209435.1 Klebsiella sp. HN106 | reverse complement strand
TTTATGGATTATTCTTTAAATCTCTATGATGTTTAAAGACCTTCCGGAGGTTTTGCGTGCAATATGCCTACATCAGGGTAAGCTCGGCCGATCAGAATACGGCCCGTCAGGAAGAGGCATTGTCAAAGGCGGGTTTTCAGCCTGATAAAATTTGTGTTGAGCATGCCAGCGCGAAGGACACAAACCGCCCGGGGTTACAGGAACTCCTGGGGCAATTACGCCCTGGTGATACGCTTCTGGTTCATTCCATCGATCGCCTTTGCCGGAATATGTCGGATATGTGCGCTGTCACCACCCGGCTTCGTGACCAGGGCGTTACCCTTATTTTTCTGAAAGAGCAGCTGACGTTCAGCGCCGGCACAAACAATCCGATGCAGGAACTGCAGCTGCACATGATGTCGGCATTCAGCCAGTTTGAACGAGCCTTACTGAAGGAAAGGCAGGCCGACGGCATCGCCGCGAAAAAAGCACGGGGTGAAAAAACAGGGCGCCCCGGCGCCGATATCAAAAAGATCCAGGAAATTGACGCACTCAGAAGCAGAGGGGTCAGGCTCAGGATCGCCTGCGACCATGCGGGCCTTGGCGTTTCCACATATTATAAGCTTCGTCACCAGATGAACAACCAGTAGCCGGGAGATAGTCATCCACCACAGCAGGAGGCAATGATGCAACTGACGCTCCAGATAGTCATCACCGATGAATCAGGCTCCAGTCGAACGGAGGAACTGATGACAATCCAGAAATCAGGGGAGACCCGGAACGACATCGGATTATCGGTGTCAGAATCCAAGCTGTTGCTGAATACGGTCCAGCAGTCGGTGGTCCAGCTGCAGGCAGACGAATATACTCAACACCATATCCGGTGCCCTCACTGCCTTGCTGCGCGCAGAATCAAAGGCAAACAGAAAATACGGTACCGGACGCTGTTTGGCGTTATTCCGGTATCCGGGCTTCGGGTGTACCGGTGCCGTTGTGAAGAGAGTGATACAAAGACAGTCAGTTTGCTCAGCGACTGGGCCGGCGATTATTCTCACCCGGCACTGAAATATATTGAAACCCGCTGGGCCTCGATGATCTCCTATGAAATGACGACTCGTCTGCTGAAAGATATTCTGCCGGTGGGCCACAGCCTGAATGCCTCAACGGTGAGGAATCATTTATGCCAGGTGGCGCAGCGTCTTGACGCTGAGGCTGAAGCTCATTCAGGTTTTCTTTCCGGCTGCCCCCGCGACTGGGGGAACCTGCCCAGGCCAGGAAAACCGCTTGTGGTGGGTATAGATGGTGGTTATGTTCGCGATCGGGATGACAAAAAGCGTAATTTTGAAATTATTGCCGGGAAGTCTTTTTCCGTTGGTGCGCCTGCTGACACCCGCCGCTTCGGTTTTGTTCAGAAGGATGACTGTCATCCGGAACGCAGGCTCATGACCCACCTTTCAGCGCAGGGAATGCAGGCCAACCAGCAGATATTTTTTCTGTCCGACGGCGCGGATAATCTCAGGGACCTCCAGTTCGGTATGTACCCTGAGTCAACGCATGTGCTGGACTGGTTTCATATCACCATGAGGCTGAAGGTGCTCATGCAATATGCCCGGGGACTGCTGGTATCAGATCCAGAGGCGGGGAGTAAAGTTCTGGCACTGCTGGAAAGCATTAAACGATATCTCTGGCATGGCAATGTTGTCGCTGCGCTGGAACATATTGATAATTGCGTTATGTATTGCGATGACCCTGAACTCAGCTATCCTAGCCTGAAATCCCTGCAAAAACATCTGGATGAAATGTATACCTACATCCGGAATAATAAGATGATGATCCCAAACTACGGCGAAATGCGTCGGTACGGAGAGCCGGTATCAACCGCGTTTGTGGAATCCACGATCAATGAAGTGATCGCCAGACGAATGGCCAAAAAGCAGCAGATGCAGTGGAGCAGAAAAGGGGCTCATTATTTGTTACAGACCCGGACCGCCGTTTTGAATAACGAACTGCAGGATAAATTTGTCTGCTGGTATCCGGGTTTTCAAAGTGACGGGAAGGGACCAGCGATGGCAGCATAGCTCACGCTGCCCCAATATTTTTTATGCTCTC
>NZ_JBLURD010000051.1:0-2432 GCF_051209435.1 Klebsiella sp. HN106 | reverse complement strand
GAAGCAGATTATGCGTTCTCATAATGCGATACACCCGCTTTGCATTAACCACAGGCAGGCCGTCCCGCTCCGACTCCCGTCGCAGCAGCGCCCACACACGGCGATAACCATACGTCGGCAGGTCAGCCACCGCCATGTTTATCCGGGACAATACGGTGGTATCGTCAGAACGGGGCTGCCGTCTGCGATCCTGTCAGTCAGATGGCCGGTGAACCCGAATGCTCAACTGCGCACGCGACACGCCAAGACTTCTGCAAACGTCGCTTATTCGTCGTTCCCAGGCAACGAGGGCGCATGCGCAATCCATTTTTTTGCCCGGCCGAACTCCACGGCCTCTTTGAGTATCTCGGCTTCCATCGTCTTTTTGCCCAGAAGGCGCTGGAGTTCGCGAATTTGCTTATTGGCGGCAGCGAGTTCGGAGGCCGGCACCACTTCCTCGCCCGATGCAACAGCCGTCAGTGAACCGTCTTAATATTGCTTGCGCCATTTGAATATCTGGTTTGCATTGATGCCATGCAGGCGCGCGACATGAGACACGGTCATACCGGGCTCCATAGTCTGCTGAATAATGGCAATTTTTTCCTGCGGTGTACGACGCCGACGCCGCTCAGGTCCTGATAACACTCCAACCATCTTATCGTTCTGACTGGTATTAAACATAGTTCCAAGACTACCTCTTATTTTAAGAGAGTCGAAGTGTCTGGTGATCTATGGGGCCAGTCTAGCCCTCTTCCAAGTGTAGGGAGATATAGTCAAAGTTTGCTTCTCCGCCGATGAGTCCGCCCTGCGTCGGATAGTCCGATTTTTTACCGGCGAAGCACGGCTCTCCTAACCCTATCTAAAGCGAATAACTTTTTTCAACAGGGCCGCGTGCCAATGCAAGAGCGATAGGCGCTCTACGCGCCAATTTGACCACTTAAAACAGGTAAATTGAGGGGTTGTAATGTGTTGATGTAACAGGCTTTTATTTTAATGTCTTGGCATATGTATAATGGTAGTCTAGCCCTCCTTTCAACAAGGAGTACTCATGGAAACCTACAATCATACATATCGGCACCACAACTTTTCACATAAAGACTTAAGTGATCTCACCTTCACCGCTTGCACATTCATTCGCAGCGACTTTCGACGTGCTAACTTGCGTGATACGACATTCGTCAACTGCAAGTTCATTGAACAGGGTGATATCGAAGGCTGCCACTTTGATGTCGCAGATCTTCGTGATGCAAGTTTCCAACAATGCCAACTTGCGATGGCAAACTTCAGTAATGCCAATTGCTACGGTATAGAGTTCCGTGCGTGTGATTTAAAAGGTGCCAACTTTTCCCGAACAAACTTTGCCCATCAAGTGAGTAATCGTATGTACTTTTGCTCAGCATTTATTTCTGGATGTAATCTTTCCTATGCCAATATGGAGAGGGTTTGTTTAGAAAAATGTGAGTTGTTTGAAAATCGCTGGATAGGAACGAACCTAGCGGGTGCATCACTGAAAGAGTCAGACTTAAGTCGAGGTGTTTTTTCCGAAGATGTCTGGGGGCAATTTAGCCTACAGGGTGCCAATTTATGCCACGCCGAACTCGACGGTTTAGATCCCCGCAAAGTCGATACATCAGGTATCAAAATTGCAGCCTGGCAGCAAGAACTGATTCTCGAAGCACTGGGTATTGTTGTTTATCCTGACTAATTGCTTTGATGTGTGATTTTAAACGCTCAAATTTATAAAACGAATAATATTGTCAACCTTGCAATAATAGACATAGGGACAACCATGTATAAATTTTTACCCTCAGGCGTCTTCACAATAGAGCCATATAGCAGTGGGTCACTTAGTGGGCTTAATTTTTCCATTAAAGATAATATTAATATTGCTCAGTATAAAACATCATATGGTAGCCCATCTTGGCAAGTAAACATAAGGCTGCCATTTATAAGGCACTGTTGCAAAAATGTGGAGGTGATAGGGGTACTACGCCGGAACCCCAGATTTTTCCGTCCGTTCAAATTATCCACGGTTGAACAGCTTGATCCCGTCCGCCCGCAGTTGACCAACAGGGGAAATATGCCTGTACAAAGTTTGCCGGGTTATCCCAAGTTCCTGGCATAGCGTACTGACCTTTGTTTCTGATTGTCCCATTGATGCCATTGCCAGTCGCAGTTTGACTGGCGTCATTTTATAAGGTCGGCCGCCGTTCCGCCCACGGGCTCTTGCTGATGCCAGACCTGCAGTCGTTCTTTCAGCAATCAGTTCGCGCTCAAACTCCGCCAGTGCGGCAAAGATACCGAAGACAAGCTTGCCAGCGGCCGTTGTTGTGTCGATAGTCGCCCCGTGACCGGTCAGCACTTTCAGACCGGTCCCCCTCGCGGTCAGGTCGTGCACTGTATTAATGAGATGACGAAGATCACGACCGAGGCGGTCCAGCTTCCATACGACC
>NZ_JBLURD010000050.1:0-2818 GCF_051209435.1 Klebsiella sp. HN106 | reverse complement strand
ACATCAACCTAACCGGCGATTACGTCTGGCGGCAGAGCCGCAGACTGGAAGACGGGAAGTTTCGGCCCTTACGGATGCCCGGAAAACCTTAGCGTACGATTTTTTCCGAATTCTGCGGGCTCCCCCAGTATGACGCTCCGGAAACTGCACCGGCGATCAGGCTGAGTATTGACAGTGTGCTTCAGTATATTGTTTACAGCCGGTTAAGGGAGGGGGTCGAGCAACATCACGCCCAGTCAGGCGCTGCGGTGCTTGTCAGCGTAAACACCGGCGAAATTCTGGCTATGGCATCCTATCCGTCGTTTAATCCCAACCGTTTTTCCGGTGCCACTTCCGCTGAAATGCGTAACGTGGCGATTAATGACAGCTTTGAGCCGGGTTCAACGGTTAAACCCTTCGTCATTCTTGAAGGCCTGCGCCGCCATATTATCAGCAGCAGCACGCTTCTTGACACAAGGCCGTTCAGGGTTGACGGCCATCTTATCCGGGACGTGGGATACTGGCCGGCGCTGACGCCGACCGGCATACTTCAGAAATCCAGTGATACCGGAGTTTCACATATTGCCCTGGCGATGCCTTCGGATGCGCTGGTAAAAACGTATTCATCCTTCGGGCTGGGAAAACCGACAGGGCTGGGCCTTCCCGGTGAAAGTACTGGTTACTTTCCGTTCAGTCGCCATCGATGGGCTGATATTGAGCGCGCCACCTTCGCTTTTGGCTACGGCCTCCGGGTAACCCCGCTCCAGTTAGCCAGAGCCTATGCCACTCTCGGGGCCTGTGGCGTTTATCATCCGTTATCCGTTACACGGTTATCCGCGCCGGTGTACGGTGAGCAGGTGGCGGACCCGAAGCTTGCCGATGCTGTAATCAGAATGATGGAAAGTGATGTGTTACCCGGCGGAAGTGGCGTAAGGGCAGCTGTACCGGGCTACCGTCTGGCAATAAAAACCGGAACCGCAGAGAAGTTAGGTGCCGGTGGAAAATATGACGGGGGGCATATTACCTATACGG
The DNA here is from genome assembly GCF_051209435.1 of Klebsiella sp. HN106. Classification (NCBI taxonomy): domain Bacteria; kingdom Pseudomonadati; phylum Pseudomonadota; class Gammaproteobacteria; order Enterobacterales; family Enterobacteriaceae; genus Klebsiella; species Klebsiella sp. HN106. The sequence goes on along the minus strand of NZ_JBLURD010000050.1, from coordinate 1,807 downwards.
CAGGCGTCGCGCCGGCGAGCCGTCCTGAAGTGGCACTGGTTGTGGTTATTAACAATCCCAAAGCGGGACAGCATTTTGGTGGCTCAGTGGCGGCGCCTGTCTTCGGCCAGATTATCGGTCCGGTGCTTACCCGGCTGAAGATTGCACCGGATGCTTTACGTGCTCCGGTGGTACACCGACAGTCCGGCTGAACAGAGCCTGTTTACTCATTATTTATCTATTATTACTTAACTTAATTTTAAAAAGGATATTAATATGAAAAAGATCCGCCTTATTATAATCTCTTTACTGGCTGGAATGTGTACTCCAGCATTATCTACACCAGTCAATGTTACTGATACAATACAAAGCACAGAAGACCATATCAAAGGTCGGGTTGGTTTTACTGAAATAGACTTTTTATCCGGGAAGGTTCTGAGTAGTCATCGCCGTGAAGAACGTTTTCCTATGATGAGCACATTCAAAGTTTTGTTATGTGGAGCAATATTAGTACGTGTTGATAAAGGGCTTGAACAACTTGAACGCCGAATTACCTATAATAAGCATGACCTGGACGACTATTCTCCACTAACCAGTCAGCACATTGCAGATGGAATGACGGTTTCTGAGTTATGCAATGCTGCCATTACCACCAGTGATAACACTGCTGCAAATTTATTGCTATCAACTATTGGCGGGCCGGAGGGATTAACTCATTTTCTGCGTAGCACTGGTGATAGTTATACAAGGCTTGATCGACACGAACCCAGCCTTAATGAGGCGAAGCCTGGCGATGAGCGTGATACCACCACTCCGGCAGCGATGGCTCAAACGCTACAAAAATTGTTAAACGAAAGTGTACTTACAGAAAAATCTCGAAAAAAATTAATAAGCTGGATGCAGGAAGATAAAGTCGGCGGGCCTCTGTTCCGCTCTGTACTGCCAGCTGGCTGGATGATAGCGGATAAAACAGGAGCAGGTGATCACGGATCTCGGGGCATCGTTGCACTGTTGGGCCCCGGAGGCAAGCCATCTCGTATAGTAGTCCTGTATATTACAAATACTCATTCATCTATGAATGAACTCAACGAGCATATTGCAGGGATCGGAGATTCAGTAATTAAGAACTGGTAATATATTTACAGTGGATTTGACCCTATATATCCAGACGTTTTTGCTCTCTTACGGTTGCGATAACTTCCTGCGTATATATTCCCGTGGTGAGCGATATCCCAGTGCACTATGCGGATGATGTTCGTTGTAATGACTGAACGCCACCGCCAGATTCATCACCGCTGCCTCGCTGTCCGGTTTCGGCATGATGCTGATGTAGTCCCGTTTTATCGTCATCACGAAGCTTTCTGCTATGCCATTGCTTTCCGGGCTTCGCACTGCTGTCGTACAAGGCTCCAGTCCCAGCAACCGGGCGAACGCCGGCACTGTTGGCAACTGCCTTCCGAAGCGTTTTTCCACCGCACCCAGCATGACATCCTGCACCGTTTCTTTGTCATAGCCTCCGGTGCTCGCTGCCCAGTCAATGATCTCCCTGTCGCAGCAGTCCTGCGCGAAGGTCACCCGCAGCTTTTCGCCATTATCACAGCGGAACTCAAAGCCATCTGAGCACCAGCGCCGGTTACTTTCCGCTACTGCTACGCGCCCCTTATGGGCCCGCTTACGGCAAGGATCAGCGGGTTTACGTTCAAGAAGCAGATTATGCGTTCTCATAATGCGATACACCCGCTTTGCATTAACCACAGGCAGGCCGTCCCGCTCCGACTCCCGTCGCAGCAGCGCCCACACACGGCGATAACCATACGTCGGCAGGTCA
>NZ_JBLURD010000049.1:0-2826 GCF_051209435.1 Klebsiella sp. HN106 | reverse complement strand
CCCACTCTATTGTAAACAAGACATTTTTATCTTTTATATTCAATGGCTTATTTTCCTGCTAATTGGTAATACCATGAAAAATACCATGCTCAGAAAAGGCTTAACAATATTTTGAAAAATTGCCTACTGAGCGCTGCCGCACAGCTCCATAGGCCGCTTTCCTGGCTTTGCTTCCAGATGTATGCTATTCTGCTCCTGCAGCTAATGGATCACCGCAAACAGGTTACTCGCCTGGGGATTCCCTTTCGACCCGAGCATCCGTATGAGACTCATGCTCGATTATTATTATTATAGAAGCCCCCATGAATAAATCGCTCATCATTTTCGGCATCGTCAACATAACCTCGGACAGTTTCTCCGATGGAGGCCGGTATCTGGCGCCAGACGCAGCCATTGCGCAGGCGCGTAAGCTGATGGCCGAGGGGGCAGATGTGATCGACCTCGGTCCGGCATCCAGCAATCCCGACGCCGCGCCTGTTTCGTCCGACACAGAAATCGCGCGTATCGCGCCGGTGCTGGACGCGCTCAAGGCAGATGGCATTCCCGTCTCGCTCGACAGTTATCAACCCGCGACGCAAGCCTATGCCTTGTCGCGTGGTGTGGCCTATCTCAATGATATTCGCGGTTTTCCAGACGCTGCGTTCTATCCGCAATTGGCGAAATCATCTGCCAAACTCGTCGTTATGCATTCGGTGCAAGACGGGCAGGCAGATCGGCGCGAGGCACCCGCTGGCGACATCATGGATCACATTGCGGCGTTCTTTGACGCGCGCATCGCGGCGCTGACGGGTGCCGGTATCAAACGCAACCGCCTTGTCCTTGATCCCGGCATGGGGTTTTTTCTGGGGGCTGCTCCCGAAACCTCGCTCTCGGTGCTGGCGCGGTTCGATGAATTGCGGCTGCGCTTCGATTTGCCGGTGCTTCTGTCTGTTTCGCGCAAATCCTTTCTGCGCGCGCTCACAGGCCGTGGTCCGGGGGATGTCGGGGCCGCGACACTCGCTGCAGAGCTTGCCGCCGCCGCAGGTGGAGCTGACTTCATCCGCACACACGAGCCGCGCCCCTTGCGCGACGGGCTGGCGGTATTGGCGGCGCTGAAAGAAACCGCAAGAATTCGTTAACTGCACATTCGGGATATTTCTCTATATTCGCGCTTCATCAGAAAACTGAAGGAACCTCCATTGAATCGAACTAATATTTTTTTTGGTAAATCGCATTCTGACTGGTTGCCTGTCAGAGGCGGAGAATCTGGTGATTTTGTTTTTCGACGTGGTGACGGGCATGCCTTCGCGAAAATCGCACCTGCTTCCCGCCGCGGTGAGCTCGCTGGAGAGCGTGACCGCCTCATTTGGCTCAAAGGTCGAGGTGTGGCTTGCCCCGAGGTCATCAACTGGCAGGAGGAACAGGAGGGTGCATGCTTGGTGATAACGGCAATTCCGGGAGTACCGGCGGCTGATCTGTCTGGAGCGGATTTGCTCAAAGCGTGGCCGTCAATGGGGCAGCAACTTGGCGCTGTTCACAGCCTATCGGTTGATCAATGTCCGTTTGAGCGCAGGCTGTCGCGAATGTTCGGACGCGCCGTTGATGTGGTGTCCCGCAATGCCGTCAATCCCGACTTCTTACCGGACGAGGACAAGAGTACGCCGCAGCTCGATCTTTTGGCTCGTGTCGAACGAGAGCTACCGGTGCGGCTCGACCAAGAGCGCACCGATATGGTTGTTTGCCATGGTGATCCCTGCATGCCGAACTTCATGGTGGACCCTAAAACTCTTCAATGCACGGGTCTGATCGACCTTGGGCGGCTCGGAACAGCAGATCGCTATGCCGATTTGGCACTCATGATTGCTAACGCCGAAGAGAACTGGGCAGCGCCAGATGAAGCAGAGCGCGCCTTCGCTGTCCTATTCAATGTATTGGGGATCGAAGCCCCCGACCGCGAACGCCTTGCCTTCTATCTGCGATTGGACCCTCTGACTTGGGGTTGATGTTCATGCCGCCTGTTTTTCCTGCTCATTGGCACGTTTCGCAACCTGTTCTCATTGCGGACACCTTTTCCAGCCTCGTTTGGAAAGTTTCATTGCCAGACGGGACTCCTGCAATCGTCAAGGGATTGAAACCTATAGAAGACATTGCTGATGAACTGCGCGGGGCCGACTATCTGGTATGGCGCAATGGGAGGGGAGCAGTCCGGTTGCTCGGTCGTGAGAACAATCTGATGTTGCTCGAATATGCCGGGGAGCGAATGCTCTCTCACATCGTTGCCGAGCACGGCGACTACCAGGCGACCGAAATTGCAGCGGAACTAATGGCGAAGCTGTATGCCGCATCTGAGGAACCCCTGCCTTCTGCCCTTCTCCCGATCCGGGATCGCTTTGCAGCTTTGTTTCAGCGGGCGCGCGATGATCAAAACGCAGGTTGTCAAACTGACTACGTCCACGCGGCGATTATAGCCGATCAAATGATGAGCAATGCCTCGGAACTGCGTGGGCTACATGGCGATCTGCATCATGAAAACATCATGTTCTCCAGTCGCGGCTGGCTGGTGATAGATCCCGTCGGTCTGGTCGGTGAAGTGGGCTTTGGCGCCGCCAATATGTTCTACGATCCGGCTGACAGAGACGACCTTTGTCTCGATCCTAGACGCATTGCACAGATGGCGGACGCATTCTCTCGTGCGCTGGACGTCGATCCGCGTCGCCTGCTCGACCAGGCGTACGCTTATGGGTGCCTTTCCGCAGCTTGGAACGCGGATGGAGAAGAGGAGCAACGCGATCTAGCTATCGCGGCCGCGATCAAGCAGGTGCGACAGACGTCATACTAGATATCAAG
>NZ_JBLURD010000048.1:0-2928 GCF_051209435.1 Klebsiella sp. HN106 | reverse complement strand
TGCTCGGCGTGGCAAGACTCGCAGCGAACCCGTAGAAAGCCATGCTCCAGCCGCCCGCATTGGAGAAATTCTTCAAATTCCCGTTGCACATAGCCCGGCAATTCCTTTCCCTGCTCTGCCATAAGCGCAGCGAATGCCGGGTAATACTCGTCAACGATCTGATAGAGAAGGGTTTGCTCGGGTCGGTGGCTCTGGTAACGACCAGTATCCCGATCCCGGCTGGCCGTCCTGGCCGCCACATGAGGCATGTTCCGCGTCCTTGCAATACTGTGTTTACATACAGTCTATCGCTTAGCGGAAAGTTCTTTTACCCTCAGCCGAAATGCCTGCCGTTGCTAGACATTGCCAGCCAGTGCCCGTCACTCCGCGGTCTTCACTGCGTGATCGAGTTGATCGACACCCGCCGTGACACGCTCCATGAAGTGCCTGCCTGCGTCTGTTAGCCGAACGCCCCGCGCATGGCGCTCAAATAGCAGGACACCAAGGTTATCCTCCAGCGCTTTCACACGCGCGCTGACGCTCGACTGGCTGATACCAAGTGCCTTGGCCGCATGCCGAAAATTCAGATGCTCGGCGACGGCGATGAACTGAACAAGGGAAATGAGCGGTATCCTGCCAGACAGGATACCGACATTCACGAGGTTTCGATGGTTAGTGCGCCGCATCGGAGCGGGCCTGCTACCAGTCGTCGGTTAGACGACTGGCGACTTCTCGGTGGCAGCCCCACGGAGCCGAAGGAGCACCAGCCCCAACGAAACCAGTACCGCCATCGCCGTGGCGTAACAGATCACGGGCCACGCTGTGTCACCGTTTAAAAGTGCCACCGCCAATGTCCCGACAATGCTGACTATCAGGCTTTGAACGCAGAAGTAGAACGCGACCGCTGATCCCGCGATGTCGTCGAACTCTGCCAAAGCGCCGTTCGCGGTAACGGACACCGTGAAGACAATACCGACCGCGACAACCCACATCGGTAGGATGAAGGTGAGGAATGACGGCGAGCCGTAAAGTTCGCCGATCCCCAACAGGACCGCTCCGCAAACAAGCAACGCCATCCCACGCGCCACGCATCCTGCGATGCCCCATCTGGCGACAAAGGACTTCGCGAAACGGGTTGTCACGATCATTACAAGCGCGACAGTGGCGAAGGCAAAGCTGAATCCGATCTCGGAATATTCCGCTTGGCCTATGAGCACACGGGGAGCCGTCGAGAAGAAGACGAAGTAGGTGCCCATACCGGCGCTAAAGCCGACAGTGTAAACCCAAAAAGCCGGACTCGCGAAGATCGGCAAGACAGATCGGCGCGTCTTGACTTGATCCAGAGGGCGGGTTTCGTGCCACCTGAAACCCGCATTTAGGAGTGCGAGCATCGCCAGTATAGCCAAAGTAATGAATATCGCCTGCCATCCCAAGAACTCGCCGATCAATACTCCGGCGATAGGGCCGAGCGCAGGCACGAACGCCAGCATCGAACTGAAAAGGCCGTAGATGACGACACCCTCAGGACGGTTGGCATAAACGTCGCGAACCGTCGCGAACGTCGCCACCAGCATGGCCGACGCGCCCACTGCTTGAAGTAGACGGAAAGCGACAAAGGCCGGTGCAGTTGAAGACCAAGCTGCTCCCAGAGACGCAATGACGAAAGCCGTTGCGCCCGCAAGTAGAATTGGCCGTCGCCCGATTCTGTCTGAGAGCGGACCAAAAATCACCTGGCCCACGCCGAGCATCACCATATAGAGGCTCAACGTGAGTTGGATCATAGCGGGCGTCGTGTTCAGGATGCCGGGCATCGCTGGAACGACAGGGAGATAAATATCCATCGCCAGTGAAGCGAGGATGTCGAAAGGAGCCATCAGCAGCAGTGCTGCCGGCAGCGTATAGGCCCACGCGGGGCGTGTGGTGGTCATGACGAATCAACCCTCGATTAAGGAATACCGGGCGACGTCTGCTCGTCAGCAATCAGATGAGACTAGCCTTACAGAGCGCCGCAACAACAATACTGGTTGTTGCGGCTTACTTGTCTGCTGACTTGGAATTTCCCATCTGATTACTCCACGCTTACGAATATGAATTGCTACATTTTATCCGATTATCTTTTGCTTCGCAATGCGGCATGGGCGCACTCAGCGTTCCAGCCCCCTCTGCCGCCCTAACTGCCACGACACCGACCCGCCCTGCACGATGCCCATAACCTCGCGGCCGAGTTGGCGGTCGATGATCGGCCGCCACGGGACAAGGGTGAACTCATGGGATTTCTCGACCACGGCGAACTTGCCGCTCGATAGATGCACGGTTCCGGTAAACTTGCCGCTGACGCTCTCGCCGTCCGTGGCGGCGCGGAACGGCAGGCCCTTACTCAAAGCCATATCCGATCCGACGCCGGCTACCTCGCGCTCCCGCAGGATGGCGAGAAGGTTGCGCCGGTAGAAGACGCGGCTGTCCCGGCTGCGGGTGGCGTCGCCCTGTTCGATATGGTGCTCGCGGCGCTGGTCCATGGCTTCGCGGACTTGTTGCCCGAAGCCGGTTGGCGCAAGGTCGGCCGTCTCGCCGTGGATCAGCCGCCGGTCCAGCCAGGTCGCGCCGTCCGATCCGATCTGTTTGTTCAGATCGACCGGGGAAAGGACGCGAACGCTGGCCTGACTGTCTCGGCCGGCGTCATGGGCGGCGGCACGGCTGACCAGATCATCGGGGATGCGCCATTGGTCGGCGTCGATCCGCTCGACGATACCGGCCCGGCGTAGCGCCTCCAGCCGGCGCACATGGGCATCGACATAGCCCTCATAGTCGCCGCCTGGAACGCGGCACGTATAGGAAGAATAAACGCCCTTTTCACCCAAGTCCAACAGCTTTGGACCGCAGTTGACTCTTTCGACACCCCTGCGATGCAACCCAATCCGGCTGACGGGGAGCCAGCAACGCTGAAAATTT
>NZ_JBLURD010000047.1:0-2948 GCF_051209435.1 Klebsiella sp. HN106 | reverse complement strand
CGCCAGGCCGAGAACATTGGTTCCTGTAGGCATCGGGATTGGCGGATCAAACACTAAAGCTACTGGAACGAGCAGAAGTCCTCCGGCCGCCAGTTGCCAGGCGGTAAAGGTGAGCAGAGGCACGGGAGGTTGCCACTTGCGGGTCAGCACGGTTCCGAACGCCATGGAAACCGCCCCCGCCAGGCCCGCTGCGACGCCGACAGGATCTAGCGCTGCGTTTGGTGTCAACACCAACAGCGCCACGCCCGCAGTTCCGCAAATAGCCCCCAGGACCGCCATCAATCGTATCGGGCTACCTAGCAGAGCGGCAGAGATGAACACGACCATCAGCGGCTGCACAGCGCCTACCGTCGCCGCGACCCCGCCCGGCAGGCGGTAGACCGAAATAAACAACAAGCTCCAGAATAGCGAAATATTAAGTGCGCCGAGGATGAAGATGCGCATCCACCAGATTCCCGTTGGAATCTGTCGGACGATCATCACGAGCAATAAACCCGCCGGCAACGCCCGCAGCATCGCGACCGTCATCGGTGAGAAGTTCGGCAGGTATTGGGTGGTGACAATGTAGGTGCTGCCCCAAATGGCAGGTGCTATCGCTGTGAACAATAAATCGGGCGTGCGTAATGACATGCGATTACAAGACCTCCGCTACGGCGATGGGTTTTTGAGAGTTGCAGGCGCCGCGATGACCGCACCCTGACTTGGACTGGCCCTGCCTCGCACCAATCCACCTGCGGCTATGGCCGCGATCATGCGAGGCCCGAAAATTACACGACCTGTACACGTCCGCCGAACCCGGAACGCAACAGAGCTTCGTGGGCATCCCGATCCGGGTCGTAGCAGCAGTCCTGGACCAAACGCACGTCGTAGTCCGCATCACTAGCCCAGGCGACGCTTGAAAGAACAACGCCGGTGGTGCTTATCCCGGCCATGACAAGCGTGCTTACGCCGCGCGTCCGAAGGTCGGCGTCGAGCGCCGTGCCATAAAAGACGCTGGCTCGCGGACATGCATAGAAAAGGTCGCCCCGTTCGATCGCAAGCCCTTCGACGGGCAGACCGGTGCGAAATCGTCCGCTCGGGAGATACGGTGAGATTTGGCGATTCGTCGCCGGCGGCGCATGTTCATACTCTTCGCCGAGCGAAAAGTTGGGGAACAGCACGGGCCGGCCGCGCAAGGCGTGCTGGCAGCCGTGCAGACCCTGCGTGAGATGAACGCCGACAACCTGCGCAAGGTGCCGGCCGATGCACCCACGGCCTTCATCAAGCCGCGCTGGAAGCCGCTGGTGATCACCCCGGAAGGCCTCGACCGGAAATTCTACGAAATCTGCGCCCTGTCCGAGCTGAAGAACGCCCTGCGCTCCGGCGACATCTGGGTCAAGGGCTCGCGGCAGTTCCGCGACTTCGACGACTACCTGCTGCCGGCCGAGAAGTTCGCCGCACTCAAGCGCGAGCAGGCCCTGCCCCTGGCGATCAACCCGAACAGCGACCAGTACCTGGAAGAGCGTTTGCAGCTGCTGGACGAGCAGTTGGCCACCGTCACCCGCCTGGCCAAGGACAACGAGCTGCCCGATGCCATCCTCACCGAGTCAGGGCTGAAAATCACCCCGCTGGATGCGGCGGTGCCGGATCGGGCGCAGGCGCTGATCGACCAAACCAGCCAGTTACTGCCGCGCATCAAGATCACCGAACTGCTGATGGACGTGGACGACTGGACGGGCTTCAGCCGCCACTTCACCCACTTGAAGGACGGGGCCGAGGCCAAAGACAGGACGTTGCTGCTGTCCGCAATCCTCGGTGATGCGATCAACCTCGGGCTGACCAAGATGGCCGAGTCGAGCCCCGGCCTGACCTACGCCAAGCTGTCCTGGCTGCAAGCCTGGCACATCCGCGACGAAACCTATTCGGCGGCCTTGGCCGAGCTGGTCAACCACCAGTATCGCCACGCCTTTGCCGCCCACTGGGGCGACGGCACGACCTCATCCTCCGATGGCCAGCGCTTCCGCGCGGGTGGCCGGGGCGAGAGCACCGGGCACGTCAACCCGAAGTACGGTAGCGAGCCGGGACGGCTGTTCTATACCCATATCTCCGACCAGTACGCGCCGTTCAGCACCCGCGTGGTGAATGTCGGCGTCCGCGATTCCACCTATGTGCTCGACGGCCTGCTGTACCACGAGTCCGACCTGCGGATCGAGGAGCACTACACCGACACGGCCGGCTTCACCGATCACGTCTTTGCCCTGATGCACCTGCTAGGCTTCCGCTTCGCGCCGCGCATCCGCGACCTCGGCGAAACCAAGCTGTACGTGCCGCAGGGCGTGCAAGCCTACCCGACGTTGCGCCCGCTGATCGGCGGCACCCTGAACATCAAGCACGTGCGTGCCCACTGGGACGACATCCTGCGCCTGGCCAGCTCGATCAAGCAGGGCACCGTCACCGCCTCGCTGATGCTGCGCAAGCTCGGCAGCTACCCGCGCCAGAACGGACTGGCCGTGGCCCTGCGCGAGCTGGGCCGGATCGAGCGCACGCTGTTCATCCTGGACTGGCTGCAAAGTGTTGAACTGCGCCGCCGCGTGCATGCCGGCCTGAACAAAGGTGAGGCGCGCAACTCGCTGGCCAGGGCGGTGTTCTTCAACCGCCTTGGGGAAATCAGGGATCGGAGCTTCGAGCAGCAGCGCTACCGGGCCAGCGGCCTCAACCTGGTGACGGCGGCTATCGTGCTGTGGAACACGGTGTACCTGGAACGCGCCACCCAGGGGTTGGTCGAGGCCGGCAAGCCGGTGGACGGCGAGCTGCTGCAATTCCTGTCGCCGCTGGGCTGGGAGCACATCAACCTAACCGGCGATTACGTCTGGCGGCAGAGCCGCAGACTGGAAGACGGGAAGTTTCGGCCCTTACGGATGCCCGGAAAACCTTAGCGTACGATTTTTTCCGAATTCTGCGGGCTCCCC
>NZ_JBLURD010000046.1:0-3032 GCF_051209435.1 Klebsiella sp. HN106 | reverse complement strand
GTAATAACGACTGGTTTGGCATGGTTTTGCTTGCGGTCAGGATTGCATTACAATTTTTTCAGAAAAGCAGAGAGTGCCAGAACAAAAGGGCTGAGTAGTACCTCTACTGAACACGGTCCAGCAATAGTGAGACTAAAGAAGCTACAAGCATTAGTAGATTTTATTAGTAACTGTGCTTTTCTAATCCTTTCAATTGGCACAGCTTATATTTTGTATGTTTGGAGCCACAGTTAACTCATACGAGGTAACTTCGGCAGGTAACAACTTCTAATGCAGGACTTTAATAACTCTAAGGGATTCTACATGAAAAAAGACGATCTAATTACGCGTTGTAAATTACTTAAAGGCGAACGCGATGAGTCTATCTTTACCATATTAATTGGGATAGTAGTAAAGCTGGGGCTGGTAGGCCTGGCATTCTATCTGTTGCTTGGTTCCACGATTGATTGGTCAAGCTGGAAAACTTATGCCGCCATGTTGATCTTGGGAGCATTTCTCTAAAATCTTGAACCTTTTTTCACTCATTACAAGCCATGACCTAGTGCGTAGATCATACGATCTTTAAACCTTATGTCATTGATTTATAAGTACATATAACAAAGATTATGTTAAATACTGTATGTATGTACAGCATCAACAGTTGCCCCCCTCATATTGAGGTAATTGCTACATTCATACCACTATTCTTCTTATAGTATCGACATCCTGAATTATTGCACCCTACTGCTTTGTCTTTAGCTGTTCCGAATTAAAATTCATTGCTCAATTTGGATCACATGACGATCAGCGTATTCCTTTGCTTTATCAAAGTTAAGTTTTTAAAACATAAGATATGTAATGACAAATTCTCAATCTGATTTTCCTTTGAACGATCAAAATTTTCAGGCAGATTTGCTGAAAATCAAAAAGGTTTTCGCCGACCTTATAACGCAGGCATCAGATGGTAAGATACCCATAAGGTCTTCTCATGTACACGGCTTACACCATTTCGAGGAGCTCTACATCCGGGCAAGAGCAGGCATGTGTTCGGTCCTGGGATATCCGGTCATGGTTGTTTCAACTATCTCAGTTAAAGAGCCCGGCACAGGCATTTTTAGAGCGCTTCTTGCAGAATTGAAATGTATTGCAGATGAACAAAATTACATTTTGAAAATTGAAAATGTACTGCCTCCCCTATTCCGCAAATACCTTATTCAAGAAGGTTTTGTTTTCCCAGGTGAACCTTGGATGTGTGGTTCCGGCTATTGGTTTAAGAACCCACAAGTACTTCATGAAAATATTGAGTTATTATCTGTTTAAGTCGATCTAACAATTTCACTGGAGCTAACATGTCCCCGGAATTGGTATCAGACATTGCAAGAGTGGCGCATGAAAAGCTACTTTCAATTTTAACGGAGTGCGGCATAGAGAAGACGGCAGGCACTTGCCTTTTTGCAAGCTATCTTGTGTGTTATTTAGCAAAAACTAAAGGTCTAGATGCTGTTGTCCGTGGGGGTAACGGTGCAGATGATGGCGGTATATTTATAGAGTGTGGTGGCTTTGGCCATTATTGGTGTGAGTTGAATTTCGAAGAAGTGCAATATTATATTGACATCACTTCCGAACAGTTTGGGTTTCATCCATACATAGTGAAACTCGCCAACGATATAACAGGATGGCCTCGATATATTCCTGGTGATCAGGAAACGGTCGATAGTCATTTAGAACAATTATTACGCGACGGCTATACAGAATAGGCTGCGTATACCCTATCGCAGCCTTTCAGGCTCTTAACCCTTGTGACCTGTTAACGGAACCACTCAGGATGACGCTGCCGATCAACTTTGATAACCTGCGAATTAAATTCAACGACATCCGCTGGAGTAAGCATTAATTCATCAGGATTTACAATAAATGGTCTTAAAACCACTTCGCCACCGTCTTCTTTTGCACCGTAGATATTAATAAGAAAGTGCAGTCGTTGATTTCCTTCAGCATTGCGTTGCCATTCTCTAAAAGTCAAAGTTTGTTTAATATAGTTTGTTAAAAGAAATGCGAATTCAGATTCTTCCGTTTGTGAGATACCGATTTTGTTAGACATTTTTTTTAGTATCTTTCCGAGCATGGACACACAGGCATCTAGACTTAACGATGTTGAAATTTTGGTCGTATTAAAATCCTCCTGCGAAAGTGAAATCATCCATGTATTATCTTTATGATAGTCGGTAATATAAATAAAATGAGATGTAAAAGGCGTTGAGTGATTGAACTCTCCTAAGTTCCATCCATACTGACTCACTGTATTTGAGCTAAGTTCTTTGTCGGTAATGTTCATAATTCATACCTTTCGATAAAGTCTGTAATGATAATTAGCTATCTCAAAGGACCAGAACAACTCTTGAAATAACCACACTCGAAGAATTTATCATATTGAACACCCCTACCTAATAACCTTGCCGACTTAATAAATCACAATAGCCCTCCCCTGACATTTTAAAATGCTACTTGAATTTTTGATAGCTTATGGTTGTTTTATGTTCTTTGTGATACGCATATGTCATCTTCTCTTTCCAGTACCAATCTTGTAGATCCTGCAAGTCTAGCCCATTTTTCTCACGTATGCTTTCGTGTAATTCGCTAAGCGCGAGTTTATCATTAGGTTTATAAATGGCTAATTTTTCTTCAAATAAATCCAGCCAACGTTTCCCCATCTTACGACGCAAAACAAACACCATCGTGATAAATGTAATGAAATGCACAGCAATTAGTTCCAACTTATGCGATTGCTGACCAGATAAAATTACTATTGTAACAACAGGGATGGCCGTATATAAAGCAATCAAAGCGACCATAAGTTGGTATGGTTTTTCCCGTATTACCATGTTCATGGGTAAACCAGAGGACGCTACTGCTTGCCAAAATCTTAAAGGGGAGCCCGCAGAATTCGGAAAAAATCGTACGCTAAGGTTTTCCGGGCATCCGTAAGGGCCGAAACTTCCCGTCTTCCAGTCTGCGGCTCTGCCGCCAGACGTAATCGCCGGTTAGGTTGATGT
>NZ_JBLURD010000045.1:0-3164 GCF_051209435.1 Klebsiella sp. HN106 | reverse complement strand
CAGGCCTCAGCATTTTATTATGGTGATCCCCTGGGCGAAATGCGCCTGGTAAGCAGAGTTTTTGAAATGTAAGGCCTTTGAATAAGACAAAAGGCTGCCTCATCGCTAACTTTGCAACAGTGCCGTCTAACGAGCTTACCGAAGCTGCTTACTACCTCTCGCTAAAAGCAAAGCGCGTTCTCTGGTTATGTCTTATGCAGACGTATTTCACAGCTTCAGTAAGCGAAGATGATGATGAGATGGCTGTACTCGGTGACTCTACTTTCAAAGTAAAGGTGGCTGACTATCAGCAAATTTTTCAGGTAAGCCGTAACCAGGCTATCAAGGATGTTAAAGAAGGCGTGTTTGAGTTAAGCCGTTCTGCGGTAATCTTTTACCCGAAAGAAGGGAGTTTTGACTGCGTCGCGCGCCCCTGGCTAACAGAGGCTGGCAGCCGATCAGCTCGTGGTATCTGGGAAATCGAATTTAACCATAAACTCCTGCGGTACATTTACGGCCTGACGAACCAGTTCACCACCTACTCGCTCCGCGATTGTGGCAGTCTTCGAAATCCACGGACGATCCGCCTTTATGAAAGTCTTGCTCAATTCAAATCTTCAGGCTTATGGGTTACTACTCATGCTTGGTTAAATGACCGTTTCCTTTTGCCGGAATCCCAACAGAAGAACTTGGCAGAGTTGAAACGATCTTTCCTTGATCCTGCTCTCAAGCAGATAAATGAGAAAACACCTTTACTTGCTAAGTATAGTATTGATGATTCAGGAAAATTTCTGTTCTCAATAATTGATAAGCAAAATCCCGTCTGACATAAATCAGCACACATGAGCCTGTCATTTGACAAATTTTTGTCATGAAGATGGGCGAATTTCCACACAGCACCGGCGCCCGGCAAGGTGGGCGGATTCCCACACGGCACCGGCGCCCGGCAAGGTGGGTGGATTTCCACACGGCACCGGCGCCCGGCAAGGTGGGCGGATTTCCACACGGCACCGGCGCCCGGCAAGGTGGGCGGATTTCCACACAGCACGGGGTCCGCTTGGAAAACGGAAAATATCCCACGCTAAGACTGTTTGCTGTACAAATTGATGTCGACAGCGCGTAATGACCGTAGTCACAGGAACAGCTAATGGTATTGAAAATTGACCCGTAACTGAAACAGCATCGACCCAGCAGCGATGATGTGAACCTTGAAGAACTTTGGGTGCAGCCTCTTATAGCAGCAGTTTTTGCTGTTGTTCCCTTAATAAGATATGCCCTGTAAATACCCTCATGGCTTCATTTATAATACTATTATTAGCTTACTACGACTCAGTCTAGAAACAGCATCATCTCCACTGGGGCTAAAACACCACTTACCGCATGCTTTCATATAACCAGATTTCAGCCCCCTTGAAAGGGACTAATCGCTGTATACCAGCGAGTCTAAAACACCTTGTCCACTATGGACCCCTCCCTCTGTCGATTCAGCTGATTTGCTACGAATTAGATATCCAGCAAAACTGTGCTCAGCACTGGAGGGATTGTTATCTGTCTGCACGGAGAACATTCCAAGTTCGCTTATCAAATCATTCACCTTATGCAACTCCCCTTTACGCACAATCAAGGTGGGCATAGCTCGGGGCTGAGGGTGTAAACGGCGCATCAGCGACCAGGACTGATATTGTTGTGGAGTGAGTTCCGTCAGTTTTGTCAGGATATCCGCACCAAACAGACAATGCCCCCCGCCTTCACCCTGATTTTTGAGAACCCAGGTTTCCGAAGGAGACTCTTTTGCAAGGTTGATACTATCCGGGCTGATGGGTAACATCTCACCCAGTATCGTTTTTGCTATTTTAGCTTCCTGCAGTGTTAATCCAAATGCGACAAACTCGTCGTAACCCAATTGCGAGAGCAGCATTTGTACTCGCTTGCTGGTCGCCAGTTGCTGGCCAACTGTGGCGTTCACTGCAACCCGGTGCTGCTCAATGAATACTCGGGTCGCCATCAGCGCCTGACAACACTCCTGCTCATCGATATTGAATGCTTCATAATCAGAATACTGATATCCGGCACGTAAGTAGACGGTATCAAGTGGGCCTACACCCTCGAGAATGAGCCTGTTGTCGGCGCCTGTACTCAATTGATTATGCAGTTCACGAAAAGTCCTGCGATGCGTTTCGATTCCTTTTTGCTGGAGGGCGAGCTCAAGCAAGTGTTGATCAAACACATTATTTTCATTCTCCTGCACAATCATCAGGAACCTGGCAGGGCCGGGGTCTCCGAACTCCTGCTTAATTCTGCAAGTTGCCTGACAAATCGCTGCTGATAACCCTTCGATCGCTTGATTGTCGACAAGCGCCCCTGTTGCCTGATTCGATAAATCAGAAAAGACAGCGGGATATTGCCGTTGTAGATAGTGATGCAGATCATGTATCCGCTGACCAAACGGCCCCATTCCTGCAGCTATACCATTGAACTCTATAAGCCTGAACCCATCACGATTATCATCCATAAAGTCGCTACGCATAATGAGTAATGGTAATCGAGGAGCATGCCTTGATGATGAATGGATTTGTTGATGCATGTTCAGGAGGGCTGAAAAGAAGGCATTCCCGGCCTTGATGGGATAAATCGCAGAGTACAAAAAATCATGATCCTCAGAAACTGAATAGATTAATTTGCTGAGTATTCCTGTTGCATTCTTTAAGTACTGATAGGATTTACGGCTGATAGGTGTTGGTGTCAGGGTAAACGGGGTATGCACTGCGGAATACGACGATTCCTTGAAAGCAACACCATGAGTTAAGGCCCATTCGACGGCATCATCCTTGAGCTTCTGAACATCAAGAGTACTCATTTTACGTCCCCTGATTTTACCTGGCATATCATTGGTGGTTGTTACTTGGCTATCAGCCTATAAAATTTGATTGATTACTTCAATAGTTCACGTATAGGAAATTGAAAAACCAGTCGATACCATTGTCCACGCCTTATGCCACGTGAGCCTTTCTGCTTTTCCCACCACTCCGGTGGTTTCCCTCTCTGTATGGTCGATTTTTAGGCACTGTTGCAAATAGTCGGTGGTGATAAACTTATCATCCCCTTTTGCTGATGGAGCTGCACATGAACCCATTCAAAGGCCGGCATTTTCAGCGTGACATCATTCTGTGGGCCGTACGCTGGTA
>NZ_JBLURD010000044.1:0-3365 GCF_051209435.1 Klebsiella sp. HN106 | reverse complement strand
ACGGGCGCATCGGTCAGGCGCTGATCGACGCCAAGCAATCAGGCCGCGATGCGTTTGCCGCCATCGAGGCCGTCATGTCCTGGGATTCCTTTGCCGAGAGCGTCACCGAGGCGCAGAAGCTCGCGCAACCCGATGACTTCGATTTCCTGCATCGCATCGGCGAGAGCTACGCCACCCTGCGCCGCTATGCACCGGAATTCCTTGCCGTGCTCAAGCTGCGGGCCGCGCCCGCCGCCAAAAACGTGCTTGATGCCATTGAGGTGCTGCGCGGCATGAACACCGACAACGCCCGCAAGCTGCCAGCCGATGCACCGACCGGCTTCATCAAGCCGCGCTGGCAGAAACTGGTGATGACCGACGCCGGCATCGACCGGCGCTACTACGAACTGTGCGCGCTGTCCGAGTTGAAGAACTCCCTGCGCTCGGGCGACATCTGGGTGCAGGGTTCACGCCAGTTCAAGGACTTCGAGGACTACCTGGTACCGCCCGAGAAGTTCACCAGCCTCAAGCAGTCCAGCGAATTGCCGCTGGCCGTGGCCACCGACTGCGAACAATATCTGCATGAGCGGCTGACGCTGCTGGAAGCACAACTTGCCACCGTCAACCGCATGGCGGCAGCCAACGACCTGCCGGATGCCATCATCACCGAGTCGGGCTTGAAGATCACGCCGCTGGATGCGGCGGTGCCCGACACCGCGCAGGCGCTGATAGACCAGACAGCCATGGTCCTGCCGCACGTCAAGATCACCGAACTGCTGCTCGAAGTCGATGAGTGGACGGGCTTCACCCGGCACTTCACGCACTTGAAATCGGGCGATCTGGCCAAGGACAAGAACCTGTTGTTGACCACGATCCTGGCCGACGCGATCAACCTGGGCCTGACCAAGATGGCCGAGTCCTGCCCCGGCACGACCTACGCGAAGCTCGCTTGGCTGCAAGCCTGGCATACCCGCGACGAAACGTACTCGACAGCGTTGGCTGAACTGGTCAACGCTCAGTTTCGGCATCCCTTTGCCGGGCACTGGGGCGATGGCACCACATCATCATCGGACGGACAGAATTTCCGAACCGCTAGCAAGGCAAAGAGCACGGGGCACATCAACCCAAAATATGGCAGCAGCCCAGGACGGACTTTCTACACCCACATCTCCGACCAATACGCGCCATTCCACACCAAGGTGGTCAATGTCGGCCTGCGCGACTCAACCTACGTGCTCGACGGCCTGCTGTACCACGAATCCGACCTGCGGATCGAGGAGCACTACACCGACACGGCGGGCTTCACCGATCACGTCTTCGCCCTGATGCACCTCTTGGGCTTCCGCTTCGCGCCGCGCATCCGCGACCTGGGCGACACCAAGCTCTACATCCCGAAGGGCGATGCCGCCTATGACGCGCTCAAGCCGATGATCGGCGGCACGCTCAACATCAAGCACGTCCGCGCCCATTGGGACGAAATCCTGCGGCTGGCCACCTCGATCAAGCAGGGCACGGTGACGGCCTCGCTGATGCTCAGGA
Organism: Klebsiella sp. HN106; assembly: GCF_051209435.1. Lineage (NCBI taxonomy): Bacteria > Pseudomonadati > Pseudomonadota > Gammaproteobacteria > Enterobacterales > Enterobacteriaceae > Klebsiella > Klebsiella sp. HN106. The sequence continues at coordinate 1,847 of NZ_JBLURD010000044.1, read as the reverse complement.
AACTCGGCAGCTACCCGCGCCAGAACGGCTTGGCCGTCGCGCTGCGCGAGTTGGGCCGCATCGAGCGCACGCTGTTCATCCTCGACTGGCTGCAAAGCGTCGAGCTACGCCGCCGCGTGCATGCCGGGCTGAACAAGGGCGAGGCGCGCAATGCGCTGGCCCGTGCCGTGTTCTTCAACCGCCTTGGTGAAATCCGTGACCGCAGTTTCGAGCAGCAGCGCTACCGGGCCAGCGGCCTCAACCTGGTGACGGCGGCCATCGTGCTGTGGAACACGGTCTACCTGGAGCGTGCGGCGCATGCGTTGCGCGGCAATGGTCATGCCGTCGATGACTCGCTATTGCAGTACCTGTCGCCACTCGGCTGGGAGCACATCAACCTGACCGGTGATTACCTATGGCGCAGCAGCGCCAAGATCGGCGCGGGGAAGTTCAGGCCGCTACGGCCTCTGCAACCGGCTTAGCGTGCTTTATTTTCCGTTTTCTGAGACGACCCCTAGTTGTTTGCGGTCTTGCGTGGCAGGGAGCAGGCATCTTTAACTTGCCTTTCACAGTGATGCTATGGACTATCATTAGATTAATTATCGTGGTATCGCTTGTATTTATTACTGGAAAATTCGGTCTATCAAGAGAGTTTACTTTCCCCGCAGCAGCAGTAGGTTTAGCTTTTAGTTTATTCCCTGTCCTTGATCATATTGCGTTAGGTTATTCTGCTAAAAATTTCTATGAAACCACTAATTTTATGGGGCAAACGGTTCGGGAATTTGGTGCCAGTAAAATTACGGTCTGGTGGGGTTCGATTTATGCCAAAATAGCCTATGCTAGCCTTGCAGGTTTAATTGGATATGGTGTTAAGGTCGCCACTGATGATTAAAAAAGAAAAACCAACTTGAAGTTGGTTTTTTTGGCACTGTTGCAAATAGAGATTTGAGTCGATGATGTTCCCTTTAAAAAGTACTTAGAGACCGAAAACCCTGTTGATTAGACACACTTCACCCTGAGGCTGACCATAATAAAATGACGATGCTTGTCCTTTACGTAGTGCACGCATGACTTCAATACCTTTAATTGTGGCATAAGCCGTCTTCATAGATTTGAATCCTAATGTGGCCCTGATGATCCGCTTTAGCTTGCCATGATCACATTCAATCACGTTATTTTTATACTTAATCTGCCTGTGCTCAAGGTCTGGTGGACATTTACCTTCCCGTTTTAACCGTGATAAAGCACGTCCATATGTGGGTGCTTTATCCGTGTTGATCACTTGTGGAATTTGCCACTTCTTCACATTATTTAAAATTTTTCCAAGAAAACAATATGCTGATTTGGTATTACGTCTAGAAGAAAGATAAAAATCAATGGTATCGCCACGTTGATCGACTGCACGATACAGATAAGACCATCGTCCATTCACTTTTACATAGGTTTCATCAATATGCCACGAGCTCAGATCTGTAGGATTACGCCAATACCAGCGTAAACGTTTTTCTATTTCAGGAGCATAACGTTGAACCCAACGGTAAATAGTCGTGTGATCAACATTCACACCCCGTTCGGCCAGCATTTCCTGCAGTTCACGATAGCTAATGCCATATTTACAATACCAGCGCACAGCCCAAAGAATGATTTCGCCCTGAAAATGCCGACCATGGAAAGGATTCATATGCTGCACCTTTAGCTAAAACAGTCTTCAGCTTACCATTCGTGGTTATTTGCAACAGTGCCGCTGACGCACACCATCGCCCACCGGGTGGGTCGCTATCTGGAACGGCAAGGCCTGCTGGAACGGGATGTCGAAAACAGCTATCTGGCCTCGGATGCGGTGGATGACGACCCGATGACACCCCTGC
>NZ_JBLURD010000043.1:0-3484 GCF_051209435.1 Klebsiella sp. HN106 | reverse complement strand
CCAGGCCTCAGCATTTTATTATGGTGATCCCCTGGGCGAAATGCGCCTGGTAAGCAGAGTTTTTGAAATGTAAGGCCTTTGAATAAGACAAAAGGCTGCCTCATCGCTAACTTTGCAACAGTGCCAGCTGCGGGCCGCTCCCGCCGCGAAGGACGTGCTCGACGCCATCGAGGTGCTGCGCGGCATGAACAGCGACAACGCCCGCAAGGTGCCCGCCGACGCGCCGACCGAGTTCATCAAGCCGCGCTGGCAGAAGCTGGTCATGACCGACACCGGCATCGACCGGCGCTACTACGAACTGTGCGCGCTGTCGGAGATGAAGAACGCGTTGCGTTCCGGCGACATCTGGGTGCAGGGGTCGCGCCAGTTCAAGGACTTCGAGGACTACCTGGTGCCGCCCGCGAAATTCGCCAGCCTCAAGCAGGCCAGCGAATTGCCGCTGGCCGTGGCCACCGACTGCAACCGGTACCTGAACGACCGGCTGACGCTGCTGGAAACACAGCTTGCCACCGTCAACCGTATGGCGACGGCCAACGAGCTGCCGGACGCCATCATCACCGAGTCAGGCTTGAAGATCACGCCGCTCGACGCGGCGGTACCCGACACCGCCCAAGCGCTGATCGACCAGACGGCAATGATCCTGCCGCACGTCAAGATCACCGAACTGCTGCTGGAGGTGGACGAATGGACGGGCTTCACTCGGCATTTCGCGCATCTGAAATCGGGCGACCCGGCCAAAGACAAGAACCTGTTGCTGACCACGATCCTCGCCGACGCGATCAACCTGGGCCTGACCAAGATGGCGGAGTCTTGCCCCGGCACGACCTACGCCAAGCTGGCTTGGCTGCAAGCCTGGCACATCCGCGACGAAACCTACGGGGCGGCGCTGGCCGATCTGGTCAACGCACAGTTCCGCCATCCCTTCGCCGAGCACTGGGGCGACGGCACCACCTCATCGTCGGACGGCCAGAACTTCCGCACCGGCAGCAAGGCCGAGAGCACCGGCCACATCAACCCGAAATACGGGAGCAGCCCAGGGCGGACGTTCTACACCCACATTTCTGACCAGTACGCGCCATTTCACACCAAGGTCGTGAACGTCGGCGTGCGCGATTCGACCTACGTGCTCGACGGCCTGCTGTACCACGAGTCCGACTTGCGGATCGAGGAGCATTACACCGACACGGCGGGCTTCACCGATCACGTCTTCGCCCTGATGCACCTCCTGGGCTTCCGCTTCGCGCCGCGCATCCGCGACCTGGGCGACACCAAGCTCTACATCCCGAAGGGCGACGCCGCCTATGACGCGCTGAAACCCATGATCGGCGGCACGCTCAACATCAAGCACGTCCGCGCCCATTGGGACGAAATCCTGCGGCTGGCCACCTCGATCAAGCAGGGCACGGTGACGGCCTCCCTGATGCTCCGAAAGCTCGGCAGCTACCCACGCCAGAACGGCCTGGCCGTGGCGCTCCGCGAGCTGGGCCGCATCGAGCGCACGCTGTTCATCCTGGACTGGCTGCAAAGCGTGGAACTGCGCCGCCGCGTGCATGCCGGCCTGAACAAGGGCGAGGCGCGCAATGCGCTGGCCAGGGCAGTGTTTTTCAACCGCCTGGGTGAAATCCGCGACCGCAGTTTCGAGCAGCAGCGCTACCGGGCTAGCGGCCTCAATCTGGTAACGGCTGCCGTCGTGTTGTGGAACACGGTCTATCTGGAACGGGCTGCGCACGCGCTGCGTGGCAACGGCCATGCCGTTGATGACGCGCTGTTGCAGTACCTGTCGCCGCTCGGTTGGGAGCACATCAACCTCACCGGCGATTACCTCTGGCGCAGCAGCGCCAAGATCGGCGCGGGCAAGTTCAGGCCGCTACGACCGCTGCAACCGGCTTAGCGTGCTTTATTTAATGAGATGGTCACTCCCTCCTTCCCAGTACTATGCTGAGGACAGGCTTTCATTCGGAGAACCATCATGGAAAACATTGCGCTTATTGGTATCGATCTGGGTAAGAACTCTTTCCATATTCATTGTCAGGATCATCGTGGGAAGGCCGTTTACCGTAAAAAATTCACCCGACCAAAGCTAATCGAATTTCTGGCGACATGCCCGGCAACAACCATCGCGATGGAAGCCTGTGGCGGTTCTCACTTTATGGCACGCAAGCTGGAAGAGTTAGGGCATTTTCCAAAGCTGATATCACCGCAATTTGTCCGCCCATTCGTTAAAAGCAACAAAAATGACTTCGTTGATGCTGAAGCTATCTGTGAAGCAGCATCACGTCCATCTATGCGTTTCGTGCAGCCCAGAACCGAATCTCAGCAGGCAATGCGAGCTCTGCATCGTGTCCGTGAATCCCTGGTTCAGGATAAGGTGAAAACAACTAATCAGATGCATGCTTTTCTGCTGGAATTTGGTATCAGCGTTCCGCGAGGTGCTGCCGTTATTAGTCGACTGAGTACCCTTCTTGAGGACAGTAGTTTGCCTCTTTATCTCAGCCAGTTACTGCTGAAATTACAACAGCATTATCACTATCTTGTTGAGCAGATTAAAGATCTGGAATCTCAGTTGAAACGAAAGTTGGACGAAGATGAGGTTGGACAGCGCTTGCTGAGTATTCCCTGCGTTGGAACGCTGACTGCCAGTACTATTTCAACTGAGATTGGCGACGGGAAGCAGTACGCCAGCAGCCGTGACTTTGCGGCGGCAACAGGGCTGGTACCCCGACAGTACAGCACGGGAGGTCGGACGACATTGTTAGGGATTAGCAAGCGGGGCAACAAAAAGATCCGAACTTTGTTGGTTCAGTGTGCCAGGGTATTCATACAAAAACTGGAACACCAGTCTGGCAAGTTGGCCGACTGGGTCAGGGAGTTGTTGTGTCGGAAAAGCAACTTTGTCGTCACCTGTGCTCTGGCAAACAAGCTGGCCAGAATAGCCTGGGCACTGACGGCGCGACAGCAAACTTACGAAGCATAAAGGCAGAAATACACCAGTTTAAACAATCATTCATCTGGTTTTGCGAATACTGATATTGATGATACTAACGGCCCACCGGCCTGTTGAGGAACCTGTAAAACGGAAAGGCTCATTGAAGCCGTATATTTTCTGGAGGTTCATCAGGCGCGGAACTCATCGAGGCGCGGGAATAAAATCCCATTCAGACGCCGGATAGATTCAAGCAAGCCAACTTGTCGTCAAAATCGGTGTTGCAAAAACGGGAGTGACCATAGATTCCGTTTTCTGAGGCGACCCCCACATAGAGACCTTCCCGGTCATTCACTTTGTAGAGTTTGTCCCTGGGCTTGAGATTGCGCAGCTTGGTATCGGTCAGCATGTACCTTGTCCTTCTTCGTCTCCGATACCCACTCTATTGTAAACAAGACATTTTTATCTTTTATATTCAATGGCTTATTTTCCTGCTAATTGGTAATACCATGAAAAATACCATGCTCAGAAAAGGCTTAACAATATTTTGAAAAATTGCCT
>NZ_JBLURD010000042.1:0-4458 GCF_051209435.1 Klebsiella sp. HN106 | reverse complement strand
GCCGAACTCAGAAGTGAAACGCCGTAGCGCCGATGGTAGTGTGGGGTCTCCCCATGTGAGAGTAGGGAACTGCCAGGCATCAAACAAGTGAAGAGCCCATCCTGACGGATGGGCTTTTTGCGTTTCCGGGGTTTAACAATTCCTCCTGATAACGCCATGGTCTCTCGTCAACCCACGACGATCGGGCAAGCCTTCCCTCGCTATATACGGTAAACTAATGCAGATTTTGCATCTGGAAGCCACTATGAGCCACTCACTTAAGCCCTGGAATACCTTCGGTCTTGACCGTTCCGCCAGCGCGATTGTACGCGCCGAAACTGAAAAACAGCTACTGGATGCCTGGCAGAATGCCGTTGCAAAGCGCCAGCCAACTCTTATCCTTGGTGAAGGAAGTAACGTCCTGTTTCTGAAGGATTATTCCGGCACGGTGATTATCAACCGTATTATGGGTATAGAAGTGAGTGAAACACCTGACGCCTGGCATTTGCACGTGGGCGCGGGAGAAAACTGGCATCAGCTGGTACAGTTTGCGCTAAATAATGGAATGCCTGGTCTGGAAAATCTGGCCTTAATTCCTGGCTGCGCCGGCTCCTCGCCGATTCAAAATATTGGAGCTTATGGCCTTGAGTTAAAAAAGGTTTGCCAGTACGTCGATTGTATTGAGCTGGCGACCGGGCAGAAGCAACGACTCACCGCTGCTGAGTGTCGCTTTGGCTATCGGGATAGCATTTTTAAGCATGAGTATCAGGACCGCTATGCCATCGTAGCCGTTGGTTTGATCTTACCAAAGGCATGGCAGCCCGTTTTGACCTATGGCGATTTAACCCGGCTGGATCCGCAAACCGTCACTCCCCAACAGGTATTTGATGCTGTATGCCATATGCGCATGACCAAACTTCCCGATCCAAAAGTGAATGGAAATGCGGGAAGCTTCTTTAAGAACCCGGTTGTTAGCACGGAGAAGGCTAAAGCGCTACTGACCGCCTATCCAAACATCCCTCACTATCCACAGCCCGATGGCAGCATGAAGCTTGCCGCCGGCTGGCTTATCGATCAATGCCAGCTTAAAGGAAAAGTGATTGGCGGTGCAGCGGTACACAGCCAGCAGGCACTGGTATTAATCAATGATAATCAAGCAACCAGTGAGGATGTGGTTAAGCTGGCACACTATGTACGTCAGCAGGTTGGTGAAAAGTTTGATATCTGGCTGCAACCAGAAGTGCGCTTTATTGGCGAAACGGGCGAAGTGAATGCCGAGGAGACTATCGCATGAAAGACTATACCGTCCCTCTGACGCTGATATCCATATTAGCTGACGCTGAATTCCATTCAGGTGAACAACTTGGTGAGCGTTTAGGGATGAGCCGCGCCGCAATCAACAAACACATTCAAACGTTACGCGACTGGGGAATTGACGTCTTCACCGTTCCGGGTAAAGGCTACAGTTTACCTGAGCCCATTCAGCTTCTGGATGAAGAGCAGATCGCCAGGCAGATTGAACACGGGCGGGTCACCGTGCTACCGGTTATTGATTCCACCAACCAGTATCTTATGGACCGACTCGGTGAGCTGCAATCCGGTGATGCCTGCGTGGCTGAATATCAGCAGGCCGGTCGCGGCCGCCGCGGGCGTAAGTGGTTCTCTCCGTTTGGATCTAATCTTTATCTATCAATGTACTGGCGACTGGAGCAGGGCCCTGCCGCCGCCATTGGTTTGAGCCTGGTCATCGGGATCGTGATTGCCGAAGTGCTGCAAAGCCTGGGGGCGGATAAAGTACGGGTAAAATGGCCGAACGACCTCTATTTGCAGGACCGGAAACTGTCCGGGATCCTGGTCGAGCTGACGGGGAAAACCGGCGACGCAGCGCATATCGTTAGCGGCGCAGGGATTAATTTAATGATGCGCCGCGTTGAGTCTGACGTTGTCAATCAGGGCTGGATCAGCCTGCAGGAAGCGGGGATGACTATCGATCGTAATACGTTAGCAGCTTGTCTAATTAAAGAGCTGCGGGCGGGGTTTAAACTTTTTGAGAACGAAGGCTTAGCACCCTATCTGACCCGCTGGGAAAAGCTGGATAACTTTATTAATCGTCCGGTTAAACTTATTATTGGCGATAAAGAAGTCGTGGGTATCTCTCGAGGCATTGATGCTCAAGGAGCATTATTACTGGAGCAAGATGGGGTAATAAAACCCTGGATTGGCGGTGAGATATCATTGCGAAGCGCGGAATAAAAAAAGGGGAGCTGACGCTCCCTTCTTTATTTCCTTAAACGCACCTGATTAACTGAGTGGTTTGCGCTTTTGGTCATTATAAGGCTTGCTCGCTCGCGTGTCGGTAGGATGTTTTCTTTTAAATTCAGAAGATTAATCTCATTCCAGAGCGATGTGGCAACATTAATTGCTTCATCTTTAGACAGCTGAGCATAGCTATGAAAATAGGAGTCCGGGTCGGTAAATGCGCCTTCGCGAAATTTCAAAAAACGGTTGATATACCAGGTCTTAAGCAGTTCTTCTGGCGCATCGACATAAATTGAAAAATCCACAAAGTCCGAAACAAATACATGGTGCGGATCGTGAGGATAATCCATCCCGCTCTGCAGAACATTTAATCCTTCAAGAATTAATATATCAGGCTGAGTAACGGTTTTATCCCCATCAGGAATGACGTCATAAATCAGATGAGAATAGACCGGCGCGGTGGCGTCAGGAACCCCGGATTTCAGGTCGGAGACGAATTTAACCAGGCGGTGCATATCATAAGACTGCGGGAAGCCTTTTTTCTTCATCAGGCCGCGCTCTTTCAGTACGGCGTTAGGATGCAGAAAACCATCCGTAGTAATCAATTCTACGTGACGATGTTCAGGCCAGCGGCTAAGTAAAGCCTGGAGTACGCGCGCGGTGGTGCTTTTCCCGACGGCCACGCTACCCGCAATGCTAATGATGTACGGAATGCGTTGCCCGTTGGTGCCCAGGAATTGTTCCAGTACAGCCTGTCGGCGCAAATTGGAGCTGATATAGAAATTGAGTAAACGCGACAGCGGCAAATAAATTTCCGCTACTTCTTCCAGGGAAAGATCTTCGTTGATGCCTTTTAACCGCGTGATTTCTTCTTCTGTTAGCGTCATCGGAACGGAATCACGAAGTGCAGCCCATTGGTCGCGGTTAAATTGTAGATACGGTGTCATTAACGTTTGCTCTTTTAGGCTCATAAGCATGCTCTTGCAACCGCCGAATGACATGAAGGCGGAGTGCTTCACACTAGTTAATCAGGACAATGGGCAGGAGGGTAACACCAGATTGCGAGGAATAATAAGAAAAAAACTCATTGAATGATGCTTTCTAAAGGTAGCATCACAGAGATGAATGGTTTAGCAAGGGCATATAAAGTTCTCAGTAGAAGCATCCGGCTTATTCAGTGAATATTGTGACCGGGTTGCGATGTATCGATGCCGCTTTAGCAGTTTGGAAGAGGATTTTGCTCTCTTCGACAATCGTTTCTATGGAGAAGGTTGGCGTATTTTTGTGCTGCTCTGTTTGAAATTACACCATTTTTTCTCGCCAGAGCACAAAATGTGAGCAATAGAACATTTTCTGCAATTTTTTAGTTGCATGAACTCGCAGGTCTCCCTAGAATGCGCGCTACTTGATGCCGACTTAGCTCAGTAGGTAGAGCAACTGACTTGTAATCAGTAGGTCACCAGTTCGATTCCGGTAGTCGGCACCATCAAGTGCCTGGTGGGGTTCCCGAGCGGCCAAAGGGAGCAGACTGTAAATCTGCCGTCATCGACTTCGAAGGTTCGAATCCTTCCCCCACCACCATCTTTCGGCAACGCTTTGCGGAGCCAGAGTTGATTGGTTAAACTGGTCAGCTCAAACAGAAAAAGAGACGCTTCTCTTTTTTTTGTTATAGAAAGAACTGGGTAGCCGAGTTTCAGGATGCGGGCATCGTATAATGGCTATTACCTCAGCCTTCCAAGCTGATGATGCGGGTTCGATTCCCGCTGCCCGCTCCAAACGTGCTGATATGGCTCAGTTGGTAGAGCGCACCCTTGGTAAGGGTGAGGTCCCCAGTTCGACTCTGGGTATCAGCACCACTTCTTTATCTCTCCTCCCCTGTTTCTCTCTAGTTTATTGCATTCAACAAGTCGGGCATGTTGCCCGGTTGATGTGGTGATATCACCGATTTATCCGTGTCTTAGAGGGACAATCGATGTCTAAAGAAAAGTTTGAACGTACAAAACCGCACGTTAACGTCGGTACTATCGGCCACGTTGACCATGGTAAAACAACGCTGACCGCTGCAATCACTACCGTTCTGGCTAAAACCTACGGCGGTGCTGCTCGCGCATTCGACCAGATCGATAACGCGCCGGAAGAAAAAGCTCGTGGTATCACCATCAACACTTCCCACGTTGAATATGACACCCCGACTCGCCACTACGCGCACGTAGACTGCCC
>NZ_JBLURD010000041.1:0-4690 GCF_051209435.1 Klebsiella sp. HN106 | reverse complement strand
CGTGATTCTGGAAAATGAGGCAGCACCATAGTTTCAGATGCTGTGGTCGCATCCCAGTGCCACCATCCATAAGGCCCATATTCACGGTTGTAATAATCTTTTTTGAGTTGCTTTCGGGCCAGATAAGCAGGAGTGGCCATACCAAATACTTCCATCGGGAACGGCTTATCGCTTTTTGTGTCGAGCAGGTAGAAGTCAGGGAACACCTCACTAATACTCGCATCATAACGCATGGGCTTAACGTACTGCCGGTGCTCTGCATCCAGCTTTTCTGCAACAACCGCCTCATAGGAGGAGTCCAGAGGTATCCAGTTCTCGCTAACGTGCATCAGCACAATTTGATGAGCTCTTACAGAAGGGCCTCTGCCGGTTACCGCAGCTGGTGACGTCAACGCAAAGACAACTATTTTCGCCCCGGATTTCCATGCTGCGTACTCCGATGAAAATCGTTTCTTTACGCTATCCCAATGGCCTTCTGAATTGAAAAAAATCAGCGGTAGCCCCCCAAAATTCCGCAGGGGTAAAAATTTAAGTGGCTTCTCATGCTTTTCAGCATCGTAGCGAGGTAAAACTGACAGGAGCATGAGACGTTTATCACTCATCGCCTGTGATGAAAGACGCTGAATTTGCGACTGAGCGACAGGTTGTTTCGGGTCAGGTACACCAATGAATAAATGGTCACCTATGCAGGCTCTGCCGGTACGAATTTGTTTAGCGGTTTCAAGCAGACGATACCGTACCAGTGAATCGTTACGTTTCCCTGCCATTTTCGGGTACCAGACATTCAGACCAGACTCTGTCCACAAAAGACTAAGCAAGCCCAGGAGGGTCATTGAGGCCTGACCTCCTTCTGGTCGCTGAACATGGGGCAGGGGAGGCACTTCTGATTTTTCAGGAGGATCTTTCTCTGTCATACCGATACCGAGCCTTACAGCCATATCACCTTCGGTTGTAATCCGGACCACACCACTCGCATATCCTTTCAGGCCGGTATGCCGGGCATCAAGGGAGAAGAATACACAGGAAGGATCATGCTCAATGCCCGTGTTAGCGGCTTTGACGAGAATAAAGGCATCACCGTTCGGTAAAGCACGAACATAAAGTCGCTTTTCTCCTTTTCCACGACATCCGCAGGTGATGACTGATTTTTGACCTGAGGTGTGGTGTGCCTTTTTAAGAGCCGACTGCCACCCTTTAGCAAACTCATCCTGCGTTTGAAAGTCAGGTGAATACCTTTTGACGTTTGGATCGTCGTCGTAAGCAATCATCACTGCGAATTTTTGGCTCATAGTAGTCTCCTAAACAGGAAGTTTAATATCCCAACCAGAGCAACACTTCCTGAGCGTCATACTGTTCCTTTACGCCCATGTCGCTAAAGAATTCTTCGAAATCTGTTTCGGGAACGCAATGCCTGGACAGTTCTTGTAATGCTCGTTCTTTAGATACCGTCTCACCTTCAGCTGATTCGAAATACGTCATGGTTGACCTCTGACATTATTACAACAATCTTAAGCATTTAAATTGATGAAGGAGCTCAGGTCAGCTGACTTCGTCGTAAAACTGCCGCAAGCGCTGGGAGGCTGCAAATTCAATTCGAGACTTCAGCAGTTTGGCGACGGCCGCAAAGACATCAACGACCACGGAGTTCCCAAACTGTCTGTAAGCCTGTGTATTGGACACAGGGATACGGAAAACACTTTCCCCGGGTTTATCGAAGCCCATTAGCCTGCTGCATTCACGTGGCGTTAGCATGCGTGGCCGACGGTCCATGTTGTATGTGTTATGGAAATCAGTTTCTCCCAGCTCATGAGACCAGCCCCGATCAATAAGAATTTCAGATCCGTCTTTCATATAGCGGCTTGAGAGGGTTCTGGTGACACTATTAACATTGGAAGGATCTACTAGTCCAAAACCAAAACCATTGCCTTTTGCCGCATGTTTCTTTGCATAGTTGTATAAGTACTCCCAGAGTTTAGGGGAGAGGATGTATTTACTATCTACGCTCGGATCCAGTAAATCTGAGAGAGAAGGGCGCTTGTCCGGATAAAAGTCTTTAATGTCTCTCAGAGTAAAACCGTCTTTCAGACGTAGGTCGCGGCGAAAACCAATAAGGACGATACGTTCACGGTGCTGGGGTCGGAAATGACGGCCATCGATGACTTTAGGATCATCCGCGCCCGTGCTTTCGCTGTTTGCGACGTCGTAGCCAAGCTCATCGAGCGTTTTCATGATGATGTTAAAGGTATTACCCTTATCGTGACTCTTCAGATTTTTTACGTTTTCCAGAACAAAAATTGCAGGTTGTTTTGCCCGGATGATCCTGGCCACATCAAAGAAGAGCGTACCCTGAGTGTCGCACTCGAAACCGTGTTTGCGACCCATAGAGTTCTTTTTACTGACACCGGCGATGCTGAATGGCTGGCATGGAAATCCCGCAAGAAGAACATCATGATCCGGGATAGAGGCATCGATAAATTTGTATGCCTCGTCATCAGTAACCTCGGGCCGGTTGCTAAGAGTGATGTCACGGATGTCTGAATTGAAGCGGTGCTCGTTCTCATCGCAATACCAGTTCGCCCGGTAAGTACGGCTGGAATAAGTATTCCATTCGCTCGTGAAAAGACATTTACCACCGATGGCATCAAATCCGCTTCGCAGTCCACCTATCCCTGCAAACAGATCGATAAAGCTAAAGTGCCTGTCCTCATAATCAGCAGGTCGTGAAGGTATTAAAGTCTGTAGATAGCGTCCATCTGCGATACTCAGATCACAATGCTCAGGTATGCATGTAACCTGACGTTTAAGGGATGCACGGGACCAATTACTGCCATTTTCATCATTTAATACCTGAGCCAGATATTTCAGGTCATAAATAGTCGAAGCTGTTAACAAAGTTTTGTGGATCAGAGATGGTGTTTTATCCACATCATTCAGGTCTGTCTCAAGATCATGAGTGTAACGTTTCATCCAAACTCTCTCAGGAATAATATCTTTGAGATAGATTAACACGCTTAATTTGGATTATTTTTTGGTTCAGGTTCTAAATTTATTGTGATTATTCTGCCTTTAAGTTGCAAAAAGATTGGTTTTAAGCCCGCCCATGAAATAATGACTTGTTAAAATACTGCCTGTAAATAGGCTTGTGGATACATGTCTGTACTCAACAAATCAAGGTGAAATGATGTTTTTTTTAACAAAGTTACTTTTGCCCATCATGATTGTTGTATTCCCAGTGGCGTCCTGGGGGAACTCAACAACTTTTGAGGCAAAGGTGGTTAAGATTGTTGACGGTGACACCATAACTGCGTTGGATGCTCAAAACACAACCATCAAAATACGGATGTATGGTATAGACGCTCCTGAATCTAAACAGGCTTTTGGCCAAAAAGCAAAACAGGCCTTAACCACAGCTATAGCAACTAAAATCGTTACCGTGATAGACCATGGTACGGATATCTATGGCCGTATGTTAGGTACCATCTGGTTAGATGGATATGATATCAATGCCTCTATGGTGGACAGTGGATATGCGTGGGTTTATCGGTTCGAAGATAACGCCATTGTCCCTGGCTATATCAAATATGAATCCGCAGCACAAAAGGAGGCAAAAGGGTTATGGGCAGACACCAACCCTGTCCCACCATGGCAGTGGAGACAGGCAAACGAAAAGCCCAGAAAGGTGAAAGAGAAGAAATAACCATGATGAAAGAGCCTCATCCGTTACTTCAGTTGGTACTAAACGATTCCGGTCGTCTAACCATGCCTGTTTATTATAGAGATCAACAGTATTGCCCGACTTGCCTTACAAAGGTGTTGAAGAGTGAGGATGGAAGTTTGGCGCACCTCGGGGAAATAAATCAAAATACATGTAGACCTTCTATTTCAGTAGTTGTGACAAAAGCAATTATTGAAATGTTATGTGACGGGGAAAAAATATTTGTAAATCCAATACGATACCGAGGCCGGGTGCTGGCACCCTCAGTAATTTTTTCTCCCGACACTCACACTTTCAAACCGTTTATAAATACAGACTATCAGCCTGTGGGAGCAAACTGGAAAAGTGAAAAGGGATATAAACTCGGTCTGTTTTATCTCAAAGATCGAGCCAACTCTATCAATAAAGAGGAATTTGATTTCATTGCCGTTATAGACCCTAAGGCAATGCAGAAAGAATTTATTTCGGCCTGGTCTGAGGTTGATGAAAAAAATCCATTGGAAACGCTGAAGCAGATCTTACGATCTAAAAACAACTCTTCTTTATGGGTAAAATGGCCTGGCAAAATTGAGCATGCGCAAAAAGGAAATTGCAACGAAAATTACTGGTTCGATTATCAATCTGATAATCAGGAAGTGAACTGTACGGTCTCTGTTGTAGGTATCGAAGGTAACAGTTCCGGTGAGACAATTTATAGATTGCAAACTTTGCTAAAGCGTAAGCTCAATGAATATCAACTGGTTCGGTCTTTAGGGACTATTATGCTTCTTGATAATACCGGGAATATGATTCCATCAAACCATCCTTATTTTGAAGTCATCTCAAAAGCATGTATAAATGGAGTGCGTGACTTTGTTCGTCAAAACCCGTGGGTAGTCTGACGGTCAACTATAAAGCATAATATAATTAGTAATAACAAGGAACAGACATGAATGAAAACTCAGTAATCTTAATAAGTTTATTTTGGTTTTTTTT
>NZ_JBLURD010000040.1:0-6090 GCF_051209435.1 Klebsiella sp. HN106 | reverse complement strand
CAGGCCTCAGCATTTTATTATGGTGATCCCCTGGGCGAAATGCGCCTGGTAAGCAGAGTTTTTGAAATGTAAGGCCTTTGAATAAGACAAAAGGCTGCCTCATCGCTAACTTTGCAACAGTGCCCATCGAACCGCATGTGCCGGTGTGGGACAAGACCGAGCGCAAGGACGACAGCCTCTCCAGTAACGACTTTCACTGGAGTCAGGACGCCAATGAATATCGCTGCCCAGCCGGCAAACCGCTACGCAGTGAATGGCGCGCCTTCACCCAGCAAAGGTCGCGGGTAACTAAGGCCAAAACCGTCATTTACCGCTCCAGCCAAACCGACTGCGCCACCTGCCCGTTGAAAGCGAAATGCTGCCCCAACACGCCGAATCGGAAGATCGTCCGCAGCATCCATGAGGCTGCCCGCGACGTGGCTCGACGCATCGCCAAGACACCGGAGTACCTCGTCTCTCGCTGCGAACGAAAGAAGGTGGAGATGCTTTTCGCCCACCTCAAACGGATCATGAAACTCGACCGTTTACGACTGCGTGGCCTAACGGGTGCCACTGACGAATTCACCTTGGCTGCGATGGTGCAGAACCTGCGCCGCATGGCCAAGCTTTTGCCTCAAGGGCCACCGCTGACGGGATAGGTATGCCTGCTACGAGCAGAAACCCTCAAATTAACCCTTAAACCTGAGCAAGGACGCTCAGTGAAACGCCGGAAGGCAACTTGAAGTGGCTTGCAGCCACTTCGACAGCAGGCACACCTGATCGGCAGGCTGCCGCTAAAGCTACTTTTTCAACAGAATCGGCCGATTTGTGCCGGTCGTCAAGGACCGCTTCGGATCACTCTCAACCGGATCGCGGGCCAGCTGATTTGCTAAAACCCGCGCCAAACTCAACGAAGGATTTCGCATGATCCGTTTTTTTTGGCGATCACGCTCGGCCTGATGGTTGGCTGCTCGTCGAGTTCAAGTTCGATCTGATCAGTGAGCGGTAGCGCAAGTGGATCGCCTCAGCCAAGCAGCGTTGTTGCCGGCGGCCGGAAGAAAGCCTTGAACTAGTAGCGGAAAGGATGAAACTTTATTTTTACGATTCTCAGCATTTTCCAAGGTTGAGCGAAAATTAGGATGATACTTTAATGATTCCGGCCTCCATCCCCACAAAACGCTTGCAGATGGCAGAATTGAAATAAGTCATTGTTTTAAATGGATTTTTGCAGGAATTGCTACGTTGCAGGGTCCTGTAGTTAGGATGACACTTTATTTTCCTCCCACAACTACTATAATGGATATCGCGGTGTTGTCGTCGCGCGTCCTGGCTACCGCTTCTATCGAGGATACTGGTTTCCGCCCGCAGCCTTCGCTGCCGGCGTGATCGTCGGCCGAACGCTGGCCCATCCCGTGCCACCGGCGCGCCGTCTGACCGCCGCCCATTAGGTATAGTGTTTTGCAGTTTAGAGGAGATATCGCGATGCATACGCGGAAGGCAATAACGGAGGCGCTTCAAAAACTCGGAGTCCAAACCGGTGACCTCTTGATGGTGCATGCCTCACTTAAAGCGATTGGTCCGGTCGAAGGAGGAGCGGAGACGGTCGTTGCCGCGTTACGCTCCGCGGTTGGGCCGACTGGCACTGTGATGGGATACGCGTCGTGGGACCGATCACCCTACGAGGAGACTCTGAATGGCGCTCGGCTGGATGACGAAGCCCGCCGTACCTGGCTGCCGTTCGATCCCGCAACAGCCGGGACTTACCGTGGGTTCGGCCTGCTGAATCAATTTCTGGTTCAAGCCCCCGGCGCGC
This sequence comes from Klebsiella sp. HN106, assembly GCF_051209435.1. Taxonomy (NCBI): domain Bacteria; kingdom Pseudomonadati; phylum Pseudomonadota; class Gammaproteobacteria; order Enterobacterales; family Enterobacteriaceae; genus Klebsiella; species Klebsiella sp. HN106. Next base: position 4,298 of record NZ_JBLURD010000040.1, on the reverse strand, counting down.
GGCGCAGCGCGCACCCCGATGCATCGATGGTCGCGGTTGGTCCGCTGGCTGAAACGCTGACGGAGCCTCACGAACTCGGTCACGCCTTGGGGGAAGGATCGCCCGTCGAGCGGTTCGTTCGCCTTGGCGGGAAGGCCCTGCTGTTGGGTGCGCCGCTAAACTCCGTTACCGCATTGCACTACGCCGAGGCGGTTGCCGATATCCCCAACAAACGGTGGGTGACGTATGAGATGCCGATGCTTGGAAGAGACGGTGAAGTCGCCTGGAAAACGGCATCGGATTACGATTCAAACGGCATTCTCGATTGCTTTGCTATCGAAGGAAAGCCGGATGCGGTTGAAACTATAGCAAATGCTTACGTGAAGCTCGGTCGCCATCGAGAAGGTGTCGTGGGCTTTGCTCAGTGCTACCTGTTCGACGCGCAGGACATCGTGACGTTCGGCGTCACCTATCTTGAGAAGCATTTCGGAACCACTCCGATCGTGCCTCCGCACGAGGCCGTCGAGCGCTCTTGCGAGCCTTCAGGTTAGAGGCCGTCGACAATGATAATCTGGATCAACGGACCTTTCGGCGCCGGAAAGACGACGCTCGCTAAGCGGCTGCGCGATCGGCGTTCCAAATCGCTGATCTTTGACCCCGAGGAAATCGGGTTCGTGGTGAAAGAAACGGTCCCCATGCCAGCGAGCGGAGACTATCAGGATCTCCCCTTGTGGAGGGGACTTACGATCGCGGCGGTCAGGGAGATTCGAAGGAATTACTCGCAGGACATCATCATCCCAATGACGCTCGTGCACCCGGACTATCTGACTGAGATACTCGACGGGGTAAGGCGGATCGACGATCAGCTGCTGCACATCTTTCTGACGCTCAACGAGGACCTATTGCGTCACCGGATCGCGAACCAGACCATGCATCCTGACCCGAATCGAAATGCGGAGATTCGAGAGTGGCGATTAGCGAATGTCGCCCGATGCTTGGCCGCAAGGGAACGGCTTCCATGCACAACCCGTGTTCTCGATAGTGGTGCACACACCAGCGATGAACTCGCAGCGATGGTGCTCGACGGAATCGATGGGCGCACCTGATCGCCTTCGACGCCTGCGCAAAGCGTAGCGCGAGGGTGGCGGGCTCACGACCAAACGCCCAGAGGTCGATCATCGCAGGGATGTTTGGCTTTGTGGTGCGGACGACGGGACTCGAACCCGTACTCTCACAGAGAAGCAGATTTTCGTACCACCTCGACTTTCGCCGCCGTCTGATGACGTTCGTGGTCTGGACTGTCCCTTCGCCATTGCCCGAAGGCTTTAGGCGCCGCCCGTCCAGTCTCTACACCTTCCCCCGAAGGGGCTTGGCTCGGGATTGGCTTAGGGTATTGCCCGTTAGCGTTCCCCGACTTTGAGCGGTTCTACTCCGCGGATTTCCCCGCGGGCACTCCAATTTTAAAGTCTGCTGCGTCTACCGATTTCGCCACGTCCGCCTTTTTTCGCCGTTCCTAGCGCTCGTGCGATGCACCTATGTTGCACCTAGCGCCGAATCGTTCTTCGTCATCCTGAAAAACCACGTCTCCTAAAGCCTTGCATAGCTTATCTTTTCTCCACCACGAACTTTTTTGTGGGATGGTAGAAAAAAAGACTTTTTAAGTCCGCTGGCTTGCCAGGCCTTGTTAGCTTGTACGGTCATGGTTATCGGGTAAAGAATATTGACGGCATCGCTGGTGTCGGTGGCTGAAAAGCCGGCTCCCATCAGGGCAATAGCCATTTCAGATGCAGGCGTACAGGGCAATGGTCAACAGCTACAGCCTGTCTGACGATTCCGGCGTCATGGCTGCGGCGGCTATCACGCATTTTTTGTTCGGTCAGGCGGTGTTTTCGTACCTCAATGGTTGGAGCGTGTTGATCGGACCTGGTACAGGTTTGGACAGCACGGGCTGCAAATACGCAAGGGATTTAATGGGCCTGGTGGCGTTCACGGCTTTTATCGTGACGTTTCTGTTCAGGGGCTACTCATAATCTCGTGGCTCGGCGGTTCCCGGCACACCATGACAGTAAGGAAGGACCCTGTGTCTCAACTCTCCCAGCTTCGAAGCCCCGCCGCCGTGCAGGCTGCCATCGATGAGTTCGTGCAACTGGGCCGCACGAAATTCCTGGCGCGCCACGGCTACGGCAAGTCCCGCGACTTCCTGGTACGTGATCCGAAGACCGGCACCGATTGCGATTCCAAGGCCATCGCCGGTGTGGCCTTCGGCAAGCAATTTCCCGAGCAGGGCCCGCTCACTGCTGACAGCTTCTCCGGTGGCGAGGCGACCGTCGTTCCGGCGCTGACGCGGCTCGGGTTTCGCATCATTCGCATCGGCGAAGACTGGTCCGAAGAAGAGGTCCTGGCCACGGTCGAAGACTATTTCGACATGCTGCGTGCCGAGGCGGCTGGGGAGCCGTACAACAAGTCCGAGCACAACCAGGCACTGCGCCAACTGCTGAACGGTCGCAGCAAGTCTTCAGTCGAGCTCAAGCACCAGAACATTAGCGCCGTACTCGATGCCCTGGGCCTGCCCTATATCAACGGCTACAAGCCACGCGGCAACAGCCAACTGCTGCTGCGTAAATCCGTACACGCCTACGTTCTGGAACATCAGCAGACGGTCGGCGCTCTTGTCGATGCCCTGGAGGAGGTAAAACTTCCGGGTGACAAAACCTACCGAGCGGCTTTGGTAGAACCACCCGCCCGTGAAGTGCTTGTGCGTACCCCGGCATCTCTACGGCAACGCCTACCGCGAAAGTTCGATTATGCCGCTCGCGATGAAGCCAACCGCAAGCTGGGCCGGGCAGGGGAGCAGTGGGTGATTGGCTACGAACAGCAACGCCTGACCGAGCTCGGCCACCCAGAGCTTTTTCAGCGGCTGGATTGGGTGTCCGACACCCAGGGAGACGGTGCGGGGTTCGACATCCTGTCGTTCGAAGAGGACGCCCATGAGCGCTTCATCGAGGTGAAAACCACCAATGGCGGGGTAGGCTCGTCTTTCTTGGTCAGCCACAACGAACTCGAATTCTCCAAGGAGGCGGGCGATCAATTCCATCTGTATCGCGTGTTCCAGTTTCGGGACGGTCCGCGCCTGTTCACGCTACCCGGCGACCTCAGCCAACATGTGCATCTCAAGCCGACGGACTACCGGGCGAGTTTCCGGAGTTTGGTGGGGTAAAGGCAGGGTTCTGTTGAGCCGAATGGCTGTGTGCGGCCGATTCTGTTGAAAAAGTAGCGGCCTCCCCATGCCGTTGGCAAAATTGCTTTGTCAGCGAGCGTGGGGGCGAACAGCATGATGGGACAGTTACCGGGAGGACAGCAGCGCCTGTTCTACTCGTTCAATCTGGAAGATCACGTCCCGGCCCAACATCTCCTGCGCAGCATCGACCAGTGCTTGGATCTCAGTGATCTACGTGCCTACCTGGCAGATTTCTATAGCCCCATCGGGCGTCCCTCGATTGACCCGGAGTTGATGGTGCGCATGCTGGTCGTCGGCTACTGCTATGGCATTCGTTCCGAGCGGCGATTGTGCGAAGAGGTGCACCTGAACCTGGCCTATCGCTGGTTCTGCCGGTTGGGTCTGGAAGACGAAGTCCCCAATCACTCGACCTTCTCGAAGAATCGCCATGGGCGTTTTCGTGACAGCGATCTATTCCGCTGGTTATTCAATGAGGTGCTGCGGCGCTGCATGGCAGCCGGCCTAGTCAAGGGTGAAGGTTTCGCCGTCGACGCCAGCATCATTAAGGCGGATGCCAGCCGGCAACGTGGGGTGGCGGGAGATGAGGTCGATTGGAACGATCCAAAGCTCAGCAGCCGCGCAGTGCGCGAGTACCTCGAAGCCCTTGATGAAGAGGCGCTGGCTGAGGCTCTTCCCAAGAAAATTTCGCTCACTGATCCTCAGTCCCGTTGGACAGCAGCGCCAGGTGGCCCGGCCTTTTTTGCCTACTCCACGAATTACCTGATCGACACTGAGCACGGTGTGATCATGGACGTGGAAGCTACCCCGGCGCACCGTACCGCCGAAGTCGATTCGACTAGGACGATGGTCGAGCGTGTCGAGGCGCAGTTCGATCTCACACCGGAACGCCTTATCGGCGATACCGCTTATGGCACCGCCCCGATGCTGGCCTGGATGGTCGAAGAAAAGGACATCGAACGGCACTGTTGCAAATAGTCGGTGGTGATAAACTTATCATCCCCTTTTGCTGATGGAGCTGCACATGAACCCATTCAAAGGCCGGCATTTTCAGCGTGACATCATTCTGTGGGCCGTACGCTGG
>NZ_JBLURD010000039.1:0-6248 GCF_051209435.1 Klebsiella sp. HN106 | reverse complement strand
AATATGGAAAGAGTTTTTACCCAGATCGATACCAATGAGCGCAATGTTTTCCATGATAGTTCTCCGAATGAAAGCCTGTCCTCAGCATAGTACCGGGAAGGAGGGAGTGACCATCTCATTAAATAAAGCACGCTAAGGCATAGCTGACCTTGCCAGGCCTGCTTCGCCCTGTAGTGACGCGATCAACGGGCAGGAAACATTCCCCTTTCGTGCATGGCAGGCGCACACGAGTTCAGACAGCACGGTTTCCATGCGCGCCAAGTCGGCCATCTTCTCGCGCACGTCCTTGAGCTTGTGTTCGGCCAGGCTGCTGGCCTCCTCGCAGTGGGTGCCATCGTCGAGCCGCAACAGCTCGGCAATCTCGTCCAGACTGAACCCCAGCCGCTGTGCCGATTTCACGAATTTCACCCGAACCACGTCCGCCTCCCCATAGCGGCGGATGCTGCCGTAAGGCTTGTCCGGTTCCCGCAACAGGCCCTTGCGCTGATAGAAGCGGATTGTCTCCACGTTGACCCCGGCCGCCTTGGCAAAAACGCCAATGGTCAGGTTTTCCAAATTATTTTCCATATCGCTTGACTCCGTACATGAGTACGGAAGTAAGGTTACGCTATCCAATCCAAATTCAAAAGGGCCAACGTATGTCTGAACCACAAAACGGGCGCGGTGCGCTCTTCGCCGGCGGGCTGGCCGCCATTCTTGCATCGACCTGCTGCCTGGGGCCGCTAGTACTGGTCGCCCTGGGCTTCTCCGGTGCTTGGATCGGCAACCTGACGGTGCTGGAACCCTATCGACCGTTGTTCATCGGCGCGGCGCTAGTGGCGCTGTTCTTCGCCTGGAAGCGGATTTACCGGCCCGTGCAGGCATGCAAGCCAGGTGAGGTCTGCGCGATTCCGCAGGTGCGCGCCACCTACAAGCTGATTTTCTGGATCGTGGCCGTGCTGGTCCTGGTCGCGCTTGGATTTCCCTATGTCGTTCCATTTTTCTATTAACCAGGAGTTCATCATGAAGAAACTGTTTGCCTCCCTTGCCCTCGCCGCCGCTGTTGCCCCGGTGTGGGCCGCTACCCAGACCGTCACGCTAGCGGTTCCCGGCATGACTTGCGCCGCCTGCCCGATCACAGTCAAGAAAGCGCTCTCCAAGGTCGAAGGCGTGAGCAAGGTCGATGTGGGCTTCGAGAAGCGCGAGGCCGTCGTCACTTTTGACGACACCAAGGCCAGCGTACAGAAGCTGACCAAGGCCACCGCAGACGCCGGCTATCCGTCCAGCGTCAAGCAGTGAGCCAGCAAGCCAACGACAACAGCGAGAGCCGCTTCATGGGACTGATGACACGCATTGCCGATAAAACCGGCGCGCTCGGCAGCGTCGTTTCCGCGATGGGCTGCGCCGCCTGCTTTCCAGCCCTCGCCAGCTTCGGCGCGGCCATCGGGCTGGGCTTCTTGAGCCAGTACGAGGGACTGTTCATCAGCCGCCTGCTGCCGCTGTTTGCCGCGCTGGCCTTCCTGGCGAACGCGCTGGGTTGGTTCAGTCATCGGCAATGGCTGCGCAGTCTGCTCGGCATGATCGGCCCGGCCATCGTGTTTGCGGCCACGGTCTGGCTGCTCGGCAACTGGTGGACGGCGAACCTGATGTACGTCGGCCTGGCCTTGATGATTGGGGTGTCGATCTGGGACTTCGTGTCGCCGGCGCATCGCCGTTGCGGACCGGACGGCTGCGAACTCCCCGCCAAGCGCTTGTGAAAGACGGCTGACCGTGCGACACGGCGGCCCACACGAATAAGGAACGATGGTATGAGCACTCTCAAAATCACCGGCATGACTTGCGACTCGTGCGCAGTGCATGTCAAGGACGCCCTGGAGAAAGTGCCCGGCGTGCAATCAGCGGATGTCTCCTACGCCAAGGGCAGCGCCAAGCTCGCCATTGAGGTCGGCACGTCACCCGACGCGCTGACGGCCGCTGTAGCTGGACTCGGTTATCGGGCCACGCTGGCCGATGCCCCCTCAGTTTCGACGCCGGGCGGATTGCTCGACAAGATGCGCGATCTGCTGGGCAGAAACGACAAGACGGGTAGCAGCGGCGCATTGCATATCGCCGTCATCGGCAGCGGCGGGGCCGCGATGGCAGCGGCGCTGAAGGCCGTCGAGCAAGGCGCACGTGTCACGCTGATCGAGCGCGGCACCATCGGCGGCACCTGCGTCAATGTCGGTTGTGTGCCGTCCAAGATCATGATCCGCGCCGCCCATATCGCCCATCTGCGCCGGGAAAGCCCGTTCGATGGCGGCATCGCCGCTACCACGCCGACCATCCAGCGCACGGCGCTGCTGGCCCAGCAGCAGGCCCGCGTCGATGAACTGCGCCACGCCAAGTACGAAGGCATCTTGGAGGGCAATCCGGCGATCACTGTGCTGCACGGCTCCGCCCGCTTTAAGGACAATCGCAACCTGATCGTGCAACTCAACGACGGCGGCGAGCGCGTGGTGGCATTCGACCGCTGCCTGATCGCCACCGGCGCGAGCCCGGCCGTGCCGCCGATTCCCGGCCTGAAAGACACTCCGTACTGGACTTCCACTGAAGCGCTGGTCAGCGAGACGATTCCTAAGCGCCTGGCCGTGATTGGCTCATCAGTGGTGGCGCTGGAGCTGGCGCAGGCGTTCGCCCGACTCGGAGCGAAGGTGACGATCCTGGCTCGCAGCACGCTGTTCTTCCGCGAAGACCCAGCTATAGGCGAAGCCGTCACGGCCGCATTCCGCATGGAGGGCATCGAGGTGAGGGAACACACCCAGGCCAGCCAGGTCGCGTATATCAATGGTGAAGGGGACGGCGAATTCGTGCTCACCACGGCGCACGGCGAACTGCGCGCCGACAAGCTGCTGGTCGCCACCGGCCGCGCGCCCAACACACGCAAGCTGGCACTGGATGCGACGGGCGTCACGCTCACCCCGCAAGGCGCTATCGTCATCGACCCCGGCATGCGTACAAGCGTGGAACACATCTACGCCGCAGGCGACTGCACCGACCAGCCGCAGTTCGTCTATGTGGCGGCAGCGGCCGGCACTCGCGCCGCGATCAACATGACCGGCGGTGACGCGGCCCTGAACCTGACCGCGATGCCGGCCGTGGTGTTCACCGACCCGCAAGTGGCGACCGTAGGCTACAGCGAGGCGGAAGCGCACCATGACGGCATCAAAACTGATAGTCGCACGCTAACGCTGGACAACGTGCCGCGCGCGCTCGCCAACTTCGACACGCGCGGCTTCATCAAACTGGTGGTTGAAGAAGGCAGCGGACGACTGATCGGCGTGCAGGCAGTGGCCCCGGAAGCGGGCGAACTGATCCAGACGGCCGCACTGGCGATTCGCAACCGGATGACGGTGCAGGAACTGGCCGACCAGTTGTTCCCCTACCTGACGATGGTCGAAGGGTTGAAGCTCGCGGCGCAGACCTTCAACAAGGATGTGAAGCAGCTTTCCTGCTGCGCCGGGTGAGGACAAGGAGGTGTGCGATGAGCGCCTACACGGTATCGCAACTGGCCCATAACGCTGGGGTGAGCGTACATATCGTGCGCGACTACCTGGTGCGCGGCTTGTTACGGCCGGTGGCCTGCACCACGGGCGGCTACGGCGTGTTCGACGATGCGGCCTTGCAACGGCTGTGCTTCGTGCGCGCGGCCTTCGAGGCGGGTATCGGCCTGGATGCCCTGGCGCGGCTGTGCCGTGCGCTCGACGCAGCGGACGGCGCACAAGCCGCAGCGCAGCTTGCCGTGCTGCGCCAGTTGGTCGAGCGGCGGCGCGCGGCGTTGGCCCATCTGGACGCGCAACTGGCCTCCATGCCAGCCGAGCGGGCGCACGAGGAGGCATTGCCGTGAACGCCCCTGACAAACTGCCGCCCGAGACGCGCCAACCCGTTTCCGGCTACCTGTGGGGTGCGCTGGCCGTGTTGACCTGCCCCTGCCATCTGCCGATTCTCGCCGCCGTGCTGGCCGGGACGACCGCCGGTGCCTTCCTTGGCGAGCATTGGGGTGTTGCCGCGCTCGCGCTGACCGGCTTGTTCGTTCTGGCCGTAACGCGGCTGCTGCGCGCCTTCCGGGGCGGATCATGACGAGTTCGCAGCCCGCCGGATGGACGGCGGCCGAGTTGGCGCAGGCGGCGGCGCGCGGACAGCTTGACCTGCATTACCAGCCGCTGGTCGATCTGCGCGATCACCGGATCGCTGGCGCGGAAGCGTTGATGCGCTGGCGGCATCCGAGGCTTGGCCTGTTGCCGCCCGGCCAGTTCCTGCCGCTGGCCGAGTCGTTCGGCCTGATGCCGGAAATAGGCGCGTGGGTGCTGGGCGAGGCCTGTCGCCAGATGCACAAGTGGCAAGGACCGGCATGGCAACCGTTCCGTCTTGCCATCAATGTGTCCGCCAGCCAGGTTGGGCCAACGTTCGACGACGAGGTAAAGCGGGTGCTGGCCGATATGGCCCTGCCCGCCGAGCTTCTGGAGATCGAACTGACCGAATCGGTCGCATTCGGCAATCCAGCCCTGTTCGCCAGTTTCGACGCCTTGCGCGCCATCGGCGTGCGCTTCGCCGCCGACGACTTCGGCACCGGCTATTCCTGCCTGCAACATCTGAAATGCTGCCCCATCACCACATTGAAAATCGACCAATCCTTTGTCGCCAGGCTCCCGGATGATGCCCGTGACCAAACTATCGTGCGGGCGGTGATCCAGCTCGCGCACGGGCTGGGCATGGATGTCATTTTCAGAAGACGACTGCACCAGTTGATTGGGCGTAATGGCTGTTGTGCAGCCAGCTCCTGACAGTTCAATATCAGAAGTGATCTGCACCAATCTCGACTATGCTCAATACTCGTGTGCACCAAAGCGAGGTGAGCATGGCGACGGACACCCCACGGATTCCAGAACAAGGCGTGGCCACTCTGCCTGATGAGGCTTGGGAGCGTGCGCGCCGTCGTGCGGAGATCATCAGTCCGTTGGCGCAGTCGGAGACGGTCGGGCACGAAGCGGCCGATATGGCGGCTCAGGCGCTGGGCTTGTCTCGGCGCCAGGTATACGTTCTGATCCGGCGTGCCCGGCAAGGCAGCGGCCTCGTGACGGATCTGGTGCCCGGCCAGTCCGGTGGAGGTAAAGGTAAGGGGCGCTTGCCGGAACCGGTCGAGCGCGTCATCCACGAGCTACTGCAAAAGCGGTTCCTGACCAAGCAGAAGCGCAGCCTAGCGGCCTTTCACCGCGAAGTCACTCAGGTGTGCAAGGCTCAAAAACTGCGAGTGCCGGCGCGCAATACCGTGGCCTTACGGATCGCTAGCCTTGACCCGCGCAAGGTCATCCGCCGGCGGGAAGGCCAGGATGCCGCTCGTGACCTACAAGGTGTGGGCGGCGAGCCTCCTGCCGTGACCGCGCCGCTGGAGCAGGTGCAGATAGACCATACGGTCATCGACCTGATCGTGGTCGATGACCGCGACCGGCAACCTATTGGCCGCCCGTACCTGACCCTCGCCATCGACGTGTTCACCCGCTGCGTGCTCGGCATGGTCGTCACGCTGGAAGCGCCGTCTGCCGTTTCGGTTGGCCTGTGCCTCGTGCATGTCGCCTGCGACAAGCGCCCTTGGCTGGAAGGACTGAACGTGGAAATGGATTGGCAGATGAGCGGCAAGCCCTTGCTGCTCTACCTAGACAACGCGGCCGAGTTCAAGAGCGAGGCCCTGCGCCGGGGTTGCGAGCAGCATGGCATCCGGCTGGACTATCGCCCGCTGGGACAGCCGCACTATGGCGGCATCGTGGAACGGATCATCGGCACGGCGATGCAGATGATTCACGACGAACTGCCGGGAACGACCTTCTCCAACCCTGACCAGCGCGGCGACTACGATTCCGAAAACAAGGCCGCCCTGACGCTGCGCGAGCTAGAGCGCTGGCTCACATTGGCGGTCGGCACCTACCACGGTTCGGTGCACAACGGCCTGCTCCAACCGCCGGCCGCGCGCTGGGCCGAGGCCGTGGCGCGTGTCGGCGTACCGGCCGTCGTCACACGCGCTACTTCGTTCCTGGTCGATTTTCTGCCGATCCTCCGGCGCACGCTGACCCGCACCGGCTTTGTCATCGACCACATCCACTACTACGCCGATGGGCACTGTTGCAAATAGTCGGTGGTGATAAACTTATCATCCCCTTTTGCTGATGGAGCTGCACATGAACCCATTCAAAGGCCGGCATTTTCAGCGTGACATCATTCTGTGGGCCGTACGCTGG
>NZ_JBLURD010000038.1:0-6651 GCF_051209435.1 Klebsiella sp. HN106 | reverse complement strand
CACTCGTGGCTGCAACCCTGCTTACTCAAAATCTATTCACACATGGTTACGTTTTGGGGAAATTATGAGGGGATCTCTCAGTGCTCAGCATGTTTGAGTGCTTTACTCGCCGCGGGTTGAGAAATATGTAAAACTTCAGCCGCACGCGTTAAGGAACCACAAGTCATTACAGCATAAAAGATATCGAGATGTCTTAATTTCATTCCATGTAGCCTACTGATTATTTATTTCTACGGACTATTCTAACGAATAAAGTATAAATAATCAGATATACTCGTCATAATTCAAATTTTGGTTTAGTTGTCACGAGAATTAATTCGTAAACGTGCAAGCTAAATAGATTGACTAGGGGAATATACGGGGTAAGAAAGCGGCTCGGCATACTGCCCTATAATAAATTGTTAGGAGAAGTACGCCGAGTAGTGTGTAGCTATTAGGTAAAGTATGTACCAATTTCAATAAATATTTTAATTAAGATACTGTTTGAAATATCAACAATAAAGGCACCGACCATAGGAACGACAAGGAAAGCTTTATGTGATGGTCCAAATGCTTTTGTGACTGTTTGCATATTCGCAATTGCTGTTGGTGTTGCTCCCATACCAAAGCCACAGTGACCCGCGCTGATCACGACAGCATCATAATCTTTGCCCATCATTTTGAAGGTGATAAAGCAGGCAAATAGCACCATGACAACAGTTTGTACAGCAATGATAATTAATACTGGCCCTGCCATGCTTGCCAATTGACCAAATTTTAATGACATTAACGCCATTGCCAAGAAAAGCGATAAAGCAACGCTACCTAATACATCGACGGTCGGCTCAAACACTTCGTGTTTAAATACATGAGTCAGTGTATTACGGATAATAATACCGACAAATAAACACCAGACAAAAGTAGGCAGTTGCAGAAAAGTATCTTTAAACAATGCACTGATATAGCCACCAACAACAATACAGATAATCAGCATTGAAATGGTTTCAATAACGTTATTTGCATTGATTTTTCTTTTGACGCTTGGTTGCTCAAAAGCTTCAACGATAGTGTCGCGCTCTTGCTCGGTTGTTTTAGGAATAGAGACCTTTTTCAAAAGATGACGGGCAACAGGGCCGCCAACTAAACCACCCAACACTAATCCAAGTGTTGCACAAGCCATCGCTAATTCAACGGCGCCTGTTACACCATATTTATCAGCGAGAATAGGGCCCCATGCTCCGGCATTACCATGACCACCTGTTAGAGTAATTGAACCTGCAATTAAGCCAATAAATGGACTTTCATTCATCATGACAGCCATACTCATGCCGACAGTATTTTGAATGGCGATTAGGATCGTTACTGCAATAGTTAATAGAACTAACGGCTTTCCTCCTTTAATCAGTCGAGAAAAGTCAGAACTTAGCCCGATAGAGGAAAAGAATGTGAGCATTAATAAACTTTGCAATGAAGCATCAAAAGTAAACGAATAACCTGATGTTTTATCAATAATTAACAGAACAATTGCAACAATAAAGCCACCAACGACGGCTTCTGGTATGTGGTTTTTTTGTAGGAACGGGGTAAATTTTACGACAAACATTCCTATGAGTAGCGCGATACATGCGACTAATAATGTATAACTGGCATCTAGGATCATTTTTTTACCTCTATTAGTTTACCAGAATTTTCACTATAACAATTTAACAATAGTGAAAAATGAAGTTACTTTGGTTAACTAATCTTTAACAATGAGTTTTATTAGGGTATCCATAACTTTTAGTTAATAGGGTCATAATTTTAGTGTGATCTTAATCATGAAATATTAAAAAGATTAAAATAACAACAATGGTATTTAATGATGGGTAAACCTAAATACCATGCGGGATCCGCACTATTTTCGGTGATAGCAAAAAATAAAAAAGTATAAATAATAAACAAAATTATAAGAGAAGGAGAACATGATAAGCGCAGGCCGAGCAATTTAAAGAAGTGTGATATACAACATAAAACAGCAGCATGACCTTTCTATATTTCGTTGCTTATCGAAGTGTTAATTTTCGGGTGGATTACTCTGTTTGTTGATTAATAACGGAGAAAAATATGATTGCTGTAATATTTGAGGTGCAAATACAACCCGACCAACAAACTCGCTATTTGACTTTAGCTGAGGAGTTAAGACCACTATTAAGTCATGTAGCTGGTTTTATTTCAATTGAACGTTTTCAAAGTCTAGCTACAGAAGGAAAAATGTTATCGCTATCTTGGTGGGAAAACGAATACGCAGTTCTGCAATGGAAAAATCATGTTTTACATGCGAAAGCTCAACAAGAAGGGCGAGAGTCAATATTTGATTTTTACAAAATTAGTATTGCTCATATTACTCGCGAATATTCATTTAAAAAGGACAAGGATAATGTTTGATGTTCACGTTGTTTTAGATAATCAAATAGGACAATTAGCATTACTAGGAAAAACATTAGGTAATAAAGGTATTGGATTGGAAGGGGGAGGGATATTTACGGTTGGTGATGAATGCCATGCTCATTTTCTTGTTGAACAAGGAAAGGAAGCTAAAATAGCGCTAGAGCAAGCTGGACTGTTAGTACTTGCGATCCGGACACCATTAATTCGTAAGTTAAAACAGGAAAAACCGGGGGAACTTGGCGAAATAGCACGAGTATTGGCGGAGAATAACATTAATATTTTAGTGCAATACAGTGACCATGCTAACCAACTGATATTAATAACGGACAATGATAGTATGGCTGCATCTGTTACGCTCCCTTGGGCAATAAAGTGAACTTGCGATGGCTAATTTAATACGAAAAGAGGTTACCTTTGAGTCCTCAATAGCCGCGATAGGGGCGGCTATGTCTGACATTTCACGAGTTAAAATACTCAGTGCTTTGATGGATGGGCGAGCTTGGACGGCCACTGAGCTAAGTTCTGTGGCGAATATATCAGCTTCAACGGCGAGCAGTCATTTATCTAAATTATTAGATTGCCAGCTAATCACAGTAGTAGCTCAAGGCAAGCATCGTTATTTTCGGCTAGCAGGAAAAGATATTGCTGAATTGATGGAAAGTATGATGGGGATCTCCTTAAACCATGGCGTACATGCCAAAGTTTCCACGCCAGTGCATTTACGAAAAGCACGTACTTGCTATGATCATTTAGCTGGCGAAGTTGCCGTTAAGATCTATGATTCCCTTTGTCAACAGCAATGGATCACTGAAAATGGTTCAATGATCACATTAAGTGGTATTCAATATTTTCATGAAATGGGAATTGACGTTCCTTCCAAACATTCACGTAAAATCTGTTGTGCGTGTTTAGATTGGAGTGAACGCCGTTTCCATTTAGGTGGGTACGTTGGAGCCGCATTATTTTCGCTTTATGAATCTAAAGGGTGGTTAACTCGACATCTTGGTTACCGTGAAGTTACCATCACGGAAAAAGGTTATGCTGCTTTTAAGACCCACTTTCACATTTAAGTTGTTTTTCTAATCCGCATATGATCAATTCAAGGCCGAATAAGAAGGCTGGCTCTGCACCTTGGTGATCAAATAATTCGATAGCTTGTCGTAATAATGGCGGCATACTATCAGTAGTAGGTGTTTCCCTTTCTTCTTTAGCGACTTGATGCTCTTGATCTTCCAATACGCAACCTAAAGTAAAATGCCCCACAGCGCTGAGTGCATATAATGCATTCTCTAGTGAAAAACCTTGTTGGCATAAAAAGGCTAATTGATTTTCGAGAGTTTCATACTGTTTTTCTGTAGGCCGTGTACCTAAATGTACTTTTGCTCCATCGCGATGACTTAGTAAAGCACATCTAAAACTTTTAGCGTTATTACGTAAAAAATCTTGCCAGCTTTCCCCTTCTAAAGGGCAAAAGTGAGTATGGTGCCTATCTAACATCTCAATGGCTAAGGCGTCGAGCAAAGCCCGCTTATTTTTTACATGCCAATACAATGTAGGCTGCTCTACACCTAGCTTCTGGGCGAGTTTACGGGTTGTTAAACCTTCGATTCCGACCTCATTAAGCAGCTCTAATGCGCTGTTAATCACTTTACTTTTATCTAATCTAGACATCATTAATTCCTAATTTTTGTTGACACTCTATCATTGATAGAGTTATTTTACCACTCCCTATCAGTGATAGAGAAAAGTGAAATGAATAGTTCGACAAAGATCGCATTGGTAATTACGTTACTCGATGCCATGGGGATTGGCCTTATCATGCCAGTCTTGCCAACGTTATTACGTGAATTTATTGCTTCGGAAGATATCGCTAACCACTTTGGCGTATTGCTTGCACTTTATGCGTTAATGCAGGTTATCTTTGCTCCTTGGCTTGGAAAAATGTCTGACCGATTTGGTCGGCGCCCAGTGCTGTTGTTGTCATTAATAGGCGCATCGCTGGATTACTTATTGCTGGCTTTTTCAAGTGCGCTTTGGATGCTGTATTTAGGCCGTTTGCTTTCAGGGATCACAGGAGCTACTGGGGCT
This sequence comes from Klebsiella sp. HN106, assembly GCF_051209435.1. Lineage (NCBI taxonomy): Bacteria > Pseudomonadati > Pseudomonadota > Gammaproteobacteria > Enterobacterales > Enterobacteriaceae > Klebsiella > Klebsiella sp. HN106. The sequence goes on along the minus strand of NZ_JBLURD010000038.1, from coordinate 2,157 downwards.
GTCGCGGCATCGGTCATTGCCGATACCACCTCAGCTTCTCAACGCGTGAAGTGGTTCGGTTGGTTAGGGGCAAGTTTTGGGCTTGGTTTAATAGCGGGGCCTATTATTGGTGGTTTTGCAGGAGAGATTTCACCGCATAGTCCCTTTTTTATCGCTGCGTTGCTAAATATTGTCACTTTCCTTGTGGTTATGTTTTGGTTCCGTGAAACCAAAAATACACGTGATAATACAGATACCGAAGTAGGGGTTGAGACGCAATCGAATTCGGTATACATCACTTTATTTAAAACGATGCCCATTTTGTTGATTATTTATTTTTCAGCGCAATTGATAGGCCAAATTCCCGCAACGGTGTGGGTGCTATTTACCGAAAATCGTTTTGGATGGAATAGCATGATGGTTGGCTTTTCATTAGCGGGTCTTGGTCTTTTACACTCAGTATTCCAAGCCTTTGTGGCAGGAAGAATAGCCACTAAATGGGGCGAAAAAACGGCAGTACTGCTCGGATTTATTGCAGATAGTAGTGCATTTGCCTTTTTAGCGTTTATATCTGAAGGTTGGTTAGTTTTCCCTGTTTTAATTTTATTGGCTGGTGGTGGGATCGCTTTACCTGCATTACAGGGAGTGATGTCTATCCAAACAAAGAGTCATCAGCAAGGTGCTTTACAGGGATTATTGGTGAGCCTTACCAATGCAACCGGTGTTATTGGCCCATTACTGTTTGCTGTTATTTATAATCATTCACTACCAATTTGGGATGGCTGGATTTGGATTATTGGTTTAGCGTTTTACTGTATTATTATCCTGCTATCGATGACCTTCATGTTAACCCCTCAAGCTCAGGGGAGTAAACAGGAGACAAGTGCTTAGTTATTTCGTCACCAAATGATGTTATTCCGCGAAATATAATGACCCTCTTGATAACCCAAGAGGGCATTTTTTACGATAAAGAAGATTTAGCTTCAAATAAAACCTATCTATTTTATTTATCTTTCAAGCTCAATAAAAAGCCGCGGTAAATAGCAATAAATTGGCCTTTTTTATCGGCAAGCTCTTTTAGGTTTTTCGCATGTATTGCGATATGCATAAACCAGCCATTGAGTAAGTTTTTAAGCACATCATCATCATAAGCTTTAAGTTGGTTCTCTTGGATCAATTTGCTGACAATGGCGTTTACCTTACCAGTAATGTATTCAAGGCTAATTTTTTCAAGTTCATTCCAACCAATGATAGGCATCACTTCTTGGATAGGGATAAGGTTTTTATTATTATCAATAATATAATCAAGATAATGTTCAAATATACTTTCTAAGGCAGACCAACCATTTGTTAAATCAGTTTTTGTTGTGATGTAGGCATCAATCATAATTAATTGCTGCTTATAACAGGCACTGAGTAATTGTTTTTTATTTTTAAAGTGATGATAAAAGGCACCTTTGGTCACCAACGCTTTTCCCGAGATCTCATCTATTGAAACAGCTTGATAGCCTTTTTCAACAAACAATATTCGTGCTGAGTTAACCAGTGATTGATAGGTACTCTTAAAATTTTCTTGTTGATGATTTTTATTTTCCATGATAGATTTAAAATAACATACCGTCAGTATGTTTATGGTATCATGATGATGTGGTCGTGACAATCTTAAGAACATTTAGGTTATTTTATGTATATTGAACAGCATTCTCGCTATCAAAATAAAGCTAATAACATCCAATTAAGATATGATGATAAGCAGTTTCATACAACGGTTATCAAAGATGTTCTATTATGGATTGAACATAATTTAGATCAGTCTTTACTGCTTGATGATGTGGCGAATAAAGCGGGTTATACCAAGTGGTATTTTCAGCGGCTGTTCAAAAAAGTAACAGGGGTCACACTGGCTAGCTATATTCGTGCTCGTCGTTTGACGAAAGCGGCTGTTGAGTTGAGGTTGACGAAAAAAACTATCCTTGAGATCGCATTAAAATATCAATTTGATTCCCAACAATCTTTTACACGTCGATTTAAGTACATTTTTAAGGTTACACCAAGTTATTATCGGCGTAATAAATTATGGGAATTGGAGGCAATGCACTGAGAGATCCCCTCATAATTTCCCCAAAGCGTAACCATGTGTGAATAAATTTTGAGCTAGTAGGGTTGCAGCCACGAGTA
>NZ_JBLURD010000037.1:0-6861 GCF_051209435.1 Klebsiella sp. HN106 | reverse complement strand
ACCCCCTCCGGCGTGGCGCCGGGCGGGAACAGCGCCCCCACCGTCTGGCTGATGCGGGTATCCTGCGGCCAGGCGCTGTCAGTCACCTGCCACAGGTACACCGGCGGCTGCCAGCGCAGGGCCTCCCCGACCTGCTCGAGGGTGCGAAGATGGTTATCCAGGGTAGCGCAGGTCGCCTGCGCCTCATCAAGCGCCAGCACGATGCCGTCCAGCGGACGGCTGCGGCGCAGCTTGCGCAGGGCGGCCAGGCGCTCAGTATCCGGCGCCGATGACAGAGTGCCGCCGTAAATCAGCACCGTGCGGTGGCCTTCGAGCCACTGCTTTTCCGCCAGACCGGGGGCGATGGCGGCAATGTGCGCGGGTTCACCGGCTACCAGCAGCAGGCGGACTTTGTGGCGCCAGAAACGGGTAAAGCGGCGGCGGAGATATTGACGCAGTTCAGTAAGATAATGCGAATTTGCATCCAGGGTTTGTTGATGTGTGGCGGGTCCTGGATGATAAATCTTGTTTAAAGCCTCGGCTCGCGCCAAAGCATTCCACCCTTGCAGAATAAAAGGTGATAACCACATCAGTAAAAACCACGCTCCTGCAAGGTATAGCAGGAACATTTGTAATGTGAAGGGAGGTAAACCGAGCGCGTCCTTTAAAAACCAATACAGGCAACCAATAATCACCAGAAATAGAGTGATCGTTACTGAACACCAGATGAACTGGCGAAAAAGAGAGCCTTGATGTTCCTTATCATTTATCAATGGTAATTACTCCAATAATACATTTACGCATTTGATCCTGGGCTATCCATCCACATGATTGCCCAGCCTCAAGGCTTCTGAAGGCAGCCATAGAAATTGCAACAAATGGGGACATTTGCTGCAGGTCCCCCCAATATGGGGCAAGGATGTGTTCCAGCGTCGGCCATCCTCCCGATTGCAAATATTCTGCTGCACGGTTATTAAATGACAGACAGTGTTCAGGCGGAGAAGTCATAAGGGAAATTTTTTCAACCTGCCTGGTTAGCATCAGGGCGGTTTCATCTGGAGTATCCTGCCGTTCAGCACGTTGCACGATAACTTTTTTTTCTACCCCGACGCACCAGACAAACCCTGCTTCTCCGGTAATCTGCGTAGAGTCGATGTGGCTCGCCGAATAAATGCCAGCACACAGTAATCTATTTTTATGCCGGGAGAGACGATGGTAATGGTCGATAGCATCATCTAACTGATCGATATCGTTCAGCGGTAAAAGCGGCTGCTGAAACTGCCATCCTGAATCACATAACGTCTGCATAAACTGTTGCCCCGCTTGTGACGAACCACACCAGTACAACGCCTGAAATACTGGAGGACATGAGCTTTTTAATGCGTATGTCTCAATCAACGTGCGCACTAAATGTCGAGTTAATGCCGCCTCCCGGCGCCAAATGTCGTTTTCCAGTATTTGTGGGCAACGCAAAACCCTGAAACCATGCTGGGTTATTAAATATTCTGGCGGAGAGCTATCTCGCGCCAGAGCAGCCAGATGATGCTCTGGTTTATCACCGCCCGGCCCCAGCAAACACCATGGTTCTATCGGAAGTCCGGCCGCTCGTTGCCGCCACCATCGCACTTCCTCCTGCTGCAGTATATGGCGATAAGCCCGTTGGTTCCCCGAAGCCACCTGATAAATCAAGACTCGTGCAGCAAACAGAAATCCGATAAAAAGGGTAGGAAAAACGGCAGTCCAGAACCAGAATTCTGCAGTATGGGTGGCCTTGTCTAAAGGCCATAACCAGAGGATAAAAAATGTAAACAGTAAATTACCCACCAGCCATGCCACTCCCCAGCGTTTTTTACAGGGGGGAACAACTCCCCGGTAATCAGGATAAAGCCGCGGATATTTCATAGCGCGATATCCATCTCCTGTAATGAACTCACCAAAGCGCAACCGCAGGTGCAACGGTGTCCATCCAGAGCAACAGACTTACCATCAATCATGGTTCCTGCTGCTCCCTCAATAATTGTTGTAGCTCCATGCTTATTGCACTGCACCGCATCCCCCACGCGGGCAATAGGCTTGCCAAAAGCAAGATATTTCCCGGATAAGACAGTTCCACCATATTCCCGTAAAGTATCGCCCTGTCGGACTATTTTTTTTAACGCGCTCATTGCCGGCTATCTCCTGTTACTGGCTGGCTCGACAAAGTTATTTAAATTTTCCACCAGTTCATCCAACTGTTTTTTATCACTCGCTGCTTCTTGCTGATTATAAATTTTGCGTAACTGGGTAACATTACGCGTGGGGAAAACTATATTCACATATAGCGGAACCTGGCATATCATTTCGCCATTGATATCGGAAACAGGACATGTTTGCATAGAAGACATATGCCTTACTTTCTCGACCATGCCACGGATAACTTTCCCGCCCATTTCACGGATCTTTTTATTTCTGGCAGCGATAGCCTCATTCTCCAGCTGCTGCGCCTGTGCCGATAATTCCATGCCGTCTTTCATGACGTTTCCTAACTTATCCACACCCCGATCCACTGCGGCAAATGCTTTATTTTCCTCAGCAACTAAATAAATATTTATACCAATAAGCACCTCGCCACCTTTTTGGCTCATTTTTAACAAAGAAGTCTCTTTATTAGCATCATCCCCGCTATAAATGGTACGGTAGCGAAAATAACCCGCCCACAGTTCGCGATACCCCAGACTAGATTGCATAAACCACGCACGTGAATCATGAATATGATCGTCATACAACTTACAAACTTGGGCATAGTGACTATCATCGGTAATCGCGCCACGATCGTCTTTAAAGAGTATTCCTTTTAACGAGTTAGCCGCGGTTTTCATCTGCGTATATTCAGCCGCCTGATCGTCAGGATCGAAGATGTACGTAATCCTCCCACCGATGCCATCAACCAGCATCTGCCATCCACCGCCAGTGTTATTCCGCGTCATGCCTACCGTGTAAGGAGAGAGAGCGTGATAATCTGCACGAAATTCGTCCGCTGCCTGCTGCAACTGCTGCTGATCGAGAGCAGGTTCGAATATTGGTACTCCCGGCGTATCCGGTATTATCTTGCGAGCCTTTTCACGCTCTTTCTGTTTTTCATCACGCGCCCTCTCACTTGCGTCACGGTGCTGCTGGTCCGTATCCCCACTATTCCATGCCGCTTCCTGATAAAAGGACTGACGCTGGTAACTGCCATTCGCAAAACGTCCTATACGCCAGGCAGTTATCCACGCCATCTGCTGTTCAATCACATTTTCCAGCGCATGCTTCAGGTCAACAGGTTGATAACCAGAGGTGGCGTTCTGCGGCAGGTCTGGCTGCAAAGTGGTGCGCCAGGCATTGAAGCGCTCGATAAGCGGTTGTTTGATTTTAAATTCCTGCAGAACGTCCTCACTCATATTCCGTGAAGGCTTACGCGATACTAAATCGGGCGGGATCATCTGTTCCGGTACCATCAGGGGGGCGCCCATAGCAAAGGCTGCGGCATAAAGATCGTGCAGCACAATCTGCGAGAGAATCAGCGCATCCTCAACGCTCTTCCCCTGCTCCCCCCGGGCATAGCCGCCGCCCACGTCAGAGTGAACACCAGGGTAAACCACCTCAAAGGTACTGGCGGGGTAATTTCCCTCCGTGCGTCTGACAGAATCGAGCGGAAAGCACAAACGCTGCTCGTGAGCGGAGACAAAATGGCAGCAGCGCTGAATAAATCCGGGGAATTGACTTTCATCCGGCAGCGCCAGATTATCATCCGCCCACGCCATATGCCCCTGAAATCCAGGGGCTATGCGTGCAATCCCTACCGAGGCCACGGTGTCGCAGAGACCAAGAAACTCAACGGCTATCGGCCAGCCCAGCAGAGTGGGTAGCGGAGTTTTCTCCTGTAGCAATGCCGCATCCAGGATGTCCGTTAACCAGTTCACAAAGGCGCGCGCCTCGGCGGCGCCGCGGGAGAAACCGTAGATAAACAGCTTGATTTTGAGGATTTTCGGCTGATGGGTTTTCGCTCTAGCGCGCAGTGGGGCAAACAGGTGACGGAATACGACCTGCCGCCTCATCGTTCTTATTGGTTTGTTTACTTTCGCCTTGCCTGCCATGTCCCTTGAAAGAGACTGTGCCAACCCCTTCGCTTCGCTATCACCCAGACGTTCTCCGGTTAATGTATGCCTGACGGCATCGACAATGCGCAGCAGTGCCCAATTAATTCGCGCCTCTCCCCCCGTGGCATATCTTAACCCCGCATCGCTAAAATCCAACTCGCCAATTTCCGGAAAAGCAGTCCCCACACCGGGTATATAGTAGCTATAATATCCGCTATCGATATCTTCAAGCGCCGTATGATAAAGTCGGGCGATATTGCTGGGGTTCGGTCTTTTTGCCTCAGCGCTTGCTTTTTCATTATTATTAGTGCCGTCAAAAAATAGGCTGACATGCAGGCTTTTACAACAAGGAGGGGTATTATTAAGACCATTTTGCGCATTCAGCGTTAGTTTAAACTCCTTCTCCTCACGTGTCTGTAAATCTACATTGGCTTGTACCAAGTCAATATTTTTGGGCAACCGGCCTTCAGCGGGGAAATACGGAGGTGCTAAAACCGACCTGACATTCATTTGGGGCATTGCTCAGGCTCCTCCATTTCACGGGGCTCTTTAATCGGATATTCAGCGGCACCATATGTTTTGCAAGAGGCAGTAACCTTGATTTGATTACAGGGCAAAAAATGGACGGTTAATCCGCATTTCCTGTCACCGTAGTCGGGAATATCGACTGTGGTGTAGTGTTTAACCCTCCCCTCTATAACTTTTTTTTCCCATGCCTTATATTTCTCCCAATCCTCATATCCAGGAAAGTTGATTATGTCTGAAGTCGTACTGACCACCCACACAACATCAGCCTTTAAACCTGGTCGCCATTTATCAGGCAGGGAAATGCAACAAGCTCCTCCCTTTTCCCCGAAGGAACCAATATTCGGCCCGATACTGCCGTTGACGCTGAAGCCGGGAATCTCCTGGCGTGTATGGTTAACCCCACGCAAATCACCGCTGCTCCAGGTTTCCGGTTGTTCACAACTGGTCAATAATAATGCCGCAAACAAAAACAGCGTATAGCCCCTGCATTTAGTAAACATCTTGATCATATTTATTTTTACTCTTTGTCTCACTCATGTAGGCGCATGCTGGCTTTAGGATACACACCAATGAATTATGCGCGAAAAATTACAGAGCCATTATTAATCAGGTCTCTTCTTTTTATCGATGGTTTGCTGTTCCCCCCCCCTCCCGATAAATACTCACTAAAAAAGCGCTCATTATCAAGCGGTGTTTCTTCATCCATCATCTGCAATCGCTGCCACAAATGATTAAATAATGTTTGCTTTGTAAACTCAGGATACCTGAAGTGATATTTTCTGATAAATCCTTCGATATCACTAATCATACCTAATTGGCTGTATTGAGCATCGGTAAGCGTTAATAATGTCGTCTCGCTAAAGTTATATTCACAGTTTTCACCCCGAAACCAGACGGATTGCCCATTGCGATTACGCCAGCTCCATAGTTGCGCAATATGTAGAAAATAATTTTTTTGTTGCTCAGTCAATACTGACGTTACCAACGCCGGGAATACTCGGGTATCATAAAATCGCATTAAGCCCTTACGGCCCTCCCATTCCGCAATAATCAGGTTCTGCAAATGTTTTGCCAACGAACTAAAATCACACACAGAAAAAAAGAGCAATATTCGCGCCGGATCATTATATTGCCGAAGTAAGGCTGACAACCACTCTTTGTGCTGCCATACATCAATACATAATTGCAAAAAAAGAGGCGCATCTTCAATAAACTCATTTTCCGGTTCATTCTCTAATAGCGAAACCCAGGCAATCTGCGGTTGAAACCGCATCAAATCATGAACTAAAGAGGGGGCATCCCCAGCCTGATCCACAATAATATTTACTGACACGGTATCCAGACAAGCACACACTTGTTCGATCTGTTTTAACCAATTTAATATTGAATTATCAGTATCTGCGTCCATTTGATATCCTTTTAGTTAGCGAGGGATAAATCCAGCGGCAGCTTCCTGTGCTTTACATAGACACTCTTTACAAATCGATTGTGGGAGTTCTGGTAATGGAAAGTCCTGCCTTGTCGGGCCTTCAAATACATGTTTTCCCTTAAGGCTTAACAAACCAGGCCCATGTATTTCAATTCGACCATCGGGAGACAACCGAATATACGCGCCACCGCATGCCAGGGTAATCCCATTTTTGGCTGTCAATTGCAAATGGCCCTGCGTGGACTGAATAGTAATATCTTTGAGCGCAGTAATAGACAGAGTATCTGCATGCGATTCCAGTTCGCAAGGCCCCTTACCAGAGACAATCCTTACTCCCTCTGTTTGAGCTAATAAAGAAATAGCGTAATTAGCATTAAGCGCAATGCGTTTGCTGCTGGCAATATGTACTTCGCCCATACTTTGGGCATAGAGTGCTTTCCCCGTCTGTAGCATCACTGTATCCGGACTGACAATCCCTACTCCAGCAGGGGCTGTCAACAACATAGCGGGTTTTTGAAGCCGTTCGGCCGCTTTTAAATAGTCACGTAAGCATTGTGCGTCGGGTTGCACGTTATGATGACTCTCAGCAATCTCTCCCCACTCAGTAGCCTGATGAATAGCACCTTTAACAAGGCTTATTGCTGACCCCATCTCAAGTACCTGCCCCTGCGCTTTCATCTGCGCATCAGCGGTGATGAATATCCCTTTCCCGGCCCGTATCGCTCCGTAGCTGTCGGTACGCAGCTCGAATCCCTCCCCGCGCGGCTGTTTTCCGCCGTCCACCAGATGCCCCAGGTTCAGCTGGCT
>NZ_JBLURD010000036.1:0-7024 GCF_051209435.1 Klebsiella sp. HN106 | reverse complement strand
TTCCCTGCAAAATGTCAGGGAAGACTCTATGACCTTCAACGAGATATGTCAATAAATTCAAAATTCAATCCTATCCTGACGCAATTTACACATGGCATCTGACATCAGGTTAGGGTATGCCTCAACCTGACGGCGGCGAATCACAAGCGTCCGGTTTGACGCTGGTTTCGGTCGCAGTGCTGGCCCGCGCCTGGAAGCGCTGATAGCACTCCAGCCCGCAGAAATGCTCCACGTACTCGGCCCCTTCCGGCGTGAAGGCGGCATCGAGCGGGATTTCCTTGCAGCACACGCAGCAACTGGTGCTCGGTTCATTGGCGTTCATGGTGGTGTTCCTCCATTGGTTGACGAAGCCGACGAAGGCCGCCGCCGGCATCGGCCTGGCGAACAGGAAACCCTGCACCGTGTCGCAACCCGCCTGCCGCAACCACGCAAGGCAGTCGGGTGTTTCCACACCCTCGGCTACCACCTCCATTGTCGTTTTCAGAAGACGGCTGCACTGAACGTCAGAAGCCGACTGCACTATAGCAGCGGAGGGGTTGGATCCATCAGGCAACGACGGGCTGCTGCCGGCCATCAGCGGACGCAGGGAGGACTTTCCGCAACCGGCCGTTCGATGCGGCACCGATGGCCTTCGCGCAGGGGTAGTGAATCCGCCAGGATTGACTTGCGCTGCCCTACCTCTCACTAGTGAGGGGCGGCAGCGCATCAAGCGGTGAGCGCACTCCGGCACCGCCAACTTTCAGCACATGCGTGTAAATCATCGTCGTAGAGACGTCGGAATGGCCGAGCAGATCCTGCACGGTTCGAATGTCGTAACCGCTGCGGAGCAAGGCCGTCGCGAACGAGTGGCGGAGGGTGTGCGGTGTGGCGGGCTTCGTGATGCCTGCTTGTTCTACGGCACGTTTGAAGGCGCGCTGAAAGGTCTGGTCATACATGTGATGGCGACGCACGACACCGCTCCGTGGATCGGTCGAATGCGTGTGCTGCGCAAAAACCCAGAACCACGGCCAGGAATGCCCGGCGCGCGGATACTTCCGCTCAAGGGCGTCGGGAAGCGCAACGCCGCTGCGGCCCTCGGCCTGGTCCTTCAGCCACCATGCCCGTGCACGCGACAGCTGCTCGCGCAGGCTGGGTGCCAAGCTCTCGGGTAACATCAAGGCCCGATCCTTGGAGCCCTTGCCCTCCCGCACGATGATCGTGCCGTGATCGAAATCCAGATCCTTGACCCGCAGTTGCAAACCCTCACTGATCCGCATGCCCGTTCCATACAGAAGCTGGGCGAACAAACGATGCTCGCCTTCCAGAAAACCGAGGATGCGAACCACTTCATCCGGGGTCAGCACCACCGGCAAGCGCCGCGACGGCCGAGGTCTTCCGATCTCCTGAAGCCAGGGCAGATCCGTGCACAGCACCTTGCCGTAGAAGAACAGCAAGGCCGCCAATGCCTGACGATGCGTGGAGACCGAAACCTTGCGCTCGTTCGCCAGCCAGGACAGAAATGCCTCGACTTCGCTGCTGCCCAAGGTTGCCGGGTGACGCACACCGTGGAAACGGATGAAGGCACGAACCCAGTTGACATAAGCCTGTTCGGTTCGTAAACTGTAATGCAAGTAGCGTATGCGCTCACGCAACTGGTCCAGAACCTTGACCGAACGCAGCGGTGGTAACGGCGCAGTGGCGGTTTTCATGGCTTGTTATGACTGTTTTTTTGTACAGTCTATGCCTCGGGCATCCAAGCAGCAAGCGCGTTACGCCGTGGGTCGATGTTTGATGTTATGGAGCAGCAACGATGTTACGCAGCAGGGCAGTCGCCCTAAAACAAAGTTAGCCATATGAACTCGGAATCAGTACGCATTTATCTCGTTGCTGCGATGGGAGCCAATCGGGTTATTGGCAATGGTCCTAATATCCCCTGGAAAATTCCGGGTGAGCAGAAGATTTTTCGCAGACTCACTGAGGGAAAAGTCGTTGTCATGGGGCGAAAGACCTTTGAGTCTATCGGCAAGCCTCTACCGAACCGTCACACATTGGTAATCTCACGCCAAGCTAACTACCGCGCCACTGGCTGCGTAGTTGTTTCAACGCTGTCGCACGCTATCGCTTTGGCATCCGAACTCGGCAATGAACTCTACGTCGCGGGCGGAGCTGAGATATACACTCTGGCACTACCTCACGCCCACGGCGTGTTTCTATCTGAGGTACATCAAACCTTCGAGGGTGACGCCTTCTTCCCAATGCTCAACGAAACAGAATTCGAGCTTGTCTCAACCGAAACCATTCAAGCTGTAATTCCGTACACCCACTCCGTTTATGCGCGTCGAAACGGCTAACCATTCCGTCAACGGGACGCCAAAATGCTGCGCATTTTGGTTCCCTCCGCTGCGCTCCGGCTCTCGTTACGTCCAACGTTAGCACCACTGAAACCCAGCTTTATTTAGCTCATGTTTATTCAAACGGCATTTAGCTTTTCAGGCGTTATTCAGTGCCTGTTTTGCCTTTTTTCCGGGCTTCGCCTGCATGGGCTGCGCAGGTTTTCAGTCTTTTTGGCCTCTAGCCCTTGCGTAGCAAGCGCAAGCAGCTATCGTTTTTGCAGTGCTGTGCCGCCTCGGTGGCGCAGCGTTTTTTCACGGTTAGCGCCCGTCGCCAAATTCAAGTTATCCGTTTTGGCTTCTGGTTCTAACATTTCGGTCAAGCCGACCCGCATTCTGCGGTCGGCTTACCTCGCCCGTTAGACATCATGAGGGAAGCGGTGACCATCGAAATTTCGAACCAACTATCAGAGGTGCTAAGCGTCATTGAGCGCCATCTGGAATCAACGTTGCTGGCCGTGCATTTGTACGGCTCCGCAGTGGATGGCGGCCTGAAGCCATACAGCGATATTGATTTGTTGGTTACTGTGGCCGTAAAGCTTGATGAAACGACGCGGCGAGCATTGCTCAATGATCTTATGGAGGCTTCGGCTTTCCCTGGCGAGAGCGAGACGCTCCGCGCTATAGAAGTCACCCTTGTCGTGCATGACGACATCATCCCGTGGCGTTATCCGGCTAAGCGCGAGCTGCAATTTGGAGAATGGCAGCGCAATGACATTCTTGCGGGTATCTTCGAGCCAGCCATGATCGACATTGATCTAGCTATCCTGCTTACAAAAGCAAGAGAACATAGCGTTGCCTTGGTAGGTCCGGCAGCGGAGGAATTCTTTGACCCGGTTCCTGAACAGGATCTATTCGAGGCGCTGAGGGAAACCTTGAAGCTATGGAACTCGCAGCCCGACTGGGCCGGCGATGAGCGAAATGTAGTGCTTACGTTGTCCCGCATTTGGTACAGCGCAATAACCGGCAAAATCGCGCCGAAGGATGTCGCTGCCGACTGGGCAATAAAACGCCTACCTGCCCAGTATCAGCCCGTCTTACTTGAAGCTAAGCAAGCTTATCTGGGACAAAAAGAAGATCACTTGGCCTCACGCGCAGATCACTTGGAAGAATTTATTCGCTTTGTGAAAGGCGAGATCATCAAGTCAGTTGGTAAATGATGTCTAACAATTCGTTCAAGCCGACCGCGCTACGCGCGGCGGCTTAACTCCGGCGTTAGATGCACTAAGCACATAATTGCTCACAGCCAAACTATCAGGTCAAGTCTGCTTTTATTATTTTTAAGCGTGCATAATAAGCCCTACACAAATTGGGAGATATATCATGAAAGGCTGGCTTTTTCTTGTTATCGCAATAGTTGGCGAAGTAATCGCAACATCCGCATTAAAATCTAGCGAGGGCTTTACTAAGCTTGCCCCTTCCGCCGTTGTCATAATCGGTTATGGCATCGCATTTTATTTTCTTTCTCTGGTTCTGAAATCCATCCCTGTCGGTGTTGCTTATGCAGTCTGGTCGGGACTCGGCGTCGTCATAATTACAGCCATTGCCTGGTTGCTTCATGGGCAAAAGCTTGATGCGTGGGGCTTTGTAGGTATGGGGCTCATAATTGCTGCCTTTTTGCTCGCCCGATCCCCATCGTGGAAGTCGCTGCGGAGGCCGACGCCATGGTGACGGTGTTCGGCATTCTGAATCTCACCGAGGACTCCTTCTTCGATGAGAGCCGGCGGCTAGACCCCGCCGGCGCTGTCACCGCGGCGATCGAAATGCTGCGAGTCGGATCAGACGTCGTGGATGTCGGACCGGCCGCCAGCCATCCGGACGCGAGGCCTGTATCGCCGGCCGATGAGATCAGACGTATTGCGCCGCTCTTAGACGCCCTGTCCGATCAGATGCACCGTGTTTCAATCGACAGCTTCCAACCGGAAACCCAGCGCTATGCGCTCAAGCGCGGCGTGGGCTACCTGAACGATATCCAAGGATTTCCTGACCCTGCGCTCTATCCCGATATTGCTGAGGCGGACTGCAGGCTGGTGGTTATGCACTCAGCGCAGCGGGATGGCATCGCCACCCGCACCGGTCACCTTCGACCCGAAGACGCGCTCGACGAGATTGTGCGGTTCTTCGAGGCGCGGGTTTCCGCCTTGCGACGGAGCGGGGTCGCTGCCGACCGGCTCATCCTCGATCCGGGGATGGGATTTTTCTTGAGCCCCGCACCGGAAACATCGCTGCACGTGCTGTCGAACCTTCAAAAGCTGAAGTCGGCGTTGGGGCTTCCGCTATTGGTCTCGGTGTCGCGGAAATCCTTCTTGGGCGCCACCGTTGGCCTTCCTGTAAAGGATCTGGGTCCAGCGAGCCTTGCGGCGGAACTTCACGCGATCGGCAATGGCGCTGACTACGTCCGCACCCACGCGCCTGGAGATCTGCGAAGCGCAATCACCTTCTCGGAAACCCTCGCGAAATTTCGCAGTCGCGACGCCAGAGACCGAGGGTTAGATCATGCCTAGCATTCACCTTCCGGCCGCCCGCTAGCGGACCCTGGTCAGGTTCCGCGAAGGTGGGCGCAGACATGCTGGGCTCGTCAGGATCAAACTGCACTATGAGGCGGCGGTTCATACCGCGCCAGGGGAGCGAATGGACAGCGAGGAGCCTCCGAACGTTCGGGTCGCCTGCTCGGGTGATATCGACGAGGTTGTGCGGCTGATGCACGACGCTGCGGCGTGGATGTCCGCCAAGGGAACGCCCGCCTGGGACGTCGCGCGGATCGACCGGACATTCGCGGAGACCTTCGTCCTGAGATCCGAGCTCCTAGTCGCGAGTTGCAGCGACGGCATCGTCGGCTGTTGCACCTTGTCGGCCGAGGATCCCGAGTTCTGGCCCGACGCCCTCAAGGGGGAGGCCGCATATCTGCACAAGCTCGCGGTGCGACGGACACATGCGGGCCGGGGTGTCAGCTCCGCGCTGATCGAGGCTTGCCGCCATGCCGCGCGAACGCAGGGGTGCGCCAAGCTGCGGCTCGACTGCCACCCGAACCTGCGTGGCCTATACGAGCGGCTCGGATTCACCCACGTCGACACTTTCAATCCCGGCTGGGATCCAACCTTCATCGCAGAACGCCTAGAACTCGAAATCTAACGTCCGTTCGGGCATCGAGGTCCATGTCGGGGTGGGACGGGCCCGTGGCTTCAAGATCACTTGCAGTCCGACCGCGATGTCTTGGTTGCGCGAGAGGTTGTCGACAGGCCATGCTGAGTGTGCGATGGTTGATCGCTTCCTCGCCGCTCTCCACGGCGACGATGGCCGCCGCCATCAGCAAGTGCGCCAGTTCCCCTATGGTGCCCTCGCTGCGTGTGAGCAGGTAGCGAGCCATGTCCAGCGTGGCAATTGGGGAAGGCCGGCGCAGCGGGAGCGAAGCGGCGAAGCTGGCCAGCAGTGAGCAGCAATCGTCGTTGGCCTCCCATACCGGCAGCATCATCGGCTCGAAGCGATTTTCCAACTGGTCATCGGAGCGGATGGCTAGGTAGGCGTCGCGCGTGCCTACCCCAACCAACGGGATGCGCAGTTCGTTGCCGAGGAAGCGCAGCAGGTTGAGGAATTCCCGGCGGTTGACGCTGTTGCCGGCCAGCACGTTGTGCAGCTCGTCGATCACCAGCATGCGCACGCCGACCTTGCGCAGCAGTGCCAGAGCCAGTTGCTCCATTTCCGGCAACCGTGGGCGTGGGCGCAGCGGCGCGCCCATCGCGGCGAGCAGCGCGACGTAGAAGCGGATCACGGACGGCTCGGACGGCATCTGCACGACCAACACCGGGATGTGCTCCTGGTCGGCGTCGGAGCTGGCCGGGTGGGTGCGGCGGAACTTCTCGACGATCATCGACTTGCCATTGTTGGTCGGGCCAACCAGCAGCAGGTTGGGCATGCGTTGCTTGTTTGGCCACGCATAAAGGGCTTCCAGCCGGTTCAGCGCCTCGACTGCGCGCGGATAGCCGATCCAGCGGTCGGCGCGAAGGCGCTGGATGCGCTCGTCCGCCGGAAGACGGGCCAAGCCCTGGGCCGCCGGCAGCAGGTGGGACAGGTCGATGATGGGATATTCGTCCACGGCTACCACTCCTCAATCTGGTCGAACGGTTTGGCGGGTGGCAAGTTGTCTGCCTGCGGGTCGGCAATATCCGTATCCGGCGGAACGGGCTTGTCCGGCCGAGCTGATGTCTTGAGGTGCTGGCGGCGATCCGCGTCACGCCGCGCCTTGCGTGTGGCCTTCTGCGCGCTGGTCACAATCTCACGCATCTGGCCGATCATGCGGAACAGCGCCGACTCATCCACCTGTTCGCGCCCTTGCTGCCGCAGTTTCGCCAGCGCCTGCCGTTGTTCCCAGAGGGTGACAGCCGGATGCGACAAGGTACGGTAGGGAATTTCCAGGTAATGCTGTCCCTCCGGTTCCAGGACCCAGATACGGCTGATGTCGCGCGGATCGCGCCGGATCAGAAAGGACGGCCAGCGTTCACGCCGCGCAATCCACGGCTTGAGCGCATCGGCGGGCACTGTTGCAAAGTTAGCGATGAGGCAGCCTTTTGTCTTATTCAAAGGCCTTACATTTCAAAAACTCTGCTTACCAGGCGCATTTCGCCCAGGGGATCACCATAATAAAATGCTGAGGCCTG
>NZ_JBLURD010000035.1:0-7199 GCF_051209435.1 Klebsiella sp. HN106 | reverse complement strand
CCGTGCCTCTGCTCACCTTTACCGCCTGGCAACTGGCGGCCGGAGGACTTCTGCTCGTTCCAGTAGCTTTAGTGTTTGATCCGCCAATCCCGATGCCTACAGGAACCAATGTTCTCGGCCTGGCGTGGCTCGGCCTGATCGGAGCGGGTTTAACCTACTTCCTTTGGTTCCGGGGGATCTCGCGACTCGAACCTACAGTTGTTTCCTTACTGGGCTTTCTCAGCCCGGGGACCGCCGTGTTGCTAGGATGGTTGTTCTTGGATCAGACGCTGAGTGCGCTTCAAATCATCGGCGTCCTGCTCGTGATCGGGAGTATCTGGCTGGGCCAACGTTCCAACCGCACTCCTAGGGCGCGTATAGCTTGCCGGAAGTCGCCTTGACCCGCATGGCATAGGCCTATCGTTTCCACGATCAGCGATCGGCTCGTTGCCCTGCGCCGCTCCAAAGCCCGCGACGCAGCGCCGGCAGGCAGAGCAAGTAGAGGGCAGCGCCTGCAATCCATGCCCACCCGTTCCACGTTGTTATAGAAGCCGCATAGATCGCCGTGAAGAGGAGGGGTCCGACGATCGAGGTCAGGCTGGTGAGCGCCGCCAGTGAGCCTTGCAGCTGCCCCTGACGTTCCTCATCCACCTGCCTGGACAACATTGCTTGCAGCGCCGGCATTCCGATGCCACCCGAAGCAAGCAGGACCATGATCGGGAACGCCATCCATCCCCGTGTCGCGAAGGCAAGCAGGATGTAGCCTGTGCCGTCGGCAATCATTCCGAGCATGAGTGCCCGCCTTTCGCCGAGCCGGGCGGCTACAGGGCCGGTGATCATTGCCTGGGCGAGTGAATGCAGAATGCCAAATGCGGCAAGCGAAATGCCGATCGTGGTCGCGTCCCAGTGAAAGCGATCCTCGCCGAAAATGACCCAAAGCGCGGCCGGCACCTGTCCGACAAGTTGCATGATGAAGAAGACCGCCATCAGGGCGGCGACGACGGTCATGCCCCGGGCCCACCGGAACGAAGCGAGCGGGTTGAGAGCCTCCCGGCGTAACGGCCGGCGTTCGCCTTTGTGCGACTCCGGCAAAAGGAAACAGCCCGTCAGGAAATTGAGGCCGTTCAAGGCTGCCGCGGCGAAGAACGGAGCGTGGGGGGAGAAACCGCCCATCAGCCCACCGAGCACAGGTCCCGCGACCATCCCGAACCCGAAACAGGCGCTCATGAAGCCGAAGTGCCGCGCGCGCTCATCGCCATCAGTGATATCGGCAATATAAGCGCCGGCTACCGCCCCAGTCGCCCCGGTGATGCCGGCCACGATCCGCCCGATATAGAGAACCCAAAGGAAAGGCGTCGTCGCCATGATGGCGTAGTCGACAGCAGCGCCGGCCAGCGAGACGAGCAAGACCGGCCGCCGCCCGAAACGATCCGACAGCGCGCCCAGCACAGGTGCGCAGGCAAATTGCATCAACGCATACAGCGCCAGCAGAATGCCATAGTGGGCGGTGACGTCGTTCGAGTGAACCAGATCGCGCAGGAGGCCCGGCAGCACCGGCATAATCAGGCCGATGCCGACAGCGTCGAGCGCGACAGTGCTCAGAATTACGATCAGGGGTCTGTTGGGTTTCACGTCTGGCCTCCGGACCAGCCTCCGCTGGTCCGATTGAACGCGCGGATTCTTTATCACTGATAAGTTGGTGGACATATTATGTTTATCAGTGATAAAGTGTCAAGCATGACAAAGTTGCAGCCGAATACAGTGATCCGTGCCGCCCTGGACCTGTTGAACGAGGTCGGCGTAGACGGTCTGACGACACGCAAACTGGCGGAACGGTTGGGGGTTCAGCAGCCGGCGCTTTACTGGCACTTCAGGAACAAGCGGGCGCTGCTCGACGCACTGGCCGAAGCCATGCTGGCGGAGAATCATACGCATTCGGTGCCGAGAGCCGACGACGACTGGCGCTCATTTCTGATCGGGAATGCCCGCAGCTTCAGGCAGGCGCTGCTCGCCTACCGCGATGGCGCGCGCATCCATGCCGGCACGCGACCGGGCGCACCGCAGATGGAAACGGCCGACGCGCAGCTTCGCTTCCTCTGCGAGGCGGGTTTTTCGGCCGGGGACGCCGTCAATGCGCTGATGACAATCAGCTACTTCACTGTTGGGGCCGTGCTTGAGGAGCAGGCCGGCGGCACCGTTGAACAGGCTCCGCTCTCGCCGCTGTTGCGGGCCGCGATAGACGCCTTCGACGAAGCCGATCCGGACGCAGCGTTCGAGCAGGGACTCGCGGTGATTGTCGATGGATTGGCGAAAAGGAGGCTCGTTGTCAGGAACGTTGAAGGACCGAGAAAGGGTGACGATTGATCAGGACCGCTGCCGGAGCGCAACCCACTCACTACAGCAGAGCCATGTAGACAACATCCCCTCCCCCTTTCCACCGCGTCAGACGCCCGTAGCAGCCCGCTACGGGCTTTTTCATGCCCTGCCCTAGCGTCCAAGCCTCACGGCCGCGCTCGGCCTCTCTGGCGGCCTTCTGGCGCTCCTGCTGCGGCGTCCGCTCGTGGGCCGTGGCGCGGGTCCGCGCGCCGGCCTCGTGCGCCTGGCGCTCGCGGGCGAGGTCCAGGGCGGCCGTCTTCACGTTCTGCCTTGCGCAGATGAGATAGGAGAGCATGAAAAACCTCGGGGCAGCCATCGAATGATGCCATCTACAGGGGTTAAAATAACCACCATCATTTCATAACAATACCTGCTGACTATGAAGATCTACGTCATCAAAATAGCAGTTCATGGAGTCAGTCCGATGGTCTGGCGTCGGCTGAGAATTGCTGCCGACACGTCACTGGCCGCGCTTCACTTCATTTTCCAGATAGTGCAGGGCTGGGGGGACGACCATCTCCATCAATTTCACATTTATGGCAAAGATTACGGTATCTCCTACGAAGGAGGCATCGGTTTTGTCGATAATCCGTTCCGGGTCGTGATTGATGATTTTGCTTTTGATGCTGGCGATCGCTTTACCTATGAATACAATTTCTTTGAGCACTGGCTTCATGACATTCGTGTTGAGGCCATTTATGAAAACTCTACGCTGAAAGCGCCGTTTTGTATAAGCGGCCATGGTATGCCCGGAGCCACAGCTGCGGATGAGTTCGATAAAACCCTGGCGTTTCTTGAAGCTATCGTTAATGCGGATGATGAAACAACGGTCGGCGAGATCCGCCCTTTTGCTGACGACCTGGATGCTGTCAGGTTCAACCGCCACAAAATCAACCGGCAACTGAGCAGGCTCGACCTTGCATCTCCGGTACTGGAGCCTGAAGTTATCTGGCTGGGCCGTCGTCGCTGACTGATGTCTATAAAGGTATACGTTTTCAGCATGCCTCTCAGATCCCCGAAAAAATGTCTATAAACCTCCCTAAATCAGTGTTTATGGGGTCGGTTCCGGCTGAGGGCGAAATGACACCCTAAGCGTTAGCTCTGTGTCGTTGCACGATGTCAGCGACGGTATTCTTGCTGATACCGAGCTCGCGTGCGATCCAGCGATAGCTGCGTCCCTCGGCCCTCATCGCAACCACCTTAGGCAAAAGTCGGTCTGATTTTGGTCGCACTCCGGCCTGACGACCAAGCCTCTTACCACGTGCCTTCGCAACAGCAAGGCCTGACTTGACCCGCTCGCTGATGAGATCCCGCTCAAACTCCGCAATGCCGGAAAGAAACGTCGCCAGCATTCGTCCATACGGCGACGAAAGATCGAACGCCATTCCATTCATGGCTATCACGGAAACCTTCCAGTTCTCCAGTTCACGTAGCGTATTGAGCAGATCGAGCGTCGAGCGCCCCCACCGGGAAAGCTCAGTGACCAGGATTGCATCAATTTGTCTGGACTGGGCAAGCGCCAGGACTTTCTTTCGCTCGGCCCGGTCGAGTTTAGTTCCTGAACCTGTTTCCTTAAATATTCCCACCACGTCGTAGCCGGCACGGCCGGCGAAGGCTCGCAGATCAAATTCCTGGCGTTCACAAGACTGATCCGCTGTTGAAACCCGGCAGTAAATGGCGGCACGATGTCCCAATTGAACCCTCCTGGATTTTTGTATCGGAACGCCCTGATTTATATGGGCTGGCTGTTGTCCAAAACAGACTATACTTCAAAAGGGACGAATTTGTATGTCACGACGCCATATTTTCACCGAACGGCAGCGAGCAGCGCTGTTCGATCTGCCCACGGACGAACTGTCGCTACTGAAGTTCTACACGCTGGGCGATGATGACCTGGAAAACATTAGGCAGCGCCGCAGACCGGAAAACAGGATTGGCTTTGCCCTGCAACTTTGTGCCTTACGATATCCGGGCCGTGCACTGGCTCCTGGTGAGATGATCCCGCGTGAAGTCCTTTCCTTCGTCGGTGCTCAGCTTGGAGTTCCGGCTGATGCGCTTCTCACTTATGCCACACGGCGCCAAACCCGTCAGCAGCACATGGACACGCTGCGCGAAATTTACGGCTACAAGACCTTCACGGGCCGTGGTGCCCGTGATCTGCGGGAGTGGACTTTCGGCCAGGCCGAAGATGCCAGATCAAACGAGGATCTTGCTCATCGTTTTATTGTGCGGTGTCGGGAAACTTCCACCATTCTGCCCGCAGTATCGACAATCGAGCGCTTGTGCGCGGATGCTCTGGTCGCCGCTGAGCGGCGGATTGAAACGCGGATTGCGGAAAATTTAACAGCGGATGTTCGCGATCACCTGGACAAACTTCTGAGTGAAATGCTCGCCGGCAATATCAGTCGTTTCATCTGGCTTCGCAACTTCGAGGTTGGTAACAACTCGGCTGCTGCTAACCGTTTGCTCGACAGGCTCGAATTTCTGCGTACCCTGAATATCAATCATAGTGCTTTGGCCAGCATACCTGCCCATCGCATTGCCCGGCTGCGTCGGCAGGGTGAACGCTACTTCACCGACGGTTTGCGTGACATCACTTCGGACCGCCGCTGGGCGATCCTTGCCGTCTGTGTTGTGGAGTGGGAAGCGGCGATTGCTGATGCCATAGTCGAAACCCATGACAGGATCGTAGGAAAAACCTGGCGGGAAGCGAAGCGCCAGCATGACGAAACAATTTCCGGCTCTAAAGCCACACTCACGGATACGATCCGTACCTTCACCGCGCTGGGAGCTTCGTTGCTTGAGGCCCGCAGTGACGGAACCCCGCTGGAGATGGCTGTCG
The DNA here is from genome assembly GCF_051209435.1 of Klebsiella sp. HN106. Lineage (NCBI taxonomy): Bacteria > Pseudomonadati > Pseudomonadota > Gammaproteobacteria > Enterobacterales > Enterobacteriaceae > Klebsiella > Klebsiella sp. HN106. Next base: position 2,002 of record NZ_JBLURD010000035.1, on the reverse strand, counting down.
CCAGTTCGGTTGCATGGGACCGGCTCGCTCAACTGGTAGCGACAGGGACTCAACTCAGCAACACGCTAGCCGATGAGCCTCTTGCATATGTCGGGCAGGGATACCATCGCTTTCGTCGTTATGCGCCCCGCATGTTGCGCTGTCTGAAGCTCGAAGCCGCGCCGGTCGCCGGACCATTGGTAGCAGCAGCTTTGTCGATCGGAGAGATGAAAGGTGTTGCATCGCCAGAAAGGCGTTTCCTGCGGCCCAGCTCCAAATGGAACCGTCATTTACGAGCTCAGGAAAAAGGAGATACCCGTCTTTGGGAAGTGGCGGTACTCTTTCACCTCCGGGATGCTTTTCGTTCCGGAGATGTCTGGCTCGCTCATTCGCGCCGCTATGGTGACCTCAAGCAGGTACTGGTGCCGATGATCGCGGCGCAGGAAAATGCAAAACTGGCCGTGCCTTCCAACCCACAGGATTGGCTGGCAGACAGAAAGGCGCGACTCACGATCGCTCTTAAGCGGCTGGCCCGGGCTGCCCGTAACGGCACTATTCCGCACGGTAGCATAGAAGATGGAACGTTGCGGATCGACAGGTTGACAGCAGACGTGCCGGATGGTGCCGAGGCACTCATACTGGATCTGTATCGCCGAATGCCGTCCGTTCGGATTACCGACATGCTGCTTGAAGTTGATGCAGCCCTTGGTTTCACAGATGCGTTTACCCATCTGAGAACCGGGGCTCCATGTCGCGACCGGATCGGTCTGCTCAACGTCCTGCTCGCTGAAGGGCTCAATCTGGGCCTGCGTAAGATGGCGGAAGCTACAAACACGCATGATTACTGGCAGCTCTCACGCCTTGCCCGCTGGCATGTTGAAAGCGAAGCCATGAACCAGGCATTGGCAATTGTGGTGGCCGCGCAGGGTAAACTGCCGATGTCACGCGTCTGGGGGATGGGCACGTCAGCATCGAGCGATGGTCAGTTTTTCCCGACAGCGCGGCATGGCGAAGCCATGAACATGGTCAATGCCAAATATGGTTCTGTTCCCGGCCTCAAAGCGTATACTCACGTAAGCGACCAGTTCGCGCCATTCGCTTGTCAGTCGATCCCGGCGACCGTGAGCGAGGCACCGTATATTCTCGATGGACTACTGATGAACGAGGTCGGTCGCCATGTTCGCGAACAGTATGCCGATACAGCAGGATTCACCGACCATTTGTTCGGAGCCAGTAGCCTGCTCGGCTACAATCTCGTTCTGCGAATCAGGGATCTGCCATCGAAGCGGTTGTACGTATTTAATCCCGATACGACCCCCAGGGAGTTACGCAAGTTGGTAGGTGGAAAAGCCCGGGAGGATCTTATCGTTGCGAACTGGCCTGATATTTTCCGTTGTGCCGCGACGATGACCGCTGGCAAAATCAGGCCCAGCCAACTCCTGCGCAAGCTCGCTTCTTACCCACGACAAAACAACCTTGCAGTTGCGCTTCGTGAAGTTGGTCGTATTGAACGGACCCTTTTCATTATTGAGTGGATCCTGGATACGGACATGCAGCGGCGTGCTCAGATCGGTCTTAACAAGGGAGAGGCCCACCATGCGCTCAAAAATGCGCTCCGTATCGGGAGGCAGGGGGAAATTCGCGATCGCACGACAGAGGGGCAGCACTACCGAATCGCTGGGCTCAATTTATTGACTGCGGTGATCATTTACTGGAATACCGTCCATCTTGGTCATGCCGTCACGGAGCGGCGGAACGAAGGGTTGGATGTTCCCCCTGAATTTCTTCCCCACATATCCCCATTGGGCTGGGCGCACATTCTACTGACTGGCGAATATCTTTGGCCCAAGGAACCGAAAGCTTAGGGTGTCATTTCGCCCTCAGCCGGAACCGACCCCTTTATGGATTATTCTTTAAATCTCTATGATGTTTAAAGACCTTCCGGAGGTTTTGCGTGCAATATGCCTACATCAGGGTAAGCTCGGCCGATCAGAATACGGCCCGTCAGGAAGAGGCATTGTCA
>NZ_JBLURD010000034.1:0-8438 GCF_051209435.1 Klebsiella sp. HN106 | reverse complement strand
GAATCCGAGTCGCTGTCAGAGTCGGAGTCACTGTCGGAATCCGAGTCGCTGTCGGAGTCCGAGTCGCTGTCAGAGTCCGAGTCACTGTCAGAATCGGAATCGCTGTCAGAGTCAGAATCGCTGTCAGAATCCGAGTCGCTGTCAGAATCCGAGTCGCTGTCGGAGTCCGAATCGCTGTCCGAATCCGAGTCGCTGTCGGAATCCGAGTCGCTGTCGGAATCCGAGTCGCTGTCGGAATCCGAATCGCTGTCAGAATCCGAGTCGCTGTCGGAATCCGAATCGCTGTCGCTATCCGAGTCGCTGTCAGAGTCCGAATCGCTGTCGGAATCCGAGTCACTGTCAGAATCCGAATCGCTGTCGGAATCCGAGTCGCTGTCAGAATCCGAATCGCTGTCGGAATCCGAGTCGCTGTCGGAGTCCGAATCGCTGTCAGAGTCAGAATCGCTGTCGCTATCCGAGTCACTGTCCGAATCCGAGTCGCTGTCGCTATCCGAATCGCTGTCGGAATCCGAGTCGCTGTCGGAGTCGGAATCGCTGTCGGAATCGGAGTCGCTGTCAGAATCCGAATCGCTGTCGGAATCCGAATCGCTGTCCGAATCCGAGTCGCTGTCAGAGTCCGAATCGCTGTCGGAATCCGAGTCACTGTCAGAATCCGAATCGCTGTCGGAGTCAGAGTCGCTGTCGGAATCCGAGTCGCTGTCGGAGTCCGAATCGCTGTCAGAGTCAGAATCGCTGTCGCTATCCGAATCGCTGTCGGAATCCGAGTCACTGTCAGAGTCGGAATCGCTGTCGGAATCCGAGTCACTGTCAGAATCCGAATCGCTGTCGGAATCCGAATCGCTGTCAGAGTCCGAATCCGAGTCACTGTCAGAGTCCGAATCGCTGTCGCTATCTGAGTCGCTGTCGGAGTCGGAATCGCTGTCAGAATCCGAATCGCTGTCCGAATCAGAATCGCTGTCCGAATCCGAGTCGCTGTCGGAATCGGAATCGCTGTCAGAGTCCGAATCGCTGTCAGAATCCGAGTCACTGTCAGAATCGGAATCGCTGTCAGAGTCAGAATCGCTGTCGGAATCGGAATCGCTGTCAGAGTCAGAATCGGAATCGCTGTCGGAATCCGAGTCGCTGTCGGAATCCGAGTCGCTGTCCGAATCCGAGTCGCTGTCGGAGTCAGAGTCGCTGTCCGAATCCGAGTCGCTGTCCGAATCCGAGTCGCTGTCGGAGTCAGAGTCGCTGTCGGAATCGGAATCGCTGTCGGAGTCAGAGTCGCTGTCGGAGTCCGAATCGCTGTCAGAGTCGGAATCGCTGTCGGAATCGGAGTCGCTGTCAGAGTCCGAATCGCTGTCGGAGTCAGAATCGCTGTCGCTATCCGAGTCGCTGTCTGAGTCAGAGTCGCTGTCGGAATCGGAGTCACTGTCGGAGTCGGCATCGCTGTCGGAGTCCGAATCGCTGTCCGAATCCGAGTCGCTGTCAGAGTCCGAATCGCTGTCGCTATCCGAATCGCTGTCGGAGTCCGAATCGCTGTCAGAGTCGGAATCGCTGTCGGAATCGGAGTCGCTGTCAGAGTCCGAATCACTGTCCGAATCCGAGTCACTGTCAGAATCGGAATCGCTGTCAGAGTCCGAATCGCTGTCCGAATCCGAGTCGCTGTCGGAGTCAGAGTCGCTGTCGGAATCGGAGTCACTGTCGGAGTCGGCATCGCTGTCTGAATCCGAGTCGCTGTCGGAATCCGAATCGCTGTCCGAATCCGAGTCGCTGTCAGAATCCGAGTCACTGTCAGAATCGGAATCGCTGTCAGAGTCCGAATCGCTGTCAGAGTCAGAATCGCTGTCAGAGTCCGAATCGCTGTCAGAATCCGAGTCGCTGTCAGAGTCCGAGTCACTGTCAGAATCCGAGTCGCTGTCAGAGTCAGAATCGCTGTCGCTATCCGAGTCGCTGTCGGAGTCCGAATCGCTGTCAGAGTCGGAGTCACTGTCGCTATCCGAGTCACTGTCAGAGTCCGAATCACTGTCACTATCCGAGTCGCTGTCGGTGTCGTCGCTGAGATCGATAGTTAACTCAAAAGTCGGGGAGCGTTCGCTGACGTTCCCGGCCAGATCGGTCACCGTGGTGCTCAGGCTGTGGCTGCCTTCGTCCAGCGCATCAGGTGTGAAGCTCCAGCGTCCGTCCTCCCCGGCAACTACCGTACCCAGTACCGTGTCGCCGTCATAGATCGTGACTGTGGCGCCCGCCTCGGCGGTACCGCTCAGGGTCGGCGTGTCATCATCCGTTACGTTGCCGCTGTTCAGTGTACCCGTGTCTTCTCCTGCATTATCAGTCACCTGCAGATCGCTGACCGGATTCACGATTGTGTCCACCGTCAGCTCAAACGCCGGAGAGCGCTCGCTGACATTCCCCGCCTTATCCGTCACGGTGGTGCTCAGGCTGTGGTCGCCCTCGTTCAGGGTGTCCGGAGTGAAAGTCCAGCGTCCGTCCTCCCCGGTAACCACCGTACCCAGTACGGTGTCACCGTCGTAGATCGTGACCGTGGCCCCCGCCTCGGCGGTACCGCTCAGGGCCGGCGTGGCGTCGTTGGTCAGATCGCCGCTGGTCAGCGGGCCGGTGTGTCCGGCCACATCGTCAGTCACCTGCAGATCGCTGACCGGAGTCACGACTGTGTCCACCGTCAGCTCAAACACCGGAGAGCGCTCGCTGACGTTCCCGGCCTTGTCCGTCACGGTGGTGCTCAGGCTGTGGCTGCCCTCGTCCAGGGTATCCGGCGTAAAGCTCCAGCGTCCGTCCTCGCCGGCAACCACCGTACCCAGCACCGTGTCGCCGTCATAGATCGTGACCGTGGCGCCCGCCTCCGCCGTGCCGCTCAGGGTCGGCGTGGCATCGTTGGTCAGATCGCCGCTGGCCAGCGGGCCGGTGTGTCCGGCCACGTCGTCGGTCACCTCCGGCGCACTGGCAGACGGCGCGGTGGTATCAATCGTCAGCTCAAACGCCGGGGAACGCTCGCTGACGTTCCCGGCCTTATCCGTCACGGTGGTGCTCAGGCTGTGGCTGCCTTCGTCAAGTGCATCGGGGGTGTAACTCCAGCGTCCGTCCTCGCCGGCAACCACCGTACCCAGCACCGTGTCGCCGTCATAGATCGTGACCGTGGCGCCCGCCTCGGCGGTACCGCTCAGGGCCGGCGTGGCGTCGTTGGTCAGATCGCCGCTGGCCAGCGGGCCGGTATGCCCGGCCACATCGTCAGTCACCTGCAGACCGCTGACCGGAGTCACGACTGTATCCACCGTCAGCTCAAACACCGGAGAGCGCTCGCTGACGTTTCCGGCCTTGTCGGTCACGGTGGTGCTCAGGCTGTGGCTGCCCTCGTTCAGGGTATCCGGCGTGAAGCTCCAGCGTCCGTCCTCCCCGGCAACCACCGTACCCAGTACGGTCTCACCGTCATAGATGGTCACCGTGGCACCCGCCTCTGCCGTGCCGCTCAGGGTCGGCGTGGCATCGTTGGTCAGATCGCCGCTGGTCAGCGGGCCGGTATGCCCGGCCACGTCGTCGGTCACCTGCAGATCGCTGACCGGAGTCACGACTGTGTCCACCGTCAGCTCAAACACCGGGGAACGCTCGCTGACGTTTCCGGCCTTGTCGGTCACGGTGGTGCTCAGGCTGTGGTCGCCCTCGTTCAGGGTGTCCGGCGTGTAACTCCAGCGTCCGTCCTCCCCGGCAACCACCGTACCCAGTACGGTGTCGCCGTCGTAGATCGTGACTGTGGCCCCCGCCTCGGCGGTACCGCTCAGGGCCGGCGTGGCGTCGTTGGTCAGATCGCCGCTGGCCAGCGGGCCGGTATGCCCGGCCACGTCGTCGGTCACCTGCAGACCGCTGACCGGAGTCACGACTGTATCCACCGTCAGCTCAAACGCCGGGGAACGCTCGCTGACGTTCCCGGCCTTATCCGTCACGGTGGTGCTCAGGCGGTGGCTGCCTTCGTTAAGTGCATCGGGGGTGTAACTCCAGCGTCCGTCCTCGCCGGCAACCACCGTACCCAGTACGGTCTCACCGTCATAGATGGTCACCGTGGCACCCGCCTCTGCCGTGCCGCTCAGGGTCGGCGTGGCATCGTTGGTCAGATCGCCGCTGGTCAGCGGGCCGGTATGCCCGGCCACGTCGTCGGTCACCTGCAGATCGCTGACCGGAGTCACGACTGTGTCCACCGTCAGCTCAAACGCCGGAGAGCGCTCGCTGATGTTCCCGGCCTTGTCGGTCACGGTGGTGCTCAGGCTGTGGCTGCCTTCGTCCAGCGCATCAGGGGTGTAGCTCCAGCGTCCGTCCTCGCCGGCAACCACCGTACCCAGTACGGTATCGCCGTCGTAGATCGTGACCGTGGCCCCCGCCTCCGCCGTGCCGCTCAGGGTTGGTGTGGCGTCGTTGGTCAGATCGCCGCTGGTCAGCGGGCCGGTGTGTCCGGCCACGTCGTCGGTCACCTCCGGCGCACTGGCAGACGGCGCGGTGGTATCAATTGTCAGCTCAAACGCCGGGGAGCGCTCGCTGACGTTCCCCGCCTTATCCGTCACCGTGGTGCTCAGGCTGTGGCTGCCTTCATCCAGTGCATCAGGGGTGTAGCTCCAGCGTCCGTCCTCGCCGGCAACCACGGTACCCAGTACGGTATCGCCGTCGTAGATCGTGACCGTGGCCCCCGCCTCCGCCGTGCCGCTCAGGGTCGGCGTGGCATCGTTGGTCAGATCGCCGCTGGCCAGCGGGCCGGTGTGTCCGGCCACGTCGTCGGTCACCTCCGGCGCACTGGCAGACGGCGCGGTGGTATCAATCGTCAGCTCAAACGCCGGGGAACGCTCGCTGACGTTCCCGGCCTTGTCGGTTACGGTGGTGCTCAGGCTGTGGCTGCCTTCATCCAGTGCATCAGGGGTGTAGCTCCAGCGTCCGTCCTCACCGGCAACCACCGTACCCAGTACCGTGTCGCCGTCATAGATCGTGACCGTGGCCCCCGCCTCGGCGGTACCGCTCAGGGTCGGTGTGGCGTCGTTGGTCAGATCGCCGCTGGTCAGCGGGCCGGTATGCCCGGCCACGTCGTCGGTCACCTCCGGCGCACTGGCAGACGGCGCGGTGATATCAATCGTCAGCTCAAACGCCGGGGAACGCTCGCTGACGTTTCCGGCCTTGTCGGTCACGGTGGTGCTCAGGCTGTGGTCGCCCTCGTTCAGGGTGTCCGGCGTGAAAGTCCAGCGTCCGTCCTCCCCGGCAACCACCGTACCCAGTACGGTGTCACCGTCGTAGATCGTGACCGTGGCGCCCGCCTCGGCGGTACCGCTCAGGGCCGGCGTGGCGTCGTTGGTCAGATCGCCGCTGGCCAGCGGGCCGGTATGCCCGGCCACATCGTCGGTCACCTGCAGATCGCTGACCGGGGTCACAACTGTATCCACCGTCAGTTCAAACGCCGGAGAACGCTCGCTGACGTTTCCGGCCTTGTCGGTCACGGTGGTGCTCAGGCTGTGGCTGCCTTCGTCCAGCGCATCCGGAGTGAAAGTCCAGCGTCCGTCCTCGCCGGCAACCACCGTACCCAGTACGGTGTCACCGTCGTAGATCGTGACCGTGGCGCCCGCCTCGGCGGTACCGCTCAGGGTTGGTGTGGCGTCGTTGGTCAGATCGCCGCTGGTCAGCGGGCCGGTATGCCCGGCCACGTCGTCGGTCACCTCCGGTGCACTGGCAGACGGCGCGGTGGTATCAATCGTCAGCTCAAACGCCGGGGAACGCTCGCTGACGTTCCCGGCCTTGTCGGTCACCGTAGCGCTCAGGCTATGAGGACCTTCGCTAAGCTCCGGTAAAGTAAAGCTCCAGTTGCCATCCTGATCCACAACCACTGAACCCAGTACGGTATCGCCGTCATAAATCGTTATCGTGGCGCCCGCTTCTGCCGTCCCTTTGATCTCCGGCGTTGTATCATCGGTCACATCACCGGAATGAAGCACACCAGTGATGGAACCAACATTGTCATTAACCGTGATGTTCTGTGCTGCAGTGGGTGCTTCAGTATCAGAATCGCTGTCAGAATCCGAGTCACTGTCGGAATCCGAGTCACTGTCAGAATCCGAATCGCTGTCCGAATCCGAGTCACTGTCAGAGTCCGAATCGCTGTCAGAGTCGGAATCGCTGTCAGAATCCGAATCGCTGTCAGAGTCCGAATCGCTGTCAGAGTCCGAATCGCTGTCAGAGTCCGAGTCACTGTCGGAATCCGAATCGCTGTCTGAATCGGAGTCGCTGTCAGAGTCGGAATCGCTGTCTGAATCCGAGTCGCTGTCGGAGTCCGAGTCGCTGTCAGAGTCCGAATCGCTGTCGGAGTCCGAGTCGCTGTCAGAGTCCGAATCGCTGTCAGAGTCCGAATCGCTGTCGGAGTCCGAGTCGCTGTCAGAGTCCGAATCGCTGTCTGAGTCCGAGTCACTGTCGGAATCCGAATCGCTGTCTGAATCGGAGTCGCTGTCAGAGTCGGAATCGCTGTCCGAATCCGAGTCGCTGTCGGAATCCGAATCGCTGTCAGAGTCCGAGTCACTGTCGGAATCCGAATCGCTGTCTGAATCCGAATCGCTGTCCGAATCCGAGTCGCTGTCTGAATCGGAGTCGCTGTCCGAATCCGAGTCGCTGTCCGAATCCGAATCGCTGTCAGAGTCAGAATCGCTGTCTGAATCTGAATCGCTGTCCGAATCCGAATCGCTGTCAGAGTCAGAATCGCTGTCAGAGTCAGAATCGCTGTCAGAGTCAGAATCGCTGTCGCTATCCGAGTCACTGTCCGAATCGGAATCGCTGTCGGAATCCGAGTCGCTGTCAGAGTCAGAGTCGCTGTCCGAATCCGAGTCACTATCAGAATCGGAATCGCTGTCAGAGTCAGAATCACTGTCAGAATCCGAGTCACTGTCGGAATCCGAATCACTATCGGAGTCCGAATCACTGTCAGAGTCCGAATCGCTGTCTGAATCGGAATCGCTGTCGGAATCCGAGTCGCTGTCGGAATCCGAATCGCTGTCGGAATCCGAATCGCTGTCAGAGTCAGAGTCGCTGTCCGAATCGGAATCGCTGTCCGAATCCGAGTCGCTGTCAGAATCCGAGTCGCTGTCAGAATCCGAGTCACTATCAGAATCCGAGTCACTATCAGAATCGGAATCGCTGTCAGAGTCCGAGTCACTGTCTGAATCGGAATCGCTGTCGGAATCAGAATCGCTGTCGCTATCCGAGTCGCTGTCAGCATCCGAGTCACTATCGGAGTCCGAATCACTGTCCGCATCTGAGTCAGTTTCTGAAATCGAAGAGTGGTGATCTTTATTTGAGGTACCAGCAAACATTGCCGCAATACCCAGCAAAGCCGCGCCCGCCATTACCCATCCGGCAATACTTTGCCCTGCGCCTCCGGAGGCGATGACTTCTGAGAGATCGCTAATCAGCGAATAGTGGGCCCCATCGGTACCCGCACCTTCCAGCCACCATAGTGCGCCGGTTTCATCATCCATGAGCACCAAATCACTGTGCTGTCCATGCTCATCCACAACGAAAAAGTTTTTAATAGTAACGGTATCGCCGTTGTGGAGTTTTAGAACCAGATCATTACCTTGCCGGGTATACGAACTAATATCTTCACGCTTAACGTGCAGGAGAACCACTGACTGCGTATTGAGATTAATTAGATTGCCATCAACGGTGTATTCAACACCCGTTTCTTTCACTGTCACATTTATATTTTTCATCAGGTTACACCCTTGAAATGAAGACGCAGTCAGAGGTATGAGATAATTCTTAATTAGGCATCTTATTAGATATACCAGAACTTGCAGTCCCGCAAGGAGAGGGAAAACATTCCATTCACATCCTGAAATAACACAAACCCCATATATTACATAACGTTAAAATAATGAGCTTACATTTTGAGATGTTAATAAGAGAGATAATTAAAACGGTTACTCACGGTTATTACAATAAAGATAAAGTCATGGATAATACTTTTCTAATAGCGTTAAACCGCCATTTTTATGATAATAGAAAAATATCTGTGATATCTCTCAAAAAAATCATGCAAGAAAAAGCAAAAAATAATTTAAAGTTTAAAGTAAATTTTAAGCAATATCCATTATATTTATAATGGTTTACTTATAAAAATAAATTGTTTGTGAATGGGGAAATTTATAAATAAGCAAGAGGGAATTCAGAGAGAGTCTTTTAAACCCACAAAGTTAATGTGAGTTATCGGAAATTAAAGAAACGTTTCGATGTAGTTTTAATTAAAATACTACCCACAAATAATTTAATGCATATGCATAATAAAAAACCCCGGCCTGCCGCTGAGGGATCCCCATAAAACAGCGCTAATAAACCAGCACCATACTTCGGTAGGCTCTGGCGAGGTGGTTAAGAACGGTGCTCAGCACCGTTCGCCTTAATATTAGCGGGGAGTGTCGCAGGAC
>NZ_JBLURD010000033.1:0-9165 GCF_051209435.1 Klebsiella sp. HN106 | reverse complement strand
GGCATAACCTGAATCTGAGGCAGCACCTGGCACGGCTGGGACGGAAGTCGCTGTCGCTCACAAAATCGGTGGAGCTGCATGACAAAGTCATCGGGCATTATCTGAACATAAAACACTATCAATAATTTTGAGTCATTACCCAGTTAGCAATAACCCCCGCTTGCGGGGGCCATACCCACCAGGAGCAAACGCAGAAAGCCCGAGATACTTCTGCTGTACCGGGGGCTGGCGACATTTCAGGCAACACTCATAGTTGACATCCTCCCCGCCCTAAAGGGCGGGGAGGATGTCAATAATAGCAGACCACATCATGATGTCATTCTGACCGACAGATGCCAGAAGCAGAGGATCCATCCCATTTTATACCTACCTTATAACACTTAGAAAAACAACATGTTAAAAATGTTTATTGGAAACAATTTTATTTCCAATTGTAATGATAACCATTCTCATATTAATATGGCTACGTGATAATTAACTTTTGATGCACTCCGCATGTCTGACCGTGCCACTTCCACAGCTTCCTTAACGTTCGAGTCGCTTTATGGCACCCATCACGGCTGGTTGAAAAGTTGGCTGACGCGCAAACTCCAGTCTGCCTTTGATGCAGATGACATTGCCCAGGACACTTTTTTGCGGGTAATGAGCAGCGAAACGCTCTCGACGATCCGCGATCCTCGCTCTTTCCTGTGCACTATCGCCAAACGCGTGATGGTGGACCTGTTTCGCCGAAACGCGCTGGAAAAAGCGTATCTGGAGATGCTGGCGCTTATGCCGGAGGGGGTAGCGCCTTCACCTGAGGAACGCGAAAGCCAGCTCGAGACCCTACAACTCGTCGACAGCATGCTGGACGGGCTAAACGGAAAAACACGTGAAGCGTTTCTGCTTTCGCAACTGGATGGCCTGACATACAGCGAGATTGCGCACAAACTCGGTGTTTCCGTCAGCTCCGTGAAAAAATACGTGGCGAAAGCCGTCGAGCACTGCCTGCTGTTTCGTCTGGAGCATGGGTTATGAATCCTTCGTTAACCGATTCCCGCCGTCAGGCGCTGCGTTCAGCTTCCCACTGGTATGCCGTGCTAAGCGGCGAGCGCGTCAGCCCACAACAGGAAGCGCGCTGGCAACAGTGGTATGAACAGGATCAGGATAACCAGTGGGCCTGGCAGCAGGTTGAAAACCTGCGCAACCAGCTTGGCGGTGTGCCTGGCGACGTTGCCAGCCGGGCGCTGCACGATACCCGCCTCACCCGCCGTCACGTGATGAAAGGATTACTGCTGTTGCTCGGCGCTGGCGGAGGCTGGCAACTCTGGCAGTCGGAAACCGGCGAAGGTCTGCGGGCAGATTACCGCACCGCCAAAGGCGCAGTCAGCCGTCAGCAACTGGAAGATGGCTCCCTGCTCACGCTGAATACCCAAAGCGCGGCGGATGTGCGTTTTGATGCGCATCAGCGCACCGTCCGGCTCTGGTACGGTGAAATCGCCATTACTACCGCGAAAGATGCGCAGCAACGCCCCTTCCGCGTCCTGACCCGTCAGGGCCAACTCACCGCTTTAGGGACAGAATTTACCGTCCGCCAGCAGGATAATTTCACGCAGCTTGACGTGCAGCAGCACGCCGTGGAAGTGCTTCTCGCCAGTGCCCCCGCGCAAAAACGCATCGTGAACGCTGGTGAAAGCCTGCAGTTCAGCGCCTCTGAGTTTGGCGCAGTGAAACCGCTGGATGACGAGAGTACAAGCTGGACGAAGGGCATCCTGAGCTTCAGCGATAAACCGCTGGGTGAGGTGATAGCCACGCTAAGCCGTTACCGCAACGGCGTGCTGCGCTGCGATCCCGCCGTTGCCGGGCTGCGCCTGAGCGGGACGTTCCCGCTGAAAAATACCGATGCGATCCTGAACGTTATCGCTCAAACGCTTCCCGTTAAAATTCAGTCTATTACGCGGTACTGGATAAACATTTCACCGCTGTAAGAAAAATAATTCTCATTTCGATTGTCCTTTTTACCCTTCTCGTTCGACTCATAGCTGAACACAACAAAAATGATGATGGAGAAGGTATGACGCCGTTACGCGTTTTTCGTAAAACAACACCTTTGGTTAACGCCATTCGCCTGAGCCTGCTGCCGCTGGCCGGTCTCTCGTTTTCCGCTTTTGCTGCACAGGTTGATATCGCACCGGGATCGCTCGACAAAGCGCTCAATCAGTATGCCGCACACAGCGGAATTACCCTCTCGGTTGACGCCAGCCTGACGCGCGGCAAGCAGAGCAACGGCCTGCACGGAGATTACGACGTCGAGAGCGGCCTGCAACAACTGCTGGACGGCAGCGGACTGCAGGTAAAACCGCTGAGAAATAACAGCTGGACGCTGGAGACCGCGCCCGCGCCAAAAGAAGATGCCCTGACCGTGGTCGGCGACTGGCTGGGCGATGCGCGTGAAAACGACGTATTTGAACATGCTGGCGCGCGTGACGTGATCCGCCGTGAGGATTTCGCCAAAACCGGCGCAACCACCATGCGTGAGGTGCTTAACCGCATCCCTGGCGTCAGCGCGCCGGAAAACAACGGCACCGGCAGCCACGACCTGGCGATGAACTTTGGCATCCGGGGCCTGAACCCACGCCTCGCCAGCCGCTCGACCGTCCTGATGGACGGCATCCCCGTCCCCTTTGCCCCTTACGGTCAGCCGCAGCTTTCACTGGCTCCCGTTTCGCTCGGCAACATGGATGCCATTGACGTGGTGCGCGGTGGTGGTGCGGTGCGTTACGGACCGCAGAGCGTGGGCGGCGTGGTGAACTTTGTTACCCGCGCCATTCCGCAGGACTTTGGTATCGAGGCGGGGGTGGAAGGTCAGCTCAGCCCAACCTCTTCACAAAACAACCCGAAAGAGACGCACAACCTGATGGTGGGCGGCACAGCGGACAACGGTTTTGGCACCGCGCTGCTCTACTCCGGCACGCGCGGCAGTGACTGGCGCGAGCACAGCGCCACCCGCATCGACGACCTGATGCTGAAAAGCAAATATGCGCCGAATGAGGTGCACACCTTCAACAGCCTGCTGCAATATTACGATGGTGAAGCCGACATGCCCGGCGGCCTGTCCCGCGCGGATTACGACGCCGATCGCTGGCAATCCACCCGCCCGTATGACCGCTTCTGGGGCCGTCGCAAGCTGGCGAGCCTGGGCTACCAGTTCCAGCCGGACAGCCAGCATAAATTCAACATTCAGGGGTTCTACACCCAAACCCTGCGCAGCGGCTACCTGGAGCAAGGCAAACGCATCACCCTCTCGCCGCGTAACTACTGGGTGCGCGGTATTGAGCCACGCTACAGCCAGAGCTTTATGATCGGCCCTTCCGCGCACGAAGTGGGCGTGGGCTATCGCTATGTGAATGAATCAACGCATGAAATGCGTTACTACACCGCCACCAGCAGCGGGCAGTTGCCGTCCGGCTCAAGCCCTTACGACCGCGACACGCGTTCCGGCACCGAGGCGCACGCCTGGTATCTGGATGACAAAATCGACATCGGCAACTGGACCATCACGCCGGGTATGCGTTTCGAACATATCGAGTCATACCAGAACAACGCCATCAAAGGCACGCACGAAGAGGTGAGCTATAACGCACCGCTTCCGGCGTTGAACGTGCTCTATCACCTGACTGATAGCTGGAATCTTTATGCAAACACTGAAGGCTCGTTCGGCACCGTACAGTACAGCCAGATTGGCAAGGCTGTGCAAAGCGGCAATGTGGAACCGGAAAAAGCGCGAACCTGGGAACTCGGTACCCGCTACGATGACGGCGCGCTGACGGCGGAAATGGGGCTGTTCCTGATTAACTTTAACAATCAGTACGACTCCAACCAGACCAACGACACCGTCACTGCACGTGGCAAAACGCGCCATACCGGGCTGGAAACGCAGGCACGTTACGACCTGGGTACGCTAACGCCAACGCTTGATAACGTTTCCGTCTACGCCAGCTATGCGTATGTGAACGCGGAAATCCGCGAGAAAGGCGACACCTATGGCAATCAGGTGCCATTCTCCCCGAAACATAAAGGCACGCTGGGCGTGGACTACAAGCCGGGCAACTGGACGTTCAATCTGAACAGCGATTTCCAGTCCAGCCAGTTTGCGGATAACGCCAATACGGTGAAAGAGAGCGCCGACGGCAGTACCGGCCGCATTCCCGGCTTCATGCTCTGGGGCGCACGCGTGGCGTATGACTTTGGCCCGCAGATGGCAGATCTGAACCTGGCGTTCGGTGTGAAAAACATCTTCGACCAGGACTACTTCATCCGCTCTTATGACGACAACAACAAAGGCATCTACGCAGGCCAGCCGCGCACGCTGTATATGCAGGGGTCGTTGAAGTTCTGATGTGTTAACGCCCGGCTTGCCGGGCTTTTAGCTGGAATGTGACTATGTTGGCATTTATCCGTTTTCTTTTTGCAGGCCTGCTGCTGGTGATCGGCCACGCCTTTGCCGCCACGGTTCAGGACGAACACGGCACGTTTACACTCGATAAAACGCCACAACGGATTGTGGTGCTGGAACTCTCGTTCGCCGATGCGCTGGCCGCCGTGGACGTCAGCCCGATCGGTATTGCCGACGATAACGATGCAAAACGCATCCTGCCCGAAGTGCGTGCGCACCTGAAACCGTGGCAGTCCGTCGGAACGCGCGCGCAGCCGAGCCTGGAAGCCATTGCTGCCCTGAAACCAGACCTGATCATTGCCGACAGCAGTCGCCATGCGGGGATTTACACTGCCTTGCAGCAAATCGCGCCGGTACTGCTGCTTAAGTCCCGCAACGAAACCTACGCTGAAAATTTGCACTCAGCGGCTATCATCGGCGAAGTGGTAGGTAAAAAACGAGAGATGCAGGCGCGTCTGGAACAACATAAAGAGAAGATGGCGCAGTGGTCCAGCCAGCTTCCCACAGGGACACGCGTGGCCTTTGGCACATCACGCGAACAGCTATTCAACCTGCATACCCAGGAGACCTGGACCGGCAGCGTGCTGGCTTCTCTGGGGCTGAACGTTCCCGCTGCGATGGCGGGCGCGTCCATGCCGTCCATCGGCCTGGAGCAACTGCTGGCGGTCAATCCTGCCTGGCTGCTGGTTGCCCACTATCGCGAAGAGAGCATTGTTAAACGCTGGCAACAAGATCCGCTCTGGCAGATATTAACCGCCGCGCAGAAGCAGCAGGTTGCTTCAGTCGACAGTAACGCCTGGGCGCGGATGCGCGGTATTTTTGCCGCAGAGCGTATTGCCGCTGACACGGTAAAAATCTTCCACCATCAGCCGCTTACCGATGTGAAATGACCGCGCTAAAACACCCGGTGCTGCTGTGGGGGCTTCCCGTTGCAGTACTTATTATTATTTTCTGGCTGAGTCTGTTTTGCTACTCGGCCATTCCTGTTTCCGGAGCAGACGCAATCCGCGCCCTGCTGCCTGGACACACGCCAACGCTACCAGAAGCGCTGGTGCAAAACCTTCGTTTGCCGCGAAGCCTGGTCGCCGTTCTGATCGGCGCAAGCCTGGCGCTCGCGGGCACGCTGCTGCAAACCCTGACCCACAACCCAATGGCCTCTCCTTCACTGCTCGGCATTAACAGCGGCGCGGCGCTGGCTATGGCGCTTACCAGCGCGCTGAGTCCGACGCCGGTTGCAGGCTATTCCCTGTCGTTCATCGCGGCATGCGGGGGCGGCGTGAGCTGGCTGCTGGTCATGACCGCAGGAGGCGGGTTTCGTCATACCCAGGACAGAAACAAACTGATCCTCGCGGGTATCGCGCTGTCGGCCTTTTGTATGGCCCTGACCCGCATCACCCTGCTGCTGGCCGAAGATCATGCTTACGGCATCTTTTACTGGCTGGCAGGCGGAGTGTCCCACGCCCACTGGCAGGATGTCTGGCAGCTCTTGCCGGTGGTGGTCACTGCAGTCCCTGTCGTGTTGCTGCTGGCGAATCAACTGAACCTGCTCAACGTCAGCGACAGTACCGCCCATACGCTGGGAGTGAACCTGCCGAGACTACGTTTGATCATCAATATGTTAGTGCTGCTTCTGGTTGGCGCGTGCGTCAGTGTGGCAGGTCCGGTGGCGTTTATCGGCCTGCTGGTGCCACATCTGGCGCGCTTCTGGGCAGGCTTCGATCAGCGCAACGTACTGCCGGTGAGCATGCTGCTGGGGGCCACGCTGATGCTGATGGCAGATGTACTCGCACGCGCGCTGGCCTTCCCCGGCGATCTGCCCGCAGGCGCAGTGCTGGCGCTGATTGGCAGTCCTTGCTTTGTCTGGCTGGTGAGGAGGCGAGGATGAAAATTGCGCTGGTCATTTTCATCACCCTTGCCCTGGCAGGTTGTGCGCTGTTATCACTCCATATGGGGGTGATCCCCGTGCCGTGGCGCGCGCTGCTGACCGACTGGCAGGACGGACGCGAGCATTATTATGTATTGATGGAGTACCGACTGCCGCGCTTGCTGCTGGCACTGTTTGTCGGTGCAGCCCTCGCCGTGGCGGGCGTGCTGGTACAGGGGATTGTGCGTAACCCGCTAGCATCACCGGATATTCTCGGCATTAACCATGCCGCCAGCCTTGCCTCTGTGGGAGCACTGCTTCTTATGCCATCACTATCCGTGATGGTGCTGCCGCTGCTGGCCTTTGCGGGCGGTATGGCGGGGTTGATCTTGCTGAAGATGCTGGCAAAGACCCACCAGCCGATGAAGCTGGCGCTCACCGGCGTGGCGCTTTCCGCCTGCTGGGCGAGCCTGACGGATTACCTGATGCTCCTGCACCCGCAGGATGTAAACAGTGCCCTGCTGTGGCTGACGGGTAGCTTATGGGGGCGCGACTGGCACTTTGTGAAGATTGCCGTGCCGTTGCTCATTCTGTTTTTGCCGCTGAGCCTGCGCTTTTGTCGCGATCTCGACCTGCTAGCGCTGGGCGATGCACGAGCAGCCACGCTCGGCGTGTCGGTTCAGCGCACCCGGTTCCAGGGGCTGATGCTGGCTGTCGCGATGACAGCAACCGGCGTGGCCGTCTGTGGCCCGATAAGTTTTATTGGTCTCGTCGTGCCGCACATGGTGCGCAGGATCGCCGGCGGGCGTCACCGCTGGCTGATGCCCGTTTCGGCCCTGACGGGCGCGTTGTTGCTGGTCATTGCCGATCTGCTGGCACGAATCATTCATCCGCCGCTGGAGCTTCCGGCAGGCGTGCTGACCGCCATTATCGGCGCACCGTGGTTTGTCTGGCTGCTTGTGAGAATGCGATAAATGAGATTACGTACTGAAAATCTGACCGTCAGCTATGGCGCACAAACCGTGCTGGATGGACTTTCTCTCGCCCTGCCTGCCGGAAAAATCACGGCCCTGCTCGGCCCTAACGGTTGCGGGAAATCGACGCTGTTGAACTGTTTTTCTCGCCTGTTAACACCAGACTCTGGCGAGATATTGCTTGATGAAAAACCCATAGCCGGTTTTTCCGCCCGCCAGCTGGCTCGCCGCCTGGCTTTACTGCCGCAACACCATTTATCCCCCGAGGGGATCACTGTACGGGAACTGGTTTCCTACGGCCGCAGCCCGTGGCTGTCGTTGTGGGGGCGACTCTCCGCGGAAGACAACGAGCGGGTCAACGTGGCAATGAGTCAGACCCGGACGCGCAATCTGGCTGACCGCAGGTTAACCCAGCTTTCCGGCGGCCAGCGCCAGCGTGCGTTTCTGGCGATGGTGCTGGCACAGGATACGCCACTCATTCTTCTTGATGAGCCTACGACCTACCTCGATATCAATCATCAGGTTGAACTGATGCGCCTGATGGTTGAACTCAAAAGGCAGGGGAAAACCGTAGTGACGGTACTCCACGATCTGAATCAGGCCAGCCGCTATTGCGATCATCTGGTGGTACTGGCAAGCGGTCGCGTGATGGCGCAAGGTGCTCCGGAAGCAGTGATGAAACCAGAGCTTCTAAAGACGGTGTTCAGCGTAGAAGCGGAAATCCATCCCGAACCGGTATCTGGCAGACCCATGTGTGTGGTGAAGTAGTCTGGCGAAGTCATAAGGATCATCACAGGACAGATAAAGGAAGTGATAACCACCTGCCAACAGGCACCAAAATCTGGCTGGTTGCCGGTATCACCGACATGCGCAACGGCTTCAATGGTCTCGCCGCAAAGGTGCAGACGATGCTGAAAGATGACCCGATATCCGGCCATGTCTTCATCTTCCGGGGCCGCAGCGGCAGTAAGGTCAAACTGCTGTGGTCCACCGGCGACGGGCTGTGCCTGCTGACCAAACGGCTGGAACGCGGCCGCTTCGCCTGGCCCTCTGCCCGCGATGGCAAAGTGTTCCTGACCCCGGCGCAGCTGGCAATGCTTCTGGAAGGCATCGACTGGCGGCAGCCTAAAAGACTGCTTACGTCCCTGACCATGTTGTAGGCCTCTTTATCCTGGTTGTCGTTGAATAAGCCTGGTAAAATGCGGGCTTATGAACAACACCTCCCCCTGACGACATCCTTCTGCTGAAACAGCGCCTGTCCGAACAGGAAGCGCTGAACCGCGCCCTGCTGGAAAAGCAGGCCGACCGGGAGCGCGAAATAGACCATCTGCAGGCGCAGCTGGATAAGCTTCGCCGGATGAACTTCGGCAGTCGTTCTGAATAAATCTCCCGCCGCATCGCGCAGATAGAAGCCGACCTGAACCGGCTTCAGACAGAAAGCGATACGCTGACGGGTCGGGTTGCCGATACGGGCCGGGCCCCGTATCGTTTTAACCCTGAATATTCATCGCAGATATTGTTTCGGGTTTTCCGGTATACCAGCCCTGAACTAGGTAACCGGGGCCAAGAGAACGGACGAATTCAAACTGTCCTGGCGTTTCCACCCCTTCAAACACCAGTGGTTTGCCAGTACCACGTAACCCTTTCACCACAGAAACAAGTAGCGCTCGCTTCACCGGGTCATCAATATTGGCAATAAAAATACGGTCTATTTTTATCTCATCGAAATCCAGTACCGTCAGCCATTCAATATGGGGGCCGCTTGGCAAACGGAATCTATGGTCACTCCCGTTTTTGCAACACCGATTTTGACGATAAATTGGCTTGCTTGAATCTATCCGGCGTCTGAATGGGATTTTATTCCCGCGCCTCGATGAGTTCCGCGCCTGATG
>NZ_JBLURD010000032.1:0-9705 GCF_051209435.1 Klebsiella sp. HN106 | reverse complement strand
AGCCAGCTGAACCTGGGGCATCTGGTGGACGGCGGAAAACAGCCGCGCGGGGAGGGATTCGAGCTGCGTACCGACAGCTACGGAGCGATACGGGCCGGGAAAGGGATATTCATCACCGCTGATGCACAGATGAAAGCGCAGGGGCAGCAGCTGGCGATGGAGCCTGCAACCAGCCTGTTGAGGGGGGCGCAAAACCTTATTGCCGGTTGGGAGAGTGTGACGCAAACGCACCGTAATTTCTCACCAGATATGGATACGTTAAAGCAGTTTGTTGAAAAGGCGGACCAGATAAAGAAACCGGTATTGTTGATGGAAGCACCGGAGGGGATAGGGAGCGTTACGCCAGAAAGCATTCTTCTGCACAGTGGCAACGGTTTGTATATGCAGAGTATTGGAGAAGTCAGTATTGCCAGCGAGCAGAGGCTTGCAGTGAATGCCAGCCAGGCGATATCGTTACTTTCCCGCCAGGAAGGTGTTCGTCTGGTATCTGCAAAAGGCCCGCTGAATATCGAATCTCATAGCGATATTCTCTCATTAACGTCTCTTCAGGATGTTACCGTACAGTCCACACAGGGACATCTTCAGCTTACGGCGAAGAATGGTATCACTATTGGGTGTGGCGGCGCTTACATTCGCTTGACTCCGCAGGGAGAAATTGAAATTCATGGACCTGGCCTGTTAAGTCTGAAAGGACAACATAATTTGCAGGGGCCAGCCAGCGAAGATTTTCAGTTGCCCGATCTGCCTTCATCAGTATGTAAAGAATGCCTCAAACGGGCTCAGGAACTGGCTCAGGGTTTTGTGCCGAGGGACGCGTAAATGGACAACATAAAGATCTGGCTGGATAAAATCCAGCTGACGTGTCAGCAGATTGGTCACAATTATGTCGATATGATTATCGATCAGTGCGGCGTGAATTTCTCCGTCATTCCGGCTCTTTCCGGGTTTTCTCCGGCAATAAAATGGCAGTCCCTCTACCAGGGATTGCCGGAGAATATTTACCCGGACGATGCGCCTTTGCTGGTACGTATTGAGCTGGAAGATGCTCAGCAGGTGCAGTGGTTATATGCATTGGCTCGTGAAGCTGTGGCAACAGCGCCTTTACTGGTGCTGGGGTCATCCTGGCGGTTCGAAGTTTTGGCTGAATGGTTGATCCGTTGCATTGATGCGCAGCATGAGGGGCGTGCAGGGATATTTCGCTTCTGGGATACGCGTATATTTTCGTATCTTTTTACCCATGTTCTTAGTGATGAACAGCAAAGTCAGCTCCACAGACCGACATTATTCTGGAGCTGGCTGGATCGCGACGAAGCACCTGTTTTGCTGGAAGGCAATGGGGCGGCATTAGGTGAAGAGGAATTGAGTGAGCAAATCATATTTACTGATAATCAGTTTGAAAGTCTGATGTGTCTGTGTGATGCAAAACAATTATTGGTTTATCAGCCATTACCGAAGAACCTTTTTATGAACAGAGAAAGTGAATTTTCTGCTTGCTTTAAGGCTATGCTGGCTGCGACAAAAGAAAGTGTGCTTTTCGAAGATAAACGTAATGAGTGGGTGGCTGAGTATATTCTTAAAAATAAAATTTATTCTGATGAATGCGGTTCTGGTGTCAATAATCTATAAAGTCATCAGGAGTGGTATTTTCAATAGGGATCATAGCTACTTACATCGGAGGGGGTATGTATTTGGATAGTGATACAAAAGTTATTATCTCTGGAGCGGTAATATTACTGGTTGGAATCATTGTCTGGAAAAAACAAAGCTTTTTTATTGCTCTGGTGTTTTGTGTTTTGTTTATCAAAGCGTCTATGATGTTTTTAGCGATAGTTATGCTATTATCCTGGGGAGAGCCGGAAAATTCTTTTTATTTTATATTTCCTGTTATTAGTGTTTTTACCGCTGTGTTTTTTCCTGATAAGCGTTGGCCAAAACATACCGGACACATATACAGATGTTCATCATGCATGAATTTTGTTAACTATAAATTCGATAAATGTCCCCATTGTGGCTCTGACATGGATTCAAAAAATATTTGGAAAAAAAAGACCAAACAATAAGCGGCTATTAGATGACGGTTGAATCTAATGATAACCCTGTTTATCCGGTTAAAATAAGGGAACCTGAGATATGTCTATAATAAAGTCTGATTTAGGCTGGTATCCACCGCAGGGACGATGGCTGACACGCTTTGTTTTTATCGCTGCGGCGATATTGCTGGTTGGTTGTGACAGGCCTGCCAGAGAAAAGAATGTTAGCGGCGGCAGCGGTACCATAGAAGCGGTTAACCATACCCACTGGGCGATAAACCATTTCAGCGTAGATGGGCAGTCAGGGCTGGATATTATCGGCCCCTGGCAGGGGGGCGGCGGTGGCTGCTGTTACGGTGTGCCAACGAAATGGAAACCGGGGATGAGGGTGAAAGTTGAGTGGGAAACCGGTGTGGGAGGGTCTAAAGGTTTTCCTGGATTTGCTAATACAGATAAGTACTTAGAATGGGAAAAAAAAATCAAAGCTCAAAACCGGAAACATAGCCAGACAGTATCGGTTCCTGACTATACCGGGCAAAAAACCTGCGGAATAAAGGTTCACTTTTTACCCTGCGATCAAATAAAAGTCACCACCAGCTGCTACGACTACGGCAACCCAAATTATCCGATTAAAGATCCGATCAAAATGGAGGAACCCAAAGTATGTCCACAATGAAGCCTGATGCAGTCTGGTATCCTCCGCAGTTTCCGAAGCAGGTACGATGGTTGACGCGCCTTGTTTTTATCGCTGTGGCGATGTTGCTGGCTGGTTGTGACAGGTCTGCCAGAGAAGAGAGTGTCAGCGGCGGCAGCGGCACCATAGAAGCGGTTAACCATACCCACTGGGCGATAAACCATTTCAGCGTAGACGGGCAGTCAGGGCTGGATATTATCGGCCCCTGGCAGGGGGGCGGTGGCGGCTGCTGTTACGGCGTGCCAACGAAATGGAAACCGGGAATGACGGTGAAAGTGGAATGGGAAACGGGTGTCGGTTATTCAATGGATTTTCCAGGATATGGAGATGACGCTAAATATTTAGAATGGGAAAAAAAATAAAAGCTCAGAACCAGGAACATAGCCGGATAGTCCCAGTTCCTGATTATACCGGGCAAAAAACCTGCGGAATAAAGGTTCACTTTTTACCCTGCGATCAAATAAAAGTCACCACCAGTTGCTACGACTACGGCAATCCAAATTATCCGATTAAAGATCCGATCAAAATGGAGGAACCCAAAGTATGTCCACAATGAAGCCTGATGCAGTCTGGTATCCTCCGCAGTTTCCGAAGCAGGGACGATGGTTCACACGCCTTGTTTTTATCGCTGTGGCGATATTGTTGGCAGGCTGTGACAGACCCGCCAGAGAAGAGAGTGTTAGCGGCGGCGGTACCATAGAAGCGATTAACCATACACACTGGGCGATAAATCATTTCAGCGTAGACGGGCAGTCAGGGCTGGATATTATCGGCCCCTGGCAGGGCGGAGGCGGTGGCTGCTGTTACGGCGTGCCGACGAAATGGAAACCGGGAATGACGGTGAAAGTGGAATGGCAAACCGGAGAAGCTTCCACAGATGATTTTCCAGGATATGAACATTGGGATAAATATCTGGAATGGGAAAAAAAATAAAAGAAAGTCATCGGGAGCATAGCCGAATAGTCCCTGTTCCCGATTATACCGGGCAAAAAACCTGCGGAATAAAGGTTCACTTTTTACCCTGCGATCAAATAAAAGTCACCACCAGCTGCTACGACTACGGCAATCCAAATTATCCGATTAAAGATCCGATCAAAATGGAGGAACCCAAAGTATGTCCACAATGAAGCCTGATGCAGTCTGGTATCCTCCGCAGTTTCCGAAGCAGGGACAATGGTTCACACGCCTTGTTTTTATTGCTGTGGCGACACTGCTGGCAGGTTGCGATCAGTCGGCGCAAGTGGAAAGTGTCAGCGGCGGCAGCGGCACCATAGAAGCGGTTAACCATACCCACTGGGCGATAAATCATTTCAGCGTAGACGGGCAGTCAGGGCTGGATATTATCGGCCCCTGGCAGGGGGGAGGCGGTGGCTGCTGTTACGGCGTGCCGACAAAATGGAAACCGGGAATGACGGTGAAAGTTGAGTGGGAAACGGGTGTGGCTTTTGCCGATGATGTACCTGAAATTCCTGAGCCGAAACGACCTGATACCTCCGGGATGAACGAGAAAAATTATTATCAAGTATGGCAAGTGTATTTTGATGAAAAACAAGAATGGTATAGGAAAATTAAGGCACTGAATAAAGCGCATACAAAAATAGTCCCTGTTCCCGATTATACCGGGCAAAAAACCTGCGGAATAAAGGTTCACTTTTTACCCTGCGATCAAATAAAAGTCACCACCAGCTGCTACGACTACGGCAATCCAAATTATCCGATTAAAGATCCGATCAAAATGGAGGAACCCAAAGTATGTCCACAATGAAGCCTGATGTAGTCTGGTATCCTCCGCAATTTCCAGCACTGGGCCGATGGCTGACACGCCTTGTTTTTATCACTGTGGCGATATTGCTGACAGGTTGCGATCGACCCGCGAAAGAGGAGAGCATCAGTGGCGGTAGCGGCACCATAGAAGCGGTTAACCATACCCACTGGGCGATAAACTATTTCAGCGTAGACGGGCAGTCAGGGCTGGATATTATCGGCCCCTGGCAGGGGGGCGGCGGTGGCTGCTGTTACGGCGTGCCGACGAAATGGAAACCGGGGATGAGGGTGAAAGTTGAGTGGGAAACGGGTGTGGCTTTTGCCGATGATGTACCTGAAATCCCTGAGCCGAAACGTCCTGATACGAAAGCCTCTTACCAAGTATGGCAAGCATATTCCGATAAAAAGGAAGAGTGGTATAAGAAAATTAAGGCACTGAATAAAGTGCATACAAAAATAGTCCCTGTTCCCGATTATTCCGGACAAAAAACCTGCGGAATAAAGATCCACTTTTTACCCTGCGATCAAATAAAAGTCACCACCAGCTGCTACGACTACGGTAACCCAAATTATCCGATTAAAGATCCGATCAAAATGGAGGAACCCCAAATATGTCCACAATGAAACCTGATGTAGTCTGGTATCCTCCGCAGTTTCCAGGTAACGGACGATTACCCACACAAGCGGCGCTAGTCGGACAAAACTGTAAGCAGCAGGACAGCCATGAACTGGCTTACCGCAATGAACTTTGCCAGGCGGCGGGTCGACTGGTGGAACCGCCGTGCTGTAAGACGCTGCATATCAGCCTGTTTTTCGACGGGACCGGTAATAATCTGAACAACGATCTTTATATCGACGTTCCTAAACATCCCACCAATATTGCCCGTCTTTTTCGCGCAACCATTGGCCAGGGTTACGCCGGTGGCGTCCAGGGACATGCCGGGGAACTGGTGGATATGGAAGGGACGTCGGGTAATAAATATTACAAGTACTACATCCCTGGCGTCGGCACCCCCTTTCCGGAAGTGTCGGATCTGAATTACAGCACGCCCGGCATGGCCTTTGCCACCTATGGCGAAGAACGAATTAACTGGGCGCTTATTCGCATTATCGATGCCTTAAGACGCACGCTGGGCAAACCTGCTTTATCCGATAATGAAAGCTGGAAAGCGGTGAAAGACATGACCTCTCGTACAGAAGATTTCGGGACTTCAGGTCAATACCGACGTCAAATAGTATTCCGGCGGCTTTTAAAAGATCTGGAACCCGACCTGAAGCTGGCGCTGAATCAGCCTGAACCCGGTAAACCGAAACTGCTGGGGATTAAGCTGTATGTATACGGTTTTTCACGCGGAGCGGCGGCGGCAAGGGCTTTTGTCAACTGGCTGGTTGAACTGCTGCCCAATTCTTTCAGAAAAGGAACGAAGCCGGATCTCTGTCTGACGCTGGAAGGCGCTAACTGGAAGGTGCCGCTGAGCGTCGAATTTCTGGGATTGCTGGATACGGTGGCCTCTGTTGGCGTGGCGCATATCGCCCCTCTTGCGGAAGGACATATGGGCTGGGCCGATAATGCAATGGAGCTGCCCGATAACGGCCTGATTAAAAATTGCGTGCATCTGGTTTCTGCCCACGAGCAGCGGCTCTGTTTTCCTCTGGATTCGATTTGCCGCCATGACGGAATCTATCCGTCCTATGCCAGAGAGATGGTGTATCCCGGTATGCATTCGGATATTGGTGGTGGTTATATGCCCGGTGAACAGGGGAAAGCAACGGCGGATGACGACGGCTATTTATTATCGCAGATTGCCTTGCATGATTTATATGCTACAGCATTTGATGCTGGTGCTCCTCTGAAAGTTCCTGAAGATTCACTTCCCTCAACAATATCTTCAGATAATTGGCGTGTTATGCCAGGTAACTTAATTTCAGAATTTATGGTTGCTGATACATTGATAAATAGTTTCAACGCCTGGCGTGAATTAACATTAAACCTTCCCTCATCTCTGGAAAAAATAAATGATGAGAATGCTGCCAGATACGAACCTGTACGTGCATCAGTCAACGTTATTACCGCGCTGGAAGTTCAAATCACCTGGATAACCGCCTGGCGTATCGGTCGCTATGCGAGTGGCAACTATACAAAACAGCGGTTTTATATTGATGCAGCCGCAAACGGCATGGATAAAGACAGCGACCCCAAAATAAGAGAGGCTTCCGAACAGGTGCGCGATATAAAACAACGGAAAGTAGAGAAAACACGGCGTAAAATGCAGGAGTCTGCTGAAAAAGATACCTATATCCCCTATCCGCCGGGGCCGAAAGATTTTGATCCCGCGTTGGGGCAGACGCAGTTGCGCCAGGCTGCGGAAGAATTTCGCGAGGACTATCAGCTAAAACAGCGTGCCGTAACCGGAAACTGGATATATAAGGGAATGGATAAACTGAGTAACCTGGTTTATACCTTCAGCGATGATGATGTAAGTGGCGAATATATAAAGATAAAAAAAGAGGCCAATGAAAAATATTCAATGCTCTTTCCTCCTCAGGGGGAAAGCAGCAACGAGCAACAACCCGGAGGGCTGGTCAGAGCATTATTTGACGATCAGGTTCATGATTCCAGGGCCTGGTTTATGCAGGCGACGCTTGATGCCAGGGAACCGTGGGGAAGTTACTTTTTATACCGGATGATCTATTTCGGTGAGCTGATGAGTAAAAATATTACACCTCTTGTGAAATACGGGCGCTTTATTGAGGGGAGATTTAAAGATACGGTTCCTGGCGTTGATTTTATTATCGAGCGAGCTGAGAAAGGAGGGGCTATTATGGGTGAAAACTCCCCGCCTGAAATAAAACAAAAAATATCCGTGGTAAACAGCTCTGCGGATATTCCCCTTACCATGTTGTCCGATCTTCCCCTTCAACCTGCGCTGACAAACGAGCCAGCGGAATTAATCGCCTGGCAGCAACAATCGCGGGAAGCGGAAAAACTGGCCAGTACGAAAGCGGCGATAGCCTCACTGTGGCCATAACGAAATGGCGTTCTGATATACGGATGCCTGTGTAAATAATACAAGGAATAAATATGAAACAGGTAATACGCGAAGGCGATAACCTGCGGGAGTATGGCGGTAAAGTTCTGGCCGGACATTATCTGTGTTTTGGAAAAGGCATTGCCACTAAAGGCGATCCGGTAAAATGCAATAAGCATGGTATGACCACGATTATTGAAGGCAGTTCGCTGTCAAAAGTGGATGGTCAGCCCGTCGCTCTTCACGGACACCGCTGCGCCTGTGGCTGTACGCTGGTGAGTTCTTTTCCCGACTGCGGTATTGCACAGTGAGACCGCTACCTGATTTTCCTGATTATCGCACCGCTAAACCGCCTGCGGCAAAACGCTGGCTGGGGGCCGGAGCATTACTGGTCCCGGCGGTCGGCGCTGCGAGTGCGTTATTACGGGGAACAGATGCAAGCTCCGGGATCGTTTTTGCCGCGATGCTTTTCACGTTAACCGTCATGGGGCTTTTCTGGCTTCTTTCTCTGCTGTATTACCGGTTTTCAATTCACCACTCATCCACCTGGAAAGCGGAGGTGGCACAGGTACAAAGTCACTGGTGGTATCAGCATCGTCGGCAGTTTTCCCTGGAGGATGTGGTGCTGATTGGCCCTGCCGGGGCGGAGATGATGGACTGGTTGCGTTTGCTTAAGCGTAAGCAAAAAGCGCCAGCAGAACGTCAGGAGGCAAACGGTAAAGCGCTGCGTGTGGCGCGTTCTTTTTCTTCCGATGCGACGGAACGTGAAAATCAACTGGCTCGTATGCTGGTACTACAGTGGAAACGGCAGCGCGAAGGCAAAAAATTGCTCTCGCCGCAGCGCTTTTACTGGCAGGGGAGCGAGAGCGTATGGCAGGCGTTTGTTGCACAGATAAAGGACTCTTTTCCAGGCATTGTGCTGCCTGAATTACCGATTATGTGGAAGGGAGAACGTTCACTGTCAGATATTGCAGCCTTTCTGGATTCAGAGGGCGATGGCACGCAAATTCTGGTGGCTGGGTGCCAGTCTGAAGTCCCCTCGGCAGAGGATTTGCTGCCTGCCGGAGAAGCCGCTGCCCTGTGGCTTGTGAGTGCTGAGGGGGCTGTATTGCTCTCACAGGGGGAATATTTTTCCCCATCGGCAACGGAATATTTGAAGGATGTCTGTGAACGAGCACAGAAGCAAAGTGAACTTGACTCAGCACCTGACGCCTGCATTCTTTTTTCTCACCCGCAACAATCTGAACTGGCAGGCAGCGGCTGGAACGTTACTCATCATTTGCAGGACAATTTTTGGGGTAATACGGGAAAACTTGAGGCGCTTGTTGTGATATCACTTGCTGCCATTTTCGCACAAAGCCAGTCGCAACCCTGCGGCTGGATAGCCACTGATCCTTTACACCCCCTGGCGCTTGGAATTGTTAAACCTCATGAAAACAGATAAAAATCAGAAAGAAACTATTTCTGCTGCGTTCACGGTGGTACTTACAGCCGTGGCGATCACGTTCCTTATTTTACTGGGGGGACTGGCGTACTGGTTTTTCATAGGTGACCATGCTGCAAAATGGTCGGTTATCTATCCGATTCTGCTGGTGTGCGGTCTTCTCTGGATTGTGCTGGTATGTGTCGTATCTCTGGTTTTTCTGGCGATACATCTTTGGATCATCAGTCGAGCCAGGCGTTCATCAGCGGCTGGACAGAGTACATCAGCAAAGACGCTGGCGTTGAAACGCCCGATGCTATCGAAAGAAATAGCCACCCATCTCCGCCGCCGCTATACCCGTTTCTGGCGCCACAAAGTCCGCCTGCTGCTGGTGGCCGGTGAACCCGCGCACATTGCCGCCATCGCCCCCGGTCTGGCGGAAAAGCAGTGGCTCGAAGGCCACCGCACGGTGCTGATTTACGGCGGCACTCTGTCATCGGCGCCGGATACTGAACGCCTGGCCGTCCTGCGCAAGCTGCGCCGCAGCCGTCCGCTGGACGGCATCGTGCTGGCGCTTGATGAGGCGCAGGCGACCTGCGCTAGCCTGGATAACCATCTTCGCACCCTCGGGCAGGTCGGAGAGGCCCTGCGCTGGCAGCCGCCGGTGTACCTGTGGCAGGTGACTGACAGCGCCTGGCCGCAGGATACCCGCATCAGCCAGACGGTGGGGGCGCTGTTCCCGCCCGGCGCCACGCCGGAGGGGGT
>NZ_JBLURD010000031.1:0-9765 GCF_051209435.1 Klebsiella sp. HN106 | reverse complement strand
TTCCCTGCAAAATGTCAGGGAAGACTCTATGACCTTCAACGAGATATGTCAATAAATTCAAAATTCAATCCTATCCTGACGCAATTTACACATGGCATCTGACATCAGGTTAGGGTATGCCTCAATCTGACGGCTGCGAACCGCCAGGGACAGGCGCAATGTCAGATTCTGTCGCGGCCTTGGCGCGTGCCTGGAAGCGTTCATAGCAATCCAGCCCGCAGAAATGTTCGACGTATTCCGCGCCTTCCGGGGTGAAGGCGGCATCGAGCGGAATTTCTTTGCAGCATACGCAGCAGGTGGTGCAACTGGCAGTGTTCGGGGCGTTTGCGTTCATGGTGGTACTCCTCCAGATTGGTAGCGAAGCTCAAAGCTGCCCACTCTCGGCTGGCTGGGAAGCGGTCATGATCTTCCCTTGAAGGCCCGCAGCAGCCGCGTCACAGACAGGACAAACAAGCCGGTCAGCGTGAGGGCTGCAATACCCCAGTGCTCCCCGATGAACGCGCCGGCCGTCGTGCCGGCTAGCACAATGGCGAGAATCGGCAAATGGCAGGGACAGGTGAGCACGGCCAGCGCGCCCCACAAGTAGCCGGTGATCGGTTTGTGCGTCTCAGACGGCAAGTGCTCTGGGCTGTTCATGGCAGACTCTCCGCGTGCTGTGCCGGTTCGGTTGGCATGGCGGCCAGTTGCATTTCGAGGCTGGCCAGGGCCTCGCGCCGACGCTCGACGAGTTGCCGCAACACGGCAAGCTGCGCAGACGCACCGTCACCGTCCGCAGCATCCAGCGCCCGGCACAGCCGCGCCAGTGCGTCCAGGCCGATACCCGCTTCGAAGGCAGCCCGTACAAAGCGCAGCCGTTGCAACGCGGTGTCATCGAACAAGCCGTAGCCGCCCGTGGTGTACGCGACCGGCCGTAGCAATCCGCGCAGCAGGTAGTCGCGCACGATATGCACGCTCACCCCGGCATCAAGGGCCAGCCGGGACACTGTGTAGGCGCTCATTGAACACCTCCTTTTCCTCATCCGGCGCAGCACGAAAGCTGCTTCACGTCCTTGCTGAAGGTCTGCGCCGCGAGCTTCAGCCCTTCGACCATGGTCAGGTAGGGGAACAATTGGTCGGCCAGTTCCTGCACGGTCATACGGTTGCGAATGGCGAGCACCGCCGTCTGGATCAGTTCACCCGCTTCCGGGGCCACCGCTTGCACGCCGATGAGCCGTCCGCTACCTTCCTCGATGACCAGCTTGATGAAGCCGCGTGTGTCGAAGTTGGCAAGCGCACGCGGCACGTTATCCAGTGTTAGCAGGCGACTGTCGGTCTCGATCCCGTCGTGATGTGCTTCCGCCTCGCTGTAGCCCACGGTGGCGACCTGCGGGTCGGTGAACACCACGGCCGGCATTGCGGTCAGGTCCAGGGCCGCATCGCCGCCAGTCATGTTGATCGCCGCACGAGTGCCGGCCGCTGCCGCCACATAGACGAACTGCGGCTGGTCGGTGCAGTCGCCGGCCGCGTAGATGTTCGGGCTACTGGTGCGCATGCCCTTGTCGATGACGATGGCCCCCTGCGCATTGACGGCTACCCCCGCCGCTTCCAATGCCAGGCTGCGCGTGTTCGGTGTCCGGCCGGTGGCGACCAGCAGCTTGTCGGCGCGCAATTCACCGTGCGTGGTGGTCAGCACGAATTCACCGTCCATATGGGCGACCTGGCTGGCTTGCGTGTGCTCCAGCACCTCGATGCCCTCGGCACGGAAAGCGGCTGTCACCGCCTCGCCGATGGCCGGGTCTTCACGGAAGAACAAGGTATTGCGCGCCAGGGCCGTGACCTTGCTGCCCAGCCGGGCAAAGGCTTGCGCCAGCTCCAGCGCCACCACCGACGAGCCGATTACGGCAAGGCGTTCGGGAATGGTGTCGCTCGCCAGGGCCTCGGTGGAAGTCCAGTAGGGTGACTCTTTCAAGCCCGGAATCGGCGGGACCGCCGGGCTGGCACCCGTGGCGACCAGGCAGCGGTCGAACATCACGACGCGCTCGCCACCCTCGTTCAAACTAACGATAAGGCTCTGGTCGTCCTTGAAACGCGCTTCACCGTGCAGAACGGTGATGGCTGAATTGCCGTCCAGGATGCCTTCGTACTTGGCATGACGGAGTTCTTCGACACGGGCCTGCTGCTGGGCCAGCAGCCGCTCGCGCAAGATCGTCGGCGGTGTGGGTGGCATGCCGCCGTCGAATGGGCTTTCCCGGCGCAGATGGGCGATGTGGGCGGCGCGGATCATGATCTTGGACGGCACACAACCGACGTTGACGCAGGTGCCGCCGATGGTGCCGCGCTCAATCAGCGTGACCTGCGCGCCTTGCTCGACGGCCTTCAGTGCTGCCGCCATCGCGGCTCCACCGCTACCAATGACGACGACCTGCAACGGGCGTTCGTTGCCACTGGGCTTATCAGCGGCCCCTATCCAGCCGCGCATCTTGTCGAGCAGGCCGGCGCGGTTGTCCGTCGGTGGCGCATCGGCAAGCGTTGCCTCGTAGCCCAGTCCGGCCACGGCGGTAGTCAGCGCATCCGATGACGTGCCCGCCTCAATGGCGAGTTGCGCTGTGCCCTTCGGATAGGACACCAGCGCCGATTGCACGCCGGGCACTTTCTCCAAGGCTTCCTTGACGTGAGCCGCGCACGAGTCGCAGGTCATCCCGGTGATTTTCAGGGTGGTCATGTATTTTTCCTTTTCTGTGGTGGCTACGGCTGTTGCCGTCAGCCACGTTGTTCTGGCAATTCACAGCTGTCCGGCCCGCAGCGGCGATGTGCTGGCGAGATGAAATCCCAGACCGACACCCCAACCATCAAGGCCAGGCCGACATAGAGCAGTCCACCGCTCTGCCAGCCGTAAGCCCGCATTAAAAACACCGCTGCCAGCACCAAGATCGGGCCTATCGTGCCGAGCGCCGTGCGTCGCCACTGTCGATGATTGAGCCAAGCGATAGCATTGGCGAGTAACGCGATGCCGGCGAACATCGGCAGCAGGATGCCAATGAATAGCCCCTCGTACTGGCTCAAGAAGCCCAGTCCGATGGCCGCGCCAAAGCTGGCGATGGCAGGAAAACAGGCGGCGCAGCCCATCGCGGAAACGACGCTGCCGAGCGCGCCGGTTTTGCCAGCGATGCGCGTGATGAGTCCCATGTGTCGCTCCCGAGTTCGGTTAACGGATCAGCGTTTGAGGCTGGACGGATAGCCCGCGTCCTCGGTCGCCTTGGTCAACTTCTGGACGTTGGTCTTGGCATCGTCGAAGGTGACGACGGCCTGGCGCTTGTCGAAACTTACGTCGGTCTTGCTCACGCCCTCAACCTTGGAAAGCGCGTGCTTGACAGTGATCGGGCAAGAGGCGCAGGTCATGCCAGGCACGGACAGCGTGACGGTCTGGGTGGCGGCCCACACGGGGGCAACAACGGCAGCGAGGGCGAGGGCGGCAAACAGTTTTTTCATGATGAACTCCTGTGATTAATAGAAAAATGGCATGACGTAGGGAAATCCGAGCGAGACCAGGACCAGCGCGGCCACGATCCAGAAAATGAGCTTGTAAGTAGCTCGCACTTGGGGAATCGCGCAGACCTCACCCGGTTTGCAGGCTTGCGCCGGGCGGTAGATGCGCCGCCAGGCGAAAAACAGCGCGACCAGCGCTGCGCCGATGAAGATCGGGCGATAGGGTTCCAGCACCGTCAGGTTGCCGATCCATGCCCCGCTGAACCCCAAGGCGATCAAAACCAGCGGCCCCAGGCAGCAGGCCGACGCAAGAATGGCGGCCAGCCCACCGGCGAAGAGCGCGCCGCGCCCGTTTTGTGGTTCAGACTTTTGTGGTTCAGACATACGCTTGTCCTTTCAAATTTGGTTTGGATAGCTTAAGCTTACTTCCGTAGTTATGTACGGAGTCAAGCGATATGCAAATTAATTTTGAGAATCTGACCATTGGCGTTTTTGCCAAGGCGGCCGGGGTCAATGTGGAGACCATCCGGTTCTACCAGCGCAAGGGCCTGCTGCCGGAGCCAGACAAGCCCTATGGCAGCATTCGCCGCTATGGCGAGGCGGATGTAACACGAGTGCGGTTCGTGAAATCGGCCCAGCGGCTGGGCTTTAGCCTGGACGAAATCGCCGAGCTACTGCGGCTGGAGGATGGCACCCATTGCGAGGAAGCCAGCGGCCTGGCCGAGCACAAGCTCAAGGATGTGCGCGAGAAGATGGCCGACTTGGCACGCATGGAGGCCGTGCTGTCTGAACTGGTGTGCGCCTGCCATGCGCGGAAAGGGAACGTTTCCTGCCCGCTGATTGCGTCACTGCAAGACGGAACGAAGCTCGCTGCATCGGCGCGGGGGAGTCACGGGGTGACTACGCCTTAGCGTGCTTTATTTTCCGAATTCTGAGACGACCCCTGTGTGTTGAAAGACAAGATGAGAACCATGATGTGTACGTAGGTAAATTCATCCAGTTACATGTAGCCGCTAATAAGAGCCTTAAGATCGTCGAAATGGGCGATGTGAAACTGGTGGCCATAACCAGCTCGATTCCTACCACTTTTAATGGTGGGATAAAGAGATACAAAGGGGTTACGTATGTGTCACTTTCCCAAACAGCTCAAACCACTATCGACTTCCCGAAGCGTATCTACAAAGAGGGCCAGGAATGTACTTCTGTCACCAGTCCTGACCAAGGTCCTTTCGCCCGGGATGTTAGGTTGAATTGCTACGGGCGATGTGTTGTCACCGGCGTAAGGTCCCCCTGGCGTACTGAGGCCGCGCACTTAACGCCACGTCATGAAGAAGGCATTCCCGACGTAACGAACGGAATTTTACTTCGCCGTGATATCCATACACTGTTCGACAATGACCATTGCGCCATAAACCCTGACACTATGAAAATTTACTTCAGCCGGGAGGCCCGGGAGTTGGATGATGATCTCCTGAAATGGCATGGGAATGAGATAGAGACGACACGCATGCAGGTTCCGGTTAACATCGAAAACCTTCGGATACGATGGCAAAAATTTAAGGCTAAGGATCGTCAGCGTAAATAAAGCCATAAGCTGAACCACGGCGAGGATTAGTCTTGTTCACTAAATGACAGCGAGAGATTAAATGCAAACCCAAAAAGATATTACAGTTGGCCAGATCTGGGAAGAAGTGGATCCAAGACTGATCCGGAAAGTGCGAGTTGTTGAGGTGGCCTCGTTAGAAGGGCCCAAAGGCATCCTAATCGAAAACGTGGAGTCTGGTCGTAAGAACTGGGCGTCGTCATCCCGCTTTAATGGAAAGCGTGGAGGGTATCGTCTTATTTCCTGAAGGTTTTGCCAATATGGGAAACTGAAGAGGTTGAAACCATCCCGGTGAGGGAGCATATCTGGTAAAGAAGAGTCTTTAAAAAGGTTTTACGCGACCTGGGATAATAAACGGGAAAACGATACCCAAAAAAAGAATACAGCGATGATAACGATAAGGAATGGTAAGGGCTTCAATATTTTGAGAAATGACCTGGCTTCCTTTGCATCTGCATTTCTAATCAAACTGTCCACATAGGGATCACAGCTCTTAGGTTCTGAATTTTTCATATGTTCTGTACCTGAAATTGATTCCGTATGAGAAAAGGCCACCGAAGTGGCCTCTATCAAAACTGGTGGCAAAAGTTAGATCAGGAAATCATCAAGACTTTTACCGGCTGCAATTTGTTCTGCCAGAGCTTTGGGGGTACGGCCCTGTCCAGTCCACGTTTTTGTTTCGCCATTTTCATCAGTAAATGAGTATTTGGCCGGGCGTGGTTCACGGCTTTTCTTGGTAGCCGTAGATTTGGCCTGGAATGAGCCAAGCAGCTCTTCCGGGTTGATACCATCTTCTTCCATTAACTTACGCAGGGCGTCAAGTTTCTCCTGACGAGCTTGCAGTTCGGCAGCTTTGGATGATTCTTCCTGACGACGCTCATCAACAATGACATTAAGCTTTTCGAGGATTTCCTCAAGTACTTCTAAAGGCAGCTCGCGGCCCTGGGCGCGAAGAGTACGAATATTGTTTAACGATTTGAGTGCTTCAGACATACGACCTCACTTTCTAATTCTTTGATAAGGATTTACTTAATCATAATACACTCTATAAGGAAAAAGATGCCAGCTTTATGTCTTCAGGTACAAAGATATCTTGCTAAGAATACTCCTTATCTTCCTTGTGCAGACTGTTTCGTGCTTTCGATGTTGTTCATGAGTCTTAAAATCTGCTCACTGTTTAGGGTACTCATGCTGTAAATCATCAAGAAGGAAGCGCAGAACAACATAAGCAATCGGAAAAGGAAACCATGCCAGTGACAGGCCATATATGGCGGAGATAAACATAGGGTAATTTAACTCACTTACAAAATTCGCTTCATTGTATTGTTGAATCGAAATGGCAGAAGCAAAAATTATAATTAAAGTAAGAAAAATCCACTCTAGCCATCTCTTTTTATAACAAGCATAAGCGAAAGCTGTAGGGTAAAAAATAAAGCAAAAAATTCCAGCTGCAATTACGTTCATAAAAGTAACTTTCCTGATAGCGCAGTTATTTTTCGAATGCAGCATCATGAACAACTGCCATAACATTGATGATTGGCTTTCTTTTTCTGAAGAACCTTCCGCGCGGCAAAGTTTCTCCCGCTTTGAGACGATAAAGCCAGAAAACATAAGCCGGAGGAACATTGCTGTCAAAAATATCTGAACAAGTTTGAACTGTGATGCCTACTGTATTGTCTTTCCTCATCTCTTTAAAAGTGCCTTGCAATGCAGCGGATAACGTCATTTTTAAGAAACCTTTTTCTGTTTGAACGGATAGACTTGACTTAGCTGGCTTGACTGTAATGTTTGCCACTAAAGATCCCTCGTTCTGAGGATGCAGGCACTACAAAGTTACCGTCAGGTCTAATCATACGAGTTTGGATGAAATTTTTGCCGGATTTGGTTTTTTCAACCTGGTGCTCGATCTTCCATTCTTCTTTGACGGGACCGGATGACAAATGAACTAGAACCGGTACTTTTTTACGTGTTCTATCCAGAACAATACAATTTGATTTATCCGTATCAACGCTTCCCTGAAGAGTATTCAAAGAGCAATTATCATATCCCTCAACCGGAACTGCATTACCTTGGATATCAATTTTGAATCCTCCAGCTATTACAATTTCGGGTGCATTATCATTTAAAGTCTCGTCATAGGCAGCATCAACTACATCGCAAGCAGTAAGAGTAAGTGACGATGCCACAGCAAGACACAATAAAGAAAATCTGTTTTTGAGCATATTTGAGACCTTTTATAAAAATAAAATAACAGGAGAATTGTATCATTAACAGTCTAGTTCTAACGACTACCACTTTTAAGTATGTATTGAGCCAGTTTTATATTCAGGCACACCATATTGCACTCTAGCTCTTTCATCATCCTAGAAGAACTCTTAATTAAGTATTCTTCAAGTGGGCCAGCATATGCCCCTGATGTCACGATCGTTAGTTGCGTAAGAGGATGAGTCAAACTCTCAATGCCCTTCAGGATGTCATTCTGGACAGCAGAAATATAAACAGGCGAAGCCGCAATCAAATATTCATCATTCGGACTGGACTGCATTAACTGGCTTATAGTTGCGCAACGGTTATGCTTTCCTAGTGATTTTGTGATGGCTTTCCACCAGAGATCATGCCTGAATGGTACTTGATGAAATGTCGCCTCGTAAGAGGGCACCCGATCTCGACTATTTAAAAACCCCATCCCGGCAGAGATTATCCACAACTCCAGATTTCTGGTTGAGTTTAAAATTTCCTTTGCCGTAGACCAGTGATTACCTGAATACAAGGACAATGCCGGTACCGCCTGATTACTTCTGGCGTCGTCTACAATGTTACTCCAGGCATATGCTGCGTCGTCCGGGGTTTGTTTTGGATCTATGTCCAATGTCGGCCAGACGTGGCCCTGATGATTCTTGCCCTTTGTACAGGAAGTGATTAAGTGTACTGAGCGTTCAGAGAACATTATCTTCCTTACATACCCATAGAACAGCTTTCTAAGAACGGTGGGCTCGCCTGAAAATTACAAATCAGCCCCTTTCACGGCATCATTTTGATTCTTCGCGTCTGCCCCCAGTAAGATGACCGGTTTTCTGCATGACAGTGTTATTCCTAACAAACGCAACACAAAACCACGCCAGCCAGAGCAAATTTTTTCATTTGCTGCGTAAAGCCTATTGTTTTCTCTTTTAAGCTTCGCCCACTCGTTACAGAGGGTAACATCATCAAGCGCTGTTATATGCTTCGCCTCACCTTCGACGATAACGGTATGGATACCGTATGCTGTAAATCTCATACTATTTTCCAGAACCCAGTTGCGGTATTCGTTGAGTCCACCTTCGGAACCGGTAGCTCTGCGCCACATTTCAATTTGCTTGTGTGATGGGTCAAGTGTACTTGTCATTGAAGCCTCGTCTCAGCGATAACGCTTGAAATAGCCCGCTTTGGTCAAAATGAAATTAGCCATCTGACTGGCGATTTGATTGTATCTTACTCATAGTGCCCAACCTATAGGTTAAAAAGGGGCATTTTCGCTTTATAGCGTGTTCAACATCATCAATCATCCCAAGAAAGGCTGGCTTATTAAGCCGGTCCATCATTTTCTGTATATCTCTCATCAATTTTTATATCCGGCCTGAAGTGCACCGTTCAAGCACACCGATCAGGCAGTTAGTCACTAGTTAACTCTTTACTAGAGACTAAATTCCATTGATTTACGTGACAACGTCACGTCATTAAGGTTTGCAAATGCCTAATTTTCATACTATGGGATTTAATTAGGAGTAAATCCCACAGGTTTACATAAAGCTGACATTTAAAAGTGTTAAAAATCAATCAGATAGAAAGAAAAGGCTCTCCGGAAGAACTCTTCTCATTATTTCGCCGCCCGGGGTTATTGCTGACAGATCTGAAAGTGCTAATATGTTAGTCATTAGTAATTAGTAAAGCCTTTACTATGCGCGTTTCTACGTAAATTCTATTGGTTTTAGAGGGTCCTACCTTTGCTCAAATCAAAATGTTCTGACATACCAAAATGGAGTGTAAAATGACTCAAAACGGGGTTCGAGGTTCAATCGTGTAAAAAACCACGTTAAGGCAATAATTCATTGTTTGAATTGAAATTTAATGGCCTCAACTCTCCCTTCAGAATATTTTCCGGCAGCGTGAACGTATAATGTCCCAGCATGTTGATATGACCGTACATCAGTGGCGACAGGCGTGAGATATGCTCGTCTTCCGGGATCTCACCAGCGCTGCGCAAATGTGATAGCGCTTCCTGCATATAAAGCGTGTTCCACAATACAACTGCGTTAGTGACAAGCCCCAGCGCACCCAGTTGATCCTCCTGCCCCTCACGGTAACGTTTTCTAATCTCACCACGTTGGCCGTAACAGATCGCCCTTGCCACGGCGTGACGGCCTTCTCCCCGGTTAAGCTGAGTCAGTATCCTGCGACGATATTCTTCATCATCAATGTAGTTGAGGAGGTACAGCGTCTTGTTGACCCGTCCCACCTCCATAATCGCCTGCGCCAGCCCTGACGGACGGGAACTTTTTAAAAGCGAGCCCACAAGTTCTGAGGCGTGGACTGGGCACTGTTGCAAATAGTCGGTGGTGATAAACTTATCATCCCCTTTTGCTGATGGAGCTGCACATGAACCCATTCAAAGGCCGGCATTTTCAGCGTGACATCATTCTGTGGGCCGTACGCTGGTA
>NZ_JBLURD010000030.1:0-23633 GCF_051209435.1 Klebsiella sp. HN106 | reverse complement strand
GTGAAACGCCGTAGCGCCGATGGTAGTGTGGGGTCTCCCCATGTGAGAGTAGGGAACTGCCAGGCATCAAACAAGTGAAGAGCCCATCCTGACGGATGGGCTTTTTGCGTTTTTGTCGTCTGAAACTGCCGGACATCGGTCTACCCTTATCCGGCCTTTTCATTACTCATGTACCAAATTCAATAACGGATACGGTTTTCCAAGATCGTCCGTTTCAGAACGGCCTGTCACCTTAAAGCCCATTTTCTTATAAAATCCCACCGCTTGTTCATTCTGCTCGTTAACGTTAGTCGTCAGTCTGGGCGCTAACGACAAGGCGTGTTTAATCAAAAGCTTACCCACGCCACAGCCGCGAACAGCAGGATCAACAAATAACGCATCCATATGTTCCCCCGTTAGAAGCATAAAGGCGACCGGCTCATCTTTCTCCGTTACTGCTACCCACAGCGGCGCTTCGGGTAAGAACGAGCTCACCAGCTCTTCCAGCTCCGCTCTATATGCTTTTGATAAAAAACCGTGCGTTGCATCGACCGATCGACACCAGATCGCAATCAGTTTTTTCCCTTCATCATGCCGTGAACGGCGGATACTAATAACCATACGTGCTCCTTTTATTTGTTCTTATATTCTAACGTAAATATCTCCGTGAAATTTTCTCACCCTGCATTTGCAGGCTCGACATTCACATTATTCCTGGGTATCTTCAGCTGTCTGGATGTCTAAACGTTTATACGTATGTTATGAGGTAATAAAGCTATGCCAATTCGGGTGCAGGACGAGCTACCGGCCGTCAATTTCTTGCGTAATGAAAACGTCTTTGTGATGACGACAACTCGCGCGACGACTCAGGAAATCCGCCCGCTGAAGGTGCTCATCCTTAATCTGATGCCGAAGAAAATCGAGACTGAGAATCAGTTTTTGCGACTGCTTTCCAACTCTCCTCTGCAGCTTGATATCCAGCTGCTGCGCATCGATGCTCGCGAATCGCGTAATACCCCAGCGGAACACCTGAACAACTTCTACTGCAACTTTGAAGATATTTGCGATCAGAATTTTGATGGCCTGATTGTTACCGGCGCGCCCTTAGGTTTGGTTGAGTTTAATGACGTTGCCTACTGGCCGCAGATCAAACAGGTGCTGGAATGGGCTAAAGATCATGTTACCTCAACGCTATTTGTCTGTTGGGCTGTACAGGCGGCCCTCAATATCCTCTATGGTATCCCTAAACAGACGCGCTCTGAGAAGATTTCCGGCGTCTACGAACACCATATCCTGCAACCACATGCTTTATTAACCCGCGGCTTTGACGATAGCTTTCTCGCGCCGCACTCGCGCTATGCCGATTTTCCGGCGGCGCTGATACGCGACTACACCGACCTGGAAATTCTGGCGGAAACGGAAGAGGGCGATGCCTACCTGTTCGCCAGCAAAGACAAGCGTATCGCCTTCGTGACCGGTCATCCAGAATATGATGCAAACACCCTGGCCAGCGAGTTCTTCCGCGATGTGGAAGCGGGCCTCGATCCCCAGGTTCCACACAATTATTTCCCGCAAAACGATCCGCAGAACAAACCGCGCGCCACCTGGCGAAGCCATGGCAATCTACTGTTTATCAACTGGCTGAATTATTACGTCTACCAGATCACGCCATACGATCTACGCCATATGAATCCGACTCTGGATTAATCTTCTACACAACGCGATCCTAAAGCGTTTCAGCATTTTGCCTCTGGCACCTTCGGGTGCCTTTTTTATTTCCGAAATGCGGCTCATATTGTGATTAAACTTTATTTATATTGTTATCAATAGGTTAAATGATAATTAAATTAAAAATGGAAATTGTTTTTGATTTTGAAAAATAAATGCGTAGTCTTAATTGTGCTGAACGAAAACTACACAACGATCTTACGTTCGCGCCAACTGGATCAACCAAGAGGAGCAGCACATGACGCAGCAGGCGACAATTACTGACGAACTGGCTTTTAGCCAGCCATATGGCGACCAGGAGAAGCAAATCTTAACGCCTGAGGCAGTCGAATTTTTGACTGAACTGGTGAGCCGCTTTACGCCTGAGCGCAATAAACTCCTGGCGGCGCGTCTCCAGCAGCAGCAGGAAATTGATGACGGTAAGCTACCTGATTTTATTTCGGAAACAGCTTCCATTCGTAATGGTGATTGGAAAATTCGCGGTATCCCTGTGGATTTGCAGGATCGCCGGGTGGAAATCACCGGTCCGGTAGAGCGTAAGATGGTGATCAATGCGCTGAATGCGAACGTAAAAGTCTTTATGGCGGATTTCGAAGACTCACTGGCGCCTGAATGGAGCAAAGTCATTGAGGGGCAAATTAACCTGCGCGATGCGGTTAACGGCACCATCAGCTATACCAATGAAGCTGGCAAAATCTATCAGCTTAAACCGAACCCGGCGCTGCTGATCTGTCGCGTGCGCGGCCTGCATCTGCCGGAAAAACACGTGACATGGCGCAGGGAAGCCATTCCCGGCAGCCTGTTCGACTTTGCTCTTTATTTCTTCCATAACTACAAAGCGTTACTGGAAAAAGGCAGCGGGCCCTATTTCTATCTGCCGAAAACCCAGGCCTGGCAGGAAGCCGCGTGGTGGAGTGAAGTTTTTAGCTTTACGGAAGACCGTTTTGAGCTGCCGCGCGGCACTATCAAAGCCACGCTGCTGATTGAAACGCTGCCCGCCGTATTCCAGATGGACGAAATCCTGCATGCCCTGCGCGACCATATTGTGGGTCTGAACTGCGGGCGCTGGGACTATATCTTCAGCTATATCAAAACGCTGAAGAATCACCCGGACCGCGTTCTGCCGGATCGTCAGGTGGTGACGATGGATAAGCCATTCCTCAGTGCCTACTCACGATTGTTAATTAAGACCTGCCATAAGCGCGGCGCATTTGCGATGGGCGGCATGGCGGCCTTTATTCCGAGCAAAGATGCTGAGCGGAACAATCAGGTGCTGAACAAGGTAAAAGCGGACAAATCGCTGGAGGCGAATAACGGCCATGATGGCACATGGATTGCGCATCCCGGTCTGGCTGACACCGCGATGGCCGTCTTTAATGGCGTGCTCGGTGAGAACAAAAATCAGCTATTTGTCACCCGTGAAGACGATGCGCCAATTACCGCTGAACAGCTGCTGGCCCCCTGCGAGGGCGAACGAACCGAAGAGGGCATGCGCGCCAACATTCGCGTGGCGGTGCAGTACATCGAGGCGTGGATTTCCGGCAACGGCTGCGTACCGATTTATGGCCTCATGGAGGATGCGGCAACGGCCGAGATCTCACGTACCTCAATCTGGCAGTGGATCCATCACGAGAAAACGCTCAGCAGCGGTCAACCGGTAACTAAAGCGCTGTTCCGCCAGTGGCTGGCCGAAGAGATGCGGGTGATTCAGGACGAACTGGGCGAGCACCGCTACAGCAGCGGGCGCTTTGACGAGGCCGCGCGCCTGATGGAACAGATCACCACTTCCGATGAGCTCATTGACTTCCTGACTTTGCCGGGTTACCGCCTGCTGGCCTGACGGCCCAGGCTACTTTGTTTGCCATTTTGGCCCCGGGCAGTACTCAAAATCCTCACGTACTATAAGTACGCTCCGGTTTTTGCGCGCTGGCCGTGACCAAACTGTCATCACCAATAATGCCTGGGAAGCCAGGAAAATAATATGGAGCATCTGCACATGAAAACCCGTACCCAACAAATCGAAGAATTAAACAAAGAGTGGACCAACCCGCGCTGGGAAGGCATTACTCGCCCATACAGCGCCGAAGACGTGGTGAAGCTACGCGGCTCCGTTAACCCGGAATGTACGCTGGCGCAGCTGGGCGCGGCAAAGATGTGGCGACTGCTGCACGGCGAAGCGAAAAAAGGCTACGTCAACAGCCTGGGCGCGCTGACCGGGGGCCAGGCGTTACAGCAGGCGAAAGCGGGCATTGAAGCGATTTACCTTTCTGGCTGGCAGGTCGCGGCGGACGCCAACCTGGCCTCCAGCATGTATCCGGATCAATCGCTCTATCCGGCTAACTCAGTACCGGCCGTGGTCGATCGGATCAATAACACCTTCCGCCGCGCGGATCAGATCCAGTGGTCTGCGGGTATTGAACCGAACGATCCGCGTTATACCGATTATTTCCTGCCGATCGTCGCCGATGCGGAAGCGGGATTTGGCGGCGTGCTTAATGCGTTTGAGCTGATGAAATCGATGATTGAGGCCGGTGCAGCGGCCGTACACTTCGAAGATCAGCTGGCTTCGGTGAAGAAATGCGGCCATATGGGCGGCAAAGTGCTGGTTCCCACGCAAGAAGCGATTCAGAAACTGGTTGCCGCGCGTCTGGCGGCAGACGTAATGGGCGTGCCAACGCTGGTGATTGCCCGCACTGACGCCGATGCGGCGGATTTAATTACCTCAGACTGCGATCCTTACGATCGTCAGTTCATTACCGGCGACCGTACCAGCGAAGGTTTCTTCCGCACCCATGCCGGTATCGAACAGGCGATCAGCCGCGGGCTGGCCTACGCGCCCTATGCCGACCTGGTGTGGTGTGAAACCTCCACCCCGGACCTTGAGCTGGCGAAGCGCTTTGCCGATGCGATCCATGCGAAATATCCGGGCAAACTGCTGGCCTATAACTGCTCGCCGTCGTTTAACTGGCAGAAAAAGCTGGATGATAAAACCATTGCCAGCTTCCAGCAGCAACTGGCGGATATGGGCTACAAATATCAGTTCATCACCCTGGCCGGTATTCACAGCATGTGGTTCAACATGTTCGATCTGGCTCACGCTTACGCCCAGGGCGAGGGGATGAAGCACTACGTTGAGAAGGTTCAGCAGCCGGAATTCGCGGCGGCGAAAGATGGCTATACCTTTGTCTCCCATCAGCAGGAGGTCGGGACTGGCTACTTCGATAAGGTCACCACCATTATCCAGGGCGGAACCTCATCAGTAACGGCGTTAACCGGCTCTACAGAAGAAGATCAGTTCTGATCATTTCCCCTCTCCCTCTCTCCGGGGGAGAGGGAGAGAGGGGAAGGTATGACACGTGGCCTGGAATTATTGATTGCGCAAACTATTTTGCAGGGTTTCGACGCCCAGTACGGTCGTTTTCTTGAAGTCACTTCCGGCGCCCAGCAGCGCTTTGAACAGGCCGACTGGCATGCCGTCCAGCAGGCGATGAAGCAGCGCATCCATCTCTACGATCACCATGTCGGCCTGGTCGTCGAGCAGCTGCGCTGCATTACCGATGGCAAAAATACCGATAGCGACTTTTTGCTGCGGGTAAAAGAACACTATACCCGCCTGCTGCCGGATTACCCTCGCTTCGAAATTGCGGAGAGCTTTTTCAATTCCGTCTATTGTCGGTTGTTTGACCACCGCTCGCTGACTCCCGAGCGGCTTTTTATTTTCAGCTCGCAGCCCGAGCGGCGCCTGCGCTCTATACCGCGGCCGCTGGCGAAAGATTTCTTTCCCGAGCGCGGCTGGGACACGTTATTACGCAAAGTGTTATCCGATCTTCCTCTCCGCCTGCCGTGGCAAAACAGAGCGCGCGATATCGGGTATATCACCGTTTGCCTGCAGGAAGCGCTTGGCGGCGAGCTGCTCTCCCGGTCGTATCTACAGGTGGCGAATGAACTTTTTTACCGCAATAAGGCAGCCTGGCTGGTAGGCAAATTGGTTACGCCGATGGCCACG
Organism: Klebsiella sp. HN106; assembly: GCF_051209435.1. Lineage (NCBI taxonomy): Bacteria > Pseudomonadati > Pseudomonadota > Gammaproteobacteria > Enterobacterales > Enterobacteriaceae > Klebsiella > Klebsiella sp. HN106. Next base: position 17,920 of record NZ_JBLURD010000030.1, on the reverse strand, counting down.
CTGCCTTTTCTTCTGCCAATCCATCGTACCGATGAAGGCGAACTGTTTGTCGATGCTTGCCTGACGACGCATGCCGAAGCCAGTATCGTTTTTGGCTTCGCCCGCTCCTATTTTATGGTTTACGCGCCGCAGCCCGGCGCGCTGGTCGAGTGGCTGCGCGAGATTCTGCCGGGTAAAACCACCGCCGAACTGTACATGGCGATTGGCTGCCAGAAGCATGCGAAAACGGAAAGCTATCGGGAATACCTGCACTATCTTTCCCGCAGCAATGAACAATTTGTTGAAGCGCCGGGGATCCGCGGGATGGTCATGCTGGTGTTTACCTTGCCGGGCTTTGACCGGGTATTTAAGGTCATCAAGGACCGCTTCGCGCCGCAGAAAGAGATGACTGCCGCTCACGTGCGCGCCTGTTACCAGCTGGTCAAAGAGCATGACCGCGTGGGACGGATGGCCGACACCCAGGAGTTTGAGAACTTCGTGCTGGAGAAACGGCAAATTGCGCCCGAGCTGATGGCCCTGTTACAAACCGAAGCAGGTGGGAAAATTACCGACCTCGGCGATCGGATTGCGATCAGCCATCTGTATATCGAGCGGCGGATGGTGCCGCTGAATATCTGGCTGGAGCAGGTTGACGGGCAGGCGCTGCGTGATGCAGTCGAGGAGTACGGGAACGCCATTCGTCAGCTGGCTGCCGCCAACATTTTCCCGGGCGATATGCTATTTAAGAATTTTGGCGTTACGCGTCACGGCCGGGTGGTGTTCTACGATTACGATGAAATTTGCTATATGACGGAGGTGAATTTCCGCGAGATCCCGCCAGCGCGCTATCCGGAAGATGAGCTTGCCAGCGAGCCCTGGTACAGCGTCTCGCCGGGCGATGTTTTTCCGGAGGAGTTTCGCCACTGGCTGTGCGCCGACCCGCGTATCGGGCCGCTATTTGAAGAGATGCACGCCGACCTGCTGCGCGCCGACTACTGGCGGGAGCTGCAAAACCGTATTCGCAACGGCCACGTGGAAGACGTCTACGCCTATCGTCGCCGTCAGCGCTTTTGCGTGCGTTATGGCAACCTGCAACAGGCAGGGTAAACAGGCGGCCAGGTTCAGGCGGCCTCTATAACCGCAAATTCTTCGTACACCAGCTCCATATCCGGCGCCCAGGTGCCTTCGCGTTCAAAAAATGCCTGATGCGCCGATTGCCAGTAAGCGAGGCTCAAATCACCTTCGCCCTCCAGCGCGGCGAGCTCAGGGCTCATTTCATTAAACCGGATCAGCCTGAGCAACAGGGTGCGTATCACGCAGACGGCTTTGCCCTGGCCGTCCAGCACAATGTGATATGCCCCCGGCGTCACGGGCGGCTGCTCCTGCTGATAGCTGGCAAGCGAACCGCAGGTGCCGCGCTTCTTCCCCGCGATGACCAGGGCCGCCAGCTCGTCGGCCAGCTCCGCTGAATCGCCGAAAGACCAGCAAAAAGCAGAAGGGTATTTATCCTGCCAGTAGGATTTCAGATCGCTCATTTATCGCACTCCGCCATACGCCAGCGTCACTTCTTTCGCCGCTTTGATCACCATGGCGCCGAACTCGGTCACGCGGTCATCGGTAATGCGGGAAATGGGCCCGGAAATAGAGATAGCGGCGAACGGCTCACGATGTTCATCATAAATGCATGACGCTACGCAGCGCAGTCCTAGCGCGTGTTCTTCGTCATCAAACGAATAGCCGCGCTTACGCGTCTGGGCCAGGTCCTCTTTCAGATGCACCGGCGATACCAGCGTAGCGTGGGTGTAAGCGTGCAGACCTTGACGGTGCAGCAGGCCGGTGACCTGATCTTCACTCAACTGCGACAAAAACGCCTTACCGGCGCCAGAAGCGTGCATCGGCAGCTTACCGCCAATCGGCGCCGACATACGCATCAGTTGGGTACACTGCACCTGATCGATAATGATCGCCTGATGATCGCTCGGGTCCAGCACCGCGAGGTTAACCGTTTCGCCGGAGTCTTCCATCAGTTGACGCAAAATCGGATGGACGATCGCCAACAGGTTACGACTTTGCAGGAAGCTGCTGCCGACGACGAAAGCATGGGCGCCCACCGACCAGTGGCCCAGTTCACCGACCTGACGAACAAAACCCAACTGCTGCATCGTGGTTAACAGGCGGTGGGTGGTGGAATTAGGCAAGCCGGCCTGCTGGGCCAGTTCGGTCAGCGCCACGCTGCCGTGAGATTCAGCAATCCATTCGAGCAGCTTCAGGCCGCGGGTCAGGGACTGAACTTGCCCGCCGGCCGGAGCGGCGGCGGAGGCGGCAGGTTTTCTGCCGCGTTTTGCGGGAGCGGGGGTCGCCATCGCGGACTCCTTTTTTCTGTATCGTGGAAATGATTTTCGTTTTATTTGGCGATAATGCAATCACTACCCGACTGATCGGATGAGTGAAGCTGAACATGTCTCATCTTGCCCGCTGTTCTCTTTTCCACCCCTTCGGTTTGTGCCAGTATGGTCCGTTGAGTTTTTTCGGTCTGGTTGAGCGTTGTCGGGAGCGAGTGTGAGCAGCAAAGTTGAGCAACTGCATCAGCAGTTAAAAGAACGTATTCTGGTTCTGGATGGGGGCATGGGCACCATGATCCAGAGCTATCGTCTGAGTGAGCAGGACTTCCGCGGCGAGCGTTTTGCCGACTGGCCGTGCGACCTGAAGGGCAACAACGACCTGCTGGTTCTCAGCAAGCCGGAAGTGATCACCGCCATCCACGATGCCTATTTTGCGGCCGGGGCGGATATCATTGAAACCAACACCTTTAACTCGACGACCATCGCGATGGCGGATTACCAGATGGAATCCCTGTCGGCGGAAATCAACTTTACGGCGGCGAAACTGGCCCGCGCCAGCGCTGATGCCTGGACCGCGCGCACGCCGGAAAAACCACGCTACGTGGCAGGCGTTCTCGGCCCGACTAACCGCACTGCGTCCATTTCTCCTGACGTCAATGACCCGGCCTTTCGCAACATCACCTTTGACGGGCTGGTGGAAGCCTATCGTGAATCCACCAAAGCGCTGGTGGAAGGCGGGGCGGATCTGATTCTGATTGAGACGGTGTTCGATACCCTCAACGCCAAAGCGGCGATCTTTGCGGTCAAAGAGGAGTTTGAAGCGCTGGGGGTCGATCTGCCGATTATGATCTCCGGCACCATCACCGACGCCTCCGGTCGCACGCTGTCCGGCCAGACCACCGAAGCCTTTTATAACTCGCTGCGCCACGCCGATGCGCTCACTTTCGGCCTCAACTGCGCTCTGGGGCCGGACGAACTGCGCCAGTACGTGCAGGAGCTGTCGCGTATCGCCGAATGCTACGTCACCGCCCACCCGAACGCCGGTCTGCCGAACGCCTTTGGTGAATACGATCTGGACGCCGACACGATGGCGACGCAAATTCGCGAATGGGCGGAGGCCGGCTTCCTGAATATTGTCGGCGGCTGCTGCGGCACCACGCCGGAACATATCGCCGCCATGAGCCGCGCGGTGGCCGGCCTGCCGCCGCGCCAGCTGCCGGAGATCCCCGTCGCCTGCCGTCTTTCCGGCCTTGAGCCGCTGAATATCGGCGATGACAGCCTGTTTGTGAACGTCGGCGAACGCACCAACGTTACCGGCTCGGCGAAATTCAAACGCCTGATTAAAGAAGAAAAATATAACGAAGCGCTGGATGTGGCGCGCCAGCAGGTGGAAAGCGGCGCACAGATTATCGATATCAATATGGATGAGGGGATGCTCGACGCCGAAGCGGCGATGACGCGTTTCCTCAACCTGATCGCCGGTGAGCCGGATATCGCCCGCGTGCCGATTATGATCGACTCCTCCAAATGGGAGGTTATCGAAAAGGGCCTGAAGTGTATTCAGGGCAAAGGCATCGTTAACTCCATCTCGATGAAAGAGGGCGTTGAGCCGTTTATCCAGCATGCGAAAAAGGTGCGCCGCTACGGGGCCGCCGTCGTGGTGATGGCCTTTGATGAAGTGGGTCAGGCCGATACCCGCGAACGTAAAATTGAAATTTGCCGCCGGGCGTACACCATTCTTACCGAAGAGGTGGGCTTCCCGCCGGAAGACATCATCTTCGACCCGAATATTTTCGCCGTGGCGACCGGAATTGAAGAGCACAACAACTATGCCCAGGACTTTATCGGCGCCTGTGAAGATATCAAACGCGAACTGCCGCACGCGCTGATCTCCGGCGGCGTCTCTAACGTGTCGTTCTCCTTCCGCGGTAACGACCCGGTGCGCGAGGCGATTCACGCAGTATTCCTCTACTACGCCATCCGTAACGGCATGGATATGGGTATCGTCAACGCTGGACAGCTGGCAATTTACGACGACCTTCCCGCCGAGCTGCGCGACGCGGTTGAAGATGTGATTCTGAACCGCCGCGATGATGGCACCGAACGCCTGCTGGATCTGGCGGAGAAATATCGCGGCAGCAAAACTGACGATACCGCCAACGCCCAGCAGGCGGAATGGCGCAGCTGGGACGTCAAAAAACGTCTCGAGTACTCGCTGGTTAAAGGCATTACCGAATTTATTGAGCTCGATACCGAAGAAGCCCGACAGCAGGCCGCGCGCCCGATCGAGGTTATCGAAGGACCGCTGATGGACGGTATGAACGTGGTTGGCGATCTGTTCGGTGAAGGGAAAATGTTCCTGCCTCAGGTGGTGAAATCCGCCCGCGTAATGAAGCAGGCGGTGGCCTACCTCGAACCCTATATTGAGGCCAGCAAAGAGAAAGGTTCCAGCAACGGCAAGATGGTCATCGCCACCGTGAAGGGTGACGTTCACGATATCGGCAAGAATATTGTCGGCGTCGTGCTGCAGTGTAATAACTATGAAATCGTCGATCTGGGCGTGATGGTGCCTGCGGATAAAATCCTGAAAACCGCCCGCGAGGTTAACGCCGACCTGATTGGCCTCTCCGGGCTGATTACGCCGTCGCTGGATGAGATGGTCAACGTGGCGAAGGAGATGGAGCGTCAGGGCTTTACTATTCCGCTGCTGATCGGCGGCGCAACCACCTCGAAAGCGCATACGGCAGTGAAAATCGAGCAGAACTACAGCGGCCCGACGGTCTACGTGCAGAACGCCTCGCGCACCGTCGGCGTGGTCGCCGCCCTGCTGTCCGATAGCCAGCGCGATGATTTTGTCGCCCGTACCCGCAAAGAGTACGAAACGGTGCGTATTCAGCACGGACGTAAAAAGCCGCGCACTCCCCCCGTCACGCTGGAAGCCGCGCGCGATAACGACCTGGCCTTTGACTGGGCAAGCTACACCCCGCCGGTGGCTCATCGTCTGGGCGTGCATGAGGTGGAAGCCAGTATTGAAACCCTGCGTAATTATATCGACTGGACGCCGTTCTTTATGACCTGGTCGCTGGCCGGTAAGTATCCGCGCATTCTGGAAGATGAAATCGTGGGCGAAGAGGCACAGCGCCTGTTTAAAGACGCCAACGAACTGCTGGATAAGCTCAGTGCCGGGAAGGCCCTTAATCCACGCGGCGTCGTGGGGCTGTTCCCGGCTAACCGCGTCGGCGACGATATTGAAATCTATCGCGATGAAACCCGGACTCATGTGCTGACGGTGGGGCATCATCTGCGCCAGCAGACCGAGAAAGTCGGCTTTGCCAACTACTGCCTGGCGGATTTTGTCGCGCCGAAGCTGTCGGGGAAGGCGGACTATATCGGCGCCTTTGCGGTGACCGGCGGCCTTGAGGAAGACGCGCTGGCCGACGCCTGGGAGGCACAGCACGATGACTATAACAAGATTATGGTGAAGGCGATTGCCGACCGTCTGGCGGAAGCCTTCGCCGAGTATCTGCATGAGCGGGTGCGTAAGGTCTACTGGGGCTATGCGGCGAACGAAAACCTCAGCAACGAGGAGCTGATCCGCGAGAATTACCAGGGAATACGCCCGGCGCCGGGCTATCCCGCCTGTCCGGAGCACACCGAAAAGGCGACCATCTGGGAGCTGCTGGAGGTGGAAAAACGTACCGGCATGAAGCTGACGGAATCCTTTGCTATGTGGCCCGGCGCGTCGGTTTCCGGCTGGTACTTCAGCCATCCGGACAGTAAGTACTTCGCGGTAGCGCAAATTCAGCGCGATCAGGTGGAGGACTATGCGTTACGTAAGGGGATGAGCGTGGCGGAAGTGGAGCGCTGGCTGGCGCCGAACCTCGGTTACGATGCCGACTGATCCACCAGCCGTTATCTTTCCTTACAACTAACAGGGCGCTCAACGAGCGCCCTGTCTCTTTATTGTGCATAAACCCTTATACTGAAGGGAGCTTGCGATCGTTGCCGTCGGATAAGCGAAGCGCTATCCGGCCTGTAACGGTTTATGAGTTTCTGGAACAAATAAATATAAGGAGAAGCTGATTCCGTGTTAACTCTGCTACACCTGTTGTCCGCCGTCGCTCTACTGGTGTGGGGCACCCATATTGTTCGTACCGGCGTGATGCGCGTCTACGGCGCTCGCCTGAGAAGTGTGCTCAGCAGCAGCGTGGAGAAAAAACCGCTCGCCTTCTGCGCGGGGATCGGGGTTACCGCTCTGGTCCAGAGCAGCAACGCCACCACCATGCTGGTCACCTCTTTTGTCGCCCAGGATCTGGTGGCGTTAGCCCCTGCGCTGGTGATGGTGCTGGGCGCTGACGTTGGTACCGCGCTGATGGCGAGGGTGCTGACCTTCGACCTGTCCTGGCTTTCGCCGCTGCTGATTTTTATCGGCGTCATTTTCTTCCTTGGACGCAAGCAAACGCGTGCGGGCCAGCTCGGGCGCGTGGGGATTGGCCTGGGCTTGATTCTGCTGGCGCTGGAGCTGATCGTTCAGGCGGTGCATCCCATCACCCAGGCTAACGGCGTGCAGGTGATTTTCGCCTCGTTGACCGGCGATATTATGCTGGATGCGCTGATCGGCGCGGTATTTGCCATCATCAGCTATTCAAGCCTGGCAGCGGTGCTGCTGACCGCTACGTTAACCGCCACCGGCGTGATTTCGTTCCCGGTGGCGCTGTGCCTGGTGATTGGCGCCAACCTCGGATCCGGGCTGCTGGCGATGCTAAACAACAGCGGCGCTAATGCCGCCGCGCGCCGCGTTGCGCTCGGCAGCCTGTTGTTTAAGCTGGTGGGTAGTCTGATTATCCTGCCGTTTGTCCATCTGTTGGCAAACGTTATGGATGAGCTTCCGCTGCAAAAATCCGAACTGGTTATCTATTTCCACGTCTTCTACAACCTGATCCGCTGTATCGCCATGGTGCCGTTCGCCGGGCCGATGGCTAACCTCTGTAAGCGACTGATTCGCGATGAGCCGGAGCTGGATGCACGACTGAAGCCAAAGCATCTTGATACTTCAGCGCTGGACACCCCGGCTCTGGCGCTGGCTAACGCCGCCCGCGAAACCCTGCGTATCGGCGATGCCATGGAGCAGATGCTGGAAAGCCTGCATAAAGTGATGCACGGTGAACCGCGTGAAGAGAAAGAGCTGCGGCGGCTGGCGGACGATATCAACGTACTTTACACCGCGATTAAGCTCTATCTGGCGCGGATGCCAAAAGAGGAGCTGGCCGATGAGGAATCCCGCCGCTGGGCGGAAATTATCGAAATGGCGCTCAACCTCGAGCAGGCTTCAGATATCGTTGAACGAATGGGCAGCGAAATCGCCGATAAATCGCTGGCCGCGCGGCGCGCGTTCTCCATGGAGGGGTTGAAAGAGCTGGATGCGCTCTACGATCAGCTGCTCAGCAATCTACAGCTGGCGATGTCGGTTTTCTTTTCCGGCGACGTACCGAGCGCCCGCCGCTTGCGCCGTAGCAAACACCGTTTTCGCATTATGAACCGTCGTTACTCGCATGCTCACGTTGATCGCCTGCATCAGCAAAACGTGCAGAGTATCGAAACCAGTACGCTGCACCTGGCGCTGCTGGGCGATATGAAGCGTCTGAACTCGCTGTTCTGCTCGGTAGCCTATAGCGTGATGGAGCAGCCGGATGAGGACGATGAGCGCGATGATTATTAAGCGCTGACGCCGCCTTACATTCCCGGCTCGCGCTGCGCTTAGCCGGGCTACGGGTTCAGCGTTGTCTGCGGGCTGGTAGCCCGGACAGATGCGCAGCGCCGCCTCCGGGAAATTCTGCCACTCTGCGCTCATGCTCCCGGGGGCGGCGCAAAGCGCCTTGCCCGGGCTACGGGGGTCAGCGTCGTCTGTGGGAGGGTAGCCCGGACAGGCGCGTAGCGCCGCCTCCGGGACAAGGGCGGGGGGTCAGAAACGATGGCCTGCGTTCAGGGTTACCGCTTCCTCTCCGGCTCTGAAAACCAGCGTCGGATTCGGGCCGCCGAGAGTGGCGTGGCCCTGCGTCACCTGTATCCAGTTGCCTTCCGGCAGGCCGATAATCGTCAGCTCTGGCGCAACCACCAGCAGCTCGCGAATCCGCTGTTCGCGAGTTTCCCCTTTGTGGCCTTCCGGCAGCGCGTTGGTGAAGTGGGGGTTAATTTGCAGCGGAAACAGCCCCAGCGCAGAAAAACCGTTAGGGTCGACAATCGGCATATCATTGGTGGTGCGAATTGTTGGGCAGGCAAGGTTAGCGCCCGCGCTCCAGCCGATATACAGCGCCCCGCGCTTCATTACATCCACAATCGGCGCCAGCAGGCCGCGGTCGCGACACTCTTTCAGCAGCTGAAAGGTATTGCCGCCGCCGACGATAACTATCTCCGCGTTCTCAATCGCCGAAACCGGGTCCGCGACGCTGTGAATACCGGTAACCGTAACGCCCATTGGGCTGAAGACGGCGGCGGTTTTCGCGGTGTAATCATCCCAGGTTTGCGTCACCCCGGCAAAAGGGATGAATACCGCGGAACGGCGGCCATTTAGCTGCCCGGCAATGGTCGGCAGCGCATGTTCCAGCCAGGCTTTGCCCGGCAGCGTTGAGTTACTCAATAGCAGCAGTTCCATAATTTCTCCATTTGACCAGATGATTATTCGGGCTGGGATGTTATCACAGGATATCTCACCGCTTGCTGACGTGGCTCACGCTGAGACGCGCTGAGCAAAGCGGAGCGGCGATTTTTGGCGCAGGGATTCTCCGAATTAATCTGGAAAGTACCTCGCAGAGTGACTCTACCGGGCGTGACAGGTTAGCGGGAACCGCTTAGTTTCACGTGATGATTCACAGGCAAGGGAAGGGCTGCGCTGCGCGCTGCAATCGACTTTCCGATCAATGGTTATTAGAGCGCCCTCCCTGGCGCTCTTCGTTTGCCCTTATCCTCTGGCAAAGGCCGCGGCTTCAGCGACCAGCGCCGCGTCCGGACGCACGCCGGTGTAGAGCGCAAACTGCTCCACCGCCTGCAGGGCAATCACCTCCGCGCCGCTGATAACGTGTTTGTCCCGCTTCTTCGCCAGTTTGATGAGCGGGGTTTCCGGCGGCAGAGCGACCACGTCAAATACCACGTCGGCCCGTTCCACCATCGTCGGGCTAAAGGCCAGGGTTTCGCTTTCCGCACCGCCCGCCATGCCGAGCGGCGTGACGTTAACCAGAATATCCGCCGCGATCCCTTCCGGCTTTGGCTGCCATTGAAAACCGTACTGCTTTGCCAGCACCAGTCCACGATCGCGATGGCGGGCGGCGATAATCACATCGCGGAAACCGGCATCGCGAAAGGCGGCGATGACCGCTTTGCCCATCCCGCCGCTGCCCTGGATCATCACTTTGGCAGAGGAGTCGAGCTGATGGCTGTCAATCAGGCTTTTCACCGCGATGTAGTCGGTATTCAACCCGGTTAGCCTGCCGTCGTCGTTGACGATGGTGTTGACCGAATCAATCGCCTTTGCCGAAGGGGCAAGCGCGTCAAGATACGCTATGCAGCTCTCTTTAAACGGCATTGAGACCGCGCAGCCGCGGATGCCCAATGCGCGGACGCCCTTCACCGCTGCGGCAATATCCTGGGTAGTAAAGGCTTTATAGATATAATTCAGCCCGAGTTTTTCATACAGATAGTTATGAAAGCGGGTACCGAAGTTGCCCGGGCGACCGGCCAGCGACATGCATAGCTGCGTATCGCGATTAATCATGAGCAATATCCTCCGCGTGGGCCAGCAGATACTCTTCCGCCTCTTTTGACCAGATACCGTGGTGACGTTCCATAATCGCCGCCAGCTGCGGGTCGCGAATGTCTCCCAGCGGCGTCAGCGGGAAGTTTTTCCCGGTATAAACCAGCTTCTTACCGCCGCCCACCGCCGGTAAATCCAGGGTGGTCTCGCCCGCCGCATTCAGCCCCAGAATATGGGTCACCACTTTTGCAGTCTGGACTTTTTTTGCCTGCATCAGCGCTACGGCGGCGCGCATATCGTCGGTATTGCCGCCGGAGGTGCCGACGTAGTGAGTGAAGGCGTAATGCACATCGTAAAAATTGATCGGCGCGCTGAACTGCTTATCCTGCGGGCCGGCAAAAAAGTTCAGGCAGCCGTCCGGGGCCAGCAGCGAGGATGCCAGAGTGATGAGCTGTTCGTTAGGGACGAAGACAAAAATATCGTCAAAACCGTGGCCGCCGGAGAGCGCCATCAACGTTTCGCGGCTGGCGTCGTGCCCATCCAGATAGTGAATCAGCGTTTGCGGCTCGGAGGGATAGTGCTGGCGCGCATAGCTGAGTTTTGGCTTATTGGTGTCGGTGACCACCAGCAGCGCCGGGTTGATCGGGCCATGCAGCGCGTAGTCGATAGCCAGCAGACCCATCGGGCCGGTGCCGCCGAGGATCAGGGTGCGCCCCTGCGGGCGAATGCCCATCACATGGTTATAGCTGCCTTCCTGCAGATGATAGTTGGCGTTGAACGCGCCGATTACGCAGGAAAGCGGCTCCACCAGCGAACCTTCAAACCAGGTATCGCCTTCCCAGGTGAGCAGGCAATCCTGCGCCATCACCTCGTCAGGGATCACCACGTGGGTGGCTTCGCCGCCGATCCACGGGAAGGAATAACCGGGGCAGTCCGGGCGATCCGGTAGCTGCAGATTGGCCTGAATCACATAGCGCTGGCCAGCGTGAAACTTATGCTGCCATTTTTTGCCGACGGCGATGATCTCTCCGCAGAACTCATGGCCGATGATGATCGGGTTAGTCGCCACATCATCAGGCACCTTTTTGTGGTCCTCGCCCTGGTTCGCCTCTTTCCACGAAGAGAGGCACAGGCTGTCGGTGACCACCCGGGCGAGAATTTCATCATCCTGCATCGCCGGAAGTGCAAAGGTTTCCAGGCGCAGATCGCGTTTGCCGTACAGGCGCAGGGCTGTTGTTGTTTGCATGTTTACCACCTCACCCCCTTCATCTTTCGCATTACGGCTGTATTGGCTTCCTTCATGTCCCCGGATCACGCAGTGAATCCACGCTCCCAGGGATAAATTCAGTTGCCGCCTCGCCGTACTGCGCCATCTTTGGGGTTAACTTGTTGAAGTAGACCCGGCATCGCCGGGCGGAATAATCAGGACAGGAAGCCCAGTGCGTTACCGATAATCCCCAAACCGAAGAGGGCGAAAATCAGCCAGACCGGGTTCACTTTCTTATTGAGCAGGCGCACCATCAGCAGCGTCAGGCCCAGAGCCAGCAGGCCGGGGCAAAGCTGATCGAGGATGTTTTGTACGGTCATGGTGACGGTTGAGCCGTTGGCGCCCGGGGTTTGCGAGACCACCAGCGGGACGTTGATGGTGGTCCACTTGGTGACCAGCACGCCCATCACAAACAGGCCAAGAATGGAGGCGCCTTCGGTCAGTTTTTGCAGCAGGTTACCGCCCATATCGCTGACGATATTGACCCCTTTACGGAAGCCAAGCTGCAGTCCGTACCACTTCATCGCCAGACGAACCGCGTTGAAAATAAAGAAGAACAGCAGCGGACCAAGAATATTTCCGGAGAGCGCCAGCGAGGCGCCGAGGGCGGCGGTAATTGGCCGCAGCGTGCCCCATACCAGCGGGTCGCCCACGCCTGCCAGCGGCCCCATCAGGCCGACTTTGATCCCGTTGATGGCGCCATCGTCAATAGCGGCGCCGTTGGCCCGCGCTTCCTCCATCGCGACGGTCACGCCAATAACCGGCCCGCAGACTGCCGGAGTGGTATTGAAGAACACCAGATGGCGCTTCAGCGCGGCAACCTGATCCTCCTTCAGCGGGTAGAGGCGCTTGATGGCCGGGATCATGTCGTAGCAGAAACCAAGCCCGTGGATACGCTCGAAGTTGAATGACGCCTGCTGCAGGTTGGATCGCAGAAACATGCTCACCAGGTCGCCTTGGGTAATTTTTTTCTGTTCCATGTTGGGCTCCATCAGTCGTCAAGCTGGTCAAGGGCGGTGGAAGAGGGGGCGGCGGCCTGCGGTTCAGGTTTACGCCACTGCGGGTTGAGCTGGATATAAATCAGCGCGATGATGACCCCCACGCCGCCGAAAGCCAGCAGACTAAAGTCGAGATAGCCGCCCGCGAGGAAGCCGAGAAAGAAGAAAGGCATCAGATACTTCACGCCCATCATGCGCAGCACCATGGCGTAGCCGACCACCACGATAAAACCGCCGGCGATTTGCAGACCGCGGGTGACGAATTCCGGAATGGCGTTGAGCATATTGCTGACCATATCCGCGCTGACAAACAGAGAAACGATGAGTGCGGGAATGGCGACGCGCAGCGCCTGAACGCCCAGCGCCGACACATGCAGCAGATCGATTGTTCTGAAGCGTGCCTCTTCCGCGGCCTTATCCGCCGCGTGCTGGAACACCACGGTAATGGTGCGGGCGAACACGGTGAGTACCTGGCCTGCGGCCGCGACCGGCAGCGCAATCGCTATTCCGGTAGCGATGCTTTGCTGGCCAACGATCACCAGGATGGCGGAAATAATGCTGGCTAACGCCGAATCCGGAGACTGCGCCGCGCCGACGTTCATCCAGCCGAGCGCGATGAGCTCCAGCGTCCCGCCGAGCATAATTCCGGTTTTTAAATCGCCGAGAATTAAGCCAATCACGGTACAGGCGATTAATGGACGGTGAGTCTGGAATTCATCCAGCACGCTGCCCATTCCGGCAATACAGGAAAAAATAAATATGGCTATTATTTGTAGGGTACTTATTTCCATAATTTGTCACCTTGAGGGTATAGAAATCCCTGCCTTTTACGGCATTTACACGATGTTCTTCAGGCTGCCTCTTTGTTGACTGCATTCTCTCGCCCCAGTCGCATAGTAATCTATGCTGCTGGTGACTTTCTCATTTGCCGCCGCGATGCAGCCAGAATGCCAGGGTGAAATAAAAGGCGCGTTTTATTATTCTGTAACGGACTGCTCTGCTATTTTATCGAGAATATTAACCGACGGATCTGAGGCTACGACGCGTAAATCAAGTTTAACCCCCAGATTATCTAACTGCTGAAAGGTATTAATATCCGCTGCGTCTAATGACACCGCTTTGGTTAATTGTTTCTTACCCGGTCGCCAGGCCATACCGCCAATATTCAGGGTGGCTATTTTCACCCCCTGCTGCACCATAGTTAATACGTCCTGCGGATTAGTGAATAAATAAAAAACCGTTTCGCCCTGATATTGCGGGTTGTGATAAACGGCGACGGCTTTCTCGATATTCACCACATTGACCTTCATGCCCGGCGGCGCGGCCTGGCGAAGCAGCGTGCGGCGAACGTCGTCGTTATACACGTCGTCATTACAGATAATAATGCGCTGGGCGTTGGCCACTTTTGACCAAACGGTGGTGACCTGGCCGTGAATCAAACGGTCGTCAATGCGCGCGAGCGTAATGTTCATCAGAAATCCTCCTCAACGGTTTCCGGTTGCCGCCAGGTGACGCAGCACTGGCTGGCGATAAGTTCCAGGTGTTGGCACAGCGCTTCTGCATTCATCGTTTGCTGATTATCGACCAGCTCCAGAGCCAGCGGCAGCGACAGGCCGCTGATGACCCGGAGCTGCGGGTTGCGCATCGCTAGCCCGGCGGCGGCATTCCACGGGCTGCCGCACTGTAAATCGACGGCAATAAGCCACTCTTCGTCTTTGTGAGTACTTACCAACTTTTCAAGCTTACCGGCGATGTCGCCCGCGTTTTCACCCGGTACAAACTCCACGGCGCTGACGTTGACATCGCCGTAAACCATGCGCACCGAGTCGAGCATGGCGCAGGCCAGCTGGCCGTGGGCGCAGAAGATGACGTTAACCATTTTTCCCCCTTAGCCGCGCGTTTTTCCGCCCGCGATGTTAGTGGTGACTCCGGTGATATAGCTGGCGCGATCTGAGAGCAGATAGCAAACAAAATCAGCGACTTCGCTGAGCCGACCCGAACGACCAATCGGAATCGAATTTTTGCTATAGCCTTCGCGCAGCTGCTCGACGGTAATATTACGGGTCCAGGCCAGCGCCTGTTCGTACTCAGGCGTGCGCAGCCCGGTTTTTTCCAGAATGCCCGGCGCAACGCCCACGACGCGAATACCGTGTTTACCTAACTCTTTCGACCATGAGCGGGTAAAGCTATTCAGCGCGGCTTTAGTCGCGGCGTAACAGCTCTGGCCTTCAGAGCCTTCGAGGCCGCTTTCCGACGAGACGTTAACAATCACGCCGCTGCGCTGTTTAACCATCTGGCGGGCTACCGCCTGTGACATCAGAAATACGCCTTTTTGATTGATATTGACCATTTTTTCGAATGCCGCTTCATTTAATTCATAGCGGCCGGACGGCGCTTTCTCATCGACTAATAAACGCGGGAAGTTGACGCCAGCGTTATTAACCAGTCCGTCAATACGGCCAAAACGCTGAATAATACTGTCGACGGTATTATTCACTTCGCTGGCGCTGGAAATATCTGTTGGCCAGAAACAATAATTTTCACCGAGCTGATGTTTATCGCCGCCGTGAATATCGCTCATCTGCACATTTGCGCCCTGGGCTAATAATTCATCGACAATCGCCAGGCCAATTCCTGATGCGCCACCGGTAACAATAATAATTTTATCTTTTAAGTTTAACCACGTATCCATTATCGACTCCTGTTTCTTCAGATAAAGGGATTCCCCGCAGCAGCGCTGCGTGAAATCATATCGTTGTAATTTACTTCAGTAGCGACTCGGCGGTTTCTCGATTCGTCACCAGACAGTTAATATAGTGTCCATTTAAGGCGCCAAGAATACCGGAGTATTTTTCCTCGCCCATGGCGATACCTACCGAATAACGCGCCTGCCTGAGTTTCGCCATCTCAATAGACAGCGTTTTCTCGCTCATGGCGGTTTCTACCAGCGCGCCATCAATATTGTAAAAGCGCGAGCAGATATCACCGGCGACCTGGCGGGCGTTGAGATCGTCGCTCTCTTCGCTGCCGTAAAACGCATGCCAGTTGGCGCCGTCGCGGATAGCCGGTGAACCGATCCCCACCAGCGCGACGTCCAGGTTATCCCAGTAAGATGCAATGGTTTTAAAGTGCTGGGATTGCATAATACCGTTGCGAATTAATTTGTTATCCAGCAGCGCCGGGAAATCGGCGAGATGCGATTCCGCTTTCAGCTTCGCCGCGGCGCCGTAGGTCAGCGTATTCACGTGGTAGCGGCTCTCCAGCTTGCCGGAGGGGCCGCCGATAATCGGGACGCAGATAACCTGACGGGACTGGCTGGCCTGCGGCAGATTCTCCACCAGCGCGCGTACCGCACGCCCCCAGGAGAAACCGACGATATCGCCCGGCTCCAGCAGCCTGTCGACCAATTGTGCGCCATGCAGGCCGATAAGATTGAGCTGATCCTCCTCCAGCAGCGAGTCGCAGGCCGCCACCACCGCCTCCTTGAGGTCAAATTTTTGTTTCAGCTGCTGCTCAAGCCACAGATTTTCGTTGTAGTCATAGTTGATGGCGATAGTGACGATGCCCTGCTCGCGGCCGCGCTTCAGCAGACGGCTGATGGTGGTGCGATATATCCCCAGCTCGCGGGCAATCTGCGCCTGGGTCATATCCTGCTCATAATAGAGCTGGGCGATTTTTACGATCAGACGAATATCGTCGCTGTTTTCCATCGTCACTGTCGGCTCCTGCACATTTGTGCAAATCAGATATTAGCGCTCACGATCTGATATAACCCCATCAGGCGCCCGCTTTAAAGAAATTTTCCTCTTTTTCATAGCAACCTTCTGACCGTTTCTGTTGCACATTTGCGTTGCTAATCGCCGGTTTCCGGCACGTTTGTGCCGTAAGTGATAAGGGCCTGATTCTGCTTTATTTCGCCGGGCAAAGTTGCTGGGCTTTCTGAAGTACACTTTTGTGTTGAAAGGCGGGACAGATCACATTTAGCGTCAGGCGGCGAGCGCGCGATTCTTTTTTATCGCCTGCAAGGTAGGGTATATTTCGTTTTTAAACAGAAAGCATTCAAGTTTTATCAAGGCGGCAAGGGAGCGACGCCCGGCAGCATAGAAATCTATGTGACTGGGATCAGTGAGTGTAGCCATCGCAGAGACAACTTGAAGGATGAAGTGTTTCAGGAGAAGTTATGCTGCCCGACTCGTCAACCCGACTCAATAAATACATCAGCGAAAGCGGAATTTGCTCGCGCCGTGAAGCCGATCGCTTTATCGAACAAGGCAACGTTTTTATCAACGGCAAACGCGCCACTATTGGCGACCAGGTTAAAGCTGGCGACGTAGTCAAGGTCAATGGCCGGTTGATTGAGCCGCGCGAAGCGGATGATTTAGTACTGATTGCGCTGAATAAACCGGTTGGCATCGTCAGCACTACCGAAGACGGGGAGCGCGACAACATCGTTGATTTCGTTAACCACAGCAAACGCGTATTCCCAATCGGCCGTCTGGACAAAGACTCGCAGGGGCTCATCTTTCTGACCAACCATGGCGATCTGGTGAATAAAATCCTGCGCGCCGGTAACGACCATGAAAAAGAGTATCTGGTCACCGTTGATAAGCCGGTGACCGATGAGTTTATTCGCGGAATGGGTGCGGGCGTACCGATTCTCGGTACGGTGACGAAGAAGTGCAAAGTGAAAAAAGAAGCGCCTTTTGTGTTTCGCATTACCCTGGTTCAGGGGCTGAATCGCCAGATCCGCCGGATGTGCGAATATTTTGGCTATGAAGTGACGAAGCTTGAGCGGACGCGGATCATGAACGTCAGCCTGACGGGGATCCCGCTGGGAGAGTGGCGCGATCTGACCGACGATGAGCTGATCGATCTCTTCAAGTTGATTGAGAACTCGTCTTCAGAGGCGAAACCGAAGGCAAAGGCGAAGCCGAAAACGGCCGGCATTAAGCGCCCGGTAGTCGCGATGGAAAAAACCAGCGAGAGGTCTTCCCGTCCGGCGTCGAACGGCAAACGCTTTACTGCGCCAGGGCGTAAAAAGAAAGGGCGTTAGCGTCTGCCGCGCGTTGGCGTATTTGCCGACCAGGAAAATGAGGCCTCCGCATCCGGTTTGTAAGCCTGCTTTTTCTTGAGCTGGCGGGCTTTCTTAGCCTCGGCTTCGCGCTGGAGCATCAGTTTATCGATGTACTCTTTTTTCACGCTATTGGTCTCCGCGTTGGTCAGCGGACGGCCATGGGCGATGCGCGCGCGGTCGAGCAGGGTTTTCAGTTCGCGCTGTTCGCGCTCGGTCATCTCTTTTTGAGTGATGCGGGGGAGTGCCATAGTGGTGCCCTCAGTTAGCCTGTGGCTTCAGTGTACGGTAAAGGGGCGGACGTCTCACGGTAAATTGTTGTGCCTCGCAGAAAATCCCGGAGGCGGTGCTGCGCACCTGTCCGGGCTACGAAACCCGCAAGCTGCACGGACCGTAGCCCGATGTGATGGACACCTCCCCCTTACGGCATCAAAGTGCCAGACTGAGGTGTACCTACAGTTAACTGGAGGAGGTGTCCATCATGAATATTAAACGTATTGGTCTCGACCTGGCAAA
>NZ_JBLURD010000029.1:0-26357 GCF_051209435.1 Klebsiella sp. HN106 | reverse complement strand
TAAGAATCCATGTCACTTTGAGTGCCCACACAGATTGTCTGATAAATTGTTAAAGAGCAGTGCAACGCGGCTTTCGCTCACCGTTGCGAGGTGGCGTATAATACGCTTTCCTCTTTCAGAGTCAAGCGTTTAATTTCGCTTTTCTCTGCCGGTATTCATCGCTGAATCCCGCTGACCCGGCGGGCTGTAAGCCGTTGTTCCGTGTCAGTGGGAGCGCATTATAGGGATCCCATTTTTTTGCACAAGCCTTTTTTCGATCTTTTTTTTCATGTGATGCTTTTTCCGCCTCTTCGCAGCATTCTTGCGCAATTCGTTCAATTTTTACCACAATAAAGGGTTGCAGGAGGCCCCAAAAGCACCCAAAGTCTTTGCACTCCCTTATTTTATTGAGGTAACTATGACCAACAGTTTGCGTCGCTATAAAGAGTTATTCCCGAAAACGGGTCAACGGGTAATGATCGACGCCAGTAGCGTAGTGATCGGGGACGTCAGAATAGCTGATGATGTCAGTATCTGGCCGCTGGTCGCGATTCGCGGTGATGTGAATTATGTAGAAATAGGCGCTCGAACTAACATCCAGGACGGTAGTGTCTTACATGTTACTCATAAGTCTTCATCAAACCCGCGAGGCAATCCACTTATCATTGGCGATGATGTCACTGTCGGCCACAAGGTCATGCTACACGGCTGCACCATCGGTAACCGTGTGCTGGTCGGCATGGGTTCGATTCTGTTGGATGGCGTGATTGTAGAAGACGATATAATGATTGGCGCAGGCAGCCTGGTACCACAGAATAAACGCCTTGAGAGTGGCTACCTTTACTTTGGCAACCCTGTAAAGCAGATACGCCCCCTGACGGAGGCGGAAATCGCCGGACTCATATATTCAGCGAATAACTATGTAAAGTGGAAGGGTGACTACCTGACTCAGGAAAACCAGATCCAACCTTGAGCATCTTCCTGCTGGTCGAGAATCAGAACCTGAGCTTCATCTTCCAGATCCCAGCGATGTTCACGAAATGCGGCCAGCCATTGCGTAGGTTCTTCCCCACCAAAACGCGTCTTGAGCACCGATGACGTTAAGGCGCAGGTTAGCTGCATACCGTTTACTAATACCGGAAAAGCGATACATTGGTGCGCCTCATCCCACACTTCCCTGTCAGGAAACTGAATAGACTGGTTCATGCATTCAGCTCCTTCTGTAAAGCGGCAATGACTGGAGTTATATCTGGCAGAATGCCGTGCCACAACAGCACCGCATGAGCAGCCTGCGCCACCAGCATTCCTAACCCATCAGCGCATTTTGTCGCACCGTGTTGCTGGCATAAGGATAAAAAAGGCGTACTACCTTTCTGGTAAAACATGTCATAGCAGCAGACATGAGGGTTAATTAAACTCACAGGAATTGCAGGAACGTCCCCGTCAATGCCGCTGGATGTCGCATTAATGATGAGATCAAATTCCTCATTGCCTGATGCTTCTATATCCAAAGCACGGACGCTGCCAGTATGAGCAAACAACGTAGCCAGTTCATGAGCGCGAGAAAAGGTACGATTGACAATAGTAACGGCGCAATCCAGAGATAAAAGGGGCAGCAATACCCCACGTGAAGCGCCACCCGCGCCAATAAGCAATACCCGGAAGCCAGGTTTGATAAACTCAAGCCGTTCCAGATCGCTTAAGAGCCCGATGCCATCCGTATTGTCGCCAAGCAGCCGGCCGTCTTCCAGCCGTTTAAGCGTATTAACTGCGCCGGCCAGCGCTGCACGTTCGGTTAACTCGTCAGCTCGCGCAAAGGCCTCTTCTTTAAAAGGTACGGTGATGTTAGCGCCCTTGCCACCCTCATTAAAGAAGGAGTCAAGCGTGGTAACAAAATCATCGAGCGGAGCCAGAATACGTCCATAGGGATGCGCAATTTGCAGCTGCTGTGCAAAAAGCCGATGGATAGACGGCGATTTACTATGGGCGATGGGGTGTCCGAAGACGGCATAAGTTTCCATGAATTATCCCTGGCGGAAGAGTTCGCCCGTCAAGGCATCACGAATTTCAGATGGATTTTGTCGTCCTCCCGTTGCCCCATCAATGACGGGAAAGTCAGCGCCAAACTGTGTATAAACTTCCTCGGTCGTGCGGCAAGGTGGCTGGCCCGATAAATTTGCGCTGGTTGAAACCAGCGGCTTACCGTAAGCCTTGCACAGTTCAACCACCAGCGGATGATCGGTAACTCTGACAGCCAATGAATTGAAGCGCCCAGTCAACCAACGCGGCGTTGAAGCACAGGCGGGGAAGACAAACGTCACCGGACCAGGCCAACAGGAAAAAATAGCCGCGAGCTGCTCATCGCTAAGCCGCGTATAGTCAATGTATGGCTTGAGTTGTTCAAAGCTAGCGGCGATCAGGATCAATCCTTTTTCGACCGGACGCTGTTTAAGGGCAAGCAGAGTCATGACGGCCTTTTCGCTATCGGGATCGCAACCGACGCCAAAAACGGCTTCCGTAGGATAGGCGATGACATGTTGATTATTCAGAAGCTCTACAGCGCGAACGATGGCTTCTGAGGGCAGGTTATTATTCACAGATTTATTCCGCCGATATCGGCTTTCCACATTGTTTGCTGGCACAAAAGCGCTTAACGCCCTGAGCCGTTTTCTTTTCGATTAGCAACGGGTAATGACACTCGGGGCACTCGCCCGCTACTGGTTTGAAATTAATGACGAACTGGCAATCGGGGTAACGATCGCAGGAATGGAAGTTTTTACCAAAACGTGAACGGCGCTGCACCAGATGCCCTTGTCCGCATTGCGGGCAGGGTATTGCGGTTTCATCTGGTTTATCAATCAATTCAGTATGTTCACAATCAGGGTAGCTACTACACCCGATAAACATACCAAAACGTCCCTGCCGTAGCACCAGCACAGAGCTGCAAGACGGACACGTTTGCCCCTCCAGAACTTTGACGATATGTCCGTCCGCCTGGCTTTTAAGGGGACGGACATAGTCACAGTCAGGATAATGCGAACAACCGAGAAAAGGCCCGTGCTTCCCGGAGCGTATCACCAGTTCAGCCCCACACTGCGGGCAGGGTTCGTTTTTACGCACCGAAAACAGCGCTGTTTTGGTCATAACAATTCTAATGTCGCAGCAAAAAAGTTAATGCAGCATACCTTCATTTACTTCAAAGAGTAATTCTTCCATTTGCTGGTAGGCATTTTCGCAACCGGGAATATTGAACAGCACCATCAGAATCACCCATTTGAGATCCTCCAGATCGAACTCCGCCGTATCCAGCGCCAGCGCACGCTCTATTACCATTTCCCGTGTTTC
Organism: Klebsiella sp. HN106; assembly: GCF_051209435.1. Classification (NCBI taxonomy): domain Bacteria; kingdom Pseudomonadati; phylum Pseudomonadota; class Gammaproteobacteria; order Enterobacterales; family Enterobacteriaceae; genus Klebsiella; species Klebsiella sp. HN106. The sequence continues at coordinate 23,033 of NZ_JBLURD010000029.1, read as the reverse complement.
GAGGTTCAACACCTGAATTTGCTCAAGGAACAGTAAGAACCCCCGGCAACTCGCATCAAGACGCTGACACTCCTCGTCCGTATATACTCGTAGCGAGAGAGGGTCGGAAGCAAGCTGCATAGGCGCAACCAACCCCTCCTGATAATCAGCCAGTTTCTCAAGCCACATCAGGGCGTTATAGATATCTTCTCGTTCAAAACCGGCATCGGTAAGATCCCGAGTCAGCTTGTCCTGATCCACGCGCATTTCTGCTTCATTATGGATGTAAGTTTCAAACAGATACATGAGTACGTCGAACATGGCTTGCCCTCCTTAATCGGACATAGCCGCCGGGTACAGCTGCGATCCAGCCTGCTAACTCCAGTTCAAGTAGCTGGGCTACGGTTACTGGCACAGATTGGCCGGCACGTTCAGCGACAACGTCAACAGGTGTTACCTCATCTCCTACGTTAGCCAGGAGCTCTGGAAATGGCAATGCTACAGAAGGCAGATTCGCGCAATTATTTGCGCCATCCGGCTTGGGAACAATGTACTGTAGATCATCCCGCCAGTATTCAATGATGTCTTCAGGCGCCGTTACGGGAATCGCTCCCTGCTTAATGAGCCAATGGGGTCCTTCCGAACCAGGACTGCCAATTGGCCCTGGCAAGGCAAATACATCCCTTCCCTGCTCCAGAGCATAACGAACTGTCACTAGCGAACCGCTTTTCAGTGCGGCTTCAACAACTAACACACCGGCGCTCAGGCCGCTGATAATCCGATTACGCCGGGGAAAATTCCCCGGCAAAGGCGGAGTAAAAAGTGGAAATTCAGAAATTACGGCTCCACCGTTGCGAATTATCTGCTCCGCCAGCGCCTGATGGCGACGAGGATAGATTTCGCGTAACCCGTTCCCTAAAACGGCAACCGTTTTACCCTTACCTTCCAGCGCACCACGATGGGCGATCCCATCGATGCCAAGAGCCAGACCGCTAGTGATCGTAATGCCATAACCCGCTAAAGCTACGCTAAATAATTTCCCCCAGCGGGCGCCATACCACGAATGCGCTCGACTTCCGATAACTGACAGCTGCCGGCTACTAAGTAGCGAAGTATTTCCATAGACAAAAAGGGCACCGGGAAAATCCACAATAGCCCGCAATTGAGGTGGGTAAAGCGGATCTTCGGCGGTGAGTAGATAGCAACTCGGCTGCTCGAGCCACTGCAGAGTGGAATCAATCTCGCATTGGTTAACGCTAAGAAAGTGCTTCGATTGAGCCAGATTCAAACCACAGGCTCGCAAATTCTCATGATCTAAGGTCGGAGATGAACATAGCTGACGAGCGACGTTGACAGCACTGTCGCCATACAGGCTGCTCACTCTCATCAAACGTATCCAAATTTCCTTCGGCGTCATCCCCATCCCCCTGCCACAAGCGACTTTAACAATCATTGCGATTGGACAGCGAGACTGTCAATTGCAGGGGGTTTTGTCTAGAATAGAGGTAATAATCTTTCCAACTCCTGAACACAACTCTGGATAACTATGTCAGTTTTGCAAGTGTTACATATTCCGGACGAGCGCCTTCGCAAAGTCGCAAAGCCGGTTGAAGAAGTAAATGCGGAAATTCAGCGTATCGTCGATGATATGTTCGAGACGATGTACGCTGAAGAAGGTATTGGTCTTGCCGCAACGCAGGTGGATATCCATCAGCGGATCATCGTTATTGATGTATCGGAAAATCGTGATGAGCAGCTGGTATTAATTAACCCGGAGCTGCTGGAAAAGAGCGGAGAGACCGGCATTGAAGAGGGCTGTCTCTCTATTCCTGAACAACGCGCTTTAGTGCCGCGTGCAGAAAAAGTGAAAATCCGCGCGCTCGATCGCGAAGGAAAATCGTTTGAACTGGAAGCTGACGGTCTGCTGGCAATCTGTATTCAGCATGAGATGGATCATCTCGTTGGTAAGCTGTTCATCGATTATCTGTCTCCGCTCAAGCAACAACGCATTCGTCAAAAAGTTGAGAAACTTGACCGCCTGAATGCCCGAGCTTAAGGACGAGAATTAACGTGTCAGATTCACTACGTATTATTTTTGCGGGTACTCCTGATTTTGCAGCGCGTCATCTTGACGCGCTGCTCTCCTCTGGACATAACGTCGTTGGCGTGTTTACACAACCAGACCGTCCAGCAGGCCGGGGTAAAAAACTCATGCCCAGCCCGGTTAAAGTACTGGCGCAGGAGAAAGGCATACCGGTATTCCAGCCAGCTTCGTTACGCCCGCAGGATAATCAGCAATTAGTTTCTGACCTGCATGCAGACGTCATGGTGGTCGTAGCCTATGGTCTGCTTTTGCCGAAAGCGGTGCTGGATATGCCGCGCCTTGGCTGCATTAATGTTCATGGTTCGCTGCTTCCACGCTGGCGCGGAGCGGCGCCAATTCAACGTTCGCTGTGGGCTGGTGATACCGAGACCGGTGTAACAATCATGCAGATGGATGTCGGGCTTGATACGGGCGACATGCTGTATAAGCTTGCGTGTCCCATCACCGCAGAAGATACCAGCGGAACGTTATATGACAAACTGGCTAACCTGGGGCCGCAAGGGCTTATTGAAACCCTTAAGCAGCTTGCCGCGGGTACCGCAAAACCGGTCGTTCAGGATGAAGCGCTGGTTACCCATGCACAAAAACTCAGCAAAGAAGAGGCGCGTATCGACTGGTCTCTTTCCGCTGCTCAGTTAGAACGCTGCATTCGCGCCTTTAATCCGTGGCCTATGAGCTGGATAGAAATTGATGGCCAGCCGATAAAAGTCTGGCAGGCATCGGTTATCAATACGGCCACAGCTGCCGTACCGGGGACCATCATTGAAGCGACAAAACAGGGGATTCAGGTAGCAACCAGCGACGGTATTCTGAATCTACTCTCGCTGCAGCCGGCCGGTAAAAAAGCAATGAGCGCCCAGGATCTTTTAAACTCGCGCCGGGAATGGTTCGCTCCTGGCAACCGTCTGGTCTGACGGCCCCTTCTTAATACGCCCGGTGTTGCCGGGCATTTTTATTTTTGTGTTTATGAAAAAACAACTCAATTTACGTAGCCTGGCAGCGCAGGCCGTTGAACAGGTTCTCGAACAAGGGCAATCATTAAGCAACGTTCTGCCCTCACTGCAGCAAAAAGTATCCGATAAAGATAAAGCGCTGCTTCAGGAACTATGCTTTGGCGTGCTGCGTACGCTTTCGCAATTAGACTGGCTGATTAATAAGCTAATGTCTCGTCCGATGACGGGTAAGCAGCGTATCGTTCACTACCTGATTATGGTGGGCTTATATCAACTGCTCTATACGCGTATCCCGCCGCATGCCGCACTGGCGGAAACGGTTGAAGGCGCAGTCGCTATTAAACGTCCACAGCTTAAAGGGTTGATTAATGGCGTATTGCGCCAGTTTCAGCGCCAGCAGGAAGAGCTGTTGTCTGAATTTTCTCGTAGCGACATTCGCTTCTTACACCCAGGCTGGTTATTAAAACGCCTGCAGAAAGCGTATCCAGCGCGGTGGGAAGCCATCGTGGATGCGAACAACCAGCGTCCGCCAATGTGGTTGCGCGTGAACCGTCTCCATCACACGCGCGACAGCTGGCTGGCATTGCTGGAAGAGGCGGGTATGTCAGGGTTTACGCATTCCGCTTATCCTGACGCTGTACGCATGGAAACACCGGTACCAGTCCATGCACTGCCAGGGTTTGAAGAAGGCTGGGTTACCGTTCAGGATGCCTCCGCTCAGGGTTGCGTCACATTCCTCGCCCCCAAAAACGGCGAGCACATTCTGGATCTCTGCGCCGCTCCGGGCGGTAAAACCACGCATATTCTCGAAGCGGCTCCCGAAGCACAGGTTCTCGCCATCGATATTGACGAGCAGCGGCTCTCCCGCGTCTATGACAACCTGAAGCGACTGGGAATGAAGGCAACCGTCAAACAGGGTGATGGACGCCATCCATCACAGTGGTGCGGCGAACAACAGTTCGATCGTATCCTACTGGATGCGCCTTGTTCCGCTAGCGGTGTTATTCGCCGTCACCCGGATATCAAATGGCTGCGCCGGGATCGCGATATCGCAGAACTGGCCCAGCTTCAGTCGGAAATTCTGGATGCCGTATGGCCGCACCTGAAATCCGGCGGAACTCTGGTTTACGCGACGTGCTCCGTATTACCAGAGGAGAATAGCCTGCAAATTAAAGCTTTTCTGCAACGAACAGCGGATGCGGTACTCAGCGAAACCGGAACGCCAGAGGTGCCAGGTCAACAAAATTTGCCTGGCGCTGAAGAAGGTGACGGCTTCTTTTACGCTAAGCTAATCAAAAAGTGATGAGATAACGAGTCGCGACTGATGAAAATTATCATATTGGGCGCAGGACAGGTCGGCGGAACTCTGGCGGAAAATCTCGTCGGAGAGAACAACGATATTACTCTGGTCGACACGAATGGCGACCGCCTTCGTAGTCTTCAGGATAAATTTGATCTCCGGGTGGTTCAGGGGCATGGCTCGCATCCGCGCGTGTTACGTGAGGCCGGTGCGGATGATGCCGACATGCTGGTTGCGGTGACCAGCTCCGATGAAACCAATATGGTGGCCTGCCAGGTTGCCTATTCGCTGTTTAATACACCAAATCGTATTGCTCGCATCCGTTCGCCGGATTATGTTCGCGATGCCGATAAACTTTTCCATTCAGAAGCGGTTCCTATAGATCACCTTATCGCACCTGAGCAGCTGGTAATTGATAGTATTTACCGGCTGATCGAGTATCCAGGCGCTTTGCAGGTTGTCAATTTTGCTGAAGGAAAGGTCAGCCTGGCGGTCGTTAAAGCCTATTATGGCGGTCCTTTGGTGGGAAATGCGCTTTCGACTATGCGCGAACATATGCCGCATATTGATACACGCGTAGCGGCCATTTTCCGCCACGATCGTCCTATCAGACCCCAGGGCTCAACAATTGTAGAGGCCGGGGATGAGGTGTTCTTTATCGCCGCTTCGCAGCACATTCGAGCAGTCATGAGCGAGCTTCAGCGTCTGGAAAAGCCTTATAAACGCATCATGCTGGTCGGCGGCGGAAACATTGGCGCCGGGCTCGCCCATAAGCTGGAGAAAGATTACAGCGTCAAACTCATTGAACGTAATCAACAGCGTGCCGCAGAGCTTGCAGAAAAGCTGCAGAATACAATCGTCTTCTACGGCGATGCTTCAGATCAAGAATTACTGGCTGAAGAACATATCGATCAAGTTGATCTTTTTATCGCTGTCACCAACGATGATGAAGCCAATATCATGTCTGCCATGCTCGCGAAGCGAATGGGCGCCAAAAAAGTCATGGTACTGATCCAGCGACGGGCTTACGTCGATCTTGTCCAGGGGAGCGTGATCGACATTGCAATATCACCGCAGCAGGCAACCATATCCGCGCTGCTCAGCCATGTCCGCAAAGCGGATATTGTTGGTGTATCCTCGCTGCGCCGCGGCGTCGCTGAGGCCATTGAAGCAGTGGCGCACGGAGACGAAAGTACTTCACGGGTTGTTGGACGTTCGATTGATGAGATTAAACTTCCGCCAGGAACAATTATTGGCGCAGTTGTACGCGGTAATGATGTCATGATAGCGAATAACAATCTGCGCATTGAGCAAGGGGATCATGTAGTTATGTTCCTGACTGACAAAAAATTCATCTCTGATGTGGAGAGGCTATTCCAGCCAAGCCCTTTCTTTCTGTAGTTATCAGGCGTCGACAAGACGCCTTTCTTTTATCCCTTATATATCAAAGGATAATATTTTCCTGCAATTATTTCCTAATAATGGAAAATAGGAATACATTTGTTAAACTTATCAGTGTTTGCTGGCTCAAGGAGAATAAAATGAGTTTTTTAAAAGAATTTCGCGAATTTGCGATGCGCGGGAACGTGGTTGATCTGGCAGTCGGTGTCATCATTGGTGCAGCATTTGGTAAAATCGTATCGTCGTTGGTTGCCGATATTATTATGCCGCCGCTAGGCTTGCTCATCGGCGGAATTGACTTTAAACAGTTTGCTGTAACGCTGCGAGATGCCCAGGGCGACATTCCCGCTGTCGTAATGCACTATGGCGTATTCATCCAGAATGTATTCGATTTTATTATCGTGGCTTTTGCTATTTTTATGGCAATCAAACTGATGAACAAATTGAACAGGAAAAAAGAAGAGGCGCCGGCAGCACCACCTGCTCCGACTAAAGAAGAAGTCCTGCTTAGCGAAATTCGTGACCTGTTGAAAGAACAGAACAATCGCTCTTAAAAGGCTTTAAAACCAGAAGGCCAGTGGTAAAAAAGTTAATCACTTTCTTGCCACTGGCCTCCCGACCATCCCGCCCCGCATGTTTTGCTTTTCTTTGATAACTGCCTTTCCCCTTTTTATTCTTTTCCACTCGTTGCCTGAATAACGGGTCATGAAGCAAGGCCTCGATGGCATTATCTTTTATCTGCCCTTTAGTGTGCTGATAGCGGCTCATAAAATCTCCAGATTGGTGAAATGAAATCGGCGTGAGTGTAGACGCGAATGCTGAAAAAATCAACGCCCGGTATTTCTGTTACTGGCGCCCTGCTCGAGCGCTTCAAGAATGGAACAATAGACACTGCTGTGCGCTGTGCCGCAGCAAGCATCATTGAGCCGCTGTAAGGAACGACGCATAGCCTGGAGTTCCTTAATACGGGATTCCACTTCACTCAAACGAGCCTGCACAATGCCTTTAGATTCCTGACAGGTATGATGTTCCGGATCGATGCGGATCGAGAGAAGTTCGCGGATCGATTCCAGCGTAAACCCCAGCTGCCTGGCATAGCGGATAAAACGCAGTCTCTGCAGGTCGTTATCCGAATAGAGACGAAATCCACCTTCCGTACGCACGTTATAATCCATCATCTGCTGTTTTTCATAATAGCGGATGGTATCAGGAGTGACGTCAGCCAATTTAGCCAGTTCACCTATGCGGTACATGATTACTCCTCATTAATCTTATGCAGCAACTTATCAGCGTAATCCCCACGCAGGAAGTCAGTATTTAAGCCCGCCTGCCGCAGCTTTAGCTCGAGCAGCGCAAGGCGACGGCTCAGCTCAGCATAGCGGGGATCGCACTCCTGAACGCCTTTAAGTAAGTCATTTAGCATCACGGCTTCTTTACGATGTTCAAGTTCGGGAGGTAAACAACCCGCATTCTTGAGTAATCGATAACCTGCGCGTAGCTCGGGCGGCACATGTGAATCATCATCCAGAATCAGTGGTTCGCCACTGCCCGGAAGATTATCCAATTCACCTTTGCGCTGGGCATCAAGAATATGGCGTTCTGCCCACTGATCCAGTAACCACATAATACGGCTCCGGCGATGAACAAAAAGAATGCAGATATTGTAAACAAGCAGGAATAGGGAGGATATAAAAAAACCCGCCGGAGCGGGTTTTTTTACGTTACTACAGATTACTCTGCAGCAGCTTCTGCTTTCGATTCAGAGCGATCAACCAGCTCGATGTATGCCATCGGCGCGTTGTCGCCTGCACGGAAGCCACACTTCATAATACGAGTGTAACCACCGGCGCGGCTCGCGAAACGCGGGCCCAGCTCGTTAAACAGTTTTGCCACGATCTCGTTATCACGAGTGCGGGCGAATGCCAGACGACGATTAGCAACGCTATCAGTCTTGGCAAGAGTAATCAGCGGCTCAACTACGCGACGCAGTTCTTTCGCTTTCGGCAGGGTCGTCTTGATGATTTCATGACGAACCAGCGAACCAGCCATGTTACGGAACATAGCCTGGCGATGGCTGCTGTTGCGGTTCAGTTGACGACCACTCTTACGATGGCGCATGACCTTATCCTTCTCAGTAAAACCTTAACCTGTGATCCGGTTACTCGTCAGCAATGCTTGCCGGTGGCCAGTTTTCCAGGCGCATGCCCAGAGACAAACCACGTGAAGCCAGCACGTCTTTAATCTCGGTAAGAGATTTTTTACCCAGGTTCGGCGTTTTCAGCAACTCAACCTCGGTACGCTGTACCAGATCACCGATATAGTGGATAGCTTCTGCCTTGAGGCAGTTAGCAGAGCGGACAGTCAATTCGAGATCGTCAACAGGGCGCAGCAGGATCGGATCGAATTCTGGTTTCTCTTCTTTCACTTCCGGCTGACGTACATCACGTAAGTCAACGAAAGCTTCCAGTTGTTCTGCCAGGATGGTTGCCGCACGACGAATCGCCTCTTCAGGATCGATTGTGCCGTTGGTTTCCATTTCGATGACCAGCTTGTCCAGGTCGGTACGCTGTTCTACACGCGCTGCTTCAACATTGTAGGCAATACGCTCTACCGGGCTGTAGCATGCGTCGACCAGCAGACGGCCGATTGGGCGCTCATCTTCTTCCGAATGAATTCGGGCAGAAGCCGGCACATAACCGCGACCGCGCTGAACTTTGATACGCATGCTAATAGCTGCGTTCTCATCGGTCAGGTGGCAGATCACATGTTGCGGCTTGACGATTTCGACATCACCGTCATGGGTAATGTCGGCTGCGGTCACAGGGCCAATGCCAGATTTGTTCAAAGTAAGGATGACTTCATCTTTACCCTGAACTCTCACCGCCAGCCCTTTCAGGTTGAGCAGGATTTCAAGGATATCTTCCTGAACGCCTTCTTTGGTGCTGTACTCATGAAGTACACCATCAATCTCAACCTCGGTCACCGCGCAACCCGGCATCGATGAGAGCAGAATACGGCGCAGTGCGTTACCTAGAGTATGGCCAAAGCCACGCTCTAAAGGTTCAAGGGTCACCTTGGCGTGCGTCGAACTCACTTGCTCGATATCGACCAGGCGCGGTTTTAGAAACTCTGTCACAGAACCCTGCATTGTGTCCTCTCTTTGGTACTAAGCTTTACTTGGAGTAAAGCTCGACGATCAGGTGTTCGTTAATGTCCGCAGACAGATCAGAACGTTCCGGCAGACGCTTGAACGTACCTTCCATCTTGCCAGCATCAACTTCCAGCCAGGTTGGCTTTTCACGCTGCTCAGCCAGCTCCAGAGCGGCTTTCACGCGAGATTGCTTTTTCGCTTTCTCACGAATGCTGACAACGTCATTCGCTTTAACCTGATAAGAAGCGATGTTAACAACACGACCGTTTACCATGATAGCTTTGTGGCTAACCAGCTGACGTGATTCAGCACGAGTCGCGCCGAAGCCCATACGGTATACAACGTTGTCCAGACGACCTTCCAGCAGAGTCAACAGGTTTTCACCGGTGTTGCCTTTCAGACGCGCTGCTTCTTTATAATAGTTACGGAACTGACGCTCCAGCACACCGTACATACGGCGAACTTTTTGCTTTTCACGCAACTGCACACCATAGTCAGACAGACGCGGTTTACGCGCACCGTGCTGGCCAGGAGCTTGTTCAATTTTACACTTGGTATCGATCGCGCGAACGCCAGACTTAAGGAACAGGTCTGTGCCCTCACGACGGCTCAGCTTGAGCTTAGGACCCAAATATCTTGCCATTTTCTTTCTCCAACAATCCTAGAAACGAACGCGTTATACGCGACGTTTTTTCGGCGGACGACAACCGTTATGAGGGATCGGAGTCACATCAGTAATATTAGTGATGCGGAAACCAGCGGCGTTCAGTGCACGAATAGTAGATTCGCGACCTGGACCCGGACCTTTGACCATAACTTCCAGATTCTTGATGCCGTATTCTTTTACGGCTTCAGCGCAACGCTCTGCTGCAACCTGAGCTGCAAACGGAGTGGATTTGCGAGAACCACGGAAACCGGAACCACCGGCTGTTGCCCAACCCAGCGCGTTACCTTGACGATCGGTAATGGTAACGATGGTGTTGTTAAAAGAAGCATGGACATGAGCCACGCCATCAGAGACTTGTTTTCTTACACGCTTACGTGCACGAACTGGTGCCTTTGCCATTATTCAATCACCCCGATTATTTCTTGATCGGTTTACGCGGACCCTTACGGGTACGTGCGTTGGTCTTAGTACGCTGACCGCGAACCGGAAGACCACGACGATGGCGTAAACCACGATAGCAACCAAGGTCCATCAGACGCTTGATGCTCAGGGTGATTTCACGGCGCAGATCACCTTCAACGACAAATTTACCTACCGCTTCACGCAGGGATTCAATTTGTTCTTCAGACAGCTCACTGATCTTAACATTTTCAGCGATACCCGTGTCAGCACAGATGGCTTTAGAGCGGGTCTTGCCGATACCGAAAATGGCAGTTAATGCGATTACGGTATGTTTGTGATCAGGAATGTTAATGCCTGCTATACGGGCCACTATGCACTCCTACTATTTAATATGTACGCACCATGCTGAAAAGCCCGTTTTCAGGATACTCAAATGGAAACGTACAGACATACAAAAGATTGGCTGGCTAATCTAGCCAGCTCAACCCAACTTTGCAAGAAAAATATGCGAATAAATCAGCCTTGGCGCTGTTTATGCTTCGGCTCGGCACTGCAAATCACGCGGATGACGCCATCACGCTTAACGATTTTGCAGTTACGGCATAATTTCTTGACGGAAGCACGAACTTTCATTTTTACTCTCCGTAACTTCTCGAGCGACCTGTTAGCGGCCGTAGCCTTTCAGATTCGCCTTCTTCAATGCAGACTCATACTGACTTGACATCATCAGAGTTTGCACTTGAGCCATAAAGTCCATAATCACGACAACAACGATAAGCAGTGAGGTCCCACCGAAGTAGAACGGTACTTTCATTGCATCACGCATGAACTCCGGGATCAGGCAGATAAAAGTGATGTATAACGCACCGACCAAAGTCAGGCGAGTCATTACTTTATCGATATACTTCGCCGTTTGCTCTCCCGGACGAATTCCTGGTACAAATGCACCGGACTTCTTCAGGTTATCTGCTGTTTCACGCGGGTTGAAAACCAACGCCGTGTAGAAGAAACAGAAGAAGATGATTGCAGACGCATAGAGTAACACATAAAGCGGTTGCCCAGGCTGCAAATACAGCGAAATTGTTGTCAGCCAGTTCCAACCAGTACCGCCCCCGAACCAAGATGTAATGGTTGCCGGGAACAGAATAATACTGGAAGCGAAGATTGCCGGGATGACCCCTGCCATATTCACTTTCAGCGGTAAATGTGTGCTCTGTGCAGCATAGACACGACGACCCTGTTGACGTTTCGCGTAGTTTACCACAATGCGGCGTTGGCCACGCTCAACAAACACAACAAAGAAGGTCACTGCAAATACTAATACTGCAACCAACAGCAACAGGAGGAAGTGCAGGTCGCCTTGACGCGCTTGCTCGATAGTATGGGCTATGGCCGGCGGGAGTCCCGCAACGATACCAGCGAAGATAATGATCGAAATACCGTTACCGATACCACGCTCAGTGATCTGTTCGCCGAGCCACATCAGGAACATCGTTCCTGAGACCAGACTAACAACAGCGGTGAAATAGAATGCAAAGCCTGGATTTATTACCAGGCCCTGCATACCAGGCATATTCGGTAGACCGGTAGCAATACCGATCGACTGGAATATCGCCAGCACCAGAGTACCGTAGCGGGTGTACTGGCTGATCTTACGACGACCAGACTCCCCTTCTTTCTTCAGCTCCGCTAACGGCTGATAAACAACCGTTAACAGCTGGACAATGATCGATGCCGAAATATACGGCATGATACCCAGAGCAAAGATTGAAGCACGGCTGAGAGCACCACCAGAGAACATGTTGAACATTTCAATGATGGTGCCTCGCTGTTGCTCAAGCAGTTTGGCAAGTACAGCGGCATCAATACCAGGGATCGGAATAAAAGAGCCAATACGGAACACAATCAACGCACCGATTACAAACAACAGTCTGCGCTTCAGTTCGCCAATCCCACCTTTGGCACTTTGAAAATCTAATCCCGGTTGCTTAGCCATCTGCTACTTATTCCTCAATTTTACCGCCAGCAGCTTCGATAGCAGCACGAGCACCTTTAGTCACGCGCAGGCCACGAACAGTTACCGGACGAGATACTTCACCAGACAGGATCACTTTCGCGAACTCGATCTGGATACCGATAATGTTAGCCGCTTTCAGCGTGTTCAGGTCGATAACATCGCCTTCTACGTGAGCCAGATCAGACAGACGAACTTCTGCAGTGATCATCGCTTTACGAGAAGTGAAGCCGAATTTCGGCAGGCGACGGTACAGAGGCATCTGACCACCTTCGAAACCGCGACGTACGCCACCGCCAGAACGAGAGTTCTGACCTTTGTGACCACGACCACCGGTTTTACCGAGGCCAGAACCGATACCACGACCCAGGCGTTTACCCGCCTTTTTAGAGCCTTCGGCCGGAGACAGAGTATTTAAACGCATCTCTTACTCCTCAACTTTAACCATGAAGGAAACCGCGTTGACCATACCACGAACAGCAGGAGTATCCTCGCGCTCTACGGTGTGACCAATACGACGCAGACCCAGGCCAAGCAGCGTTGCCTTGTGTTTCGGCAGACGACCGATTGCACTGCGGGTTTGAGTAATTTTAATAGTCTTTGCCATGGTTTATTTCCCCAGAATTTCTTCAACGGATTTACCACGCTTGGCAGCGACCATTTCTGGAGAATTCATATTTTCCAGGCCATCAATAGTTGCACGAACCACGTTGATCGGGTTAGTGGAACCATATGCTTTGGCCAGAACGTTATGAACTCCAGCAACTTCCAGAACGGCGCGCATTGCACCACCGGCGATGATACCGGTACCTTCGGAAGCTGGCTGCATGAATACACGAGAACCCGTGTGAACACCTTTAACCGGGTGCTGCAGGGTGCCGTGGTTCAGCGCGACGTTAATCATATTGCGACGGGCTTTTTCCATCGCTTTCTGGATCGCTGCTGGAACTTCACGCGCTTTACCGTAACCAAAACCAACGCGACCGTTACCGTCACCAACTACAGTCAGAGCTGTGAAGGAGAAAATACGACCACCTTTAACGGTTTTAGATACGCGGTTAACCGCGATCAGCTTTTCCTGCAGTTCGCCAGCTTGTTTTTCGATGTGAGCCATCTTACACCTCTACCTTAGAACTGAAGGCCAGCTTCACGGGCAGCATCTGCCAGTGCCTGGACACGACCATGATATTGGAACCCGGAACGGTCAAAGGATACATCTTTGATGCCTTTTTCCAGAGCGCGTTCAGCGACAGCTTTACCCACAGCTGCAGCCGCGTCTTTGTTACCGGTGTACTTCAGTTGTTCAGCGATAGCTTTTTCTACAGTAGAAGCAGCTACCAGAACTTCAGAACCGTTCGGTGCAATTACCTGTGCGTAAATATGACGCGGGGTACGATGTACCACCAGGCGAGTTGCACCCAGCTCCTGGAGCTTGCGGCGTGCGCGGGTCGCACGACGGATACGAGCAGATTTCTTATCCATAGTGTTACCTTACTTCTTCTTAGCCTCTTTGGTACGCACGACTTCGTCGGCGTAACGAACACCCTTACCTTTATAAGGCTCAGGACGACGGTAGGCGCGCAGATCTGCTGCAACCTGACCGATCACCTGCTTATCAGCGCCTTTCAGCACGATTTCAGTTTGAGTCGGACATTCTGCAGTGATACCGGCCGGCAGTTTATGCTCAACAGGATGAGAGAAACCTAAAGCCAGGTTTACTACATCCCCTTTGACCGCTGCACGATAACCTACACCAACCAGCTGAAGCTTTTTAGTGAAGCCTTCGGTAACACCAACAACCATTGAGTTCAGCAGGGCACGCGCGGTACCAGCCTGAGCCCATCCATCCACGAAACCATCACGCGGACCGAAGGTCAGAGCATTATCTGCATGTTTAACTTCAACAGCATTGTTGAGGGTACGAGTCAGCTCGCCGTTTTTACCTTTGATCGTAATAACCTGACCGTTGATTTTTACATCAACGCCGGCAGGAACAACGACCGGTGCTTTAGCAACACGAGACATTTTTTCCTCCGATTAGGCTACGTAGCAGATAATTTCGCCACCAAGACCAGCCTGGCGCGCTGCACGATCAGTCATAACACCTTTAGAGGTAGAAATAACCGCGATACCCAGACCCGCCATAACTTTCGGCAGCTCATCTTTACGTTTGTAGATGCGCAGACCTGGGCGGCTGACACGCTGAATGCTTTCTACAACAGCTTTACCCTGGAAATACTTAAGAGTCAGTTCCAGTTCCGGCTTGATGTCGCCTTCAACTTTAAAATCTTCAATAAAGCCTTCTTCCTTCAGCACGTTGGCAATTGCCACTTTCAGCTTGGAGGAAGGCATGGTGACCGCAGCTTTATTCGCGGCCTGACCGTTACGGATACGGGTCAGCATATCCGCGATCGGATCTTGCATGCTCATCTGTCTTTACTCCCGTGATTCAATTGGTGACAATTACCAGCTAGCCTTTTTCAGACCCGGGATTTCACCGCGCATTGCGGCTTCACGGACCTTGATACGGCTCAACCCGAACTTCCGCAGGAAACCATGCGGACGACCTGTTTGACGGCAGCGATTACGCTGACGAGACGGGCTGGAATCACGCGGCAGAGTCTGCAGCTTGAGAACAGCATTCCAACGATCTTCGTCGGTTGCGTTCACATCAGAGATGATAGCTTTCAGTTCAGCGCGTTTAGCGAAGAATTTATCAGCTAAAGCCACGCGCTTTACTTCGCGTGCTTTCATTGATTGCTTAGCCATTAAGTAACCCTACCTTACTTGCGGAACGGGAAGTCAAAGGCAGCCAGCAGAGCGCGGCCTTCTTCATCAGATTTCGCAGTAGTGGTAATGGTAATATCCAAACCACGAACGCGGTCGACTTTATCGTAGTCGATTTCTGGGAAGATGATCTGCTCACGGACACCCATGCTGTAGTTGCCACGACCGTCGAAAGACTTAGCGGACAAGCCACGGAAGTCACGGATACGCGGTACAGCAATAGTGATCAGGCGCTCAAAGAACTCCCACATGCGTTCGCCACGCAGAGTTACTTTACAGCCGATCGGATAGCCCTGACGGATTTTGAAGCCTGCAACTGATTTGCGTGCTTTGGTGATCAGCGGTTTTTGACCGGAGATTGCTGTCAGATCCGCTGCTGCGTTATCCAGCAGTTTCTTGTCAGCGATCGCTTCACCAACACCCATGTTCAGGGTGATCTTCTCGACCCGAGGGACTTGCATGACAGAATTGTAGTTAAACTCAGTCATGAGTTTCTTAACTACTTCGTCTTTGTAGTAATCATGCAGTTTCGCCATCGTACTACTCCAAATTACTTGATAGTTTCGCTGTTAGACTTGAAGAAACGGACTTTTTTGCCGTCTTCGAATCTAAAGCCTACACGGTCAGCCTTGCCGGTTGCCGCATTGAAGATTGCAACGTTAGAAACCTGAATAGCAGCTTCTTTTTCAACGATGCCGCCTGGTTGGTTCAGAGCCGGAACCGGCTTCTGGTGTTTCTTAACCAGGTTGATACCTTCAACAATGAGCTTGCCGGAAGACAAGACATTCTTAACTTTACCGCGTTTACCTTTATCTTTACCGGTTAACACGATAACTTCGTCATCACGACGGATTTTCGCTGCCATGATTCGCTCCTTAGAGTACTTCTGGGGCCAGAGAGATAATTTTCATGAACTTCTCGTTACGAAGTTCACGAGTTACCGGCCCAAAAATACGCGTACCGATGGGCTGCTCGCTGTTATTGTTTAAAATAACGCATGCATTACCATCGAAGCGAATGACAGAACCGTCCGGGCGACGAACACCCTTCTTGGTGCGCACCACTACCGCCTTCAGCACATCACCTTTTTTGACCTTACCACGCGGAATTGCTTCTTTGATGGTGATCTTGATGATGTCGCCTACGCCTGCGTAGCGACGGTGCGAGCCACCCAGAACCTTGATACACATTACGCGACGTGCACCGGAGTTGTCGGCGACGTTCAGCATAGTCTGTTCTTGGATCATTTTAGTGCTCCGCTAATGTCAACTACTACTGAGACCCAAAAATAGGGTCGTTAAAAAAGCCCCATATCGAGGGCGCGGCATTATAACACCGCAAATCAGATATGGGTAGAAAAAATAAACGGCTCATCGCTGAGCCGTTTATCCGTATCGAGAATGCGTACTGTATTACAGAACCGCTTTCTCTACAACGCGAACCAGCGTCCAGGACTTAGTCTTGGACAGCGGACGGCATTCGCGGATTTCAACCACGTCACCGATACCGCATTCGTTGTTCTCGTCATGTACGTGCAGTTTGGTCGTACGCTTGATGAATTTGCCGTATACCGGGTGTTTCACCATACGTTCGATAGCAACAACAATGGATTTCTCCATTTTGTCGCTAACCACGCGACCTTGCAGAGTACGGATTTTATCGGTCATTACGCACCCGCCTTCTGAGTCAGTAAAGTCTTAACGCGTGCAACATCACGACGCACTTGCTTCAGCAGATGAGTCTGTTGCAGCTGGCCACTTGCAGCCTGCATACGCAGGTTGAACTGCTCACGCAGCAGGTTCAGCAGCTCAGCGTTCAGCTCTTCAACGCTTTTTTCACGCAGCTCTTTTGCTTTCATTACATCACCGTCTTAGTTACAAAGGTGGTTTTGATCGGCAGTTTCGCTGCTGCCAGGCCGAATGCTTCACGGGCCAGCTCTTCCGGTACGCCGTCCATTTCATAAAGGACTTTACCCGGCTGAATCAAGGCAACCCAGTACTCCACGTTACCTTTACCTTTACCCATACGAACTTCCAGCGGCTTCTCGGTGATCGGTTTGTCCGGGAATACACGGATCCAGATCTTACCTTGACGCTTAACTGCACGGGTCATAGCACGACGTGCTGCTTCGATCTGACGTGCAGTCAGACGACCACGGCCAACAGCTTTCAGACCGAAAGTGCCGAAGCTAACATCCGTACCCTGCGCCAGACCACGGTTGCGGCCTTTGTGCACTTTACGGAATTTTGTACGCTTTGGTTGTAACATCAGCGACGCTCCTTATTTACGGCCTTTACGCTGCTGCTTTTTAGGTTGAGCAGCCGGTTCCGGTTGTTCAACAGCAGCCATACCACCCAGGATCTCACCTTTGAAGATCCATACCTTAACGCCGATTACACCGTAAGTGGTGTGCGCTTCAGAGGTGTTGTAGTCGATGTCAGCACGCAGAGTGTGCAGCGGTACGCGACCTTCACGGTACCATTCGGTACGTGCGATTTCCGCGCCGCCCAGACGGCCGCTAACTTCAACTTTGATACCTTTAGCGCCCAGACGCATTGCGTTCTGTACAGCACGCTTCATAGCACGACGGAACATAACGCGACGTTCCAGCTGAGAAGTGATGCTGTCAGCAACCAATTTAGCGTCCAGTTCAGGCTTACGAACTTCGGCAATATTGATCTGTGCAGGCACGCCAGCGAGATCCGCGACGACCTTGCGCAGTTTTTCTACGTCTTCGCCTTTCTTACCGATAACGATACCCGGGCGAGCGGTGTGAATGGTCACACGAATGCTCTTAGCCGGACGCTCGATAACGATGCGAGATACAGACGCTTTCGCCAGTTCCTTAGTCAGGTACTGACGTACTTTAAAATCGCTGTCCAGGTTGTCAGCGAATTCTTTGGTGTTCGCAAACCAGGTAGAGTTCCATGGTTTTACAATACCCAGGCGAATACCATTAGGATGTACTTTCTGACCCATTGCTAGTCTCCAGAGTCTCAGCGATCGGACACAACCACAGTAATGTGGCTGGTGCGCTTCAGGATGCGATCTGCACGACCTTTAGCACGCGGCATAATGCGCTTCATGCTCGGGCCTTCGTCTACGAAAATTTTCGCAACTTTCAGATCATCAATGTCAGCGCCATCGTTGTGTTCAGCGTTAGCAATGGCAGATTCCAGTACCTTCTTGACCAGTACAGCAGCTTTCTTGTTGGTGTAGGTCAGAATATCCAGGGCCTGCGACACTTTCTTACCGCGAATCAGGTCAGCAACAAGGCGTACCTTCTGAGCAGAAGAACGAGCATGGCGATGTTGAGCTAAAGTTTCCATCTCTTCCTCCTACCTTATTTCTTCTTCGCTTTTTTATCAGCAGCGTGGCCGCGATAAGTACGAGTCGGTGCGAATTCACCCAGTTTGTGACCAACCATTTCGTCGGAAACAAAAACTGGAACGTGCTGACGACCATTATGGACAGCGATGGTCAAACCGATCATGTTAGGAAAGATCGTTGAACGACGGGACCAAGTGCGCAGGGGCTTCTTGTCTCCGCTTTCCACCGCTTTCTCTACCTTCTTCAGCAAGTGCAGGTCAATAAAAGGACCTTTCTTGAGAGAACGTGGCATGGCTTATCCTCTAAAATTATTTGCTACGGCGACGTACGATGAATTTATCAGTACGCTTGTTGCTGCGGGTCTTCTTACCTTTGGTCTGAACGCCCCACGGAGTTACCGGGTGCTTACCAAAGTTACGACCTTCACCACCACCATGTGGGTGGTCGACTGGGTTCATCGCAGTACCGCGAACGGTAGGACGAACGCCACGCCAGCGTGCAGCACCTGCTTTACCCAGAACGCGCAGCATATGCTCAGCATTGCCAACTTCGCCCAGAGTAGCGCGGCAGTCTGCTTCGACTTTACGCATTTCACCAGAACGCAGACGCAGGGTGACATAAGCACCATCGCGAGCAACGATCTGAACGTAAGTACCAGCGGAACGAGCCAGCTGACCGCCTTTACCTGGTTTCATTTCTACGTTATGAACGGTAGAACCAACCGGGATATTGCGCATCGGCAGGGTGTTGCCTGCTTTGATTGCAGCATCAACGCCAGACTGAATCTGGTCGCCAGCTTTCAGGCCTTTAGGGGCCAGAATGTAACGGCGCTCACCGTCTTTGTACAGAACCAGCGCGATGTTCGCGGAGCGGTTCGGATCGTACTCAAGACGTTCAACAACTGCCGGGATACCATCTTTGTTGCGTTTGAAGTCAACAATACGGTAGGCCTGTTTGTGACCACCACCGATATGACGAGTGGTGATACGGCCATTGTTGTTACGACCACCGGATTTGCTGTTTTTTTCAACCAGCGGAGCAAAAGGTTTGCCCTTGTGCAGCTCTGGGTTGACCACTTTAACAACGTGGCGACGACCCGGAGATGTCGGTTTACATTTAACAACTGCCATTGTATTACTCCTCCGACTTACTCAGCGCCGCCGACGAAGTCCAGATTCTGGCCTTCCTTCAGGGTGACGTAAGCTTTTTTCCAGTCGCTACGACGACCGATACGCTGTCCGTGACGTTTAACTTTCCCTTTAACAACCAGGGTGTTAACGACTTCGACTTCGACTTCAAACAGTTTCTGCACAGCAGCTTTGATCTCTGCTTTGGTCGCGTCTTTAGCAACTTTGAGAACGATGGTGTTAGTTTTTTCCATCGCAGTAGACGCTTTTTCAGAAACGTGCGGTGCGCGCAGCACCTTCAGCAGACGTTCTTCACGAATCATGCCAGCATCTCCTCAACTTGCTTAACAGCATCAGCAGTCATTACGACTTTGTCGAAGGCGATCAGGCTAACCGGGTCGATACCAGTTGCATCACGTACGTCAACCTTGTGCAGGTTGCGCGCAGCAAGGAACAGGTTCTCGTCCAGCTCACCGGTGATGATCAGCACATCTTCCAGAGCCATGTCTTTCAGTTTCTGTGCCAGCAGCTTAGTTTTAGGCGCTTCTACAGAGAAAGATTCGACAACGATCAGACGATCCTGACGTACCAGTTCGGACAGAATGCTTTTCAGCGCGCCGCGGTACATCTTTTTGTTAACTTTTTGACTGTGGTCCTGCGGACGAGCAGCGAAGGTCACGCCACCTGAACGCCAGATCGGGCTCTTGATAGAACCTGAACGCGCACGGCCGGTACCTTTCTGGCGCCACGGCTTTTTGCCTGAACCAGTTACTTCAGCACGAGTCTTCTGAGCACGAGTACCCTGACGAGCACCAGCTGCATAAGCAACTACAACCTGGTGAACCAGCGCTTCGTTGAAATCACGACCGAAGGTAGTTTCGGAAACAGTCAGCGCGCTCTGCGCGTCTTTCAATACTAATTCCATTGCTATCCCCTTACGCCTTCACAGCTGGTTTAACGATCAGGTCGCTACCGGTTGCACCCGGGACTGCACCTTTAACCAGCAGCAGGTTGCGCTCAGCGTCAACACGTACTACGTCCAGGCTCTGAACGGTTACACGTTCGTTACCCAGCTGACCTGCCATTTTCTTGCCTTTGAACACTTTGCCCGGAGTCTGGTTCTGACCGATAGAACCCGGAACGCGGTGAGACAAGGAGTTACCGTGAGTTGCGTCCTGGGTACGGAAGTTCCAGCGCTTAACGGTACCAGCAAAACCTTTACCTTTAGAGGTACCGGTTACGTCAACTTTTTTAACGTCAGCAAACAGCTCAACGCTAATGTCCTGACCTACGGTGAACTCTTCGCCGTCAGCCAGACGGAATTCCCACAGACCACGGCCAGCTTCAACGCCAGCTTTAGCGAAGTGACCCGCTTCCGGTTTGGTTACACGGTTTGCTTTTTTAGCACCAGTGGTAACCTGAACGGCACGGTAGCCATCGTTAGCCAGATCTTTAACCTGAGTAACGCGGTTTGCTTCAACTTCGATTACGGTTACTGGGATAGATACGCCATCTTCAGTGAAGATGCGGGTCATGCCCACTTTTTTACCGACTAAACCAATCATTGTTTCAACCTCTCAATCGCTCGATGACCTGATTAACCCAGGCTGATCTGCACGTCTACACCGGCAGCCAGATCCAGACGCATCAGAGCATCAACGGTTTTTTCAGTTGGCTCAACGATGTCAACCAGACGCTTATGAGTGCGGATTTCGTACTGATCGCGCGCGTCTTTGTTAACGTGCGGAGAGATCAGAACGGTAAAGCGCTCTTTGCGGGTCGGCAGCGGGATCGGACCACGGACTTGCGCACCAGTGCGCTTAGCAGTCTCGACGATTTCCGCGGTTGATTGATCGATCAGACGATGATCAAACGCTTTAAGGCGGATACGGATTCTTTGGTTCTGCATGAGACCAGAGCTCCAATTATTTTATAGACGAAATGGTTACTCCTCATACCCATTACGATTGATGGGAGAGTGTAACCGTTCTTACATAGTTCCCCAATTGGGAACATTGTTTGGTAGCTTGTTGCTGCTACCAGGGTTCATATCGAACCGGCCGTCAACTTTGACAGGCCCGCGCATTATACGCAAATTCAGCCACAACGCAAGTACTGCGTAGAAAATCATCACTTCTTTCTGCGAGTCCGCTTCCGCTCACGCCGTAACGCAACCTGTAGACATAAAAAATTTGGATAAGTCAGTCCATTCCCGGTCATTGGCCTTTGCCAGATGCTCTCCTCCTCAGCACACTCGGTGCTAACAGCCACAACATGGAGAAAATCAATGGCAGTTGCGAACGTTGTCTTCTTTATTATCTACGGCGGCTTATTGCTCACTCTCAGCTGGCACGATCTGCGCTATGGCTTGCTACCCGATAAATTCACCTGCCCTCTGCTCTGGAGCGGGCTGCTTTACTATGTATGTATGTCGCCGGTCAATCTGCCGCATGCGGTATGGGGAGCGATAGCAGGCTATCTGGCCTTTGCGTTAATTTATTGGTTCTACAGGGGAGTACGTGGGTCTGAAGGTATCGGCTACGGTGATGTAAAGTTACTCGCCGCACTTGGAGCCTGGCATGGCTGGAGAGCTTTACCGCAGCTGGTTCTTATCGCAACGATTCTGGCATGCGCTGCCGTAGCAGTAGTGATTCTACGCACCAGAGAAAGAGAGGCATTACATAACCCGCTACCTTTTGGCCCTTTTCTGGCCGTAGCGGGTTTATCATCTGAAGGTGTGACCTTTCTTAGTCCGCCACTTTAATCTGCGACTGAAGATAATTCTGCAGACCAATTTTAGCTATGAGATCCAGTTCGGTTTCAAGCCAATCGATATGCCCTTCTTCGTCTGCAAGGATAGTGATTAACATATCCCGGCTGACGTAGTCATGGACGCTGTCGGCATAGGCAATGGCTTCTCGTAGATCCTTTGCCCCTTCCAGTTCCAGCCTCAGGTCAGATTGCAGCATCTCCTCGACGTCCTCCCCAATGCGGAGTTTACCGAGGTCCTGCAGGTTAGGGATCCCCTCAAGAAACAAAATACGCTCAATATACTTATCGGCATGCTTCATTTCATCGATGGATTCATGGTATTCGACATCATTGAGGCGCATCAGGCCCCAGTTTTTGAACATTCTCGCATGGAGAAAGTACTGATTAATTGCGACCAGCTCATTTCCCAATAATTTATTGAGATAACTTATGATTTTGACATCACCTTTCATTATATAGTCCCTCCGCTTCCACTTATTGAAGCGTAGTTCGGGCTATTAGGATGTCAAAGTTAAGCCGTGGTCTTCAGGCAATCTCTTGATATTCCGGCATGCGAGTCAATTCATCTTCCATAATTTCTCTGGCCGCGCGCACACACTTACCGCATTGATTTCCCACGGGAATAAATTTGCGCAACTGCTGGAAAGATTGAGGGTGAAACTGGCGCACAGCCTGACGAATTTTTTTATCGTTCACACCATTACACAGACAAACGTACATACATACTCCCGTTCAACTTACAGGCGAAGTGTAAATGAGAATAGTTATGATTACAATAGGCTGTTTATTAAATATACATATCATTTATTGTCTGTAATCTTTCACGGATATACCTTCAAATTACAGACAGCAAAAAGGGCGCCTTAGCGCCCTTTTTCATTCCGGACTAATAATTAGCCGAGAACTTTAGCAACAACGCCCGCGCCAACGGTACGGCCGCCTTCACGGATTGCGAAACGCAGACCGTCGTCCATCGCGATCGGGTGGATCAGGGTAACAACCATTTTGATGTTGTCGCCCGGCATAACCATCTCTACGCCTTCCGG
>NZ_JBLURD010000028.1:0-30434 GCF_051209435.1 Klebsiella sp. HN106 | reverse complement strand
CGCTGTATGAATCCCGCCTGAAGGGAAAGCTGCACGTAATCAGCAAGCGATATACGCAGCGAATTGAGCGGCATAACCTGAATCTGAGGCAGCACCTGGCACGGCTGGGACGGAAGTCGCTGTCGCTCACAAAATCGGTGGAGCTGCATGACAAAGTCATCGGGCATTATCTGAACATAAAACACTATCAATAAGTTGGAGTCATTACCCTTTTTTCAACTTCTGATGGATGCGAGTGATTGAACTCATACATTAATGTTTTCCCACGAAGTCTTTTTTCAGGTAAGCCTTCGCACATATCGGTAAATAGCTTGCCTGCTTTTATTTTTTCTGTCATCGACATGTTCATTTTTAACATTCCGTCCTGATAAGTTGGTCGGATAAGGCGCTCGCGCCGTATCCGACATTAATTTCTTAAGCGACTTCATTCACCTGGCGACGCAGCAGAGAAAGTGGGCCGGGGCCGCTAAGCGTGAACACGGAAATTAAGGTGAAGCCCAGCGCCACCAGACCCAGCACCAGGTAAGCGCCCTGGAAACCGATGCTTTCATACATATTGCCCGCCAGAATAGACATAAAAATCATCGCCAGTTGCTTAAAGAAGCAGAAACAGACCAGATAAATCGTCGCTGAAAAACGCACTTCAAACTGGCTGGTAATATATTTAAAGCAGCCCACCAGCAGGAACGGTACTTCAAACATATGCAGCGTTTTCAGAATAACCACTTCCAGTGCTGAGGTAGCGAACGATGAGCCAATAATACGTACTGACATAATAGTGCCAGCCAGCAGCAGGGCGTTTTTCCCACCGATGCGATTAATGATCAGTGGCGCAAAAAACATAATCGAGGCGTTAAGTAATTCGCCCATTGTCGTTACGTAGCCAAATACCCGCGTACCCTGTTCACCGGTAGCAAAGAACGAAGTAAAGAAATTAGCAAACTGTTGGTCAAAAACATCGTAGGTGCAGGAAACGCCAATAACATACAGTGACAAAAACCACAGTTTTGGCTGTCTGAACAGTTCCAGCGCCAGCTTAAGGCTAAATGCCGAATGGTTGGCACCTACCGCATTGGCAACCGTGGCAGAAGAGGGCGCATCCGTTTTGGCGAAAAAGAGTAAAACGGCGAGGATGAATGCACAGCCAGAACCCAGCCAGAAAACAAACTGATTATTGATGGTAAACATGATGCCGACAATCGAGGCACACAGCGCCCAGCCAACACAGCCAAACATCCGCGCGCGACCATATTCGAAATTACTGCGACGGCTGACTTTCTCGATAAATGCCTCTACTGCTGGCGCACCGGCGTTAAAACAAAAGCCTAGATAAATACCACCAACAATCGATCCTACTAAAATGTTGTATTGTAACAGTGGCCCGAAGATAAAAATAAAGAACGGCGCAAACATCACTAACATGCCGGTAATAATCCACAGCAGGTATTTGCGCAGCCCGAGTTTGTCAGAAAGCAGACCAAACAGCGGTTGGAATAATAGCGAGAACAGAGAAATAGCGGCAAAAATAATACCCGTATCACTTTTGCTGATATGGTTGATGTCATGTAGCCAAATCGGGAAAAACGGGAAGTAGGCTCCCATGATAAAAAAGTAAAAGAAAAAGAATAAACCGAACATCCAAAAGTTTGTGTTTTTTAAATAGTACATAATGGATTTCCTTACGCGAAATACGGGCAGACATGGCCTGCCCGGTTATTATTATTTTTGACACCAGAGCAACTGGTAATGGTAGCTACCGGCGCTAAGGTGGAATTCCGCCGACACTGACGGGCTCCAGGAGTCGTCGCCACCAATCCCCATATGGAAACCGTCGATATTCAGCCATGTGCCTTCTTCCGCGTGCAGCAGATGGCGATGGCTGGTTTCCATCAGTTGCTGTTGACTGTAGCGGCTGATGTTGAACTGGAAGTCGCCGCGCCACTGGTGTGGGCCATAATTCAATTCGCGCGTCCCGCAGCGCAGACCGTTTTCGCTCGGGAAGACGTACGGGGTATACATGTCTGACAATGGCAGATCCCAGCGGTCAAAACAGGCCGCAGTAAGGCGGTCGGGATAGTTTTCTTGCGGCCCTAATCCGAGCCAGTTTACCCGCTCTGCTACCTGCGCCAGCTGGCAGGTCAGGCCAATCCGCGCCGGATGTGGCGTATTGCTCGCCACTTCAACATCAACGGTAATCGCCATTTGACCACTTCCATCAATCCGGTAGGTTTTCCGGCTGATAAATAAGGTTTTCCCCTGATGCTGCCACGCGTGGACCGTGGTAATCAGCACCGCGTCGGCAAGCGTATCTGCCGTGCACTGCAACAACGCTGCTTCGGCCTGGTAATGGCCCGCCGCCTTCCAGCGTTCGACCCAGGCGTTAGGGTCAATGCGGGTCGCTTCACTTACGCCAATGTCGTTATCCAGCGGTGCGCGGGTGAACTGATCGCGCAGCGGCGTCAGCAGTTGTTTTTTATCGCCAATCCACATCTGTGAAAGAAAGCCTGACTGGCGGTTAAATTGCCAACGCTTATTATCCAGCTCGATGCAAAAATCCGTTTCGCTGGTGGTCAGTTGCGGGATGGCGTGGGGCGCGGAGGGGAGTGTCACGCTGAGGTTTTCCGCCAGACGCCACTGCTGCCAGGCGCTGATGTGTCCGGCTGCTGACCATGTGGTCGCGTTCGGTTGCACTACGTGAACCGTTAGCCAGAGTTGTCCGGCGCTCTCCGGCTGCGGTAGTTCAGGCAGTTCAATCAACTGTTTACCTTGTGGAGCGACATCCAGAGGCACTTCACCGCTTGCCAGCGGCTTGCCATCCAGCGCCACCATCCAGTGCAGGAGCTCGTTATCGCTATGACGGAACAGGTATTCGCTGGTCACTTCGATGGTTCGCCCGGATAAACTGAACTGGAAAAACTGCTGCTGGTGTTTTGCTTCCGTCAGCGCCGGATGCGGCGTGCGGTCTGCAAAGACCAGACCGTTCATGCAGAACTGGCGATCATTCGGCGTATCGCCAAAATCACCGCCGTAAGCCGACCACGGATTGCCATTTTCATCATATTTAATCAGCGACTGATCCACCCAGTCCCAGACGAAGCCGCCCTGTAAACGGGGGTACTGACGAAACGCCTGCCAGTATTTAGCGAAGCCGCCAAGACTGTTACCCATCGCGTGGGCGTATTCGCAAAGGATCAGCGGGCGCGTCTCTCCAGGCAACGAAAGCCATTTTTTGATGGACCATTTCGGCACAGCCGGGAAGGGCTGGTCTTCATCCACGCGCGCGTACATCGGGCAAATAATATCGGTTGCGAAGGTGTCGGCTCCGCCGCCTTCATACTGTACCGGGCGGGAAGGATCGACAGATTTGATCCAGCGATAGAGTGCGTCGTGATTAGCGCCGTGGCCTGATTCATTCCCCAGCGACCAGATGATCACACTCGGGTGATTACGATCGCGCTGCACCATTCGCGTTACGCGTTCGCTCATCGCGGGTAGCCAGCGCGGATCATCGGTCAGACGATTCATTGGCACCATGCCGTGGGTTTCAATGTTGGCTTCATCCACCACATACAGGCCGTAGTGGTCGCACAGCGTGTACCACAGCGGATGGTTCGGATAATGCGAACAGCGCACGGCGTTAAAGTTGTTCTGCTTCATCAGCAGGATATCCTGCACCATCGTCTGCTCATCCATGACCTGACCATGCAGAGGATGATGCTCGTGACGGTTAACGCCGCGAATCAGCAACGGCTTGCCGTTCAGCAGCAGCAGACCATTTTCAATCCGCACCTCGCGGAAACCGACATCGCAGGCTTCTGCTTCAATCAGCGTGCCGTCGGCGGTGTGCAGTTCAACCACCGCACGATAGAGATTCGGGATTTCGGCGCTCCACAGTTTCGGGTTTTCGACGTTCAGACGTAGGGTGACGTGATCGGCATAACCACCACGCTCATCGATAATTTCACCGCCGAAAGGCGCGGTGCCGCTGGCGACCTGCGTTTCACCCTGCCACAAAGAAACCGTCACCCGCAGCTCATCGCGCAGCTCGCCGTACATCTGAACGTCTGCCTCCAGTACAGCGCGGCTGAAATCATCATTAAAGTGAGTGGCTACATGGAAATCGCTGATTTGCGTGCTCGGTTTATGCAGCAACGAGACGTCACGGAAAATGCCGCTCATCCGCCACATATCCTGATCTTCCAGATAACTGCCGTCACTCCAGCGCAGCACCATCACCGCGAGGCGGTTTTCTCCGGCGTGTAAAAATGCGCTCAGGTCAAATTCAGACGGCAAACGACTGTCCTGTCCGTAACCGACCCAGCGCCCGTTGCACCACAAATGAAACGCCGAGTTAACACCATCAAAAATAATTCGCGTCTGGCCTTCCTGTAGCCAGCTTTCATCAACATTAAATGTGAGCGAGTAACAACCCGTCGGATTCTCCGTGGGAACATACGGCGGATTGACCGCAATGGGATAGGTCACGTTGGTGTAGATAGGCGCATCGTAACCGTGCATCTGCCAGTTTGAGGGGACGATGACAGTATCGGCGTCAGGAAGATCGCGCTCCAGCCAGCTTTCTGGTACCGCTTCTGGTGCCGGAAACCAGGCAAAGCGCCATTCACCATTCAGGCTGCGCGACTCTTGGGAAGGGCGATCGGTGCGAGCCTCTTCGCTATTACGCCAGCTGGCGAAAGGGGGATGTGCCGCAAGGCGATTAAGTTGGGTAACGCCAGGGTTTTCCCAGTCACGACGTTGTAATACGACGGCCAGTGAATCCGTAATCATTGTCATAGTTGTATCCTGCGTGAATTGTTATCCGCTCACATTTTCGCATAACATACGAGCCGGACACATAGAGTGTAAAGCCTGGGGTGCCTAATGAGTGAGCTGACTCACATTAATTGCGTTGCGCTCACTGCCCGCTTTCAAGTCGGGAAACTTGTCGTGCCAGCTGCATTAAGGAATCTGCCAACGTGCGGGGAGAGGTGGTTTGCGTATTGGGCGCCAGGGTGGTTTTTCTTTTCACCAGTGAGACGGGCAACAGCTGATTGCTCTTCACCGCCTGGCCCTGAGAGAGTTTCAGCAAGCGGTCCACGCTGGTTTGCCCCAGCAGGCGAAAATCCTGTTTGATGGTGGTTAACGGCGGGATATAACACGAGCTGTCTTCGGTATCGTCGTATCCCACTACCGAGATATCCGCACCAACGCGCAACCCGGACTCGGTAATGGCGCGCATTGCGCCCAGCGCCATCTGATCGTTGGCAACCAGCATCGCAGTGGGAACGATGCCCTCATTTAGCATTTGCATGGTTTGTTGAAAACCGGACATGGCACTCCAGTCGCCTTCCCGTTCCGCTATCGGATGAATTTGATTGCGAGTGAGATATTTATGCCAGCCCGCCAGACGCAGACGCGCCGAGACAGAACTTAATGGGCCCGCTAACAGCGCGATTTGCTGGTGACCCAATGCGACCAGATGCTCCACGCCCAGTCGCGTACCGTCTTCATGGGAGAAAATAATACTGTTGATGGGAGTCTGGTCAGAGACATCAAGAAATAACGCCGGAACATTAGCGCAGGCAGCTTCCACAGCAATGGCATCCTGGTCATCCAGCGGATAGTTAATGATCAGCCCACTGACGCGTTGCGCGAGAAGATTGTGCACCGCCGCTTTACAGGCTTCGACGCCGCTTCGTTCTACCATCGACACCACCACGCTGGCACCCAGTTGATCGGCGCGAGATTTAATCGCCGCGACAATTTGCGACGGCGCGTGCAGGGCCAGACTGGAGGTAGCAACGCCAATCAGCAACGACTGTTTCCCCGCCAGTTGTTGTGCCACGCGGTTGGGAATGTAGTTCAGCTGCGCCATCGCCGCTTCCACCTTTTCCCGCGTTTTCGCAGAGACGTGGCTGGCCTGGTTCACCACGCGGGAAACGGTCTGATAAGAGACACCGGCATACTCTGCGACATCGTATAGCGTTACTGGTTTCACATTTACCACCCTGAATTGACTCTCTTCGGGTGCTATCATGCCATACCACGAAATGTTTTGCGCCATTCGGAGGGGGCACGCCGAAGTGAGATTCAAAATGCCGACGTCAGTTCACAGGTGGGTAATGATACCAACGTGTTGATTTCGTATTTTCACTGACACCAGGATCATCCTGATGTTACAAGGATTGAATGACTACAGATTAAAATAGTCATCAACAGGTTGACAGCATTACCCAGCGCCCGCTTTCCGCGTATTTTTCGATTTGCACTGCCGGGGGCACTGGCGGGTATCGCGTTCCGCACACTTTTACATTTATTTATCTGGTGACTGACCTTTTTAAGGAGACAGAATGAAAGCCGTTGGTTTCTGGCAACCCGGGAAAGTACATCCGTTATTGAAGATTTGTCGCTTCCCCACCCATCCATGCCCAAGGGGCGTGATCTTTTGATCAGAGTCAGGGCGGTCGCGGTTAACCCACGGGACCTGAAAAGCCGGCGAAACATCAGTCCCTCTGCAGGCAATCCGGTAGTTATGGGATACGACGCTTCCGGTGTTGTTGAAGCAACCGGACCAGAGGTGACGCTGTTCAGGCCAGGTGACCACGTTTTCTATGCCGGTGTGCTCGATCGCCAGGGAGCCAACGCAGAGTTTCAGCTGGTTGACGAACGCATTACGGGGATAAAGCCGGCAGCACTAAGTTTTGAAGCTGCAGCGTCGGTTCCTCTGACCGGTCTGACAGCCTGGGAAATGTTATTTGATCGTCTGCAGTTGTCAGTGAACGGAGATGCTGATCAGACCCTGTTGATGCTTGGCGGTGCGGGCGGAGTCCCTTGTATGGCTATACAGCTTGCCCGCACTCTGAGTCGGGTGAACATCATCGGGACTGCCTCCCGGCAGGAGAGTGTCAGAGCGGTTCGCGGGTTTGGTGCGCATTATGTCCTGGATCATTCATGTGCGCTTGCGCCACAGGTTGCCAGCCTTGCTGGACTCCCTCCCATTACCCGGATTTTCTCAACGTACACCACGCCATCTGCCTGGGAAAATATGGCCGAAATTATTGCCCCACAAGGCCGTATCGGACTCATCGACGACCCTGAACCACTGGATCTGCGTTTGATCAAATTTAAGAGCGTTTCTGTTCACTGGGAGGCAATGTTTACCCGCCCCATGCATGCTACTGCGGACATGTCTAAACAGCATGATATTCTTAACAAACTCTCATGCATGCTGGATTCCGGTAAGCTCAAAACTCCGTTGCTGGCAGAGTATGGCAGGCTGAATGCTAAAGCACTTCGCCGGGCTCATGAGGACATGGAAAATAAAAATGTGAACGGGAAAATTGTTTTTTCAGGGTTCTGATGAACAGGCCTGTCAGAGTAAAAAAAGATTCGGGTTCAGCACAATGCTGAATTCTGTCTGGCTATAGAGTAAGAATCGTACCGGAATTGAGCATTTACCCTCAGTACCTGCGGATGAAAAAGCAGTCTGCCCTGACATACTGAACAATCCCTTCTCATAAGATGCCTCTCTTTTGCTGTTTAAAGAGCTGAGCAGTCCGGGCGGAGACTGACCTCGTTCCGCTTTCCAAGCGACCCCCTTGTTGAAAGTGCGACAAAAGAGATAGGGCGAATGACTATACTTCGCTCATAGCTGCCCGCCATGCCAGCTCAAAAAACAGGCTTAACGTAGGATATTTAATGAGATGGTCACTCCCTCCTTCCCGGTACTATGCTGAGGACAGGCTTTCATTCGGAGAACTATCATGGAAAACATTGCGCTCATTGGTATCGATCTGGGTAAAAACTCTTTCCATATTCATTGCCAGGATCGTCGCGGGAAGGCTGTTTACCGTAAAAAATTTACCCGGCCAAAGTTGATCGAATTTTTGGCGACATGCCCCGCTACAACCATCGCAATGGAAGCCTGTGGCGGTTCTCACTTTATGGCACGCAAGTTGGAAGAGTTGGGGCATTCCCCAAAGCTGATATCACCACAATTTGTCCGCCCGTTCGTTAAAAGCAATAAAAACGACTTTGTCGACGCCGAAGCTATTTGTGAAGCTGCATCGCGTCCGTCTATGCGTTTTGTGCAGCCCAGAACGGAATCTCAGCAGGCAATGCGGGCTCTGCATCGTGTCCGTGAATCCCTGGTTCAGGATAAGGTAAAAACAACCAATCAAATGCATGCTTTTCTGCTGGAATTTGGCATTAGCGTTCCCCGAGGAGCTGCCGTTATTAGCCGACTGAGTACCATTCTTGAGGATAATAGTTTGCCTCTTTACCTCAGCCAGTTATTGCTGAAATTACAACAGCATTATCACTATCTTGTTGAGCAGATTAAAGATTTGGAATCCCAGTTGAAACGAAAGTTGGACGAAGATGAGGTTGGACAGCGCTTGCTGAGCATTCCCTGCGTCGGAACACTGACAGCGAGTACTATTTCAACTGAGATTGGCGACGGGAAGCAGTACGCCAGCAGCCGTGACTTTGCGGCGGCAACAGGGCTTGTACCTCGGCAGTACAGCACGGGAGGTAGGACGACATTGCTGGGAATTAGTAAGCGAGGTAATAAAAAGATCCGAACTTTGTTGGTTCAATGTGCCAGGGTATTCATACAAAAACTGGAACACCAGTCTGGCAAATTGGCCGATTGGGTCAGGGATTTACTGTGCCGGAAAAGCAACTTTGTCGTCACTTGTGCTCTGGCAAACAAGCTGGCCAGAATAGCCTGGGCCCTAACGGCACGACAGCAAACTTATGTAGCATAACGGCAGAAATACACCGGTTTAAAGAATTACTGATCTGGTTTTGCGAATACTGATATTGATGATACTAACGGCCCACCGGCCTGTTGAGGAACCTGTAAAACGGAAAGGCTCATTGAAGCCGTATATTTTCTGGAGGTTCATCAGGCGCGGAACTCATCAAGGCGCGGGAATAAAATCCCATTCAGACGCCGGATAGATTCAAGCAAGCCAACTTGTCGTCAAAATCGGTGTTGCAAAAACGGGAGTGACCATAGATTCCGTTTTCCAAGCGGCCCCCTTTTAGGGTGAGGGAGCATGCCATAAACCAGATCGCCAAAAGGGGATGCTGCTGAAGGGACACTGTTATCCAGCGGGGTAATTTTCACGCCTTTATCCGATATATCAACATCGGGTAAATCACCGGCCAGCGCCATCGCGTTAACTTCTTCCAGACGCGATGCAAGAAGCGTCAAACGGCTCTTGATGTATTCATGGCAATCGGCCGGAACAGCAAGGGGTAACTGGTTATCCCGGAGTGATTTTTCAAAATCGTCTGACGGGATCAGATAATCATCGAAATTCCTGTAGCGGCGTGACCCCTTTACCCAGGTGTCACCTGAACGTAAGGCTCCCTTCAGTTCATTCAGCACGCAAAATTCGTAATATTTTCGGTCAATGCCGGTGGGGGTGATCACAACCTTTCTCCAGCTTTCCGGGATGAACCCGATTGGCGCGGAAGGCGGTACTTTTCGGAGTTGTTTTCTATACATATCTCTGACGGTATCCAATGCGTCACTGAGCTGCATTGCGGCGGGTGCAGCCCTGAACTGCAACACGGACAGCATCCGGGGGGCGTATTTACGCAACGTACTGTATTTTTCTGTGATCAGATGCAACGGGTCGAAGTTGTCCTTACGTGACAGGAACCGCGTCTCTTCCACGCTGTTGATGAATTCCTGCCAGGGAAGGACGTCTTCTATTGCGGCCCAGGGATCTTCCCCGGACTCTCTGGCGTTAAGTAATGCCTGTCCGACGGTAACGTATTGCTTCAGTTTACTCTGAATCAGCTTTCCCGTTTGCTGGAGCCGCTCGGCCTGAGTACGTTTTGCCCTGCTGAACAGACTACTCAGAATACGCTCGTGCAGATCAATAACTTCGTCAGTCAGGGTGGATCTGGCCTCCGATATGATACAAACCAGCGAGGCATAACGGCGAACATCCGTGAATCTTGCCAGATCCCGGCTACTCATTTTCCTGCCTTCGCGTGCGAGTTTCAGGAGTCGGTTCTGGTGAACGGAAAGTGCAATGCCGTCAGGGAGTGCCAGCGACTCAATCGCATTTAACCGGTCGATATGTTGCAGGACATTTTTACCATTAATTTTTCCCGGAGGCTGGAGCAGCCAGGCCAGCCGTGAAGGTTGCTCACCCTCAGATACCAACAGACGGTCCAGTGCCGCTTTATGCCCTGGTTCAAGCTGCGCGGTAAGCGCAGAAAAAACCGCCCTGTCGGCAAGTGTTGTTGCTTCGGCCAGGGTTCGTTCGATCACTTCAACAGAGGGGAAAATAACCTTATTATTGTGGAGCCAGGAGAGCATTTCCTCCGCAAGTAAAAAACCTCTGTCTGTCCGCATGGCGTGGGGATAAAGGTGGCGAATACAGGTTTTTTGCAGCGCCCGGTTAAAAGGGGATAATTCCAGGTAGCGGTAGAGTTCAGCCAGATGTTCCCAGCGGGTGACCTCTCTTGATGCATACTCGGCCCACAAATCAGACTGGACTTTCAAATGAGCCGCCAGCCTGAAGACAACACAGTCGTGAGGTGAAATACTTTTGTCGGGAGGAAACCCTAGTCCTCGCAAATAACAGAGTAAAACTGCAAAGCCCAGACGGTTAGCTGGCCTGCGGTGTTAATTAATGAGCGCGAGGTCATGTTCACTCAGAAAGCACATGCGCGTCAGAAATACGTCATCATCTGGCACAATCAACAAGCGTTCTTTTTCTTCACTACTGAGTATTTGTCTCCGTGGCATAAATGCTTCCCCTGCACATAGTTCATTAAAGTTATCATTCGCACTGACCGAAACCGGTCGGTTTCGTACACCAGTCTGAAAATATGTCCGAAAGTAAGCGAATTTTATTTCGTACAGGCGCTATAATTCGGACACCCTTTGAGTACGGAAAGTTTCCTATGTCACGAGTTTTTGCTTACTGCCGGGTATCCACTCTGGAACAGACCACAGAAAACCAGCGTCGTGAAATTGAGGCAGCTGGTTTCGCTGTTAAACCTCAGCGACTTATTGAGGAACATGTCAGCGGCTCAGTGGCTGCCAGTGAACGGCCAGGATTTGCCAGGCTGCTTGACCGTATGGAAAATGGCGATGTGCTTATTGTCACCAAACTTGACCGCCTCGGACGCAACGCGATGGACATCAGAAAAACGGTAGAGCAACTGGCTGTTTCAGATATTCGGGTTCACTGCCTGGCTCTTGGCGGTGTGGATCTGACCAGCCCCGCGGGGAAGATGACCATGCAGGTTATTTCTGCAGTAGCGGAATTTGAGCGGGATCTGTTGCTCGAGCGCACGCACTCAGGTATTGCCAGGGCAAAAGCAGCTGGAAAGCGGTTTGGTCGTCCTTCTGCTCTGAATGAAGAGCAGCAACTTACTGTGATTGCACGTATTAACGCAGGGAACAGTATCAGCGCTATTGCCCGGGAATTTAATACCACCCGGCAAACCATACTTCGGGTAAAGGCAGGACAGCATTCATCCTGAATGTAAATGTAGCTACGACTTTACAATTTGCTATGTGCCAGACATTTCAAAGAAAAATACCTGAATCGAGGGTTGAGGATTTATGTACTGCCCCAAAATTTGACCTTGCCTGCCATTAGTTTATAGTATTGAGCGGCTTTGGTCTGATCTTGGTTCAGATCTGCCCCCTTTCATTTGCCTCGGGCAACAGTTCAGGCAATAGGTACACTCTCGCTTTGGAGAATCTGACAACCGTTATGCGTATTACGCCACCCTAAGCTTCCCCTTCCTCCGTCGTACTGAGCGAGCCTCAGAACGCACTCAATAACATCCCGTTTGCGGATGTGTTCTACCGTACATAAAAATATTGCCCTCAAGGGCTTACTGTATCTAAAACTGAGAAATTACTATGTTGCTGTCCTCGACGCGTAAGGACTGGCTGGGTAACGTCCGTGGTGACGTACTGGCCGGTATAGTTGTCGCGCTCGCGCTTATTCCCGAAGCGATCGCCTTTTCAATCATCGCCGGAGTTGACCCGCAGGTTGGGCTCTACTCTGCGTTCTGTATTCCCTTGGTTATGGCCTTCCTTGGTGGCCGCCCGGCAATGATATCGTCCGCTACAGGCGCGATGGCACTGCTAATGATCACACTGGTAAAAGACCACGGCCTGCAGTATCTGCTGGCGGCCTCGGCGCTGACCGGCGTGCTGCAACTGGCGGCCGGCTACCTGAAACTGGGTAGCCTGATGCGCTACGTCTCCCGCTCGGTGGTCACTGGTTTCGTCAACGCGCTGGCCATCCTCATATTTATGGCACAGTTGCCGGAGCTCACCAACGTTACCTGGCACGTCTATGCACTGACCGCTGCGGGCCTGGGCATCATTTATCTCTTCCCGTATCTGAACAAAACCATTCCCTCGCCGCTGATCTGCATCATCGTGCTGACCGCCATTTCCATGTGGCTTCACCTGGACGTGCGTACTGTGGGTGACATGGGCAAGCTGCCGGACAGCCTGCCGGTGTTTCTGATCCCTGATATTCCGCTTAACCTCGACACGCTGATGATTATTCTGCCGTACTCTGCGGGGCTGGCCGTTGTGGGTCTTCTGGAGTCGATGATGACTGCCACCATCGTGGATGACATGACCGACACGCCAAGCGACAAGAACCGCGAATGCAAGGCACAGGGTGTGGCCAACATCTGCACCTCGTTTATTGGTGGCATGGCAGGGTGCGCAATGATTGGCCAGTCAGTTATCAATGTTAAATCGGGTGGACGCGGACGACTTTCAACACTGACCGCCGGCGTAGTTCTGCTTTTGATGGTGGTATTCCTGCGTGAGTGGGTCTCCAAAATACCGATGGCAGCGCTGGTCGCGGTGATGATTATGGTTTCCATCGGTACCTTCTCCTGGCGGTCTATCAGCAACCTGCGCAGCCATCCGCTGTCAACCAGTGTGGTGATGCTGGCAACCGTAGTGGTAGTGGTGGCAACTGATAACCTAGCGTTTGGTGTACTCACCGGCGTGCTGATAGCCTCGCTGAACTTCGCCACTAAAGTAGCCCGCTTTATGGCGATCTCTTCTGAACTGGAGGACAACTCCCGTACCTACACTGTAGCTGGCCAGGTCTTTTTTGCTTCATCCGATCGCTTTATGAGCTACTTCGACTTCCGTGAAGCCGTTGAGCGTGTGGTGATTAACGTGACGCATGCTCATTTCTGGGATATTACCTCCGTGAGTGCGCTGGACAGAGTAGTCATCAAGTTTCGGCGCGAAGGCACGGAAGTGGAGATTAAGGGTATGAATGACGCGACCCGCACCATCGTTGACCGCTTCGGGGTTCATGACAAGCCTGAAGAAGTGGAAAAACTGATGGGCGGCCATTAATTTACTGGAGAAAGCATCATGAATAACACCGTTATTGCCTGCGTCGACGGCTCGCCGTCAACCCGTCCGGTCTGTGAGTATGCCGCCTGGGCGGCCGCTAAGCTTGGTACGCCGCTGGCACTGCTGCACGTACTGGAGAAGAGTGAGACTCCCGCCGTGTTTGACCTGACCGGGGCCATTGGTATTGACAGCCAGGAGCGTCTGACTGAAGAACTGGTCCGCGTCGAGGGTGAGCGCAGCCGGCTGCTGATGGCGCAGGGCAAAGCCGTGCTGCGCGACTGCGCGGAGCGGCTGAAGCAGGCCGGACAAACGGACGTACAGCTGCTGCAAAAGCACGGCGCACTGGACGATATTCTGGCTGAGCTGGGGGAAGTCCGCCTGATGGTGCTGGGTCGCCGGGGTACGCAAAATCAGGTGGGGAGCCATCTGGAGAGCGTCATTCGCCTGCAGAAAAAACCGGTGCTGATTGTGCCGGAGACGTTCATGCCGCCGGCACGGGTGATGTTTGCGTATGACGGCAGCAGTGAGAGCCGTAAAAACCTGTCGCGTCTGACGATCAGCCCATTACTAAGCGGCCTTACCTGTTATATTGTGATGGTCAACGGTGACACTTTAGCCCTGCAGGATGCGCAGGCTGTTCTTCAGGAAGCTGGTATCACAACGGAGGCCCGCCTGCTGGAAGACGAGTCCGTGACCGGCGCCCTGTGCCGCTACGCGGACGCTAATGATATCGACCTCATGGTAATTGGGGCCTATGGGCATTCCCGGTTACGGCGGTTCTTTATTGGCAGCCACACCACAGAAATGCTGTCAGAAAGCCATCAGCCCCTGCTGATGCTGCGATGAAACAGAAGGGCCTGATATCAGGCCCTTCTTCATAGGGAAAGAGGATGATGTGCATCACGGAAAAGTCGCATTATTGCGGTGCATCAGTCCTGATATCGGTGGCCAGCAGGCTGGCCCCAAGAATGTAGACCAGGCAGAACAACGCCTGTAGATGCAGGGTGACATGGTTATCTATCAGGACGCCCATGCTTACCGGAGATGCCCCGCGGGCAATCACGGTACCTGCCCCAACAGCTGAGCGCACCCTGGCTAGCTGCGCCGGACCAAACAACTGCACCCAGAGAGCGGTGGCAAGCGTTGAGGCAATAGCCGACGATACGCCGATCATAATCAGGTAAAAAGGCGTTACCCACAGACCGTTGCTGAGCCACAGCGCCAACATGGCTAGGGACTGTGGCATCAGTAACCACGGCAACAGCCTGCGTGGTGAAAGACGGTCAATCAGCGGGCCAAACTACAGCAACGATACCGCTTGGGTAATGGCGTAGGCAATAAACCATACCGCCACCCACGACAGCACACAGCCCTTCTCCTGCGCCAGCCTCGCTTGGTGGAAGAAGAAGCCGGTTGTGATAAAGGGGGAGGCCAGCACGACAGACAGCGCTAGCAGCAGGTTACGGTTTCTCCATACCGATGCCTCTTTTTCCTTCTCATCACCCCCGTTTTCTGAACGTGCGCAGCGGCTTATCTTTGCCGCTGGGCAAAAACATCAACGCTACCCCCACGCCAGCAACAAGCATACCGGCATTGATGCCCCAGGCAACCCTCCATCCCGTCAGCGCGCTTATCTGCAGCGCAATCACGGGAAAAACGGCCTGCGCCAGCGAGAGTCCCAGCGCAATGGCGCCGAGGGCCTTGCCTGCATCAAGGGGGAACTGACGCGCCGTTGCGGTCAGTGCGGTTGTACCATCAGTCCCTGACCGCCGAGGCGCAGAAAGTAAAACCCGATGCAGAGCATCCACGCAGACTGTGCGCCAGAAATCAGCAGGCAGGCCGTCAGTAACAGAAGGGTGACTGCCAGCGTGAAGCGGCTGGTCGTGGTGTAGTCGATCATCCGTCCGGCCCAGATCAGCGTGATGGCGCTCATCACCGTTCCGATCGCGTACAAGCCGCCCAGGCTGCCGTCGGTGAGCCCAAAGGCCTAGCGAAAATCTTGCCCGTAAAGTGACACAAAATAGGTCTGTCCAAAGCTGGACATAGCTATCAGCAGCGCACCGAACGTAAGGTGAGAAGCGTTATGAAGCATAAAACGAAAAAGATGACGCATGAGCTTTTTTAACCTGAAATAAGTTGCCCTGGATATACCGGTTTTCTCCATCACCATTTTAATAGGCGTTTCATGCCGGATAAGCTCCAGTGCGGCGGAAGATTTCTGATGAGGTTTCCGCCCAAATCTTACGCCTGCCGCCATTGCGATGACTCTGCCTTCGTTTAATTGTGATCTGCTCTAAAAGTCCGAATTATTCAACACAGCCACGCTAAAGGCCATCATTTACAAGTATCTCAGTATCCGGACTCTTTTTAAGTTCTTCTATAAACTGGGCGCAGTCATCTGTCAGTTCTCGTAGCAGATCATTTTGTGCAAGTTGTAGGGACATTATTCTGATACCGATAATTTTGGTTTGCAGCATGCGAGCCAGGCGCGACGGAGCATGCTCTGGCCTGTCAGGATCCGCGACATATCCCATCGAAATCGCATCGCTAAAAGCATCACTGAAAATACTCTCCATTGTCAGCAAATGCTGTCTTATTAAGTTTTTCATTTCACCCTCGTCGTTCTCCATTTCGAGTAGGCTTTTCACCAAAAAACAGGCGTAAGAGGGCTGGCCGTCTGGTTTTTCCTGTGCAAAGCAGCAGAGTAGCGTCAGAAGGCCGTCCAGCGGGTTCTGCTGCGCCTGAATAACAGACCTGGTTTTATCTGCCTGGTGTGTCGCATAGACTGACAGAGCTTGCGTAAACAAACCTGCTTTGCTGTCGAAAGAGGCATAAATACTTCCAGGACGCATATCCAGTGCCATCTCAAGGTCTTTTATTGATGTGTTGCTGAAACCTTTACGCCAGAACACATGAATTGCCCTGCCTAACGTTTCCGACTTGTCATGTAATGTTGGTCTTGCCATTTATCTCACTGAATTATATAAAATAATATAATTATTGAGTGAACGCTCAGGTTTTTATTGAGTGATCACTCAAATTCATCTATCTTAAACCTACTCTATTTGCAGAGTGCAGTAAATATCCGTTTTTATAAAAGTCATCATCCGGACCGGAGCTCATATGACAGACGATAGTGACACGCCAGAAACGAAAGGAATTCTCTTTTTTGATGTGAATGAAACCCTTCTGGATACTGCTTCGCTCAAAGAGTATGCAGGAAAGAGGCTTGCCAACAGGCAGGACCTTACCGACGTCTGGTTCACCTCTTTGTTACACTATTCACTTGTTGAAACCGTTACCGGTTCCTGGCACCGCTTTGGCGATATTGCAGAGGCTGTGCTTGAGATGACTGCCGAGCGGTACGGCATATCTTTAGCTGAATCTGACGAGCCACTTTCGGCAGTGCTTGCTTCATTACCTGCACATCCTGATGTAGCCAGGGGATTATCAGCACTGAGCCAACAGGGCTTTACACTGGTCGCCCTGACCAACTCATCTGCTGAACTCGCTGAGAGCCAACTCCGTTCAGCCTGCATCGATGGCTATTTCAGTAAGACCCTCAGTGTTGAAGAGTTGTGTAAATACAAACCCGACCTGAGCGTTTACAACTGGGCAGTCCATTTGATGGGAAGACCGGCCTCAGAATGTATGCTGATTGCAGCACATGGCTGGGATGTAGGAGGAGCAAAACTTGCGGGGATGAAAACCGCATTTATAGCCAGAAAAGGGCAAACTCTCTATCCCCTTGCACCCAAACCAGACTTTGTTGCCAGAGATATTTTCGCCCTTTCGCAAATCATTAATTCGTTAACTGGAGAGAATATATGAAAGATTTTACTTTACACACGCCGGAAAATGCACCGGGAAAGAGCAAGGTGTTACTTGAGAACATAAAGAAACGTGCAGGCTTCGTACCCTCGCTCTACGCGGTAATGGCCGAGTCGCCGGAGTTGGTGGAAGCTTATCTTAAGCTCCATGAATTGTTTCTCCATACCAGTTTCAATAATGACGAGAAAACCGTGGTGTGGCAGGCAATTAATGTAGAGCACAACTGCCATTATTGTGTGCCTGCTCATACGGCAATTGCACATTCAATGAAAGTCAGTGATGACATCATAAATGCATTGCGGGATGAAACACCGCTTCAGGATAGCCGCCTTGAAGTCCTGAGGTCGTTCACTCTTGCGGTAATACGCAAGCGCGGTGAGGTCACTGAGAATGATGTGGAAACCTTCCTTGCAGCAGGGTTCACCCGTAAAAATATTCTTGAGGTCATTCTGTGCGCCGCTCAGAAGACAATTAGCAATTACACAAACCATATTGCTGACACACCACTAGATGCACCTTTCAGTAAGTATGAATGGAAGAAGAAATAATTTTTCATTTTACGGCCTGCAGTATCAATGCAGGCTCTTTACTTTTTAAATGTTTGTTACGTTGCAGAACATTGATTATGCTGATTATGAAAATAACCAATAGAGTATACCTATATGACTGAAGGGACTGACTACGTGCTTTTAAATCTTTAAACCAGAGGGATTGCAATATATTGGTTAATACTACCGGGAGAGTGTATGGGCACCAAAGCCACGAAAAGTTTGATTGAATCAGCACAGAGAGGCGACATAAAAGCAATGTCTGCGTTGCTTGCCACCACTCAGGCTGATGCCCGTCGCTATGCCCGCCGACACTGCCATGCAAGCGATGTCGACGATGCTGTACAGGAGTCATTGCTGATAATTTCGCGTAAGGTCACTGCCCTTAAAGTCGCAGCTGCCTTTTCCTCGTGGTTGTTTACCGTCATCAGGAGGGAGTGCCAAAAACTTCAGCGAATGATGTTCCGGCATGTCGCTCTGGATCACGATATTGCTGAAACTCTCCTGCAGGAAAGAAGCCCGGACTCACTTCGCCTAGACCTGGCCAGAGCTCTTAGGTCTTTGCCTGCTCATTATCTCGACGTGATTCTCATGCGAGATTTTGAAGAGTTAACTATAGCCGAAATATCTTCCCAACTAAATGTAAGTGTTGGTGCTGTTAAAAGTCGTTTGCATCGGGCACGCGAGCTCATTCGTGAATCCCTGATAAGCACTGAGGGCTATTAGCATCACTTTTGAGTTGCTCAAAGATTTATTATCATGACTCGCTAGCCTGAATGGCTAGCTCTATGATTGTGATCATATCAGATGCCAGCGCCGGTCTGTTTGACCTTTCCGTAGTTGTTCTTAAACAATGAAACACCAGCGACAACCCGAGTCACTACAGTGATGCAACAAAGCGCTGAAAAACCATACGCTATCAGCGGAAACCAGCCAGGAAACAGACACATTAACAGTAGCACCAAGACCGTTTCGCTCCCTTCAGTCAGGCCGCCTAAATAGTAGAACCCTTTGCTTGGATACGCGGTACTCTCCATCCCCCGCTTGGCGGCGATAACGGCAAAGGCAAGAAAGCTGCACCCGGTCCCAATAAAGCTGTAAATCAAAATGGCCGCAGGCAAGGCGTTATTTGCCGGTATTGCCAAAGCAAACCCGAGTGGAATGGCGGAGTAAAACAGAAAGTCTAAAGTAATATCCAGAAATGCACCGCGATCCGTTGGGCCATCCAACCGGGCTACAGCACCATCCAGCAAGTCGGCCATACGGTTGAACACAATACACAGCAGCGCCCAGTAATAAGCATGAGCAATAAGCAATGGCACCGCCATCATCCCGATGCCAAAGCCAAACCAACTGATCCAATCAGCCTTTACACCACGGCGTTGCAATGTGACTGCGCACACTTCACGAATGTTACTGCTTTTTTTAAGCAAATAACGGTCAAACATCAGCTCTCTCCTCAAGCTTTTTCACGCGTCCATCCGGTGGAATATCTTGTTCGTCATGAGTAACCAGCAACGCGGGAATGCCACGCTGTTGAATATGACTGAAAACAAATTGGCGAAAACGCCCGCGTAAATGCTCATCCAAACGACTAAAAGGTTCATCTAACAGCAATGCCTCAGGTTCGGCGATCAGAGACCGCAGAACGCTCACCCTGGCGCGTTGCCCACCGGATAACGTCGCGGGATCTCGCTGATAAAACTCACCCAGTTCAGCATCTATAAGGCAGTTCTCAATATATTCTCTGCGCGACCTTTTACCTTTCAGCTGAGCCGGTAATGCCAATGCCAGATTTTGCCCTACACTCAAATGAGGAAATAACAGGTCATCCTGAAACAAAATACCAATACGCCGCTTTTCTGTTGGCAATCCATCTCTCCGAGTGCCGTTTAACCAGAGGCTTCCTGAACCGAAAAAATCCGGAGGTAACTCACCAATCATCCAGCCGAGCAAGGTGGACTTACCCGTACCCGACGCGCCCATCAAGGTTAATATCTCGCCGGGAGCCACATCGAAACATTGGTTTTGCAATAAGCAATTATCACCGCCGTGAATAGTACAATTTCTGACAGACAACATATTAGCGTAATCCTCGTCGATAATGGCCAACCAGCCGGCTAAGCGACACAGCCATAAAAAAGACGCAGCCTGGCAGAAGCAGCTGTAGCAAAGCATGAACGGCTAGTGCCCGCGGATCGCCACTGCCACTCAGCGCCACGGTTTCAGTCGTGACCGTGGCAAACCTCCCCGCTCCGGCATAGAGCGTTGGCAAATATTGGGCAACGCTGACAGAAAAACCGATCGCGACTGCGGCGAGCAGTGGCCGAGAAAGTAAGGGCCACTTTACCCTTAAGAGCACACGCCAATCGGATAACCCTAAAGAACGGGCGGCTACCAGCAAACGAGTGTCAAGATGCCGATACGCCGGCTCCAGTATCAGCAACATATAAGGAACTACCCACAATAAATGACTCCATACGACACCAGAAAATGTTCCGTCCAGCCCTAATCTCAATAGTACCTCGTACTGGCCCATCGCCAGGGGTAAAGCGGGCAGCAATAGCGGCAACCAGAGAAACTGCCCCCGTCGCACATCCCCCCATTCAAGCCAGGCAACCACAATAATCAAACCACACAAACTGGCCACGCCACCTAGTGTAAACGTAGTGAGTAACGACGCGTAATCCCCTCGTGACCAACCTACCACTGACCATACCTCAGGCAATAACCGAGGGTAAAACCAACTACCAGCCACTGACCAAAGCAACAATAACAGCAGGACCAGATAACCGATGGTTGTCATCATCATCGCCAACCCGCTCAAGAGTCGTTTAGCTGTCCCACCATACCGTCGGCCGGTTATGGGTAATGGACAATAGTGCAACAAACGCCAAAAGGCGTAGCCGCACAAGGATAATGCTGCCAATATCGCAGTCAACAACAGGACGGCGATCGTCCCTTTAGCCTGAATCTGAATATCAGGCTCGTTCAGCCATTGCCATGCCAACACAGCCAGGGTTGGCGGATTGCCAGGCCCAAGAATAATCGCAGTGTCCACTAAGGAAATGCTATATGCCGTCACGGCCAACAGCGCCCATGCCAGCTGCGGTAACAATTGCGGCAAAAGGATCACGAAGGCGCTGTGCCATCGTCCATACCCCAGAGTGTGGGCGATGGTGAGTTGGCGCTGTAAATCCGTGCGTTTAAGTAGAGCTCCCGCTATCCATAGCAGAAACCAGCTCTCTTTCAGCGCCAGTATGATACCCAGACCAATAGCATGAGGATCCCCATCGGCCAACGAGCCTAACCCCAATCGTGCCAACCATCCCGTCGGGGCAAACAGGAACAGGCTTCCCGTAGCAAAAGCGACATGCGGAACGGCAAGTAGCATCGGCAAACGACGTTGATAACGTTGCCACGCTTTTCCCGGGTAAATTCCGACAATCACCAATAAGCAA
The DNA here is from genome assembly GCF_051209435.1 of Klebsiella sp. HN106. NCBI lineage: Bacteria > Pseudomonadati > Pseudomonadota > Gammaproteobacteria > Enterobacterales > Enterobacteriaceae > Klebsiella > Klebsiella sp. HN106. Next base: position 9,210 of record NZ_JBLURD010000028.1, on the reverse strand, counting down.
AGCAGCAAAGCACCGACGCTGCCGATCAGCGATGAAGTCAACGTGGCGATCAGTGCTTGTCGCCATTGCCCGTCGAGCCAGAATGCCAACCAGCTATCGCCGTGAAAAGCGGGGGATAACATCAACCAGAGGCCTGGCAGCAAGGGGGAAAAGATCAAACTGACCCCCCCCCATGCGATCCCTCTGCCGAATGTAGAACGTAGTAAGGGCATCAATGTACGCCGTAACGCCTCAGCCATTCCGCCTCAAGAGCGGCGGACCACCCCGCATTCGGCTCACTCAACACGGGGACAACCATCCCTGCCGAGGGAGAGATATCGTGCATTGTCCGCCGTAATTCTGGCGGTAGTTTATCGCTATCCAACACACTAGGATCGCCCCAGTAACGCGGATCGGCTTTGCGGATCTGCGCACGAGGCGACAGCAGGAAGTTGGCCAATACCTGAGCGCCCGCTTTGGCATTGGCATTAACTGGAATGGCGACAAAATGGACATTCCCCACCATCCCTTTACTGAAACCAAAGGTGTAGGCCGAATCAGGTAATTGCCCGTTGGCAATCAGGCTGGCGGCGTGGGCAGGATTAAACGTAAGAGAAATTTTTAACACGCCATCGGCCAGCATACGATCCATACGTGCTGCCGATGCGGGAAAATCTTTACCTTGCCGCCACAACGAGGGATGCAGTTGATCGAGATAATGCCATAGCGGGGCAGTGACTAAGGCAAATGTTTTAACATCGGGAGGTTGTTTTAATAACTGCGGTGTCGGGCTGAGTGACAACAACAGTTGTTCCAAAAAGGCCATACCGGTGAAGTCCGGTGGCCGTGGATAACTCAGTCGGCCTGGCTGCTCTCGGGCAAGAGTCAGTAATGCCTGTGGATCGCTGACGGGTTGTGATAACTGCCGCCGATCGGCAATGAATGTCAATTGTGCGCTTCCCCAGGGAGACTCAGCCCCTTCTGTCGGAACGGAAAAATCCTCACGAACCGGCAGAGTCAAATTGACATAGCGCCAGTTGGGGAGACGCTCTGCCCAACCGCCGTAAAGCAACCCGGCCTGCTTTAGTGTGCTAAAATTTTCTCCATTAACCCACAGTAGATCTATCGAGCCTTTTTGCTGCCGTCCAGCAGATGCCTCGGTTTGGATACGACGCACGGCATCTGCCGTATCAGCCAGCGGTACCCGTTCTACTGTGATGGCATAGTGTTGTTTCATTTCTGTCGCAACCCAGCGCAGATAGTTATTGGCTGCAGTATCACCCCCCCAGGCGTTAAAATAGACGGTCTGTCCTTGCGCCTGCTGTTTTATTTCATTCCAACGGCTATCCGCTATCGCCTGTAACGACATACCAAGCGCCAGTATAGGCACCCACATTTTCCATCCTGCCTTTTGCAACATTCCATCCACCCTGTTGAAATTACGTTGACAGTCATAGACTGTGCCGTTGGATGAATCGCCGGTCGAGAATATCTTTCCATACCCCGGCCCATTTCCCTTCTGCGCTTAAACCAGCCCAACTCATTATGGCGCCGCCTTGACCATCGGCCAGCAGTGCCACTGCTCTAGATTGTGGCCTGAAGGGCCTCAATGATTCCTGCCGTGCTGCGCGGCGCAAATTTTCCTCCAAGACTGCCCCTTGTCGCACCGCATATACGCCACTTTTAGGCGTATCGGGGAGCGTTGCGCAATCACCCGTTGCAAAAACATGTGGATGCGATGCACTTTGTAGCGTGGTAGTGATTTGAATGAATCCACGATCATCACAGGATAATCCGGAAGATTGCCACCAGGATGCGGGCGCAGGCCCGCTGGCCAAGAGTACCCGATTACCCTCCCAAACAATTTGTTGTCCACTCAACAGACCGTTTCCCTGGATTGCATCTATTGGGCAATGTTCCTGCACTTGCACTCCCGCCCGTTTCAGGTGGTAGTGCGCACGTTGGCGTACCCCGGGAGCATGCGAGCCTAACAGCATATCTGAACAGAACAGAGTCAGTGACGGCGTCTGATTCGACATAGCCAGTGCCAGCTCCACACCCGCGGCGCCCCCGCCAATTATTGCCAGGGATCCCGGATGCCGCTGCCAGTGTGCAAGGCGAATCAAAAAGTCGGCAAAGGGTTTCACCGGCAATACGTCCATTACGGATGAAAGATTGTGCGGAGAACGCAATGCCGCGCCGGTATTCAAGGACACACATTCCCCCTGTAGTAAACGTCCATCTTCCAAACTAACGCGGCCAGTCTGCGCATCCAGTGCTATCATCTTCCCCTGCATCAACGTCACTCCTGCTGCGAGACAAAGAGGGCTTAATGGAATACGACACTGTTCGGACTGATAGCGTCCAGCAAGTAATCCCGGGAGCATGCCTGAATACCAGGCATCGGGCGAAGGTGACAGTAAAGCAACATCGCCGAACGGCGCGCCCACGTCAACCCAGTGGCGTAATACCTCCAAATGAGCATGACCGGCACCAATCAGCAGCGTCCCAAAGGTTTTCATCGCCCTAAACTCCATTGGTGAAAACGCGCTAACCAGCTCAACACGCGTTGAGGTGCATGATTGCGCTTCCACTCTCCGGCTACATACTTATTTGCTTCACTCAGCGTTGGGTAAACATGAATAGTGCCCAATATTTTATTTAGCCCATAACCCTGTTTCATGGCTGAGACGTATTCGGTGATAAGTTCACCAGCTTGCTCCCCCACGATAGTCGCACCCAAAATGCGATCTTTTCCAGGTGCAGTCAGCACCTGAATATAGCCGTGGGCTGCATCTTCTGTAATGGCCCTGTCCAGCTCAGCCAGATTAAAACACGTGGTTTCATAGGCCACACCGGCCTGTTGAGCCTCTTGCTCATTAAGCCCTACATGCGCGACTTCCGGATCGGTGAACGTGGTCCGCGGCATAATTCGGTAATCCACGGGAAAGCGTTTGAATGAGCCAAACAAGGCATTCACCGCGGCATACCACGCCTGATGTGCAGCCGCGTGGGTGAACTGATACGGACCAGTGACGTCTCCGACTGCAAAGATATGCGGAAAACGGGTGGCCAGAAAGTCATCGGTTTCAAGCGTACCGTCGTCCCGAATTTTCAACGACAGTGTCTCCAGCCCGAAGCCACTCACGTTGGCCCGGCGGCCCAGAGCCAGTAACACCCGGTCGAATGGCAGCACAACGTCACTACCATCAACCTTATTACGACATTCCAGCCATTGCTTATGCCCTTCACAAACGAAACGCTGTGCCTGATGTGCCAATCGCAGATCCACACCGTCGGCCCGCAAACTATCCATGATTACTTCAGCGGCCAATCGGTCCTCACGCTTGAGCAGACGTTCACCTCTGACCACCATCGTTACGGCACACCCTAAACGCTGGAAAGCCTGAGCAAGTTCGCAGCCTATCGGCCCCCCCCCCAGAATGAGCAGTCGTTGCGGTTTCTCACGCAGCATCCAGATATTTTCCGTCGTCAGCGGCGCGATGTGTTCTATACCGGGAATAACAGGAATAACCGGTCGAGCGCCGGTGGCAATGATCAGAGAGCGGGCACTTAACTGCCGCCCGTTCACCGTGACATGCCAAGGTGATGTCACGGTGGCAGCCCCCGAGATGACTTCCACACCAAGCTGAGTATAGCGTTCCACTGAATCATGTGGCTCTATGCGCTGCACCACCTGCTGGACTCTTTCCATTACCGCAGAAAAGTCCACTTCGCCAGCAACATGCCGGAATCCCAATGCGGATGCCTTTGTCAGGTCGTGCGCCAGCCGGGCCGCACGGATTAATGCTTTGGAAGGTACACACCCGGTATTAAGACAATCTCCGCCCATAGGTCCTTTCTCGATCAATGTGACCTTTGCTTTCACTGCCGCCGCGATATAGGCGGACACTAATCCACCGGAACCTGCGCCGATCACAATGATGTTACGGTCGAAATGACGTGGTTTTGGCCATGGTTTGTCACGTTTACGGGCATTTAAATGATTTATTACCCTGCGAGAAATTAGCGGGAGTAGCCCCAGCAAGACAAAAGCGCCAATTATCCCGGGGGAGATAATATCTGTCAGCGATTCTAATTGCCCCAGAGCCCGTCCTGCATTGACGTACACCAACGTACCGGGCAACATGCCTAACTGACTCACCCACCAAAACGTTGAAACAGGCAATCGAGTGAGCCCCATTGCCAAATTGATTAGAAAGAATGGAAATATCGGTACCAGCCGCAGTGCAAACAGGTAGGAAGCCCCCCCTTGATGAATATTCGTGTCAATTGCCATCAGGCGTCGGGCAAAACGCTGCTGTATCCATCCACGTAGCAGGAATCGGCTCATCAGTAAAGCCAATGTGGCACCCAATGTAGAAGCAAAGGAAGCCAGTAGAGTTCCGACCGTTAAACCAAATAGTGCACCAGCCAACAAAGTCATCAGCACTGCGCCGGGTAAGGAAAGTGCTGTGATCAGCACATATAACAGAAAGAACAAGCACCCCGATAGCAGCGGTCTGTTAACCACCCAGTGGTTTAATGCAGCCTGGCTATTCTTTATTCCGGCCAGGCTCAGAATGTGGCCTGATGAGTAAAATAGAAAAAGCCCGGCCAAAATAAATATGGCAACCAATAATAATCCCTTGCCTAAATTCATATGCTGCACCCTTTGTCAAAGTAAACTTACAGAGCCTTATAAACTGCATTAAAATCAATTTCATAGTGAAATACACCGACCATTAAAAGAGCTCAATGTATAACAACTTTCGATTTGCAAACGGCCCTCTTAAAAGTCTGGTTGCCGAAAAACGGGTATGCATGCTTTTTGTGATGGCAGCGTAGGTCCAGTTGCTCTGCGGATCGGTGAAGGGTTTACTCAGTCATGTTTCGCCTTTGAGTATCAGTAAATCAGTCATGTCGTCCACACCCCCTGTGGCGGCGTAGCGGTTCACTTCTGGCGATTAATCCCACGGAATATCAACCAGTCGAGTGACAGGTGACCGGACCCGTTTGTTATAAGAAAAAGAGATGAAGTTGCCCAGAGGGCATGCGTCGGCCAGGCATCGGGGTACACAAACACCTCGATCACCAGTGTCATGCTCAGAATACCGGCGGCGGAAAGGCGAGTCGCCAGCCCGATGACAAGCAGGAATGACAGTATATGCTCGGCACTAGCCGCCATGACTGCCGCAATCTCGGGAGGCAGGACGGGCAGACGATATTCATTGCGGAACAAAGCCAAGGTACCCGCTGTAATATGCGGCCATCCCAGTTGCAGGGGCTCGCCTCCCAGAATATTGATATGCAGTCCGTCAACCTTTGTTTGTCCCGACAACCAGAAGGTGGCCGCCAGTCCAAGTCTGGCGAGTATCGCAACGACCTCACTGGCATAGCGCGCAGTTCCTTGCTGCAGGGAGGTGCGCCATCCGCGGCAATGTGCAGCCCACTTCATAAAGTCTCTCCGTTAACATCGTGTGAAAAATTCAAAACCAGTCCGCGATGTATCAGCCCCCGCAGAATGAGTGTGGGTTCAAAAGCTGCATCACAGTCCAGACCGTCCTCCAGTGCCTTCATTAGCGTTTTACCTGCCATCAGTGCATCAACGAATCGGGCACTGGCCAACTGTATTGGCTGGACCATAACATCCAGGTGCGGGCGAAACAGCATGACACTCTGCGGCTGAGCAGGATCAACAAATTCAGTTTCCATTCCCTGGTCCCCGTCGCGGTCACGCATCCACAAAGAAAAGATGGCCCAGGATGAGCACATCAGCTGCAGAGATGGATGCAGTACGACCTTAAGCATCATGAGTTCTTCCGGCAGAGAAGAATACACCGGTGCAGCCGCATCCCCGGCATGCGAGGCGCGAATAAATGCCATATCCATCCGCGCCAGGTCGCTAAGCCAAGGATAATCTCTCAGCGGCTCAAAGGCCGCAATAAACGCCGGCATGTTGCTACCATAGAACGCCAGTACCGGTGAGTCTGGCAGGTGTTGCCGGATATAGCAGGCGGACATGGCGGTAAAAAAGGCCTCCCCGACCTGAGTACGTATCGTCGGGAAATTATCCGCAAGGGCTTCGGTCAGTGAAACCATAACGTTATTACGATAAATTCCATAACGCTGTGCCGGATCGCTGCCATTCCAGGTCCGTAATCCTAGTGGTGCTTCAAGTTCTGGCCTCAGTAACGGATAGCCGAAGGCTGATTCATAATCAGGCTCAGAGGGATCGCAGGTGATAGTCTGCACGCTTAACCTCCTCCATCAGTACTGAAAATGCGGGAATATTGCTGTCCCATTCAATGATCGTGGCAACCGGGCCGGTATGACGCAGTGCTGTTTTATAAAGCGCCCAGACTGGGTCGGATACCTGACAGTCATGACTGTCTATCAGCAATGGTGCCCCCATACTGTCCAGAGATTGGGTGTGACCAGCCAGATGTATTTCCCCCACATGCTCAGTGGGAAGTTCCTGTAACATTGTAACGGCATCATAATGGTGATTAATGCTGGAAATATGAAGATTGTTAATATCAAGCAGCAGGCCGCATCCGGTCCGGCTGAGGATCTCGGTTAAAAAAGCAGTCTCGGACCAAGTCGATGCAGCAAACTCAACATAAGTAGCCGGATTTTCCAACAAAATCGGACGCTTCAGCTTCTCCTGGACCTGATCTATGTGGCTGCACACACGCAGGAGTGTTTCTTTGGTGTATGGCAAGGGCAGTAGGTCATTGAGAAAATGTGTCTGATGTGTTGACCATGCCAGATGCTCCGAAAAAGCGGCCGGCTGATATTGTTGGACCAACCTGGAAACTTCCTCCAGATGGGCTCTGTTCAGGGGGGCCTGCCCTCCAATAGACATGCCAACACCATGAATAGACAACGGGTAGTGTCTGCGAATACGTTGCAGATAGTGGTGAAGCGGTCCGCCCGCAACGAGATAGTTTTCGGCATGGACCTCAAAAAAACCTATATCCGGCTGGTCATCAATTATTGTTGAAAAATGCTGGGGTTTGAGGCCAGTTCCTGCGCGCAGGGGGAGATGATGGTTTATCGCCCTGGCAGGGTGACCATCATAAAGAGCTGGCATCGGGTTTATGGCAGTCATTCTGGTGGCCTCCCTGAGTGACGGGTTATTATCAGGACGCTTTTTCGGTAAAGGCCTGTAACTGACCTTTACCGGTTGGCGATGTGGATGAGTCAGTTTTCAGGCAGGTACCGGTAGGTACCATTTTGAATGCATTTCCCTGATAATCGTTTTTGGCTGTTCCTGCACAGGTCGTACCTGCCCCTGCCTTACAGTCATTTTTTCCTTTCAGGGCTACGCCAAAACATTTCTCCATAGCCGGTTTGTCGGCGGCAAAGGCTGTCGTCGATGCGGAAGCCAGTACGCTCCCCAGCGCCAGGGCAACTACAGCAGCGGTGTGTTTTTTCATGTCAGTGTTCCTATGAATGTCACTTTGTGACGGGATAAAATGGCCCCATTAAACGTATCGGGGAGCCTTTTGACTCGGCAGTGCCTCCATGAAAAGACACTCGCTGAGAACCTGATTACTCACTGTCGACTATCCGATAACGAATGGCTATTACCTGTTACTTCAGGGCGGCAAAAAGGTAAAAAAGTGCATATCCCACGACAATGATGAGCAATACCCTGGAGACAATGCAGGGTTGGCAATTTTGTCCATCCAGTCCGCAGTAGGCACCGATTTTTGGAGTGTTTTCGTCTTTCATAGTTTAATCCTTGTCAGGTATCCCTCCCTGTTTATTCGGCAGGGTGTCCCTGCGTTAACGGGGAAGTTGTCATACGTCCGTAAGTGTAACCAAGGACAGCCCCCCAAATCAGATGCAGTATTAGTGTCATCACCGGCGCCATAATACCCAGTGTTATGCCGAAGAATCCGGCACCGGCCATGGGCATCGGTATTAACATCATCAACAACCAGGCCAGTACGGAGAACATTAGTCCTTTCTTTGTGGCACTTTGCCCCGGCAACCGGTTATACAACAGCGCAAAAAGCAGCCCCCAGAGTACCGTGCCGATCATGAAATGAGCGAGCCAACCAATGTTCAGCCCCGCAGAAATACCCATCATGGAGTGAGCCATACCGCTGAGCATGCCGACGGGGTTGAGTTCGGGCATGATGCCCATAGAACTTTTCATCACCATCAGAGCAGACAGCACGATGGTTGCGATGAAGCCTGCTGCCATGGATTTCAGATAACGATTCATATTTTTCCTCTATCTTTAGGGAAGTGGTTACTCCGGATTTAAGGGCTGGACGATGTCGCGCCATACCATTACCCAATAAGAGGGGGGAACAAGGGAAAAGGATTCGGGGAGAAGTAAAAAAAATGAAAATTGAAGTGATGGTGATCAAGAATTATCTTCTTGTGTTCCGCTTGGCGGGCGGGAAAACGCACTGCCACAAGGTGCTGCGTCTGGCAAGTTCTATAAAGTAGGGAACGGTATCAGCATCACTGATGATGAAAAAGCTGGCAAGTCATCCGAAACAGAATGGTCTGGCAAAGGCGCTGAGAGAGATTAGGCGTATCGAAAGGTGACTGGTTCAGGGATCCTTCACTGCGTCGACGTGCACAGGCGGGGCTGAATAAAGGTGAGGCGCGCAATGCCCTTGCCCGAGCGTTTTTTTACACCGGCTGGGCGAAATCAGAGATCGGGGGGTGGAGATTCATTACTATCGAGCCAGCAGTATGACGCTGCTGATTGCGGCGATCTCACTGTGGAATACGGTATATATAGAAAGAGCGATAAATTCTTTGAGACGGAAAGCGATACCGATTAATGAGCAACTGATTACCCATTTGTCCCCGCTGGGATGGGAACATATCAACCTGAGAGGCGATTACGTCTGGCGAAAAAAAACTCAAACTGGGACAGAGTAAATATCGCGCCTTACGCTCAGTGGATAGTAGCCTATACAATAAACAGGCTTAGCGTAGGATATTTAATGAGATGGTCACTCCCTCCTTCCCGGTACTATGCTGAGGATAGGCTTTCATTCGGAGAACTATCATGGAAAACATTGCGCTCATTGGTATCGATCTGGGTAAAAACTCTTTCCATATTCATTGCCAAGATCGTCGCGGCAAGGCTGTTTACCGTAAAAAATTTACACGGCCAAAGTTAATCGAATTTTTGGCGACATGCCCCGCTACAACCATCGCAATGGAAGCCTGTGGTGGCTCTCACTTTATGGCACG
>NZ_JBLURD010000027.1:0-33390 GCF_051209435.1 Klebsiella sp. HN106 | reverse complement strand
CCGCACAGTTCCGACGCTTCCGAGATTAACCGCATCCCTTCTTCGAATTTCTGCATGGCCATATCCCGGGCGCTGATGAGCTGCCCTGTCCGGCTCGCCGGTACTGGCTCAGAACCCTGGTTTTGAGTCATTTTACACTCCATTTTGGTATGTCAGAACATTTTGATTTGAGCAAAGGTAGGACATGTGTAGAGACATTAAAGTTGTATCCTTTAACCTGAAAAAGACTTTAAAGTTGTAAAGTTTTAAAAAAACACATACAAAACATGATGCTAAGTGTGTATCACACGCTGTTCCAACATTATGCCTTGATGTTCTTGCAGGAACTGCAATTTACAGGAGGAAAAAGGTGTTTTTGTAGTTATCTGGCGTTACGTGACAGTGTTGGTCAGATACTTCCACCTCTTCAGAGTTAAAGTTTGATATATGGGAAAAAAAACGCTCCCGGACGGGAGCGTAAGCCAGTGACTTCGGCGTCAAATGAGGGTCTAACAAGTGGAGCTGCGGGTTAATTCTGGGTGATCTGACTGCGATGCTTATCAGCCTGCTGCTGGTGAACAACGGAAGACTGACCATTATTCGCCTTCTCATGTACAGCTGCGGCCTTCTCATGCTCGCTCATTTCAGAAAATGACTTTGCTGTTTCGTTGGTAGCTCCGGGTTTAGCTTTCATCATTTTTTTATGCATTTCAGCCATGTCCTGGTGGGCAGCAGAATTGCTGTTTTGCATCATGTCATGGGACATTGCGGCCTGATCGTGACTGCTCATATCCATCATTGTCATGCTGTCTCCCTGAATTGCACTTTTTTCAGCAGATGACTGCATCTGGTGGGCAGGTGCCTGTGCATTATTTACCTGGTCATGCATGTTCATTGTCTCTGCAGCCATGGCAGATGAAGCGGCAGCCATAATGGCAACAAATGATACGAGAATCTTTTTCATGGTTGGGTCTCCGGTGTTTACATACCCAAACAATCAATGGCTTATAACAGAGAAAGCAGTTGATCTCAGGGCGGGTTAATCATCACTCCAGGAACCAGGTGATTGTGTTATCACGCTGCTCCTGATTTATGAATAATTATAAAAAACCGCCTCTGTTTATCGCGTGACTGAATGATGACAATTTTGTCACCTTCCAGGTTTCTCCTGAACAACGGGATTAATCCATTAACAGGCGCACTTTGAACACAATTTCACGCCCCTGCTGTTCTGCTGACAGCTCGCCGCCGTGAGCATGAATGATCGACCTTGTAATTGATAATCCCAGCCCCGCGCCTTCCGTGTTGTAGAACCTTGATGAGTCTGCGCGATAGAACCGGTCAAACAAACGTTCCAGATTAGCGGGAACCTGGCCGGACATCGTATTCGTAATCATCACGTTCACACAGTCACTGTCACGCTCAAGGTGTATCGCTGTACAGGTGTTATCGGGAGAATACTTGATTGCATTGGAAAGCAGGTTACTGAAAGCACGTCGGAGCATATCGCTGTCTCCGGCAACAACGCCCTCTCCTTCAACCGTGATTGTCTTTCCTGTTTCGTCTGCCAGGGGCTCGAACAACTCACGTAATTCATTCAGTTCGGCTGCCAGATCCACATCATGTTTATCCAGCCGCAGCAGACCATGCTCTGAACGTGCCAGAAAAAGCATGTCACTGGTCATTCGTGACAACCTTTTCAGTTCTTCCAGGTTAGCGAATAAAATTTCGCGGTAATGCGAAACATCCCTTTCCTTAGCCAGTGCAAACTGCGTCTGCATCATCAGATTACTGACTGGTGTGCGCAGCTCATGCGCGATGTCAGACGAGAAATCTGACAGTTTCCGGAATGCCCCCTCCAGGCGATCAAACATATTATTGAACTCCTGCATGGTCTCAGAGATTTCCGGCGGAGCCAGATCGGGATTTAGACGCTGATCCAGGCTGTGTACGGTCATGGAGGAAGCCAGACTGGTCATTTCCCGTAGCGGTTTCAGACCAATACGTGTGGTCAGCCAGCCCAGAAAAACAGAAATAAAGACCAGACCGATATTGAACCAGAACAGCCAGGTACTGAGTTTGTCCATAAACAGGGTGTGATACCCAGTATCCGTGGCAACCGTAATGATGACATGTTTGCTTTTACCCTGTTCCGGCGTCACGGCAACCCGCCGCGAGATACTGCGGTACACGGTGTTATTTTCTTCCGTCTGGATCATATAGTCGAGAATATCACCCGACTTATTAAGCAGGACCGCTGGAACAACAGAATTTTTGGCATAGAGTTCAACAATTTTTTCATTTTCCATGTTTTTTATAGAAATGAATAAGCCATTGTGCCCCACCATCGCATCGTTTATTTTTTCTGATAATGACTTAATATCCGTTTTGTTCCTGAACGTCTCTGTTTTAAGAAACTCTTCGGTGAGCTGAAGTTTACCTGTCAGAAAATCGCGGTCCTGATTATCGAAATAGCCATTAAGGGTGCTAATCAGGATAAAACTTGATAACCACCATACCGTAAGCATCACCGCAGAAAAAATCAGGCTCAGGCGTGTGGTCAGGGAAATTTTGAACCTCACTCTTCTCTGATCTCCAGGACATATCCGGCACCGCGAACGGTATGGATCAGTTTTGGCTCAAAGTCATCATCAATTTTACTTCTCAGACGTCTCACGGCGACATCAATCACATTCGTATCACTGTCAAAATTCATGTTCCAGACCAGGGACGAGATAAGACTCCTGGGTAACACTTCTCCGGTGCGTTGCAGCAGCAACTCAAGCAGAACGTATTCTTTACCGGTGAGATGGATCTTCTTCCCCGAACGGATCACGGTCCGGCGCACCATATCAACGGTCATATCGGCGATGGTGCAGACTGTTGCGGCCTGCGAGCGTGCCCGGCGCAGTAGGGTTCTTACACGTGCAACCAGCTCCGTAAAATCAAAGGGCTTAATCAGGTAGTCATCTGCGCCAAGCTCCAGTCCTTTCACTTTGTCCCGCACGTTGTCCTTTGCGGTTAAAAACAGGACCGGTTCTTCGTGCCCGGACTCCCTCAGTGCGCTGATGATTTGCCACCCGTCGAGGAAAGGCAGCATCACGTCCAGTATTATCAAATCATACTGTCCCTTCGACGCGGCCCCGAGACCATCGCGGCCATTATTAAAGAGATCGGCCTGATAGCCTTCCTCAACCAGTCCCTGCTGCAGGTAACGACCTGTTTTTTGTTCGTCTTCAACGATTAAAATACGCTGCATGGTCAACTCGCTGATATGAAAGTAAAAATCTCACGCATGAGCTTTGGCTGTCCCCTAGCTGACCTGAGACGGAGCAAGCATTCCGAGCCACGCTACGGCGCCCAGAATGATAATCGCAACAACGAATTCTGTCAGGATGCTGTTTCGCATCAGGGCAACGCTGCGATCATAATTCCCTTCCCTGACCATAACTTCAAGCCGGGGACCCAGGTGAAACCGGTTTGCTGCAGCCAGAAGAAGCATCAGAACAAACAGAGCCGTCTTGGCAAGCAATATCCTCCCCCAGGAACTGTTGAATAAGGGAGTTAAGTTACCCTCAGCAATATACAGATAGTTGACCAGCGCACTCAGGATCAGGGCTACAACAATCACCGTTCCTGCCGTGGCAAATTTTGCCAGGGAGTCAGATATCACAATGACGCTCTGTGCATTATGCTCGTTTCTGCGCATCAGCAGGATAGCAAATGCAACCAGAGCACCTGTCCAGGCACCTGCAGCGCCGAGATGGGTCAGATCGCTCAGTAAATGGAGATAGTAATGCAGACCGTCATGCATAACGGCGTGTCCTCCCCAGGCAAGTGTAGCCAGCGCCACGCCCCCACTCATCGTCATCAGCAGGCAGGACAATACTCTCTTATTAGTGTAAAGGAACAAAGCACCGAGTGTGGTAAACAGGGCACAGAGCCTGACAATCCAGCTAATACCCACATCAGTTTCTTCTATCACCATCTCGATAACATGGATGGATAATTCTCTGAGGTCAGTTACTCCACTCATGGCATTAGATACCAGGAGCATATTAATGCCAGTAAGAATGATGCCTGTAACAACAGCAAAAGTTATAAACGACCTGAAATTAGTCAGGTTATAGGTTTCATGTCTGACACCGCTTATTCCATATATCTGAAAAAATGGCAATCCAAATATTACCATCAAATCCAGATAAAGAAGAAAACGAATAACAATCATAATCAGGTCGTTCATAATATTACTTCACTGTAAAGGTGTAATTACCGGTAATAAGGTGCGTATCTGAAGAAACCGCGCGCCAGTCAACACGATAAGTGCCAGCGGGTAAAGGCTCTCGCGGAATAATGACCATCGATTTAGGGTCAGCGCCTGGCGCCACTTTTGCCGCGACCGGCATCGGAGAATGTGATGACATGCCTTTCATACCCGTCATCGTTAATTTTGCACCTGAGAATTTCACGGTCAGATTTTCCGAGAAATTAAGCTGAATCTTTTCCGGGGCCGCTACGGCTGAATCAGCCTGTGGCACAGAGCTTTTTAATTCCGGATGGGCCATAGCAGAGAAAGCAACGCCCATAACGAGGCCACCTGTAAGAATGGCTTTATTTAAAATCGACATTTTATTTACCTGTTTAGTTGAGTGTTTTATATCAGTGCGTTAAAACCAGATTCTGGCTCCCGCCAGGAATACTACCTGATGGTCTTTCTCACCTTCTCTTTTCGCCATATCGGATGTTTTCCCGTAAAGTTGATTCCAGGAAACGCCTATATAGGGTGCAAACTCACGGCGTATTTCATAGCGCAGCCGGAGCCCCAGCTCTGTGTCAGTCAGTCCCCTGCCGCGACCCCGCGATTCATCATCCTGACTGTAGAAATTCACCTCATAGGATGGCTGGAGTATGAGCCGGTTAGTCAGTAAAACGTCGTATTCTCCTCCCAGACGAAGGGCTGCTTTTCCGCCATTACTGACAAAACCCGTAATTTCAGACTCAAAATTATAGAGTGCCAGCCCCTGAAAACCGACAGCAGCCCAGGTCCGGGCAGAAGCAGGTCTGAAATCCTGCCTGACACCCGCAACCAAATCCCACCATGGGCCAACCGCATGTCCCCAGAGTAACTGCGCTTCAGCCGCCTCCGTTTCCCCATTGCTTCGTTCACCTTCACTCTTTAGCCAAATCCGATCTGTGTCGCCTCCAATCCAGCTGTTAACACTCCAGCTGAAATTGTTGGTGTTATCCGACCGTTGCCATTCCAGTTGATCCAGCAGAACCAGATAATTAATCGCACTGTCGTGAATCGCATGCCCCTGTAAATTGCCGAATGCAGCCTTCCGGTCGGCATCGGTAACAGGCGGAATTGGCGTTCTGCTCTCAGTTACAATGGGCTCCATTGACGTCATCTCAGTGAAATTCTCATCTGCTGGCATCTGCATGGCAGACATGTCGTGCCCGGCGTGGGGATCTGCAGAGACGGAGCCCGCCGCAATAGAAAGCTGTGAGGTAAACAAACCGGCGACCAGAACAGGTATGGCCTTCAAATTTCTCTTCATTCGCATCATTCCTCCACCCGGACTTCACGAAACATTCCCATTTCCATGTGATAGAGCAAATGGCAGTGATACGCCCAGCGGCCAAGCGCATCTGCTGTCACTCTGTAACTGCGTTTTGTACCAGGGGGAACATCTATTGTGTGTTTACGAACCATGAAATTACCGTTTTCATCTTCCAGATCGCTCCACATACCATGCAGGTGAATGGGGTGAGTCATCATGGTATCGTTGATCAGCGTGATCCTGAGCCGCTCACCGTATTTCAGCAGCACCGGTGCGGCATCTGAAAACTTGATTCCGTTAAATGACCAGGCAAACTTTTCCATGTGGCCGGTTAAATGCAGTTCTATGGTACGGCCAGGTTCACGTCCGTCAGGATCCTCAAAGCGGCTTTTCAAATCCGCGTACGTGAGAACCTTTCTTCCGTTATTTCGAAGACCAATACCCGGATCATTTAATTTCGGAGAGACGCTCATCGCCTGCATATCAACCAGTGGGTTATCCGTTTCTGACGCAGGATGACTTTGCATACCCGGCATTCCGGCCATCCGGGAATGATCCATACCGGCCATGCTGCTGTGATCCATGGGCGCGGAGGATGTCCCGCTATCCGGAAGGTCAGCACCGTCCATAGACATCATCTCTCCGCTGTTATCCATGCCTCCCATCTGGCTGTGGTCCATTCCTGCCATATCATGTCCCATTCCCCCCATACCCATATCTTCCATGGTCAACAGAGGACGGGGATCGAGGGGGGGAACGGCAGCACTTAACCCCTCTCTCGTGGCCAGTGTCCCTCGAGCGTAACCGGTCCTGTCCATGGATTGTGCGAAGATGGTATAGGCCTCACCCTGAGGCTCCACAATGACATCATAGGTTTCGGCAACGGCAATCCTGAATTCGTCAACGGTAACCGGGTTTACATACTGGCCATCTGCAGCCACGACCGTCATTTTCAGCCCGGGGATACGGATATCGAAATAGGTCATTGCCGAGCCGTTGATAAACCGTAAGCGTATCTTTTCACCGGGACGGAACAGTCCGGTCCAGTTTTTCAGCGGGGCCTGCCCGTTCATGAGATAGGTGTAGGTGTAGCCACTGACATCCGCGAGGTCAGTCGGATTCATTTTCATTTCAGCCCACATTTTCCGATCGGCAATGGTGGCTGACAGCCCCCTGGTATTCACGTCGCGGAAAAAAGAGCCAACGGTTGGTTTATTGAAATTGTAGTAATCCGACTGTTTTTTTAATTTTTTCAGCAGGCTGTGAGGATTTTCATCGGTCCAGTCAGACAACATGACCACATGCTCACGATCGTAAGTAAACGGTTCTGGCTCCCCGGCATCGATGATAATGGCACCGTATACCCCCTCCTGTTCCTGCAGACCGGAATGGCTGTGGTACCAGTAAGTCCCGTTCTGCTTAACCTTAAAGGTGTAAACGTAGGTATCATCAGGCTCTATGCCCATAAAACTCAGCCCCGGAACACCATCCATATTGGCCGGAAGAATAATGCCGTGCCAGTGAATGGACGTCTGTTCATTAAGACGGTTTTTGACCTTCAGGGTAATGGTGTCACCTTCTTTCCAGCGAAGAACGGGCCCCGGCAGGCCTCCATTGATTGTTTTGGCCTGACGCTCACTGCCCGTGATATTGACGGCCGTTTCACCAATGGTCAGGTCAAACTGAGTACCCTGCAGGGATGCGGCAACTGGCAGGCTCAGACTGGAACGCGCATTGAAACTCCATACGCCAAGACTTCCGGCTACGCCAGAGAGGGTTAACCCCTTCAGGAAAGTTCGTCGAGACGTTTTCAACAGCATGCGTATTCCCTTATTTAAAGTATGGTTACTGACAGAATTCGAGAACCGATTTAAATTAAATTACTGGTTCATCCACTTACAATAAAATGAATCTAGCACACCTTAAGAAACAAATTCATTACAATCGTGTAATGTACATAGCTGTATTACATTTACGTCATCTTCCCCACAGGTTGATTATTTTTATATATGATCATAAGGACATCTTTTATGTACCTCAGAAGGTAATTACACATGAATATATTAATCACGACCACTGCGTTTACAGCTTTATTTTGTGGGGCAGCTTTTGCTCAGTCCAGTGATATTGCCCATGAAGCACATCGATTTGTTAATAATGCCTCAGCCGTCAGTCATGTGAATTCCTCGACGCATGAAAACTTACCGGACAGGGTTAATAAAAACAACACGCCCTCATTCTCTGAAATGAATGAACATGAAAGGGCCATTGTTGCTCATTCATTTATGAACAACAGCGCGTCCTATGCGCATCAGAAAATGATTGAGGAACATAAAAAAATGCTGTCCGGCAGTGACGCAAATTCAAAGACCTCGTCTTCTTCTTTTAACGAACTGAATGCCGGAGAAAAAGCCGCTCTCGTGCATGAGCAGGTCAATAATGCCGGTGCGGAAGCACATCAGACGCAGGCAAGAAAGCTTCGCGGGCTGTATTCGACCAGGTAACTGCAGGCGGGTTAGTGCTTAGCGTCAGGTGCGCAGCAGGGCTTTACTGACGGGTTACGTAGCAGGACATGAGCCCCATATTGCTCTGCCGTAACCTGTTTCAGTCCCGTTAATCATCACCGTCGGGCTGGTCATACAGTTCCCAGAGCTTCAGGAGCAAACGGGAAACAAGATATGTTACAAAAATGACGACCATCAACGGTGCTCCCGATTAACTGACAGATGACACGCCTCCTGAAAACCCCTAGCATACGCCGCAGTGTTCATGCTAACGGCGAATTCCAGTAAATGTATTCTACCGATGTCGTAAAAGAAAATGCCTACCTTTCAGCCACCCGCTCGGGGCTGGAATCGAACGAGATCGCTACTCTTCAGCGCTCCTTGCCTTCCCGGTTTAATCTGCGGCATTTGAAAAAAAATGAATCATTAAAACTCGTACTGCAAAAGAAAGCGGGAAAATCACGTGTCGTGGCCTATAAATTTACGTCCGGTTCATTTAATTACACGGCGTATCGTATATCAGATAAAAAGTTCTATAACCTTTCCGATACTTCCGGGAAAGGCAGTCTCGATTATCCGTTACCGGCCACAGCAAGACTCAGTTCGCCTTTCAATCCTGCAAGACTTAACCCGGTATCGGGAAAAGTGAGTCCCCATAATGGCATTGATTATTCCATGCCCATGAACACGAAAATAGTCAGCGTCATCGACGGAAAAATCACCCGGGCCGAATACAACAGTACCATGGGATATTTTGTTGAAGTAACGGGAAAAGCCGGTGTTAAAACTCGCTATCTCCACCTCAATAAAATACTCGTTACTAAAGGGGCCAGGGTTACACGGGGAGGTGCTATTGCGTTATCCGGTAACAGCGGACGTTCATCCGGTCCTCATCTGCATTACGAGCTGGTCATCAATAACAACCCTGTTAACTCTCTGGCGTTCCGGGCAGCGGCACCCGCTGATAACAAACTCGAACAGCATGCCTTTGCGCATGCCAGAGACTACGAACGATACCTGGACTGATAACGGGACCGCGACGCGGCCCCGTCTGCCGGATTAATTTTTTTTATCGTTTTCACTTCCGTGATGTTGATGATCTCCATGCCCTCCGTGGCCGTGGAAAAGATGCATTAGCGGGCAGACCAGCAATAACAGATATGGCCAGTAACCTGCCACATGTGACCAGTGTTCGCGCAGGAGGGCAAATGCCGCGATCGCGGCGACAGCAATAAGCGCATAGGTGGTACTTTTCATACTGGACTCCTTCTGTTCGTAACTGACCCTTCACTCAGTGTTATTTCCCGAGCCTGACACTTTTCAGACGCAACGCATTCACAATGACGCTGACGGAGGAAAGAGCCATGGCCGCCGCCGCAATAACTGGCGACAGCAGTATTCCATACACAGGATAAAGCAGACCTGCAGCCACAGGCACGCCAAGTGCGTTGTAGATAAATGCAAAAAACAGATTCTGACGGATATTTTTCATGGTGATCTCTGACAGATGACGGGCCCTGTTCAGTATCATCAAGTCGCCTTTGAGAAGGGTGACTCCGGCACTTTCAATTGCCACATCTGTACCCGTTCCCATGGCTATTCCCACGTCAGCCGCTGCCAGCGCCGGGGCATCATTCACACCGTCTCCGGCCATCGCAACCACATGGCCAGACGCTTTCAGTCGGGTTATCACTGCTTTTTTGCCATCCGGCAGAATCCCGGCTTCAACCTCATCTATTCCCAGTTTCCGTGCGACTGCTTCAGCAGTAAGCTGGTTATCCCCGGTGAGCATAACAATGCGGATCCCCGCCTGACGCAAAGCTTTAAGCGCATCCGGCGTGGTTGCTTTCACGGGATCCGAGATAGCTATCAGGCCTGCAAGGTACCCATCTGTGGCCACATAGATAACGGTAGCGCCTTCCATCCGCAACTTATCCGCAACGGCCTTTTGATTATCAATAACGATACTGTTTTCCTGCATAGCCAGTTCATTACCAATAACAACCCGTTGACCTTCAACATCGCCTGAAACACCTTTCCCCGACGGAGCATTGAAATCACTGACTGCGGGTATCATGATCCCCCTGTGCTGGGCTGCCCGGACTACAGCCATACCCAGCGGATGCTGCGAGCCTTTTTCCACTGCGGCCGCTACACGTAAAAGAGATGCTTCCCCACCCGGATTGAGACTGATAATCCCTGTCACCGTAGGCGAACCTTCCGTGAGCGTGCCTGTTTTGTCGACAACCAGCGTGTCCACTTTTTCAAGACGCTCAAGGGCTTCGGCATTCCTGATTAACACCCCGGCCTGGGCTCCTTTGCCTACCCCCACCATTATCGACATCGGTGTGGCCAGCCCCAGTGCGCAGGGGCAGGCAATAATCAGGACCGACACAGCCGCAATCAGACCGTGCGCCATCCTGGGCTCGGGCCCCCAGACAGACCAGATCACGAAAGCAACAACCGCGATAAGTATCACCAGAGGAACAAACCAGCCTGAAACGCTGTCAGCCATTCTCTGGATGGGGGCACGCGAACGCTGTGCATCAGCGACCATCTGAACAATTCGTGAGAGCATCGTTTCATCACCGACTTTCTCTGCACGGATGATAAGACTCCCTGTCTGATTAATCGTCCCCCCAATGACAGGGTCATCCTTCGTTTTGGTAACCGGCATAGACTCCCCGGTCACCATCGATTCATCAACGGTTGTTTTGCCTTCGATCACGATACCGTCGACCGGAATACTCTCTCCAGGTCTGATGCGGAGCTTATCGCCAGGCAGGACATCTTCCGCATTAATATCCGTTTCATGACCGTCATGATCCAGCCGTCTGGCGGTTTTGGGGGCAAGGTTCAGAAGCGCAGTAATGGCGCCTGAGGTTTGTTCCCGTGCCCGCAGCTCAAGAACCTGTCCCAGCAGAACAAGCACCGTAATAACTGCTGCGGCTTCAAAATAAACGGCCACCAGGCCATCCATGTTTCTGAACGATGCAGGAAACCAGGAGGGGAAGACGGTTGCAATGACGCTGTAAACCCAGGCTACGCCGGTCCCCATTGCAACAAGGGTAAACATATTCAGGGAGCGGTTACGTAACGACATTCCGGCCCGGGCGAAGAATGGCCAGCCACACCACAACACGACAGGGGAGGCCAGAAGCAACTGCAGCCATGTGTTGTACTGTGGCGGTACTGTATTCCTCAAGTCGGGAAACAGATGAGATCCCATTTCGAGTACCAGAACCGGAAACGCCAGCAACAACCCCAGCCAGAAGCGTCTTGTCATGTCGTGAAGTTCATCACTCGGCCCCGTGGATGCCGTAGCTACGAGCGGCTCCAGTGCCATTCCACAGACAGGACAGCTTCCGGGACCACTGCGGCGTATCTCCGGGTGCATCGGACATGTCCACACACCTTCAGAATTCTCTTTTTCCGCCTGGTGGTGAGGCTGTTTTATCTGATCAGGGCTGACTTCGTGATGATCGTGGTGATGGTGATGGGAATGTTCACTGGCATCTTCGGTAAGATAACGATCGGGATGGGCTTTAAATTTACTCTCACAGCTGGCGGAGCAGAAATAAAGTTGATGGTCCTGGTATCGAATGCTGCTGTGCGCCCTGTCGGGCAGGATGGCCATCCCGCACACGGGATCTCTCACCTTATGCAATACGTGGCCCTCGTCCGGGGATAATGTCTGCTCAGAAGCAGTCTGGTTGTTGTGTTGCACTGCATTGTTATTTTTCACTGTAACTCTCCTTATGCATATCTGAAGCATTTTCTGTCTTCAGGGTATGTCATGGATGCGATTACCACGAATATCGCCGGCACAGGAGTGCCTGCTACCGGCGTCCCGTTATCAGCCGTTCCGCTGACTATTCGATTCGCTGGAAGACTTTTTTACTTCCATCCGGTGAGAATGCGATAACATCGTAAGCCTCTTTTCGGGCTCCCATCTCCATTCCAGGACTTCCTGCTGGCATACCGGGGGTGGCGAGACCGTATATACCCGAACCAGACTGCATTGCCTTATGTATCGTTGTCGCAGGCACATGGCCTTCAATGATCAAATTACCGGCAACCGCGGTATGACAACTTCGTAGTCCTGCAGGAATAGCATGCTTTTCTTTCTGGGCTGACAGCGCCTGATCATTCATGACGTGAGTTCGTACTTCGAACCCGTCTTTTTCCATCGCTTTGCCCCACAGGGAACAACAGCCACAGTTTTCAGATTTGTACATATCAATGACTTTTTCACTCGCCATCGCGGGTAGTGAAAGGCCGAGAGCCAGCGCCATTAGAACCACTTTTTTCATACTCACCTCTGTATATTATCGATATAAACCCTGACGTCAGGGTGAATCAGTAAAGAAGGACACCCACAGGGGGTGCCCTTTCAGGTTCAGGACACGCTTTTTTTATGTCTGCGCAGCCAGATTAATTTGTAGGCGGCAGGAATAATGAACAGGGACAGCAGCGGAGCCGTGATCATCCCACCAATCATGGGTGCCGCGATACGGCTCATGACTTCTGAACCTGCACCGGTTCCCCAGAGTATTGGCAGCAGACCCGCAATGATCACCGCCACGGTCATGGCTTTCGGCCGGACACGCAGTACGGCACCATGATAGAGGGCTTCATCAAGGCCTTCCGGTGTGAACGTCTCTTTACGGGACAATTCCGGGTGCGCGTCAATGGCATGACGCAGATACATCAGCATGACCACGCCAAACTCTGCTGCCACCCCGGCCAGAGCGATAAACCCCGTTCCGGTTGCGACAGACATATGGAAGCCCTGCCAGTACAGGAACCATATCCCGCCAACCAGGGCGAACGGCAGGCTCATCAGGATCAGCAGGGCTTCATCAACCCGGCGGAATGCCAGATACAACAGGATGAAGATGATCATCACCGTCATCGGCACCATCAGCTTCAGTTTCTTGTTGGCATGCTCAAGCAGTTCAAACTGTCCGGAGAATGACACGCTGGTACCCGGTCTCAGTTTCACTTTCTGACTGATCGCCGTTTTAATGTCATTAACCACCGACACCATATCCCTGCCGCGCGCGTCAATGTAAATCCAGCTGGCTGGACGGGCATTTTCCGTTTTCAGCATAGTCGGCCCGGAAACGACCTTAATATCCGCAACATCGCCCAGCGTGATCTGCTGCTTCATCGGGGTCAGGATCGGCATCTGTTTCAGGGCCTGCGGGCTGTTCCGGTAATCCTGCGGATAGCGGATATTAATCGGGTACCGGGCCACGCCTTCAACCGTTTCCCCTACCGTCGCGCCGCCGATGGCTGATGAGATGAACAGCTGCACATCGCCCACCGTCATTCCGTAGCGGGAGGCTTTTTCCCGGTTGATATCCACATCAATGTAGCGCCCGCCTTCCAGTCGCTCTGCGAGAGCAGACACTACGCCGGGTACGGTTTTGGCGACCGCTTCGATACTCTGCGCCGTTGCATCGATATCGGACAGAACCGTTCCGGACACCTTGATACCTATCGGGCTTTTGATCCCGGTTGAGAGCATATCAATACGGTTACGGATTGGCGGCACCCAGAGGTTTGCCAGCCCCGGTAAACGGACGGTCCTGTCGAGTTCTTCAATAATCTTGTCAATCGTCATGCCTGGACGCCACTGATCCTCAGGTTTGAGCTGGATCGTGGTTTCAACCATTTCGAGCGGTGCGGAATCCGTGGCGGTCTCTGCTTTACCGGTCTTGCCAAATACAGAGGCCACTTCAGGAACGCTTTTGATTAACTTGTCCGTCGTCTGCAGGAGCGCTGCAGCTTCAGCCGGAGAGACACCCGGCAGGGTCGACGGCATATACAACAGGTCGCCCTCGTTAATCTTCGGCAGAAACTCACCGCCCACCTGGCTCAGCGGCCAGATAACGGTGAAAATGGACAAGGCCGCAACCAGCAGGGTTGTTTTTGGCCAGTGGAGAACCCACAACAGCAATGGATGATACGCTTTGATCAGTACCCGGTTCAGGGGGTTACTGGTCTCTGCAGGAATTTTCCCCCGGATCCAGAATCCCATCAGAATCGGAATGACGATGATGGCCAGCGCGGCCGCGCCCGCCATGGAGTACGTTTTCGTGAATGCCAGCGGGCCAAACAGACGTCCTTCCTGACCTTCCAGGGTAAAGATAGGAATAAAGGACAGGGTGATGATCAGCAGGCTGATAAACAGTGCGGGTCCCACTTCAACGGAGGCATCGGTAATCACCTTCCAGCGGGTGGCGTTGTCAATCTGCTCACCCGGATGCTGATGATCCCACTCCTCAAGCCGCTTATGCGCATTCTCAATCATCACAATGGCGGCATCCACCATCGCACCGACGGCAATCGCTATCCCTCCCAGCGACATGATATTGGCGTTCAGTCCCTGGAAGTGCATGACGATAAAGGCGATACACAGACCAAGCGGCAGAGAGATAATCGCCACCAGGGCAGAACGTACGTGCCACAGGAACAGGGCACAGACGATGGCCACCACGATAAACTCTTCCAGAAGTTTGGAACTGAGGTTATCAATCGCCCGGTCGATGAGCTGGCTGCGATCGTAGGTGGTCACGATTTCAACGCCTTCCGGCAGGCTGGCCTTCAGCGTCTCAAGTTTATCCCTCACTGCCGTGATAACGTCGCGTGCATTTTTACCCGACCGCAGGATCACCACGCCGCCAGCGACTTCGCCCTGGCCGTTCAGCTCGGCAATACCACGCCGCATTTCAGGCCCGGTCTGCACGCGGGCAACATCCCGCAGATAAACCGGCACGCCGTTCTCGCCTGTTTTCAGGACGATGTTATTAAAATCATCAATGCTCTGAAGATAACCGCTGGCACGGACCATATACTCAGCTTCGGCCATTTCAACGGATGAGCCACCGGCCTCCTGGTTAGACGATTCAAGGGCCTGTTTCACTTCGGGCAGGCTGATACCATACTGAGACAATTTTACCGGATTGACCTGAATCTGGTACTGTTTCACCACGCCGCCAACCGAAGCGACCTCAGCCACGTTCGGGATGGTTTTCAGCTCAAATTTCAGGAACCAGTCCTGCAGAGAACGCAGTTCTGAAAGGTCGTGTTTTCCGCTGCGATCGACAAGGGCATATTCAAATATCCAGCCCACCCCCGTGGCGTCCGGACCGATTTCAGAACTCACACCGGCGGGCAGTTTTCCCTGTACCTGGTTCAGGTACTCCAGCACGCGGGAACGGGCCCAGTACAGATCGGTGCCGTCTTCAAAAATGACATACACATACGAATCACCGAACTGTGAAAAACCACGCACGGTTTTTGCGCCAGGCACGGACAGCATGGTGGTGGTAAGTGGATAGGTGACCTGGTTTTCTACAATCTGCGGGGCCTGGCCGGGATAGCTGGTTTTGATAATGACCTGCACATCTGACAGGTCAGGCAAGGCATCGACAGGCGTGTTAATAATCGTCCATGTGCCCCAGATGCTGAGAAACAGGGCCCCCATCATGACCAGGAAACGGTTGGCGACAGAGCGCCGGATAATCCATTCAATCATCGTCGTCTCCTCAGTGCCCTGAATGCATATTTACAGGCTGGTCAGACATTGCTGGCATACTGCTTTCTGTTTTTTCAGGGTGGCGCATACGTTCCAGTGCGCCCGTAATATTGGCTTCAGAGTCAATGAGGAACAGGCCACTGACCACCACGGTATCGCCTTCATTCAGGCCGGAGCCGATGCCGGACTGTTGCTGTGACTCATGCAGAACGTGGATCTGTTTCGGCACAAACTTGCCTTCATCATCAACAGTAATCACGCGCTGTTCTTTGCCGGTATCGATAACGGCCTGGCTTGGTATCAGCAGCATCTCCTGGCTTCTGGTATTCAGTTTCAGATAGGCATTCATGCCCGGCTTGAGAAACTCATCCTTATTAGAAACCTGGAGACGGACCTGAAGCGTACGGGTTGTCTGATCCACGCTGGGAAGAATATTCCATTTTTCGACATGGAATGTTTTATCCGGATAAGCCGGTACCGAAATTTCAAACTGCGACGTATCTTTCAGCAGATAGGCGATAGATTCTGGCACTGCAGCGCTGATCCAGACCGGGTCCATTCCCTGAATCTGAGCCACCACCTTATCTTTCGAAATATTCATGCCGGTGCGCAGGTCAAATGCAGTAATGACACCATCAATAGGTGCTTTAATGGTAAAACGGGTCTGAATGCTCCGGGTAGAACGCAGTCTCTGAATATCCTCTTCCGGCATACCTGCCAGGCGAAGCCGTTCCAGAACGCCTTTAATTTGCGTGGAAGTACCACCGGTGCTGGATAACAGAAGGAATTCACTCTGTGCTTCCACCCAGTCCGGAATGGTAATATCGATAAGTGGCGTCCCCTTCTTCACATGATCGCCAATCGTCATGGGGTAGACTTTTTCGACAAACCCGTCAGAACGCGCCTGCACAATAACAAACTGATACTCGTTATAGCTGACATTAGCCGGGATTGTCTGAGAATAATTCAGCATTCCTCGCGTGACTTTTTGCGTTTTTAATCCCAGATTCTGAACCTGGGTTGGGTCGATACGGATCCCGCCACTGCTTTTATCGCCACTGTCATCAGCATATTTTGGCACCAGGTCCATATCCATAAAGGGCGATTTTCCGGGTTTATCAAATTTGGTATCCGGTTTCATCGGGTCATACCAGAAAAGTACCTTTCGCTCCGGTGCCTTTTGTTCGGTTTGTACTGTTTTTTGTGATGAGTTTACATACTGCCAGGCAGTAACCGATATCAGCCCCCCTGCTATGAGGCTGCTGATAATTATTGCAGCATATTTTATCTTTAAAGAAGCCATACAATTTTCCGCTAAAAAATCAAAACACCTGGCATATGCGCCTGACGGTTAACTCACACATATACCTATGTGAATGTACAGGCGCACAGGATGTAATCGCTCCGGACAGCCAATCAGGACTGCGTCACGTTAATGCTTTTGAGTAAGGAGATATTGCCCTGCTGAATAAACGAGAAATCGACATGGTTGCCTGTTTTCAGGGCATTAATAGCATCGTCTGCATTAACAAAAGTAAAGCGCATGGTCATTGCAGGCCAGCCCACCGCTGGAATTGCTTCATGCGAAATGGTGATTTTCTTAGTATTCATATCAATGTCTTTAACGACACCGGTGCCCTTGATAACTTGCTGTACCGAAGCATCACTGGCAGTATTCATATCGCCATGCTGATGTGTTTCAGCATGAAGACCGGCAGAAAACATGACAGAGAAGGCACCAAATAAAACGGCTTTAAGTGAATTACGCATTTTAATTTCCTGATTAATTAAATAAATTTACTCTACCCAACCGCCACCCAGCGCGGTAAACAGATTAATTTCGTTAACCTGCCGGGAATAGGTAAGATCGAGAATGGTTTGCTGGGTAGCGAAGAGGGAACGTTCTGCATCCAGCACTTCGATGTAACTGACAGCACCACTTGCATACAATCCTCTGGCACGCTGGAGAGTTATCTGAAGTGAATCAAGATAACGCTGCTGTGACTCAAGTTGCTGGCTAAGGCTGTCGCGCAGCGCAAGCGTGTCGGAAACATCCTTAAAGGCTGACTGAATTTTTTGTTCGTAATTAACCACCGACTGTTGCTGGCGAATTTCAGCCAGCTTCAGATTGGCTTTATTCCTGCCAGCATTAAATATAGGAATTTCAATTTTAGGGATAAAATTCCACATTCCACTTCCTGACGTAAACAGGCTGGACAGCTCCGTACTGCTTGTGGAAAGACCACTGGTCAGGGTAATTGAGGGGAAAAAGGCCGCTCGCGCTGCGCCAATATTGGCATCAGCCGCTTTCAGCTGATATTCCGCTTCCATAATATCCGGTCGCTGCAGCAAAATTTGTGAAGACAGATTTGGTGGCAATTTTACTGGGGCTATCTCCCCGCCTTTCATCCCTTTTTCTGACGGAAGTGCGCGGTACGTTCCCAGCACCAGTTGCAGGGCATTGTTTGCCTGAGCCAGATCGCCTTCTCGTTTGGCTATTTCGGCGCGGGTACTTTCGATTTGTCCTCGCGCCTGTTCAAGTGCCAGAACGTTCGTACTCCCGGTCACGAGCTGCTGCTCAACGAAAGCATAGGACTGTTGATAATTTTTCAGCGTTTCCCGCGCAATACGAAGTTGTTCGTACGCCAGTTGCTGGCTGAAATAGCTTTGTGAAACGTTGGATACCAGCAGGATGTGTACGGCCCGACGGGCTTCTTCGCTGGCAAAGTAGTTCTGGCGATCAGCATCACTCATGTTCTTAAGTTTGCCGAAAAAATCGAGCTCATAGCTGAGCTCCAGTCTCGCGTCGTACTCCTGTGTGGTCGGCTTGTCACCTTTCAGACCACCGCTGTATGTTATCCCGGATGAGGCATTCAGCTGGGGATAACGATCTGCATCCGTGACGTTGAACTGGGCTCGGGCCTCTTCAACCTTCAGGGCAGCCATTCTCAAATCACGGTTATTAGTCAGAGCTTCACCGATCAACCGGGTAACCTGGGGATCGACAAAAAAGTTACGCCAGCCCGTATCCTGATAGCCATTTACCGCTGGCGTCAGGCTGTTATGGGACAGTGAAAACTGCTGGGGTACCGGTGCTGCGGGCCGCTGATATTCAGGCGCAAGCGACACGCAGCCTGCCAGGATGAATATCGTGCTAATGCTGAGTAATTTTAATTTGAACATAACGCTTCTCGTCCAGGCAGACCTGGTAAATGGTTCAAATGAAGTCCAGAGTATTGATAGGGGTACTTTACCTAACGCTCTCTGTTTGCCGGGTGACAGGATAATGACAATGTTGTCATTTTTGCTGTAATCCGTTGATAACGATCGTGGGCGCAATAGAATGACATTAGCAGCCAGCCGGGGAGCAAGATGAAAATATTGATCGTCGAAGACGAAATTAAAACAGGTGAATATCTCAGCAAAGGGCTTACAGAGGCAGGGTTCGTAGTGGATCACGCTGATAATGGTCTTACCGGATATCATCTCGCCATGACAGCCGAGTATGATTTAGTCATTCTGGATATCATGCTACCTGATGTGAACGGCTGGGATATCATCCGCATGCTGCGCACTGCCGGAAAGGGTATGCCGGTCTTACTGCTGACAGCCCTCGGCACGATCGAACATAGGGTCAAAGGACTGGAACTGGGTGCGGACGATTATCTGGTTAAACCCTTTGCGTTTGCCGAACTGCTCGCCCGGGTGAGAACCCTTCTGAGGCGGGGAAACACGATGATCACGGAAAGCCAGTTTAAGGTGGCTGACCTCTCGATTGATCTCGTATCCAGAAAAGTCAGTCGCGCCGGAAACCGCATTGTGCTCACCAGTAAAGAGTTCAGCCTGCTGGAATTCTTCATTCGCCATCAGGGAGAGGTTCTTCCCCGCTCCCTGATTGCCTCTCAGGTCTGGGACATGAATTTTGACAGCGACACTAATGCGATCGATGTCGCAGTAAAGCGACTCCGCGCTAAAATAGACAACGATTACGAGACAAAGCTGATCCAGACAGTCCGGGGCGTGGGCTACATGCTGGAGGTCCCGGATGCATAGCAAACCTTCCAGACGCCCTTTCTCACTCGCTCTGCGGCTGACCTTTTTTATCAGCCTGTCCACGATACTGGCTTTTATCGCATTCACCTGGTTTATGCTGCATTCTGTTGAAAATCATTTTGCCGAGCAGGATGTCAGCGATCTTCAACAAATCAGCACCACACTGAACCGTATACTGCAGTCCCCGGTGGATCCGGATGATAAAAAAATAAGCAAAATAAAGGAATCAATTGCCAGCTACCGCAACGTTGCCCTTTTGCTCCTCAATCCCAGGGGGGAAGTGCTCTTTAGCTCAGCTCAGGGGGCGGCACTACGCCCGGCAGTGAATTCAGCAGATTTTAGCGAGCACAGCCGCGCACGGGATGTCTTTCTCTGGACGGTGGAGGATCCTGCGGGACCGATGGATACCGGGTCCGAAATGAAGATGGAAACATACAGGATTATCGCCTCCTCTGGTCAGGCGATATTTCAGGGCAAACAGCAGAACTATGTCATGCTGACTGGCCTATCCATTAATTTCCATCTCCATTACCTCGATGCGCTGAAAAAGAACCTGATTGCGATTGCCGTCGTGATAAGCCTGTTGATTGTTCTGATCATTCGAATCGCTGTCCGTCAGGGGCACCTGCCCCTTCGTAATGTCAGCAATGCCATTAAAAACATCACCTCCGAGAATCTTGATGCGCGACTGGAACCGACACGCGTTCCCATTGAGCTGGAGCAACTGGTTATCTCGTTCAATCATATGATTGGAAAGATTGAGGATGTCTTTACCCGCCAGGCCAATTTCTCTGCCGATATCGCGCATGAGATCAGAACGCCCATCACCAATCTGGTGACGCAGACTGAAATCGCACTGAGTCAGGATCGAACACAGAGGGAACTTGAGGATGTCCTCTATTCCAGTCTTGAAGAGTATAACCGGATGACCAAAATGGTCAGCGATATGCTGTTCCTGGCACAGGCAGATAATAATCAGCTGATACCTGACAGGGTCATGTTTGACCTCAGAGCGGAAGTCATGAAAGTCTTCGAGTTTTTCGAAGCCTGGGCCGAAGAACGCAATATCACGCTCAAATTTAACGGGATGCCCTGCCTGGTTGAGGGAGATCCACAAATGTTCAGAAGGG
The DNA here is from genome assembly GCF_051209435.1 of Klebsiella sp. HN106. Taxonomy (NCBI): domain Bacteria; kingdom Pseudomonadati; phylum Pseudomonadota; class Gammaproteobacteria; order Enterobacterales; family Enterobacteriaceae; genus Klebsiella; species Klebsiella sp. HN106. The sequence goes on along the minus strand of NZ_JBLURD010000027.1, from coordinate 12,617 downwards.
CGATCAATAATCTGTTATCCAATGCCCTGCGTTATACCCCGGAGGGACAGGCAATCACCGTCTCAATAAGAGAGCAGGAGAGCTTTTTTGACCTTGTGATTGAAAATCCGGGGAAACCAATCCCTGAAGAGCATTTATCAAGGTTGTTTGACCGTTTTTATCGGGTGGATCCGTCCAGACAACGAAAAGGAGAAGGCAGCGGCATCGGCCTTGCGATTGTGAAGTCAATCGTGGAAGCACATCACGGAAGAGTGCAGGTGGAATCGGACGTACACTCAACGCGTTTTATCTTATCCGTGCCCAGACTGGAGAAAATGATTCCGGACACCCAGTGCTGGGAATAAAGATTTAAATGACAAAGATGTCATTAGCCTGTCATGCAGCAAACAGAAGCCATTCGATATAATTAGTGCAACTTATCAGGAAGGCTGGATTGCTTTATCAATATCCGGCGTCAGTGGACGCCAGGAAATGAATATCCAGTCCCCTCCCGGAGAAATAAACACTTCCGAACCTGTTTCAGTTATGGAACTGAAAACACCGGTTGTACTCCCCCGGACATCACTAATTAAGAAATGGAGAGTTATCATGAAAAATATCGTATTAGCATCCTTGCTGGGCTTTGGCTTAATTTCTTCGGCCTGGGCCACTGAAACCGTGAATATCCATGAGCGGGTCAACAATGCACAGGCACCTGCTCACCAGATGCAGTCTGCTGCGGCTCCTGTCGGGATCCAGGGGACTGCACCTCGTATGGCCGGTATGGACCAGCATGAACAGGCCATTATTGCTCATGAAACCATGACGAACGGGTCGGCGGATGCGCACCAGAAAATGGTGGAAAGTCATCAGAGGATGATGGGAAGTCAGACCGTTTCCCCTACCGGGCCGTCGAAGTCATTAGCGGCAATGAATGAGCATGAAAGAGCTGCAGTTGCCCATGAATTTATGAATAACGGTCAGTCTGGCCCACATCAGGCCATGGCCGAAGCGCATCGTCGCATGCTCAGTGCAGGCTGACGGCGAGGGAAGTATCTGTGCTGTCCTTATTTCCTTGATAGATTTTTCCGTAACCGGATATATGGCAACATCTTTGCCCCCTACAGGGGGCATTTTTATCAGATTCTGCTACAGTTAACGGGCATCAACGCTAAAAGGATATTTTTTATGAAAGCCAGAAACACTTTATTTGCAGTATTAATGTTATCCCTGCCAGCGATTTCAGCAGAACATTCAGAAATGAAAATGACTGATATGTCTACCTCGGCTTCGTCACAGGAATATATGGCTGGCATGAAAGACATGCATGACAAAATGATGGCTGCCGTAAATGAGTCCGATCCCGACAAGGCTTTTGCGAAAGGCATGGTAGCGCACCATGAAGGGGCAATAGCAATGGCTGAGACCGAGCTCAAATACGGAAAAGATCCGAAAATGAGAAAGCTCGCGCAGGACATCATTAAAGCTCAAAAAGGTGAAATTGAGCAGATGAATAAATGGCTTGATAGTCAAAAGTAAACATTGTAGAAATGTCACGACAAGCGTGATTTTACATCGTTCCTGGGCGCGGGAGTCGGTTAATCTTTATATAATTCAAACCCGATTAATTTCGGGTTTTTACTACTCTGTACTCCGGTCCTTTGTTGAGGACCGGAATATATGCACCTGAGATGCTTATTTAATACATTATCTCGTCATGGATACAATGTCGCTCAGGATCTCAACCAGCTCGCTTCTCTCCTGCGTTCCGTCATGATAGGTTGATCTTGAGATGATTCTTTCTGATGTCATCTGAGGCCAGAATTTATCTAGTACATTATCGGGTTTCATTCCCACAGCCCGGCCGATTATTTTTTTAGCGTCACAGGTGTCCGTAAACGTGACGGCTACACCAGTAATTTCCTCGATAAGATCCGGGCACAGATAGTTTTCTATCTCACGTTTGCGCGTAGCGAAAAATACCTTACCGGCCTCCTCTACTTCTTTTTTACGCTTCTGGATGGACAGAACCTGTGCAGGGTCTCCCCCAATATCGGAGTCCAGAAATACGCACCAGGGAAGCCCCAGATCTTTGGCCAGATTCAATGTAACCCAGTGTTTGACGCTACCACACCCTCCTATGAGGACTGGCACTATTTTCACGTCCTCCAGAGAGGCTGGCAGCGCACCTGACTGTTTTAATGAACTGGCCGCATGCCTCAGGAAAGTAACATCCGACTTTCCCTCTACCAGAACAATCCCCTGCGCCCTTTCCATACCGGTCTCTGGCAGCACCCCCAGGCTTTCAGTGGCTTCCTTCAGCACTGCGTCATCCGGCATTTTTACTACGGGTTCACCCGCCTCATTTCGGGTAACATAACGTACGCCTTCGACAGGGATTAATCCGGCCAGCGCCGGGACATGGGTGGTGACGATAATCTGACGGTGCGGCTGGCCTGCCAGTGCCAGTAACGCTTTCATCAGCATCATCTGATAGTTCGGATGCTGTGACGTTTCAGGCTCCTCTATGGCATAAATCACATTTCTGGGCGTCCCCGCGACATTCTTTTCAGCCTCAGCCCGAAAAAAATTCAACAGGATAAGCCTCCTTATCCCGCTGCCGCGCTTATTGATGGGGATGCCATTTTCCCCGTCCAGGGTGAAATTGAAGGTCCACTTGGGTTTCTCCTTAAATCGTGGAGTCAGTTCACTGGCGAGTTCGGGGGCCATTTCACGTAATTTATCCAGCGTTCTCTGTGCGACATCCAGGACGCTGTCCTGAATCTCATTTTCCAGCGCTGTAATTTTGTCCTGCAGCGCAGCCTGAGCGTCTTTTACGGCCTGCTGTAAGGGGTTTTTAGCTTCGGAATCCCCGTCGCTGCTTTCCCTGTCGGCTTTGAAAATCGCATACGTGGGCAGCAAATCGAGGATCTTACCCCATAATGATTTTGTGTCGGTTCCGAACTCTTTATCGACATCCAGCATAATTTCCGAACAGGTATAGGGGGCTGCGGCTTCCCTGATGGCCTGACGCCATAACGATGCAGTGCGTTTATCCGCCACATTTTTTTCAACTTCTTTTCCCACCGCCTTGAGCTCAGAAATTTTCATGCCCAGTAAATTTCTCAGGGGCTCCTCATCCGGGTGGATGCAGCGGATGCAGGTCTGCTCCGGTTTTCCTGAGGTCGTTGCTTTAAACGTTTTGACGATTTCAAAATTGCCGTCCTCATTCAGCAGATGTTCTGAGGCGAGCGTGGTCTGCACCCTGTCGTCGATCATGATAAAATCGGGCAGGTCATCAAATTCACAGGCTATTTCAAAACGGCCGTCCCCTTCTCTTAGGCTGAAACAGTTCATGTCATTCTTGTCAGCCTTCATTCCTTCTGTTTCAAAAAAAATAGCCAGCGCTTCCAGAAGCGTTGATTTCCCAAAGTCATTACGACCGACAATACCCGTCATGCTTTCATCAATAATGATTTCAGTAGAGTTTCTGTAGCCTCTGAAGTTTTTCAGTTTTAATTTTCTGAGCCGCATATGAAGTCCTGTGTGTAAGAAAGCGTTTTGCTGCAACCTGAATACAAAATATATTTTCAAATGCCTGCCAACAAGCAGGGATAACCGTTATTCAGAATATCTTAACGACATTTCGGGATTATGATCTGGTCGCGCTTTCAGAACTTTACTGCCCCTCAAAACACCGGAAACTAACTTGTGGTTGGTTACATGGCAAAGTTAAAACTCCAGAATCACGGGTAATGATTTCAATGCTTATTATATTTTTTGGAATTGACTCATGAGCTTTATAATTTAAATGATAATAATAACCATTCTTTTATGCGTAATATTTGCTACTGACACTGATGAATTTAAAAGAAGATAGATTTTCATTTACGGATTATTTCCTAAATTCATCGATAATGTGATCGACATAAAATTTTCACTGAAGAATGAAGAGATAATTTAAGGCCGAGCGAAATAGCTCAAAATGGTGTATTTAACATAACAGAAGAAATGAAAGGCTCTATCGCAACCTGATACTTCAGGCCGCTAAGGGGTTAATCTTGTTGAAGAAAAATTAGACCGGGAAGCGCCAGGCGTCACCATTTCTCCCGCCTGGCTGGAAGTGAAGAATAATTGTGCATAGCTCCGTATTCGGGCTTTGCATCTGACAATGGTTCCCTGGATGAAAGTACGATCTCCACTCCAAGGACGCTGAACACCCTAAACAAACGCTCAAAACCCGCACTTGCAGGGTTGGCCTCTAGTCGGGCATAAGTTTGCTGTGTTATACCCAAACGTTCAGAAACATCTTTTTGCGTCAGTCCATTGGCTTTGCGAAAGCCGATTAAAACAGGACGTAACTGATTCAAAGTCTTCAAAGCGTATTGAGTGTTCATAAGTGACCTTCCGTATCGACGAGTTAACAAGCATAACGCAGGGATTTACAGCATATAGGCTGTAATGCTCATTAACAGACTATAGGCTGTAATACGAATCCTGCCAAGATGCGGCATCTTTCAAATACAAGGCCGTATTGGGTAAGCAGTACACCGTTATATAGCACCCCTTGCCCCTTTGCTGGAGAGGGACCCACGTGATCGCAGGTCTTTTAGACGTTGTTGCTAACCGGCATCATACACAGGTGGTAACCCCCAGGGAAACTCTATGAGTGATAATTTATTCCTGCCCCAGTCAAAATATAAAACCTTATCTAACTAGCTTTCTTAGTATTTTATAAATGAAGTGAAATTAGCGAAGAAGTTTTACATTGTAAAGTGAGCAAAAATATTTACCATTCAACTGGCAAAATTTACAATCTGCAGCCCTTAGCCTGAGAAAATGCACATTAACAGAATAATCATCAAGTCCGATAGAGGCATAACTTACGTCCTCAAAAATATCAGAAATAAATGAGTTGAAATTACAAAAATTAACTTCACTTAACATCTTGAACACCGCAGAAATATATCTATCATGCATTATCTTGACTTCGATAACCTTAGATAAACTTGAATGCGACTTACATTTGAAGAGATCAAAGAGAAAGTAAATCAGCATATTTTTATTGTCCGAAATCCATTTTAAAATTTTATTACGTGCACATGGTAATATATACACTGGATTTTTGAAAGGGTTTGAAACGTCAACCACAAGGGAACAATAACCATGAGGATTTATTCCACTTATAATTAAGTCACTAAGTCCTTTCACTGCATTCAAATAGTTATCAAAACAAACCTCATATAAACTGGTACTATGAACTGCACATTTAGATTCAAACAACCATCTATGACGCAGATAACCAATGCCTTTAGAGTGTATATCTTCAACAATACATTTGTGACAGTAACGAATGTTTGAGATGTTTACCAATGGATATGAATTAGTTATGTGAAAATTTTTCCGACAGGCATCTTCAACAGCGTTAAAATACCCGTAAACACCAGAAGATAACGACACTATATTGGAAGTTAGTATATAACCATTTCTAGTGGCAAGAATGTCATATATATCCTGCAAGCTATGCAATTTGTACATATCAATCAGTTCGAAACGAGGAAAGGCATCGTACCTTAGTGCGCCATGCTTTGATATTATGTTCCTGCAATTGGATAAGTTATACATTATCTGTGAACGCAGAAGAAAACTGTGCCACAATTCATTTTCGTAAACCATATAACTCCCTCTTATTTAATTAGTTCCATTTTTCTGAGAAGTATCATTGTCATTGGTAGTTTATCTCTGTATTTCAAAAGCCAGCCATGCCCTCCCAGTAAAGCATCTAGACTTGTAAGTGACATCGAGTACTGCCCCTGAGATAAAACATCATTTATTAATGATGATGAGATAATATCTCTCTCGCTCCAGTCTACTCTTTTATTTTTATAGCATCGTATTGTTTTAGGAAGACAGGAATTAAGCCAGTCACATTCATGTTTATTTAGCCAATAGAAACTTGCATAACAACTTTCTTTGACTAACTTTCGTGTTATAGAAACGGATTGATTATGTATAAATCTTAATATTTTCTGCTTATGACGCCGTCTTAAAGAATCTTTTTTACATTTTTTACGCCATGAGCATAAACCGTAACAAGATGAAATTACAGAGGATACAGCTCCTTCCGATAATGAGTTTTTCTCAGCTATGGATGCCAGACTAAACCCCCTTACAGTCATAGACTTGATAAGCAATTCAGTGAATATATTAATTTTTGTGTTTCGCTTAAACGCCCTCAGGTATTTTTTATAAATAAGTGTTTTAATGTAACATCTGCTGCGACTAAATTCCTTCCCAAGGTTGCTAACACTAGTATTATTTTCAACTATATGAAAACTGTATTTCTTATGACTTTTAAAGATTTCTTTCTTTTTATTAGTACGACTTCCTGCATACGTTGGCCAGCAAGTATTTAACAAACAATAACAAAGCAAAAGATGCTTTGTGGGATGCTGACAACATTTGTCTTTGAGTATAGGCTCCCAGTAATGATAATCAGTTAGGGATGTTGGTATAAGTCCCGATGAACCCTCCCCAAATAACTGGCACTTAGCATAAACATGTGCGTAGAATACATTTTTCTTTAAATTTCCATCCAATGATAATAAATTCAACTTTTTAAGTACATCCATGTAATTGGGGTGTGTAATATCTTTTCTTCTGATTATATTTAGGGACTCATAACAAAACTTAGCAAAATCGAAGTCTATCTCATTGCTAAGTTGTTCTGTATACGAAACAGGAGGCATCAGTCCAATACGTATGTGCGGTGAAGAAGGGACATGGATGCTTTCAAGCGCTACCGGATGCCGATGGCAGGTTGTAACCCCATGAAGCTGATGCGCCAGATGCCAATAAGTAACACCATAATGAAAAGTATCTTCACGAGCGCAAACCGGGCAAAACTTCAATAGTGTGCGCTGCCCTAGTGAAAAATTACTAAGGCGGCACAATCGATTAAGCCTGGCAGGGGTCGTGTTGAAATCCATAATTTCATTACGACTGATTGGTAGTGCCCAGGCAAAAAGAGGGAGTAAAGTCTGTTCATGCCAGAGCTGATCTGCACTTTCGGATGTATGAAGAGAAATAGCCTTTAATCCTGAATTGAGAATTGGATGGACGTTCATATCAGGTTTGTTGAAAATGATCGTTAACAGAGAAGATGGGGACATACCGTACACGGTAGTTGTCCGACAAAACCGGCTGAACAAGGATTCATCAGGCAAAACAGGCAACATTCTCATTTCCCACACCTCTCTTTGACCGTTACGAACTGTTACCTCATTACAATTTATTAAGTGGATCTATATTTATAAGCCCGCAACGCTGAAGAGCATCGTAGGTATTTTTCTTTTCAGCTGTTCTGTTGATAACAAGATCGTGGTCAAGAGACAGTATTTTCTCGTCGAAATTGCGCAAAACCTCGTCTATTTTTCCTACGAATTCCTTGTGCTGTGGCCTGTCTATATCCCCAGGGATCAAAGACTTTAGGGACTTCTCTGCCATGATTTTAGCCGAAGCATCACCCTCATTAGATGCAGAGAGCCATTTAGCTTCCTCATCTTCAGTCGCGGCCCCCGGGAGTGGAGTATCCTTATATTCCTCCGTATGACTCACGAGTACCGGTACAGAGGCCGACAAGACTGCGCCAGTGATGATTTCATTGCCGCTACCGATAACCTTTAATTGTGCCCCCCGATAAATCATCTGAGCCAATCCAATATTGCCTTTAGATAAAATGAATAATTTTTCGTTTAACTCATCATTTAATGGAGTTTCAACATTTGTCCATTGTAATGGCCATAAATAATGAATAAACGATTGCCAGTCTTGTGAATCGTATCTAACATTCTTAATTTTCATGTAACCACCAGACTCTGCCCGCCTGGCAATTCTCATTTTCTTTGTCAGCGTCTCGTCAAAAGGATGATTTCCACAAAAAACCATAGATACCCCCATGGAATCTACAATTTCATGTAAAAAATCAATCAACTTACTCTCACCCCCGGTTCTTGAAAATTTAAGCCTCTGCATTTCATCAATAACAAGGATACCCAAAAATGATGATTTAATTCTTTGTGCAATCTGGCGAGCCAGAGCACCATTTCTAATCTCAGGTGTAGTTCGTTCAATACCAATTGCATCATCTAATTTTTGTAAAATCTCTTCACAAAGGTCTCTCACACTTGAATTGTATGGACAATTAATCTTTACCCATACAATTTGCTTACTGAAGCCGGGAAAAACTCCTTTATAGCTGCTGTGTTCTATAATCTGAGGGAAATGATCCATGACTTGCTCAATCATGGTAGTTTTTCCAGAACCACTCATTCCAACTATCGTAATAGTTTCAGCCTGGGATTTAAAATATCCACTTTCTGGCTCAATATCAGGACGCTCATTTCCATAGTAATGAAGATATTGAATTGTTCCGCTTTTTAAAGGATTACGAGCTGCATAGCTTTCCCTAAGTGCCCGTAAGATCATCTTATAAGCCTGGATAAGATTGGTTTGAGGGCAACGGAATTTCTTTATACGTTCGACATACTGCTCTCTAACATTCGCCGGGGCAGTCCAGCGGATTTTTTCGTCAATTTCGGGGAAATAACTCATTTCCAGAAGTACTTCATCTTCCGTAAGCGCTTCAGGAAGTGCTTCAATTAAGGGATTGCCACGATACTCAGGTAACTCCTGTTCTTTATATATCGCTGAAACGCGCCGTATAAGATTCATTATTCTGCGTCCTCAGTCTTCTTCTTACCTTTTAACCATCTTTGTTTCTCCTCCCGGCCAGGCAAAAGCAGAACATTACTGGATGAAGGAAGTAGGGGTTCAGATCTTCCATTAGCAACATGAGTTCGCCCTAATGAATCAAGTTCATTTTTCCTGTTCTTTTTAATATCTTTACCATGTACCCGGCGAGATTCGTATATTTCATTTAATCTTTCGTTACCTTTCCTGTTAAATTCATCTTTATTATTGATATTGCTGAGCGAATCCAGAGTAAATAAATTAATTTCTTTTTGAGTATCTACCCAATCAGCCATTACATCTGTATCAAGATGAGCTTTCCCTTTAAATACATCTCTTTTCTTAAGTAGGTAATGTTTTTTGAAAATGCTATTTTTGTCAAATCTTACATATATATAATCTACGCAATTGTCATCTATTCTTGCTTCACAAGTGGTTCTTCCAAATACTCTGACACCTGATGCAATTTCAGGATCACATTCATAAAAAAGATTATTGTACTGAATCCCACCGGCGGTAATGTTAGCGTTCACAGGGATTAACAATCGTGCGATCACTTCGTCGGCCCCAACGGCTCTTGCGCTGAATCTCCCGTGCTTTAAGCTTATCATCCAACTATTTTTTGGTGATATTACGAGATCATTTTCAATCAGTAAGGGATTGATATAAGCCAGTTCCTCATACGTTCTCTGATTATGTGCAAGTATCTCCCGAATCAGTAAAGACGTGACCTCCTGAATCGTTAAACAAGCCCTGGATTGCGGTGTTGGCTCTCCTTTAACAATCTTTCCCCTTCGTGTTGTTCCAATAAGCCTATGAATAACCTCATCATTCAGAATGCCGAAACAGCGTTCAACAATGCTTTTTCTGTCGCCTCTACCGACTGGCGCAAACTCAAGTTTTGTCAGGGGGGTCATCTCTTCCTGAGGTTTAAGACCAATCATCTCCCCGTTGTCACACATCAATGTTAATGGAATGTGAGAACAAGGCCAATCATCATCAGTAATAGAGATTCCAAATAATCTACAATATTCTTTTTTTGGCATAAAGCAATTTGCTAACGCTTGTCGGGCGGCTCGCCATGAAGCATGGTATAAAGAAACATGAAGGCCAACAATCATTCTTGTTGCACGATCCACCACTGTATAAATAGTAGGACGCCCAATGACTTTTCGTCTGTTTAAACTCGAAATAAGATGTACATCAGCGACAGTTGAGTCTATTTCGAAAACATCACCCGGCAAAACAGTTGTATTAGCCACACTACCTAAAAGCGCCCGCATTTTGAGGTCTATTTCTTTTTTCGTGTTCTTCTTATTTATCGAGAAATCTTTAGTGAAGAGTTTTTTATTCCAGTATGAAAATTGTTTTAAAGAAGGAACATATGGAGCTCTATTTTCTAGGTTTGCTGTTTTAATTTCATCCCTAAAATACAAATCAATATGTCTCTCTAATGTTTTCTTTATCGTATCTCCGTTAACTTTATAATGATACGTAATGAGAGATTTTCTAATATTATTTATATCTCTTTCATTAAGAATGAAAACACGTGATCGTTCATTAGGTAATGCTCTGTTTTTTTTGGAATTCCCAAGTTTAATTTCATGTTTGATTCTACTTTTCCCAGCGGCGCCACAGTTCGAGAATGCGGGTAGCAATGCATAAATATCCTGCCCATGTCGCCAATACAACGCCAGAAGCGTTCTGATAGTATATTGTGATATTTTTTTATTTCTTGAGTAATCCATTAAAAGGTGCGACTTTTTATGTAATGCATAGTCGAACAGAAACATTCTGTCATCTACAAGATCTTTAATGATATTGTAATTTTCATCTCGCCTTCCTCTGTCTTTATCTGTTAATTCTTTCTCATCTACTAACATATATGAAGGATATATATAATCTTTACAAGTTATGCTATTTGATTCAATATAATATTTAAACATTGAAAATGAGAAAGGGATTGGCTTACCCGTTCTTTCTGATTTTATTTTAAACAAAATTAACAAATCGACCTTTCTGTCAAAATCCAAAACACGGTAAAGTCCCTCTGCAAGCAAATCAGTGCCTTGAGAGAGCCAGACTGAATTCCTAATAATATCCATTTGCGTTCAGTCCTATATAGTGGTCATTGGAAATTATCTTTATCAGACCGGTTTCGAGTATTGGATATGATAAATCCAACATTTATCATTTTTAATCCAATCATTGCCTGCAATAACATCATCGCTTCTTGTGCATCTACCCCAAAGATTGATGAAATCATTGCACGTAGTCCTACTATGGGATAAACATCTGGTTTAAGCTTCCATAGGATTTTATCAAGAGGATATTTATCATAAAATTCAGAACCATCTCTTAATACAGAAGTAGCCCAGCAAATGTTTTTACCGACGACGTTATTGAGTTCCGAGCCAACATAAATTTGAAACTCAACATCAATCAACTGCCAAAACATCCTCTCTATTTCAAGTTTTTGGGCTTCGCGTTCAGGTATGCTCTCGTTATGTTTTACTGCTATAGCTTTGTATCGAAGTCCGCCTTCAGGAGTTCTCAAGGTCAGTAAAAAATCGGTTGTCATAACATTCAGAACTTCGACAGGTACTCCTCTTACTCCCCTCACCATAGGATGTTGAAAATGTAGATGATTTGCTATTTGTTGGGTAAGCCGGAGAGGAAAGAGTGGGAATTGTTCCCGGATATCAATCACCGAGTCATTAAACTCAGCCAGATAGAAAAAGTTACTTTCGACAGAAGAAAGGAGATGATGGTTTCGAAACGTCTTAAGGCCAAAGACTATCGAACGGTTTCCACGGGATTTAACGTCCTGAGCTCTAAGCCAGGGCTGATAACTTTGGCCATAGCCCACTCCTATGCCGTCACCTAGCGCATTTTCATAATCCAAATAGGATTTGAGACGCCTACCCCTAGCCATGATCGTACCCTAAAAACGACATTGATACGTACCTATATGTGCATTTTATAGTCTCCAACCCTATAACCACACATTCAGTAAGTATACAACATTAGCGTCGTTTTTTGAGAATGGTTACAACTTTAGTGCTTTGTGTACAACTTTATTGTCCTCGGACAGGACACTATAAAACCTATAGAATTTACGTAGAAACGCGTTTAGTAAAGGCTTTACTAATTACTAATGACTAACATATTAGCACTTTCAGATATGCCAGCAATAACCCCAGCCAGTGAAATAATGTGATGAGCCCATTAATTGGGGGTAATCATTCTATCTGGTTGATATTTAACGCTTTTAATTGTCATCCTTATGTAAGCCTATGGGATTTACTCCTAATTAAATCCCATTGTATGAAAAATAGGCATTTATAAGCTTTCATGACGTGACGTTGTCACGTATATCAATGGAATTTAGTCACTAGTAAAGAGTTAACTAGTGACTATCTGCCTAATCGGTGTGCTTGAACGGTGCACTCCAGGGCGGATATAAAAATTGATGAGAGATATACAGAAAATGATGGACCGGCTTAATAAGCCAGCCTTTCTTGGGAGGATTGATGCTGCTGAACACGCTATAAAGCGAAAATGCCCCTTTTTAACCTATAGGTAGGGCACTATGAGTAAGATACAATCAAATCGCCAGTCAGATGGCTAATTTCATGATGACCAAAGCGGGCTATTTCAAGCGTTATCGCTGAGACGAGGCTTCAATGACAAGTACACTTGACCCATCACACAAGCAAATTGAAATGTGGCGCAGAGCTACCGGTTCCGAAGGTGGACTCGACGAATACCGCAACTGGGTTCTGGAAAATAGTATGAGATTTACAGCATACGGTATCCATACCGTTATCGTCGAAGGTGAGGCGAAGCATATAACAGCGCTTGATGATGTTACCCTCTGTAACGAG
>NZ_JBLURD010000026.1:0-34559 GCF_051209435.1 Klebsiella sp. HN106 | reverse complement strand
GTATTCATTTTTCGTCCGAAGACGTTAAGAATCCATGTCACTTTGAGTGCCCACACAGATTGTCTGATAAATTGTTAAAGAGCAGTGCAACGCGGCTTTCGCTCACCGTTGCGAGGTGGCGTATAATACGCTTTCCTCTTTCAGAGTCAACCCTGTTTTTCAGGATTTTTTCTCTTCAACCAACCGGCTGTTTGTGTGAAGTGATTCACATCTGCCGTGTCGATGGAGGCGCATTATAGGGAGTTCCCGGGCATCCGCAATAGTTAAATTGCAGAAAAATGACTGACTGCTGCATTCCCCAGCAAAACCCCGCTTTATACCCTGTTACGCACAGAATTATCCACAGATGACGAGCGATACCCCATAACAAAAGCCACACCACCTCTCTATATAAGCCGTCGTTCAGGGCCAAAAGGAGAAAGATAAAAATTCGCGAGCGTTGCGCAAACGTTTTCGTTACAATGCCGCGCTATAACAAGGATGCCCGGTTGGGTGCGTTAGGTGAGTTTTTAGGCAAAAACTCACCTAACGCTCTCTGTAATATTCAAATCCTGGGGATTTAATACCATGCAACAACGTCGTCCAGTCCGCCGCGCCCTGCTCAGTGTTTCTGACAAGGCCGGTATCGTCGAATTCGCGCAGGCGCTTTCCGCTCGTGGTGTCGAGCTACTGTCTACGGGTGGTACCGCACGCCTGCTGGCTGAGAAAGGTCTGCCGGTTACCGAAGTCTCTGACTACACCGGTTTCCCGGAAATGATGGACGGACGCGTGAAGACTCTGCATCCGAAAGTTCACGGCGGCATTCTCGGCCGCCGCGGCCAGGATGACGGCATTATGGAACAACACGGTATCGCGCCTATTGATATGGTGGTTGTTAACCTGTATCCGTTTGCTCAAACCGTTGCCCGCGAGGGTTGCTCGCTGGAAGATGCGGTAGAAAACATTGATATCGGCGGCCCAACCATGGTTCGCTCGGCGGCGAAGAACCATAAAGACGTCGCCATCGTGGTGAAGAGCAGCGACTACGATGCCATTATTAAAGAGATGGATGCGAACGAAGGCTCCCTGACCCTCGACACCCGCTTCGACCTCGCCATTAAAGCATTCGAACACACCGCCGCCTACGACAGCATGATTGCCAACTACTTCGGCAGCATGGTTCCGGCCTATCACGGCGAGAGCAAAGAAGCCGCTGGCCGCTTCCCGCGCACCCTGAACCTGAACTTCATTAAGAAGCAGGATATGCGTTACGGTGAAAACAGCCACCAGCAGGCTGCCTTCTATATAGAAGAAGAAATCAAAGAAGCCTCTGTCGCCACGGCACAGCAGGTTCAGGGTAAAGCCCTCTCCTATAACAACATTGCCGACACCGATGCCGCGCTGGAATGCGTCAAAGAATTCAGTGAGCCGGCCTGCGTTATTGTGAAGCACGCCAACCCATGTGGCGTAGCGGTAAGCACCTCTATTCTGGATGCCTACGACCGCGCATACAAAACTGACCCGACCTCAGCCTTCGGCGGCATTATCGCGTTTAACCGCGAACTGGATGCCGAAACCGCGCAGGCCATCATCTCCCGCCAGTTCGTTGAAGTGATCATCGCACCGTCTGCGACGGAAGAGGCCCTGAAGATCACTGCTGCGAAACAGAACGTCCGCGTTCTGACCTGCGGTCAGTGGACGCAGCGCGTGCCGGGTCTGGACTTCAAACGCGTTAATGGCGGCCTGCTGGTTCAGGACCGCGATCTGGGTATGGTCACAGAAGGCGAACTGCGCGTGGTTACCAAACGCCAGCCGACCGAGCAGGAGCTACGCGATGCGCTGTTCTGCTGGATCGTTGCGAAATTCGTTAAATCTAACGCCATTGTTTATGCCAAAGAGAACATGACCATCGGAATAGGCGCAGGTCAGATGAGCCGCGTTTACTCTGCCAAAATCGCCGGGATTAAAGCAGGCGATGAGGGACTGGAGGTGAAAGGTTCGGCAATGGCCTCCGACGCCTTCTTCCCGTTCCGCGACGGTATTGATGCCGCCGCTGCCGTTGGCGTGAGCTGCGTCATTCAGCCCGGCGGTTCTATTCGCGACGAAGAGGTGATTGCCGCCGCCGATGAGCACGGCATCGCGATGATCTTCACCGACATGCGCCACTTCCGCCATTAATTCACGGAGCAGACGATGAAAGTATTAGTTATTGGCAACGGCGGCCGCGAGCACGCCCTGGCCTGGAAAGCGGCGCAATCGCCAAAAGTCGATACCGTTTTTGTCGCCCCGGGTAACGCGGGCACCGCCCTGGAACCAGCGTTGCAGAATGTGGCTATCGGCGTCACCGATATTCCGGCGCTGCTGAGCTTTGCTCAAAGCGAGAAAATTGATCTGACCATCGTTGGCCCGGAAGCGCCACTGGTGATTGGCGTTGTGGATGCGTTCCGCGCCGCGGGGCTGAAAATCTTCGGCCCAACGGAAGGCGCGGCGCAGTTGGAAGGCTCTAAAGCC
The DNA here is from genome assembly GCF_051209435.1 of Klebsiella sp. HN106. NCBI lineage: Bacteria > Pseudomonadati > Pseudomonadota > Gammaproteobacteria > Enterobacterales > Enterobacteriaceae > Klebsiella > Klebsiella sp. HN106. The sequence goes on along the minus strand of NZ_JBLURD010000026.1, from coordinate 32,069 downwards.
TTCACCAAAGATTTTCTTGCTCGCCATAACATTCCGACAGCGGAATACCAGAACTTCACCGAAGTCGAGCCCGCGCTGGCGTACCTGCGTGAGAAAGGCGCGCCCATCGTTATCAAGGCCGACGGCCTGGCCGCCGGCAAGGGCGTGATTGTCGCCATGACGCTGGAAGAAGCGGAAGCCGCCGTTCAAGACATGCTGGCAGGAAACGCCTTTGGCGACGCCGGGCACCGCATCGTCATTGAAGAGTTCCTCGACGGCGAAGAGGCGAGCTTTATCGTGATGGTCGACGGCGAGCACGTCCTGCCGATGGCCACCAGCCAGGATCATAAACGCGTGGGCAATGGCGATACCGGCCCGAACACGGGCGGTATGGGCGCTTACTCTCCGGCACCGGTGGTCACCGATGAGGTTCACCAGCGCACCATGGAACGCATTATCTGGCCAACCGTAAAAGGTATGGCAGCGGAGGGTAATACCTACACCGGTTTCCTCTATGCGGGCCTGATGATCGACAAACAGGGCAACCCGAAGGTAATCGAGTTCAACTGCCGCTTTGGCGATCCGGAAACCCAGCCGATCATGCTACGCATGAAATCGGATCTGGTGGATCTGTGCCTCGCCGCCTGCGACGGTAAGCTGAATGAGAAAACCTCCGAGTGGGACGAGCGCGCCTCGCTGGGCGTCGTGATCGCCGCCGGTGGTTATCCGGGCAACTACAGCACCGGCGATGAGATCCACGGCCTGCCGCTGGAAGAAACGGCAGACGGCAAGGTCTTCCACGCCGGCACCAGACTCGCTAATGACGATCGCGTGCTGACCAGCGGCGGCCGGGTACTCTGCGCCACCGCACTGGGTCGCACCGTTGCTGAAGCGCAAAAGCGCGCTTACGCCCTGATGAGCGATATCAGCTGGGACGGCAGCTTTAGCCGTAACGACATCGGCTGGCGCGCTATCGAACGTGAGCAAAACCGCTAACGGCTGAGCTTTGCCAGCAGCGTTTTGCGCGTAATGCCCAACTGACGGGCGGCTTCAGTTTTGTTGCCGCCCGTTTTTTCGAGCGCCGCGAGGATCGCTTCTTTCTCTACCTCCACCAGCGGCTGAATAACATCATCACCGTGCAACACGTCCGCAACTGGCGTACCGGCAATTGCCAGCGGCAGCTCGCGTTCGGAGATGTACTCTCCGGTCAGCAGGACCACCGCCCGCTCCACCGCATTTTCCAGCTCGCGAATATTACCCGGCCAGGCGTAGTGGATCAGCAAGTCCATCGCCTGTGGCGTAAATCCCTGTACTGCTTTACGGTTACGCTCGGCATACCGTTGCAGGAAATAGCGCGCCAGTTGGGGGATATCCTCCCTGCGATGACGCAGCGGCGGCATATCGATAGTCACGACGTTCAGGCGGTAGTAGAGATCCTGGCGAAAACGCCCGTCACTGACCTCTTCGGCTAAATCCCGGTGGGTGGCGGCAATTAGCCGTACATCGACCGAAAGGGTCTGATTGCTGCCCACCCGCTGCACTTCACGCTCCTGAATCGCCCGCAGCAGACGCACCTGCATCAATGGCGAAATATCGCCAATTTCATCGAGGAAAAGCGTACCGCCGTCCGCTTCAACGAAGCGCCCTTCTCGCCGTTTGTCCGCGCCGGTAAACGCGCCCTTCTCATGGCCAAACAGCTCCGACTCCAGCAACGACTCGTTAAGCGCCGCGCAGTTGAGGATCACCAGCGGCTGGCGGCTGCGAGCGCTGCTGGCGTGCAGCGCCCGAGCGACCAGCTCTTTCCCTGTGCCCGACTCGCCGTGAATTAATACCGTCGCATCGGAGGGCGCAACCAGGGCGATATTGTTCAGCAGCGCCCGCATCGCCGGGCTATCCCCCACCATGCCAAACTGGGCGGCCGGAGTCCCGGCAACGGGAGACTCGCTCTGCCGAGTGTGAGCCAACGCCTCGGATAGCGTCAGCTGCAGCTTGTCAAAGTCCAGCGGCTTAATCAGGTAGTCCAGCGCACCGGATTTCAGCGCTTCCACAGCGGTGTCGACGCTGGAGTACGCTGTCATAATCAGAACGGGAATCGACGGATTCAAGGTTTTGATCTCTTTCAGCGTTTCGATGCCATCCATCTCCGCCATGCGGATGTCGCATAGCACCAGATCAAACACCTTCTCGCGCACCTGTTCCAGCGCCTGTACGCCGTTGTAAGCCAGCGCAACCCGATAACCCCAGCCCCGCAACAACGCCTGTAAGATAGTGCAGTGGCTGATGTCATCGTCCACCACCAGAATATCGACCTGCTCGCCACTCATCCTTGTTCATCCTTCTGTTGCCCATTAACCGGCAAATAGAGCGTAAATAGCGCGCCCTTGCCGGGAGTGCTCTCGGCGTCAATTGTTCCGCCGTGCTGCTCAACGATGTTCTGCACCACCGCCAGCCCCAGCCCGGTGCCGTCGGCCTTGGTAGTGAAGTACGGTGTAAAAATGGCCTGTAGCTGTTCCGCCGTCATCCCTTTGCCGCTGTCCGCAACGCTCACCTTTACTCGCCCATCGCCGCACTCTCTCACCGCCACCGTAATCACGCCATCGCGGCCAATGGCATGGATAGCATTGAGATAAAGGTTGAGCAGCACCTGTTTTAAACGATCCGGATCGGCCTGGATGCGGCATAGCGCGGGCTGCGCGATAAACTTCAGAGATATCGCCCGGCTGGCGGCATCCTGGCTAACCAGTTGAAGCGAATGCGTAATGACTTCATTTAAATCAACCGATTGATATTTTAAATGCGCCGGACGCACCAGTTCCAGCAGCTCGCTGACGACCCTGTTCAGGCGATCGGCTTCCCTGGCCATCACCAGGGCCAACTGATGCGCTTCGCCATCGGCTGGGGTCCGCTCGGCGAAATACCTGGCCAGCCCTTTTATGGATGATAGCGGGTTGCGGATTTCATGGGCGACGCCCGCGGCCAGATGACCGAGCGCCAGCAGCTTTTCTTTTCGCGCCGTCGCTTCCTGCAGCTGCTTGCGCGAACGCTGATAGCGGCGAAACCAGAACTGCGCCAGCACCGTTGCCGTCATGACTACGCCTGCCGCGCAGAGCATGATGACCATATTGCGCAGGCCACGAGCATGGTCGGCATCCAGCTCGCGGGTATCAAAGGCAATAAAAATGACCTGGGGCGCCTGATTACGGAGATCGGCAGATTCGCGACGCATCATCATGCGCATATGATGCCCACCGCCGTTAAGCGGGCGAAACTGGCGATAAATCTCCAGCGCCGGCTCCGGTTGTTCGAGGCGGCGCCAGCGCTCCTCGCTACCGATATTCAGCTCTCGCAGGGTGCTGGCGGGGTAGAGCGACTCACCGACCCGCCGCGGGTCGCTATGGGCGATAATTTTACCGTTCTCATCTGTCACCGCGAACCACAGCACGCCGGGCTGCCAGGCCATCTCCTCCAGTAGCGCCTGCAGCTGGGAATGATGCATACGCATTCCCATTCCGACCCGGGTTCCGGACTCAAGAGCGCGGATCAGCACGCTGCCTTTTTCCTGGATAGTCTGGCGTGCGGCTTCATTTTCACGGCCATAGTCACGCACGATTAACGCAGAAAACAGGCACACCAGCAGCAAGATAAGGCCGGTTAACAACCAGCTCAGCCCAACGGCGACGGAATCCTTAGACAACCGCATCACGTTCATGACAACTCCCTTTCCTCAGACACCGCATAGCCCAGCAGAAATCATGCCACTATTCCGCCACCTCTAACCTCTCCCTGAGCGCAAACCGGGAAGGCGATCGAGTAAAAATGACCCGCTGCCCCCTTTACCGCGAGTCATTTTTACTCGCTCTCGTCCGCTGAAAAGCATTCAACGCCCGATATCCTGCGGCCTTTCCACTCTGGCACGGAAGATGCAAATCACTGAGTAACCATGAGGCAGGAGAATAAACTATGAAACGGAACAAAAAAATGACGCTGACGCTGATTGCCCTCGCCGCGCTGACTTTCGGCAGTAGCTCAGCCTGGGCAAGGCACCACTGGTATAACGGTACCGGTATGGGCCCCCAGGGCTATAGTCAACTGACGACCGACCAGCAGGCCACTGCCCAGAAGCTGCATAATGATTTCTATGAGCAAACCCGCGTTTTACGTCAGCAGCTCATTTCAAAACGCTATGAATACAACGCGCTGTTAACCACCGATAAACCTGACAGCGCGAAAATCGAATCCGTCGCCCAGGAGATGGACGCTCTCGGTCAGAAGCTTGCCCAGCAGCGGGTGAAGTTCGATCTCGCATTAGCGCAGGCGGGTATTCCTCGCGGTGAGGGGATGGGACGTGGAGGCTGCGGCGGTGGCCGCGGTCATATGGGAATGAACCACTGGTAAGGTTCAGAAGCTTTTTTCGGTCGGCTGCCAGGTACAGAAGTCTTCGTTTGCCACCAGCAGCAGCTGAGAGCCTTCCGGCGCTTCCAGCCACGCCACGCTCACCTCGACGGATGAGTGGTTCTGACGACGCTCAATATGCGCCAGCGCCAGCGTATCGAGGTCAGGCTTCACGGTCTGACCTTCGCAGGTGGTTACGGTCCTGTCAGCATGCCACCGCCCCTGGCGCAGCATGACGCGTCCCTGACGCAGTGCATCGCTGGTCTGGCGAATTTGCTCTGCCCGATAGCGGTATAGCGCAACCTGATCGCTGGAAAGCTGCTGCTTCTGCCCATCGATTTCACGCTGCATAAAGCTGAGTTCGCCTTGCGCATCAAACCGGGCGCGAATATGTTCCGGCGGTTTGCCGTAGACGTTGAGCTCGATCAGCGCGAGCTGACCATCCTGCCAGCGATACTCGCTGGTCGAGGTATTACCATGACGCCATGGACTGAAGGCGGCAAGGAGATGGACCTCACCGTCGGAATCTTTGCGCCAGATACGCATCGCCCCCTGGTTTTCCGCGTAACCGCTGGCGGTAAACGGCGGGAGAGAGGAATCATGGCTGCAGGCAGTGAGCAGCAATACGCCCGCCAGCGCCAGCGTGCGGCGCCAGATAGACAAAAGGGGCCGACAAGCCCCTTCGATAAAACTGTACACTGCCACGCGGTCTTACTTAACTGCGTCTTTCAGAGCTTTACCTGAAACAAATGCCGGTACGTTTGCTGCGGCGATTTTGATTTCATTACCGGTCTGCGGGTTGCGGCCAGTACGCTCAGCGCGGTGGTTCACTTTGAAGGTACCGAAACCAACCAGTTGAACAGCATCACCTTCTTTCAGAGACTCGGTAATTGCAGCCAGGGTAGATTCCAGGGCAGCTTTCGCCTGTGCTTTGGACAGGTCAGCTTTGTCCGCAATTACATCAATCAGTTGAGTCTTGTTCATAAGTTATCCTTACAATGTGTTTATCGCTTGCTAAGCATCGAGTGCGACGGAAATGCCTGAAAAGCACTCTCCTGCATACACGCACCGATAGCCACGTTTTTTCGCCCCCCAAATGTAGACCAGACGGGGGGCGGAATGGAAGCCTTCAGACGCTACAATTCAGGCGGTAAATCACGTTTTCTGGTCTCATTGCTGAAAATTTATACCAATATTGCTCTCACCGGCCTCGCGAAGGTCTGCACGTAGCCCTTTGATCAGTTCAATATCGCGTTCTTCGCAGTCGGCCAGAAGACGAAAAATCTCCCACTGAATATCCCATTCTTGTTCGACAGCCGGGTTTTCTTTGAGCTCTTCGTCGGTCATTTCGCGACCAGCCTGGGTCATTTCCAGCATCGCAACGGTGGTGATCGAACTCTTGCTGACTTCGATGGCGTGTTCGAGCGTTTCGCCGCTTAGCCGCGAATGAAGCAGTTCACTCAATGCGACGCAGGCATCGATGGCCGGATAGACGCCGTACAGGTCGTAATCATCAGCGGCCGGAATCGCCTCTTCCAGCTTTTCCAGCTGGCTGTCGAAATTCACCTTCGCATCTTTTACCGTCAGCGTTTCCCAGATCAGATCGAGGATACGGCGATAAAGCTGGCCATCGGCAAATTCCGTTTGCTGACAGAACATAGCGTAGTTGGGGTACATCCGCTCGCACAGGCAGGCCATAAAAGTCACGTGCTGCCAGCTTTCCAGCTTCTCCAGACGCAGGTGAATCGGGTTTTGTAACATGATGAAATCTCGAAGTCAGAAATTAGCCGCAGTGTACCTGAATCAGTCGCGATTTGCTTGCCAACGCACAAACGCCGGACGCCGGGACGCCACCGCATCGGCCCAGCGCGTTGGCTCAGGCAGGCGATAGCCTTTCAGGCAGCGCTCCACCCACATCAGCGCGCTATCCAGGCCAACGCGGTGCCCGGTACTCACAAACAGCGGATTGCAGCGCGTTTTGCTGCGCAAGACCCACGCCAGCTGTTCGCCTTTATCTAACAACGGCGCCAGCGCGCCGGGTTCATCGCCCAACGGCCCGAACTTACCGCACAGCCGTTTTTTCGCCACGCCGATAGTCGGTACATCCACCAGCAGGCCAAAATGGCTGGCGACGCCGAGGCGGCGCGGGTGGGAAATACCGTGGCCATCAACGAATAACAGATTCGGCTTTTGCGAAAGTAGCTCCCATGCCGCCAGCAGCGCAGGGGTTTCGCGAAAGGAGAGGAAGCCGGGAATGTAAGGCATCGTGGTCGCGACGCGCGCGACCTGATACTCCACCAGCTCCAGGGACGGATAGCTTAGCAGTACCATCGCCGCCCGGGTGATTTCTCCCTCTTGCTCAAAACCGACATCCGCTCCGCCGATCAGCGTCGGCGGATCCTGTTCCAACCGATCGCCTCGTTCAACCGATGCCGCCAGGCTGAGCTGCTGTGTGCGTAGCGATGACAAATCCATATTCACTCCTTAACGGTGGTATTGCGCCGACAACCGGTGCACTGCCTCCACAAATACGCCCGCATGTTCCGGGTTAACATCCTGATGAATTCCGTGCCCGAGGTTAAAGACATGGCCTTCACCCTGGCCAAACCCGGCGAGAATAGTCGCCACCTCTTCTTCAATACGCGCCGGAGGGGCATACAGCATCGAGGGATCCATATTGCCCTGCAGGGCGACTTTATGACCGACGCGACGACGCGCATCGGCGATATCGGTGGTCCAGTCGAGTCCCAGCGCATCGCAGCCTGTTTCCGCCATCGCTTCCAGCCACTGCCCGCCGCCTTTGGTAAATAGCGTCACCGGCACGCGACGGCCATCGTTTTCACGCAACAGCCCATCAACGATTTTATGCATGTAATAGAGCGAGAACTGCTGGTAGTCGCGGCCGGTCAGCACTCCGCCCCAGGTATCAAAAATCATCACCGACTGCGCGCCCGCTTTGATTTGCGCATTCAGATACAGCGTGACGCTTTTCGCCAGCTTATCGAGCAGCGCATGCAGGGCCTGCGGCTCGGCGTACATCATCTTTTTAATTACCGTAAACGCTTTGCTGCTGCCGCCTTCCACCATATAGGTTGCCAGCGTCCACGGGCTGCCGGAAAAGCCGATCAGCGGCACTTCTCCCTTCAGCTCACGGCGAATCGTGCGCACGGCATTCATCACGTAGCCAAGCTCACCTTCCGGGTCAGGAACGGGCAATTTATCGACATCGGCTTTGCAGGTAATGGGCGAGGTAAAGCGCGGGCCCTCCCCGGCTTCAAAATAGAGCCCCAGCCCCATCGCATCCGGGATGGTGAGAATGTCCGAGAAGAGGATAGCCGCATCCAGCTTATAGCGGCGCAGCGGCTGCAGCGTCACTTCACAGGCCAGCTCTGCGTTTTTACACAGCGACATAAAATCGCCCGCTTCGGCGCGGGTGGCCTTATATTCCGGTAAATAGCGGCCCGCCTGACGCATCATCCACACCGGGGTGACATCAACCGGCTGGCGTAGCAGCGCGCGCAGGTAACGATCGTTCTTCAGTTCGGTCATTTTTACATTCCTTTAGCGTTGATGCGCCAAGTTTATACACAAAATCATTCAAAGTGGACCAAGGCGGCAATTGAATGAACCCCAGGAGCTTACTCAAGTAAGTGACTGGGGCAAGTGAAAGCAGCCAACAAAGAGGCAGTTTGAAGGATAAAGTGTATGTAACATGTCACTCATACTCTGCCCGACACATCGCCACGGTATCTTCAATCAGACGGCGCGCCACGGTGCCCGGCGGCGGCAAAAGCGGCAGATTGTCATAGCGATACCATCCCGCCTCCAGCAGCTCTTTCTTGTCGATGACAATCTCGCCGCTATCGTACTCGGCCATAAACGCGGTCATCAGCGATTGCGGGAACGGCCAGGGCTGGGAGGTTACATAGCGCAGGTTTTTCACCTTGATGCCGCTCTCCTCCATCACTTCGCGGGCAACGGTCTGCTCCAGGGTTTCGCCAACTTCGACAAATCCGGCCAGCACCGTATGCACGCCGTTGCGATGGCGAGTATGCTGCGCCAGCAGGATAGAATCATCCCGACGGATGGCGACGATAATGCACGGGGCGATTTGCGGGTAGTAGCGTTCGCGGCAGTGGCTGCATAGCATTGCCCACTCGGTTTTGCTGGGGTGCATGGGATGGCCGCAGTAGCCGCAGAATTTATGCGAGCGGTAGAACTCCGCCAGCTGGATCCCGCGTCCCGCCAGTTGAAAAAGGCCAGCATCCTGATCGAGCACCTGACGCAGCGATCCCATCTCATGGCGACGATCCTGGCGCACCAGCCACACCGGTTCGCCCTGCCATTCGCCTATTCGCAGCGCGGTTTGCCCGGCAAGATTAAAATTTACCGCTTCGCCATATGGTAATTCCCCATCGGGTAACCATAATTTCTGTTCGTGGCTGACAATCCACCAGCCGCGATCTAATTTTTCAATAATACGATCCATATCTATTGCACTACCTTCATTTTACTGGCACTTTTAACATTAAATTTACATTTTGGTGAGCAACGTATTTCTCTTAAAACCTTGCGGAGTCAACCATGTTAAACCAGCTGGAAAACCTGACGGAACGTGTTGGAGGCAGCAATAAACTGGTCGATCGCTGGCTACAAGTACGTAAGCATTTGCTTGTGGCTTACTACAACCTGGTTGGCCTGAAGCCTGGCAAAGAATCATTTATGCGGCTTAATGAGAAAGCGCTGGATGATTTTTGCCAAAGCCTGGTGGACTACCTCTCCTCCGGCCATTTTAATATTTATGAACGCTTTATCGGCGAATTGGAAGGCGATACGCCACTTTTAGCCGCCACTAAGATTTATCCACAGCTGCAGGCTAATACCCAGCAGATCATGGATTATTACGATTCCTGCCTCGAAAACGCTATCGATCACGATAACTATCTTGAGTTCCAGCAGGCGCTATCGGACATCGGTGAAGCGCTGGAAGCCCGTTTTGCGCTGGAAGATTCGCTGATTGCCCTCGCCGTAGCCCACAGTCGAAAAGACAACGTTAGCGACAATATCGCGCCGACCGCTTGAGTTGTGAGCCATTAACGCGTAGTTTACATACATTCCCCCTCGCTGAGAGGGGATGTCATCTTGTCGGAGTGCCCATTTTCCCCACTGGAAAAGGCTGAGACCGTTAATTCGGGATCCGCGGAACCTGATCAGGCTAATACCTGCGAAGGGAACAAGAGTAAACTGCGTTTAGCATCTGCCTCTTCATGGCCGATCGCATCTGTTACTCCATCCGTCGTCTGGCAAGCCATATCCTGTTTAACTGGAATGAGCTATGTCTACAACATCACTTACGCGTCGAGAGCAACGCGAACACGCCCAGCGCTTTATCGACACCCTGGAAGGCACCGCATTTCCCAATTCGCAGCGCATCTATATCCGCGGTTCGCAGGAAGATATTCGCGTGCCGATGCGCGAAATTCAGCTGAGCCCGACGCTTATCGGCGGCAGCAAAGACCATCCTCAGTATGAAGCAAACGAAGCCATCCCGGTCTACGATACGTCCGGCGCCTATGGCGATCCGCACATCGCGATAAACGTTCAGCAGGGTCTGGCGAAACTGCGTCAGCCGTGGATTGATGCGCGTCGCGACTGCGAAACGCTTAGCGATCGCAGTTCAGCCTATACCAGAGAACGGCTGGCGGATGATGGTCTTAACGCGCTGCGCTTTTCCGGTCTGCTTACGCCCAGGCGCGCCATCGTCGGGAAATGCGTGACGCAGCTGCACTATGCCCGTCAGGGGATTGTCACTCCTGAGATGGAATTCATCGCCATTCGCGAAAATATGGGTCGCGAACGCATTCGTGGCGAAGTGCTGCGCCAGCAGCATCCGGGCGTCGGGTTTGGCGCGCGGCTGCCGGAGAATATCACCCCGGAATTTGTGCGCGCTGAAGTTGCCGCCGGGCGCGCGATTATCCCGGCCAATATAAATCATCCGGAATCCGAGCCGATGATCATCGGCCGCAACTTCCTCGTGAAGGTTAACGCCAATATTGGTAACTCCGCGGTCACCTCGTCGATAGAAGAAGAGGTCGAGAAGCTGGTGTGGGCGACGCGCTGGGGAGCGGATACGGTTATGGACCTTTCCACCGGCCGCTATATTCATGAGACCCGCGAGTGGATCCTGCGCAATAGTCCGGTACCGATCGGTACCGTGCCGATCTACCAGGCGTTAGAGAAGGTAAACGGGATCGCCGAAGATCTTACCTGGGAAGCCTTCCGCGACACGCTGCTCGAACAGGCGGAACAAGGGGTGGACTACTTCACTATCCATGCGGGCGTGCTGCTGCGCTACGTGCCGATGACCGCCAGGCGCCTGACCGGCATCGTCTCCCGCGGCGGCTCAATCATGGCGAAATGGTGCTTATCCCATCACCAGGAGAACTTCCTCTACCAACATTTCCGTGAAATCTGCGAAATCTGCGCCGCCTATGACGTCTCGCTGTCATTGGGCGATGGCCTGCGCCCCGGCTCGATTCAGGACGCCAACGACGAAGCGCAGTTTGCCGAGCTGCATACGCTGGGCGAACTGACCAAAATCGCCTGGGAGTATGACGTACAGGTGATGATCGAAGGCCCGGGCCATGTGCCGATGCAGATGATTCAGCGCAATATGACCGAAGAGCTGGAGCACTGCCACGAAGCGCCCTTCTACACCTTGGGGCCGCTAACTACCGATATTGCACCGGGCTACGATCATTTCACCTCCGGGATTGGCGCCGCCATGATCGGCTGGTTTGGCTGCGCGATGCTCTGCTACGTGACGCCGAAAGAGCATCTCGGTCTGCCGAATAAAGAAGACGTTAAACAGGGCCTGATTACCTACAAAATTGCCGCCCACGCCGCAGACCTCGCTAAAGGCCACCCCGGCGCGCAGATCCGCGATAACGCCATGTCGAAAGCGCGCTTTGAGTTCCGCTGGGAAGACCAGTTTAATCTGGCGCTCGACCCGTTCACCGCGCGCGCTTACCACGACGAAACCCTGCCGCAGGAGTCAGGCAAAGTGGCCCACTTCTGCTCCATGTGCGGCCCCAAATTTTGCTCAATGAAGATAAGCCAGGAAGTTCGCGACTACGCCGCCGCGCAGACCATCGAAGTGGGGATGGCCGATATGTCGGAAAACTTCCGCGCCCGCGGCAGTGAAATCTATCTACGTAAGGAGGAAGCCTGATGTATCAACCCGATTTTCCATCCGTCCCATTCCGTTTAGGCCTCTATCCGGTCGTCGATAGCGTCGCGTGGATCGAACGCTTACTGGCTGCGGGCGTTCGCACTCTCCAGCTGCGCATCAAGAATAAGCGCGATAGTGATGTCGAAGACGATGTCGTTGCCGCTATCGCGCTGGGACGCAAATACCATGCGCGGCTGTTTATTAACGATTACTGGCGCCTGGCCATTAAACATCAGGCTTATGGCGTGCATTTAGGCCAGGAGGATCTGGAAACCACCGACCTCAGCGCCATCCGCAACGCCGGACTGCGCCTTGGCGTTTCCACCCATGACGATATGGAAATGGATATCGCGCTGGCGGCGCGTCCCTCTTACATCGCGCTTGGTCACGTTTTTCCGACACAAACCAAGCAGATGCCTTCCTCCCCTCAGGGGCTGGATCAGCTGGCGCAGCATATTCAGCGACTGGAGGATTATCCAACCGTGGCGATTGGCGGCATCAGCCTTGAGCGCGCTCCGGCAGTACTGGCCACCGGCGTCGGCAGCATTGCGGTAGTCAGCGCCATCACCCAGGCGACCGACTGGCGGCAGGCAACGGCACGGTTGCTTGAGATAGCGGGAGCCGGTGATGAATGACAGCGATTTTATGCGCTATAGCCGCCAGCTGCTGCTGGAGGATATCGCCATTGAAGGCCAGCAAAAGCTGCTGGCCAGCCGGGTGTTGATCGTGGGTCTCGGCGGGCTGGGCTCTCCCGCCGCGCTCTATCTTGCCGGAGCCGGCGTCGGCACGCTGGCGCTGGCCGATGACGACGACGTTCACGTCAGCAACCTGCAGCGACAAATTTTGTTCACCAGCGATGATATCGCTCAGCCTAAAACCACGGCCGCCAGGGCCCGGCTGGCTCGGCTAAATCCGCAGATTGAACTGATTGCGCTGAAGCAGCGGTTAGGCGGAAAGACCCTGCAGGAGGAAGTGGCGAAGGCCGATGTGGTACTGGATTGCACCGATAACATGGCGACCCGACAGGCGATCAACGCCGCCTGCGTCGCGCTTAAAACGCCGTTGATTACCGCCAGCGCTGTCGGACTCGGAGGCCAGTTGATGGTACTGACGCCGCCGTGGGAGCAGGGCTGTTATCGCTGCCTGTGGCCGGACGCTAACGAACCCGAACGCAACTGCCGCACGGCGGGCATCATTGGCCCGGTCGTCGGCATGATGGGAACCCTACAGGCGCTGGAGGCCATCAAGCTGCTCAGCGGCATGGCGGCGCCGCGTAACGCGCTGCGCCTGTTTGATGCGCGCACCAGCAGCTGGCGTACGCTGACATTACAGCGATCTCTGGGCTGTCCGGTCTGTGGAGGGCAGCATGCAGGTGTGGTTTAACGATGAACCGTTGCAGTGTGCCGAAGCGACCTCCGTCGCCGCCCTGCTCGCTCAACTGGAACAGCAGTTGCCGGGCGTCGCGCTGGCGCTCAATCAACACATCCTGCCGCGCGAACGGTGGGAAGATCATCTTTTGCAGGAAGGCGACCAAATCCTGCTTTTTCAGGTTATCGCTGGAGGCTGACATGTTACGTATTGCAGATAAAACGTTTGAATCACATCTCTTCACCGGCACCGGTAAATTCGCCGCTCCCGAGGTCATGGTGGAGGCCATTCGCGCCTCCGGTAGCCAACTGGTGACGCTGGCGATGAAGCGCGTCGATCTTCGTCAGCATAATGACGCCATCCTCGCGCCGCTGCTGGCGGCCGGCGTTAGCCTGCTCCCCAACACCTCCGGGGCCAAAACGGCGGAAGAGGCGGTATTTGCCGCCCGCCTGGCGCGGGAAGCGCTGGGCACCCACTGGCTGAAACTGGAAATTCATCCGGACGCCCGCTGGCTGCTCCCCGATCCGATCGAAACGCTGAAAGCGGCGGAGATTCTGGTTCGGGAAGGCTTCGTCGTGCTGCCCTACTGCGGCGCCGACCCGGTGCTGTGTAAACGTCTGGAAGAAGCGGGCTGCGCGGCGGTGATGCCGCTCGGCGCGCCCATCGGCTCCAATCAGGGACTGGAAACCAAAGCAATGCTGGAGATTATTATCGAACAGGCCACGGTGCCGGTGGTCGTGGATGCGGGTATTGGCGTGCCGAGCCACGCAGCCCAGGCGCTGGAAATGGGTGCCGACGCGGTCCTGGTGAATACCGCCATCGCCGTTGCCGACGACCCGGTTACCATGGCCCGCGCTTTCCGGCTGGCGATTGATGCCGGATTACTGGCGCGGCAGGCCGGACCGGGCGCGCGCAGCGCGCAGGCGCAGGCCACCAGCCCGCTGACCGGCTTTCTGGAGGCGCAGGTATGAACACCTTCACTGACCGTTGGCGACAGCTGGACTGGGACGATATTCGCCTGCGAATAAACGCGAAAACCACCGCCGACGTTGAACGCGCCCTGGCGGCCAAACAGCTCAACCGCGACGATATGATGGCCCTGCTCTCCCCCGCCGCTGCTGGCTATCTGGAGCCTCTGGCCCAGCGTGCTCAGCGTCTGACGCGCCAGCGTTTCGGTAATACCGTCAGCTTTTATGTGCCGCTGTATCTCTCTAATCTGTGCGCCAACGACTGTACCTACTGCGGTTTCTCAATGAGTAACCGCATCAAGCGAAAAACTCTGGATGAGGCGGAAATTGCCCGTGAATGCGCGGCAATTCGCGAAATGGGTTTTGAGCATCTGCTGCTGGTGACCGGCGAGCATCAGGGCAAAGTCGGCATGGACTACTTTCGCCAGCATCTGCCCGCGATTCGCCGCCAGTTCGCCTCGCTGCATATGGAAGTCCAGCCGCTGGCGAGGGAGGAATACGCCGAGCTGAAAACCCTCGGGCTGGACGGCGTGATGGTCTATCAGGAGACCTATCATGAAAGCATGTATGCGAAACACCATCTGAAAGGGAAAAAGCAGGACTTTTTCTGGCGGCTGGATACGCCGGACAGGCTTGGCCAGGCGGGAATTGATAAGATTGGCCTTGGCGCATTAATTGGCCTCTCCGACAGCTGGCGCGTGGACTGCTTTATGGTGGCGGAACATCTGCTGTGGCTTCAGCAGCGCTACTGGCGCAGCCGCTACTCCATCTCCTTTCCGCGGCTGCGCCCGTGCGCCGGCGGTATCGAACCTGCCTCATTGATGGATGAACGACAGCTGGTGCAAACCATTTGCGCCTTCCGCCTGCTGGCCCCGGAAGTGGAACTTTCGTTATCCACCCGCGAATCCCCCTGGTTCCGCGATCGGGTCATCCCGCTGGCCATCAACAACGTCAGCGCGTTTTCAAAAACTCAGCCCGGTGGGTATGCCGATAACCATCCAGAGCTGGAGCAGTTCGCGCCTCACGATGACCGACGCCCGGAAGAGGTTGCCAGCGCGCTGGTGGCCAGCGGGCTGCAGCCGGTATGGAAAGACTGGGATAGCTGGTTGGGACGCGCTTCCCAGTCATCATGATAAGAAATGTAACGACTTAAAAGTTCCTGGTGCACGCTCGTAATCAGAGAAACGGAAGATGGTGACCGTGTTTCCGTTTCTCTATCCTGCCCTTGTCAGCAGTGGATGCTGTCCAGGGCGAAAGCTAACTCTTCCTCATTTTCGCCCTGCTCCATCCTCTTCGCTGCAAAGGCAATTCCATCAACATGGAATATTAATCAGTCCATCTCACAACGTCAGCGTTATAATTACCGGAGATTTATCTGATTCAATCGGCAGGCATGCTGGCTAAACCTGCATCTTTCTCCACGGTTTAACGCTTCTGGAACGATTTACGACTCATGGCTCGCCATAATAGAAAGCTCTCTTTCACCTCGCCGATTGTGATCGGGTTCGCGGGTATTTTATTCAGCTTCTTGCTGATAGCGGTGTTCGCCACGACGACGCAGCGAAATGATTTTCTTGAAGATTATCATCATATTAACCGCAATTTCACCCACAATATGGCGACCAACTACACGGAGACGCTGCTGCAGGGCAATGACTTTATCCTCACCCGTGCCGCCACTTTCTTTGCCCGCAATGATGCGCTCAATGAGGCGGTTAACGTCAATCCTGAAAAAGGTTTGATGCAGCTTATGCAGCTGCAAAATATGATGCAAACCGTTTCGTCCATCTCGCTGGCGGATACCAATGGGCACTACCTGCGCGCGCCCGAAGTTCTGGAGACGGAAGACAGTCAGTCTTTTGATGCCAAATCGAGACCATGGTTTATTAAACAAGCGGAAGCCAGTACCTTCAGCCGGTATACCAGCCCGTACAACGACTACTTCACGCATCATCCGACGATTACCGTCTACAAACCCATAATTTCTCCAGAAGGACGGCTAAAGGGCAGTCTCGCATTTCATCTCGATCTCACCTCAATGGGCTACGCGTTACGGCAGATGGTTGCTCCGGTCCAGGGGGAATTTTTTGTGGTGCAACGCGATGGTAAAGTCGTTCTCCATCCGGATCCTGGCGCCTTATTTAAACCCTACGTCAGTGAAGCGTTGATGGACAGAATGACCAGCGGCGAAGGCCAGCTCTACGATACCGATACGAACGCCTGGTACTACTACTACTCGTTTACCAACCCCGACTGGTTTGTCATTTATCGGGTCGATAACTCGACGCTGGTCAACTTGACTCGCCATGAAACGGATATCGTCGCCTGGAGCTTTGCCCTGGCCGCGATCGTTATCGTGCTGTTTGGCCTGTATCTGCGCCATGCTTCACGTACGGTGTTGATGAACATCATCAATGCCATTAAAACCGGGGATGTTCAGCGCGCCCCGCGGCTGGAAGCGATGCTCAGCAAAGCCATCGAGAGCAATAAGCAGCGCGAGTTAACCTACGTTCGCCAGGCGACCATCGATGCGCTAACCGGCTGCAAGAACCGACGCGCCTTCGACAATGATATCGCCGCGCTGATGAACGATCATCAACCTTTCTCTCTCGCGCTGGTGGATATTGATAACTTTAAAACGATAAATGACACCTGGGGTCATCTCAATGGCGATATCGTTCTGCGCAATGTCGCACGGGAAGGACTGCAGATCCTCCAACCTCTGCAAATTTCACTTTACCGCTACGGCGGGGAGGAGTTTGCGGTGATCTTTACCACCGGACATAGCGATGACGCTCTGAAGCTGCTGGAGAGCTGGCGGGCCCGCGTTGCGCAGCGCTCCTGGCGTGAAGAAGGGCTAACGGTCACCTTTAGCGCAGGTCTCGGCGAATGGAATATGGAACCCCTGGAGCAGCTTGTCGTGCGCGTTGATGAAGCGCTGTATAAAGCCAAGCAGCAGGGCAAGAATCGCATCGTCCGCGCGTAACAGAGCCTACCGTTTCCGGCCCGTCGGACGCGACTTTTAGCGTTTTCTCCTCCATAACCGAAACCGGTTTCATTATTTTGTGATGACTTACACACAATCACCGTAAAGCGGTTGTCCCGCCCGCCTGCCCGCGATAAAGATGGTACATCAAGGAACATAAGGGCCAACAATTATGAAGAATATCGTTTTATGCTGCGCCGCAGGTATGTCTACCAGCATGCTGGTTCAACGTATGCAGGCTGCTGCGCAACAAAAAGGTGTGGAAGTCTCCATCAAAGCCGTACCGGTTGCCGAGTTTAAAGATAACCTTGCCGCTGCCGATATTATCCTGCTCGGCCCCCAGGTGAAGTATGAGCAGGCCAAGCTACAGGCTATGGCCGACCCGTTTGGTAAAAAAGTTGCCGTCATCGATATGATGGATTACGGCATGATGAAAGGCGAAGCCGTGCTTGATAAAGCCCTGAAGCTGATGGAGTAAGAAATGGAAGATTTAGAAACGATCATCATGGAGCTACTGGTTAACGCCGGTTCAGCGCGTAGCTCTGCCTTAACCGCTCTGCAGCTGGCGCGTAAAGGCGATTTTGCTGCGGCCGAACAGGCGATGGCGGAATCTCACGAATTTGTCAAACATGCGCATAAAATCCAGACCCAGCTGATCGGCATGGATGAAGGCAGCGGCAAGCTTCCGGTTAACCTGATTACCGTTCATTCCCAGGACCACCTGATGAACGCGATGGTCATTCAGGATCTGGCAACCGATATGATTGAGCTCTATCGCCGAATTCCGCTCGCGCAATAACCCCAACTATTTAACAGGCGCCGCTAACGGCGCCTGTCCTCTCTTACAGAAATCCATACATCGCCGCAAATACCCAACCAAAGACGCAAGAGACGCTAACGCCAATGAGCCCTGGCAGAATAAAGCTATGGTTAATCACAAAGCGGCCGATATGCGTTGTACCAGAGCGGTCGAATTGAATCGCCGCCAGATCGCTTGGGTAGGTCGGCAGAATGTAATACCCGTAACAGGCAGGTGCGGAAGCAACGATGTAAGCCGGATCGACGCCAATCGCCAGCGCCACCGGAACAATCGCCGCCAGCGCAGCCGCCTGTGAGTTAACAAACTTCGACACCAGCAGCAGTACGATAGCGTAAGCCCACGGATACTCCTTCACCATCTCCCCGAGCACGCCTTTAATCTCGGTCATATGCGCGCCAAACATCGTCTCCGCCATCCACGCGATACCGTACACCGCGACAATGGCGATCATCCCGGAACGGAACACCTCATTTTTGGAAATCGAAGCGGGATTGGTTTTGGTAATGATGATGATGAGCGCCCCGGAAAGCAGCATAAACATTTGGATCACCAGCACCATCGACAGCGGCTTGTCATCAAAGGCCGGACGCAGCTCGGAGAAGGCGCCGAGCAGGGCGACAACGGCTATTGAGGCCAGAAAAATCCACATCGCAATCCAGTTACTGGTCGGCAGCTTCTTATCGAGCAGCGTGGCCGTATCACCATAAACGTAATGGCGGTTTTCCGGCACCGCAATAAAAGCCTGAAAGGCTTCGTCTTTATCGAGGTCTTTACCGCGAAACCAGCTGAAGATACCAATGGCCAGAATCCCCAGCAGCGTTGACGGAATAGTGATCGCCAGCAGATCGAGAAACTCAAGGTGCTTACCGTTAAAGGTGAAATTGCCGAGCATCGCCACCAGCGAGACGACTGCCACCGAAACCGGGCTGGCGATAATCCCCATCTGCGCGCCGATCGAACTCGCGGCCATCGGTCGTTCCGGGCGAATATTATTTTTGATCGCAACATCATAAATAATTGGCAGAATGGTATACACCACGTGCCCGGTGCCGCAAAGAATGGTCAACGTGCAGGTGACGAATGGCGCCACGATTGAAACGTATTTCGGGTTGCGCCGCAGCAGTTTCTCCGCAATCTGCAGCATAACGTCTAAACCGCCGGAAGCCTGCAGCGTCGCTGAGGCGGCCACCACCGCAATGATCACCAGCATGACGTCTACAGGGGGTTTTCCCGGCTTAAGATGAAAGACAAACACTAAAATAACCAGACCAATGCCGCCTAAAAGGCCGAGCGCAATACCGCCCTTTCTCGCGCCATAGAACAAACAAATTAAGATAATGATAAGTTGAATAGCAAATTCCATGCTTCCCCCAGACGCTATCTTTTAAATAGCGACAATACTTTTCCGCTTTGTTTTTTATTTACTCATCTTCCCCGCCCCCTTTCGCCAGATACAGCGATCCCCTCAGTTGCGAAGAACCGAAAAGATGAGGGAAAAGTAATCACATGATTATTTGAGCTTTTTGACTATATAGGGTTTGCGGCGCGTATTTTTTGATACGTGTAGGATTTTTACCCATTGATTGATGATGAAAATCTGAAACAGAAATAAATAATCTTGAAGGGGGAGTTTATTTGCTAATTAATTGCAGCGATTACATTAATTAAATGTAATTAAAAAGTATAACGAATAAATAATAGCAGCAACGGACAGGCAATAAAAAAGCCAGTCAGATGATCTGACTGGCTTTTAAGCGCTTAGCGAATCAACGATTAATCGTTGTCGGAACCGCCCAGACCCGCGTTCAGCAGCTCTGCCAGGTTAGCAGAAGCTTCTTCCACGCTGACCTGCGGCGCTGCTGGCAGCTCGCCGGCTGCGCGGCGGCGCATACGATCCTGGTGGTAGGCATAACCGGTACCGGCCGGGATCAGACGACCCACGATAACGTTCTCTTTCAGGCCACGCAGTTCGTCGCGTTTACCCGCAACGGCTGCTTCGGTCAGGACACGCGTGGTCTCCTGGAACGATGCGGCAGAGATGAACGATTCGGTTGCCAGGGACGCTTTAGTGATACCCAGCAGATCGCGGGAGAATGTTGCACCCACTTTGCCGTTCGCTTCCAGCTCGCGGTTAGCGATCTTGACGCGAGAGTATTCAACCTGTTCGCCTTCCAGGAAGTCGGAGCTACCGGCGCTTTCGATGGTCGCTTTACGCAGCATCTGACGAACGATAACTTCAATGTGCTTATCGTTAATCTTAACGCCCTGCAGACGGTATACGTCCTGGACTTCGTTAACAATATAACGAGTCACAGCATGTACGCCACGCAGACGCAGAATGTCGTGCGGTGCTTCCGGACCGTCGGAAACTACATCACCACGTTCTACGCGTTCACCTTCGAACACGTTGAGCTGACGCCATTTAGGAATCATCTCTTCGTACGGATCGCTACCGTCTACCGGGGTGATAACCAGACGACGTTTCCCTTTGGTTTCTTTACCGAAGGAAATGATGCCGCTGATTTCAGCCAGGATTGCCGGCTCTTTCGGACGACGCGCTTCGAACAGGTCGGCAACGCGCGGCAGACCACCGGTGATGTCCTTGGTACCGCCGGATTCCTGCGGTACACGCGCCAGGGTGTCACCAGAACTGATCTGTACGCCATCTTCCAGCTGAACAATCGCTTTACCCGGCAGGAAGTACTGCGCAGGCATATCGGTGCCAGGGATCAGAACATCATTACCCTGAGCATCAACGATTTTCAGCGCCGGACGCAGGTCTTTACCGCCAGTGGTACGCTCTGCAGAATCCAGAACCACCAGAGAAGACAGGCCGGTCAGCTCGTCGGTCTGACGAGTAATGGTCTGGCCGTCAATCATGTCAGTGAAGCGGACGAAACCGCTCACTTCGGTGATAACCGGCATGGTGTGCGGATCCCAGTTTGCTACGGTTTCACCGCCGGCAACCTGCTCACCATCACCTTTCGCCATAACGGAGCCGTAAGGCACTTTATAGCTCTCTTTGGTACGACCAAATTCGTCGATCAGTTTCAGCTCGGTATTACGGGACGTAATAACCAGCTTACCGCTGGAGTTCACAACCGACTTCGCATTGCTCAGACGGATGCTACCTTTGTTTTTCACCTGGATGCTGGACTCAGCAGCCGCACGAGATGCCGCACCACCGATGTGGAACGTACGCATCGTCAGCTGTGTACCCGGCTCACCGATGGACTGTGCCGCGATAACGCCGATAGCCTCACCTTTGTTGATGATGTGGCCACGCGCCAGGTCACGACCGTAGCAGTGCGCACATACACCAAAGTCGGTGTCACAGGATACAACGGAACGCACTTTGACGGAGTCAACGGAGTTCTCTTCCAGCAGATCGCACCAGTGTTCATGAAGCAGCGTGTTGCGTGGAACCAGAATGTCCGCCGTACCCGGCTTCAGAACGTCTTCAGCGGTCACACGACCCAGTACGCGATCGCGCAGCGGCTCTTTAACATCGCCACCCTCGATAACCGGGGTCATGGTGATGCCTTCCAGGGTGCCACAGTCGTCTTCAGTAACGACCAGGTCCTGTGCAACGTCAACCAGACGACGGGTCAGGTAACCGGAGTTCGCTGTTTTCAGTGCGGTATCCGCCAGACCTTTACGCGCACCGTGCGTGGAGATGAAGTACTGGAGTACGTTCAGACCTTCACGGAAGTTCGCGGTGATTGGCGTTTCGATGATCGAGCCATCCGGCTTCGCCATCAGACCACGCATACCGGCAAGCTGACGAATCTGTGCAGCAGAACCACGCGCACCGGAGTCGGCCATCATGTAGATGCTGTTGAAGGAAACCTGCTGCTCTTCTTCGCCGTTACGGTTAATAACGGTTTCGGTTTGCAGGTTGTCCATCATCGCTTTGGATACACGATCGTTGGCCGCAGCCCAGATATCGATAACTTTGTTATAGCGTTCGCCAGCGGTCACCAGACCCGACTGGAACTGCTCCTGAATCTCAGCAACTTCCGCTTCCGCTTCGCTGATGATTTCGTATTTTTTCTCCGGGATGACCATGTCATCGATACCAACGGATGCACCTGAACGCGCTGCATAAGCAAAGCCGGTGTACATCGTCTGGTCCGCAAAAATAACGGTCGGTTTCAGGCCCAGAATACGGTAGCAGGTGTTCAGCATCTTAGAGATAGCCTTCTTACCCAGCGCCTGGTTGACGATGGAGAAAGGCAGACCTTTCGGTACGATCATCCACAGAATGGCGCGACCAACGGTCGTATCTTTCAGGCTGGTTTTCGCAACGAATTCGCCGTTTTCATCTTTTTCGTATTCGGTGATACGCACTTTAACGCGCGCATGCAGAGAGGCCAGGCCAGCGCGATAAATACGCTCAGCTTCTTTCGGGCCAGTCAGCACCATGCCTTCGCCTTTGGCGTTAACACAGTCACGGGTCATGTAGTACAGACCCAGTACAACGTCCTGAGACGGAACGATGATAGGCTCACCGTTCGCTGGAGACAGGATGTTGTTAGTAGACATCATCAGCGCACGCGCTTCGAGCTGGGCTTCCAGCGTCAGCGGTACGTGAACAGCCATCTGGTCACCATCGAAGTCGGCGTTGTATGCCGCACAAACCAGCGGGTGCAGCTGGATAGCTTTACCTTCGATCAGCACTGGTTCAAATGCCTGGATACCCAGACGGTGCAAGGTTGGTGCACGGTTCAGCAGTACCGGGTGTTCGCGGATGACTTCGTCCAGGATATCCCAAACGACAGCTTCTTCGCGCTCAACCATTTTCTTAGCGGCTTTGATGGTGGTGGCCAGGCCACGCAGCTCCAGCTTGCCGTAAATAAACGGTTTGAACAGCTCCAGCGCCATTTTCTTCGGCAGACCGCACTGATGCAGACGCAGGTATGGACCTACGGTGATTACAGAACGACCGGAGTAGTCAACACGCTTACCGAGCAGGTTCTGACGGAAACGACCCTGCTTACCTTTGATCATATCGGCCAAAGATTTCAGAGGACGTTTGTTCGAACCGGTGATCGCACGACCGCGACGACCGTTATCCAGCAGGGCGTCAACCGCTTCCTGCAGCATACGTTTTTCGTTGCGTACGATGATGTCCGGCGCAGCCAGATCCAGCAGACGTTTCAGACGGTTGTTACGGTTAATGACGCGACGATACAGATCGTTCAGGTCAGAAGTCGCAAAACGACCACCATCCAGCGGAACCAGCGGACGCAGATCTGGCGGCAGTACCGGCAGAACGGTCAGGATCATCCACTCCGGCTTGTTGCCAGACTGTACGAACGCTTCCAGCAGTTTGATACGCTTGGTCAGCTTCTTACGCTTGGTTTCGGAGTTGGTTTCGTTCAGCTCTTCGCGCAGAGTTTCACACTCTTGCTCCAGATCCATGCTCTTCAGCAGGGCCTGGATAGCTTCCGCACCCATCTTCGCGTCAAATTCGTCACCGAACTCTTCCAGCGCGTCCAGATACTGTTCTTCAGTCAGGATCTGCTGGCGTTCCAGGTTGGTCATACCGCCTTCGATAACCACATAGGATTCGAAGTACAGCACGCGTTCGATATCGCGCAGCGGCATATCGAGAAGCAGGCCGATACGGGACGGCAGAGACTTCAGGAACCAGATATGAGCGGTCGGAGACGCCAGCTCGATGTGGCCCATACGCTCACGGCGCACTTTAGTCTGGGTCACTTCAACGCCGCACTTCTCACAGATCACACCGCGGTGTTTCAGGCGCTTGTACTTACCGCACAGGCACTCGTAGTCTTTTACTGGCCCGAAAATACGCGCGCAGAAAAGGCCGTCACGCTCAGGTTTGAACGTACGGTAGTTAATGGTTTCCGGCTTTTTAACTTCACCAAAAGACCATGAACGGATCATGTCTGGCGATGCCAGAGCAATTTTGATCGCATCAAACTCTTCGGTTTTAGTTTGCGCTTTCAGAAACTTTAATAAGTCTTTCACGGATTTGCTCCCGTCGGAGTTAGCACAATCTGGCGCCGGGTCTTACCCCGGCACCAGTGACCTGTTTGAGCGAGAGTTACTCGTCTTCCAGTTCGATGTTGATGCCCAGCGAGCGAATCTCTTTCAACAGTACGTTGAAGGATTCCGGCATGCCCGGTTCCATCTGATGGTTGCCATCCACGATGTTCTTATACATCTTAGTACGGCCGTTCACGTCATCAGACTTAACGGTGAGCATTTCCTGCAGGGTGTATGCTGCGCCATATGCTTCCAGCGCCCACACTTCCATCTCCCCGAAGCGCTGACCACCGAACTGTGCCTTACCACCCAGCGGCTGCTGAGTAACCAGGCTGTAAGAACCGGTAGAACGCGCATGCATCTTGTCATCAACCAGGTGGTTCAGTTTCAGCATGTACATGTAGCCAACGGTAACCTGGCGCTCGAATTGCTCACCGGTACGACCGTCGAACAGGGTGATCTGGCCGGAAGTCGGCAGGCCACCAAGCTGTAACAGCTCCTTGATTTCAGACTCTTTCGCACCGTCGAAGACCGGCGTTGCGATCGGCATACCTTTTTTCAGGTTTTCAGCGAGACGCATAACTTCTTCGTCAGTGAAGGTATTCAGATCAACCTTCTGACGAACGTCGGTACCCAGATCGTAGGCACGCTGGATGAACTCGCGCAGTTTGGCGACTTCCTGCTGCTGTTTCAGCATGGCGTTGATTTTCTCGCCAATACCTTTCGCAGCCATACCCAGGTGAGTTTCCAGGATCTGACCGATGTTCATACGAGACGGTACGCCCAGCGGGTTCAGTACGATGTCGACCGGCGTGCCGTTTTCATCGTAAGGCATATCTTCGATCGGGTTGATCTTAGAGATAACACCCTTGTTACCGTGACGACCTGCCATTTTATCACCAGGCTGAATCTGACGTTTAACGGCCAGATACACTTTAACGATCTTCAGCACGCCCGGTGCCAGATCGTCGCCCTGAGTGATTTTACGGCGTTTCGCTTCGAGTTTTTTCTCGAACTCGTGTTTCAGTTCGTCGTACTGCTCAGCCAGCTGCTCCAGCTGGTTTTGTTTCTCTTCGTCGGTCAGGCCGAGTTCCAGCCAGCGATCGCGCGGCAGCTTGTCGAGCTTCTCAGCTTCGATACCGCCGGAGACCAGCACCGCATAGATACGACCAAACAGGCCAGCTTCGAGGATCTGCAGTTCTTCAGACAGGTCTTTCTTCGCCTGCTTGAGCTGCATCTCTTCGATTTCCAGCGCGCGTTTGTCTTTTTCTACGCCGTCGCGGGTAAAGACCTGAACGTCGATAATGGTACCGGAGACACCGTTTGGCACGCGCAGAGAAGAGTCTTTAACGTCAGACGCTTTCTCACCGAAGATCGCACGCAGCAGCTTCTCTTCTGGCGTCAGCTGGGTTTCACCTTTCGGCGTTACTTTACCAACCAGAATATCGCCACCGGTCACTTCCGCACCGATATAAACGATACCGGACTCATCCAGTTTAGAGAGTGCAGCTTCACCCACGTTCGGGATATCAGCGGTGATCTCTTCCGGCCCCAGCTTGGTGTCGCGGGACACGCACGCCAGTTCCTGAATGTGGATGGTGGTAAAACGGTCTTCCTGAACAACACGCTCGGATACGAGGATGGAGTCTTCGAAGTTGTAACCGTTCCACGGCATGAACGCGACGCGCATGTTCTGACCGAGCGCCAGTTCACCGAGGTCGGTGGACGGACCGTCAGCCAGCACGTCACCGCGCTCAATCGGCTCGCCCAGAGAGACACACGGCATCTGGTTGATGCAGGTGTTCTGGTTAGAGCGGGTGTACTTGGTCAGGTTATAGATGTCGATACCTGCTTCGCCCGGGTACATCTCGTCTTCGTTAACTTTGATAACGATACGGGACGCATCCACGTACTGAACCAGGCCGCCACGTTTAGCCACCGCAGTTACACCGGAGTCAACGGCAACAGCACGTTCCATACCGGTACCAACCAGCGGCTTATCAGCGCGCAGGGTCGGAACGGCCTGACGTTGCATGTTCGCACCCATCAATGCACGGTTGGCGTCATCGTGTTCCAGGAACGGGATCAGGGACGCACCGACGGAAACCACCTGCTGGGTGGATACGTCCATGTAGTCAACCTGGTCGCGGCTGAACAAGCTGGATTCGCCTTTACTACGGCAGGTAACCAGATCTTCTACAAAGTGGCCTTCGTCATCCAGGTTGGAGTTCGCCTGAGCAATAACGTAGTTACCTTCTTCGATAGCAGACAGGTAATGAATTTCGTCGGTCACAACGCCGTCGGTGACTTTACGATACGGAGTCTCAAGGAAGCCGTATTCGTTCGTCTGTGCGTACACGGACAGGGAGTTGATCAGACCGATGTTCGGACCTTCAGGCGTTTCGATTGGACATACGCGACCGTAGTGAGTCGGGTGTACGTCTCGAACTTCAAAGCCTGCGCGTTCGCGAGTCAGGCCGCCCGGGCCGAGTGCAGAGATACGACGTTTGTGCGTAATCTCAGACAGCGGGTTGTTCTGGTCCATAAACTGAGACAGCTGGCTGGAGCCAAAGAACTCTTTCACCGCTGCAGAAATCGGCTTGGCGTTGATCATATCCTGAGGCATCAGGGTATCCAGATCGCCCAGAGACAGACGCTCTTTCACCGCACGCTCTACGCGAACCAGGCCAACGCGGAACTGGTTTTCCGCCATTTCGCCAACGGAACGGATACGACGGTTGCCAAGGTGGTCGATATCATCGACTTCGCCTTTACCGTTACGGATATCGATGAGCTTCTTCATCACTTCAATGATGTCTTCTTTGCTCAGGATACCGGAACCTTCGATTTCGTCGCGCAGCAGAGAACGGTTGAACTTCATACGACCAACCGCGGACAGATCGTAGCGGTCTTCGGAGAAGAACAGGTTCTCGAACAGGCTTTCAGCAGCTTCACGAGTCGGCGGCTCACCAGGGCGCATCATGCGGTAAATTTCTACCAGTGCGCTCAGACGATCGTTGGTCGGGTCAACGCGTACAGTCTCAGAGATGTACGGACCGTGATCCAGATCGTTGGTGAACAGCGTTTCGATACGCTTATGGCCAGACTGGCTCAGCTTGGCCAGCAGATCCAGGCTCAGCTCCATGTTCGCCGGGCAGATCAGCTCGCCAGTAGATTCGTCAACATAGTCTTTAGAGGCAACTTTGCCAGCGATGTACTCAACCGGAACTTCGATATGTTTGATATCGTCTTTTTCCAGCTGGCGAATGTGACGCGCAGTGATGCGGCGTCCTTTCTCAACGTACACTTTACCGTTCGCTTCGATATCGAAGGAGGCGGTTTCGCCGCGCAGACGCTCCGGTACCAGTTCCATCTGCAGCTTGTTGTCGCGAATTTCAAAGACCACTTTTTCGAAGAACAGGTCAAGGATCTGCTCTGTGGTGTAATTCAGCGCGCGCAGAATGATGGTAGCCGGCAGCTTACGACGACGGTCGATACGGACAAACAGGTTGTCTTTCGGGTCGAATTCGAAGTCCAGCCAGGAGCCACGGTAAGGGATGATACGTGCGTTATACAGAACCTTACCGGAAGAGTGAGTCTTACCTTTGTCACTGTCAAAGAAGACGCCCGGGCTACGGTGCAGCTGAGAAACGATAACGCGCTCGGTACCGTTGATAACAAAGGTACCGTTGTCGGTCATGAGCGGAATTTCGCCCATGTAGACTTCTTGTTCTTTAATGTCTTTAACGGTGCCTTCCGGCGCTTCGCGCTCGTAGATCACCAGACGCAGTTTAACGCGCAGCGGTGCCGAGTAGGTCACGCCACGGATCTGACACTCTTTAACGTCAAAAACCGGTTCGCCCAGACGGTAGCTGACATACTGCAGCTCAGAATTACCGCTGTAGCTCTTAATCGGGAATACGGAACGGAAAGCTGCTTCCAGACCATACTGCCCTTCAGGATCTTGCTCGATGAACTTCTGAAACGAGTCAAGCTGGATAGAAAGGAGATAAGGTATGTCCAGAACCTGCGGACGTTTACCAAAATCCTTACGAATACGTTTTTTCTCGGTATAGGAGTAAACCATAGGGTTCCTCAGCTCGCTGACAAGTCGACCCATCTGCCCACATAAGGCAGTTTTTTATGCAACACTATTTTGTTGACCGGAAAATGGAACACTTTCCGCAATACCTGTTTCTATCACGCTTAAACCATTTCATTGCGATTTACACAGCTCAGGGACCCTAACCTGTCGCAGTATATTAAGTCGTCTATAGAAACAAGCATTGTCAGGACAACCAGTAGTCAAACAGTGTGAAATGCTACTGGCGCCTTACAGCGCAAAAAGGCTGGTGACCAAAAAGTCACCAGCCATCAGCCTGATTTCTCAGGCTGCAACCGGAAAGGTTGGCTTATTTAACTTCAACTTCAGCGCCAGCTTCTTCCAGAGATTTTTTCAGTGCTTCAGCGTCATCTTTGCTCACGCCTTCTTTCAGAGCAGCCGGAGCAGATTCTACCAGGTCTTTAGCTTCTTTCAGACCCAGGCCAGTTGCGCCACGTACTGCTTTGATAACGGCAACTTTGTTCGCGCCGATACCTTTCAGAATTACGTCGAATTCAGTTTTTTCTTCAGCAGCGTCAGCAGCCGGGCCAGCAGCAACAGCTACAGCAGCAGCAGCGGAAACACCGAATTTTTCTTCCATTGCAGAGATCAGCTCAACAACGTCCATTACGGACATAGCGGATACTGCTTCAATGATTTGATCTTTAGTGATAGACATTTAAATTGTTCCTGAATATCAGAATAAGTTTATACGTAAGCAGATGCTTTATGAAGATAACTGCGATTAAGCAGCTTCTTTCGCATCGCGTACAGCAGCCAGAGTGCGAACCAGTTTGCCAGCCGAAGCTTCTTTCATGGTTGCCATCAGGCGTGCAATTGCTTCTTCGTAGGTCGGCAGAGTTGCCAGGCGGTCGATTTGCGACGCCGGGATCAGCTCACCTTCAAAGGCTGCGGCTTTGACCTCAAATTTTGCATTCGCTTTCGCGAAATCTTTGAACAGACGAGCAGCTGCGCCCGGGTGTTCCATAGAGTATGCAATCAGGGTCGGACCAACAAACGTGTCTTTCAGGCACTCGAAAGGAGTACCTTCAACGACGCGGCGCAGCAGGGTGTTACGAACAACACGCATGTATACGCCAGCTTCACGACCTGCTTTACGCAGTTCAGTCATTTTGTCTACAGTAACGCCACGGGAATCCGCAACTACTGCAGACAGCGCGCCTTTGGCTACTTCGCTGACTTCAGCAACAATCGCTTGTTTGTCTTGAAGATTTAAAGCCATTAGCTTTGCTCCTGGATGTTTGCCAGAGCTCATGCTCCGGAACTCACTTCACTCAACTCAAAGAGAAGAGCGTCTTAATACGGTGAGCAGAAACAAGCCAGAGTATCCAAAAATAATCTTAGCGTTCTGTCACCGTCTACGCAGGGGATTAAGTTTCTTGCGAAACACCTGCGGTCTTCGACGGAGGCCTGGATAGGCCAGGCTCCAACGAACAAATCTTGTCTAGCCGTCGCTATTCACGCAGTGGCGGCGTTGACTGCCTTGCCACAGCCTGAATATCTCGGCTATACGTCTGCTATAAGCAGAATACGTGGGGGTAAGATTGTAGACAAATTCACCGCCCACGTAAAGCTAATCTTAGTTCGCAGAAGCGCTCAGACCAGCCTGATCAACGGCAACGCCAGCACCCATGGTGGTGGAGATGCTGATTTTCTTGATGTACACGCCTTTAGCCTGAGTCGGTTTCGCTTTTTTCAGCGCAACCAGCAGAGCTTCCAGGTTTTCTTTCAGTTTATCAGCGTCAAAATCCACTTTACCGATGGTGGTGTGGATGATGCCGTTTTTGTCGTTACGGTAACGAACCTGACCTGCTTTAGCGTTCTTAACCGCTTCAGCAACGTTCGGAGTTACAGTACCAACTTTCGGGTTTGGCATCAGGCCGCGCGGACCCAGAACCTGGCCCAGCTGGCCAACAACGCGCATTGCATCCGGAGAAGCAATAACCACGTCAAAGTTCATTTCGCCTTTTTTGATCTGGTCAGCCAGATCTTCCATACCTACCAGCTCTGCGCCAGCAGCTTTAGCTGCTTCAGCGTTCGGGCCCTGGGCAAATACGGCTACGCGAACTGAACGGCCAGTACCGTGCGGCAGTACGGTCGCGCCACGAACGTTCTGGTCAGATTTACGAGCGTCAATGCCGAGGTTAACGGCAACATCAACGCTTTCAACGAACTTAGCAGTCGCCAGTTCTTTCAGCAGAGAGATGGCTTCGTTGATGTCGTACTGTTTGGTCGCATCAACTTTGTCACGAATCACGGACATGCGCTTGGTCAGTTTAGCCATTTCTTAGTCCTCCACTACCAGGCCCATGGAACGTGCAGTACCTTCAATGGAGCGAGTCATCGCTTCAATGTCGGAACCAGTCATGTCGGCAGCTTTGGTCTGCGCGATTTCCTGCAGCTGAGCGCGGGAAATTTTACCTACTTTGTCTTTGTTCGGTTTACCGGAACCAGACTTGATACCAGCCGCTTTTTTCAGCAGAACTGCTGCCGGCGGAGTTTTGGTAACGAAGGTGAAAGAACGGTCAGCGTAAACGGTGATAACAACCGGGATTGGCAGACCTTTTTCCAGGGATTCAGTTTTTGCGTTGAACGCTTTGCAGAATTCCATGATGTTCACACCCTGCTGACCCAGTGCTGGACCAACCGGCGGACTCGGGTTTGCCATACCAGCTGCAACCTGCAGCTTGACGTAGGCTTGTACTTTCTTAGCCATTTAAATTTCCTCGTTTGGGTGTAGCGCCTTACAAAAGGCTCCCCGTGATAAATATCGCTTTACGGGCATCAGGCCCATAAAAACAAAAGGCGCGAAATTGTATGCCAATTTCGCGCCTCATGCAACGATTAAAGCGTTGCTTTTTTGATCGGCGGTTAAGCCTTTTCTACCTGGGCAAAGTCCAGCTCGACCGGCGTCGCACGACCGAAGATAGAAACGGACACTTTCAGACGAGACTTTTCGTAGTCCACTTCTTCAACCACGCCGTTAAAGTCGGCAAATGGGCCGTCGCTAACGCGTACCATTTCACCCGGCTCAAACAGCGTTTTCGGCCGCGGCTTATCGCCAACCTGCTGCAGACGGTTCATGATCGCATCGACTTCTTTGTCACTGATAGGCGCCGGACGGTCAGAAGTGCCGCCGATAAAGCCCATCACACGCGGTACGCTGCGCACCAGGTGCCAGCTCGCGTCGTTCATCACCATCTGGACCAGCACGTAGCCCGGGAAGAATTTACGTTCGCTTTTACGACGTTGGCCGCCGCGGATTTCGACCACTTCTTCGGTCGGCACCATGACTTCGCCAAACAGCTCTTCCATATTGTGTAATTTGATATGTTCACGCAACGAGGTAGCTACGCGACCTTCAAAACCAGAAAACGCCTGAACGACGTACCAGCGTTTTTTAGGAGCTTCAGACATCTCAGAACCTCAGGCCAGTGATAAAGGATACCAGGCGAACCAGAATACCATCCAGTCCCCACAGGATCAGTGACATTACGGCGGTCACCGCGGCAACAATCAACGTGGTATGCAGCGTTTCCTGGCGAGTCGGCCAGATCACCTTACGGACTTCGGTTCTCGCTTCACGAGCGAAAGCGACTGTCGCCTTACCTTTTGTCGTTAACAGCGCGACACCGCCTGCTGCAGCGATCAGAATCACTACGGCCAGCGCACGCACTGCCAGCATAATGTCACGATAAAGGAAGTTGCCGACGATGGCCACAACCAGCAGCACGACAACGATTGTCCACTTCATCGCTTCGAGGCCGCGCCCGCTCCCTTGAGCTTCGGTATTCGCACTCATAAACCAACCTGTCACAAGAATTCAGACAAATAACTTCACCCCGCATGAAATGCGAGGCGACCAAACCGAAATGCTCTGCTGCGTTTCGGACTTAACGCCCTCTTCAGAGCCTGTCTCAGCAATGATTATGACCCAAAAAATCACTGATGAGCCAGGTTCTGGTGTGAAAGCGTGCAAAAAGGGCATCAAATGATGCCCTTTTATTGCGCATTGCGTCAAATGTTATCAGCAATTAGCCGAGAACTTTAGCAACCACGCCTGCGCCAACGGTACGGCCGCCTTCACGGATTGCGAAACGCAGACCGTCGTCCATCGCGATCGGGTGGATCAGGGTAACAACCATTTTGATGTTGTCGCCCGGCATAACCATCTCTACGCCTTCCGG
>NZ_JBLURD010000025.1:0-36599 GCF_051209435.1 Klebsiella sp. HN106 | reverse complement strand
GTGGCGAAAAGGGACTGGTGGGCGTCGCGCAGGACGACATCGGTAATGGCAACGGTCATGGATTCCTCCGTGAATTAAGGGTTAAGTCGGCGATGGTGGTGGAGAGCGGCGGCAATCACCGGCTTTAAGCGGGCGAAATCGTCAGCGTGCGCGGCGGCGGGCGCAGGTGCCGCCTTCGGCGCGACAGCCGGTTCGGGGAAGAAGCGGTTGACGGCGGCGGACATGCCCTGGATGGCGAAAATCAGCAGAAACAGAAACGCCAGCACGAACCCCATGCCGAGGAACATCAGGGTGAAGCCTTCACCCAGCAGTACAGCTTCAGTCATTGAAAGACCCTAAAGTAAGGGCACGACGGCGTGTTTGAAGGCTAACCAAACGATACTTCCGGCTAAGGAGTAGGGTGGATTTCCCGAAGCCGCCCCCGGCTCTGGCCCCTAATTGGCATCGCTGTGGTTGACGCTCAAACATCGCCATCGTGCGTGTTGGTTACATCATCATGCCGAACACAATGCTGGCGATGACCAGCACAATACCGCCGCCCAGACGGGAGGAGATTTGCGCATAAGAGATAAGATTCATACGGTTACAGGCAGAGAGCACTTCCAGGTCGCCTGAGCCGCCGCGGTTAGCCATGCACAGGCCTGCGGTGATGGCGGATTCGATCGGGAAGAAGCCAATCATCCAGCCGCCGACGGCCGCCCCGACGACAGCACCTACAACGATTACCGCAGCGATGATGACGTTCGCGAAGGTAATCGCGTCGATAATTTCCTGCAGGTCGGTGTAGCACACGCCGACGCCGACCATCAGTACCCACAGCAGCTGCTTAGAGAAGAAGTCAGACAGGCGTTTGGCCCCGGCTTTGATCTCCGGCGAGCAGAGGCCGGAAGCATTCAGCGCCGCGACGATCAGCACCATCCAGGCGAAATAGTGGATTGAGACACCGCCAATGCTTGGCAAAATTTTCTTGGCAATGACGTAGGCCAGCAGGAAACAGGTGGTGGCGAGCACCAGGCCGACCGCCGTTTCGCGATGGGTAATCTGGCCTGCTTTTTCATCATCATCGACTTTAAAGGAGGCTTTACGTACCAGTTCGCCTTCCCCGCTCAGCCAGGTGTGTTTTTTACCGATAATATCGAGCAGTGCGGCAAAAACGATGGCGAAGATATTGGCGATGGTCAGAATGGCAATCGCGGTGGAGTAGTACTCTTCACGGGAGCGGCCGGTGACGGAGTGATAAATTTCGGACAGCGGAACCGCGCCTGCGCCGTTACCGCCGCCCATAATCGGCAGAACGTACAGCATCATGATGCGGTCTACGGAAATACCGAAGCACAGGCCGATGATAATCCCGAAGATAGATGCGCCGAGGATCCCCATAAGGATCGTCGGAATATAACCCAGCAGCGATTTCAACAGCAGTTTACGGTTAACCGAGAGAATTGCGCCAGTTATCAAAACTGCGATGAATAAGTTCAGGAAGTTGCTTTTATCCATCACATTAGTGATTGCATCAATTTCTTTTTGGGTAAAAATGCCTGCGTAAACGAAATAAGCAGCTACGAGGAAGATCATCACCGGCGCGCCGCCAATATATTTATTAAATATCGGCAGCCGTTTGCCAATTTCGCCAAAGATGGCGCCGATAATAAACATGATGGCGAAGCCGCCAACAATGTCGGTCGGCAGCGCGTTATAAAAATGTGAAAGTAGTAAAGTGATTAACGCAAACGCGTATAGCGGAAGCGGCATGCCGAAGATTTTAAACTTCAGCAGTTCACTTACACCATTTTTCTCCGTCGAAGGAGCCTGGCTCATATTAGTCATATGACGTCACCCTGTTAAAAAAAGGAATAATGCCGTTAGAAAAAGCAATAATAGGACGGCGGCATAATAATAAAGATGCGCTACGGCGATATGTGATTACGTTCACTGATTAGTCGTGTTTTTAATTAATTTAATTGTTTTTATTCTTCTGAATTAATTAACAACATAAAAACCATAAAGCAAATTAAGGTACGGGGAAAAGTGTGATTCAAATAAAAGAACCGCTACGGGAACGGTGGCGAAATACAGCTTGTTTTGGTCAATGAAGCGCGAAAAAAATGAATCTGATATTAAAACGCGTCGTGGTACAGAAAGATCCCCGGCGGCGAGAGGCCGTTGACCTCTTTCTTCATCAGCATCAGCTCTCGCTGGAGGCGGATTGCGAAATAGTGATTGTCGCCGAGTACCAGCGGCGCATTGTTGGCTGCGGCGCGATTGCCGGATGCGTGCTGAAGTGCATTGCCGTCGACCCGTCGCTGCAGGGAGAAGGGCTTAGCCTGAAGCTGCTGACTGAACTGATGACCCTGGCGTATGAGCTGGGCCGCAGCGAGCTGTTTCTGTTCACTAAACCTTATAACGCGGCCCTCTTTTCCTGCGCCGGTTTTTGGCCTATCGCCCGTGCGGGCGACAGGGCCGTTTTGATGGAGAACAGCCGCGAACGCCTGGCCCGCTATTGCCGCCAGCTCAGGATGTATCGCCAGCCCGGAGAAAAAATCGGCGCCATCGTAATGAACGCCAATCCCTTTACGCTGGGGCATCGCTGGCTGGTGGAGCAAGCCGCTCGCCAGTGCGACTGGCTGCATCTTTTCGTGGTGAAGGAAGATGCTTCATTTTTCAGCTACCAGGATCGCGTGGCGCTGATCGAGCAGGGGATCGCCGGGATCGATAACGTGACCCTGCATCCGGGATCGTCCTATCTGATCTCGCGCGCCACTTTCCCCGGCTACTTCCTGAAAGACAAAGGCGTGGTTGACGATTGCCACTGCCAGATCGATCTGCAGCTGTTTCGCGAACATTTAGCTCCGGCGCTGGGGGTCACCCACCGCTTTGTCGGCAGCGAACCGCTGTGCGAATTAACCCGTAATTACAACCTGCGTATGCGACAGCTGCTGGAAGCGCCCGGCGACGCGCCGACCATTGAAGTGGTTGAGCTGGCGCGGGTTGAGAAAGAGGGCGCGCCGATTTCCGCTTCCCGGGTGCGCAAGCTGTATCAGCAGCGCCAGTGGTCGGCTATCGAGCCGCTGGTACCGCCGGGAACGCTCGCTTTTCTGATGCATCTGGCGGAAAGCGAACGCCAGACCGCCTGATTTTACCGCCATAACTAAGGATCAGCCTCTATGGAAATGATGATTGACGCCCTGGCCGGCACGCTGGAGTCCAGCGATGTGATGGTCAGGATTGGGCCTGCGAATGAGCCAGGTATTCAGCTTGAAATCGACAGCATTGTGAAGCAGCAGTTTGGCGCGGCGATTGAACGCGTCGTCAGAGAGACGCTGACCCAGCTTGGCGTTACCCGGGCGAACGTCGTCGTCGATGATAAAGGCGCGCTCGAATGCGTGCTGAAGGCTCGCGTCCAGGCCGCAGCGCTGCGCGCGGCGCAACAATCTCAACCGCAATGGAGCCAGCTATGAAACCTCGTCGCAGTATGCTGTTTATCCCCGGCGCCAACGCCGCGATGTTAAGCACCTCTTTTGTCTACGGCGCTGACGCGGTGATGTTTGACCTCGAAGACGCCGTCTCGCTACGAGAAAAAGATACCGCTCGCCTGCTGGTGCATCATGCGCTCCAGCATCCGCTCTACCGGGATGTGGAAACCGTGGTGCGTATTAACCCGCTCAGCACGCCGTTCGGCCTTGCCGACCTTGAGGCGGTGGTGCGGGCTGGCGTCGACATGGTGCGTCTGCCGAAAACCGATAGCAAAGAAGATATTCATGAGCTGGAGGCTCACGTCGAACGTATTGAGCGCGAGTGCGGCCGGGAGGTGGGCAGCACCAAATTAATGGCGGCGATTGAGTCGGCGCTGGGCGTGGTGAACGCGGTAGAAATCGCCCGCGCCAGTCCGCGTCTGTCGGCCATTGCGCTGGCGGCCTTCGACTACGTCATGGATATGGGGACCTGCCGCGGCGACGGTACGGAGCTGTTCTACGCCCGCTGCGCGGTGCTGCACGCGGCCCGCGTCGCCGGAATCGCGGCCTATGACGTCGTGTGGTCGGACATTAACAATGAAGAGGGTTTC
Source organism: Klebsiella sp. HN106 (assembly GCF_051209435.1). NCBI lineage: Bacteria > Pseudomonadati > Pseudomonadota > Gammaproteobacteria > Enterobacterales > Enterobacteriaceae > Klebsiella > Klebsiella sp. HN106. The sequence goes on along the minus strand of NZ_JBLURD010000025.1, from coordinate 32,536 downwards.
CTCGCGGAAGCGAATCTGGCGAAAAATCTCGGCTTTAACGGCAAATCGCTGGTTAACCCGCGCCAGATTGAGCTGCTGCACCAGGTTTATGCCCCAACGCTGAAAGAAGTTGAGCATGCGCGGGACGTCATCGCGGCGGCGGAAGAGGCGGAAGAACGCGGACTCGGCGTGGTCTCGCTAAACGGCAAGATGATAGATGGACCGATTATCGATCATGCGCGCAAAGTCGTGGCGCTGTCGGCTTCCGGCATTCGTGATTAAGGAGGAAATAATGAAAGAGACCGTGGCAATGCTTAATCAACAGTACGTCATGCCGGAAGGATTAGAACCTTACGCAGGGGTAACGGCGAAGAGTCCGTGGCTGGCCAGTGAAAGCGAAAAGCGGCAGCGTAAAGTCTGCGCTTCGCTGGAGGAGGCGATTCGCCGCTCCGGGCTGCAAAACGGTATGACCATCTCCTTTCATCACGCGTTTCGCGGCGGTGACAAGGTGGTCAATATGGTGGTGGCGAAGCTGGCTGAAATGGGCTTTCGCGATCTGACGCTGGCCTCAAGCTCGCTGATCGACGCCCACTGGCCGCTGATCGAGCACATAAAAAACGGCGTGATCCGGCAGATTTACACCTCCGGTCTGCGCGGGAAGCTGGGGGAAGAGATCTCCGCCGGGCTGATGGAAAATCCGGTACAAATCCATTCCCACGGCGGCCGGGCGTATTTAGTGCAAACCGGTGAGCTAACCATTGACGTGGCGTTCCTCGGCGTGCCGTGCTGCGATGAATATGGCAATGCCAACGGCTTTAGCGGTAAATCCCGCTGCGGCTCGCTGGGTTACGCCAAAGTGGATGCCGATGCCGCCAGATGCGTGGTACTGCTGACTGAAGAGTGGGTGGATTATCCGAACTATCCGGCCAGCATCGCCCAGGATCAGGTGGATCTGATCGTGCAGGTTGATGAAGTCGGCGATCCGGCGAAAATCACCGCTGGCGCGATCCGTCTGACCAGCAACCCACGCGAGCTGCTGATCGCCCGCCAGGCGGCCAAAGTCATCGAACATTCGGGCTACTTCAAAGAGGGCTTCTCTTTGCAAACCGGTACCGGCGGCGCATCGCTGGCGGTAACTCGCTTCCTCGAAGATAAGATGCGTCGTAACAATATCACCGCCAGCTTTGGTTTGGGCGGGATTACCGGCACGATGGTCGATCTGCATGAAAAGGGCTTGATCAAAGCGCTGCTGGATACCCAATCTTTCGACGGCGATGCCGCCCGTTCGCTGGCGAACAACCCTAATCATATCGAAATTTCCGCTAATCAGTACGCCAATCCCGGTTCGAAAGGGATCTCCTGCGAACGCCTGAATGTGGTGATGCTCAGCGCACTGGAAATCGACACCGGGTTTAACGTTAACGTGATGACCGGCTCCAACGGTGTACTGCGCGGGGCGTCCGGCGGCCATAGCGATACGGCGGCAGGCGCGGATTTAACCATTATCACCGCGCCGCTGGTGCGTGGGCGTATTCCGTGCGTGGTGGAGAAAGTCCTGACTCGCGTCACGCCGGGGGCCAGCGTGGATGTGCTGGTGACCGACCACGGTATTGCCGTTAACCCGGCGCGTCAGGACCTGATTGATAACCTGCGTAACGCGGGCATCCAGCTCATGACCATCGAAGAGCTACAGCAGCGCGCCGAACTGTTGACCGGCAAGCCTGATCCGATCGAATTCACCGATCGGGTCGTGGCCGTGGTGCGCTATCGCGATGGTTCGGTGATCGACGTGATTCGTCAGGTTAAAACCGCTGGTTAAACGCGCTGAGGAGAAAGGCATGAGCGAAGTGATAATAAGCCAGCATCGGCCATTGAGCCGTCAAACGGTGACGGCTGAGGAGATGGTTTCTCGCGTGGGACGGGCGCTACTGACTGAAGTTCGCCTGACGCCGAAGCCGGGTCTGGTGGATATTCGTAATGCCGGCGCGCATCGGGATATGGATCTGGCCACCTTTGAGGCCAGTACGGCGGTTGTCGCCCCGTGGATGGAGAAGTTTTTCATTATGGGACACGACACCGCCAATATCACGCCGGAACAGGTGTTGACGATGCTGCGTCCGGTGGGCATGGCCTGCGAGACGGATATGCTGGAAGCCACCGGCGGGGTGAACACCCATCGCGGCGCGATCTTCGCTTTTGGCCTGCTCTGCGCGGCGGCGGGAAGACTGGTTGCCAGAGGGGAGCCGGTTGAACAGCATCGGGTTTGCGATCAGGTGGCCCGATTCTGTCGCGGCCTGGTGGCGCGCGAGCTCTCCTCCTCTGAAGGAAAGAAGGTGAGCAAAGGCGAAGGGCATTTCCTGCGCTACGGGCTCTCCGGTGCCAGAGGCGAAGCGGAAAGCGGCTTTCACACCGTGCGCACTCAGGCGATGCCGGTATTCAATCGCGTCATGGCGAATACCGGCGACGCCAATCTGGCGTTATTGCAGACCCTGCTGCATCTGATGGCCTGGAATGACGATACCAATCTGGTATCGCGCGGTGGGCTGGAAGGGCTGAATTTTGTTCAGCAGCAGGCGCAAAAGCTGCTGTGGGAAGGCGGAGTGCTGGCCGATGGCGGGCTGGAAGCGCTGCGCCAGCTGGATGATGAACTGATTGTTCGCCATCTTAGCCCTGGCGGCAGCGCTGACCTGCTGGCGGTAACCTGGTTCCTGTCTGGTTTTCCTGCCGGGGAGATGTTCCTGCATTAATTGCCCGGTTTTTCATCGATAGCTGACCCCGGATTGACCTGCACATGGCTGAACCGGGGTTCCAGCCCCATTTGTTCATTCCTTCTCTCTGCCCAATGGCCGATTCCCGGCATAATCGTATAGTTTTTACTGATATCGGCGGCAGTTTGTCATAAATTTCTAATTATCGGTGTTTTTGAGTAGCGGCTCATCGTTGGGCTAGTTACTCTGAAAACAATTTACGTAGTGTTAACAAAAGAGAATAGCTATGCATGATGCACATATCCGCGTGGCCATCGCGGGCGCGGGCGGCCGGATGGGACGCCAGTTAATTCAGGCGGTACAGCAGATGGAAGGCGCGGCGCTTGGCGCGGCGCTGGAGCGCGAAGGTTCCTCGCTGCTCGGCAGCGATGCGGGCGAACTGGCGGGCGCGGGCAAGTCAGGGGTGGTGGTGCAGAGCAGCCTTGAGGCGGTAAAAGACGATTTCGATGTCTTCATCGATTTCACCCGTCCGGAAGGCACGCTGAACCATCTCGCTTTTTGCCGTCAACATGGTAAAGGCATGGTTATCGGCACCACCGGTTTTGACGACGCCGGGAAGCAGGCCATTCGCGAGGCGTCGCAGGAGATCGCCATCGTCTTTGCCGCCAACTTTAGCGTTGGCGTTAACGTTATGCTTAAGCTGCTGGAGAAAGCGGCGAAGGTGATGGGCGACTATACCGATATTGAGATTATTGAAGCGCATCATCGCCATAAAGTCGACGCGCCATCAGGTACGGCGCTGGCGATGGGCGAGGCGATTGCCGGCGCGCTGGATAAAGATCTGAAGGAGTGCGCGGTATACAGTCGCGAAGGCTATACCGGTGAACGCGTTCCCGGAACCATCGGCTTTGCAACCGTGCGCGCCGGGGATATCGTCGGCGAACATACGGCGATGTTTGCGGATATCGGCGAACGTATTGAAATCAGCCATAAGGCTTCCAGCCGGATGACTTTTGCAAATGGTGCCGTTCGCTCTGCATTATGGCTAAAAGGCAAGAAAAATGGTCTTTTTGATATGCGTGATGTGCTTGAATTGAACTCTTTATAACGATTATTACCCATCGTGATGTGGTTATTGCTTTCAATAAGTAATTGATTGCAAGGGGCAATACTTTATTGCCCTTTTTTATTTTTTGATTTTTGCGATTTTTATTGGATGAACCCTCCAAAAAAATACATTATCCACCCTGATTTTGTTGTTTTATTGTAAATTTTGACCATCCGGTCCACTTTTTTACACCTTGAGCGCAGTTTTTACACTCTTCCGCCTCCGCAAGCGTTTTCCCAGGCGAGTTAGTTGATCTTTTTGCCGCTTAAAGCAGAGATTACAGAGTAGTCGCCTGAAACAAGATTAAAAATATCCGCTTTAAGTTGACTTTTACCCGCCATCTCTCCAGAATGCCGCCGTTTGCCAAAATTCTGCGGGCAACAGATTTGCATTGATTCAGATCTACATTATGAATTAATATGCAAATAAAGTGAGTGGATATTCTCTGGAGGGTGTTTTGATTAAGTCAGCGCTATTGGTTCTGGAAGACGGAACCCAGTTTCACGGTCGGGCCATTGGGGCTACCGGCACGGCGGTTGGGGAAGTCGTTTTCAATACTTCAATGACCGGTTATCAAGAAATCCTCACTGATCCTTCCTATTCCCGCCAAATCGTCACTCTAACTTATCCCCATATCGGCAATGTCGGCACCAATGCCGCCGATGAAGAATCTTCTCAGGTACACGCGCAGGGTCTGGTCATTCGCGATCTGCCGCTGATTGCCAGCAACTTCCGCAATACCGAAGACCTCTCTTCTTATCTGAAGCGCCATAACATTGTAGCGATTGCCGATATCGACACCCGTAAGCTGACCCGCCTGCTGCGTGAAAAAGGCGCGCAGAACGGCTGCATCATCGCCGGCGATAGCCCGGATGCGCAGCTGGCGCTGGAAAAGGCAAAAGCGTTCCCGGGCCTTAACGGTATGGATCTGGCGAAGGAAGTAACCACCGCAGAAACCTACAGCTGGACGCAGGGAAGCTGGACCCTTGCGGGTGACCTGCCGGAAGCCAAAGCGGAAAGCGAGCTGCCGTTTCACGTGGTGGCCTACGATTTCGGCGCCAAGCGCAACATTTTGCGCATGCTGGTAGACCGCGGCTGCCGTCTGACGGTGGTTCCGGCTAAGACTCCTGCCGAAGAGGTGCTGAAGATGAATCCGGACGGGATCTTCCTGTCCAACGGTCCCGGCGACCCGGCGCCTTGTGACTACGCTATCGACGCGATTGAGAAGTTTCTGGAAACCAGCGTTCCTGTATTCGGCATTTGCCTCGGCCACCAGCTGCTGGCGCTGGCGAGCGGCGCGAAGACCGTGAAGATGAAGTTCGGCCACCACGGCGGCAACCATCCGGTAAAAGATATTGATAACAACGTGGTGATGATCACCGCGCAGAACCACGGTTTCGCGGTGGATGAAGCGTCTATGCCGGCCAACCTGCGCGTCACCCATAAGTCGCTGTTCGACGGCACCCTGCAGGGGATTCATCGTACTGACAAACCGGCGTTCAGCTTCCAGGGACACCCGGAGGCGAGCCCCGGCCCGCACGATGCCGCACCGCTGTTCGACCATTTTATCGAGTTAATTAAGCAGTACCGTCAGTCCGCGAAATAATCAGGAGTTAAGAGAGCCATGCCAAAACGTACAGATATAAAAAGCATCCTGATTCTGGGCGCGGGCCCGATTGTTATCGGTCAGGCGTGTGAATTTGACTACTCCGGCGCCCAGGCGTGTAAAGCGCTGCGCGAAGAGGGCTACCGCGTCATTCTGGTGAACTCTAACCCGGCCACCATCATGACCGACCCGGAAATGGCCGATGCTACCTACATCGAGCCGATTCACTGGGAAGTGGTGCGCAAGATCATTGAGAAAGAGCGTCCGGATGCGGTTCTGCCGACCATGGGCGGCCAGACGGCGCTGAACTGCGCGCTGGAGCTGGAGCGTCAGGGCGTGCTGGCCGAGTTCGGCGTGACCATGATTGGCGCGACCGCCGACGCGATTGATAAAGCGGAAGACCGCCGCCGTTTCGACGTGGCAATGAAGAAAATTGGCCTCGACACCGCGCGTTCCGGGATCGCACATACCATGGAAGAAGCGCTGGCGGTTGCCGCTGAAGTTGGCTTCCCGTGCATCATCCGTCCTTCCTTTACTATGGGCGGCACCGGCGGCGGTATCGCCTACAACCGCGAAGAGTTCGAAGAAATCTGCGAACGCGGTCTGGATCTCTCGCCGACGAATGAGCTGCTGATTGATGAGTCGCTGATTGGCTGGAAAGAGTACGAGATGGAAGTGGTGCGTGATAAAAACGACAACTGCATCATCGTCTGCTCTATTGAAAACTTCGACGCAATGGGCATCCACACCGGCGACTCTATCACCGTCGCGCCGGCACAGACCCTGACCGATAAAGAGTACCAAATCATGCGTAACGCCTCGATGGCGGTACTGCGTGAAATCGGCGTAGAGACCGGCGGTTCCAACGTTCAGTTCTCGGTGAACCCGAAAGATGGCCGCCTGATCGTTATCGAAATGAACCCGCGCGTCTCCCGCTCCTCGGCGCTGGCCTCGAAAGCCACCGGCTTCCCGATCGCTAAAGTGGCGGCGAAGCTGGCGGTCGGTTACACCCTTGATGAGCTGATGAACGATATCACCGGCGGCCGCACCCCGGCGTCGTTTGAGCCGTCCATCGACTACGTTGTGACCAAAATCCCACGCTTCAACTTTGAAAAATTCGTCGGCGCCAACGACCGTCTGACCACCCAGATGAAATCGGTGGGCGAAGTGATGGCGATTGGCCGCACCCAGCAGGAATCCCTGCAGAAAGCGCTGCGCGGCCTGGAAGTCGGCGCTACCGGCTTCGACCCGAAAGTGAGCCTCGATGATCCGGAAGCGCTGACCAAGATTCGCCGCGAACTGAAAGATGCTGGCGCTGAGCGTATCTGGTACATCGCTGACGCTTTCCGCGCGGGCCTCTCCGTTGATGGCGTATTCAACCTGACCAATATCGACCGCTGGTTCCTGGTGCAGATTGAAGAGCTGGTGCGTCTGGAGGAGAAAGTGGCTGAAGTCGGTATTACCGGCCTCGACGCCGACTTCCTGCGTCAGCTCAAGCGTAAAGGCTTTGCCGATGCGCGTCTGGCGAAGCTGGCTGGCGTGCGCGAAGCGGAAATCCGCAAGCTGCGCGACCAGTATGACCTGCACCCGGTCTACAAGCGCGTGGATACCTGCGCGGCGGAATTCGCTACCGATACTGCCTATATGTACTCCACCTATGAAGATGAGTGCGAAGCCAATCCGTCCGTTGACCGCGATAAAATCATGGTGCTCGGCGGCGGCCCGAACCGTATCGGCCAGGGCATCGAGTTCGACTACTGCTGCGTCCATGCCTCCCTGGCGCTGCGCGAAGACGGCTACGAGACCATTATGGTCAACTGTAACCCGGAAACCGTCTCTACCGATTACGACACCTCTGACCGCCTCTACTTTGAACCGGTGACGCTGGAAGACGTGCTGGAAATCGTGCGCATTGAGAAGCCGAAAGGCGTTATCGTGCAGTACGGCGGCCAGACGCCGCTGAAGCTGGCGCGCGCGCTGGAAGCCGCAGGCGTGCCGGTTATCGGCACCAGCCCGGATGCAATCGACCGTGCGGAAGACCGTGAGCGCTTCCAGCACGCGGTTGACCGCCTGAAGCTGAAGCAGCCGGCGAACGCCACCGTGACCGCGATCGAAATGGCGGTCGAGAAGGCGAAAGAGATTGGCTACCCGCTGGTGGTGCGCCCGTCCTACGTTCTCGGCGGCCGCGCGATGGAAATCGTCTACGACGAAATCGACCTGCGTCGCTACTTCCAGACCGCCGTCAGCGTCTCTAACGATGCGCCGGTGCTGCTGGACCGCTTCCTTGACGATGCGGTTGAAGTTGACGTCGATGCCATCTGCGACGGCGAAATGGTGCTGATTGGCGGCATCATGGAGCATATCGAGCAGGCGGGCGTACACTCCGGCGACTCCGCGTGTTCGCTGCCGGCCTACACCCTGAGCCAGGAAATTCAGGATGTGATGCGCGAGCAGGTGCAGAAGCTGGCCTTTGAGCTGCAGGTACGCGGTCTGATGAACGTGCAGTTTGCGGTCAAAAACAACGAAGTCTACCTGATTGAAGTCAACCCGCGCGCGGCGCGTACCGTCCCGTTTGTCTCGAAAGCCACCGGCGTACCGCTGGCGAAAGTCGCGGCGCGCGTGATGGCGGGCAAAACGCTGGCTCAGCAGGGCGTCACTAAAGAGATCATCCCGCCGTACTATTCGGTGAAAGAGGTGGTTCTGCCGTTTAACAAATTCCCGGGCGTTGACCCGCTGTTAGGGCCAGAAATGCGCTCTACCGGTGAAGTCATGGGCGTTGGCCGCACCTTCGCGGAAGCGTTCGCCAAGGCGCAGTTAGGCAGCAACTCGACGATGAAGAAACAGGGACGCGCGCTGCTCTCCGTACGCGAAGGCGACAAAGAGCGCGTGGTGGATCTGGCGGCAAAACTGCTGAAGTTTGGTTTCGAGCTGGATGCAACCCACGGTACCGCGATTGTGCTGGGCGAAGCCGGCATCAACCCGCGTCTGGTGAACAAGGTGCATGAAGGCCGCCCGCACATTCAGGACCGCATCAAGAATGGCGAATACACCTACATCATCAACACCACCGCAGGCCGTCAGGCGATTGAAGACTCCAAGCTGATTCGCCGCAGCGCCCTGCAGTACAAAGTGCACTACGACACCACGCTGAACGGCGGTTTCGCTACCGCAATGGCCCTCAATGCCAACGCGATAGAGAAAGTGACCTCGGTGCAGGAAATGCACGCGCAGATTAAAAAGTAATCTCATCTGCCAGTAAAAGCGCCTCCGGTGGCCAACGCCGGAGGCGCTTTTTTTTGCGTTGCGATAAAGCGAAATAGGGGGAGAGGGTTCATCCTTAATGGAACAAAACCATTTCATGACGCACGCAAGGATAACGACATGGCGATACTTTTGTTTGATTGGGGCGGCACATCGATTAAATATGGCGTCTGGCAGCAGGGGGAGCTGAAGGACACCGCATCGGTTGAGACGCCTGATAGCTGGGAAGAGATGAAAAATCGGCTATTGGAACTTTATCAACAGTTTCAGTCGCGCTACGCCATTAATGGGATCTCAATTAGTGCTCCTGGGTGCGTGGATCCGCAGAGCGGGGTCATTAGCGGCCTGAGCGCCATTCCCTATATTCATCACTTTCCCATCGTCGAAGAGCTTTCCGGGCTGTTTTCACTGCCGGTATGCATTGAGAACGACGCCAACTCGGCGGGTATCGCCGAGGCGGCATTGGGCGCGGGCCGCGAGTATGACAGCGTACTGTTTGTGATTGCCGGTTCAGGTATCGGTGGCGCCATTGTCGACAATAAAGTCCTGCGCCACGGCAGCCATCGCTACGCCGGGGAATTTGGCATGATGACCCTGCACGAGGGGCAAACCTTTAGCGAACTGGCAACCGCCGTCGCTACGGCGTGTCGTTATGCCCGGCGCATGTCGCTGGCGGCTGACTCCGTCTCCGGAGAGGATGTCTTTCGCCTGGCTGAGGAGGGCGACAATATCGCGCAGCAGGAAGTGGCGCAGTTTTACCACTGGATGGCGATAGGCTTACTGAATTTGCAGGTGTGCTACGACCCAGACTGCCTGATTATCGGCGGCGGTATCTCCGCCAGCGATAGGATTTTTAACGGCATCAAGCAGCGCCTGAACGAGCTGGTGAATGAAAAAGATTTAGCAGAATTTTTACCGCAGGTGGTGCTCTGCCAATACCGCAACGATGCTAACCTGATCGGCGCGGCGGTGAACTTCGAACAAAAACAGAGGGATCGGCGCTAACAGGCCACTTCGGAGAGTTCTGGTTTTCTCTCCCCGGACAGTCAGCTAGCCTAAAGTGGTTAGGGTGATAATGAATATGACTGAATAACGGGAGAGAAACACCATGTACAACAAGCCCCTCACCGCCGCTATTTTTGCCGCTGCTGCGCTTTTCACCGTGGCTGGCTGTTCATCTAATCAGTCGCTAAAAACCACCGATGGCAAAACTATTGTCACCGATGGCAAACCCCAGGTGGATGACGACACCGGTCTGGTGTCCTACAAAAACGCGGAAACCGGTCGTACCGAGCAGATCAATCGCGATCAGGTTAAATCGATGGATGAACTGGATAACTAAGCGTTATTCCTGGCCCCGTATCGCGGGGTCACCCCTGCCTGAGCGATCCTCGCCCTGAATGAGAGATAAATCACACTTATCATTGTAAGCGATTCGATTAACTGTCTACACTCTTGCTGATTACAACAAGAGCTAACGCAGGCTAATCAATGATCCTCATAATTTATGCGCACCCTTATCCGCAGCACTCGCATGCGAATAAGCGGATGCTTGAGCAGGCAGGGACGCTTGACGGCGTAGAGATACGCTCCCTCTATCAGCTTTATCCTGACTTTAATATTGATATCGCCGCCGAGCAGGCGGCGCTGGCCCGTGCCGATCTGGTTATCTGGCAGCATCCGATGCAGTGGTACAGCGTGCCGCCGCTGCTCAAGCTGTGGATGGATAAAGTGCTGGCGCACGGCTGGGCATACGGTCACAACGGTATCGCGCTGCGCGGTAAATCGCTGATGTGGGCGGTTACTACCGGCGGCGGCGAAAGCCACTTTGATATTGGTTCCTTTCCCGGTTTCGACGTCCTGGCGCAGCCGCTGCAGGCGACAGCCCTCTACTGCGGCATGACATGGCTACCGCCGTTTGCGATGCATTGCACTTTTATCTGCGATGACGAAACCCTACAGGCGCAGGCGCGCCGCTATCGGCAACGCTTAATCGAATGGCAGGAGGCGCACAACCATGGATAGCCATACGCTGATACAGGCGCTCATCTATTTAGGCTCCGCCGCGCTGATCGTGCCGATTGCCGTACGTCTGGGCTTAGGGTCGGTGCTCGGCTACTTAATTGCCGGCTGCATTATTGGCCCGTGGGGGCTGCGGCTGGTCACCGACGCCGAGTCGATTCTGCACTTCGCGGAAATCGGCGTGGTGCTGATGCTTTTCGTTATCGGTCTTGAGCTCGATCCCCAGCGCCTGTGGAAACTTCGCGCTTCGGTGTTCGGCGGCGGGGCGCTGCAGATGGTCGTCTGCGGCGTGCTGATCGGCCTGTTCTGCATGTCCCTTGGTCTGCGCTGGCAGGTTGCCGAGCTGATTGGCATGACGCTGGCGCTCTCTTCAACGGCGATCGCTATGCAGGCGATGAACGAGCGTAACCTGACGGTCACCCAGCTGGGCCGGAGCGCCTTTGCGGTGCTGCTGTTCCAGGATATTGCGGCTATTCCTCTGGTGGCGATGATCCCGCTGCTGGCGGCGAGCGGCGGCTCGACGACGCTGGGCGCGTTTGCACTCTCGGCCCTGAAAGTGGCGGGTGCGCTGGCGCTGGTGGTGGTGCTTGGCCGCTATCTGACCCGGCCGATGCTGCGTTTTGTTGCGCGCTCCGGCCTGCGTGAAGTCTTCAGCGCCGTGGCCCTGTTCCTGGTGTTTGGCTTCGGGCTGCTGCTGGAAGAGGTTGGGCTGTCGATGGCGATGGGGGCATTCCTGGCCGGGGTGCTGCTGGCGAGCTCGGAGTACCGCCACGCTCTCGAAAGCGATATTGAACCGTTTAAGGGGCTGCTGCTGGGGCTGTTTTTTATCGGCGTCGGGATGTCTATCGACTTCGGTACTCTGGTGACTCATCCGCTGCGGATCCTGATTTTGCTGGTGGGATTTCTGGTGATTAAATCCCTGATGCTGTGGTTGATCGCCAGGCCGTTAGGCGTACCTCGCGCGCAGCGCCGTTGGTTTGCGGTGCTGCTGGGGCAGGGGAGTGAATTTGCCTTTGTGGTCTTCGGCGCGGCGCAGATGGCCGATGTCCTGGACGGCGAATGGGCGAAGGCGCTGACCCTGGCGGTGGCGCTATCGATGGCTGCCACGCCAATCCTGCTGGTGTTGCTGACCCGTCTGGAGAAATCCACCAGCGGTCAGGAGCGCGAGGCGGATGAAATTGACGAAGAGCAGCCGCGAGTAATTATTGCCGGCTTTGGCCGCTACGGGCAGATTGCCGGCCGCGTGCTGCTCTCCAGCGGCGTGAAGATGGTGATTCTCGATCACGATCCTGACCACGTCGATACCCTGCGTAAGTTTGATATGAAGGTGTTCTACGGCGATGCGACGCGGGTTGACCTGCTGGAGTCGGCGGGGGCGGAAAAAGCGGAAGTGCTGATTAACGCCATCGACGATCCGCAGACAAACCTGCAGCTGGCGGAGCTGGCAAAAGAGCATTTCCCGCATCTGCAGATCATCTCCCGCGCCCGCGATGTCGATCATTACATCAAGCTGCGCCAGGCCGGCGTTGAGGCGCCGGAGCGTGAAACCTTTGAAGCGGCGCTGAAGTCCGGGCGTATGACGCTTGAGGCGCTGGGCCTGGGAGCCTACGAGGCCCGCGAGCGCGCCGATCTGTTCCGCCGTTTCAACCTGCAAATGGTCGAAGAGATGGTGGCCATGGCGGAAAACGATGCGGCCTCCCGGGTGGCGGTATTCAAGCGCACCAGCGATATGCTGACCGGAATAATCAACGAAGACCGCAACCATTTATCGCTGGTTCAGCGTCATGGCTGGCAAGGAACGGAAGAGGGGAGGCATACCGGTGATATCGCTGATGAGCCGGAAAATAAACCCCCGGCATAAGGGGGAATTCAGGGTGTTACGTTAGCTTTACAAGTAACATTTTGTTTTCAATTTAAATCCTGTCTGGCGGCTCACGGGGCTTACGTGGGCTCGCCAGCAAATCTTAAAATTTTCTGATTCTTTACTCTCCGCCCAGTCGACGAAGTATTACGCTTTCCGTATAGTGGCGGCAATTTTTTGCATTCGGGAATTATTCAATGATCAGTCTGATTGCGGCGTTAGCGGTAGATCGCGTCATTGGTATGGAAAATGCCATGCCGTGGAATCTGCCTGCCGATCTCGCCTGGTTTAAGCGCAATACCTTAAACAAACCGGTAGTGATGGGGCGTCTCACCTGGGAATCTATCGGTCGCCCGTTACCGGGGCGTAAAAATATCGTTATTAGCAGCCAGCCCGGCACCGACGATCGCGTGCAGTGGGTGAAGTCGGTCGATGAAGCCATCGCCGCCTGCGGCGACGTCGAAGAGATGATGGTGATCGGCGGCGGACGCGTTTATGAGCAGTTCCTGCCAAAAGCGCAAAAGCTTTATCTGACCCATATTGATGCGGAAGTGGAAGGCGATACTCATTTCCCGGATTACGATCCGGACGAGTGGGAGTCGGTATTCAGCGAGTTCCACGATGCTGATGCGCAGAATTCCCATAGTTACTGCTTCGAGATTCTGGAGCGTCGCTAAGGTTTTCCCCGGTGGCGTTCGCTCACCGGGGTGACTCTCTTCAGGAGGCGATCGCCTCGCCTTCATCAAGATTTGGCTGCCGGTTTGACGGCTGCGTGAAGTACGTCTTATCTTCCCAGCGCAGGCAGGTCAGATCGCCGCCCCAGCAGCAGCCGGTATCCAGCGCGTAAATCCCTTCCGGCGTGCCTTTCCCTTCCAGCGAAGCCCAATGACCGAAGGCAATACTGTACTCGCTGGCCACCGGCCCGGGAATAGCAAACCACGGCTTGAGCGGCGCGGGCGCGTTTTCCGGCGCCTCTTTGGCATACATATCCAGCTGGCCGTTCGGAAAGCAGTAGCGCATGCGGGTAAAAGCGTTAGAGATAAAGCGCAGGCGCGCCAGTCCGCTCAGTTCGTTGCTCCAGTTGTTCGGCATGTCGCCGTACATCGCATCGAGGAAGAACGGATAGGAGTCGCTGGCAAGCACGGCTTCCACGTCGCGAGCGCACTGTTTAGCGGTTTCCAGATCCCACTGCGGCGTGATCCCGGCGTGGGCCATAACCAGCTTTTTCTCTTCATCGATTTGCATCATCGGCTGACGACGCAGCCAGTTGAGCAGATCGTCGGCGTCCGGCGCCTCAAGCAGCGATTTCAGCCGATCTTTGGGTTTATTGCGGCTAATGCCCGCAAAGACCGCCAGCAGGTGCAGGTCATGATTGCCCAGCACGATGCGTACGCTGTCGCCAAGCTGTTTCACGAAACGCAGTACTTCGAGCGAACCGGGGCCGCGCGCGACCAGGTCGCCCGTCAGCCACAGCGTATCAGTCTCAGGGTTAAACTCCACCTGCTCTAATAGTGCGATCAGTTCATCGTAGCAACCGTGAACGTCGCCAATAAGGTATGTAGACATTGTTTTAATGGATGAGAGTGGGTACTGCGAGACGGAAAACAGGGATTTCAATGGTGAACGGCGCGCCGTTCACATCGATCATCTCATAATGTCCCTGCATGGTGCCCAGCGGCGTTTCAATGACCGCGCCGCTGGTATATTGGTATTCACCGCCGGCCGGAATATGCGGCTGCTCGCCGACAACGCCTTCCCCCTGGACTTCGGTCTCACGACCGTGCCCATTGGTGATAAGCCAGTAGCGGCCAAGAAGCTGAACCTGAGTCCGCCCCAGATTGCGAATGGTGACGGTATAAGCGAAGACGTAGCGCTCTTCTTGCGGAGAAGATTGCGATTCGATATAGACGCTTTGCACCTGTACACAAACTCGGGGCGAATTAATCATGGTTAGCTCTCCTTGGTGGGCGCGTTCTCAGATAACCAGTTAGCTAGCTGACAGTACTGCGCCACGGAAATATTCTCTGCGCGCTTCGCCGGGTCGATGCCCAGCTCGGTCAGAACTTCAACGCTGAACAGATTGCCCAGACTGTTGCGGATCGTTTTCCGACGCTGGTTAAAGGCTTCTGTCGTGATGCGGCTCAGCACGCGCACATCTTTAACGGGATGCGGCAGCGTGCGGTAAGGCACCAGGCGCACCACGGCGGAATCAACTTTAGGCGGCGGCGTAAAGGCGCTCGGCGGAACTTCAAGCACCGGGATAATCTGGCAGTAGTACTGCGCCATGACGCTTAGTCGACCATACGCCTTACTGTTCGGCCCGGCAACCAGACGATTGACCACCTCTTTTTGCAGCATAAAGTGCATATCGGCAATGGCATCAGTATAGCTGAACAGATGGAACATCAGCGGGGTCGAGATGTTGTACGGCAGGTTGCCGAATACGCGCAGCGGTTGGCCCATGTTCTGCGACAGCTCGCCGAAGTTCATGGTCATCGCATCCTGCTGATAAATCGTCAGCTTTGGTCCGAGGAACGGATGCGTTTGCAGACGAGCGGCCAGGTCGCGGTCCAGCTCGATAACGGTGAGCTGGTCGAGGCGTTCACCGACCGGTTCGGTCAGCGCGGCGAGGCCGGGGCCGATTTCAACAATCGCCTGGCCTTTCTGTGGATTGATGGCCGAGACAATGCTGTCGATCACAAACCGATCGTTGAGAAAGTTTTGCCCGAAGCGTTTACGGGCTAAGTGGCCCTGATGGACTCGATTATTCATTGAGTATTAACAATCATTTTAATGGCGAGATTAAGCGCCGTGATAAAACTGCCGACTTCCGCTTTCCCCTGGCCCGCAAGTTCAAGCGCGGTGCCGTGGTCAACGGAAGTGCGAATAAATGGTAAACCGAGCGTAATATTCACGCCGCGGCCAAAGCCCTGGTATTTTAGCACGGGCAGGCCCTGATCGTGATACATCGCGAGTACCGCATCGGCATGGTCGAGATATTTCGGCTGAAACAGGGTATCTGCCGGCAGCGGGCCGCTGAGATTCATCCCCTTCGCGCGCATCTCTTCCAGCACCGGAATAATGGTATCAATCTCTTCCGTGCCCATATGGCCGCCTTCGCCCGCGTGCGGGTTCAGGCCGCAAACCAGCACGTGCGGGTTATTGATGCCAAATTTGGTGCGCAGATCGTGATGCAGAATGGTGATGATTTCCCGCAGCAGCTCGGGGGTAATCGCATCGCTTATTGCTTTAAGCGGCAGGTGAGTGGTCACCAGCGCCACGCGCAGCGCTTCGGTCGCCAGCATCATCACCACTTTACTGGCCTGCGAGCGCTCTTCAAAGAACTCGGTATGACCGGTGAAGGCGATCCCCGCATCGTTGATAATGCCCTTGTGCACCGGCCCGGTAATCAGCGCGGCGAATTCGCCGTTCAGACAGCCATCACAGGCGCGGGCCAGCGTTTCCACCACATAGCTGCCGTTGCTGACGTTGAGCACGCCTGGCTCAACCGGCGCATTGAGAGCGACGGGAAGAAGCGTCAGGGTGCCTGCGCGCTGCGGCGTAGCGGGAACGGTAGGGTCATAAGGCAGAAGCGATAAAGGAAGACCGAGCAGGCTTGCCCGGTCGGATAACAGAGCGCCATCGGCGCAAATCACCAGCTCGACCGGCCAGTCGCGCTGTGCAAGCTGCACAACGAGGTCGGGGCCAATCCCGGCAGGTTCGCCGGGAGTGATAACAACTCGATTCATACACTTCATCCTTCAGGCGTTCTCTTACTGGCTGCGCTTCGCCGCCCCAGTCAGAGACCAGGGCGATTCGCCGAGCCGCCTCGATACACCCTGAGTGATGTTGTGTATGAGGCTAATGCGATTAGTTGCTCAGTACCTTAACGTAGGCGCTGGCGCGCTGTTCCTGCATCCAGGTAGCCGCTTCTTCAGAGAATTTACGGTTCATCAGCATGCGGTAAGCGCGATCTTTCTGCGCGGCGTCGGTTCTGTCGACGTTGCGGGTATCCAGCAGCTCAATCAGGTGCCAGCCGAAGGATGAGTGAACCGGTGCGCTGGTCTGGCCTTTATTGAGGCGCAGAATAGCGTCGCGGAAGGCCGGATCGAAGATATCCGGCGTTGCCCAGCCTAAATCACCGCCCTGGTTTGCCGAACCCGGATCTTCAGAGAACTCTTTTGCCGCTTTAGCAAACGTGGTTTTGCCGCTCTTAATGTCAGCCGCAATTTGCTCCAGCTTTGCCCGGGCCTGATTGTCATTCATGATCGGCGACGGTTTCAGCAGGATGTGGCGGGCGTGAACTTCAGTCACGGAGATATTCTGGCTGCCGCCGCGCATATCGTTGATTTTCAGGATATGGAAGCCAACGCCGGAACGTACCGGACCAACGATATCGCCTTTCTTAGCCGTGCTCAGCGCCTGGGCGAAGATGCCCGGCAGTTCCTGAATACGACCCCAGCCCATCTGGCCGCCTTTCAGCGCCTGCTGGTCGGCTGAGTAGGTGATCGCCAGTTTGCCGAAATCCGCGCCGCTGCGCGCCTGCTGAACCACCGAGTTGGCCTGGTCCTGAGCTTCTGCCACCTGCTCGGAAGTGGGGTTTTCCGGCAGCGGGATCAGAATGTGGCTGAGGTTGAGTTCGGTGCTGGCGTCGTTCTGATCGCCAATCTGCTTCGCCAGGGTTTCAACTTCCTGCGGCAGAACGGTAATACGGCGACGTACTTCGTTGTTACGCACTTCCGAAATCAGCATCTCTTTGCGGATCTGATTACGATAGGTGTTGTAGTTAATACCGTCATAGGCCAGACGGCTGCGCATCTGATCCATGGTCATGTTGTTCTGTTTGGCGATGTTGGCGATAGCCTGGTCCAGCTGATCGTCAGAGATCTTCACGCCCATTTTCTGACCCATCTGCAGGACAATCTGGTCCATGATCAGACGCTCAAGGATCTGATGACGCAGGGTGGCGTCATCCGGCAGCTGCTGCCCGGCCTGGCCGGCGTTAAGTTTTACCGATTGCATCAAGCCATCGACGTCGCTTTCCAGAACAACGCCATTATTGACGACAGCCGCTACTTTATCGACAACCTGTGGGGCAGCGAAACTGGTATTCGCGATCATGGCGATACCGAGAAGCAGCGTTTTCCAGTTCTTCATACTTTTTCCATTTCAATTAACCGCAATTGCGGATTACGTTTAAACCAGCCACATCACAGGGAGCTCTGGTACGGTAAAATGTTCGAACGCAGCATCTGCTGGGTGCCGAGACCGTAATTGGAGCTCAGGCCGCGCAGCTCAATGTTAAAGCCGAAGGTATTGTCGTATTTGCTTTCGCTGCTGCTGTTATCCCAGCCGTTGATCTTACGTTCATAGCCAACGCGGATAGCGTAGCAGCAGGAGCTATACTGCACCCCTAACATCTGGTTCGCTGACTTTCTGGTATTCGTATCGTAGTAATACGCGCCGACGACTGCCCAACGATCGACGATTGGCCAGCTGGCGGTCATTCCCACCTGCGAAATACCATCTTTATACTGCTTAGCGGTGGAATACGAAGGCAGAGTCGCCTGAATGTATTCCGGACTTGCATAACGATAGTTAAGTTGTACTAAACGGTTTTCGTCGCGACGGTATTCCACGGTTCCGCTGCTGGTCGCGACGTTATCCAGACGCGTATCGTACTGAATTCCCCCGCGTAAACCCCAGTCGTCGGTAATGCGCCAGTAGGTATCCCCGGCCCATACCAGTGAACCTCGCGTGTCGTTGTTCTCCCAGTTGATGTTGTCGTCACCGGTACGTGCTTCGGTGAAATAGTAGATTTGACCAACGGAAATATTAAAACGTTCAACTGCGGCGGCATCATAAACGCGAGATGTGATGCCGGTGGAGACCTGGTTGGCGGACGCAATACGGTCCAGACCGCTGTAGGTGCGGTCGCGGAACAGGCCGCTGTAGTCTGATTGCAACAGCGTTGAGTCGTAGCTGCCGATCTTGCTCTGGTCACGATACGGGATATACAGATACTGCATGCGCGGTTCAAGCGTCTGGGTATAGTTCTCTTGCATATCGCGCTCGAAAACCATTTTGCCGTCGACTTTAAACTGCGGCATGACGCGGTTAACGGAGTCTTTATAGTCAGTGCCGTTGGCCGCGTTGTAGCTATCAAGGTTGCTTTGCTGGTAATGGGTGGCCAGCAGTTTTGCCTCAGTATTGATGCTTCCCCAGCCGTTAGACAGCGGCAGGTTGATGGTTGGCTCAAGGTGAAGACGCGTTGCTTCCGGCATTTTGCTGTTCGAGTTAACAAAATGCACCGCCTGGCCATAAAGATGCGTATCAAACGGGCCGACGTCGTTCTGGTAGTAGTTCACGTCCAGCTGCGGCTCGGCGGAATAGGCATTGCTTGAGTCGCGGTCAAAGACCTGGAACTGCTTGGTCGATACGGTGGCATCGAAATTCTGATTCGCGTAGCCGGCGCTGAGTTTCTGCGTGGCATAGCCATCGGTACTGGAACCGTATTTGGAGCTGAAATCGTTAAAGTAGTCCGGGTCGCTGACTTTGGTGTAGTCGGCGTTGAAACGCCACACCTGGTCTACGACGCCTGAATGGTTCCAGTAGAACAGCCAGCGGCGGCTGTTGCTGTCGTTCGAATGATCGTCATGATAAATTTTATCCGACGGCAGGTAGTCGAACTCAAATAAACCGGTCCCTGCTTTGGTCAGATAGCGGAATTCGTTTTCCCACATCACGCCGCCGCGCTTGCTCATATAGTGCGGGGTCAGGGTGGCGTCAAAGTTAGGCGCGATATTCCAGTAGTAAGGGAGATAGAACTCCGCGCCGTTTTTGGTGCTGTATTTAGCGTTGGGGATCAGAAAACCTGAACGGCGCTTATCGCCCACCGGCAGCTGCAGGTAGGGACTATAAAAAATCGGCACCGAACCGAGCTTAAAGCGCGCGTTCCAGATCTCAGCCACCTGCTCTTCGCGGTCGTGGATAACTTCGCTGCCGACCACGCTCCAGGTGTCAGAGCCCGGCAGACAGGAGGTAAAGCTGCCGTTTTCCAGAATGGTGTAGCGGTTTTCGCCGCGCTGCTTCATCAGATCAGCGGTACCGCGCCCCTGACGGCCTACCATTTGGTAATCGCCCTGCCAGACGTTGGTATCTTTGGTGTTGAGATTCGACCAGGCCTTCGGCCCTTTGAGGATCACCTGATTATCGTCATAGTGCACGTTGCCGAGGGCATCAACCGTCCGCACCGGCTGCGGCTGGCCTTCCGCCTGCTGCTGGTGGAGCTGGACCTCATCGGCCTGCAGCCGGCTGTTTCCCTGATTAATATCGACGTTGCCGGTAAATACGGCGTTATCAGGGTAGTTGCCTTTCGCATGATCGGCATCGATCGTCACCGGCAGGTCGTTGGGTTTCCCTTCGACCAAAGGACGATTGTAGCTTGGGACGCCAAGCATACACTGCGTGGCGAGATCGGCAGCGAGGCCCTGTTGGCTATACAAGGCGCTGGCGATCATGGTGGCCAGGAGGCTGGGAATACGTTTTTTCATACGTTGTATTTGTTGTTCCGTCATCGTGTGGCAGCGGCTTGCAAACGGTCAGAGCCTAACTTACTCGTCTAAATCGCGCTAGTGTTAATCCTGCCCGTTTCGAGCCCGAGCGTTAGGCACCGTGTAGAATGACGAGTATGATAAAGCAAATTATAGGCTATGTCCCACAATTGACCGAGGCGTAAACGCTTTGTAACGTGCGGTCAGATATAGCTTAACTGGCGGCAGAGAGATTGGGGAGTCTATGCAGTATTTGGGTAAAATAATTGGCGTTGCGGTTGCGTTGATGATGGGCGGCGGCTTTTGGGGCGTGGTACTGGGCTTTTTAATCGGGCATATGTTTGACCGCGCGCGCAGCCGCCGGCTGAACGTCTTTGCCAACCAGCAGGAGCGCCAGTCGCTGTTCTTCTCGACGACGTTTGAAGTGATGGGGCACCTGACCAAATCAAAAGGGCGCGTCACCGAAGCCGATATCCACGTCGCCAATTTGCTGATGGATCGCATGAATCTTCATGGCGAAGCGCGGACGGCGGCACAGCACGCGTTTCGGGTAGGGAAATCAGATGACTATCCGCTGCGTGAGAAAATGCGCCAGCTGCGCAGCGTCTGTTTTGGCCGCTTTGATTTAATTCGGATGTTTCTGGAAATTCAGCTGCAGGCGGCTTTTGCCGATGGCGATCTGCATCCCAACGAGCGTGAAGTGCTGTTTGTGATTGCCGATGAGCTGGGCATCTCCCGCGCTCAGTTTGAGCAGTTCCTGCGCATGATGCAGGGCGGGGCGCAGTTCGGCGGCGGGTCGCAGCAGCAATCTTACGGCCAGCGCGGCGGCAACGCCGGCTGGCAGCAGGCGCAGCGCGGACCCACTCTGGAAGATGCCTGCAATGTGCTGGGGGTAAAACCGACTGATGATGCCGCCACCGTCAAGCGCGCCTATCGTAAGCTGATGAGCGAGCACCATCCGGATAAGCTGGTGGCGAAAGGGCTACCGCCGGAAATGATGGAGATGGCTAAGCAGAAAGCGCAGGAGATCCAGAAAGCCTGGGAGCTGATCAAAGAACAGCGCGGCTTCTGAACGACCGGCCTCTCCCGGGCGGGGGAGGCGTCACGATGGGCTGGCGGCGCGGCGGTACATACGCCGCGGATGGCCAATCTTGCCGTACAGCATTTCCACCTCCAGAAAGCCGATTTCCACGCAGTGCTCCAGATAGCGACGAGCAGTGGTTTTGCTCAATCCAGCCTCGCTCACCACGTCATCGACCGAAAAGCAGCGTTCTTGATCGCCGGTAAACAGATTTTGCACCAGCGCCAGCGTTTTTTCTTCAATCCCTTTACTGCCGCTATCGGCACGATAGTTTTTGGCCTGTAGCTGATACAGCGAATCCACGTTCTGCTGGTCGACAATCTTCCACTCGCGCTGCTGATCGTAGAACTGCACAAACCGTTCAAGGGACTGGCTCAGGCGCTTCCATGACACCGGCTTAAGAATGTAGTCGAAGGCGCCGTTGCGGATTGCCAGACTACAGGTTTCCATATCGCTGGCGGCGGTGATAAAGATCACCGAGCAGTTAGCCTGGGCCATGATCGGGTCGTTCATCAGCGTGACCCCTTTGCCGTCCGGCAGATAATTATCCAGCAACACCAGCTGGGGCGGCCTGGCGTTGAGTCTCTGCCGCGCCTGGGCGAGGGAGGCCGCCGTGCCTGCCAGCCGCATGCGCGGGTGTTTTTGAATAAGCTCGGCGTGCAGCCGCGCCAGTTCGCTTTCATCTTCGATGATCAGAACATCGACCAGGTCATGATGCATAGTGCGTCTCTTCTTGCGGATGGGCTGGCCCGCTGGCGGGGATAAACAGCGTAAAAATCGCGCCGCGCGGGGCGTTGTCGGCCACTTCAATTGTGCCGCCGGCCTGGGTAACGTAGCGCTCAATAAGATACAGGCCAATACCGTGATCGCCGCGGGTTTTGGTGGTGACGCCGCGCTCAAAAATATGCTCGCGGATCTCCGGACGAATACCGACGCCGCGGTCGGCGACTTCAATCATTAATTCCCGGGCGTTGAGCTGAATCAGAATCTCGACCGGTTCGTGCGGCAGTTCGGCGCGCTGGGTAGCCTCAATAGCGTTATCCAGCAGATTACCGATGATAGAGATAAGCTCGGACTCCATCAATGACGGCAGCGGACGGTCAATGCGGCAGGCCGGGTCAAAGCTCAGTTCAACCCCTTTTTCCCGCGCGCGGGCGGCTTTGCCCAGCAGCAGACCGCACAGCGTCGGCGAATTAAAGTGCGATGAGATAAAGTCCAGCAGCTCCTGGGCATGCTCCGACTGCGCCTGAATGTAGCGAATCGCCTCATCATAGTGGCCCATATGCAGCAGGCCGGAAAGGGTGGTCATACGGTTCAGCTGTTCATGGCGCATGATGCGC
The DNA here is from genome assembly GCF_051209435.1 of Klebsiella sp. HN106. Lineage (NCBI taxonomy): Bacteria > Pseudomonadati > Pseudomonadota > Gammaproteobacteria > Enterobacterales > Enterobacteriaceae > Klebsiella > Klebsiella sp. HN106. The sequence goes on along the minus strand of NZ_JBLURD010000025.1, from coordinate 10,017 downwards.
AGATTATCAACGTAGCGCTTCACCTGGCTGAGCTGGGCGCTCAGCGAGTTGATTTCATCGCGGTCGCGGAAAGTGATCACCCAGCCCTGCAGTTCACTCTCCAGCAGGATACGCACCCGGCTGGCGAGAACGGTCAGCTGATTAAAGCGGCACAGCTCGTCGTGGGTATCGTTTTCGAGCATCTCCCCGCTGGCGAAAAACGGCTGCGGCGTAATGACGCTATCGATAGACTTACCGCGCAGCTGATGCGCCGGCTGGCTCAGTCCGAGCAGGCTGCGGGCGGCATGATTTATCACTTCGATACGCCGGTGATGGTCAATTACGATCACCCCTTCGTATATCGACTCCATCATCGCCTTTTGCTGGCGCACCAGCAGGCCGATTTCCCGCGGCTCCAGCGAGAAAATTTGCTTCTTAATGCTGCGGGTGAAGTACCAGGAGAAGATAAACAGCGCAATCAACAGCAGCACCGCGGCGACAAAGATATTGATGACTTTTTCCAGCGTGATGCTGTCGAGATAGCTGGTGAGGTAGCCGACGGAAACAATACCGATGACCCGGCCCGCATCGTCGAAAATCGGCGCTTTGCTGCGCAGGGAAATCCCCAGTCCCCCTTTGCGGATGGTGGTGGCGCTTTTCCCCTCCAGCACCGGCTGGTTATCGCCGCCAACCAGCCGCGTGCCGACCCATTCCGGGTGGACCGAATGAAACAGATGCACGCCTCGCCTGTCGCCAATGACAATAAAGCTGGCGTCGCTGTGGGCGGCGATATTTTGCATAAAAGGTTTTATCGCCAGCGCGTCTTCACGCGCGACCTGTTGGCGTAAATCCGGCATCAGGGCAATTTCTTGCGCCTGTATTTTCGCGCGGGCGCTCATTTCCTGATAGAGCTGACGGCTGGCGTCAAAATAGTAATACACGCCCAGCAGCGCGAAAAGCACTGAGAAAAAAGCGACCAGTGAAATGAACAGCTTAAATTGAAATGAAACCTTCATAATTCTATTGCACCGTATCAGGGATGCGGCACTGTATCATCTTTGGCCATACCGACATCGTGGCTGAGGGAAAACGGTGACCCCCTTCGCAGGCGTCCGGAAACCACAATTATCTGCTGGCGCGGAATTTATCAAGGTTAATCAGGCGCTGGATTTAAAAACCTTAAAAACCACGACCATAAATCAGAGCGGTTTCACAATAATAATAGAAACCATAAAAACCATAGTGACCATTAAAACTTCTTTTTTAATCTGCCGATCCTCACATTAACTCTGCGCATGGCCCTCTAACCTGAAAAATAATAATAACCAGAGGGCTTAATTATGAGCACCACAGACAATGCATTCTCTGCAACCATCGACCCTATCAATACCCCGAAAGCGCCGCTTAAGCAGCGCTGGTGGCATATCCTCGATAACTGGAAAGTCGGTATTATCCCGCTGCCGCTCTTTCTGCTGGCCGGCGGCCTGATTGCCCTGGACTGTTTAGGCGGCAAGCTGCCGAGCGATATCGTCGTGATGGTGGCGACGCTGGCCTTTTTCGGCTTTGCCTGCGGTGAATTCGGCAAACGCCTGCCGGTTCTGGGTAAGCTTGGCGCAGCGGCCATCTGCGCGACTTTTATTCCTTCTGCGCTGGTTCATTACGGCCTGCTGCCGGAGGTGGTGGTGGAATCGACCACCAAATTCTATAAGTCGACCAACATTCTTTATCTTTATATCTGCTGCATTATCGTCGGCAGCATTATGAGCATGAACCGCACCACGCTGATTCAGGGCTTTCTGCGGATTTTCTTCCCGATGCTGTGCGGAGAAATCGTCGGCATGGTCGTTGGCGTCGGCGTCGGTACCGCGCTGGGGCTGGAGCCGTTCCAGGTATTCTTCTTTATCGTCCTGCCGATCATGGCCGGCGGCGTCGGCGAGGGAGCGATCCCGCTGTCGATTGGCTACGCCGCGCTGATGCATATGGATCAGGGCGTGGCGCTTGGGCGCGTGCTGCCGATGGTGATGCTGGGCAGCCTGACGGCGATTGTTATCTCCGGCTGTTTAAATCAGCTGGGCAAGCGTTTTCCGCATTTGACCGGTGAGGGACAGCTGATGCCGAACCGCCGCAACGAGACGCATCGCGAAACGCCCGTCGAGGGCAAAATGGACGTAACGACGCTGGCCTCCGGCGCGCTGCTGGCGGTGCTGCTCTATATGCTGGGCATGCTGGGGCAGAAGACCATCGGCCTGCCCGCGCCGGTGGGCATGCTGTTCCTCGCGGTGCTGCTGAAGCTGGTGAACGGCGTCTCTCCGCGCCTGCAGGAGGGATCGAAGATGGTGTATAAGTTCTTCCGCACGGCGGTCACCTATCCGATTCTGTTTGCCGTCGGCGTGGCGATCACCCCGTGGCAGGAGCTGGTCAACGCGTTTACCGTAACCAATTTGCTGGTGATTATCAGCACCGTAACGGCGCTGGTGGCGACCGGTTTCCTGGTCGGCAAAAAGATTGGCATGTACCCGATTGACGTGGCGATTGTCTCCTGCTGCCAGAGCGGTCAGGGCGGTACCGGCGACGTGGCGATACTGACCTCCGGCAACCGCATGAACCTGATGCCGTTCGCGCAGATCGCAACCAGGATCGGCGGCGCGATTAATGTTTCGCTGGGTCTGCTGTTCCTCAGTCACTTTCTGGCCTGATTTAACTTTTTTATAACCGCTAAGTCTGCTTTTTCGTGCTAAATGGCGCAGAAAATATCTGCGCCCCGTCTCCAAAACAGGGATCGTTTAGCGATACAATCAGCGCCATTATTCGCGACTGCGACGGCAGCCTGTCCGCTGCCTGTAATTGAGTGAGGAGAGAAACAAATGTCAGTGGATACTCTCGCCCGTGAGGGCGTAAGCATGGAAGCGCTGCTGGCGGCGAAAGAGCAGCGCGCCGCGCGTCAGGCCGACTGGTTAGCCCATTATCAGCGGCCGGTGATTTCGCTGACCCTGGTGACCCCGGGCGCGGTGAAAGACAGCATTCGCTACCGTAATATGATGGGCGTAGCGCTGCAGGCCTGCGATCAGATGCTGTGGAAACACCGCTGGCAGACGCTGGATCGCCAGGTGCTGTGGCTGCCGACCGGTCCGGAAGCGCTGTGGTGCGTCGATCACGCCGCCAGTGAAATCAAAGCCTTCTGTACCGATCTTGAGCATACCCATCCGCTGGGCCGCCTGTGGGATATCGACGTTATTTGCCCGAAAGATGGCCTGGTTGGCCGTCAGTCTATGGGGGAAAACCAGCGCCGCTGCCTGCTGTGCGATGAACCTGCGCACGCCTGCGCGCGCAGCCGCCGTCATGACACCGGGGAGGTTGTCGCCCGCGTTGAGCAGATGATTGATGCGTGGTTTGCCCGCGACTAACGCCGGTGTTCCGCTGCGATGATGAGCGAAGAATTGCCCGGGTATGCCGCTGGCGGCAAGACCCGGGACAGATTTGAACGATCAGAAGTCGATCGGCGCGCGGAACGTCATCGTATTACCGAATGACGGATGGGTGATGGTCAGGGTTTCAGCGTGCAGCAGCAGACGCGGCGCCATGGCCAGCGCTTCCGGCGACGCATAAAAGCGGTCGCCAAGAATCGGATGGCCCAGCGCCAGCATATGCACGCGCAGCTGATGCGAACGCCCGGTAATCGGCTTCAGGCGCACGCGGGCGGTGTTGTCCGTCGCGAACTCCAGCACTTCATACTCGGTTTGCGCCGCTTTGCCGGTTTCGTAACACACCTTCTGCTTTGGCCGGTTCGGCCAGTCGCAAATCAGCGGTAAATCCACCAGACCCTCGGCTTTTTCCGGATGCCCCCAGACGCGGGCGACGTACTGCTTTTTCGGCTCGCGTTCGCGGAACTGCCGCTTAAGCTCGCGCTCTGCCGCTTTGGTCAGGGCTACCACAATCACGCCGCTGGTCGCCATATCCAGCCGGTGCACCGACTCGGCCTGCGGGAAATCGCGCTGAATGCGCGTCATCACGCTGTCCTTGTGCTCAGCCAGCCGGCCCGGTACGGACAACAGGCCGCTTGGCTTGTTGACCACCATAATGTGCTCATCCTGGTAGAGGATAACCAGCCAGGGATCCTGCGGCGGATTGTAGTTTTCCATCGCCATATTCGCGTTCCGTTACTGGTGGGTGACCACGATTAAGCGCAGAGCATCCAGGCGCCAGCCTGCCTGCGCCAGCGCGTCCATGACCTGCTGACGGTTGCTCTCGATAGCCGCCAGTTCATCATCGCGGATGTTCGGGTTAACGGCGCGCAGCGCTTCAAGGCGCGACAGTTCGGCCGACAGCTTATCGTCGGCTTCTTGACGCGCGGCGTCGATCAGGGCCTGGGCCGCTTTGGCCACCTGGCCTTCGCCCTGCTGCAAAATGGCGTGGACGTCCTGCTGGACGGCGTTGACCAGCTTGCTGCCAGTGTGGCGGTTTACCGCGCTCAGCTGACGGTTAAAGCTTTCGAACTCCACCTGACCGGCAAGGTTGTTGCCGTTTTTGTCGAGCAGCATGCGCACCGGCGTCGGCGGCAGGAAGCGGTTGAGCTGCAGATGCTTCGGCGCCTGGGCCTCAACGACGTAAATCAGCTCCAGCAGCAGGGTACCTACCGGCAGCGCTTTGTTCTTCAGCAGCGAGATGGTGCTGCTGCCGGTATCGCCGGAGAGGATCAGATCCAGACCGTTGATAATCAGCGGATGCTCCCAGGTGATGAACTGCGCGTCTTCGCGGGACAGGGCGACGTCACGCTCAAAGGTAATGGTGCAGCCATCTTCCGGCAGGCCAGGGAAGTCCGGTACCAGCATATGGTCGGAGGGGGTCAGGACAATCAGGTTTTCACCACGGTCGTCCTGGTTGATGCCGACGATATCGAACAGGTTCATGGAGAAAGCGATCAGGCTGGTGTCGTCATCCTGTTCTTCAATGCTTTCCGCAAGCTGCTGGGCTTTTTCTCCGCCGTTGGAGTGGATCTCCAGCAGACGATCTCGGCCCTGTTCCAGCTGCGCTTTCAGCGCTTCATGCTGCTGGCGGCAGGCTTTGATCAGGTCGTCGAAGCCGTCGGTATTTTCCGGCGCGGCGAGATAGTTAATCAGTTCATTATGCACGCTGTCGTAAACGGTACGGCCGGTCGGGCAGGTGTGCTCGAACGCGTCCAGACCTTCGTGATACCAGCGCACCAGCACCGACTGGGCGGTTCTTTCCAGATACGGAACGTGGATCTGAATATCGTGGGCCTGGCCGATACGGTCAAGACGACCGATACGCTGCTCCAGCAGATCCGGGTTGAACGGCAGGTCGAACATCACCAGGTTGCTGGCGAACTGGAAGTTGCGGCCTTCGGAGCCGATTTCAGAACACAGCAGCACCTGAGCGCCGGTATCTTCCTCGGCGAACCAGGCGGCGGCGCGGTCGCGTTCGATAATTGACATCCCTTCGTGGAACACCGCGGCACGGATGCCTTCGCGCTCGCGCAGAACCTGCTCCAGCTGCAGCGCGGTGGCCGCTTTAGCGCAGATCACCAGCACTTTCTGCGAGCGGTGGCTGGTGAGATGGCCCATCAGCCATTCAACGCGCGGGTCAAAGTTCCACCAGGTACCGGTATCGCCTTCAAATTCCTGATAAATCTGCTCCGGATAGAGCATGTCGCGGGCGCGCTCTTCGGCCGTTTTGCGGGCACCCATAATGCCGGAAACCTTGATGGCCGTCTGGTACTGGGTCGGCAGCGGCAGACGAATCGTATGCAGCTCGCGTTTCGGAAAGCCTTTGACGCCGTTACGGGTATTGCGGAACAGCACGCGGCTGGTACCGTGGCGGTCCATCAGCATTGACACCAGCTCCTGACGAGCGGCCTGGGCATCATCACGATCGCTGTTGGCGGCCTGCAATAACGGCTCGATATCCTGTTCGCCGATCAGATCGCTCAGCGCGTTCAGCTCGGCGTCGTTCAGCTTATTGCCGGCCAGCAGCAGGGCGACTGCGTCGGCAACCGGACGGTAGTTCTGCTGCTCTTCAACAAACTGGGCGAAGTCGTGGAAACGGTTGGGGTCGAGCAGGCGCAGACGGGCGAAATGGCTCTCCATTCCCAGCTGCTCCGGCGTCGCGGTGAGCAGCAGAATGCCCGGCACGCATTCGGCCAGCTGTTCAATCGCCTGATATTCCCGGCTCGGGGCGTCTTCGCTCCAGACCAGGTGGTGCGCTTCATCAACGACCATCAGATCCCACTCCGCTTCGCACAGGTGTTCCAGACGCTGCTTGCTGCGGCGTACGAAATCCAGCGAACAGATCACCAGCTGTTCGGTTTCAAACGGGTTAATTGCATCGTGCTGCGCTTCGGCATAGCGCTCATCGTCAAACAGCGAGAAGCGCAGGTTAAAGCGGCGCAGCATTTCCACCAGCCACTGGTGCTGCAGGGTTTCCGGAACGACAATCAGTACGCGTTCGGCGGCGCCGGAGAGCAGCTGCTGATGCAGGATCATCCCGGCTTCGATGGTTTTACCCAGACCCACTTCGTCCGCCAGCAGGACGCGCGGCGCATGGCGGCGGCCAACGTCATGAGCGATATTCAGCTGATGCGGGATCAGGCTGGTGCGCTGACCGCGCAGGCCGCTCCACGGCATGCGGTACTGTTCGCTCTGGAATTTGCGCGCGCGATAGCGCAGGGCAAAACGATCCATACGGTCAATCTGTCCGGCGAACAGACGGTCCTGCGGTTTGCTGAAAACCAGCTTGCTGTCGAGCAGCACTTCACGCAGGGTAACGTTGGCTTCCTGGGTGTCGAGTCGGGTGCCGGTGTAGGCCAGCAGGCCGTTCTCTTCATTAACTTCGTCAACCTGGAGTTGCCAGCCTTCATGGCTGGTGATGGTGTCGCCCGGGTTAAACATCACGCGGGTGATCGGGGAGTCGTTGCGTGCGTACAGACGGTTTTCGCCGATGGCGGGGAAAAGCAGGGTCACCATGCGCGCGTCCAGCGCAACGACCGTCCCTAATCCCAGTTCGCTCTCTGTGTCGCTAATCCAGCGTTGACCAAGTGTAAAAGGCATATATGTTCGGCTCTTTAGTTCTTTAATTGCAGGCAATAGTTGATCATCTCCATGGAGAATCGGAGATGCGTCAAAATTGGGTCCAGGAATGGAAAGGGCGCTATATTACTGGATGGCGGAACGTTCGTCACGTCCTCCTCACCCTTCATTTTGCGGCTTTTGTGCTGACGGAACGAGTGAGAAAAAATCAAAATAGCCCCAGTTGCCCCGTCACTATTGTAGCAAAATCGTCGTCGACAAAGGGAAGTATTCCTTCGGCGACAGGCTCTAATTGCTTAGAGAGATAGTGCTCATAATCCAGCGGCGACTGCTGATAATCCACTGGTTCCGGCCCGCCGGTAGTCCAGACGTATTTAATGCTGCCGCGCTGCTGATACTGCTGCGGTCTACCCAGCCGAACGTTGTGCTCATCAGCCAGCCGCGCCGCGCGCACGTGCGGCGGCACGTTGCGCTGATACTCCGCCAGCGGACGGCGCAGGCGTTTGCGATAGACCAGTCGATCGTCAAGCTCGCCGTTCATCAGCTTATCAATGGTTTCGCGCACATAGTCGCGATAGGGCTGATGGCGGAAAATGCGCAGATAAAGCTCCTGCTGAAACTGCTGGGCCAGCGGCGTCCAGTCGGTGCGTACCGTCTCCAGGCCTTTAAACACCATGCGCTGCTCGCTGCCTTCCTGAATCATCCCGGCGTAGCGCTTTTTACTGCCGGTATCCGCGCCGCGAATGGTAGGCATGAGAAAGCGGCAGAAGTGGGTTTCAAACTCCAGCTCCAGGGTGCTGGCGAGCCCCTCTTTGCCCAGCTCCGTCGCCCACCATTCGTTGACGAAGGCCACCAGCGACCGACCGATAGCGCCAGCTTCCTCTTCGCTGTGGGCCCGCTTGAGCCACACGAAGGTGGAGTCGGTATCGCCGTAGATAACGTCATAGCCCTGGGATTCAATCAGCGCTTTGGTCTGGCGCATAATCGCGTGACCGCGCATGGTAATGGAAGAGGCCAGGCGCGGATCGAAAAAGCGGCAGGCGCTGGTGCCGAGCACGCCGTAGAAGGCGTTCATAATGATCTTCAGCGCCTGCGACAGCGGTTTGTTTTTATGCAGCTTGGCTTCGTCGCGCCCGTGCCAGATCTGCCCGACAATCCCCGGCAGGCAGTGCTTATCTCGCGAGAAGCGCGCGCCGAGAAAGCCTTCGGTGCTGTGAGCGTCATCGGGCTGCGCCAGACCTTCAACCAGCCCCACCGGGTCGATCAGGAAGGTGCGGATAATCGACGGGTACAGGCTTTTGTAGTCCAGCACCAGCACAGAGTCGTACAGACCGGGGCGTGAATCCATTACGTAGCCGCCAGGGCTGGCCTGCGGCGGCACTTCTCCGAAGTTCGGTGCGACGTAGCCGAGCCGGTGCATGCGTGGAAAATAGAGGTGGCTGAAGGCGGCGACCGAACCACCGTGGCGATCCGCAGGCAGGCCGTTGACCGTCGCGCGCTCCAGCAAAAACGGCATGATCTCGGTTTTATGGAAGATGCGGGTGACCAGCTCGCAGTCCTGCAGGTTGTAGGTGGCCAGCGCCGGTTTATCCTGGTGAAAACGGCGGTCGATTTCATCCATCCGATCCCAGGGATTATCAATGGCTTTGCCCTCGCCGAGCAGCTCGCGGGCGACCGATTCCAGCGCAAAAGAGGAGAAGTTCCAGAACGCGGATTTCAGCGCCTCAATGCCGTCGATAATCAGGCGGCCGTTGGCCTGAGCAAAGAAGACGCCATTCTTAAAACCGTGTTCGCGCCACTCCAGTTCGCTGTTGCCGCGCCCGAGCAGCAGCGGGATGCGATAGCGCTCGGCGTGCTTTTGCAGGACGCGTAAATCGAACTGCACCACGTTCCAGCCGATCAGCACGTCCGGGTCGTGAGCGGCAAACCAGGCGTTAAGCTTTTCCAGCAGCAGCGGGCGGCTGGCGACGTACTCTAGCTGGAAGTTGACGGCAGGGGGCGAGGCGGGCTCCGGCCCGAGCATATAGACAACCCGCTGGCCGCAGCCTTCAAGACCGATGCAGTAGAGCTCGCCGTGGCGGCTGGTTTCAATATCCAGCGAAACCCATTTTAGCGGCGGGCGGTAGTGGGGATTGGGCTTCATCCGGGCGTTGACCAGCTGCTGGCCGCGCGACTCGCCTTCAACCCACACCGGGGCGGTGATAAAGCGCTCCATCAGATAGCGCTCCGGCGGGCGAACGTCGCCTTCATAAACCGTGACGCCGTTTTCGCGCAGCTTTTTTTCCAGCCGCATCAGCTGGCGGTGAGCGCGGCAGTAAAGGCCAAAAACCGGCTGGCGATGAAAATCTTTCAGGCTGAGCGGGGCAAGGCGATGGCCGTTTTCCCCCTGCAGCAGGCGTTCAACCTGCGCGCGCTGGGATTCAGGGATAAACGCCACGGACTCCTGGGGCGGCAGCGTGACCTCAAGCGGGCCGTCATCGGTCGCCAGCCAGAAAGTCAGTTCGGTGCCCTGCGGGGTATCCCGCCAGTGACGGGTCAGTAAAAAACCTTCTCGTGGCTGCGTCACGCCGTGCTCTCATCAGTAAAAACCAGGCCTGATTATAGCCTGGTTCACCGAGTAATGCTGGGATTTTATACAGGTGTGGCGCGGTTGTCTGTTTTCAAAGGCAGTGCCGCGCGCTATTTCCCGGAGGCGGCGCTTGACGCGCCTTGTCCGGGCTACCTGGCTCGCAGACGGCTGTGAACCTGTAGCCCGGCTGAGCGCAGCGCGAGCCGGGAAAAAAACGGAGGCGGTGTTGCACGCTGTTCCCCGGAGGCGGCGCTTGACGCGCCTTGTCCGGGCTACCAGGTCCGCAGACGGCTGTGAACCTGTAGCCCGATGTGATGGACACCTCCCCCTTACGGCATCAAAGTGCCAGACTGAGGTGTACCTACAGTTAACTGGAGGAGGTGTCCATCATGAATATTAAACGTATTGGTCTCGACCTGGCAAAAA
>NZ_JBLURD010000024.1:0-42117 GCF_051209435.1 Klebsiella sp. HN106 | reverse complement strand
CGCTCTTTGTGGAGGTGACGATTACCTAACAATCGGTCGATTCGTTTGATGTTATGTTTTGTTCTCGCTTTGGTTGGCAGGTTACGGCCAAGTTCGGTAAGAGTGAGAGTTTTACAGTCAAGTAATGCGTGGCAAGCCAACGTTAAGCTGTTGAGTCGTTTTAAGTGTAATTCGGGGCAGAATTGGTAAAGAGAGTCGTGTAAAATATCGAGTTCGCACATCTTGTTGTCTGATTATTGATTTTTCGCGAAACCATTTGATCATATGACAAGATGTGTATCCACCTTAACTTAATGATTTTTACCAAAATCATTAGGGGATTCATCAGCGCTCAGGAGGCGCTGGTTCGGGTTCGATCTGGCAAGGACACCATCTACAGGGGAGCAGCCATTTGAACCCCCTCGGAGGTGATTGTAATGGTGAAAATAGCATAGCTGGTGGTTGTGATGGTGGCGGTGGAGGAGGTGACGGAGGTGGTGGTGGTGACTGATAGCCTGCAACTTTAACTATCAGGATGAAACCCATGTCCAGCAACCGGAAAAAGAATTCATTTCAACCGAAAAGCCCTGCCTTAAAGTGAAGCGTATTAAACGTGAAGGATGCTGAATTAGAGGGTATCGGTTTTATACTGAAGCGTAACTGGAAGAAGGATCTGAAATTAACTATTACGGAAAAGTAACTTTCTGACTCACCACGTACGCCCCTCGGTTATGCCATACAGTTTGATACGAAAACAGATCAGTAAGTAGATTGCTATACGCCGGAGAGAAGTCTATTTTTCATGCACCGAACCTGTTTGGCCTGCAATGGAAGCAGGTATAATAATCACATACAAAGGAGGGCATTATGAATACATTTTTATACGTGCTTTTGGCCTGGATTGTTGTGCTTTTTATCGCCAACAAACTGCTCGCAAGACGCAAGCCCAATACGGTTAAAATCCTGGTACAGCGCAACGGGAAAGCCGCAGAGGTTGATGCTGTAGTGGTTCAGGGTTCAAAGAGAGCTAACAACAGTTCTGTTGCGGACAGCGACGCGGTAGATAGTTATTTTGAAATGAATCCTTACTCCCGCGAAAACCAGGCGAATGGTTGGGCTATGCTGGCCAGAGACGATGACCAGCTTAAATAATCAGTTGAGTGTGATGTGTAAAGCAGCTTAAAACTCTAAATGGACGAACAGGGGAGGTGACAAAGATGACAACCAATACAACAACGACCACCTACCGCTCAGAAGAAATCGTGCCGTTCAGACGGCCCAAAGGGGATCTGGATAGTCGGTATATGCCTCAGGTGTATGCAATGGTGCGGAACTGGGCAAGTAACCCTGCTCAATATGGTGAGGGTGTACTGGCCTCCTACCGCCAACCGGCAGTAAACCTTGCCTACCAGGTAAAAGGAACTCGTGTTGTTTTAATTCTGGTACCAGTAGAGTGCGAGCCACCTGGAGTGATAATGACGGAAACAGTCCTGTGGCCGTCACTATCACTTGTAGAAGTCTTGCAGACCTTGCAGGAGGCCTGGCAAAATATTCCGGCGTTAAACCCCTGACGACTTCTGTCAATATCACCGGCTAGTGATTTACCTCTCTGCTGGTGGTCAGCCCGCCTAAGTTCAAATTATCTCTTTCTAAATTAGCCCGGATAAAAATCGGTCCCTCTAAAATAGCCTGCCCTGAGTAGGCTACGTCATACAAAGCGTTGGCCAGTCACCAGCTGGCTGGTGGCCATAATGCTCCACAGGATAAACCGTATCAGAACTACGCAAAGAAAAAGCCCCAACAATTTACCGATGGGGCCTTTTGCAGACATTTTACAGCCTTACCAATGATAGAGCGCTAAGGCTTCTGCTTAGTGAACAGACTTGCCCACAGATAATGGATAAAGTTGAGCAGAATGTATGTTACTCGTTGCTCGAATTTCATCGGGGCTTTGTACTTTGTCGTTATGTTATGAATATGAGTAAGGTCCGTATAGAGCCCTGGCGACTTCCTTGTTGACTTCAACACCGAACAGATGTGCTGAACAGACTCCGGTGTGAACAACCGTAGCCCTCGTCGTTGTTTGACTTTATGGATAAAATCGTCCATCCCCATACATAACCATTCCGGCTTGATGCCATCAAACTTACAACGTCCGTTTATGATGACGACATTGATACATTCCAGTTCTCTAGCCTTAAGAGCAGACTGAATAGCCCTGATGTGCCCCTGGTTTTGCTTAAACGGGTTCTGCAACTTGAGGGTTCGGGACTGAGTCCATTTCCGCCAGTGGCTTTCCTCCAGAGTACCGTAGAGCTTGCCTACGTAGTTTTTCTGCTCTATGACGTATATACCATGTGGGGCTACGAGAATGTGATCAACCTGCGTAGTGCTATGAGCCGACAACTGAAAGGTGAGATCACTAAGTAGCCCCTGAGCTTCTTCAGGAAGCCCAGATTCAATTGCCTTTGCAGTCCGCCGTTCCGCTATGGCAGAGGTCATAAATCCCAACAGACACAGCAACACGACGAAAATAAGGATAATGAAAGCTACCCCCGTAATGCTCCACAGCAGATTGAAAGCATCCATGTTACCTCACAGAGGGGTAGCTGGTGGCATTAACAGATTCTACCAAGCGGGTAGTGGTACCGGTAAGGCTCTCAATATTTGAAGACAGGCTCATCAGCATGCCGAGTGCAGAACGGAGATTACGATGAGGCTCATTGTAGTTTTTGAACGTGTCAGTGGAGTACATTTTTGAAAGACGTGTACGGATCTCTACTGACGTAAGATCTCCATCCACCAGGCCGTACTTAACTGCCTGAGGTGTTGGCCATACACGGCCTGAATAGAGAGAAACAGCATCGGCATCATGACGCGAGAGAAGCTTTTTACCCCGTCCAAGTTCAACATCAGTTATAAATTTTTCATGCATCGTGTTCAGGATCTCCTTCTGCATGAACTCCCTCGTTGAATCGGACAATGGGTGGAAGGGGTCAAGAGCATCTTTGAACTCACCGGCCGTAAGGGGCTCATTCTTGACGCCTACTGTGCTCATGATCTCTGACAGATTCCAGTGGTCCATACGCACACCGATAGAACCGATCAGGGCATTACTGTCGGCATAAATTGCATCAGCGGGCGATACCGCGTAATAGCATGCGGATGCGCATATGCCTTTCACACTAACGATGATTGGTTTATATGAGTCTGCGATATCAGAGAAAAAACGACCGGTACCGCTGGAGAGTACTTCGAGGGAGTTTTGCTTCGACCGTGCTTCATCGCCACGTTCTGTGCTCCCGGTTTTGTTACTCTTGTCAGCGGCTACAGATGAAAGAGAGCCACCGGCATCTGATACGCGTTCAATCTGTGGCTGGTGGTTTTTAAGCGCGTTTATCTGGCGGTAAATAATGATGGCGTCAGAGGGACCACCACCACCTGACTCTGCCTCGATAATAACTGCTTTGGCATGGGGATTATTGTAAGCTTTGGCAAGAGCTGTTGCGATCACTGTTCCATCGCCCGTTTCCGAGCCGGTACCCATCTCGCCAGAAATCCGTATTACAGCTATATGGTCTTTCTTCCCTTCAGCGTCCTGCCATTGTTCGTAAAGATTGTAGAAAGAAAACCCTACAGCGGTCATGGCAATTAGCGACATAGCAACTTTTGCCGTGGTATGAATGCGAAACATCTTATAAAAACGGTCAGCGTTATCATTGAGCGATTCTTTGATATTTGTAGGGGACTTCCTTTTTTTACTGCTTAACATCTGACCACCTTTACATGAGTTTTTGAAAGTTAGACCACAAGCGATTCAATGCAATTCCCAGTATCAATAAAGCGACTGGTGGGAAAAGTTGAGCGATATTGTTAAATAGTGACATATTTGGCATGACCAGGTAGACCATCGTTAAAGCACTGATCACCCAAAATGCTCGAAACCAAATACGATAAAACTGAACTGTAACCTTACCAAATACGTACCTCTTCAATTTCCACTGGTACATTCCATCTGCTAGCATGGCAAATAGATAGGGCAGAAAAACGATTAGCCACCCCAGGATTAAGTTCCACCGGAAAATGGACTGATAAAGTAAGAGGGGTATGTTTTTGGCCATAGTGTAATTAATAGAGGTAAATTTTTCAGCAACAATGTTAATACCTCTGGCTGGTTTTTTGGTGTCAGGGATCAGAATAGTATTCAGATAGTCAATTAACTTATAGTCATGTACCAACCAATTTAAAGTCGCTTCACTATTTGCAATAACAGACTTCCAACGGTCATTTGATATGATGGACCGGCTTGCATTAACCTCCTGAGTAATCTGATATTTGAGCTCCTCAGTATTCTGGAAAGCCAAGCTGTAACCAAAATAAATGACCATGCCAAAAAAAAACATTGTTCTGAGCACTGCTGCCCTGCTTGTATTATCCGCAGCCATTGCTTTCCCTCCATTCACGAAAAAGAGCTAGCCTCTGATCGTGATTGCAATAGTTGTTACGCCACATCGTCGGGATACCCAGGAGCCAGTGGTACTGTTTAGGTATGATTTGGTCGATGAGGCTTAACTCCGCCAGTTCTTTATGCTCTGCGCTTTTCCACTCGATCTGTCCCACATCAGGAACAAATACAGCGGTCCTTGCTTTTGCGGCCTGGCGGGAAAATTCTATAAAGTTGATGCCCCACGGCGTCCAGTATCTGTACTGCTCGTTTAGGCCGATGTTAAACACCGGCAGAGAAAGAGTTGAGTCGGCAAAAGCCGAAATCACATTTTTGCAGACTCTTGGACTATCTATTTTTTCCTGTTCGGTTTTGAGATGAGTCAGCAGTGCACGGTCAATAATGCTGTTAAAGGTGTTTGTATAAAGGCCATTAGGGTCAGGAAGCTGATCTATGGCAGTAATGATTTTAAATTTTAACCGAGAAAGAAAGGGAGAGTCCTCAATAGTAACTATATGACTATGTGTTGTTTCTGGATGAATCTGGGGTTTGATGCGCTGTACTTGTTTAAAAGAGACACTACCTGGCAAATTAATGAATGCGCCCACCGTGCGTGTTAAATCGACGAAATAAGGCAAAAGATAACAACCAAGCATACGGGCATTCTTTTTTACAAGATCACACCGTTCGTCATTGTTATCGAAAGAAATACGGAAACTAACGAATTTACGTTCAGGACCTTCGCTGGTGGTCAGCGATTGAATCCATTCATGGCATGATCCTTGTGGTACCGACCAGTAGCTGGTTTCACGGTCCCCAAAGGGATCAGTCGTGATCAACTCTCCCTTTAAAAGGAAAAGCTCAGACAGGGTATTTGCCATGGAGAATAGGGAATCGATATCGTTGCTCTGACAAAATTTTCCCAAATGATGAAACGCGTTTTTTTCTATCTTAGTTAGCCGATCTCGAACTTCCTGAGAATCTGCGTACTTTAAACCCAAAGACTGAAAGCGCCTTTTTACGAGCGAGCGACATTTGCTGACTTTTAGTGCAGAGCTTAAAATTTGCTGGCGCGTCAGGACAATTTTTTCATCCATCAATGCAACTTCCTTAGAAATTTATTAAGATTTTTGATATCGAGATTTTGACGCAAAGTAACTTTTCCGGCCTTCTTGAAAAGCATTTCCGACAGAGTTGTGTTTGGCTTCATTTGTTTCTCAGCAACAGCAATAGGGATTTGGCCTACAACCTTCCTGCCATCTTGAAGCCTGGCAACTATGTGAAACATAGGGACCTGACCCAAGAGATCCTTTGGAATACTCTCTTCTAAAGTTGTCTGCTTTCTTTCTGAGATTGAACCTGAGAAGTTATTATGCGGCAAAGATGTTTCTGAACCGGTCGTATAAGTGACCATATTTGTGCTTATCGCACTCTTACCAAAGTTCTCTACAACAAGCGTCTGAGTAGGAGTATCGTTGACTCGCAAGCTTATATAATTGTTGCAGAGCCCCGTAATTCGATTGGCAGTTTCAACACTTGCCGCAGCAATAAAGTCGGAGATGGTTTGGGTGCAAATAAACAGTGCAATTTTCGCTGCACGACCCTGCGCCAGAAGGTTAATCATAGGGTTGTTAATGGCTGAGTGTGCCTCATCAACAAAAATACTTATCCTGGAATTAGCTGACATATCACCATCTTGAGCGTTGTAGCGACTACCGGCACAGGAGGTCAGATCTGACATTATTAATTGAGAAATAGCAGCTGCTGTATCGGGGTTTGAAAGGCCATCAAGCGAAATGTATAGCACCCCGCCAGTGCTGAACATCCCTTCGCTTGTTACAATTTCTCTTGATGATACTGAGTTCGGGTTAGGAGATAAAAGCTCATTTAAAGGTTTTTCAATGAGCATATCGAAAACAGGCATAATACCTGCGGTCATTTTAGCCATATGCTCTGGGTCGGACATTGAGTAATCAATAAGCTGGGAAACAGTATCTAACCAGTCTATTTGTTCGGACCCCTCGTAATTCATGAAATGAGCCGTAAACCATTCAGCGAGACGCTTGAAACGTACCGGCAAGGTATCGTTAGCGACGTACTTAACTTTTTCGGTCCAGACATCGTAACCATAATATCTCGCGTAACATGACTCCATTACCTTGACTGTAAGATTCACAATAGACATGTGGCTTTTCATGTTCTTGTGAATCAGATAAATAGAAGGCTTTTTCTCTATGTAAGAAAGCCCGGAAATCACATTGGAAACGAGAGCCTTGGCATACTGAACGAATGGGTTAACCTCACCGGGAACTGTCACCAAGCTCAAAAGACGAGATGTTAGGTCAGAAACATTAGTATAGGTGTTGCAGACATCAATACAGACCGAAGATGCTGGCTGGCCAGGATGAAATTTATAGAAAGGAAGACCGAGGGTCTTAGCCTCTTCCATTAGAGATTCTCGCCACTCTGCATCGTTCTTTGGATCTATGACAACAACAACATGACCAAGATGAAGCATGCTAATGCTTAGTAAACGCTGTAGCACCGTTTTCCCGGTACCCACGTTTCCGGTTATCAGAGTATGACCAAACCAATTGTCTTCAGTTACAAATATGGGTTCCCTACGTTCCACAGCAAAAATTGCATTGCTGCCGCCCATCTTACGAGCCATTGCGTCAAAATGTCTCTTAATTGGGTTGAAGACGAATGGCAACTCGATCTCACGTTTATCACTGGAGAGGTTAGCTATTTGATATGCCCGATCCGCATGTTCCGGACCCCACTCAAACCCATCACAAAAATAGGACTTTCGCTCGGGTATATCCTTATTTTTATTTTGATAATCCTGAACCAGTTGACGATACTTTCGCTCATTGGAGAAAAAGTTACTTTTGTTAATTACACGCAGTGAATCAAGACTAACGAACATGAAATGTCGCTTGAATACACGCCAATGAGCCATCAAAAATGGCGCTGCTGTTTTGCAACGATAAAGGCACAGCAAAAAAAGCAATATTGAGGTGAACAGAACTATTGGGGCGATGTCCAGTCCGTCTGAAGAAAGTCCCATATAAAGCATAGAAACCGAACAAATCAAAAGTATTGAGGCACTACGATACTCAAGAATAGGCCGATAAAAATTCTCTTGTGCATGGAGGTTAGTCCTCTTCGAATCTGACATTATAGGTTCCCAGCCTCTTTCAGGTTATTGATAATTCGTTCAATGTCCACTTTCGCCCGGTCTGATGCGGCCAGCAAAGTAGGCATGTTAAATGCATGGCATTTTGTATTGATCACAGCACCAGAATTAACGAGGTACTGAGGAAGCTTATTGAAAAGATCTTGAGCCTCTAACTGCGACCCAAATTTTTCCACGCAAGATTGGGTCAGATAGAGAGTATTAGGAGTACTTACCATAAATCTGTTTTTGCGCTTTCTTTTAAACGCCACCTCCATTTTGGACAGAATTTGATGCAGTACTAACGCAATTTCTACAAATTCAAGCTCTGTAACGTCACCTTCGCTTATAAGCGAGAATTCACCATTTTGGTCTGATTCAGTAGATGCAAAGACTTTACTGTTCAGATTGTGACCAGAAACAGGTGATGCTGGTTTTTGTACTTCTGCTTTGTCCGATGATTTATTCCGGTTGCGCTTGGGATTTTGTTTTTCTACCGGTGCTGTTGGGGCGAACAGTCTGGCCAGTGCTGGCGAAAGATGATGCCCCTTAGCGTCTGTGGGCGCATGCTCTCCATTTGATTCTTCAAGTACAGGAGGTAAGGCGGGCTCTTCACTTGCCATCACACTGGTTGCGGTTGCTTCGGTCTGGGAATACACAACTTCAGCTGGTGGTGGGCAGTTACCCTCAGTATCTGGTTCTGAGTTTTCTTGTCCTACAGAAACATCCATAGAGCGTTCATTCGTACCCTGGGGATCAGCGTTCTGTTCTCGGTTAAGTTCTGGTAATTCTGACGGCTCGGAGAGAAGCTTTTCATTATGGACCGAAGAGCTTGTTGCACAACTACCGACTTCTGGCCGAGAAACACTAAGCTGTGAGAAATCGGTATAATCAATGATCTCATGCTCTTCATCTTCTTTCTCAAAAAGATGTTGATAATGTTCATATTCCACAGCCTCAGTTTTCAGCGGACCAGTCGCGGATGCACTATCGGTTCCATGATATTCCACGTCGCCAGAATGTTCTTCGACTGCATTTACACGTGGGGGAGGCAGCTCAAGCGTTTGCTTTGGACGTGGGGCAGAGTTTTCAACAGAAGACTCATCATTAATCACTAATGCCTGATACATAGAAGTATTGAAAAGTGACTTTAAAGTTGTTGGCCTTCTTGGCTCATGATAGGTGAGCTGGAACCCGGCGCAGTTATCGCCGAGCTGGACTAAACGCAGATCGTCAATGTCCCTTACTATCCACATTCCATCGAGAGAGCCTTCTCTGAATGTCAGTTGGAAATAGGGCTCTTCACTGAATGCTTTTTCATCTAATCCCGGCAGCAATGCCATAGTGGTATCTATGTTGAGGTAGGGGACAGCATCAACACACACTATATAGTCATTGGAAAGTGGAGCGCTTAAAAGGAGTTCATGAAGTTGGTTGACCAGGACATGGGATTCCGTGTCCTTTGCCGATTCATCTTCACTTTCTTCTATATCAGGAATGACAGGATCAGCTGCTTCCTCACCCTCAGATTTAACTATCTGCGTGTCATTATCAATTTCATTATCACTTTCGGCTTTCTTCTCAAAATCGTCGGATGAGCCTTCATTTTTCTTAGAATGTATATCAACATCAATAGAGGCAGAGGAGCGGCCTAAATCATTAACCTTAAGAACAGCCGTCTCAACAGTATCAGTAATTTTAGTTATAACGTCCCGACCGGGCACTGGTCTTCTGTATTCAGTAACTGTTTTTTGCTCGTCAATGTAAATAAAGTCTTTATTGGCATTAACGCTAAAAAGACCCGGCACTGAGTCAGGGATTTTATAGGAATCAAAGATTAAACCAATCCACCTTAGCTTAAGAAGGTTATAGAATTCTAGTTTCCCTATCCCATTTCTAAAGATGTTTGATATTTCGTTTTCCGAATAGATACCCGGAATGAAGTAGTGAACGACACGCTCATCATCATAGGGCTCGACGTAACCACGTTGAACTAGGGATTCTACCAATACGGTCTTACCAGCCTCTCCCTGAGGGAAGTTATATTTATGTAATTCGAAATCATTGAGAACAAAATCAAGGAATGCGTTCTCGTTAAGGTATACCTCACCATTTACGATAATGATGTGCATAGGCTTAGCATTGTAATTGTTGATATTGATACTGGTAAAGTTGTGCTTGATGGTACTAATGGCCCTTGCTGCTGCATCATTAGAACGCAGACCCATGATAGGGTCACGTAAAACATTAAGGTCTGTACCAGTAGAATAGAAATCAGCGGTCCTCACGCATTTAGACAAAAAGTCATTCCCATCAGTATAAACGTTTAGGGCGGTGATCATTTTTGAATAAACACGTTCTTTATTTACCCGATCCAAAAATGCAAGACATACCGGGTTTAGGATTCGCTCAAGGAAAACGCTGGACCAGATATTATGTTGATTATGAATACGCTTTCGCCAGTGGATTTCGTATTCAACCACGTCATTTTCACGTGCCCAGTCAAGAAGACTTTGTGAGCTTGGCGTCCAAATGATCGGACTAGCTAAATTCAGGCTTACAATGTCGAGATCGTAAACCTTTCCGGCATCATGGACTAAACCACAGATAAACGCAGCATAGAGATATACTTTTCTACGGACTACTTCTTCATCTTGATATCCGATTGGTCTCAGTTCTGAGTGATGCGCATTTTTTAAAGAGAGTATGGCCACTTCCAGGCTGTGAGAAAGTAACCCACCAATACCATTATGATGATGATTTTCGGAAGCTGGCAAAAGATGTATCCAGCGAACATATTCAACCAAGGGCTTTAAAACTAAATTAGTAAATGTATATGCATCGTCCCTGATGTCGCTATCGCTGATAGCTAACATCATTGAAATTGAGTGCAGCTTTTCCCGATACAGAGACAGGATTGACTGTTCATTAAATGTCTGTATGCCCGTCGGACGAGTTGGATACTCGATGAATTTCAGGACTTCTGGATTTGGATGATCAGGAACAGTGTACTTCTGATCTCCTAGAATCTGCGCAAAAGGAGAGAGGCTTGATATATCCTCAATCATTACAGAGGTTGCATCATTCTCCTGAGATGAGAATATCCCCAAAATCCGTTTAATACATAAATACAGCGCCCTGAAATTCATCATCATACCTTATCGACGTTTGCCTGACAGTTCGGCTGCAATGTATGCCTGCACACTTTTATATTGCATTACTTTGGTGATGAACTCTGCTGGACTGTATGGCCCATCCTTACGGCGAGAAACATTCAGAGTCTTTTTCACATTCTCAACATATAAATTAATACTCTTTATAATGTTGTGAGACATAACCGGATAGTCGCTTACAGCCAGTAAACCCAATGAGTTGTACTCATACA
This sequence comes from Klebsiella sp. HN106, assembly GCF_051209435.1. Classification (NCBI taxonomy): domain Bacteria; kingdom Pseudomonadati; phylum Pseudomonadota; class Gammaproteobacteria; order Enterobacterales; family Enterobacteriaceae; genus Klebsiella; species Klebsiella sp. HN106. Next base: position 31,131 of record NZ_JBLURD010000024.1, on the reverse strand, counting down.
TTGTGTTCATGAGCTGGTTCATCTCGAAGATGTACTTGTAAAACCTCATGGTGTTGTGGTTATTGAAGTTGAGTTGTACTGGTTCAAAACTGAAAGGTACAAACTGAGTTGATGACATGAATGAGTCATTCTTGTCGAACTCAATTGACTTAATATAAGCAACAAGATTTTCTTTCATCTTATTGTTTTCTTCATGCAGCTCGTTGAACCAATCCTGGATAGCCTGAACAAGGTCAGGATGTTTAACTGCATCAACCGTTTTAAAGAGAGAGGAAATAGCGATACTCACATCATCAAAACCTCTGATAACTGCTCCATTTCTGGCAGTTAAAAACCGGTTAAAGTCTGGGGTGCCGGGGTTAATAATAACTTTGGCCATACCCTGGTGCTCTGGTCTACGTTGAGTAGAAGTTTGAGCGTTTACGCCTTGCTTTTTATTTGAACCTTTTACCATTACATCTTTTGGTTCAATGTTAATACGCTCATTGTCCGTGATAATTGCGTCGGTCATTGTGCCACCTTAGTTTTTGAGTATTGACGGATTTTTCGTCCAAGTTCGATATATGCTGAATGATAGAGCTCAAGCATTTCTCTGTAAGGCTCCAGCAATGCTTCCGTTTCAGAAATCATTTCGTATTCCCAGCTGGCATGGTTTACAAAACAGTTCTTAGAATATTTTCCACTTTTCATTGGTTGCACCCGTTTTGACATGTGGCTAGGCGCTCTTGTTTTATAAGGGCTGAACTGATGCCAAGTGATCGTTACTTTTCTGGCATTACCAATTAGCTCAACTTTTGGTGCGTAAGAACCCAGGTACTCCCTCTTTGGAACTTTGCTATGTCGGGTAAGGTTAATCTCTTGGTGGTTTCGTTCCTTCCACTTGATCCAGTATTTTGTAATGAGATCTTCAGCCTCAACACGCAAACCTTCAATCTGAGCACGTAAATTTTTACGTGTTAGCTCTATAGAACTTATAAGATTTGAATTACTCATGACGCCTCCTGATGTGAAATTACTATACCGGAGGAAATTTCCGTTTTTTTTCACGAACAGAAGATTTTTGAATGCTCTTTGATGAGGGAATTGAACAGATGTAATGCACTCGCTGTTTCCCCCATTCGGGAGGGGCCTTCAGAAACAGTAACAGCGAGTTTAGCCTCACTTCCATCGCTACCCCCTAAAGTTACTTTTGACAGAATGACCATTGTGGATTATTGCTTTTGATAATGTGCATTGCTCTATTAAAGTTATACATATATCTAGTGCCACTTTTCCAAAAAAAATGACCCTATGGAACTTTGTCCATAGTGACACTTTTATAAAAAGTGACCCTATGACGACATTACATAGGGTCACTTTTCAAACATAAGTGACCCTATGTGAGGCATTCATAGGGTCACTTTTCTTTGTTTAGTGATCCTATGTAAGCATGAGGTTGATGAAAAGTAAAAATGTCAGTTTATGACGGTCAGTGAAAGACGTCGTTATTCTAATCCAACGTTGGGAGGGGCTGGATTTAGGTTTTTTTTTAATCGCTTCACATTTCGTTAGCATGCGCAGGAATTTTTGATAAAATTCTGGTTAGTTTGGTTAAAAAGTGTTACAAGTAAGCGGTGTGGTTGAAGGGATAGATTTAAGGCTTATTCAAGCCTTAAGAAAATACTAAAAGTTACTTTTCACCCTACCGAACACCTAACAAAAAATCCATGTTGAAGATTTGAACAATTGTAATGGCGCAAGGACAATCAGCACATGTCAGAATCTGATAATTTAACTCGTAGCTTACTCGGTAAACTTTTCCGCACTGAGATTTCGCTTATTCGTAGTTACCGTGCATTTTTAATGTTATTGCCTGTGCATGGATCTTCTGCATATCAAACTGGGACTCCTCTTCTCCAGCGTCGCCTATTTGGGAAAGGATTTAGTACAGCCGCTGATTTAGCTTTTGAAGTGGAAACACGTCCAGGTAGTTTTTTGGTTCCGCGTACACTCGGAAAGGAAATTACATGGGAGAGGTTTTTTTCTGCGGTCTTGGACGGTGATTCCAATGTAATTCGTGAATATGATACAAATGATATTGACTATGGTATTTACGATGCCGGTGAAAAAGTGACTTTTCTGAATGGTACAGTGGATATCTATAATCCCAAGAAGATTCATGAGTTGCGTTCTAAATGTGTTGATATACAGAATGACTACTTTATGCAGGTGTTCTTTATCTCAATGCTCGCACCAGAGTTTGTAAGTATTTTCTTTGGTTTAAAACCAACTACAGCTGATGCTATTAAAGACATTGGTTATTCATCGTTAAAAACAATTAACGATGTCGTTCTTTTCCCACGTACAATTGCTTTCTCACAAGGGCATATTGAAGAGAGTGTTTCACTTAAAACGAAAGTTTTTGCCTGGGCTTATGAATTGTCTGCTGACATCCGGTTAGGAAAAGTTAGTGATGATTTGATGGAACTATTACGTTATGACACTATGTTCACCAGTCACCGTCAGGATGTGTTCAACACTTTAACAAATAAAGTTATGTTAAAGGATTATTGATATGGCAAAGGTCGATCAAACAAAAGCTAATGCTCTATTGCGAGCAGCAAGAACTATGTCGCTTGGGGCAAATAAAAATACAATACGAATTTTGTACGGTAATCATGTTGCTGAAAATATCGATTTTGAGCCTGGTGCAAAAACAAAACTCAAAAAAGGTATCCGGGGCTGGAGCAAACGCACAGATAACCGCCGAGCCTTTTCTGCTGTTATTGATGTCGCAGTTAACTATTTTGGTTTTGATCCAATAAATCCGGAAGCGAGTTTTCGGCAAATTGACTTCAACCGAATAATGAGTGTCCTTCATAATCTGGGATACTTTGTATGCGCACCGGAAGTTAATAAAATAATAGAAATCCTTACTTCTATGAAAGAAATTGAAGAACTAGGTGCCTGCGAAAAATGTAAACGCCCATACATTGTGCCAGTGACAAATGATGCTCATTGTCCACGTTGCAGATTATCTTCAACTGCTTCAGCCATAGAGAGGTATTCTCAAGAAGAATTAGATTAAATTTAAAAAAGATATCGCGAAACTTGCCTTGTCTGAATCTAAATATTGACTTAAGTCAAATTCTGTTGTTTGCTTTACAATCAAATATTAGTTACAACTTAAATATCAACTCTTGACAAGTAAAGATATAATTTGATTTTTCTTTATTCAGTTTTTCTTCGTTCCAAAAATGTGCACCTTTTTTTCTGTTGAAAACGTAAAACTACTTAGGTTCTCAAAACCTTCTATGCATGACGACTTCTTAATCGCTTTCAATTAATATATTTTATATTCTTGTCTAAGTTCGCTTCTTTGATCCTTAGCTATTCCTTTTTTGAAATATAGAAACAGCATTACTTGTGATGATTTTTTTCAGCTCTAAATACACCTGTTTTCAAAGCAATATTTGCTTTTAGATATTCGATAAAACCATGTTTTTGTTACACCGGATTTTTGACAACGTGCAAGATGGATGATCTTTCCATCACCGAGACTATCTTCTTAGTCAGCACTCCTTTTCCGTCCTTTTCAACATAAAAACGACCATGCTATACGAGCTCTAACCTTTTTTTTGTATGCCATCATAACCGCATCAGAAAAGGAGAACGGTCTATGACTCGTATTGCATTAGCGCCTTCAAAGATGGTTTTGCTTATGTCTTTGGTAATTACTGGTGCCCACGCCAGCCCTGAGCAACCCCTAATAAAAGATACGCCCTTTGTATCTGGCCAGGCTTATAAGAAGGGTTTCTTCTGGTATGACGATCCTGCTAAAAAAAGCGAAGCTGAAGAAGAAGAGGTTTTGCCACCAACCGGTGCTGCTAGCTCGCCTTCAAAAGAGGAAATGGTAGATTTAAATTCAAAATGGCTAAAAGAGAATATGCCTCGACTGTTAACGCAGGCAATGGATAACCCTACCGCAGAAAATCTATCACGTTATTACACGGCGCAAAGGTTAATGCTGGATATCAGTACGCGTTTTTCTGACAAATCAAAAGATTATTTTCTTAAAAACCCGATGATGTCTGAAAAACGCAGGCAACCAGTGGAAAAGGTGGCACTGGATGCTCACCGCACTGTTGTTGAAAAAAATCAGCAAACGGTAATGAAAGATATCTTTACTAAGTCAGGTTTATTTTTCTTTTTCCAGAGTACTTGCCAGTTTTGCCACGAAGAAAGCCAAATACTTCAATTTATGCAGAACTATTATTCGGTAGATATTCTTCCAATCAGTATGGATGGAAGGCCATTGCATAATGGCCTTTTTCAGGATTTTAACATCCCCAACGCACAAATTATTGATCAATTTAAAATTCGAGAGGTACCTACAATTTTCCTGGTTTCAAAGGATGGGACATCAGCTCAGCGCATTAGTGAAGGCATGATCTCCGCTGATGAATTAAAGAACACTATTATACTTGCCGCGAAGGGCATGAATCTGATCGATGACGCTTCGTTCCAGTCAACTCTAGATATTAAAAGGCAATATACCATCGGCGATGATGGCGTTATTACCGTTAATAAATCCGAAATGGAATCAGACCCATTCCTACTTCAAAAAATAATGGACCAAAAACTCGAAGGCTATGACATGCCTACGGCCGATCCGGTCAATTATCTCAATGCTGGCGGCAGTTTTGGAGGCACTTATGCGCAGTAATGCCGTTTTCAACTTCAAAAAGTTACTTTTGTCTCTTTCTGTTTGTGCTGCAATTTTAGCCCCGACTGCAAATGCAGACAACGCAATGCGTAACATTTTCAATGGCATGATGACGTCTACCAGCCCGGCCACCTTTTCCACAGCAACCCGTACAGGCATAATTGGCGGGTCAATGTCTTACCGAACAACAAACGTTAATACCAACCTTGTTTCCATGTCGTTTCCAAAAGCTTCTGTCGGTTGTAACGGTATTGACGTTTTTCTTGGGTCCTTCAGCATGATCAACGGGGACCAGCTTGTGCAGGTGGCCCGTGGTATTGCCCAGGGTGCGGCTATCTATGCTTTTAACGTTGCTGTTTCAGCTATTTGTGCTGACTGTGCTGCAACGATTAATGACATCCAAAACAAACTGCAAGCGCTAAATAAATTTGCGAAAGATTCATGCAATGCAACTTACTCTTTCCTTTCTGAAAACGTGGGTACGCCAAGCCAGTTCGCTAACTCAGTTAGCTCTGGACCAGCCTCAATTCTGGGATCGATTAATGGTCTTATTCCTGATTTTGGCTCATCGATGACAAAGTCACCTGAAGCTGTCACTTCTCAGGTTAAAGCAAAGGATCCCGAAGAGTTCGCTGAAAAATTCAGTGGTAACCTCTTCTATATGTCGTTCATGGATATTGATAAGGGAACGATGAACATCGGAGGGGTAACGGAGTTATCCGGTTATAAACTGGCAGAACAACTTATGTCTCTCGTAGGTACTGTCATTATCAACTGGGATAGCAAAGGCGAAAAAGCGGGAATGGAAGTCCGCCCGTCTACCATGACTGTCACGGATTACATCATGGGGCCACCAGCTGGCGGATCAATTAAAATGCTCAAGTGTTCTCCGGCACCAGATCCATCATCCCCACGAAAGGCTCAGTGCCTTGTCATGTCAGAAGTTAATGACGGTGGTTTTAAGGGATTGAAGGATACCATTTCTGATCTTCTTTTAAACGTACAGAAAAAAATCATCAACGACGTTCGTGTTTCAGATGATGAATTACGCATTATCTCCTATATCGGCATCCCGACCATTATCGACTCTTTGCAAACATTCGAAGCACCGGAAGGGTACGCATACATTCAGGACATCAGCACTATTGCTGCGACGAGCCTCGTAATCAACATGTTGCGCCAGGTTGAGGCCAAAATTTCAACCATGAGCATACCGAGTGAGTCGCTGTCGGGTAAAAGGGATGATCTCAACCGATTAACAGACAATCTCTCAAAACAGGTTAAAGCCGCCTATGAGCTATCGCACAGCCAGGTCGGTACCAGCTCGGACGTCATTTCAACCTGGGATAACCGTCGCCTGCAACGGAAGGCTTTCACTGAAAGTATTCGTGGCACACGTAACTGAGGTCTGACATGGATTACAACATATATACCCTGGGTGATATTGATTTTGTCTGGTCGGCTTTTACCGGTATTGCCCTGATCTTTTCTCAATATACTGGTGTAAAAGAGTTCCTGACCACGGCCGCCGTTGTAGCAGGTGTGAGCCTATTCTATAAAACGTGGCTATGGCTTCAGGCTCCGACCAAAAATGAATTACCGTTTTTCTCCTGGTTTTTGGGGTTGATCCTTTTCATGATGGCAATGGTTCGAGTGGATGTAACTATTGAATCTGTAAAGTCGGGAGAGGTCAGAAACGTCGACGGAATTCCAATTTTTATTGCTGCGATGGCAACCGTCACCACTAACTTAAGCCAGGGTTTGCTGAAGGATTATAAAACAGCGTTTGATCCGCTTTCTCCGGTGGACCTGTCTGCAACAACTCTGGACGATGACATCACCCTCGGTCCGATGATCCGATTCGTGAAGTTTTTGCAATGGGGCGGCGATAGCCAGGGCTACTGTTCCGCATTTCCTGAACCGGCCAGCGGGCTAGGGCCAATGAACGTATGTGCTACCGTTCAGTCTCTTGCATACAACTGCCTGAAGGCTACCCAAAACTCAAGCGCAAATATTGCCGGTAAAGAAACTATTTTTAACGATATTTTCTCAGCTAATCTGGCAGATAGCATGGACCGGATTAATCAGGCGATGAAAGGCGCACTGAAGAATGCCTCTGCCAGTATTGTTGGCGCTAACGGTTCAAAATCTGGTACGTGTGATGAGGTCTGGTCAACTGTGAAACAGGTTACCAGTACAGCTGAAGCTCGCCAGACTATTTCCCTTATAGGACAGACAAACGGCATCCTTACTCCAGACGAAGCAAATGGTGCACCTACCGGCGCAAGCTTTACTGATGTTATGGCGTCAGCAAATGGTATGTACGGTAAGGCTATTGGTTCGTATGACGCCACCCTGAACCTGTTCATTATGAATGAGCTCAGAAATGGCGCAAGCAAATATAAGACCCCACTCGGTCTGGCTTCCGATATGCAGTTGTTTGAGGCTTCTCTGAAGCGAACCAACACAATGGCTTCACAGGGCCAGTTGTGGTTACAACTGTCGGGAGCAGCAATCGCATTCCTTGAAATGTTTGCTTATATGGTTGCTCCATTTGCTTTGCTTATGCTGCTGGCGTTAGGTGGTAATGGTGTTGCCGCTGCGGCGAAATATTTGCAACTTATCCTCTTCGTGAATATGTGGCCGCTTACGGCAGTAATGGTCAACGCGTATGTGAAGAAAGTCGCGACGGCCGACTTGGATACCTGGAGCACCCTCAACAGCCAGAATAATGCCGTCACGTGGATGGGACTCCCAGGGCTTGCGGAAACATACAGTTCATACCTGTCTGTTGCTTCCGCCCTCTATGCTCTGATTCCGGTACTCACATTATTCCTGATGACACAGTCGATTCACCCGATGATGAATGCGGTTAAGGGAGTGACCCCCGATGCGCCGGTGGATACTGGTCATGTAACGCCCAAAGTATGGGATGGCCCTAACAGCGGTAAATCTTCATTTGGTGACGTGACACGAACCGCCTTAACCAGTACCGGTCAGGGATACAGCGATGGCGGCGCAGTTGATTCAAGTAATTTCCGTCTTGGAATGTGGAATGCTGGTTCAAGTATCGCTAACAGCCAGGGACAAGGATCAGCTGTAACCTCATCAGTTATGAGTGCGGCAAGTAATTCATTCCAGGCTGGTTACAGTCAGATGAGCGAAATTGGAAGGTCAGGACAGTCGAGCCAGCAGTTCTCAACCAACCTGCAAACAATGAAGCAGATCTCGGATAAGATTGGTGCCTCTGTAGCAGAAGGTATTGCAACGAAACATGGGGTGAGTGCGTCTCAGATGGCCAGCATTGCTTCAAATGTTATTCTCAACGCTGGGCTTAATGGAGGTGTTGGAACTGGCAATGGAGCCGGGCTGAAAGCGGCTGTAGCAGGGCAATTGAGTAGCGGTGCATCTAAGACCAATACAGGCAGTGACTCGCTTTCAAATGACCTTTCAAAAGCAATCACGAATCAGCTTAGCCAGGATTCTGCGTTAACTGACCAGTTCAGTAAAGCGGCGTCTCAGGTAAGCAGCGATCAGATATCCAATACTAATGCGTTTAAAGAAGCATCGTCGAAAATGAACCAGGCGACACAGACGATGGCGCAAAATATTTCTACATCGGTTTCGACTAACGCAAGCTCCAATAGTGGAATGAGCCTTGATTCTAAACAAAGCATTAACCTGGACAGGTTCTCCGATTCTATTCGCAACAAAAACTTCAGTGATGATGATGTAAGGAATTTTGCTCGTAAGAATGGGCTGGATGAGAATGCGTTTATGGAGAAATTCAACTCCTATAACGATACCTTCAAGGCCAGTAATCAGCTTGGATCGCAGCTTCAACGTACTGACGCGCTTGTGGCTGCAACACGAGATTTCAGTGAGCAAAAAATTGCGATTGATACCGCCCGGGGAGAGACGGCCGAAAGTAATAAACAGGATCTCCGTGAAACCTCCAGCCTGCTTAAAAGTCTGGTTTCCGACTTCGGTGGTAATGCACAGCAGCTGCTACCTATCACCAATCAGCTCGACAGAATTTCAGGTGACGGGTCAGGAATTAATACTATCACTCAGGCACAGGATAGAACTCCTGACAGCGTAAATACGTCTGGCGTGATGAGTGCGTCACGCGTAGGGGAACTGGGTGGAAGTGTAGATTCGCAGGCTAAACTCGGTCTTTCCTCCAACGCTCAGGACGCGACACAGCGTGTCCCTGGAAAAAGTGAAGCTGGCTTTACTCCGTATAACCTTGATAACGCGGGCAAAGGCGATATTCAGGGAATACATAACAACAACGTGGGCCGCACTTATTCTGATGAAGAAAGGAATGTGCTTAATTCTCTCGAAAAGAATGGACCTGTACTGAATAATCAGGGTGTAGAGAAAGTCGTCAATTCGGGTCAGGATGTCAGAAATGCAGAAGGCACATTTAACGATCTGGAAAAGGTTGGAGGTCGGGTGGTTGGTGATGGAATGGATCAACGAGCCACTGCTTTGAACAGTATGTATCAGAGCGGGCAAGTTCGTGGCTTATCTAATAACACTGATAACTACTTTAGTCGTGTTGCCAACAACCCGAACTTAAGCCGGGACGATAAGCGAGCTGAATTGGCACAGCAAGCTGTCTTTACCTATGGTGCCAGCACCATGGCTACCGGTGCCGAAAGAGAGCAGCTCAAAGCGGATACCCAGAAGATCCTTAATGAACTGGGTAACTATAACGTTAACTGGAGTATGAATGACGTTAAGAGCATCCATAGCAGTTTCAACACTCATAACAGAGCTGATGGTTCACTTGAGTCAGTCGTACGGGCAAACCTGGGAGAAGGTGGGTCGGGCGGTGGTCTCGTTGGTAACCGCACTCAGACCGTCACAGATCGCTTGGTTGGGGAAAAGATAGAGGCCAACACTGAGCGGGGCGCGATTTCTGGTGCGCTACTCGGGGGCCAGCAATTTGTTTCGGATACGCTAACCAGCGTTGGGGCGAAACCGGTAAATGAGATGCTTACGGGAGCGGGCATCCTTCAAACCCAGACATCGATAGCAAATGATGCCTCTAACCCTGCAAATATGCCTGATTCTCTCCAGGGTAAAGTCCTTAATCACATGCAGATGTCTGATGGCGTCGCAGCTGTAAGTGACCGGTATCAGAGTATTAGCAGCGACGGCGTTTCGACTTATGCGAATGCAGCGCAGAACTCTGAAAGGGCTATCCGGCAGCAATTGACGGATGACCCACGCTTTGGGCCTCAGAAAGCAGATGAATTCATTCAGTACATGAAGTCAGAGCTGAGCAACACAAATGAGCCTTACCAGTCACGTGTCGATAAAGCGGATCAGTGGCTTAATGAAAATAAAAAATAAGGGAGGTTGAATATAACCTCCTGAAATGACTATCAATAGATTGTAAATTACTGCTAAACAATTAAGGCCGCAAAGTATGTGTTTGCGGCCTTTTTTTCAGAAGTACCGCTCTTGCGGAACATTCAACTGACGGTTTGAATCAGTGAAGACAAAAATCTATCAAACTCTGTATGAGATTCAATAACATAATCAGTAGATGCTTTGTCTCTTATCTGAAAGCAGTCGTCTGCAAAACTATAAGCGAAAAGTGACATGCCATCTTCTCCGATTAACACCTTATCAGTGAGATTTGGGTCAACGTAGATTTCATTGTCTCGTGCTTCAAAGTTGCGTATGTAAATATTTGACCACAATAGATTTTCGTTCTCTGCCTGAACAAGGTTATAAAACGTAAGTCCGTTGTACTCAAAACCATCCATAGCATTAAACACTTGGGCATAATCAAGCCTGGTTTTAATGAGTTTCTGTATATCTATATAGGCGCTCTTTTTGTGATCTGCCCACTCCACTGGAGGCGGATTGCAGATTAAGTCTTTCAAGACTTCCGGGGCTACCGGGCTGGCTAAAGGGTAGTGATCTGCAACCATCAACCTCTTTAAGCTGCTGAGTAGTTGAGTTAAATCTTTCATGAGCGCCTCTTACTTTCCTACCGGGTAGATAACACCGTTCGGCGATGGCCATAGAACTTTGGTGCTTGAATTATACGGTAGATCCTTCGTAATGATGGATTGTGCTTTCGACAGTGCTGAATGGTATGGTGAATTCTGAGTAAGTACCAGGTTGTCTATAGCGTTTGTGCCACCATCATCAAGAGGGATCTTGTGGTGAACCTGCCACCCAGAGGGGACCTTGCCTGTTGCAAGTTTCATCAAATCGTTAGGTTCAAACGTAGCCAGGGCATCTGGGTGGTCTGAAAGTGATTTAAGGAAGTTAGGGCGTACAGTATTGTTGAATTGTCCACGGAGAGCTAAATATTCAGCTCTGTCTCGGCGCATGTAGTTCAATTCGCTAACATTCATATCATCGAGCAAAACGTGTGCTTTTTTGTACTTGCCGAGATAACTTGTCAATTCATCCGCAGACCTTGGATTTCGGATAACCAGAAGTGAAGCCGCTGCAACCAGCATACCTGAAGTTGTTTCGTTCAATACCTGGTCATAGCCTTCAACAGCTTCGCCGCCAAGTTGTTCAGCCGTATGTCGAAATCCCTCCACATTTCCATTATAAAGCCCGCCAGCTGCGAGAAGACGACCAGCCGCTTTGGAATTAATGGTTTTTGTTGATTGGGCGTGCTGTGCTGGTGTCGTTGATCGAACGTAATACCCCGGGCGTTTCAACTGACGAGAGATGATATCGCGCAGACGGGTAAAGAGGGACAGGGGCAGGTCATTGCGTAGGTTGCCATTTGATATAACCCCCGGCCCGGCATTGCCGGTTATGTCTTTTCTAAGCAGAACGATCTTACCGTATCTGATGTCGTCAAGCGTATCGCGGTAAGCGAGCCAGGGGCGTTGATGGTGGAACTGGTGATACCGGCTGACAAACTGTGTATATCCCTGCGGTAAATTCCATTCCTGAATAATCCGGTTTGGCAGGGCGGTATCTTCGAGGTCATGTACCGCCGTGGCCGGATGTATGATGTGGGGAATATCCTCAAGGTATATGTCATCCAGTGACTTAGCCTGACAGTGATGCAGCATAATGTCCCTTTCTTGTCGAATTCATATGAGACATTATTGCGTATGGTATAAAACAATCAATCCTAAAGTGGATGGGCGTACGAGATCAGCAGTGACAGGGTAAAAGGAAAGTTACTTTGTTCATCAGCGTCCCATGAGCTGATGGTACCTTGCGTTAAGAGCTGCAAGGTCAGATTCGGTGAGGCCCGTGTAATAATCGGTTTTGTGCAAATGCGGATAACCGGCCGGAAATAATGATTCGTCGTCATCAAGGCAGATAAATGCTTTAACTCGATGTGAAAAGACAAAGTCCTCACACTCGGCAGCCCGCACACCAGTCTGTCCGTGTTTTAAATATACCGAACCGGTTGCACCTATGATTTTGTCTCTATAAGGCACCCGGAACAGAGATTTCAGATAACTTGTATTAGCGCACTCACGCCATGAGCTGGAGATAACAATCACCATGGCAGGGCAGTTATCCAGCAATTTCTCTAACAGTGGCATTCGCTCAAAGGTTTCATTTTTACACCTGTGGCAAACCCCATCGAAATCTAAGAAAAGCACGACATGCGAATCAGGGAGAGGGGCCCATAAACCAGCTGTTGTTTCTTCATGAACACATACTTCTTCATGATGAGGGTTTTTCTGGATCAAGAAAGAAGAGAGAATCTTAAATAAATTTCTTGCAGAAGAAGACAATATATTACTCCTGAGTCAGTGTGAAATATTTGTGGTGGTTTACCCAAGCCACTCGATGATCTTCTGTAATATCGGGTTGTATTTATTTAACAACAGGAGTCGGGTTTTGCTCCGGGACATTTTTAGCTATATGGCCATTGTATCGAGGAGGTTGCTGGGTCCATTGATAAAGCTCACCCATCCCGTTACGCTGCTGGATCCGGCGATTGTACTTTACCATGAAGTTAAATATGTACTTTGCACGTACCTTTGGGGTTTTGCTGTTGTAATCTGCAATCCCTTCAAACACATTGCCCTTGCGATCAACAATTTTTCTATAGAGCCACCATGTTCCAACCCAGAAACTTGCGCAAGCATCGTAAGCCAGAACCCGCCACGTTACCGTCGGGAAATGCTTTTTTATTTCAGGTAGATTGGATGAGTTGATCTGCATTGGGCCAATATCATAAGTGCCGTTAGTATTCCTGCTGAAAGTACCAACCTTACCGCCTTCATTGTCAAACAACGTAAAAACCAGTTCAGCATCAATTCCGAAGTAGCGGGCGGCATCCGTAATGCACTGAGTGTAAATCTCATCAGGAACGGGAATAGGTTTCACATCATCTGCTGGTGGTGTAAACACAACGATTTCTCCACTGAATCTACGTTTTATCTATTCTCCCATATATCTATCGACTTTCTTTCGGCTTTACCCGTTGATTTAAGCGTTTAAGCAAAATTCTGGAATTTTGGGGCGTGATAATATTAGTGCTCGATTTAAGGAGCGGAAATGAAAAAAATTATTAAGGCATCGGTATTACTTCTTTCATTAAGTACCGCCTTCACGATGAATGCCGAGCCGGTTAATACAATGGTACTGCCAGATGCAGCCCGGGATAAGCTCAAAGCCATTGGGCTTTCAATCGAGCACGTCGAACCCTCGCCAGTAAAAGATATTTTTACGGTGATTTCCAGGGAGGGGGTAAGTTACGTGAGCAAAGACGGAGATTACATTTTTACCGGAAGCTTATTCCACGTGAAAGGTAAAGATGTGGTAAACACCACTGAGCAGGCCATTTTAATGGGCGTCCGGGAATTCGCATCCAAAACAAAATCCATCGACTACAAATCACCAAACGAAAAATACCGGCTTGCTATCTTTACCGATATAACCTGTGGATACTGCCAAAAACTGCATCATGATCTGAAGTCTTATCTTGATGCCGGTATTTCGATTAAGTTTCTTGCATTCCCACGTGCAGGACTGAACTCGGTAGTAGCCGGGAACATGGCCAAAATCTGGTGTTCAGCAAAGCCAAACGAAGCTCTGGATGCAGCGATGAATCCGGTTTCAACTATCCCGGAAGGACGTCCTGATGAGGCTTGCTTAAACATTATCAAATCGCATTTCCAGGTGGCCTCAACAATCCCGCTGCAAGGTACTCCTACCATGGTGACACTAAGCGGCAAACCGCAGTTATTTACGGGGTGGCTGAGCCCGGAAAACCTGGTGACCCAAATGGGCGCTGCGCAAAAGTAACTTTTCCGACTGTAAGAGGTGTGTATGAAATCTACTTTACTGAGTACGTTAATGCTGGTTGCTGTAGGTGTACAGCCCGTTTTCGCTGCACAATGTCAGTACGGAGCCTGTGGAACGGAAAACGATCCCGGAATCGGATTTCTGATGTCATCGGTACAAATGGATAAAGGTGAACATCTAAAGGAACTCTCTGGTGTTGCGACCACAGGTGACACCATCTCTAAAAAGATGGAAAGCTACCTGGGAAATAAAAAGCTCAAGGTAAACACCGACAGTACCCGCAAGGGGCCGGGTAATACCACCATCAGGCCTACAGATGAGCTCGCCCCAACGAGGCAACTAAAAGTTATCCGGCCCGAACTGGTAAAAAATCCCGATTCGCAGCTCGTGGTAGCTTTCAATGAGCGCCTGGCCTGATTTATTGACTGAGAGCGTCCAGAAGGAAAAAAGATGTCGATACTCAGTAGCTTCGTCATCAGAGCAACGGGGATACCTGACAAAAAGTATCTCCGGGATCCCGTAATAAAACGTTGTTATAAACGTCTGAGTCGTAGGGTGCCTGCTCTAATGACGGGGTGGCTTCTGTGCATTCTGGGTTCAGGGTATGTCAGTATGGCACTGGAACAGCCTGATAGCACTGTATTACTCAGTCTGCTGCTGTTGTATGTTATGTCAGGCATTTTACTGATGCAGTTCCAGTATATGTATTCAGAGCGAAGCATAGGCTACAAGTTCTACCTGGAAGTGCTTATGAATGCAGCTGCCAGTACTCAACATAAAGAACAGTTACAGTATCTGTTCATTAATAAGCCCAATTCCATCACGATGGGCGATCTTTACCGACTTTATGATTTTAATGGGGGAGGGCGATAGCCACGTTAATGTGCGTGTCCAAAAGTCACTTTTGAACATTCTCTTCCCGCCGTCTGCTTTCAGTTCCAGGGGATCACTGCAACATAATTTCCGGAACGCAGCGGCGCATCAAATTTATCAGTAAAGGCGTCGATCATTGCTGAATAAGCAATGCTGTCTGACGGCACAGGTGCATTGCTTTGCATACTCACTTTCAGAACCTGCTTTGCTCCTTTCGCTGACGGGTATACCTCGACATCCAGCTGTCGCATATAGTGCATCTGCGACATCGTCTCAGTGCCTATTACCCCATCGACTGGCTTGTAGTCATAGTCAGTATGCAATTCGCCATGCTTGTCAGTTCTCGTTGTCTTTTTATCTACAACGTAGCCTGTCACCCCAGTAAGAAGCTGCTCGCTATACTGCATGTTCTCCTGTGAGCTGCTGATTCGGAACCTGAGCACATAATCTGGCTGGTGAGTGGAAATAATGACTCCTTTTTTTGCTAATCCATCAGCAAAACGGCCTGAAAACATTCTGGACTGAATACTTTCGTCCGGAGGGACTATCTGAAACCTTTTATTTGTAACAGGACGAGGCATTAGATCGTACGCATCTACCTGGTTTGCGAAATGATATCCGCATCCACTCAAAAGCATTGCGGTTGTGAGTATAAAGCCCTGCCTAATCATCCTTTAATCTCCAAAAAGCATTGTTTCACGAATAATTCCGATTTACCGGGCCAGTATAATCCATCGCAGGTTAATAACTAACAGGCTGAAAAGCATAAAGGTAGCTATGTCTAAAGAATTTTATTTAAAACCGATGGCCACGATTTTAATTTCTGCGGTTATTGCTACCGCTGCCTCGGCGTTAATCACGGCAACTTATTTTAAACCGAAGGTGCTCAGTGAGGAAGAAATTGGCAAAATTGCCGCTACTTACCTGGTAAAAAATCCCCATTATTTAGTGGAAGCAGGTAAGGCGCTGGAAAATCAGAACGTGAGTGCCTCAGTGGAACGAATAATTCCATATGCGCCAGCTCTGCTGGATACCAAGGAGACGCCAAACATCGGCCCTGATGACGCCGACGTCGCGGTAATCGAGTTCTTCGACTATCAGTGTATTTACTGCATGCGGGTTACACCTGTTGTTGAATCGGTAATGAATCAGAGCAAAGATGTAAAATTCTTCTTTAAAGAATTCCCGATTTTTGCCGGTTCAAAACCTGTATCTGCCATGGGGGCCGCTACGGGTCTGCACGTCTATCAGAATTTCGGTGCTGAAGCCTATCGTAAGTACCACAACAACCTGATGGCTGTGGCTCATACCTTCATGACCTCTCAACGCAAATTCGAACTCACTGACTTTAATACTGTGGTGGAAAAGTCAGGGTTTAACAGCACGTTTTCTGACAGGGAAAAAAACCGGTATGAAAACGTGATCTCCGGCAATATGCAGCTGGGCGAAGCGCTCGGGATCACCGGCACACCCGGTTTCATCATTATGAATATGAAAAAGCCGAATGCGGCGACTACCACATTTATCCCCGGGGCTATGGACGCAGCAACTTTGCAGGGCGCAATCGAAAAAGCTCGCGGGGCCTAAAGTTACTTTCACATTTGATGAGTACGGCCATGCCGGTCATGGCCGCTACGCTTTTACAACGAGTAATTCATCCCAGCGGGTCGTATATCTCGGTGATAGCATGGCCTGCTTCATACGAAAATCCTGTTGAATGCCTTCCCCCAGTAAAAACAGAGCTCCGCGCTTTTCTTTATTGAACCGGTCCATAACTTTCATCAGTGCCTGACTGCCAGGCCTGGCCGGGCGAGTATCAAACAGGCTGAGTTGCTCTGTGCCGTCAGTCATAGCGGAGAGCATTACCCCTGCTTTCGCATACGCTATCCCGGGTCTGTAAATGCGGTTCAGGATGGTCATGGCTGCATCAACCAGATCGCGGGTGTCCTGTGTAGCGGTAAGCGGCTCGATACCACAATTGCTGTAGCGGTTTTCACCTTGCGCATAATTGCTACTCTGAATGAAGACTGTGATTTGACGGGTCCACGAGCCATCCTTGCGCAGCTGCTCTGCCGCCCGGGCGGTAAAAAATGAAACTGCCTCATGTAGCTTGCCTATCTCATTAAGGCGCTGACCAAAACTTCTGGAAACGATAATCTGTTGCCTGACAGGAGGAGACTCGTGCAGCCGGAAACATGGTTCGCCATGCAGTTCCCGCCAGGTACGCTCGATTTCAACGCCAAAGCTTTTACGTAAAAAGCGAACGTCGCTATTATAAAAATCACCGGCAGTGATGATCCCGAAAGCCGACAGGCGTTCACTAATCTTTCGACCAATACCCCATATTTCTCTGGTACTGATCAGGCTCAGGAGCTTCCTGATCCTGGCCTGATCAGTCAAAACTACAACCCCGCCTGTAGCTGCCCATCGTTTGCTCGCATAGGTGCATAATTTAGCGAGGGTTTTGGTGCTTGAACAACCCACACCACAGGTAAGGGACAGATTATGAAGAAGTGTACTTCTGATCAACCGGCCGTAATCTTCATAATCTATTATCTTGTTCATGTTTTTCAATAACATGAAATTTTCATCTATGCTATATCGACTCGATTGAGGCGCGAAGCTTTCCAGCGTTTCATGGAAGCGATTTGAGTAGTCTTCATACAAAGTAAAGTTAGAGCTCCGGACTTCGATCCGGTGTTGCTGAATCAAATCCCTGCACTTAAAAATTGGGGTCCCACGCTTAATACCAACGCTTTTAGCCAGTTTATTCATTGCAATGACGGACGAATCGTTATTGCTGGCTATGATGAGCGGCTTTTTTGACAGCTTGGGATCCATCGCACACTCAAATGCCGCATAGGCTCCGTTAATATCAACGTGCATGTACATGGCTGAACTGATTCAGTGCAAAGGTGACGACGCCCCATATCTCAAGGGATTCAGGATTTACACGTATCGGCTTATAGGCTGGATTAGAAGGCATCAAAAGCAGCTCAGGATACGTGTGTAAGATCTTTACCGTAAACTCTCCATCCACCAGCGCAACGACGATAGAGCCGTGTCGTGCTGTTAAAGACCGATCCACAACCAGTATTGCTCCATCATTGATACCGGCATTGATCATACTGAGGCCCGCCGCCCTGACAAAGAAGGTTGAGGGGCGGTTGCGGACTACATATTCATGCAAATTTAATTCATTATCTTCATGCCCGGCGCACGGACTCATCACTCCACAGCTTAGTAAATCACTGAAAAAAGGTGCCATTTCGTAAGGCTTGTTGCTAATGTGCTCAAGGATAACAGACATAGCTACACTCGAATTCTTGTACTGTATGTATAAACAGTATTGCGAGTTGAAGAGAAAAGATCAAATCTCTCCGGTAACGCTATCAAGCCTGACGAAAAATTAAGCTTTATCATAAACATCAAAAACCATCTTTTACCGATAATGGCGAGCTGGCCTACGAAGAAGGTATACAAGCTAGGATGAAAGGATTCTGATGCTCCTCCCACCAAATTTTTTATCTCCTGAAGACCAGGCTGAGTACGATGCTTATATGGCAAGGTTCAGCGAGGTAAATCACTATTATGAGCATTGCACTGTCCCCGTGATTGACTGGTTTTTTAAACAAGCAACCGAGGCGCTGCATCATGGTCTATGGTTACCGGCCTGTACGAGCTTTCTGAATGGGATCGAAACATCACTCAGGGTTACGCTGAAGTTGAAATCAACTGTTAACGTTCAGCAGTCAGTTCCTGTACTGGTGGACTTAGATGGTACGTCAGTAATGAGTAACGCTTTAATGCGAAAGGCTAAGCAGGAAGGGATGCCGATAGAATTACTGTCATTTCCAGCCGAGAAGAATATGTTGGCAAAGATAGACGCTGGTAAAAAACCTGAAGCAGATATCGTCAGGCTTAGAAATAGTCTATGCCATGGCAACATTCTGGAGTTCATTATGAGTGTTAAAGTCGGTTCTCCAGATCCCATACGAATTTTTACTCCTGGTAACTGCTGTGGTTTAGCGCTTTTACTTTCGGCCTTATCGAAGAAATGGACGGTAGGCTTGCATCAATACTGGATCGACAACAATCTGACGTCCTGCTGAAACCTCATAAATCATGCCTACTAAAGTCACGTGCAAAAAAACGTTGTAGCATGATATGTTTAAAGTCAAAACAGTGGGTTCTATGTTTTGACGGCAAACATGATATAACTAATACTTCATAAGTAGATATCAATAGTCATAATGGAGTGAACTATGAAATTAAAAAATATTCTGCTGTGTGCGATGATGTCAGTCGCTTTTGGCTCCTCTGCTAATACTACACATAAAGTTGAAAACGAACCTATCCCAAACATTATTCTTGATGGTAAGGTTGATGATATTTGTAAAGATGCAAGCATCCGAACTGAACTTAATCATGATAAAGCAAAGGAACTGGTAACCACCAACCTGAAGCAGGCATTACCATTAAATACGGTACCGGATAAGTTGGATGAAGTTGCAGAAGCCTTTGTAAACCGCGACAAAGGCGCTTCAGAAACAGCAGACCATTGCCTTGTTAATGTACGTAATAAATACTGGGAAATGTATCCCTCTGAAGATAAGTAGCATTTATTATTAAAGGCTTCACTTAAGAAGCCTTTTTTAACCCTTTGCGAAACCTGCTTTAAAAGCAATGCGCTATTCATATCTAAGAATCTATTTAATTAATGAATAATAGTGGACGGATTCATTTCTAGTGAATGCCTAAGTTGGTGTTTTTTGAGTTATTAGACGGTAAGTGCAATCTGGTATGATTCACCTAACATACGAATCTGGAAGGAAAGGTATATGGGTGACCTGGTCAGCAAAAATAACATTGACCGTTTAGAGCGATTTCATTCTTTGCTGGCGGGTCAGTACTGGACGTCCACTGACAGCATCCCTGAAGAGGGTATTGTGGCAGGGGATACGCTGCTCATTACGTCTTTGCGTTACGTTGAAGATAAGCTGCACACAGTGATTCTACGCGCCCATCCCCGCGTTTACGGTCAGACTGTAGCTATTGTCACTGAAGACAGCAGCGGCAACCGTAGGGAACGTGGCAAAGAAATGCGAGAGCATCGCTTCCTGGTTAAGGATTTTCTGTCCAGTTTTGTATTTGAACCCGACCATAAGGTAATCCGGGATGCTGAACTCAGACAAGCTCAGGAAGAAGTGAATAGCCTACAGGCATCGCTTACAGCCCTCGTGAGCGATGCTCAGGGGCTCCGTGACCTTGCGATTGAGCAATTAGGTACAGATGACCGTGAAAACCCTGTGACGGGCCTTAGCGTTGCGTTAGTGCCCCCACAAGAGCAGCAGGCGGTAACCTCACTGGCGATTGGATCAGTTCAAAATGCTCTGTCCTCTGGTATTTCAGATACCCGCATTGAACAAATCAGAGAAGCGGCCTTAAAAGAAGGGCAGATCAGCACAGCCATCAGCAAAATCATCACACAACGAACGCAGGCAATCGCTAATGCCAGCAAAAGAATGCTGCCCTATTTCGAGGAAGTTGCAGCGGCAAGTCTGGCCACTACAGAAGAAGCCATGGAATATGTGAAGAAAATCCACGATGGCGTTGGCAGTCTGGAACTGTATACCGGCAAAGACGTTGAGGTAGTGAATATCGTGAAGGGTGAATCCGCTCCATCACACCTCCCGCTCCAGGTCGTTCAGGCAAAGCTGATGGTGGATGAAGAGCTGGCCGTATGGTGCGATCTCGATAGCTGGTTCGACTTCTCTGATATGGAAAAATTTCATGAAACTTTACGAACCAGCCCCGGGCTGGTGGAGCAGATTTTTCCGTCCGAACGTTCCATCGTATGTATGGCCACAACACGACGTTATATCGATTACCGCGATCCCTGGGAAAATCATGTCCGCAATGACAGGAACCGGGTTGTATTCCTTCTGGTCCGGGACGGTCAAAATATTCATCAGGTTTACTCTTCGGTAGAAAGCCATCTTGGGGCTTCGCAGCTATTCCCTTCCGCCAGCGAACAGGAAGCACATTTCCAGGGGATTGATGGCAGCACCATAAAGTTTGAGGACGTCAGTTATACCGACCGACTGAAGCAGCATGATCTTATGGCACTTCACTACCGTCGTTTCCTGATCCTTATCTGCGGCCTCGATCACCGGCTCAAACTATTTGGTGATTTCTATGATACCAATACCCCTTACAGTTTTCTGAGCCTTGAGTTCCAGGAACGGTACTTCCAATTTCTGCACGACAAAGACGGTTCTGGCCTTTTGGGTATGGCTGAGACACGGCCGTCTCTGCAAAGTTATCTTGAACAGGCAAACTCATGCCTTCAGTCCGGATCCCGGGTAATGTGCAACTGGGATTCGTTGATGAACCCAGTGACAGCACCAGGAGCAGTTCAGGAAGACAACAGCTACTCTGGCTATAAATGGCTTGGGAGAACCCATAAAAACTATGAGCCGGTTATTGCATTCCGTCAGGGAGACGATATCTGTGTCAACGCAACAGTAAACAGATACTCAACGGATCGAGATTTCAATTGTAAGGTGAATTTGTCTTTATTTAAGGAGTCCAGCAGGAATGATGCTGAACTGGGTTTCCTGTGCATGGATACCATTAAAGCGGAGGAGCTCGAATGGTACATTCACAGACGTAAATTCAGGTCTAATCACCTGTTTTACATTCGCTTCTTCAAGATGGCTTTAAATTATATTCGTGCCGAGCGTGAGGCAGAAGAACCTTACCGGCAGATGCTGAGCCAGGCTCTGGCCGATGGAAATATTGGCCAGCCTAATCTGAGATCAGAGTTGATAGATCGATGCATTGTAGCCTGGCGAGCTGATAACAGGGGGGCGACGCTGGAAGCTGCCATGAGTACAGAGAAGGGCTCCAAAGAGCTCCTGAACCAGCTCTATATGCTCGCTGATGTGGGGCTCAAACATCTTCCCGGGGTTCGTAATTTTATTAGCAGCAAAGGCTATGAGCTGGTCAGGTTATCGGTAAATGCTTCAGGGAAACTTGTTGCATATGCCGCACCAGCAAATTTTGAATGCGACAACCGGATGGAAGGGCATGCCTGGGTTCATCGAATGGTACTTGCTACATCCCGAAATGGCTTAAACGTCACTCATCAACGTTTTGCGAAAATGAAACACTTCTTACCAGCTGAAAACACCCTGTTCGAAGATGAACAGCTGGTGGCCACATGGTCGGGCAAAAAGACTGCTTTCAAAAGCTTCGAAGAGAAGCAGCGTTATTTTGATACATGCTCCCGTGGCGCTCAGGCTCTTAAGCAGTTTTTAAAGCTGAACGATCCGGTGATTTACACCAATCTGCTTGGCCAGTGGATTGAGGCCTATGAAAGTATCAATGAAACCAGTGAGTACGTACAGCAAGTAAGCCTAATGGCTCCTGTTGCGGTCAAGAGCGAAAAAGGTAAAGCCAGCCTCATCTATATTGGCACTAAAGACCTGGCCGACTGGTTTTATCAGAAAGCGCCGACACCCGAGTTGCAGGCGCTGTTCCTTGAGGAATACCTGTCCAAATTTGAAAATAAAGAGGTCAATAAAGAAAAGCTACTTTCACGCAGAAATACCGCTCTGTCTCTCAGTTTTTACACCATGGACAACGGGGAAGTACCAGATGAAATCCTCGTCACCAAATCAGTTGATAATGCCAGACGGTGGTATTCAGGAATGTTCACAAGCATGCCAACGATGTTAAATGACCAGTGGTCCTGCCATGTTGCGCATTTTTCCCGTAACGGAAAACTCTATTTGACGCCTGATCTGGTCACTGATGAAGGGGAACCTGGTTTTGATGAAATACTCGGGTATCCGCGCCCGGAGGGGCTGGTACCGGTAACCGTGTGTGAGTTTGAAATTGACCACTTTAACCGACGTGGCATTGATGCGAATGGTGATAAGGTGAATATTACACAGTGGGTCGATATTTATCAGGGTGAGCGTGAGGTTACGGAACTGCTGGGGCCTATTTCTGAAGAAGGGGTGAACATCAAAACCTACAGGATGGACACTCTTGAGCAGGCGATGAAAAACATCTCCCGGGGCTCGACGCGCCTCAGACCGTCAACGGAGAATAGCGAGTGGCAACAGCCAGCAGAAGGTGTGAGCCGCTATGTACTTCGGTCATGGTAAAACGCGGGGGCAGGTGCCATCAAAACATCAAACAAAAAGCCATTAGTAGCGTCCTCTGGTTTACCCATGGACATGGTAATACGGGAAAAACCATATCAACTTATGGTCGCTTTGATTGCTTTATATACGGCCATCCCTGTTGTTACAATAGTAATTTTATCTGGTCAGCAATCGCATAAGTTGGAACTAATTGCTGTGCATTTCAGTACAATTATCACGATGGTGTTTGTTTTGCGTCGAAAGATGGGGAAACGTTGGCTGGATTTATTTGAAGAAAAATTAGCCATTTATAAACCTAATGATAAACTCGCGCTTAGCGAATTACACGAAAGCATACGTGAGAAAAATGGGCTAGACTTGCAGGATTTACAAGATTGGTACTGGAAAGAGAAGATGACATATGAGTATCACAAAGAACGTAAAACAACTATAAGCTATCAAAAATTCAAGTAGCATTTTAAAATGACAGGGGAGGGCTATTGTGATTTATTAAGTCGGCAAGGTTATTAGGTAGGGGTGTTCAATATGATAAATTCTTCGAGTGAGGTTATTTCAAGAGTTGTTCTGGGCCTTTGAGATAGCTAATTATCATTACAGACTTTATCGAAAGGTATGAATTATGAACATTACCGACAAAGAACTTAGCTCAAATACAGTGAGACAGTATGGATGGAACTTAGGAGAGTTCAATCACTCAACGCCTTTTACATCTCATTTTATTTATATCACCGACTATCATAAAGATAATACATGGATGATTTCACTTTCGCAGGAGGATTTTAATACAACCAAAATTTTAACATCGTTAAGTCTAGATGCCTGTGTATCCATGCTCGGAAAGATACTAAAAAAAATGTCTAACAAAAACGGTATCTCACAAACGGAAGAATCTGAATTCGCATTTCTTTTAACAAACTATATTAAACAGACTTTGACTTTTAGAGAATGGCAACGCAATGCTGACGGAAATCAACGACTGCACTTTCTTATTAATATCTACGGTGCAAAAGAAGACGGTGGCGAAGTGGTTTTAAGACCATTTATTGTAAATCCTGATGAATTAATGCTTACTCCAGCGGATGTCGTTGAATTTAATTCGCAGGTTATCAACGTTGATCGGCAGCGTCATCCTGAGTGGTTCCGTTAACTGGTCACAAGGGTTAAGAGCCTGAAAGGCTGCGATAGTGTATACGCAGCCTATTCTGTATAGCCGTCGCGTAATAATTGTTCTAAATGACTATCGACCGTTTCCTGATCACCAGGAATATATCGTGGCCATCCTGTTATATCGTTGACGCGTTTCACTAAGTATGGATGAAACCCAAACTGCTCGGAAGTGATGTC
Source organism: Klebsiella sp. HN106 (assembly GCF_051209435.1). Taxonomy (NCBI): domain Bacteria; kingdom Pseudomonadati; phylum Pseudomonadota; class Gammaproteobacteria; order Enterobacterales; family Enterobacteriaceae; genus Klebsiella; species Klebsiella sp. HN106. The sequence goes on along the minus strand of NZ_JBLURD010000024.1, from coordinate 6,768 downwards.
AATATAATATTGCACTTCTTCGAAGTTCAATTCACACCAATAATGGCCAAAGCCACCACTCTCTGTAAATATACCGCCATCATCTGCACCGTTACCCCCACGAACAACAGCATCTAGACCTTTAGTTTTTGCTAAATAACATACAAGATAGCTTGCAAAAAGGCATGTGCCTTTCGTCTTCTTTGTGCCGCACTCCGTCAAAACTGAAAGTAGCTTTTCATGCGCCACTCGTGCAATGCCTGATACCAATTCCGGGGACATGTCTGCTCCAATGAAATTATTAGATCGACTTAAACAGGTAATATGTAATTAGGCATTACGATAAGTCGTGCCCTATTGGTTGGTACATCGTAAGAAAAGTAACTTTTCTAATCCCAGCCTGCACTCCGGGAATGATTCTAACCTGAATAAATCACGGGGGCAGTGCTGGATACTTGTCAACTGTATTTGGATTCACAGGCTAACTATTTTTATACAGTTTAAGTGAATAAAACTTACTTAAAGCAGCGAACCACGCCGAAAGTGTAATGAGGAATACCGCCAATTCATCAGAACCATTTTTGATAGCACTGAGTAGAGCGATTAGTCCAAGGAACACCGAAAGAAAGACTAGTATTGCGGGTAAAAGTTTATACATGATAGACGTTCCTTTTAAAGGTTCAGATAGGTAGACCAACGCAGATAACGTCGGAATTGCCTGTTGTAAGATTACGCTCATTTAATTATTTTTATAACCTATGAATCCGCGTATAATTTCATTTGTAGTAATCTTCGTAATATATATCTGATAGACATTGATCTTTTTAATGTCTTGTTGACTCACAACACCATATAAGCAACTCTTAGATTGGTTTAACACAGCGCTTCCACTAACTCCATTTTGATAAAAAGCAGTCAAACCATCAGAACCAACTATTCCTTTATAATAGTAGGTTGAGTCGGGGGAAGCATACGTATTTGAAAGCGTATTATACATTCCCGATAGAACCCAAACAGACTCACCTGGAGCTAGAACATTATCACATACTGGAAGCTTCCAATTAGGTGGGGCTTTGACAATAGTATTTTTTTCTACTTTTAAAAGAGCGAGGTCCCGGTTCTTAGGATCATCAATATTGATAACTGTTGCTGGTTGGCTCCCATTCCTTGTTATTATACTTAGACTATAATCCTTGCTTGCATCAAGCCATAAATGTGAAGCTGTAAGAATATGTTGTTCATCGATCCAAGTACCTGAGCCGGAGATTGTCTTATTTCCAGACTTGATTTGAATTTTTACAGCTGAGTCCGAAAGCTCAAAATCATTGTGGTGCATACTTTGTTTATGAGGATTATCGGTGGAACAAGCAGAAATCAGTAAGGCTGAAAGAGCTAAAACCTTTCTATACATAGTCAGTTTCCTTCGAATAAGGCGAGTTTGGTTTCTAGAATATTTTATCCAGCGAGGAATTCTTCTAACGTGCTATCTTGGTACTGGGGATATATCTGCTTCATCATGCCAAAAGCAGCAACCGCTACGCTTTCTAAGTCGGAATAGAATTTAGGCTCCGTATTAAGATCATCACCATTCTTCAGAACGCCCTCGAAGCAGCTATAATCATTTCCGAACTCTTGAACAATAATCCAGCGCCCATCACGGAAACCTACGAGCATAACCGCTGAATTAGGATAGTCGCCAGCAGGCGTTAGCCAATCAAAGTGATAGTGCTTTATCGTATCATATTTCAGATGTACATTCATTATTCCTCCGTTGGCGATTACATTATTTGAGTTTTTTCATGGACTCTAAAGAAGCGAGGTAGGAATTATAGCGATCACCAAATTTTTCTTTCGCACGCTTAACGCGCATTTTCTCCGCGAGCTCAGTCTTGTTTTCTGCCTGGTAGGTCCTATTATTTTGCGTCTTTACTTCGGCCCCTGGGCCTGCTGCGTACGTTTTGTTTTTCTCGCTAATACACGCTCGGCATTTACTCTTGAGGCCAAACTTGCCCTTGAGCTCTTTTCCAAACTGTTCAAAGGGTTTAACTTGCTGACATGATTTGCATTTTTTAAAGCCCGGGGGGAGGTAGGTGTCAGCCATGAGCTGCTCCAGTAGGTATTGATTATAGGTGATTTTAACTTAAAGACGACGTCACTTTCAAATAAATCGACTACTTAACGCGGATCTTACATAATCCTCGTTATGCGCACTTAAGTTGTAACAGCAAAGTTGTAATGTCCGCTCTGGGCTAAGTTAAGATGTCCGGCGTGTATAATCAAGTAAGGATTACCATGACGGCTCTCGCAGCGGAGTTTTTCACTTTGGATGAAGTTAACCGACTCAAGATCATTCAGGACGTCATCGACCGGCGTCTGACAACAAAAATGGCAGCTCAGCGGCTTGGTATCTCCGACCGTCAGTGCCGCCGCCTGCTTGCGCGTTATCGTGAAGATGGTCCGCTTGGCATGACCAGCCGCCGTCGTGGTAAATCCAGCAACAATCAGCTGCCTCAGGGACTGGCCGCATACGCGCTGAGTATTATTCGAGAACGCTATAACGATTTCGGCCCGACGCTGGCCTGTGAAAAGCTGTCTGAGATTCATGGCGTACATCTTTCTAAAGAAACTGTGCGTAAGCTGATGACTCAGGCCAGTCTGTGGGTCCCACGTAAGCAACGTGCGCCAAAAATTCAGCAGCCTCGTTACCGTCGTGCCTGTGCCGGTGAACTCATACAAATCGACGGCTGTGATCATCACTGGTTTGAAAACCGGGGACCTAAGTGTACGGTACTGGTTTACGTAGACGATGCAACCAGTCGTTTAATGCAGCTTCGTTTCGTGAAATCTGAGTCTACTTTCACCTATTTTGAAGCGACCCGTGGTTATATCGAAAAACATGGTAAACCGCTTGCACTGTACAGCGACAAAGCCAGTGTATTCAGGATCAACAATAAAAATGCAACCGGCGGCGACGGCGATACACAGTTTGGCCGTGCGATGCACGAACTGAACATTCAGACCATCTGTGCAGAAACCAGCGCAGCAAAAGGTCGTGTTGAACGGGCGCATCAGACCCTTCAGGACAGACTGGTCAAGGAACTCAGGCTTCAGGGCATCAGCACCATGGAAGCTGCAAACGCATTTGCCGAAGAGTTCATGAACGATTACAACCGACGTTTCTCAAAAGCGCCTCGCCAGGAGTTCGATGTTCACCGGGAAATGGATGTCGATGATGATCTTGATATGGTGTTTACTTGGCGTGAAGCCCGCCGCGTGTCAAAATCACTCACGGTGCAGTACGACAAAGTGCTTTATCTCATTGAAGACAGCGAATTCAGTCGTCGGGCAATTGGTAAATATATTGATGTTTGGCATTACCCTGACGGACATAAAGAGCTCCGACTTAATGGCATATCACTTCCCTACTCCACCTATGACAAACTGTCAGAAATCGATCAGGGTGCCATTGTGGACAATAAACGTCTTGGCCGTGCGCTGGAAATGGCGCAACTGGTGCAGGCCGAACGGGATAATAACCGGTCACAATCAGTGCCATCCGGTGACGGCCCTTCACGCAGGCGCAAAGCCCCCACGACGAAGAAATCACAGCGTTCACTCGATGAGGACGATATGTTCAATGCACTGGTAAAACTTCAGTCACGATCTGAAGAAATATTTGGTAAGAAACAGATATGAAAACCCGGAGGATAACTCCGGGTATATTAACTATCGGGGTAAAATTTTCAAGTTCTCTTCAAAATAATCATCATAAATAGCCTCATTATTCTTCCGCATGAATCTGTGGAGACAATTGGGCACAGGATTCGAGGTCGATCGATGGGCATAAACCTCATCCTGAATCGATCTTAAATCATGAGATAAGATGTCATCGTTTATAATGCCACTTATCTTTATATTCTGTATTTTTTTCTCAATAAAATCTTTAACACGCATAATTCGATTAATAGATTTGTTGTTTTCAACGTATAACATTATCACATGTCTAAAAAACGGGAGCATGAAAACAATATAAAACAAAAAATCTTCCAGCGAGGATTTAGACCATAAACCATATGCTAGAAGTACCAAAAAGGAAAGTAACATAGTGATAAAATATATTTTGCTCATTACATCGCGCTGTGCCTTATCCCAGCCAAAATTTTTCGCATGGCATAATAATGCCAATACGTTTTCATTAGCATCGTAATCTTTATTTAGATACCAGTTAATAAATTCATCATTTTTGTTTCTTTTTTTGTAATACCTTGAAGCCTTAAAGACATTTTCTCTGCCAACCGGCTTCCCTACTTTTAATTCACTCCATGGAATGTGTAAGACATCACAGTCAAACATTTCCTGAATAGTGGCTGCACATTTTTTCATTGAGGAAATCATTGTGGAAAAAATAATTGTGATGACCAACACGATTATACCGTAATAACCGAGATAAGGAGCTATAGTCAAATGAGGGAATAGCCCCATTTTCTTTATCACTGTAGTAAATATTACAATAGCGACAGATATTACGACACTAAGAAAAAACACTACCCAGTTAACAAATTTAACCTGTGAGTAAGTCCGCCTCATTGCCATTAGTAACTCAATGTTTTTACTATCATTTTGGCGCAAAAATATTTGACTCATTTTTCATCCGTATGATGGGAAGTTGACACCAAAAACATCCTGCCATTTGTTAATGGACGCTCTGTGGTTATTTTGACTTTCGTAATTACGGGCTTCCGTTGCTTTTCCTTGGTCAAGATAACAGCGGATAGATATCTTTAATTTATCATCATCACTAAGGTTGTTTATGTTTCCTTGTATGCCTTTGTGATCGTACACTGGACTAAATATAGCAGAGGCTAAGTAACCTAAAACATTGACAATCTCTAAATCGACCCATTGATAACATTCTGATCGACCGTTGAAGTAGTTAAGTAGCATTGTCTCTAACAAGTAACTACTCATTGAAGGCATGGTCGGACGTTTTTGCCAATATTTTATTACACGAATGACATTTAACATGTTTCCTGAGAGCTTAACATTAAGATCAGTAACTTTTTGCTTGTCAATTCGTGGATCTGTCTTCTTCCAATGACCATTCCCATCTGGTATTAAATAATATGTCTTGCCAAATGAATCTGGAGTAGTAATGAATGCAGGAACTATATCAAAATTCCAGTCATAGGATTTTAGCTTCAGAGTAGCTGCTTCCTGATTTCTTTTTACATCAGCCTTATCATACTGCGGAATTTGATTTAGGCTTGAGATAAAACTGTTTATTATTTTTCTAGAGTTAATAAAATTTGTGCCATCATGCTTATAGTATTTTAAGCGAACGGTTCCTTCACGCGCAGTGATTATTATTTTTCCATCACTCTCGCTGTATACACAATCATCACCATCGAGACCAAACATAAGATCTATATCATCTAAAGGGCGGATTTTTGTGCGTCTAGCAAAAGAACCAAAACCTGTATGTATATCAGGGTATATTATGGGGAAATAAACATCATTATTTGGAAATGTGTTCATTCTGCCCAATAACCAATCTCTACTGGCTCTAGCTCGATCAGTCTGAGAGCTATCTAGATTTACAATATTGCGCTGAAACTCGTTAAACGCAGCAGTCACCGTAAGAGCCATAGCATCCCTCTTCTAACAGCTAAAATCTAATTTTACCATTAGGTTATAGGCTGTCTCCACATGAATTTACTTCTGCAATCTACTGAGTGTTGGAGGACATTTGAACTTTGCCCTGCCCCGGACATCTGAACTTAGCTTTGACATAAGTTATTGATTCATATATGGTTATTTTTTAACATTTACGTTTCACGTACTGATAGATTGCCTTTGAAGCCAACGCTGACCGTCATTCATCTTGATCAGGAATTTGGGCATCTTCTAAAAACACCTTTGTACGGTAATCATCTTTCCAGCCTAACCAAACTGAATCTTCACCACCGGAAGAAACAACTTTACGGTTTCCTGTGAGATTATCAGCCTGTTCTAAGCATATTGACTGCATATCAATGAGCAAATCAGCTTCTGCGACTTCCGTGCCGCCGATCGTTTCATAGCCGGAAATCAGAACAATTGCCTCAGGGTCTCTTTCGTTCAGCATGGCGATCAACTCTTTCACTTTCATTTTAAGATACCAGTAGTTTATTTGTGTGCATTGCTGATGGATTTTATAGTGCTGCCGACCTTTTTCAAGGTGCTTCCGTTGCTTCCAACGATCATGCTAACGACCTTGTTGTCTGACCTGGTATTGCCGTGGTCATCCTTTTAGAGAAATGCTCCAAAGATCAACATGGCGGCATAGGTTTTCCAGCTTGACCAATCAATCGTGGAACCAAGCAACAGATAGAATGCCAGGGCTACCAGCCCCAGCTTTACTACTAGCGCGATTATTATGGTGAAGATAGACTCATCGCGTTCGCCTTTAAGTATTTTATACCGCGTAATTAAACTGTCGTTTTTCATGTAGCATCCGTTATAGTTATTAAAGTCCTGCATTAGAAGTTGTTATTTGCCGAAGTTACCTTGTATGAGTTAACTGTGGATCCAAAAATACAAAATATAAGCTGTGCCAATTGAAAGGATTAGAAAAGCACAGTTACTAATAAAATCTACTAATGCTTGTAGCTTCTTTATTCTCACAATTGCTGGACCGTGTTCAGTAGAGGTACTACTCAGCCCTTTTGTTCTGGCACTCTCTGCTTTTCTGAAAAAATTGTAATGCAATCCTGACCGCAAGCAAAACCATGCCAAACCAGTCGTTATTAC
>NZ_JBLURD010000023.1:0-42342 GCF_051209435.1 Klebsiella sp. HN106 | reverse complement strand
GTGGCGAAAAGGGACTGGTGGGCGTCGCGCAGGACGACATCGGTAATGGCAACGGTCATGGATTCCTCCGTGAATTAAGGGTTAAGTCGGCGATGGTGGTGGAGAGCGGCGGCAATCACCGGCTTCAAGCGGGCGAAATCGTCAGCGTGCGCGGCGGCGGGCGCAGGTGCCGCCTTCGGCGCGACAGCCGGTTCGGGGAAGAAGCGGTTGACGGCGGCGGACATGCCCTGAATGGCGAAAATCAGCAGAAACAGAAACGCCAGCACGAACCCCATGCCGAGGAACATCAGGGTGAAGCCTTCGCCTAATAGCAGTGCTGCATCAGTCATAGAATAGCCTTCGAGCAGGAGGCACGATAATGATGTTATTTATCCCCGTCGTCTTTCAAGTTGCTTCTTTGTTGGCCAGGTTCATTCACCCCAGTCACTTACTTGAGTAAGCTCCTGGGATTCTCTCTTGCCGCCTCAAAGCAACTCAAAATCCATGGGGTATATAACGAAAATAATAAGGGTGGATTTCCCTGAACCGCCCCGGTCAGAGTCCCTGTTTATTACCGTCATAAACATAACGCCATCATTATCGTGCGAATGATATAAATCAGATTATTTGATAAAACTTACGTTCTGGCATATTTCATCAGCGACAATCTCTTTACGCTGATTGAAAATAACTTTGTTCTGTTCAAACAGGTTATTACCATGCGTATCAATAGAAACAATTAACGGGCCAAACTCTTTCACCCGGCATACCCACAGCGTTTCCGGCATTCCCAGATCGCGCCACTGCGCATCTTCAATCTCTTCCACGCATACTGCCGCCACTACCGCACAGCCTGCCGGGAATACGCAGTGCAGCGCTTTATGCTCCGCACAGCCCTCTTCGGTGCCTTTCCCCATTCCGCCTTTACCAACGATTAATTTCACACCCGTTTTGGCAATGAATTCTTTTTCGAATTTTTCCATGCGCATACTGGTGGTTGGACCAACGGAGACCATTTCAAACTTATCGTCTTCGCCTTTAATTGGGCGGACGATTGGACCAGCGTGCAAAATAGCGCCACCGTTAACGTCTACGGGTAATTCGCGGCCACCTTCAATTAAGCGACGGTGCGCCACATCGCGACAGGTAACAATATGGCCATTGAGGTAAATAATATCGCCAGCTTTAATATCGGCTAAATCTTCATCTTTAATTGGCGTGGTAAGAATTTTTTTAGTCATCAGAAATTCACTCCGCTGTGAGACGTAATGGTGTAGTTCAAGTCTTTATCAAAAACGATATGCCCTTTACGGTGCGACCAGCAGCCGACGTTCACCGCCACTCCGATGGTGGATGGATGGCGCGCGGTGTTTTCAATATTCACGCCCATAACGGAAGTATTACCGGACATGCCCTGCGGCCCGAGGCCAATTTTATTGATGCCGTCTTCAAGCATTTTTTCCAGCGAAGCCGCACGCTCATTCTCATTATGCGAACCAATCGGACGCATCAGCGCTTTTTTCGACAGCAGCGCCGCCGTTTCAACGGAAGTCGCCACGCCCACGCCCACCAGCAGCGGCGGACACGCGTTCAGGCCATAGCTGGTCATCACATCGAGGACAAAGCGAGTGACGCCTTCATAACCCGCGCCCGGCATCAGCACCATCGCTTTCCCCGGCAGGGAGCAGCCGCCGCCCGCCATATAGGTATAAATGCTGCACTGGTCGGAATCCGGGACAATCTCCCAGAATACCGTCGGCGTCCCTTTACCCACGTTTTTGCCGGTATTGTATTCATCAAAAGTTTCGACGCTGTTATGGCGCAGCGGAGAATCGACGGTCGCCTTGATCACCGCTTCACGCAGCAGCGCTTCCAGTTCGCCGATCAGCGGGAAGTTCGCCCCGCACTCCACCAGAAACTGAATCACCCCGGTATCCTGGCAGGAAGGACGATCGAGCTCTTTCGCCAGGCGCTGGTTCTCAATCATGGTCGTAAAGATGACGTCGGCCAGTTTACTGGTCTCTTTTTTATGCAAATCTTCCAGTTTTGCAGTGACGTCATCGGGCAAGACTTTGCCGGTGTATCCCACAAACTTGGCCATAATATTGGTCATATGGGATATCTGTTCACTTTTGCTCATAAATGCTCCTTAGTCAGAACAGCTTCCGTGAGTTACGGATGAAACGGGAAAAGGATTGGCAGCAGAATCAGGCTGACAATAGTGGAAACGATAATCAGAGGGATGCCGGATTTGGCATAGTCGACAAACTTATATCCACCCGCCGACAGCACCATCATGTTGGCAGGCATACCGATTGGGGTGGCATAGGCGCAGGAACTGCCAATCACCGTGGCCATCAGCACGGCGCGCGGATCGGCCCCCATACCGGCAGCAATCGACAGGCTCACCGGTACCAAAAGCGCAACGGTCGCAGTATTGGACATAAAGTTGGTCATAACGACGGATAGTGCGAAAACCACCACCAGCAGCATGAATGGCGAAGAGTTGTTCCCCAGCATGCCGATAACCTGATCGGCAACCAGCTTTCCGGCACCGGTCATTTCCAGCGCTTTTGCTAACGCCAGGGTGCCGCCGAAGATAAAAATAGTTTGTGAATCAATGGCTTTATAGGCCTGCTTTTCGCTCAGCACCCCGGTGACTACCAGCACCAGCGCGCCAATACAGCCCGCTACCGCCAGGCTAATACCGGTCTGTTTTTCGAAAATCATGCCCAGGATCGTGGCAATCAAAACGACCAGCGACAGGATCTGCTTCCAGCGCGGAACGTGGCTGTAATCGCGCTGTTCACCGATGCTGCCGACTTCGCTGCTATTCGGGTTATTGGGCAGAAACTTATAGCCAATCGTCAGGAAATAAATGATGCCGCAAACCAGCATCGGTAGACCCACTTTGGCATATTCAAAAAATCCGAAACCGCTGCCGATATTCTGCAACGCCGATTGTGCAATCAGATTGCCCGGCGCGCCGATCAGCGACAGGTTGCCGCCAAGCGCTGCGGCAAAAACCAGCGGCATCAGCAGACGAGAACGGGTAAAGCCGGATTTCGCCGCCACGCCGATGACGACGGGGATCAATACTGCGGCAGTACCGGTATTTGAAAGAAAGCCGGACATCACGCCGACCACCACCATAATCGTGAAAATCAGCTGCTTTTCAGTTTTGGCGAAGTGCGTAATCACGCCGCCAACTTTATTCGCCATCCCGGTTTCAAATAGCGCGCCGCCGACGATGAACATAGCGACGAAAAGAATAACGTTGGTGTCGATAAAGCCGGCAAAAGCCTGTTTGAGGTCAAGTACGCCGGTGAGAACCAGCGCTACGCAAACCACCATCGAAGTGACCGCAAGGGGAATTTTCTCCCACACGAACATGGCGATAGCAAACACCAGCAAACATAGAGTAATGGTAATCGGTTCCATATTTATAATTGTCCCATCAATGATATATGATATTGTATCCAATATTGACGAGAGGGAAATTATTCCCATGCAAAGAGTAAGTCAATGCGTTTTTCAGGAAAGCGTCAGGAGTGCGATCTTTATCAAAATATCGCAAAAGCAGTCACTTAGCGTAATTAATTGAGCAGATAAATAAGTAAGACGCCTGTAGCGATCGTACAGGCGGGGGGCGTCAAGCGCCGGGATCGTCAACGTAGCGCGTCAGCATATTCTCCATCGAACGGATAATATGTTCGCGCATTCGCAGGCGCGCCAGCTCTTCATCATGCAGCTCCAGGGCCTGTAAAATGCCCTTGTGCTCGCGTATCGAAATGGAAGCGTACTCTTCCTCAGTGACCTTATGTCCCATCGACAGCCCGTTCCACATATTGCTGAGCAAGAGCTTCATTTTAGCATTTCCGGCCGCATTCCATATCTCCATATGAAAGGCCTGATTCATGTCGGAATATTCAGCCGAGTTATTTTCGGCCAGCGCTTTTTCTGCTGAGTAGTGCACTTCGGCAATTCGCGAAATATCCGTCCCGGGATGAGAGGCTTTAGCGACCGCTTCACTCTCCAGCAGCGCGCGAATCTCATAATGCTCGCGAATCGTTTGTTCGTTAATCCCCAGCACGACCGCCCCTTTATTGGGCCGGACTTTAATCAGCCCATCCGCGGCCAGGATCTGAAATGCTTCACGCACGGGCATACTGGAGACGCCGACCATGCTGGCGATCCCTTCAAGGGTAATTTCTTGCCCTTCAACTAAATCGCGCGACAGTATAGCTTTACGTAATACTGCCGCGACCTGCTCTTTCGCTGAAAGAAGCTTAATTTTCCCTAATCGAGGCTTCTGCACTTTCCCAATCCTTCATGTGTTGACGCATTATTTCTGCCAGAGAGAGGAAATAACGCTGCGTTTCCTGCGCGATCTCATCACCATCGCCCCGACGGATAGCGTCCATCAGAGAGCTGAGTATTTGCGCCGACTCCTGATTATCCTCTTTCAGATACAGAATGACATAGCTGATATAGCCATCCAAAAACTGCTGATAAATCTTTTGCAGATAGCGGTTATCAATATATGAAATTAGCGTCTGGTGGAACGCCAACTCCCGCGACCGCTCACCCGGATGCGCCAGCGCGCGCGCGCGCGCAGCGAGCGATTCGCCTGCCGCCGCGGGCACCAATAAAAAAAGCTCCGTGGCCATCACCGCAATTGCCCGAAAAATGTGGCTGACATGGTCAGGCTCCAGCTTCGCGACCTGCATATGGCGGTTTGGCAAGCGCACCAGAAACCCTTCCTGCTCAAGGGCCTGTAGCGCTTCCCGAACCGGCATACGAGAGAGCCCCAGCTGTTCCGCAATACTTTCCTGCGCAAGCTCCTCTCCGGGTTTCATCCCACCGGAAAGGATCTCATAACGGATCATCTGAGTAATGTGGTCCCTGGTCTGCTTTCTTTCAATTTTTTTCACGATGTCCTCATTTGTAGCCGCTTAAGACGCGGGGGAGTTTAGCAGATTTACCAGGCGGGTGAGTCATTCAGAGGCAGGAGAAAACCATAAAAAAGCCGGAACCCAGGTCCCGGCTTCTCTTTTTATGCCAGATTATTTATTCACAAAATCTTCGCCAAGGGCGATATCTTTCTGCAACGTATCCAGCATCCCTTCAAGCGCCTGTTGCTCAAACGCACTGAGTTTGCCAATAGGCTGACGCTGCTCTACGCCATTTTTCCCCAGCAGTAGCGGCTGAGAGAAGAAACGGGCATATTGACCATCACCTTCCACGTAGGCGCATTCCACCACCCCTTTCTCTCCCTGCATGGCGCGAACTAAAGAGAGACCAAATCGGGCTGCGGCCTGACCCATCGACAGGGTTGCTGAGCCGCCGCCAGCTTTGGCTTCAACGACTTCAGTACCGGCGTTTTGAATACGTTTAGTCAGATCCGCCACTTCCTGCTCGCTGAAGCTCACGCCTGGAATTTGTGATAATAAAGGAAGAATAGTTACGCCTGAGTGGCCGCCGATTACCGGAACCTCAACATCGGATGAAGATTTGCCTTTCAGTTCCGCCACAAAGGTATTCGAGCGGATAATATCCAGCGTGGTTACGCCAAACAGCTTGTTCTTGTCGTAAACGCCGGCTTTTTTCAGCACTTCTGCGGCAATCGCCACGGTGGTATTCACCGGGTTGGTGATAATCCCGACGCAGGCCTGCGGGCAGGTTTTAGCAATTTGCTGAACCAGATTTTTCACAATACCGGCGTTAACGTTAAATAAATCGGAGCGATCCATACCGGGCTTACGCGCTACGCCCGCGGATATCAGCACCACATCCGCGCCTTCGAGTGCAGGGGTGGCGTCTTCGCCGGAAAAACCTTTGATTTTTACATCGGTAGGGATATGGCTAAGATCAACCGCCACGCCCGGAGTTACCGGAGCGATGTCGTACAACGAGAGTTCTGAACCTGAAGGCAGTTGGGTCTTAAGTAGTAGGGCAAGCGCCTGGCCAATTCCACCAGCGGCGCCGAGGACTGCAACTTTCATCCTAAACTCCTTATTATGGTTAAAATAATCTTTCGTTACTCCGTCGCCTGGACCTTAATTCACAAGATGAACAATTACAATAAGTATGGCTGAAGAATGCGTGGTCGTGCGCAGCGATGCAGCAGCTTCGCATTTTCCTCCCTGAGACTGACCATCCAGCAAAGTAGTACCGGATCGACTATTGGTTACAATACACCCAGCGTATTGAGCAGAACAACATCATTTAATAACATTTCATTTACTTTTGTAGCAACTCACACGCCGTGACGAAGGCATGTTCCTTATTAGAGTTTTTTGCTAAAATATGCGCCCTTCATAACATTATTTACGCTTCTCCCCTGTGGATTATTTGCATAAAAATGCATTGTTATGCATAATGATGTTGTTTTTACCACCATAATTGGGTGACTTATGCGAAGTTCGGCAAAACAAGAAGAACTGGTTAAAGCGTTTAAAGCGCTGCTTAAAGAAGAAAAATTCAGCTCTCAAGGTGAAATCGTCCAGGCACTACAGGAAGAAGGCTTCGATAATATCAACCAATCGAAAGTCTCACGTATGCTCACCAAATTTGGCGCTGTACGCACGCGCAACGCCAAAATGGAAATGGTTTACTGCCTGCCCGCCGAGCTTGGCGTCCCGACGACCTCCAGCCCGCTGAAAAATCTGGTGCTGGATATCGATTATAACGATTCAGTCGTGGTCATTCACACCAGCCCTGGCGCGGCACAGCTTATCGCCCGGCTTCTCGACTCGCTTGGCAAGGCTGAAGGCATCCTCGGGAGTATTGCAGGTGATGACACCATCTTTACCACCCCGGCCAGAGGTTTTACCGTTAAAGAGCTGCATGACGCCATTCTCGTTCTGTTTGAGCAAGAACTCTGATCCCCTCCCCTCAGGTTAACGCCAGAGGGGAACCTTTCAAAAAATTATCATTCCTTTAACATTTTGTGTGTTTTTCCGCTTCTATACATTCATTTACTTGATGAAATTAACGTAAGCGCACAAAAGATCAAATTATCCTATCTTCATGATTTAAAAAGCTATAAAAGCAATCCATGTCGAAAAAATGACATTTCTAATACTTATACGTTATAAAAACGACGTTTCTTTGTAATTATTTACATGAACAACAATTAGCAAGGTATTAATATTTTCAGTTATTAGTGTATACTTGATTTTGTGATGAGGGTCACGAAACAAAAGACCCCAACAAAAAGATTCGACGAGGTGAACATCATGAAAATCAAAACCACTGTAGCAGCATTGAGCATCCTTTCCGTTCTCTCCTTTGGCGCCTTTGCCGCTGACTCTATCAACAGCGAACAGGCTCAGGGCCGTCAGGCAATCGGCACCGTTTCCGTCGGCGCGGTAAGTTCTTCCCCGATGGATATGCATGAAATGCTGAACAAAAAAGCGCAGGAAGAAGGTGCTTCTTCTTATCGCATTATTGAAGCACGTACCGGTGACCACTGGCACGCAACGGCTGAACTGTATAAATAAGATTTAACGATTGTCGGTCATTAACTAAACAGAATCTCTTCAGCGGCCTCAAGTTGATTACAACTTTCCGCCGCTGAAAATATGAAGGTTGGAGAAAAGATTATGAAAAGCGCAATTATCATCGCATCCCTGGGTCTGGCTTCCGTTCTCTCTTTCGGTGCAAACGCCGCCGTTAATCAAGTGAACGCAGAACAGGCGCAAAATTTACAGTCCATGGGCACCGTTTCCGTTTCTCAGGTAGGCAGCGCACCGATGGATATGCGTCAGGAGCTGGCGGCTAAAGCTGAAAAAGAAGGCGCCAGCAGCTACCGCATCATTGAAGCCCGTACCGGCGATAACTGGCACGCTACGGCTGAACTGTACAAATAAACCCTCGTCGTCTTATCCGACGACTTGCCCCCGCTCTGTCGGGGGCTTTTTTATGAATGCCGCACATTAAAACGAAGCTCTCCTTCCAGCTCCTCTTCCGCCTCATCAAAAAGCAGAATTAATGCGCCGAATCGGCGTCGCTGATTATCGCTTAAATGAATAAACTCAATCTCCAGCGGTAGCGGCAGCAACCCGGCGATCACCGCATCCCATAATGAATCAAGGTTGTTCACTTTCTCACGCTCTAAGTGAAAAGTACGTGAAAACTCGCGATAAAAATCCTGCTGCTCAGCTATTTCGTCAAAATCAAAGGTATAGGTAGTCGTCATTGCCCGCATCCTGTCCACACCTGCAGCTCGTCTTAGCCCGATATTCCGGCGTATCGTCCCACTCTGCTGGAGGAATTCGTTTTCTGACGATTAAGTATAGCGATAAAAAAACCGACGCTTCAGGCGTCGGTTATGGATGCTAGCTGTTGGTGAGTACGTGCTGATACTTATGCAGCATATCCACCAGCCTTCGTACCGGCTCGGTCACCTGGGAAGAGGCTTCCCAGTGCTGTAATTTTTGCTGATAGATATCCAGTTCATCAAGCAAACGGGCAAAATAGTAGCGACGCTTATCATCGCTCTTCGCGGAAATGACGCGATCCGCCGTGCGACGCAGCTGCCGGTGAAAGGCGGACAGATCGTCGTTTATCGGTACCGGTGCATCGCGCAGCCGCTGATGGGCAATAATCAGGGTTAATGCCAGACGAAAGCGCGCGATATCGCCAGGAAACTTATTCAGCAATAAAAAAAGCTGACGATACAGAGCGGGCAAATGGTTCTCTTTACGTCGCGCCGTATTGGTGGTCAACGATGATACCGCTGCCGAGACAAACTGGTTAAGCAGCACGCGTCCGGTGCGAGCCTGGGAGTTATCACGCACCAGCAGGATCACCATCAGCGCGAGGAAGCATCCTACGATCTGACCTAAGGCGCTATCAAGAAACTGGTTGAATTCAAACTTCATCGGGTTGTCGAGCACCAGGATATTAATCGTGCTGGCCAGCGCGCCCAACGACCCCAGGCGCCGCTTCTGTACCTCGATGCCGATAAAAAATGCCATCACCGCAAGGCTAATGCACAGCAGCAGCATACTTTGCTGCGTCGCAGGCATAATCACCAGGAAAAACAGCGCGCCCAGAGGTAAAGCCGCCAGCGTGCCATAAAGGAAATCAATAGCCACCATCCGCGGATTTGGCAAACGCATCGCCAGGGCCGTAACAACCGCAATCATCACCATCGCCCCGCTTCCCGAAGTCCAGCCGGTCCATAGCCAGAACAACGTACCGAGGATACAAGAGATGGAAGTTCGCCAAAAGTTCACCATCGCATGATGGCGCTCGGCGGATTCCACCTTCACCACCACTTCGCCCTGCAGTACTTCCTCTTCAATACGGCTGATTTTGGTATTGCCGACCACGCCCCGCTTCAAAAGCAGATAGCGCGTCGCAGCACCTACCCAGCTGTAGATCGTCACCGGCGTATTATGCTCCCCCTTCCAGGTCAAAAAGCGGCGCATACGTTTTAGCTGACGGTGCACGTCCTGCACGGTCTCAACCGGTTCAGCAAAGAGCTCCCGATAATCATCCGTCACTATCTCAGGCCGGGTGTTCTGAATCAGAAAGGTTTCACAGGCCTGAGTAATCAGGGTCAAAGAGAGGGTGTTGATCGCCTTCAGGCGTTGATTCACTTTAGCCCAGCGCGAAGACTCCATGATCAGGTTGGCGCGCATCCCCTCCAGCCCGTTGGTACGGCGTACCAGGGCGCTCCAGGCCTTATCGACCTCATCTTTATCGCCATGGGCCACGCAAAGCTGCATCAGGCGATATTGATCGATCAGCAGGTTATCCAGCTCAAGATCGATCTCTTTTTTTATCGATCGCGGAGAAAACAGCAGATCGGCCACAATGGCGCTGACGATACCGATGACAATCTCACTGCATCGTTCGACGGCGAACTGCGGCGCCAGCATCGGCTCTTCGTGAATAGTGATAATAATGATGAGCGCGGTATAACCCGCCAGACCCCACGCATAGGAGTTCTCAACCCGCACCAGCGAGGAGATCCAGGTACAGAAGCCCGCCCACAGGCAGCAGACCAGTACCATCAACAGCGGGGCGCGGATCATCAGGATGATAATCGCCAATGCGGCGATACAGCCGATAAAGGTGCCGACGATACGCAGCATCCCGCGATAGCGAATGGCGCCGGAGTAAGGCTCCCCGCCTGCGGCAAATGCCGGACCGGCAGCAACGATCGCTGCAGTAAGCACCGCCCAGCGCGGAGTTTCCAGCTGAAAATGAAAACCGACGAATAACGCCAGCACCACCGCGCAGGCTAACTTAACGGCGAAGCGGAGATGCCGGAGTTCGATGGTGAAGATCCCCATGGCGATTAACCGAACTCACGCAGGCGCATCGCCAGTTTCTGGAAGAAGTTTGCCTGACTGGTATCGCGATCCTCTTTACCCGTGATCACCACCGTCGCCGTGGTGCCCGCTGGCCAGAGATTGCCCTGCTGCTGATCAAGGCGAATACGTACCGGTACCCGCTGCGCCAGGCGCACCCACTCAAGATTAGAATCAATAGAGGCCAGCCCTTTTGAATCGCTGCTGCTGCTGGCATTGGTGACGCCAGCAGCGATGCTGTCGACGGTCCCCCTGAGGGTATGTACGCTTCCCAGAGGGGTAATTTCAGCACGAAACCCGGGGCGCACGCCTTCAAGCTTGGTCTCTTCAAGATAGGCCATGACATAGAAGGTATTTTGCTTCACCAGCGCAACCGCGGTGGAACCTCGGGTGATAAACTCGCCGCGGTACACGTTCAGGTTGGTCACCCAGCCATCGGCCGGAGCGCGAATCACCGTCCGTTCAAGGTCAAGCTTCGCCAGATCGCGACTCGCCGTCGCTTTGGCTAATTGATGTTCAACGGTTTGCAGGACGTTATTCGCCTGGTCTATCTCTTCCCGGGACATGGCCTGGACGCCAAGACGGTTACGACGACCGGCTTCCACGCGCTTCTCCTGCGCCAGAGTCTGGTAATAGGAGACATCGGCTTCGGCCTCTGCTAACGCTTTCTGGTAACGCGGTTGGTCAATGACGAACAAAACCTGGTCTTTCTTAACCAGTTGGTTATCCTTGATATTCACCTGCGAAATCAGGCCGGAAACATCGGGAGCAATGGCTACAATATCCGCACTAAAGCGCGCATCGCGCGTCCAGGGCGATGCGGTGTAGTACACCCATGCGCGAAAAATCGCCATAAATGCAAGGATAACCAGTATCACAGTGATTGCGGTACGGAGGATATTTCTTGTTAGTGTTTTCACATCAACCTCAAACGAACAAACGTGATATCAGATAAAACAAGCAGCAATATAGCGCGGTATTGAACAGGGCCGGGTGCCAGACAAAATCATAGATGCCCGTTGGAACCAGCAGGCGGTGCACCAGCCAGAAGACGGCGAGCGACAACAGCAACTCAAAGAAGATCGGCGGAAATGACAAGCCGAAAATCACAATGACAGGAAACAGACTCATGATGACCTTGATAAGAAGCGTGCAGGTGATATGCGCAATGCGTTTATTATTTAGCTAACTATATAGTACCGTAACAATTGCAGCCTTATCTACAATGTGTGATCTAAATCACTTTTAAGCCAGAGTGAATAATGGAACGATTAAAACGCATGTCCGTTTTTGCCAGAGTGGTCGAATTAGGGTCATTTACCGCCGCGGCTCGCCAGCTCCAGATGAGCGTTTCTTCCATCAGCCAGACGGTAGCCAAACTGGAAGATGAGCTGCAGGTTAAGCTGCTCAACCGCAGTACGCGTAGCCTTGGCTTAACAGAAGCGGGAAAAATCTACTATCAGGGCTGTCGGCGAATGCTGTTCGAAGTCCAGGATGTCCATGAACAGTTGTACGCGTTTAACAATACGCCCATCGGTACCCTGCGCATCGGCTGTTCTTCAACTATGGCACAGAATGTCCTGGCGCGCATAACGGCGGACATGCTTAAAGAGCACCCCGGACTATCGATAAATCTGGTCACGGGCATCCCCGCTCCGGACCTGATTGCGGACGGTCTGGATGTGGTTATTCGCGTGGGGGCGCTGCAGGATTCCAGCCTCTTTTCCCGCCGCCTGGGTTCGATGCCGATGGTGCTGTGCGCGGCGAAAAGCTATCTCCAGCATGCCGGATGTCCGGAAAAACCAGCAGATCTCGCCAGCCACTCCTGGCTGGAATACAGCGTCCGGCCGGATAACGAATTTGAAATCATCGCCCCGGAAGGGATCTCAACCAAACTGATCCCTCAGGGCCGATTTGTCACTAACGATCCAATGACGCTGGTCCGCTGGCTGACGGCAGGCGTCGGCGTGGCTTATGTTCCGCTGATGTGGGCGATCGACGAGATCAACCGCGGCGAACTGGAGATCCTGCTGCCGAGCTACCAGTCCGATCCGCGCCCGGTTTACGCGCTGTATACCGAGAAAGATAAGCTGCCTCTGAAAGTACAGGTATGCATTAATTATCTGACGGAGTATTTCGTCGGGGTGGCAAAAATTTATCAGGGCATGCACGGTCGGGGAATTGCCCGCTAGCCGTCCAAATCAGCCAAAGAGGGCATTAACTCATTATCAGGTCCGGCATCGGAAATGATTTGCGTCACTTCGCTGAGATTTCCGATGCGCACCTCGCCGGCACGATGAAATTTACTTTTGTCGATAAGCAATAGCGACTGCGCCGCCCGTTTCAGGAGCAAGGATTTGTACGCGGCATTGTTAACGCTGGAATCCCAGAGTACGCCATCGTTATCGATCCCTTCGCAGGAAAAAATAAACAGATCGATCTCCAGCGATTTGACCTGCGATAACAGCGCGGGGTTAACGTAATAGCCATATTGACGCAGAAGCTGACCACCGGCGCTAATTAACTGGAGCCGCTCGCGGCGGCCAAGTTCAACGCAGACCGGGTGGCTATTGGTAAATACCGTCAGGTTAATATCCGGCAGCTGACGCGCCAGAAACCAACAGGTTGAGCTGGCATCCAGCGCGATCGTCATGCCTGCATCAATCCACGCCAGCGCCGTACGCGCAATATCGGATTTATGGGCATAGTGGCTTTTCACGCGACGATGAAAAGGCTTCTCGCCGTGATGATTATCGCGTTGAAGAACTCGCGCCCGCCCGTGACTACGCTGAATGCTCCCCTGCCTCTGTAGCTCACTCAAATCGCGGCGAATGGTCTCAATGCTGACCTGCAGAAGATGGGACAACGCTTCGGTGGTTAAAGTGTGATGCTGATTGAGTAACTCAACTATCTGCTGCTGACGCGCGGCTTTCATCGCGACCCCGCGGAGGTAATTTGCGCTTTCGCGGAATGCGAAAGCGCATGATGAGGGATCAGGCGGTACCGCCGACGGTGAGTTTATCCACTTTCAGCGTGGGCTGACCGACGCCAACCGGCACGCTCTGGCCCTCTTTACCGCAAACGCCGACGCCGCTATCCAGCTTCAGATCGTTCCCCACCATCGAAATCTGCTGCATCGCTTCAATGCCGGAGCCGATAAGCGTTGCCCCCTTCACCGCTTTGGTCACTTTCCCTTTCTCAATCAGGTAGGCTTCCGAGGTAGAGAAAACGAATTTCCCGGAAGTGATATCTACCTGACCGCCGCCGAAGTTCGGCGCATAGATACCGTAATCGACCGATGCGATAATTTCCTGCGGCGTGGATTTACCCGCCAGCATGTAGGTGTTGGTCATACGCGGCATAGGCAGATGCGCGTAGGATTCGCGGCGACCGTTACCGGTTGGCGCCACGCCCATCAGCCTGGCGTTGAGCTTGTCCTGCATATAACCTTTCAGAATCCCGTTTTCGATCAGCACGTTATACTGCCCAGGCGTACCTTCATCGTCAATGGCGACGGAGCCGCGACGGTTGGCCATGGTGCCGTCATCCACAACGGTACATAGCTCAGAGGCCACCAGTTCCCCCATATGACCGCTGAACACCGAGGTTCCGCGACGGTTAAAATCGCCTTCCAGGCCGTGACCAACGGCTTCATGCAGCAGCACGCCAGGCCAGCCAGCACCCAGAACAACCGGCAACATCCCGGCAGGCGCTGCGACGGCGGTCAGGTTGACCAGCGCCATACGCACGGCTTCTCTCGCCCAAACATCAGCGCGCACTTCTCCCTCCAGCGAGGCCAGGAAATAGTCGTAGCCAAAGCGGCCGCCGCCGCCGCTGGCGCCGCGCTCGCGTTTGCCGTTTTCTTCCACCAGCACGCTGACGGAAAGACGAACCAGCGGACGAACGTCAGCCGCTAGCGTGCCGTCGGTGGCGGCAACAAGAATTAACTCATAGACACCGGTCAGACTGGCGGACACTTCCTGCACGCGTTTATCGGCCGCGCGGGCGGTTTTATCGACCCGGCGCAGAATATCCAGCTTCTCTTCGCGGCTCATGCTCTGCAGCGGGTCAATGCTGGTATAGAGGGAGCTGTACTCCACCGCTCCAAGGGTATGAACTTTACCATCACCGCGATCGCGCACGATGGTGCGTGCCGCCTGCGCGCTCTGTTCCAGCGCCAGCCGGCTAATCTGATCAGCGTACGCAAAGCCGGTTTTTTCCCCGCTCACCGCGCGAACGCCGACGCCCTGGTCGATATTGTACGAACCATCTTTTATGATGCTGTCTTCCAGAACCCAGGACTCGTGATAGCTCGACTGAAAATAGAGATCGCCGTAATCCAGACGACGCTCGGCCAGCTGGCCAAGAATGGTAAACAGATCCTGATGATTCAGGCCGTTTGCCGACAGTAATTGTTCACTTACCAGGTTCAGACTCATCGTTATGCTACTCGTTTGTTGCCGCCTCTCGGGCGGAAATAAAAAACGCTATCTATTGAGAGTGCGGTAATTCCCCGCAATCGTCAAATCATTGCTTTTTGTCGCTCCGCGCCTGGCGCAGCACTTCGTTAATTTGCGGCTGATCGATAGGACCGGTGATGCGATAGCGCAAAATAGAGACCTTATTCCATAGCGGTCCCAGCACCTTACTGGCGGCAAAGACCGCAGCACCGATTATCGGGTTAACGGCAAAGGCCGCCGCAACGCCTACGGTCGCGGAGATTTCCGGCGCAACCACGGCCTGCATATCCAGCTGGCGGCGAACAAGATCCACCGAGCCTTTCATTGCGATATCCGCTTCCAGACCATCGACCAGGGTATCATCGGTATGCAGAACGCCGTCTTTAATCCATGCCGTGCTGCGAATCGAATCGAAGTAGAACCCTTCGCTGAACGTATCGCTAAAGTCGAAGCGCAGCTTGCGCAGCAGCGCATCAACGCTCAGCAGGCGCAGAAGCTGGCCGGCGTGTCCGGTGCTGATATCGGTAAACTCTCCCTTCCCGAGACGGCTTTTAAGAATGCCGTTAAGCGAAGCAACGTCCGGCTGCCACGGCGGCGCGCGCCAGTGTAGATCGTAATCAATATCGAACGACGATCCTTTTACCGGTGTGGACACGCCGAAGAAGTTTACAAAATCATCGGTTTTATTCCCGTGCAGCTTACCTTTTAATGAGGTCCGTACGCCGCTCGGGGCGCTAACCCATACGCCATCGCTCGTCAGACGGCCAAAACCGGTATCCACCAGCCCGTTCGCCAGGGTCAGGGTATCGCCGCTGATCGTAAAATCGCCGTCGATACGACCATATTTTTGCCCCCACAGCCAGCACTCTGCGCAGCGAAGCTGGAGATCGGGCCAGCCGTGGAAATCTACTTTTGTCTCGGTCAGCGGAGCGCTGCTATTTTCCGTCCCGCTGCTTTTCGCCGAAGTTGGGTTGTAATAGAGGTAGCGAATGGCCGCCAGCCACGGGGCATTTTTGCGCATCGTCAGGGTAGCGTTGACTTCACGCCCCTGAGCTTCAATCTTCGTTCCACCTGCATCGGGCCGGGAGACCAGGCTGACGTTATTCCAGCTCTGACCCGCCATCGTTAACGTCGGCGTACGCAGCGTGACCTGCTGCGGGAAGACAATACTACTGCTGACGTCAGTTGCCGCACCGCGCTGGAACAGCGCCAGCCACTGCGCGCCATCCATCGGCGGCATATTCAGCTCGACGCCTGACTGCGCAGGCAGCGGAGATACGGCTTTACTGTCAGAAGTTAAAATCGCGCGATCTAGTGTGAGCTTATTGCCCAGCAGCCAGCGGCTATTAATGTGATTCTTCGTCCCCATGGAGCCGGTCAAATTAAAGCTGCTTAATCCGCCATCAACCTTAATTTTTACCGGTAAAGGCTCACCGGCCTGCTTATCAACCGGAGCAGGTAAGTGACTACTTACGTTTTTCAGCTCACCGTTAATATCGACTTTATAATTTGCGCTGCCGCGGTACGGAAGCTCAATCGCCACTTTACCGTCCCAGGGCACGCTGCCGCTCAGGCTGTTCTCCAGCGCTTTCGGCAACAGACCGGTACGCGCAGGCTCCCAGTTGGCGTTCATCCCGACGTTAACCAGGAACGCTTTCTCGCCCTCGGTGGTCGAGAAATCAACGTTCAGCGGCTGATTAAACCAGGTCGCGCTCATCGGTTCGCTTTTCAGATCGCCGTTTACAAAGCTGAATTTACCGCTCAGGTTTTGCAGCGTGGTATCGATAGGCTTGATAAACAGACTATTATTCTTCAGCTGGACGTCGCCTTTGGCGGTGGTCATCTCGCCGTCCAGCGGGATGTTCAAATGTAAGCGAGCGCTCACATCCCCATCCAACTGAAGCTCGTCCAGCGCCGCGCCCAGCGTCTCTTTCAACGGCGTCTCGTTAAAGTAAGGACCAACCTCTTTACCCGGGCCGTTAACATCGGCATCAATCAGCAGTTTTTCTCGCGAGTAGTCCGGTATCACCGCGTCCAGATTACTGGCCGTCACTTTGCCGAGCATCGCCTTATCGGCCTTCATCCACAGCCCGTCATTGATAAAGTTAAGATCGATATTCAGGCCGGTGAGCGCTGGCCAGTCAGGCTGAAAGGCGAAGGTGGCGTTTTTTAGCGGTACCGAGACCTGAAACTGACCTTCATTGTGCTTGTAAGGGAACAGATGGGGATTACCGCCGTAAGCCAGCGTGGCGTCGGTGGCCTGGCCGCCTTTAATCGCCCCGCTAAGATAATCCACCAGCTCTTTACCCATCAGATTTTCAGGGAAGTAGCGCCATGCCTGACCGCCATCATTGGTACTGATACCGGCCAGAATACCGAGCCAGGGTTCATCACCCTGCGGTTGCAGATAGCGGAAGCCGCCGCGGGCGCGAACGCCGGTAGCCTGCACGTCAATATCGCGACCGTCGAGCATAAAACCTTTGTCGTTCTTTATCCAACTGAGCGTCGCATCGCCTTTAGCGATCTCCAGCGGCGCGCGAAATACCGTCTCATAAGGCATTTTTGCCTGCTTTATGCTGGCATGCAGGATACCGTTCTCCACGCTCCCGGCAATGCTGCCGGAAAAATGCTCCGCGCCGGGCAACAGCTTCCACTGCTTCCAGGACATGTCGCTCCAGTCCGCTTTGAAACGCGTTTTCTCCGCCATCTGGAGAGGAATATCGAGCGCCAGAAGATTGATCTTGCCATCCGGCTGCGTTGTACGCCAGATTTCACCCAGCGACGGCGCCAGTTTATCCGCCATCGGCTGCAGCCCGGTCAGGCCGCTAAGATTAAGGTTGCTGGCGCGTATGCGCAGCTCATCGCTGCGTTGAGCATTTGTTCCGCCGACATCCTGGGCAGGTATCCACGCCATCGCCAGCGCGCCGCGCGGCCAGGGTTTATCATCCATGGAGATACGCGTGTCCGGGATGCGAAAGCCCCAGCTGTGGTTATCGCGATAGATGTGCGCGGTCAGATTATCGACCGACAGATGATGCTTATCTTTATCGCCCTGCCAGCTGGCGCCGCCTTTTTTCAGCCACACATCGCCACTGGCGACATCGCCTTTATCGATAGTCATCCAGCCTTCCAGGCTAAACTTCGCGCTCTGTAGGGCGATGTTGTCCTGCATCCAGCGTCCAAGCCAGGGCTTAACGTCGATATCATCGGCCTGAAGCCAGACACGCCCCTTATTGAGCAAACCGTCTTCGTCGCGCAGATCCATTCGCACCTGCATCACGCCATGCTGGCCGGTCAGGCTGCTGAGGCTAAGCTGTCCTTCCGCGCGATGGCGATTTTTACCGTTCAGCCAGGTAAGCTGCGGAATC
Organism: Klebsiella sp. HN106; assembly: GCF_051209435.1. Taxonomy (NCBI): domain Bacteria; kingdom Pseudomonadati; phylum Pseudomonadota; class Gammaproteobacteria; order Enterobacterales; family Enterobacteriaceae; genus Klebsiella; species Klebsiella sp. HN106. The sequence continues at coordinate 24,207 of NZ_JBLURD010000023.1, read as the reverse complement.
GTAAGTTCTGCCCGCTGACCGGAAATCGTCAGGAAGCTCAGATGACTATCGCGAAGGGTAAAGTGATCGAACTGGCGGAGGAAAAGATCGCTGATGCGGTCAGTTTTCAGACCTTCGCCGCTGTTATTGGTTTGGATCGGCGTGTTGGTATGAACCTGTAGCTGCCAGAAGGTCAGGTCGCGAAACTGCCAGCGCATATGCAGCAGACTTTGCCATACGTCGAGCGCCAGAGTGACGCGTTTGACGGAAAGCTCACCGCCGTCGCTCAGGCCTGCCTTGATATCACGGACATCAAGCGTCGGGCCAAACGTCTGCCAGCTGGCGGTAATTTGTGAGGCATCGACCGGTACGCCGGCCATCGCCGATACTTTTTCCAGCACCTGCGGACGCCAACTGTTCAACTGCGGCAGTACGAGACGCAGACCGCTCACCAGCAGTGCGACGACAACAATCACTGTTGCCGCGGTGAGCAGTAAAATCCCGGGCAGTCGCCTCACGCATCTCTCCTTGTCAGCCTTTTACGCGCCATCCTTTTACCTGCCCCTGTCCTGAAGTGAGCCAGGCAAAACGGATGATTACATCATAACTACATCAAACTGCTCTTGATTATAGAGCGGTTCAATTTGTACTTTGACCTGCTTACCGACAAAGATCTCGACTTCCGCCAGCGCATGCGACTCTTCCCCTTTCAGAGTTTCCGCTACCGCAGGAGAAGCATAGACCAGGAATCGGTCGGAATCGTAGGCGTGGTGTACGCGCACGATTTCACGCATGATTTCGTAGCACACCGTTTCTACCGTTTTCACCGTGCCGCGGCCGTGGCAGGTCGGGCACTCATTGCACAGCACGTGCTCCACACTTTCGCGGGTGCGCTTGCGGGTCATCTCCACCAGCCCAAGCTGAGAGAAGCCGTTTATGCTGGTTTTTACCCGATCCTTGCTCAGCGCCTGTTCCAGCGAATGCAGCACCCGCCGACGGTGATCCTCATTATTCATATCAATGAAATCAATGATGATAATACCGCCAAGATTGCGCAGACGCAGCTGACGGGCAATGGCCTGGGTCGCCTCAATATTGGTATTAAAAATAGTATCGTCAAGATTACGGTGACCGACGAATGCTCCGGTATTGATATCGACGGTAGTCATCGCTTCCGTCTGGTCGATGATCAGATAACCGCCTGATTTCAGTTCAACTTTACGCTCCAGCGCGCGCTGGATTTCGTTTTCCACGTCAAAGAGATCGAAAATCGGCTGGCGGCCGCTGTAGTGCTCCAGCTTGCTGGTCATCTCCGGAATATATTCGGCGGTAAACTCAAGCAGCGATTCGTAGGTCAGACGGGAGTCTACGCGAATACGGTCAAGATGCGCATCGGCGAAATCACGTAGCACGCGCTGCGCCAGGGCCAGTTCACCGTACAGTTGATAACGCGTCTGCTGGCGCTTTTTGCGCTCCATGACTTTTGTCCAGACGCGCTTGAGGTAGGCGGCATCTGCGGCCATCTCCTGCTCATGTACCCCTTCAGCCGCGGTACGAATAATGAAACCGCCCTGTTCGTCACAGTATTCAGACACCACTTTTTTCAGGCGCTCACGTTCCGCTTCGCTTTCAATACGCTGAGAGACGCCGACGTGCGAAGCGCCTGGCATAAAGACCAGATAGCGAGAAGGAATGGTGATATCGGTGGTGAGACGGGCGCCTTTGGTACCCAGCGGGTCTTTCACCACCTGCACCATTAAATCCTGCCCCTGGCGCACCAGTTCGGAAATATCGCGAACGGTGAACTGTTTTTGCTCTTCGCCTGCCACGCATTCGGTGTGCGGCATAATATCGGAAGCGTGCAGAAACGCGGCTTTATCGAGGCCAATATCTACAAAAGCCGCCTGCATTCCCGGCAGCACCCGACTGACACGACCTTTGTAGATATTGCCTACTATTCCGCGTCGCGCTTCACGCTCAATATGAATTTCCTGAAGAATACCGCCATCAATATAAGCGACGCGCGTTTCCGATGGCGTTACGTTAACTAATAATTCAGCAGTCATCTTTATCCCTTTTCTTCACGCAGTGAGTTAAAGTTACTCAGCAACTCATACGTCTCCACCAGCGGTAAGCCCACTACGGCGTGATAGCTGCCGTTTATCTTCCTGACAAAACAGCCACCCAACCCCTGAATACCGTATGCACCTGCTTTATCTAAAGGTTCGCCGCTGGCAACATAATCGGCGATATCCTGTACTGAGAGCACACGGAAAGTGACCTCCGTGACCACCAGGCAATCCAACGTCTGCTGCTTATCGGCCAGGGCCACGGCGGTCATCACCTGATGGGTTTTCCCGGAAAGCATACGCAGCATTTCGGCGGCGTGGCCGGCATCGCGCGGCTTCTCCAGCACTTCACCATTAAGGATGACAATGGTATCCGCTCCCAGTACGGGGAGATCAAGCGGCGCTAACGCCACTCCAGCCTGAGCCTTCTCACGCGCCAGACGTACAACATACTGCTGCGCGCTCTCCTGGGGACGGCGCTGTTCCTCAATACCGGGAATCACGCGTTCAAAAGAGAGACCGAGCTGAGTCAGCAGTTCCTGCCGACGGGGAGAGCCTGAAGCCAGATACAGAGTCGTCATATCAACCTTATTGCACCGCAAACTGCTGACGCACTTTACGCATTAGCAGGAAAATCCATGGCCAGAGCACACCGTTTACTACACTACTCCAGAACACTTCCGGGCGGAAAGAGACGTTGATCACTAAAAACTCTGCCCAGAAAACAATGATATCCACGGCGAGGGATAACATGACTACCACCAGCGCCTGTTGCCAGAGCGCCAGATTGCGGAACAGCTGATATTTCAGCGCAACCAGATAAGCCACAATACTTAATGATAGTGCGCGAACGCCAAGCGTCGAACCGCTAATGAGATCGAGGATTGCGCCCATCACAAAGCCTGTGCCGACGTTAACCCGATGGGGCAACGCAAGAATCCAGTACAACAGGATGAGAAATACCCAGTTTGGCCGGTAAACGCTAATGTCCGCCGGCCAGGGCATAATCTGCAACAAGAGTGCAATAAGGAACGAGAGCCAGATAACCCAGCGTCCCTGGCTACGGTAGCTTGCCACTATTGCCCCCCTGCAGGCAGAGGCTGCTGTGGCATACCGGTTGCTGGCGCCGGCATCTGCGGCCCCATCGCATCCGGCGCAGGCAGAACCTGCGGCATCATCTGCATCAGGCGCTCGTTCGCTACGCGATGAACCTCTTCCGGCGTCATGGGATTAGCTCCGTTGCGATCGGCGCCCCACAGCAGCAGCAGATAGCGCAAGCGCTGCAGACCGGCGGTCGGACGGGCCTGAATCACCGTGTACGCGCGCTGCGTATCCAGCTTAACGGAAGAGACCACGCCCACCGGATACCCTTCCGGGAAGCGGCCGCCGAGCCCCGAAGTCACAAGGACGTCGCCGACGCGAATATCAGTATTGGCCGGCAGATGTTCCAGCTGCAGATCGTCAGTACAACCGTTGCCTGCCGCAATCACGCGAATATCGTTACGCAGCACCTGAATCGGTAACGCATGAGTGGCATCGCAAATCAGCAGCACGCGGCTGGTCAGCTTCGCCACCGCGACCACCTGGCCGACGACGCCTTTATCGCTGATGACCGGTTGACCTTCATATACGCCGTTAACGCTGCCTTTATCGATAACAACCTGATCGCTGTATGGGTCGTTAACCGTTGAGATGACCTGGGTCACCATTTTTTGCTCGTCCTGACGCAGCGGAGAGCCCAGCAGCTCGCGCAGACGCGCGTTCTCCTGTTTATACTGACCCAGCATCAATAGATCGCTGTTTTTTAACAGCAGTTCCTGGCGCAGCGCGCGGTTTTCCAGTTCGAGCTGGTCGCGGGTGGCCAGCGTTTGCGAAACGCTATCCAGCAGTTCCCGGGGACCATTAGAGACAAAGTAGAAAGGGCTGACGGCAGTATCCATGTACGTTCGAATCTGGCTGAACGTACCCAGGCGGCTGTCGGCGATTATCACGCCAAGCGCCACCAAAACCGCCAGAATAAGGCGAATCTGTAGCGACGGGCCACGGCTAAAAATTGGCTTCATAGGCTATGCGTATTCTCGTGTCAGTTAAGACCGGGGCAGCCGTAAGCCAGCTACCCGGATCTCAGGCTGACTACTCTTCGCTGAACAAGTCGCCGCCGTGCATATCGATCATTTCCAGTGCCTTGCCGCCGCCACGAGCGACGCAGGTCAGTGGATCTTCTGCAACTACGACAGGAATTCCTGTCTCTTCCATTAACAGGCGGTCAAGGTTGCGCAGCAGCGCGCCGCCGCCGGTCAGAACCATACCGCGTTCGGAGATATCGGAAGCCAGTTCCGGCGGGCACTGCTCCAGCGCGACCATCACCGCGCTAACGATGCCGGTCAGCGGCTCCTGCAGCGCTTCGAGGATTTCATTGGAATTCAGCGTAAAGCCGCGTGGTACGCCTTCAGCAAGGTTGCGCCCGCGAACTTCGATTTCGCGAACTTCATCACCCGGATAAGCGGAACCGATCTCGTGTTTGATACGTTCTGCGGTCGCTTCGCCGATCAGGGAGCCATAGTTACGACGCACATAATTAATCACCGCTTCGTCAAAACGGTCGCCGCCGATACGTACGGAAGAGGAGTAGACCACGCCGTTCAGGGAGATGACCGCCACTTCAGTCGTCCCGCCACCGATATCCACAACCATCGAACCGGTTGCCTCGGAGACCGGCAGGCCTGCGCCGATCGCAGCCGCCATCGGCTCTTCAATCAGGAAAACTTCACGGGCGCCAGCGCCCTGTGCGGATTCACGAATCGCGCGACGTTCAACCTGAGTCGCGCCAACCGGCACGCACACCAGCACGCGCGGGCTCGGACGCATAAAGCTGTTGCTGTGCACCTGTTTAATAAAGTGCTGAAGCATTTTTTCGGTAACGAAGAAGTCGGCAATAACGCCGTCTTTCATTGGGCGAATAGCTGCAATGTTGCCCGGTGTACGCCCAAGCATCTGCTTCGCTTCATGACCCACCGCTGCGACGCTTTTCGGCGATCCGGCACGATCCTGACGAATGGCCACCACGGAAGGCTCATTCAATACGATGCCTTGTCCTTTTACATAAATCAGGGTATTCGCGGTACCCAGGTCAATGGACAGGTCATTGGAAAACATGCCACGAAATTTTTTTAACATACTAAGGGATAATCCTGAAAGCTGGGGCGGAAAACAAAATCCGCTTACTTTACCAACCACGCGCAGCAGCGACAAGGCGCAAAAATCATCTGCTGCGGTGAAAATTAGTGCAGTTCGTTACCTTTGTTACAAATTTGACTGAGTCCGTCCGATGCCGAAATCTTCAGCAGCGCTCCGCGCTTGAATCTGCAACCTGTCAAAGGTCATTCACTGGCATTTACATTGCGACAATCCGGCAGGTAGACAAGCACACCCCCATCACTATGGCGCGCATTATTCTACGTGAAATCACGCTAAACGGCAGATCAAACAGAGTATCTTTGCGAATATTTTTTCACATTTGTGTCAAGTGGCTGTGAGGCGGCAAAAAATTCCCCCTGACCGCCGGTGACACCGCATTGAGACAGCACCTGCCACTCGCTACGGCTGAGCACGCCGGTTGCGAAAACCTGAACCGGCATCCCCTTACAGGCTTCCACCAGACTCTGCACCAGCAGCTGATTCTCACTGCGTTTTTCTATATTGCGCGATAACCCCGAATGCAGCTTGATAACCTCAACGTCGAGCTGCTTAATCCAGCTGGTTCCAACCAGCGTCAGACCAGCCTGAACTACGGCAACTCGAACACCTAAAGCATTAACCAACCGCATAACCGGCTGCAGGCGGCCGATATATTGACAAACATCCGCCTCTGCAAGTTCAAAAATAATACGCCGACGTTGCGATTTTTCGCATTGCATCAAAGTATCGCGCAGCCAGCGCTGGAAGCGGGGGCGAATTAATGACTCAACCGTCACCTGTAGCGCGAGATTTTCTTCCGGCCAGAAGCCTAAAAACGGCAGCAACCGGGTGATTTGCAGGCGGTCATACTCTTCCGCCAGACCGAACTGCAGTACCATCGGCATATATTCCGCCGCGATAACTTCTTCCTTGCCATCGTAAAGACGACACATTAGCTCGCGGTGGTGTACGCGACCGTCACGCGTTACGGCAGGTTTTTGGTAGAGACGCGGTCCGCCGCGGCTGAGCATTTGCTCGATAAGCGTGCGCCAGCGGACGTTGCCGCGTCCCTTTTCCGGGAGAGAGTCATCGTAGACGGCCCAGCTGTTGCTACCCTGCAATACCGCATTGCGCGTTGCCGCTTCCGCATGCTCCATCACCTGGGCTGCCGTTTGTCCGCTACGGAAGGCGCAGATCCCGATATGCATCATGTCGTCACGATCGAGAATTCGCGTTGGCGGCAGGGCATCCATAGCCTTCAATAGCAATCCGGCGATGCTATCCGCCTCTTTTAACGTGCGATGAGGGAGCAGAACGGCAAAATCGCTTCGGTGATAGCGGGCCAGCAGCGCGCCGGGATAACGCATAATAAAGGTGGAAAGCATGTTGATCAGCGTAAAGTAATGCTCTTCAGTCGCTGTACGCCCCCAGTTATCGCGCAGCAGGTCGAAATCCGGCAGGCGGATCATCATAACAATACCGTACGACCCCACCTTCTCCTGATCTTCAAGCAGCGTCGACAGCTGATTATCAAAGAACAATCGGTTACTGAGTCCGGTTTTTGAATCCTGCGCAACGTAAGAACGAATCAGGGTATCCATGCGGCTTCGCTGATCGCTGGCAAACTGCAGTTCTGATAGCAGCGTATCTAACGCACTGCTGGTGTTGACTGGCCATTCGTGTACCGACCCGCGCACCTGCGGGCCGCGTTCGCCGTTAAGAATACGCACAGAGCGAAGCTCCAGTAGCTCCTGGCCCGCCAGCTGACGACGGATCCAGCGGACGGAAAAAAAGATAATCAGCACCATGAAACCAATGGCGATGGAAAGCGGCGCGGTAACGTGCAGCGAACGGAAATAATTGGCCATCGGATCCAGATAAACCAGATGGATAACCATGCCCGGGTGCTTGAGCGACGGCACGGTGATACTACGGAACTGATTGCTGCTGCCTAACGGACGATAGTTATCGTTGCGGGAATGGCTATAGACTGATTTGCCATTAAGCTGAAAATCAACGTGCACGACTTCGACCGGCGTCATCAGCTCATCCATCTGCGGTTCTAACTGGTCAAAAGATATAGAGACCAGGCGGTTATCCAGCATCGTTGCCACCGCCTGAACGCGGTTGGTCATTTTTAGCTGAATACCGTTATAAAAACTCAGCGAAGCGCCAATCAGCGTGACAAAGATAGTCAGGCTGGTGAGTAACGTGACAAAGGCTGAGAATTTCGTCGTTAATCGCATCCCTGTGTTAACTCCGCGAGTGAATGAGTGCCCGATAAACATCCGGGCTCCAGTGCTGGCGCCTAAACTAAAGTAAGCACTAACTTTCTAAAGAGCGACGCATACTACCAAAGCTGGCGTATCTGGCAATTTATTGCGTTACATCGGTGTAATAATGCCGTTAGCGAGTATAGTCTGCAGAAAAATTTTTCCAATCATCCAACCTACGAGGACCGGCGCATGCAGGCTTTAATCTTAGAACAGCAGGATGGCAAAACTCTCTCTTCGGTGCAAACCATTGACGCCAGCCAGCTGCCGCAGGGCGATGTGACAGTGGATATCGAGTGGTCCAGCCTCAACTATAAAGATGCGCTGGCGATCACCGGTAAAGGAAAAATCATCCGCAACTTTCCGATGATTCCTGGCATCGATTTTGCCGGTTCGGTCCACAGCAGCGAAGATCCTCGCTTTCATGCGGGCCAGCAGGTGCTGCTCACCGGATGGGGCGTTGGCGAAAACCACTGGGGCGGTCTGGCGGAACGCGCTCGCGTTAAAGGCGACTGGCTGGTAGCAATGCCTCAAGGACTGAATGGGCGTAAAGCCATGACCATTGGTACCGCGGGCTTCACCGCCATGCTGTGCGTGATGGCGCTGGAAGATGCCGGAATTCGTCCTGAAGATGGCGAAATTGTAGTTACCGGGGCCAGCGGCGGCGTCGGCAGCACCGCAGTCGCTTTGCTGCATCAGCTGGGGTACAAGGTAGCGGCGGTTTCCGGGCGCGAAAGCACCCATGAATATTTGAAAGCCCTCGGCGCGCAGCGCATCCTTGGCCGAGATGAGTTCGCCGAAACCCGCCCGCTGGAAAAGCAGCTGTGGGCCGGCGCTGTTGACACGGTTGGCGATAAAGTACTGGCAAAAGTACTGGCGCAAATGAACTACGGCGGCTGCGTTGCAGCCTGCGGCCTCGCTGGCGGATTTGCGCTGCCGACCACCGTGATGCCGTTTATTCTGCGCAATGTACGCCTGCAGGGCGTTGACTCGGTGATGACCCCGCCCGCCCGCCGGGCTGAAGCCTGGCAAAGGCTGGTTCGCGATCTGCCGGAATCGTTCTATGCGCACAGCGCAACCGAAATCACCCTCGCCGAAGCCCCTGAGTTTGCTGAAAAGATTATGACCAATAAGATTCAGGGCCGCACGCTGGTTAAAATCGCCTAATCTGCAATTTTTCGTGACATATTCGCAATAACGCCTCGCCTCCGTCATGCTTAGAAAAAACGCATGACGGAGGATGCTATGAAACCCAAAAAACTGACAGAAGCCGACGTTACGGCAGAATCCGTTTTTATGCTGCAACGTCGCCAGGTCCTGAAAATGCTGGGCATCAGCGCGACCGCCCTTTCCCTTACCCCCTCCGCGCAAGCCGATCTGCTGGATTGGTTTAAAGGCAACGATCGCCCGCCGGCGCCGGCGGGCAAAGCGCTAACGTTCGAAAAACCGGCGCAATGGCAAAATAACCTGCCGCTCACGCCGGAGGATAAAGTTGCTGGTTACAACAACTTTTATGAGTTCGGTCTGGATAAAGCCGATCCGGCGGCGAATGCCGGCAGCCTGCGCACCGATCCCTGGACGCTGACGATCGGTGGCGAAGTGGCAAAACCGCTCACGCTCGATCATGACGACCTGACCAGCCGATTCCCGCTGGAAGAACGAATTTATCGAATGCGCTGCGTAGAAGCCTGGTCGATGGTGGTTCCGTGGGTCGGTTTCCCGCTCCATAAGCTGCTGTCGCTGGTCGAACCCACCAGCAATGCTCGCTACGTTGCATTTAAAACGCTTTATGCTCCTGAGCAGATGCCGGGTCAAAAGGACCGTTTTATCGGCGGCGGTCTGGCGTATCCCTACGTTGAAGGACTGCGGCTCGATGAAGCAATGCATCCTCTGACGCTGCTCAGCGTGGGCGTGTATGGCAAGGCGCTGCCCCCGCAGAACGGTGCGCCGGTTCGGCTCACCGTGCCCTGGAAGTACGGCTTCAAAGGGATTAAGTCCATCGTCAGTATTGAGCTCACCCGTGAGCGTCCGCCCACCACCTGGAATCTGGCCGGGCCCGAAGAGTATGGCTTCTACGCCAACGTTAATCCGCATGTCGATCATCCCCGCTGGTCGCAGGCGACTGAGCGTTTTATCGGCGCCGGCGGCGTACTCGACGTTAAACGCCAGCCAACGCTGCTGTTCAACGGCTATGCCGAAGAAGTGGCGTCGCTCTATCGGGGCCTGAATTTGCGGGAGAACTACTAGTGCGCCTGAATGTAAAGCAGATAACCTGGCTGAAAGTGCTTCTCCATCTGGCTGGCTTTTTGCCCGTTGTCTGGCTGTTCTGGGCCGGGCAGCAGGGCTATTTCAGCGCCGACCCGGCAAAGGATATTCAGCACTTTACCGGTAGGATGGCTCTTAAATTCCTGCTGGCTACCTTGCTTGTTTCGCCGCTAGCGCGCTACGCTAAACAGCCGTTATTGATACGCACCCGGCGCTTACTTGGCTTATGGTGCTTTGCCTGGGCAACGCTGCATTTAACCAGCTATACGCTGCTCGAACTCGGGATTAACAATCTGGCGCTTTTGGGTTCAGAAGTTATCAGCAGGCCTTACCTGACGCTGGGTTTACTCAGCTGGCTGATTCTGCTGGCGCTGGCGGCGACCTCCACCCAGGCGATGCAGCGGAAATTAGGCCGCCGTTGGCAAACATTGCATAACTTCGTCTATGTTGTCGCGATCCTTGCGCCGATTCACTACCTGTGGTCGGTGAAGATTTTATCCCCGCAGCCGATCATTTATGCGCTGCTGGCACTGCTGCTTTTAGCATGGCGATACAAGAAGTTTCGCCAGTGGTGGCGCTGATTCCGGATATGTGCAGTTTCCCGCAGTTCTTTTATCAACCGCCCCACTTTACACGATAGCGGTTGATAATCTTCCCTGATAAGACCAGTATTTAGCTGCCAAATGCTACGAAATCGTTATAATGTGCGACTTTGGTTTTCCTTACGGGCTTTTTGAGTCCCGAAAAGGTGACAATCGCGTATCGAAGGTATATTTTGTTTTTTACCCGAGAATGGCAGAAGATGGCCGCATGTTGGCCGGTAAGTTTCGCTTTTTGCTTTCGGGCAGCCGGAGCGTAACCTGTCGACTTATGCCCAATGGCGGCGTCATGAATCAGCAGTAATTCATATGCTTTACAGACGGTGCTAACACGCCTGTCACAATCACACTAAACAAAGAGTACGGAACCCACTCATGGATATTCGTAAGATTAAAAAACTGATCGAGCTGGTTGAAGAATCAGGTATCTCCGAACTGGAAATTTCTGAAGGCGAAGAGTCGGTACGCATTAGCCGTGCCGCGCCAAACGCAGGTTTCCCGGTGATGCAACAGGCTTATGCCGCACCGATGATGCAGCAACAGCCGGCTCTGTCTAACGCAGTCGCAACTGCGGCCACTCCAGCAATGGAAGCCCCTGCGGCAGCGGAAATCAGTGGTCACATCGTACGTTCCCCAATGGTTGGTACTTTCTACCGCACCCCGAGCCCGGACGCGAAAGCCTTCATCGAAATCGGTCAGAAAGTTAACGCGGGCGATACCCTGTGCATCGTTGAAGCCATGAAAATGATGAACCAGATCGAAGCCGATAAATCCGGCGTGGTGAAAGCCATTCTGGTCGAAAGTGGTCAACCGGTAGAATTTGACGAGCCACTGGTCGTCATCGAATAACGAGGCGAACATGCTGGATAAAATTGTTATCGCCAACCGCGGCGAGATTGCATTGCGTATCCTGCGTGCCTGTAAAGAACTGGGCATCAAGACCGTTGCTGTGCACTCAACGGCGGATCGCGATTTAAAACACGTATTGTTAGCGGATGAGACGGTCTGTATTGGCCCGGCTCCGTCCGTAAAAAGTTACCTCAATATCCCGGCTATCATTAGCGCAGCTGAAATCACCGGCGCGGTGGCTATTCACCCGGGTTATGGTTTTCTGTCCGAAAACGCTAACTTCGCTGAGCAGGTTGAGCGTTCCGGCTTTATCTTTATCGGTCCGAAAGCAGACACTATCCGCCTGATGGGCGACAAAGTCTCTGCCATTACCGCAATGAAGAAAGCGGGCGTTCCAACCGTACCGGGCTCTGACGGCCCGCTGGGTGAAGATATGGACGTTAACCGCGCCCATGCCAAACGCATTGGCTACCCGGTGATTATCAAAGCCTCCGGCGGCGGCGGCGGTCGCGGTATGCGCGTCGTGCGCAGCGATGCTGAGCTGGCTCAATCCATCTCCATGACCAAAGCGGAAGCAAAAGCCGCTTTTAACAACGACATGGTGTATATGGAGAAATACCTGGAGAATCCTCGCCACATCGAGATCCAGGTACTGGCTGACGGTCAGGGCAACGCTATCTATCTGGCTGAGCGCGACTGCTCCATGCAGCGTCGTCACCAGAAGGTCGTCGAAGAGGCACCGGCGCCGGGCATTACTCCGGAACTGCGTCGCTATATCGGCGAGCGTTGCTCCAAAGCGTGCGTCGATATCGGCTATCGCGGGGCGGGTACTTTTGAGTTCCTGTTCGAAAACGGCGAGTTCTATTTCATCGAAATGAATACCCGTATTCAGGTAGAACACCCGGTAACCGAGATGATCACCGGCGTCGATCTGATTAAAGAACAGCTGCGCATCGCTGCTGGTCAGCCGCTGTCCATCAAGCAGGAAGAAGTTATGGTTAAAGGCCATGCGGTGGAATGCCGTATCAACGCTGAAGACCCGAACACCTTCCTGCCGAGCCCGGGTAAAATTACCCGCTTCCACGCGCCGGGCGGTTTTGGCGTACGCTGGGAGTCTCATATCTACGCAGGCTACACCGTACCTCCGTACTATGACTCAATGATCGGCAAGCTGATCTGCTATGGTGAAAACCGTGATGTCGCGATTGCCCGCATGAAAAATGCGCTGCAGGAGCTGATTATCGATGGCATCAAAACCAACGTAGATCTGCAGATCCGCATCATGAACGACGAACATTTCCAGAATGGTGGCACCAATATCCACTATCTGGAGAAAAAACTCGGATTGCAGGAGAAGTAATTCTCTTACTGCTGCAAAAGGCCGGATAATCCGGCCTTTTTTCTTTTTCTCTCCTCTCCGCTTTTCCATGCGGTACAATCCCCGCTTTCTTCATCCTCAAGGGACAAAAAATGGACAAACGTTTTGTTCAGGCCCATAAAGAGGCGCGCTGGGCGCTGTGGCTAACCCTTCTTTATCTTGCGGCCTGGCTGGCTGCCGCCTATTTGCCGGGCGTCGGTATTGGCATAACCGGCCTGCCGCACTGGTTTGAAATGGCCTGCCTGCTGGTACCGCTGGTGTTTATCCTGCTGTGCTGGGCAATGGTAAAACTGATTTATCGCGATATTCCTCTGGAGGATGACGATGCAGCTTGAAGTCATACTGCCGCTTGTCGCCTACCTGCTGGTGGTGTTTGCTCTCTCCATCTATGCGATGCGTAAGCGCGTAACGGGTTCCTTCCTGAACGAATATTTCCTCGGTAGCCGCTCGATGGGCGGCATTGTATTAGCCATGACGCTTACGGCTACCTATATCAGCGCAAGCTCGTTTATAGGCGGCCCCGGCGCGGCCTATAAATATGGTCTCGGCTGGGTACTGCTGGCGATGATCCAGCTTCCTGCTATCTGGCTCTCGCTGGGAATTTTGGGTAAGAAATTCGCCATTCTGGCGCGACGTTATAATGCCGTAACGCTGAACGATATGCTCTTTGCCCGCTATCAAAGCCGCCTGCTGGTCTGGCTCGCGAGCCTGAGCCTACTGGTTGCTTTTGTTGGGGCAATGACGGTGCAGTTCATCGGCGGGGCGCGCCTGCTGGAAACCGCGGCGGGCATCCCCTACGAAACCGGCCTGCTGATTTTTGGCGTCAGTATCGCACTTTATACCGCGTTCGGCGGTTTTCGTGCCAGCGTCCTCAATGACACCCTCCAGGGGATGGTAATGCTGATAGGAACGATTGTTCTGCTGGTTGGCGTCGTGCATGCGGCTGGCGGGCTACATAATGCGGTAGAAACGCTACAAACTATCGATCCTAAGCTGGTCTCTCCGCAGGGTGCTGATGATATTCTTTCTCCCACCTTTATGACCTCTTTTTGGGTGCTGGTCTGCTTCGGGGTGATTGGCCTTCCGCACACCGCCGTTCGCTGCATCTCCTATAAAGACAGCAAAGCGGTTCACCGGGGAATTATCATTGGCACAGTAGTCGTCGCGATCCTGATGTTTGGTATGCACCTTGCCGGAGCGCTCGGCCGCGCGGTGATCCCGGATCTGACGGTGCCGGATCTGGTCATCCCTACCCTCATGGTGAAAGTATTGCCGCCATTTGCCGCCGGGATCTTCCTCGCTGCGCCAATGGCCGCCATTATGTCGACGATCAACGCTCAACTGCTGCAAAGTTCCGCTACGATCATTAAAGATCTGTATCTGAATCTGCGCCCCGAGCAGATAACAAATGAAACCCGGTTGAAGCGGATGTCGGCAACGATCACCCTGCTGTTGGGCGCTTTACTGCTGCTGGCAGCCTGGCGTCCGCCTGAGATGATTATCTGGCTCAACCTGCTGGCGTTCGGCGGCCTGGAGGCCGTGTTCTTATGGCCGCTGGTGCTGGGCCTGTACTGGGAACGAGCGAACGCGAAAGGCGCATTGAGCGCGATGATCGTCGGCGGCGTACTCTATGCCATACTCGCCACTTTTAATCTTCAGTACCTGGGCTTCCATCCGATAGTGCCCTCGTTACTGTTAAGTTTATTGGCTTTCCTGGTCGGAAACCGCTTCGGAACCTCCGCCCCGCAAGCCGCCGTATTGACTACTGATAAATAAAGAGTTTTGCCATGCCATGGATCCAACTGAAACTGAACACTACCGGCGCGAACGCGGAAGAACTGAGCGATGCGCTGATGGAAGCGGGTTCCGTTTCCATTACTTTCCAGGATACGCACGACACGCCGGTATTCGAACCTCTGCCGGGCGAGACCCGTCTGTGGGGCGATACTGATGTTATCGGCCTGTTTGACGCTGAAACAGACATGCAAGAAGTGGTCGCGATTCTGGAGCAGCATCCGCTGCTGGGCGCCGGTTTCGTGCATAAAATCGAACAACTGGAAGATAAAGACTGGGAGCGCGAATGGATGGATAACTTCCACCCTATGTGCTTCGGTAAACGCCTGTGGATCTGCCCGAGCTGGCTCGATGTGCCGGATGAAAACGCCGTTAACGTGATGCTCGATCCGGGCCTGGCGTTTGGTACCGGTACGCATCCCACAACGGCAATGTGCCTCGAATGGCTGGATGGACTCGATCTCGCAGGCAAAACGATCATCGATTTTGGCTGCGGCTCAGGCATTCTGGCCATTGCGGCCTTAAAGCTGGGCGCAGCGAAAGCGATTGGTATTGATATCGATCCGCAGGCGATTCAGGCCAGCCGCGATAACGCCGAGCGCAACGGGGTCTCTGAACGCCTGGAACTGTATCTGCCTAAAGATCAGCCAGAGGCGATGAAAGCCGATGTCGTGGTCGCAAACATTCTGGCTGGCCCATTACGCGAGCTAGCCCCGCTTATCAGCGTGCTGCCGGTTACAGGCGGTCTGCTGGGGCTTTCCGGCATCCTTGCCAGCCAGGCGGAAAGCGTTTGTGAGGCATACGCCGACCTCTTTAATCTCGATCCCGTCGTGGAGAAAGAGGAGTGGTGCCGGATTACCGGTATTAAAAAGTAATCTCTCCTTGTGGCCTCATCGCAGGCCACAACTTTTCGCGTTTTCTGTACAAAATCATTCGCCCAATAAGCATAAGATGATGCGGTAACATATTGTAGTTACCAATAAAATCATCATCTTATTCATTGGACGAATTATATGAAAACATCTTTAGGCAAGGCGGCATTGTTGGTGTTAAGCATGATGCCCATTACGGTTTTTGCTTCCCATTGGGGCTATGAAGGCGAAGGTTCGCCGGAGCACTGGGGAGCGCTCAGTGAAGAGTACAAAACCTGCCAGAGCGGCATGAACCAATCTCCCATCAACATCGATACCACGTTCAAAGCGCACCTGTCACCGTTGGAAACCCACTATATTGATGGCCCAATTACGCTCATCAACAATGGTCACACCATTCAGGCCGGGTTAAAAACTACCACAGCGGACACCATTACAATTGACGGTACGCCATTTACCCTTCAGCAGTTCCATTTCCATGCCCCGAGCGAAAATACCGTTCACGGTAAGCACTATGCGATGGAGATGCACCTGGTCCATACCAACGCTCAAGGAGCCATCACTGTCGTAGCGGTGATGTTTGACCAGGGGGCGGAAAATAGTGAGCTGAACAAACTGTGGGCCACTATGCCGGAAAAAGCGGAGCAGAATGCGAAGATCAGCACGCAAATGGACCTCAACGCCCTGCTTCCTGCGGACAAGACATACTGGCGATTCAGCGGCTCTCTGACTACTCCGCCCTGCTCTGAAGGGGTAACCTGGATTGTCCTTAAGCATCCGCTAACGTTGTCTGCCGCGCAGCTGGCAAAATTTAGCCACACCATGCATCACGATAATAATCGTCCGGTGCAGCCGCTGAATGGTCGCGTCGTCATTGAGTAAACATCAGATACGCTTCACGATCATGTTCTGAAATGAGAGCTAACTCACATAAAGCCAAGATAATTTGCTGATTAATTCAGCAGATTATCTTGTCCACACCCCGGGCCGGGAAGAAAAAATGAGAAGTTATGCAAAAATATATGTGTAGATAAATTCATCACATATTTTTAATGCAATGATTTATAAAGCTAATTATTCATGAGCGCCGACCTGGACGGCGATTCTTTGATCCACCTCAGTGGATTGCTCAAAGTTTGGCCTTTCATCTCGTGCAAAAAATGCGTAATATACGCCGCCTTGCAGTCACAGTATGGTCATTTCTTAACTCATGCGCATCGGACACTACCAGCTCAGAAATCGACTTATCGCAGCGCCTATGGCTGGCATTACTGACAGACCATTCCGGACGCTGTGTTACGAGATGGGAGCAGGGTTGACCGTATCCGAGATGATGTCCTCCAACCCGCAGGTCTGGGAGAGCGACAAGTCCCGCTTACGGATGGTGCACGTTGATGAGCCCGGTATTCGTACCGTGCAAATCGCCGGCAGCGTGCCGGAAGAGATGGCTGCAGCCGCCCGTATTAACGTGGAAAGCGGCGCCCAAGTTATTGATATCAATATGGGGTGTCCGGCTAAAAAAGTGAATCGTAAGCTTGCAGGTTCAGCCCTCTTGCAGTACCCCGACCAGGTGAAGTCGATCCTGACGGCGGTCGTCAAAGCAGTGGACGTTCCCGTAACTCTCAAGATTCGCACCGGTTGGGAACCGGAACACCGTAACTGTGTAGAAATTGCCCAACTGGCTGAAGAATGTGGCATTCAGGCTCTGACTATTCACGGACGCACCCGCGCCTGCTTGTTTAACGGAGACGCTGAGTACGACAGTATTCGGGCAGTTAAGCAGAAAGTTTCCATTCCGGTTATCGCGAATGGCGACATTACTGACCCGCTTAAAGCCAGAGCCGTGCTCGACTATACGGGGGCTGATGCCCTTATGATAGGCCGTGCGGCTCAGGGAAGACCCTGGATCTTTCGGGAAATCCAGCACTATCTGGACACTGGAGAGCTGCTGCCCCCGCTGCCCCTGGCAGAGGTTAAGCGCTTGCTTTGTGCACACGTTCGGGAACTGCATGGCTTTTACGGCCACGCAAAAGGGTACCGAATCGCACGCAAACACGTATCCTGGTATCTGCAGGAACACGCTCCAGATGACCAGTTTCGGCGCACATTCAACGCCATAGAAGATTCCAGCGAACAGCTGGAGGCGTTGGAGGCATACTTCGAAAATTTTGCGTAATAGAAATAAAGAGCTGACAGAACTATGTTCGAACAACGCGTAAATTCTGACGTACTGACCGTTTCTACCGTTAACTCTCAGGATCAGGTAACTCAAAAGCCCCTGCGTGACTCGGTTAAACAGGCACTGAAGAACTATTTTGCTCAACTGAACGGTCAGGATGTTAATGACCTGTATGAGCTGGTACTGGCTGAAGTAGAACAGCCCCTGTTGGACATGGTGATGCAATACACCCGCGGTAACCAGACCCGTGCTGCCCTGATGATGGGCATCAACCGTGGTACTCTGCGTAAAAAGCTGAAAAAATACGGCATGAACTGATACTAATCAGTTAAGTGTTTGATATAAAAGGCGCTCTTCGGCATGGGGAAGCGCCTTTTTTATTGCATCCGTTTTAATGATTGACTATCGCCTGTAGCCCGCGGGTTCCGCAAAGGACCGACATAATATTATCAACCAAAGCGGGAGCCTGATGATACAGGTCGAATTTTCCGGGCTCTACGAGCCAGTTTTTAATAATACCGACAAATGCGCTATGTAATACAATTAATGAAATTTCAACGTTGGTTTCCTCTGGTAATAATCCGTTACGAATGCACAGCTGTAAAACACTGCGAATAATGGGATAGCTAAAACCAATTTTTTTGCGAATCTCAGCCTCGGATATCATCTCGCTGGAAAACTCACACTTCTGATACAGAATTTGCATTAGCGCACGTTGACGGGGATTAATGGCGATATATTGCAGACCGATAATAAATTTTTCTCGTAGCCTGCTGAGCGGGTCCTGAGCGTGTGAAGAGGTAAATTCATGTTTAAGCAGATCACGTAACGGAAGCTGCTGTTGCCACATTTCATTAAAGAGTTCCGCTTTGCTGGAAAAGTGCCAGTAGACTGCTCCCCGCGTCACGCCAGCAGCATCAGCGATATCGGCTAACGTTGTACCGGTCACGCCGCGTAGGGCAAACTGTTGAATGGCTGACTCAATCAAAAGCTGCCGCGTCTTTAACGCATCTTCTTTCGTTCTTCTAGGCATACGGTGCTCCGCTCTACGCCAGATTAAGAGTGTGGGAAATAAGTGAATACGTATAAACCTAACATCTGACAATGAATATTGTTTAGCAAAAATACAGATAAGTTAAATCTCAAGTGAAATGCAAATAAATACACCACAAGAATAATTAAAAGAAATTTATTCACCGATTAAATATCAGTGTAAGCAAATTTTAAATTGAGATCATTCTCAAAACATAATCACCGATATTTTGTTTTTGCGTGCCTTGCTGATGGCTAAAAAATAACTATTTCTTACATCCACCGTTTTTTATTTGTAGGATACCAAACCGCATTTTAATTCATTATTTCTTGCACAGATTCGTGGCCAAGCCTGGCTCAAAATCTATAAGGAACAGCAATGACACGTCACGTCAGGGTTACACTTTTATCCAGCCTCATCATCCCGGCCCTCCTGCTCAGCGGCTGTGATGATTCAGGCGATCGGCAACCGCATGCGCAGATACCTCAGGTCTCCGTTTATGTGGTGAACAGCGCGCCGCTGTCCGTGACCACGGAGCTACCTGGCCGGACATCAGCTTACCGCGTAGCGGAAGTTCGCCCGCAGGTTAGCGGCATTATCCTGCATCGTAACTTTGTCGAAGGTAGCGATGTCGCCGCTGGACAGTCTCTCTATCAAATCGATCCGGCGACCTATCAGGCAGCTTATAACAGCGCAAAGGGGGATGAAGCGAAAGCAGAGGCCGCAGCGGCTATCGCCCATTTAACGGTCAAACGTTATGCGCCTCTTCTCGGCACAAAATATATCAGCCAGCAGGAATACGATCAGGCAGTAGCGACTGCCCGCCAGGCGGATGCCGATGTTATCGCAACAAAAGCCGCCGTTGAAAGCGCGCGCATTGATTTGGCGTACACCAAAGTGACTTCACCTATCGGCGGTCGCATCGGCAAATCCAGCGTAACCGAAGGCGCACTGGTGACAAATGGTCAGGCTGATGCAATGGCGACGATACAGCAGCTCGATCCTATTTATGTTGATGTTACCGAGTCCAGTAATGATTTCATGCGCCTGAAGCAGGAGAGTCTGCAGCAGGGCAGTGGCACTAAAAGCGTGCAGCTGATTATGGAAAACGGTCAACCTTATGCGCTGCGGGGCACCCTGCAGTTCTCCGATGTTACGGTAGATGAGAGCACCGGCTCTATTACGCTGCGCGCGATCTTCCCCAACCCACAGCATGCTCTGCTGCCAGGAATGTTTGTTCGCGCTCGCATCGACGAAGGTATTTCACCAGACGCTATTCTCGTTCCTCAGCAGGGGGTAACCCGTACGCCGCGCGGTGATGCCAGCGTGATGCTCGTCAATGACAAAAACCAGGTTGAAACGCGGCCAGTCACCGCCTCGCAGGCGATTGGCGATAAGTGGTTAATCACGAGCGGTCTGAAAGCCGGTGAAAAGGTCATTGTCAGCGGTCTGCAGAAAGTGCGTCCCGGCGTCACGGTGAAGGCCGAAGAGGATACCGCGACGACTGTCGCGCAATAAGGTACGAATCCCTATGTCTAAGTTTTTTATCCATCGCCCGGTTTTCGCCTGGGTGCTGGCAATCATCATGATGATTGCCGGCGGCCTCGCGATTATGCAGCTCCCGATAGCACAATACCCGACCATCGCACCGCCTGCGGTCGCTATCTCCGCCACCTACCCTGGCGCGGATGCCCAAACCGTACAGGATACGGTGACTCAGGTTATCGAACAGAACATGAACGGTATTGATAACCTGATGTATATGTCCTCAACCAGCGATTCCGCCGGCGGCGTGACCATTACGCTGACCTTTACCTCGGGTACGGATCCGGATATTGCGCAAGTTCAGGTACAGAATAAACTCCAGCTGGCAACGCCGCTACTGCCTCAGGAAGTACAGCAGCAGGGGATTAGCGTCGAGAAATCAAGCAGTAGCTTCTTAATGGTCGCTGGTTTCATCTCCGATAACCCCAGCACCACTCAGGATGATATCTCTGACTATGTGGCCTCGAACGTCAAAGATACTATCAGCCGCCTTAACGGCGTGGGTGATGTACAGCTCTTCGGCGCACAGTATGCAATGCGCATCTGGCTGGATGGAAACCTGCTGAATAAGTACAATTTGACGCCTGTTGACGTCATTAACCAGCTTAAAATCCAAAACGATCAGATTGCTGCAGGGCAGCTTGGCGGCACTCCGGCCCTTAAAGGCCAGCAGCTAAATGCATCCATCATTGCCCAGACGCGATTGAAGGACCCCGCAGAATTTGGCAAAGTAACTCTGCGAGTGAACGCCGACGGGTCAGTCGTGCATCTGAAAGATGTGGCACGCATTGAGCTGGGCGGAGAAAACTATAACGTCGTCGCAAGAATCAATGGCAAGCCAGCTTCAGGCCTGGGAATTAAACTTGCGACCGGCGCTAATGCCCTTGATACCGCCGCGGCGATAAAAGCGAAGCTTGCCGAACTGCAGCCGTACTTCCCACAGGGGATGAAGGTCGTCTATCCTTACGACACCACGCCGTTTGTGAAAATCTCTATCCACGAGGTGGTGAAGACGCTATTTGAAGCCATCATCCTCGTCTTCCTTGTGATGTATCTGTTCTTACAGAATATCCGGGCTACTCTGATCCCCACTATCGCGGTTCCGGTCGTTCTGCTTGGCACCTTTGCCGTGCTGGCAACATTCGGTTACTCCATCAATACGCTAACGATGTTTGGCATGGTGCTGGCAATAGGCCTGCTGGTCGACGATGCTATCGTGGTAGTGGAAAACGTCGAACGCGTGATGGTAGAAGAGAAGCTCTCCCCAAAAGAGGCGACGGAAAAATCGATGTCGCAAATCCAGGGGGCATTGGTGGGTATTGCCATGGTGCTATCGGCGGTGTTTGTCCCCATGGCCTTCTTTGGCGGCTCTACGGGGGCGATTTATCGGCAGTTTTCTATCACCATCGTCTCCGCGATGGCGCTGTCCGTACTGGTGGCGCTAATCCTGACCCCCGCGCTTTGTGCCACCTTACTGAAACCCGCATCAGCCGATCATCATGAGAAAAAAGGATTTTTTGGCTGGTTTAATGCGAAATTCGATCGTAGCGTGAATCACTACACCAACAGCGTGAGTGGGATCCTGCGATGTACCGGGCGCTATCTGATCATCTATTTGCTAATCGTTGTGGGTATGGCGATATTGTTTATGCGCCTGCCCACCTCTTTCTTGCCGGATGAGGATCAGGGGGTATTTATGACCATGATCCAGCTTCCTTCAGGCGCAACGCAGGAACGCACGCAGAAGGTTCTTGATACGGTTACCGATTACTATCTGCATAAAGAGAAGGCGAACGTTGAAAGCGTCTTTACCGTTAACGGCTTTAGCTTTAGCGGCCAGGGCCAAAACTCCGGTATGGCGTTTGTCAGCCTGAAGCCATGGGAAGAGCGCAGCGGCGCAGAGAATGGCGTTGAGGCAATCATCAAACGGGCTACCGTTGCCTTTAGTCAGATTAAAGATGCTATGGTCTTTCCTTTCAATCTACCAGCAATTATCGAGCTGGGTACGGCTACCGGTTTTGATTTTGAGCTTATCGATCAGGGTAACCTGGGCCATAGCGCATTAACCCAGGCCCGTAATCAACTTCTGGGTATGGTGAGAGAATACCCTGACCAGCTGGTACGCGTTCGCCCCAACGGGCTCGAAGACACGCCGCAATTCAAGCTTGATGTCGATCAGGAGAAAGCTCAGGCTCTGGGTATTTCGCTATCCGATATCAATGAGACCATTTCCGCGGCGCTAGGGGGCTACTACGTTAACGACTTTATTGACCATGGACGCGTGAAAAAAGTCTATGTTCAGGCCGATGCTAAATTCCGTATGCTGCCGAGCGATATCAATAATATGTACGTTCGCAGCGCGAACGGCGAGATGGTCCCGTTCTCCGCATTCGTGACCTCGCGCTGGGTTTATGGTTCACCGCGCCTGGAGCGCTACAATGGTTTACCCTCTATGGAAGTTTTGGGGGAAGCGGCGCCGGGGAAAAGTACCGGTGATGCGATGATTTTAATGGAACAGCTAGCCAGCAAGCTTCCTGCCGGTATTGGTTACGACTGGACGGGAATGTCCTATCAAGAACGTTTATCGGGTAATCAGGCGCCAGCCCTGTATGCCATTTCGCTGATTGTCGTCTTTCTGTGTCTTGCGGCGCTTTATGAAAGCTGGTCGATTCCCTTCTCTGTCATGCTCGTCGTACCATTAGGCGTTGTTGGAGCATTACTCGCGGCGTCGTTACGCGGGCTTAATAATGACGTTTATTTCCAGGTAGGTTTATTAACCACTATTGGCCTCTCTGCGAAAAACGCGATTCTTATCGTTGAGTTTGCCAAAGACCTGATGGATAAAGAAGGCAAGGGCATTATCGAAGCCACACTGGAAGCATCCCGTATGCGTCTACGTCCTATCCTGATGACTTCCCTTGCTTTTATTTTGGGTGTTCTGCCTCTGGTTATTAGCCATGGCGCAGGCAGCGGAGCTCAAAATGCAGTAGGTACCGGAGTTATGGGCGGAATGTTGACGGCAACATTGCTGGCTATATTCTTTGTCCCGGTCTTCTTTGTGGTAGTAAGGCGGCGCTTTACCAGGCACATAGACTAAATATTCTTTCCAGGGCACCCATCCGGTGCCTTTTTTCTTGCCTGAAAAATAAATACCTATCTCACTGATATTAAATATATTTATTATTCTTTAACCTACCCTCGCCCCGCAACCCACATTATTTACTCATGATCATCTGTCTTTCTTAATAATATTTACGTTAGTCATAAATTGAGATTATTTACTCTGGCGGCCAACTATATTTCTGATGATAAAATAAGCTGTTCCGTATGTACGTGGGTTCGCCACTACAGCGAAGCGGATTATTTAGAGGTAACATCATGAACAAATTTATTATAGTGGCATTGCTGGCTACGCTACTTGCCGGCTGTGCACATGACTCTCCGTGCGTACCGGTTTATGACTCTGAAGGTAGACTCGTCCATACCAATACTTGTGTGAAAGGAACAACTCAGGATAACTGGGAAACCGCTGGCGCGATTGCCGGCGGCGCAGCCGCGGTAGCTGGCCTGACGCTCGGTATTGTAGCTTTAACCCGTTAACGCCTTCTCTTCTCTGCCATAAAAGGTACCGGAGGGTTATCCGGTACCGCTTCCCCGAAGGTAAGTTCCGCGATGCTTAACGGTAGGTATCACCCGCGACTAAAGGCCGGGCAAAGCCCCTCCCCTCAGATAACGTCAAACGGATAAATTGCCATTACCAGCCAGGAAAAAGGATATTTACGCAGGAGCGAAAACGCAAAAAGCCCATCCTAACGGATGGGCTTTTTACTTGTTTGATGCCTGGCAATGCCCTACTCTCACATGGGGAGACCCCACACTACCATCGGCGCTACGGCGTTTCACTTCTGAGTTCGGCATGGGGTCAGGTGGGACCACCGCGCTATCGTTGCCAGGCAAATTCTTTTCAAATCGCCGAACTTTAACCTAAAAACTGGTGCTGATACCCAGAGTCGAACTGGGGACCTCACCCTTACCAAGGGTGCGCTCTACCAACTGAGCCATATCAGCACACTTAATTTGATGCCTGGCAGTTCCCTACTCTCACATGGGGAGACCCCACACTACCATCGGCGCTACGGCGTTTCACTTCTGAGTTCGGCATGGGGTCAGGTGGGACCACCGCGCTATCGCCGCC
>NZ_JBLURD010000022.1:0-44217 GCF_051209435.1 Klebsiella sp. HN106 | reverse complement strand
CGCTCTTTGTGGAGGTGACGATTACCTAACAATCGGTCGATTCGTTTGATGTTATGTTTTGTTCTCGCTTTGGTTGGCAGGTTACGGCCAAGTTCGGTAAGAGTGAGAGTTTTACAGTCAAGTAAGGCGTGGCAAGCCAACGTTAAGCTGTTGAGTCGTTTTAAGTGTAATTCGGGGCAGAATTGGTAAAGAGAGTCGTGTAAAATATCGAGTTCGCACATTTTGTTGTCTGATTATTGATTTTTGGCGAAACCATTTGATCATATGACAAGATGTGTATCTACCTTAACTTAATGATTTTGATAAAAATCATTAGGGGATTCATCAGTCCTGAGCGTCTTTGCTTGCCCTGAGGCAATTGTGCAGGCTCACCAGCACCGGCGGTACCAAAAATGTCCCGGGCAATTTTATAAAGAAGGTAAAAAGGTACGCCCAGCATCATAAAAAAGATTACTGAAAATATTACACGTTCCATTGATGATCTCCTGTCTTGTGAGAGACCAGTTATATCAGGGTGATTCAGTATTTCCGTTTAGAAAAGAGTACTAATTTGGCCCTGTTCGCTCTTAATTTGCCATCCGGGAAAAAGTCATAGGGATAGGCCTGCCAGAGTCAATAACTTCCAGTGATCTGGAGGAGACCCCGGCTCTCTGAGCCCTCATGGATGGTACGGCTTTACCCCTTGTAAACAGATTCACGTTCCGCAGGACAAACATCGACTACTGACGTCTCATATTTGCTGACGCTAATCCGACGTCTCATTGCCGTCTGCTTGTTTTCTTTAAAGGGTGTATTAGACGAATATCAAATCGGAATGGTAGGGGATGTGTGGGCACCATGCCCGGCCCTCTTTGAGCATCTGAGAGATTGGAGACCTAGCCGGGTAAGATAGCTACTTTCTTACGGGTTACCCTTCAAATCCAAAGACGAAACGGACGCTGCCGTTCTCCACGTGGAGACGCTTTACTTCTTCGACAAATTCCTGGATCACCTCTCCGGCGTTATCGGGTGGTATGGCTGACAAAATTTCTTCCGAAGTCAGCCATGAGTATGAATGTTCACCGAATAAATCATCATCTTCGGACGGTATATCATCAGGTAATCCGCGTAATGCGTGGATAAAAACTGCTGATGTGCTCGCCCTTTCACGATCTACATCAAATCCGAGCCAGGCAAAGTGGAGATATGATCGGTCCCCTTTATAATTGCTTGATAAATTAATCCATTTACCAGGCTTTTCTTCCCTTTGAAATCGCCAGCAGATATCAACGCCCATTAAGAAACTCCATTACTATCGTTCGTATGAGATAACTATCATTTCAGAATACTATGACTTCTTCCCGTATAGAACTAATCGCTCACGCCATTTAGCTACTTACTTTTTTTACGTACGCTTGCAGCGCAGTACCTTGAGAGAAGTAAGTAAGACTGGGCGAAGCCAACCGGTTCCGCCACCTCGCTCACCGGCTTTTAGGCGTAAGCACTGAAGTCAGCCTCCATGCTAACTGGCGAGCCTGCGAAAGTCAGACTCGTTGTTATAAAGCGGCATATCGTAAGCAGTGTCTGAAATGAACATTCGGATCTGCTCAAGCGTCATGCCACAATGAAAACGGGTTACGCTCACATTGGCCCGGGGGAAGTCAGCACAAAATGCATTCAAAACATTCTCATGGACAATACCAATGTTGATTAACGCAGCTGGCCCGTTGTCACGGAAAGATACGACACGGAATCCCCCATACCAGCCTGACTGGGAGAAAAATGAAAATGCACTCGTTGCCAGACCATTAGACAGGTCATAGCGCAATTTCCCGCTCAGAGACTGGCTGTCTCTGCTGTACACGCGATTAATGAAAATGCCGGGACCAACTTCTACCGGCTGCTTGTTGCTTGCTAAACACGGAAAGCCCACCAGCGAAACCTCCCTTTCTCCTAACCAGTTTACCTGATACCCGGCAGTGAGAAAGTCAGTCAGTTCTACGCCAGAAAGAGCATTAATGGCCGCAATATCGGTATCCAAAATATTTACGTTTTTCATATTCATCTCATCTATATTCTAAAGTGCGTTTTTTGTCTATCAGCCCGAGGATTGAAAATTTGAATATTTAATGTGACAGAAAAATACCTGTCACCTTTTCAAAAACTGCCTGCAATTGAATATCGAGAGAGTCCATTTTAAAATCCACCAGCTCAGCTTTATTATCGCAAACCGAATAAAAATAGGAGTCAAATGCGTCTGTATCTTCATCTTTAAAAATACGGAAGGAATTAATTTTATTATGCCCTTCAAATTCGGCATGAATACCATAGCGAACCGAGCCGTCATCGAACTGAACAACCCGTCGTACAGAATTAATCCGGACGTACTGTTTTAAGGCCCTCGCGAAATCGGCATTTAACGCCAACGCTCGTAAGATTGAATCAGCGGTTTCATTCTGCTTTTTACGATCATATTCAAACATCCCACAGCCGGTGTTACGAAAGACCGGCTGAAGAGCATTAACCAGGTTGAAGGAATCCACGTTTCTGTCGTTTCTGTACATGAGATATCTCCTGCCCCTCCGCTATACGAAGGGGCTTGATAGGGTTACTGCCAGGCTGCGATCACTTCTTCGCACTGGAAATGAGATAAGCACTGCTGGAGTAAAAGGGCCAGCACCGCTGTGTTAGGGACGCGATTGTTACACCACGCGTTGAATAGCAGCTGCCATGGACCGGCATAATACCCGGCCAGTTTCTTTTTTTGTTTATCTGTGCAGCAGCTGGAAATGGCCTGCTGATAAAGGCTTTCATTCTCGGCACCAGAGCGTTGTTGCAGTGCCTGATAAATATAGGAGTAGACAGAATCGGAGCAATTAGATGCATAGGCCAGATTGGTTTTCATAATACCTCCTGTGTTTTTGGGTATTATATAAAACTCCGACCTACTGGCTAATAACCCACACTGTAATTTCTTTTAAAAACACAATAAATTTTCAAAATTGGACCAGTGTGGATTTAAGCGAGCAGTTTAAATCTTTATGAACTAGCTTTCAAAGAGGTTGGTTTTTCGGGAAGTTTTTTGCCAGACCAGCATGTTGGTTTTTTTTCTGTAGTGCAGATTAGCTGGTACCTGCCCCTTCTTACCTCTTTGAGCAATGACTGTTTGAAATATGGTAAGCCCAGTTCAAAAACCCAGTAACGACCGTCTGCAAAAACGACTGAATTTTCAACGCCATCCGAAGCCACCAAGGATGCATCATTAAGTAGACGTTCTTCATAATGAAATGGTAATGAAAATGTCAGATATAACGCACAAAGTACAAAGATTCCTGTGAGACTAACTGCCAGTGAACCACAATAACCAGAATAAACATTTAAATTTCTTTTGATAAATTTCTCATGCAAGATTACAAGCAGACAGAATACACAAGCTACCAGCCCAAATCCTACATGCAGATAAAACTGTCTTATTTCATCATTCCAGACGATGTTGTCCCATTTCGTGCTTAAGATTGAACCCAACAAGGAGATAATAAAAGCGGCAATTTGAGAACTGATAAAGTAGGAGAAAGCTGACTTTGAAGTTATTTTTTTCATAGAAACAGGAACCTCTTTACCTCGTTCCTGATCAGAGAAAAGACACAAAACGCACCATGCGCAAAAAACTGCAAGTCCAGATGCAATAATCTCGCGTAAAAACATATTAAACGTTTCCGATAATGAATAAGTAATTACCATATCCTCTCCGTAAGTCTACATATAATTCAGACGTGACAAATAATTAAAGGCATTGCTATTCTATCATTATGCATTGCGTTTAAAATCATTTCTAATTCAGCAGAGTAGCGATACAGGCATTTCGCTATCCTAAAATCTGGTAGCTTTCCATTTCCTTGCTGAGATAAATCAAAATAATTCTATTTATTGCCTATTCGGATGCTGCAAAACCTTATAAATCCGGATGTATATCACTTAACAGTGAACCATTCGGTGACTTGCTCTCCGTGAGGTCCACCGGGTTTATCCAGTAGGGAACATTCTGCTTTTACCGTTTACTGCATACGCGAGCAGGAATTCTGTTGCAGTTCTGCATTTGCCTGCTTTTCCAGTGCTGTCATAACCCGGCGGAGCATCGCCAGAGCCTGAACAGGCGAGCTCCCAAACTGCACTTTCACTTCATCCGTATCATGATCCTGAATCAGGTCGAGGATGTTCACTTCGATCCCTGCCCCGTTTTCATCTTTTGCCGTGCACTGAATACTTACCCGGGTCACCGAATCCGTCAGGACTGGCAGTGGGTTAGTCTTGTCTACGTTGATAAAAGCCTTCTTCATTGCCCTGTTTCCCCTTGTCCTGAAAAAGTTACCGACCCGTCCGGATGGAGGGGTCGGTCAGAAAATCATGCCTGACCCTTATTCATCTTCTCAGCATGCTTACGCAGGTACTCTTTCAGGTCAGCATGAGCATTGATGATATCGTTCATTTCATCATTGGTCAGAACAAGCGTGTAAGTATCAGTGCTGACAGATTCACCTTCTTTAAGCTTGGCTTCTTCAGCAATACGTTCAAAAATCGGGATCGCGGTGTCGGCAATGACGGTCACGGTCTTTTTGTTCAGAACGCTGGACATGGATGGTGCTTTACCTGCCGGGTTCTGTTTAGGAGCGCTGTCCTTTGGAGCCGGAGCTGGTTCCTGTACCGGTGGCGTAACCAGCGTCTCTGTATTGCTTTCATCATTCAGTTGATCCGGTACCGGGGTGTTAACGGTAGCATTACCTGCCGGTTGCTCATCACCGGAGTTTTCCGGAGTCTGCGGATCTGCCATGCGCTCTTCTACCTTGGCAGCTTTGACGAATTTCAGCGTGTTTTTCGTCGCTTTACCATAGATGGAGATCGCCTTGTTGATGTTATCTACCGCATCCTCACCGCTGTACATATACTCGTCCAGCGCAACGTACATGCTCACCTGATCGCTCACAAGCATGGTCTGTAGTTCAGAAGGCAGGTCCAGTACGCGAACCATCTGGCGAAGATGCTGCTCTGATTTACCACGTTTTTTTGCCAGTTCCGCAAAGGTCTTAGGCTCTTCTTTATCTTCAACAAGACGCTTAATTGAAAGCGCTTCAGCTACGACAGACAGCGCCAGGTTGGAGTTGCCGGTCAGGGTGAAGAGTTCTGCTTTTGAAGCGCTACCGCGAAACTCTTCGCAGCGAATACGAGTAATGCGTTCACGCCCTTCTGCTTCCAGCTGGCGGTTTGCAATAGCGATGGAACGGATACGGCAAGCCCCCTGACGCAGTACAGGTACGCCATTAACCATCTGAACAACGATAGGCGTCACGCTGAACGGGTCTTCCATGTAGGCATCGGCCAGGCTGTTCAGGTGTTCCACAACGTGAGGCATTGAATAGTAGAGCTCGCCCATACCGGCCGTGCGGGTGTTAAAGCCTTCCTGCTCTACAACAACCGAAGGGTCAATGATAAGGCCGTTACCTTTACGGGCACCGTTACCAGTGCGTTCCAGGTAACCACGAAGGCTGATTTCGTTGCTGTTGTTTTTTACTTCAGTTTCGATTGCGGACATTTTTGTTCTCTCTTTTGGTTGGTTGTTTAACTGCGCTACAACACAACAATACCAGGTTCGACATTTTTTCTAATAGGTTGCACAGAAGAAAAAGTAACTTTTCTTAAAAAAAATTCCTGAGACAATACTACTCGATCCGTCCGTTTTAAATCTTCACAACAGTGGGCCGTTTTTACGTTTAAGCAAAATAGCTGGTTCAGAAGGTGAGTCGGAGAGAAAAGTTACTTTTCCGGTTGTCTGGGCCAGTGATGAGAGAGTGGCAGGACAGGAATGGCTAAACCGGTGCGGGTCTCTTGTAAGTCGCAGGGGATTGAGGAGATATAGAGGTAAACCGGTACGTTCAGTTTTTGGATTGAGCCGGGCTTTTGGCCCGGGCTTAAGGAAGCGGAAATTTGAACGAACTGGCAGGTAATGATTTATGCCGCCGACAGCTGGCCGTCAGTGCTTTGCTGTTCTGGTTTGACAGTTGGGGGATAACCGGCAGTTAGCCGCTGGCATTCCGCATCACAGAAAGCCCTGAGGTTGCTGAAGACGGACTCCATGAAATCAGCATGAGCATACGAGTCTACAGGACGTGTCTTGTTATCTTTCATCTTGTTCTCCTCAATCATTATTAAAACCAGCGGATTTAGTTCCTGGCGCTCCATCTGCTGACCGGCTTTCCCAGAGAGCAGCGATGTGTCGGGTTCTGTTTCTCATTTTATCGTTTTCATCGGGCCCATCCGGCCGTATAAGAGACCGATTTGGCATGTTTAAGAAACGTACTGGCGACATTAAAAGCTGAGGTTGGCTTTGGAATAAAAGGATACTTTTCCCGTTTGTCAGGTCTTTCGCTACCGCTGCACGATGATTCTGTCAGGCATTCTGCGCCCTCCTTGGCTGTACATCTTGAAACAAGCGGTGGGATGTTCCCTTCCCCCTGCTCACCGCAGAATAATTGGCAAGTCCCGACGGTCGTTCCGTACGAGCCGGGTCCAAATAATGAATAAATACAACGCCACTTCAATTGTATTGACAATAGAAGTTAGGAGGATCATAGTGTCATTCATGGTGCGGCTTTCGCACCACCGCCCCGGCGGTACCGGGCAGAACTGGAGTACCTCATGAAACTTTCCCGTCAGACGACTTCTGATACTTCTGTTGATGGCCGTTCACGCGCATATGCCTGGGGCCGTGTCCATTATTTCATTATCGAACATGCACCAATGGCTGAGCTGGTCGCTATTGACGAGCTGCTGGAAAAAGCTGGCTGGAGCAATGACGGCTGTCCGAACTATGAGAAAGATGACGAGTTTGGTAATGCTGGTTACAGCTGTGGTTACTGGATCGATATTGACAGCGTGGGAAGCTTCAAGGCTGACTACAAACGTCTTAAGGGTGAGATTAGTGCGCATATCGCCTCAAAGGCGGCAGAGGTGGAGATCCGCGTACTGGACTCGATGTCCGACAAAGAATGTAAAGATGTTGCCTCGGTGGCATGTACTGTTCGCCGTGACTTACGTACGCAGTCCGAATCGCTTCATTCACTGCGTACTATCGTAACGGTTGATCATTACAATCCCTATGTGATCACCAGCCGCCCGCTGAGCATTTCCGCCTGGACACTTATCCACGACTGTCTGAAAACCGGCACCATCAATGACGTCTGTTCACGGTTGAGTTCATTAATCCTGCACTCTGAAGCCGCGATTGCCCGTTGTAAGGGAAGCTCCGACTACTCTTCGGAACACGCTCAGCTATCGTTTTTTGCTGGTAACGACTATGTCACCAGACGCACCCTTGTTGATGCAGCTCACGAAGAGGCTCTGCGAATGAACCGCCGCTTTGATGAACGTATTGCAATGAACGCGGATTCTGATGCCAGAAGGCTCCAGTGCGAATTCAACCTGAGCAACCATGTCGTACAGCGTCGGACCGTTGAATCTGCTCATATCCAGGCAATCAACGAAGACGTCACCCGTTCACAGGCGGAACCACGCTGCCCTGGAAAGCTTCTTCTGAAAATGACCAGTCATGAGGAAGTGCGGGACTCACTGAGCACCTGTTAGTCCAGCGACACCCCCTGCGGCTCTACTACCGGGCCGCAGTCTGCTCCGGCCAGATGGTGCCAGTGGCGTAATGAATTTGTTTAATAAGGCTGAGTATGATGAATAAAGAACAACTAATCGACAAACTGGAACGCGTGGTATGTGGTCAGTACTCCTACGAAATGCAGGAGCTTGCGTATTCGGCCCTCTGCTGCATTAAAGGCACCCCGGACGACTGCGCTAAGTTCCCTGTTACGCGTCCGCTGCCTGACACCTTAGTGGACGTATGGGACGAGATCGGGCAATACCTTGGCACAGGCAAAGCCATTGAAACTCGCAGTTGCGGCGTTTCGCTTCTGCTTCATGGACACTGCTACGATTCAAATCATGTGCTGTACTGGCGCAATGCTGGCGCACTTCCAGCAGCTTGCGATACGCCACTGGCTGGTGGGTCTCGCAAACTGTTCACCTGCTCAGCCTGTGGAGTGGACGGTCTGGATGAACCACCTGAAACCAGTTGCCACTGCTGCACAGAGGGGGCCCACTGGATTGAGAGCAGGCTCTTCACCTCCGGGCAGGCAGACCCTGAAGAATTTAGACCCGTGGCGGTCGTGAAAGAGTGTGCAGGCTCAACGCCGGATGATCGGCTCATCTGGAGCGTGATTGAACAGCTCAACGGCGAACTGGCGGAAGGCGATAAACTATTTAAGCGACGCTGACAGATCACGTCAGCATTTATATCAGACGAACTCCAGAATAATTTAAAGCAACCATGAACATGAAAAAGCCCAAAGCTGCATTACAGAATGCCATGAAAGAAGATGTGCCAGCTGTGACACAGATTCAGATGCGATCTACGGTTTCCAGAAAGGTTCGCTATGTAAAACAGGCAAATCGAGAGGGTCTGAAATTATCTGAGTGGATGTCGCGGCATCTCGACGCTGTCTGTGATACCGCAGATGAGATTCATAAAGGCAAACGCTCAACTCCGGTTGCGCCTGGGAAGATTCCCCCTGAGGTATACCAGGTGATATACGATCAGTGCGGCGGGTTCGTGGAGTGTGATGCTAATGCCCAGGTAATCTGGGAAGCCTGCCGTGATGCCATTCTTAACGGAGACAAAGGGTAAACGGCAGGTATCGCCTGTCATTTTTACCCTTGTGAGGAAAATCCTGATGAACCATGAGAGCCGAACTGTATACCTGAACACGGCCATTGAGGCCCTGTTGAAAGCTGAGGCGGCTCTGAACGAGCTGGCATTAGCCTATGTACTCAAACCAGGTGAAAAGGCAAGCGCATGCCATCCCCGAACCGGTACGCTTTCCACAGCTTCCCAGGTAAGAAAACTTCGCCGTGTTCTAGAAAAAAACAAGTTATGACGGCCCTTATACGCTGGCATAATGTACCGTGCTTCGCTCATCCCAGCAGTATGGGTTTTAAACTCTTCCATTTTTAAGAGTACGGGAAGAGCCTTATTATTGTCGCATACCCTACGGATGCATTGCAGTTCAAACCGCTGTTCGGTGCAATTATTGCTGTATCCGGCGGATTTGAAAATGACAGAAATAGTGATGTAAAGCTCCGCCATTAAAGAAATGCCCCGTAGTTTGGCGAATCAACTTTCTGAATTATCTCGATGAACACCATTTAAGGAAATCGAATGTGTGATTTTTGCAGGGCTGACGAAAATTACTTTCATATGGCAGAATGCGTGTATGACCAACTGGTTAAAGAGTATCCCGTAATGTGGCTGCGGGATTCAACCCGGATCGGGGCCTGCTACCTCTGTCGAGAACTGCTGTCGCCGGAGGGGATGGTCCTGGCGATGCAGAGCGCTTTCCCTGCGAAGGGATGGCGGCTGCGTATTTGGTACAATGAAACCATTGACGAAGAGATAGAACCGCAGCGTGGAGACTGTATTGAGCTGTCCTCCAGGGCGGACGCTCTGCTGTCCTTCATGTCGTTCCAGGAAAAGGTTTAGCGCTGCGGCCCCCCTCACAAAAAGGCGCTTTCCGCGACAAATCTGGTACGACCGGACAACGTTGAGTCAATTCTTGCTTCCCCGCAGAAGAATCCCTATGAAGTAAAGTAGAGGTAGGCATTACGCCCACCAGCAAACCTGATAACTGTTCTTTGCGTAACATCCTCAAACTTCTGGTGCCTTCGTAGACTGCGATGCGAATGCCCATGAGCTGAATTCACCGTATCATTTGACCGGATGCAGCGAGAACAGAAATGACAATGTTTGAACGATTTGCCAGACGGCCATAAAACTCTACTGGGTACAGAATAAGGACTGACCGCAATGGCTACGTTCTATGAGCTACCGACCAGTGAGAAGTCCATTGTTTCCGGTACGTGCCCGGACGAGCACCGGTGAAATTTTTCCCGACTGGATTACGCTAAGGCTTTTGAACGGTTTGCGTGAAGTGGGACTCTTTGGGTCTGGTTCTTGATTTATACAAAAGGCTATATGCCACAAGACGGGAGGAAAAAAGGGTTTCCCCGACTGGAGAAACCCTTTCAAAAGGTGCCGATGGCATACTAATCCACACCCCGAAAAGAGGGGGTTGCCCCCATAAGCGCTAACTTAAGGGTTGTGGTATTACGACTGATATGATTTAACGTGCCGATGAATTACTCTCACGATAACTGGTCAGCAATTCTGGCCCATATTGGTAAGCCCGAAGAACTGGATACTTCGGCACGTAATGCCGGGGCTCTAACCCGCCGCCGCGAAATTCGTGATGCTGCAACTCTGCTACGTCTGGGGCTGGCTTACGGCCCCGGGGGGATGTCATTACGTGAAGTCACTGCATGGGCTCAGCTCCATGACGTTGCAACATTATCTGACGTGGCTCTCCTGAAGCGGCTGCGGAATGCCGCCGACTGGTTTGGCATACTTGCCGCACAAACACTTGCTGTACGCGCCGCAGTTACGGGTTGTACAAGCGGAAAGAGATTGCGTCTTGTCGATGGAACAGCAATCAGTGCGCCCGGGGGCGGCAGCGCTGAATGGCGACTACATATGGGATATGATCCTCATACCTGTCAGTTCACTGATTTTGAGCTAACCGACAGCAGAGACGCTGAACGGCTGGACCGATTTGCGCAAACGGCAGACGAGATACGCATTGCTGACCGGGGATTCGGTTCGCGTCCCGAATGTATCCGCTCACTTGCTTTTGGAGAAGCTGATTATATCGTCCGGGTTCACTGGCGAGGATTGCGCTGGTTAACTGCAGAAGGAATGCGCTTTGACATGATGGGTTTTCTGCGCGGGCTGGATTGCGGTAAGAACGGTGAAACCACTGTAATGATAGGCAATTCAGGTAATAAAAAAGCCGGAGCTCCCTTTCCGGCACGTCTCATTGCCGTATCACTTCCTCCCGAAAAAGCATTAATCAGTAAAACCCGACTGCTCAGCGAGAATCGTCGAAAAGGACGAGTAGTTCAGGCGGAAACGCTGGAAGCAGCGGGCCATTTGCTATTGCTAACATCATTACCGGAAGATGAATATTCAGCAGAGCAAGTGGCTGATTGTTACCGTCTGCGATGGCAAATTGAACTGGCTTTTAAGCGGCTCAAAAGTTTGCTGCACCTGGATGCTTTGCGTGCAAAGGAACCTGAACTCGCGAAAGCGTGGATATTTGCTAATCTACTCGCCGCATTTTTAATTGACGACATAATCCAGCCATCGCTGGATTTCCCCCCCAGAAGTGCCGGATCCGAAAAGAAGAACTAACTCGTTGTGGAGAATAACAAAAATGGTCATCTGGAGCTTACAGGTGGCCATTCGTGGGACAGTATCCCTGACAGCCTACAAAACGCAATTGAAGAACGCGAGGCATCGTCTTAACGAGGCACCGAGGCGTCGCATTCTTCAGATGGTTCAACCCTTAAGTTAGCGCTTATGGGGTTGCCCCCCTCTTTGTCAGCTACTTACCGGATTCGTAGGCCAGGATAGCAGATACCTCCCTTGTTCCGTCTTTCATCCGCAACTCGCAAAGCGAGTTTCGTGTGAGCCAGGTGAATATCAACAGCGTTAAACAAACTATTAATATGCACAAAACAATGGGTTGGTTCGGCATTTTCATGGCCTTCTTCTCCTTGCATTTAAGCAGGCAAGAGGCTACTCTGGATGATGAAATTCTATGCAAAACGTAACAAAATGCTGAGATTCTTATCATAGGGGCATACAGAAAAGACAAGCGTAAAATCGTTTGTCTTTTTTTGTTGGGGCTATAATTTGGTTTCACATTAGATATAAATGGTAATTTATATGCGTCAATTTAGTGCCAAAAGGAACTACCTTCTGCTGCACGACGACGGAACGATTCATTACCCGTTCAGCAAGTATCTCACCGAAGAATTCGACAATCCAAACACTCAGGAATTGGTGAGCCAATCGTTGCGCATTCTGCAACGCTTTTTTGTGGCCAACAAGATCGAGTTGGTCATCCGCATGCTGGAAAAACGCTGCCTGACTTACGACGAGATTAAGCGCCTCTCAGGGCTTTGCTATCGACCGATTGGGGAGATTGAACGGCTTTCCAATGCAGGTGTCGTGTTGATCACCAGTGCCAAAGCATACACTCTACCTGAAAACATGCCCGGTGCACTTGAGGCAAATACGGCTGCAAAGCGCCTCAATCACATCGCCAGCTACCTGAAGTTTTATCGGGAAGTCTTTTTGGATCCGCACATCCAGTCGGATACTTTGCGTGGTGAGTTGGTCACCATTTATGACCAGACGCAGGAAAGATTGAAGCGCGAGATTTCTGGAACCAAGCAGAACCATTACCTGACAATTCAGAGTCTCCCATCTCATCGATTCTTGCAAATTATTCGTGCCGTTGTCCAGATGCCGGAAACGCTGTTTCTGACGGAAGGGGGCAAACCATCAGCTACTCTCCTCCGGAACAGAGCCATGTTTCTGCTTGCATGTGAAGGTTTGCGGCCCGGCGCCCTTGGCAACCTCACCCGTGAAGATTTCCGTCCAAATAGTGGGCACCTGGTCCTCAAGGACAACGCAAAGCAACGATCAGGTCGGATGACAACGGGTAGGCCGGTTCTTAAAGGAGCCGGTAGTAAGAAGGTCACTTATGCCTCTGAGACGATGATCACGCTATGGCCGTTTACCGTCGCAGCCATCACCGACTACCTTGTAAAAGAACGCACCCCAGTCCTTGCTAAACATTTAAAGAACCGGAGCCTAAATTTTCTCTTTCTGAATGAAAAGGGAGAACCCATCAAGCACCGTTCAACACTGACAGATATGTTCAATCGGGTCGGCAAGCGGCTAGCTCAGCTAGGAATGCTGGATGTTGGTAATGATCCTTTTTTCCACCATGAGAAAAAATATAACTTCTACGCTTATGTCTTACGCCATTCCGCAGCTAATCTTTTTATTGAACTGAAGGGTACCAACAGTGGCACATTGGATAAAATGAAAAGCCGATTTGGCTGGACGCTGCATAGCACCCAACCTCAACGCTATGCAGCTCGCGCCTTGAGCGAGCAAGCCAACATGGAACTCAAAGCACTTTACAGTCAATTAATCACCGATGTGCAAAAAAGAAAGGGCTAGGCCATGGGCATAATGCACCAGGTAATCGGTAATACGGTTGTGGAATGGGATGATATTGTTCCGCTTGCGTGGACAATGAGTGAGGCCACTGGCCCAAAGAACGATCCGCGGATACTGACTGAATCGTTCGATCTGAGCGAACTACGGACCGGCTACGAGGACGCCTTCCTCTTCATACTGAAGGACACAATGATCGCGCGTCGAAAGCGGGTCGGGATCTTGACGATAAAAAATGAGGTGGGTCAAATACGAGTTCTGCTACGAAAAGTCCATTTACAACGGGTGGGTAATCCTCGAATCACTCATATTGACCACGCCTTTTTGCTCATCCTGCGAACGATACTTCAGGATGTTTCCGTTCACTACCTCATATCTTTCAAGCAACTGTTTTCCGAAAACCGCGAATCACCGCTGTTTGCCCATGACCTCGTCCCCAGTGATTTTCCGGTAAGGAAACCCGTTAAGGGCCATCAGGGAGTTAAAATTGACGCAATCCTCGCCAAAGCGCTTTCTCGCAATGCGCAAGTAGAAATTCTGCGGCGAAGCGAGGATGCCTACGAGAGCGGTTCCATCGACATAGGGCATTTCGCCTTCTTGCACCTTGCCTTTCACGCATTTTGCAGGCCATCCAGTTATCAACGTTTGACGCTGGCCGATCTGCAAATCGACGTTGATCCTGAAACGCAGGCTAAGACATACTTCCTGTTGGTCATTCCCAAAAAAACAGGCATCAGCGCCAAGTCCCTCCAAAAGATTCCCTACCAGCTCGATAGCATCGTAGGGGAACTGCTCGAAGCACAACGCATTCAGGTTATTAAGACCTGGGGGCATCAGGTGACCAACGAAGAAATAGGTCAATTAGCGCTGTTCCCTGCACGTGGGATTGGGCCAAACGGACAATGGATAGCAAACCATGCCCGGGCACATTTTGGAGAAACAGATTACTTCACTTTCAGACGTGGCTACCTCGATCCGATCCTAAAATTACAGAAATCGATCACCTTCGACTTCAACGGGCTGCGACATACGGTTGGAACACAGCTCGCCGTGGCTGGTTGCTCGGCTACAACCATTGCCGCAGTACTCAGGCATGCTTCCCAGATTACCTGTCAGAAATATGTCGATGTAGCCTTTCAGGGTCTGATCGACGTACTGAGTGAGGCGATGGAACCAGCCTTTGAAACTCACTTCCCGCAATTTCGCTCGAAAAATGATCCGGTTCCCCCGGAAAAGGCTATCAACAGCATCGAACTGGGGACTGGACGTCATGAACTCGCTGGCGAATGTGGCAAGACCAGCGCATGCCAGTACGCCCCAATTGCCTGTTACTCCTGTATCCGCTTCACGCCCTGCTTCGATGCCGACCACAGCATCAACCTGCGTCTGGTCGAGTCCGAGATTATCAAATACGAAAGCGGCAACCTGCCTTTTCGCGAGCTTACTGTGCAGTTCAAGGAATCCCGACGCTACATCATGCTGGTTGTGGCGGCGGCCAATCGGTATCAACATATCCTCTCTTTACAGGAAACTTCTCCATGAACAGGCTCGTTGACCTTGACCGTTTCAAGTGTGAACTGGCGCTAAAGAAATGGCAGGCCGATTGCAGAAAGCGAATGGCGCAGCGGTATCCTACTATTGCGTTTGACGCTGACTACTGGCACCTGAAAGGAGTCACTGTCATGGACTCGCGTGATTTTTCCTTTACCCCGGCTCTGCTCGCTTTCGCCGATAAACACCCTAGTTATTCAGAGGTTTTGCGTTGTCTTGTTGCAGAAACCGTACTTGGTGAGAAGATCAAGGATATAAGAGATTACGTTCGTAGGTTACGTCTGATTCGGTTAGCCTCTTCAGACAGTTTGTTTGACCTCGATCATGCAGCTTTGCGAACCATCGAAACAACCGCACTCCAAAGAGCCCGAAATAATCCAGGCTCTGCCCAAAGGACATTGGTATCGCTTGGTCAACTCGACCGAATTCTTGACGTGCTCGCGACTAAAGGCGTCATACCGCGCATGCGATATCGCATGCAGCCGGAAACTCGGCAGGAGTTGAACGTGTTGCGAACATTCTATGTGACGCAATCGCGACAGGCCAAAGCCGCAGCACTCGACAGGATGATCGAAGCGCTCAATGAAGCTTTCAACGCACTGTTTGCTAAAGACCCACGTCTTTCTGCTGGGGATCGGGTCGCCCTTGCAACGATGGGACTGGAGCTGTGTGCCCCATCTCGCATAAATGAAATACTTTGCCTTTGCGTTGACGATTATGTGAGCGTCGACGATTACGCGCAACGTGTGGCGAATAAAGAAGTCGACACAGTGCACGCGGCTCACCAAATGTTACTCGTCACCATGAAGGGTAGCAAAGGGACACAATGGAACGCCAAACCCGTGCTTAACTTTATGATCAAGCTTTTCCACTATTGTCTGAAGGTTATTCTGGAGCATGGTAAGCGTTCCCGTATGCTCGTCGAATGGTACAAGCACTACCCTTACCAACTCTACCTGCCTCCCGAACTTGAACATCTGCGCTACACAAATCTTACGGCACGCTCGCTCTCTTATATTATTGGTTTATCGACTCAGGATGGCGATTCGTCACAATACATGGCTAAGCATTTGATGGCAGAACTTGGTAAAAAGTGCTTCAAAGTACCGAATCCGGATCCCATAACAAAATACGGAACTTCGGCAGCAATGGAAGAAGTCGATTCCGTTCGCTGGGACGACATTGAGCCGATTCTGCTAAGCAAGGTCTACAAAGCATTGGAGAATTGCCGCATCGTAACATCCTCAAACCACTACAAAGGTGATTTGGCGAAAATGCTATTCCTCTTTGATCATGATGCAGCTCTCTATATACCAAGTGCGATTAAATACGACTTTCTCAAGCGCCGATTGAAACAAACAGCAGCAGAACGGCTGCATGTAAAGCAGCCAACCCTCTTCGAAAAACTCGGTATCACAATGCCCATAAATGGGGTCACACAGATTGCGGAGATCAATGCCCATGATCCGCGCCGCTGGTTAACAACCATGGCCCTGACCTACGGCGAAAAACTCTCCAACGTGCTAATCAATAAGTGGGCCAACCGACTTAGTGTTGCACAACTATGGCATTATGACTTCCGCTCAGTTGAAACCAATGCAACAGCAGGTACTATTCCCGTCCCTCTGGAGTTGACGGAACTATCAAAAGGGTTGATGTCCTGCCGTCAGTTGGAAGACAAGTATGGGCCCCGGATCGATATTGTTACCGTTCACGATGCAGGGATAAGCGGGACTACCCTAGACGCCATATCAGCGGCTACTGAAGACCGGCCTATAGCGAGGACGGGTGAACAGATAATCATAATTTATCCTACATGGTATGGATTCTGCTCTCATCAGCACCATGAGAAGCCTTGTCGCGCCTATACTTCTTGTCTGCCCTGCAATAATAGCCATCTGGTCAAGGGCCATCGGCCTACCAATGACCGGACGCGGGCTCGATCAAGTGAGTTGCACTCTGCCATTCTGAACATCGTGGAACAAACAATAATTATTCATAATCGCGAGATTGCAGACGATCAGGAAACCCTTGCCCAGCATGTTTACCATCTGGTCGAGCGTGGGCTGACCCCATCGCAAATGACGGATGAACTGATAGCGCGCTTCCATGAGATCAAGCACCTCATTAAGGATACCGTGCTTAAAAACATGCTCCACGAAGCATTCGTGGCAACAGGTTTTGTTGAGAAGCTGGACAATCCAATGTACATCAATGGTGCCTTGATGAAGTACCACAACCCAACGCATCATGCTGCTCCTGGAGTGGAGCGGGCGTTGGATGCCTACGGGGGACATGAACGTATCGAGAAGGAACGACTAGCCATGCTCGAGAAGTACCCGCAGTTTGCTCCGGCAACACGAGGCCTGAAGGATCAACGAGCCCTGTTCGCCTCTGGTGATGATAACAACGAACGAGATGGTAGTGAGGACATTGCAGATGAGTGAATCTACCGGCAAGCTGGGGCGTAAGGAGATCCTGACTGAGGAGTTGGCACGAAAGATTGCCAGAATGGTCTCACTATTCCCGGATTCCCAGATACCGGTCACATGGGAAAATGTCATGACCCACTCGAAGAAAAAGTATGGTCATGCGTTCAATCGGCAGATGCTCAGCCAGAAGAAATGGCACGGGCGCAAGCTCATTTCCGAGGCTTTTAGTGAGGCCAAGAACATCCAGCGCCGTATGCACAACGATACAGCCCCGAAATACAAGACAGCGGCACGCTCCGTCCTTCAAAAAAAGATAGGTGAGCTGGAAGCAAAAAATCTGGCACTTCGCGAAGAACTGGAAATGGTCAGATCGCAACAGGTCGATAAATTGGATGCCTTTCTGAATACCACAAGCAAGGAGATCGACCTGCGCAGACTACTTAACGCGTTTTACGAAGCGAATGAATGAGTGACACTCTGTCAAAGGAGCGTGTAATAATTAGGTAAGGCCCATGATGATTAGGACCAAGCAGGCAGCAGATAGCGATTGTTAGTAAGCTCGTAGATGATCATGAATAATCGCCGTGCTCAATACGGGTAATCAGTCGCATTACTTCCAGCGCCCCGGTTTCTGACGGCATAACATCAGCAGGCTTTTGCCAACTGAGGGTCCGGTTTTTTTCATTCAGCCATTTATTCACGGCTTCTCTGTCTCCTTCAAACAGTTCAATGGCCCAGGACAATACCCGAATGACGCGAACAATCCGCTCGCTCTGAACGGTCGTAAACCGATCCTTAATGCTGCGGTTAAACGTGGTGTTAGGGATGCCCGACATTTTACACAGTTCACTTGGCGGAATTTTTGTCCAAGCAGAAAAAAGCTTTGCGACATCGCCTTATAGACCTTGGTCTGATTTTACCCATCAGCGCGATGCCATCCTGAGCCCCAAGTCCGACGACGCTCCAGAGGTCGCTAGGCTGAGTGCGAGGAACTGAGGGGGAAAACACCTTCATAGTCATAGATAGCCCTCCATTTGATTATCTGATTATACAATATGGAACAACACTGGCGAAATATTTACCAGAGAAGGAAGGGTGCAAAAGTTAAAGGGACTTCCCCACAAAGAGAAAACCTTTTAGAAAAGTGTCAACGCCAAGCTGGAAAAGCACTTTCAATGCGAGACAGAGATATCCTGTGAACTGCTTTGTGGTCTTATGGTAGCTCGGTGCCAGGAGCGGACATTGCTAGCAGCCCAACTCATCAATATATTAAGTTACATATTGGTTAAGTATAAATGTGGGTAAGTGGAAATAGTCTAAGTAGTGGGGCTAATGATGAGTAAGTAATGCCATTACCCCGAAAGACAAGAGCAATATGGTAGGGTGATGAAAAAAAGGATATGCCTAAAGGCTTATCCTTATAATTGGCATAATAAATTACTTCATTTCGGGATAATAAGTATATCCTTCGACACCACCGCCATAATAGGTCGCCGGATCGGCATTGTTCAGTGGAGCCCCTATTTTAATACGGCTGGTGAAGTCCGTTATGACATTCTTAGTGTTAAAGGTCTCATCATCCCTTCTGAGAGTCGAAAAGACGTTCAGCTTCACATTTCAGTTGTTAACTCCCGCAAATCAGAATTACTCATCACAGGAAGTCGCATTGAATTTTGTCGGATGAACCGTCTCAGGGGACCAGTGGCTGAGAACATCTACCTTTTCTGAATTTCAGTGCTTCAAAACAAATAGATTAAAACTTAACCTCATGTGATATGGTGAGGCTCATTCATTGAAAGGTTAATGATTATGTCTATTATCAATTACGCAATGAAACTTTTCAGCGGTGCGTCTACCGCCACCTGCCCCGTTTGTGGCTTAAAATCAGCTCAACCCTTGTCAAAAATCCGGCGCAATCAGGCCATGCTTTGCCCCGGCTGTAAGGCTCTGTTTATCTCCCGACGCTAGTCCCAACCAAAACAGCACTCAGAGCCCATGATCTATACTTAAGTCAAATTTCGGCGGCTGCTAAATCCCTGATGCCTTACGCCCATCCTGAGAGAACGTTTCTGAACTGATTTCGCAACTGCTCCTGCGCGCTAACGTTGCATCAGAGCAATGCTATGAAAATGAACCCCAGAGCGTGGTTTAACCGCTCCCATATCCCGATGAATGCTGCCGAATACGTAACGTTATCGGCGAACGATCCTGCAAGCGAAAGCACTCCGCGGTCTGAACTCTTTTCGACCGTCCAGATGGAACGCTACGGCCAGAAGCTGGCGCGGACTCATAAAGTATCGCCGGATAAACATCCTTATTATCTTCTGAAAAGGCTTGGCGACAATGAGGACGTCATCACCCAAAACTGCTATGA
Organism: Klebsiella sp. HN106; assembly: GCF_051209435.1. Classification (NCBI taxonomy): domain Bacteria; kingdom Pseudomonadati; phylum Pseudomonadota; class Gammaproteobacteria; order Enterobacterales; family Enterobacteriaceae; genus Klebsiella; species Klebsiella sp. HN106. Next base: position 24,680 of record NZ_JBLURD010000022.1, on the reverse strand, counting down.
GCTTAACGCGGGTAAAAAGACCAGTATCATGCCCGCCGGGGAGTGGTTGCTGGACAATTATTATCTTATTGAGGAACAAATCCGCACCGTCCGCCAGCACTTGCCGAAAAGTTTTGGAAAAGGTCTTCCGTCGCTGATATCGCCGCTTGATTGCCCACGAATTTATCATATCGCATCAGAGGCCATTGCTCACGGCGATGGCCGTTGGGATGCTGCCAGCCTGACCAGCTATCTTACAGCCTATCAACAGGTGACACCGCTGACGCTAGGTGAAGTCTGGGCGTTACCGGGAATGATGCGCCTGGCGCTGATTGAAAATCTTCGTCGTATCAGCATGGAAGTGATAAAAGCCCAGCAGGACAGAAACCTTGCCGATACGTGGATAACCAGGATTTTCGAATGTGCAAAGAGTGCACCTGGTGATTTAATCATGGTGGTTGCTGATATGGCGCGCTCCCGCCCCCCGTTAACCAGTGCGTTTGTCGCAGAGCTGGTGCGGCGCCTGCAGGGGCATGGCAACGCGCTGTCGTTACCTCTGACCTGGGTTGATCAGTGCCTTCGGGAACAGGGGAGCACCACCGACGTTCTCATACATAGTTTCAATCAACAGCTTGCCGCCAGCCAGCTGTCTGTCAGTAACAGCATCGCAGGTCTGCGATTACTGGGTGAAACAGACTGGGCTGATTTCACCGAAACGATAAGTGTCGTCGAACAGGCATTAAGCAATGATCCTGCCGGTATCTATCCCCGGATGCACTTCAATACCCGGGATCATTACCGGCACGTAGTTGAGGTCCTGGCCAGAGACAGTGGTCTCAGCGAGCCGGAGGTTGCTGACAGAGTGCTGGCGCTTTCAGAGGAAAAAGCGCCCAATACACCGGAACATCATGTTGGTTATTATCTCGCGGGTGAAGGTCGACAGGCGCTGGAAATTCATCTCCAGGCAGACACTTCAAGGCTCATACACTTGCGACACAGTTTCAACAGAATAACCCTGCTGTCATGGCTTGGAAGCCTGGCGTTGTTGACCACCGCAACGACCGCGACAATATTGCACGAAACTGCCATGCAGGGCGCAGACTGGCTGTTAATCGCAGTGATGTTGCCTCTGATTATCGCTTTAACTCAGTTAATGAGTGATTTACTCAGTGACGCAACCACCCGTTTTCACGTTCCTCGCCCCTTGCCGGGGATGGATTTTTCAACCGGCATTCCCGCTGACAGCGCCACCATGTTAGTCATCCCCTGCATGTTGACCAGCCACGAAAGTTTCAGCCAGCTCCTCTCCAGTCTTGAAGTCTGCTGGTTGGGGAATGAAAACGAAAATCTTAGGTTCGCGCTGCTCACTGATTTTGCAGATTCTGAAAATGAACCCTCGCCGGAAAGTCACGAGCTGCTCAGGCAGGCTGTCGCTGATACGCAGGCGCTGAATCGGCGCTACCCCTCCGGTCGACCACGTTTTTATCTGTTACACCGCCAGCCTCAATGGAACCCCGAGGAAGGAATGTGGATGGGCTATGAACGCAAGCGGGGAAAACTGGCGTTGCTGAACAGCTGGTTGCGCCATCCGGGAACGCAATTCGTCAGCGTTGCCGATATGCCGGCACACCTTTTACCGGGTCACATTAAATACGTCATTACCCTGGACAGTGATACGATGCTGCCGCGCGATACGGCACATAAACTGGTTGCGGCGATGGCGCATCCGCTGAATACGCCAGAGTATGATCCGCTACGCCAGAGGGTTGTCAAAGGATTCGGTATTCTGCAACCCGGTCTCGCGGAGGAGATACCACGCAACGGTCAGGGGCGTTACGCAGCCCTGCGCAGCAGCATACCGGGTAACAACCCCTATTCGATGATGTCTTCGGATATCTATCAGGATCTCTTTGGGGAAGGATCGTTCGTGGGCAAAGGGATTTACGATGTTGACATTTTTATGCAGGCAACTGCCAATACCTGCCCGGAAAATCTGGTTCTCAGCCATGATCTCCTCGAAGGGTGCTATGCACGATCGGGTCTGCTGAGTGAGGTGTTACTCTACGAACAGTACCCTAATAATTATCTGTCGGATGTTGCACGCCGTTCACGCTGGATCCGGGGTGACTGGCAACTGCTTAACTGGCTGAAACCACGCGTCAGAAAAACCGATGGAACCCATGTCCGGAATCCGCTGACCGCGCTTTCTTACTGGAAATTACTCGATAATCTGCGTCGCAGTCTGGTAGCCCCCTCTTTACTGGTATTGCTGTACCTCACCCTGCTTTGGGTACCCAATCCGGTTTACTGGCTGGGTATACTGTCACTGATTTGGCTGTTGCCAGCCATCCTCTGCATCACCCATGACCTTATCAATAAACCTCTGCGCCGCCGCCTGAAGCCGCATCTGCTACTTGTGGGGGCGGGCGCGCTGAAGCGTCTGTCTGGTATCGGTCTTAATTTTGCGATACTGCCGCACGAAGCCGGATATTCGCTGAAAGCGATCGCCGTGACGCTATGGCGACTGGGGATAAGCAGGCGTCACCTCAGCCAGTGGGTCAGCCACAGCCAGGACAGCAATCAGGCCAGACCCACTGTTGCATGTTTTTATCAGGCGATGTGGCAGAATGTTGCCGGTGGCGTGACGCTGATGATACTGACCGGACAATTTGCCCTCCAACTGATGTGGATGGCGTTGCCGATCGGTTTGTTATGGTGTATGGCACCGCTGCTGATGAGCTGGCTGAGTCGCCAGCACGTGCGTAAGGTGTTTTCGCCAAATAAGGAACAAAAACAGCTTTTACGCCAGACAAGCCGTGAAATCTGGGCTTTTTTTGAAACCTTTGCCACCGCAAAAGAGAACTGGCTTCCGCCTGATAATTATCAGGAAATACCACAACCGACGGTGGCACATCGAACTTCCCCTACCAATATTGGTCTTTCACTTATGGCTAACCTGACGGCATGGGACTTTGGCTACCTGCCAGGCGGAGAGGTACTCCGGCGCGTGTCGCTCACGCTCGACACGCTGGATAAAATGGAGCACTTCCGGGGCCATCTCTACAACTGGTATGACACCCGTACGCTGGTCCCCCTCAGTCCACGCTATATCTCTAGCGTCGACAGCGGTAATATGGCCGGACATTTGTTGACGCTGCGTGCAGGGCTGTCCTCCATGCGTCATCAGCCTGTTTTAAACATCCAAAAGATACTGGCAGGACTGAACGATACGCTGGATATTCTGGAAAAACAGTGGGGTCAGAACCCACCTGACAGTCTGCGACTGTTGCGCAAACAATGCCTGAGCGCGGTGTCACTCTCTCCACAGGCGTTATTCTGTGAACTGAAAAACATGAGCATCCAGTGCAACCATCTGTCCACGTTATGTCATCAGGGGTCACCCCTTCAGATTCGCTGGGCAGGACATCTGGAGAATCAACTGGTTCTGTTCTGCCATGAGTGGTCGTTATTGCTTGGCTGGTTACCTGTATCGTGGAACGAACAGACGCTGCCGACGCTGAGCGAGCTTGCCCGTCCGACATTAACCGGTACAGGAATATCACCGGCGTCAGCGACGGAGCAGGCCCGAATGCGACTCAATATTATCACTGAACTTGAACAGCGGCTGGATGAGCATGCCCGGATGGATTTCGCCTTTCTGTACAGTGAAGCAACCAGTCTGCTCAGCGTCGGTTATAACTGTGACACGAATACGTCTGACAAGAGCCACTACGATCTCCTGCCGTCTGAAATCCGCCTGACCAGTTTTCTTGCCATCGCGACTAATCAGCTACCTCTTAAAAGCTGGTACGCGCTGGGTCGACTGTTTACCACGATTGATAATGAAACTGCCCTGATGTCATGGAGCGGGTCCATGTTTGAATACCTGATGCCGAATCTGGTGATGCCCACCTGGCCCGGCAGCCTGCTTGATGAAATGAGTCAGTCGGCGGTTATGCGCCAGATTCACTGGGGGAAAGAACGCGGGGTACCATGGGGTGTTTCAGAGTCTGGCTATCACGCTTTTGATGTTCAACATAATTATCAGTATCAGGCATTTGGTGTGCCGGGTCTTGGTCTGCGCAGGGGGCTTGCCGATGACATGGTTGTCGCGCCTTACGCCACAATGCTGGCGCTGATGGTATCTCCACAGAGAGCCTGTGAGAACCTGTTCAGGCTGCAAAAAAATGGCGCACACGGCGAATACGGCTTTTATGAAGCGCTGGACTATACCCCCTCACGCCTCGCAACCGGCCAGCTCTATGCGGTGGTACAGTCCTGGATGGCGCATCACCAGGGCATGGCATTTCAGGCACTGGCTCATGTGCTGCTTGACGCCCCCATGACTGAACGATTCATGTCCAGTACGGTATTCCGGTCAGCGAGCCTGCTGTTACAGGACCGCGTGCCGGATGCGGTCGATCTGTACAGTCCGCGCCGTCATTTTGAATCTCATGAAGGCAGAGTCAAACCCGTTCGCTATGAACCCCGTATTTTCTATAGCGTGGATACACCAGCACCTGATATTCAACTCCTGTCCAACGGCCATTATCACCTGATGTTGACCGCGGGTGGCGGTGGTTACAGTCACTGGAACGATATTGCACTAACACGCTGGCGCAGTGATACCACCCGTGATCACTGGGGAGCATTCTGCTACATCCGTGATACACAGACGGGGGATGTTTGGAGCAATACCTGGCAACCGACAGGCAACTCCAGCGGACAAGACGAGGAAGTTTTCTTCACCGATGCAGGGGCTGAATTCCGACGCACCTTCGGAGGACTTAGCGTCAAAACTCAGGTGGTGATCTCCCCGGAGGATGATGTTGAATTGCGACGGCTCACTCTGCTCCATCGTGGTCGCCAGCCCCGCACTCTGGAACTGACAACCTATGCTGAAGTGGTACTGGCACCTGATGCCAGCGATCTGGCACACCCTGCATTCAGCAATCTGTTTATTCAGACTGAGCTGGATCCTGCGCGTGGCGCCATTCTTTGCCACCGGCGCCCGCGCTCTCCGGATGAAGCGAGCCCCTGCCTGTTTCACATGATGGTGGTGCATGGCGATAACCGACATAACGTCTCGTTTGAAACGGACAGGGCAAAATTTCTTGGTCGTGGCAGAAACTCTGCTGATGCCCAGGCAATAGAGGCGGGAGGGACGCTCAGCAACACGTCGGGATCAGTGCTGGATCCGATACTGGCAATTCGCCACGCCATCACTCTACAGCCGGGGCATCCGGTCACGATTGATATCATTTATGGTATCAGCGAGACCCGTCAGCAGAGCCTGGCGCTGCTGGAAAAATATCGCGATTACCCTATTGCCGATCGCGTCTTTGAACTGGCCTGGTCTCACAGTCTGGTGGTATTACGCCAGATGAATGCCAGTGAAGATGATGCAACTTTGTTTAATCGTCTCGCCAGCGCTGTGCTTTACCCTGTCCAGGAGCTACGCGCTGAAGGCCAGGTGATCAGCCGCAATCGGCGTGGTCAGTCCAGTCTGTGGGGCTGGGCAATTTCAGGCGATCTGCCAATAGTGCTGCTCAGTATAACCGGCGAAGAAAGTATCGCCTCAGTGATCACAATGATTCAGGCACACCGTTACTGGCGACAGAAAGGACTGGATGTTGATTTGGTTATCCTGAATAACAGCCCCGGCGGCTACCAGCAGGGATTACAAAATCAGATTATGGAGTTAATTTATGCGGGGTCTGAAGCCAGTCTGCTGGACAAAACGGGCGGGATTTTTGTCCGTAATGGCGAGTATCTCTCCGCAGAAGATAAGTTGCTACTGATGAGCGTGGCCTGTGTTTATCTTGATGATCGCGCAGGGAGTATTAATGAGCAGCTTAACCAGCGTATCCATACTCTGAAATCGCCGGCCATAGCATTCATTCCGCGTGCTGTTCGCGAGCGTAATCAACATACGGACTGGAGCCCCGATATCAGTCAGTTATACTATTTCAATGGGTTCGGTGGATTTTCTCAGGATGGGCGGGAATATCAAATTGTTCTGCGGGAAAATGCGCAGACACCGGCTCCCTGGTCAAACGTACTGGCAAATCCCCGTTTTGGCAGCGTGATTTCAGATGCAGGACAGGCCTATACCTGGTATGAGAATGCCCATGAATACCGATTAACACCCTGGGAAAACGATCCGGTGAGCGATCGCTCTGGCGAGGCGTTTTATCTGCGTGATGAAGAGACAGGGGAAAACTGGTCACCGACAGCGTTGCCTGTTCGCGGACACGGTGATTACCTGACCCGACATGGTTTTGGTTACAGCGTTTTTGCCCACCGTGAGAGTGGTATAGACAGCGAGTTGACGGTCCTGGTTGCCGAAGAGGCGCCAGTTAAACTGGTGCTCCTGACGCTCAGTAACTCTTCGGGACGGACACGTCAACTCTCCGTCACAGGCTATGTGGAGTGGACGCTTGGAGGATCACGAACTCGCTCAGCCCCTCACATTGTGACACATGCGGCCAGAACGCCTGGCGGCTGCGGGGTGCTGGCGAACAACTTTTATGGTGATAATGGTGGCGGCCGAACTGCATTTTTTGCCGTCAGCGGTAATGACTGTTCGCTGACAGGGGACCGCCGGGAGTTTATCGGCCGTAATGGTTCCCTTCACGCACCGTCTGCCATGCAACTGCGCAGACTTTCAGGTAACACGGGCGCCGGTCTGGATCCCTGCGGGGCGGTACAGTCGACGGTAACATTAATTGATGGAGATCAGAGGACGTTTATTTTTATCCTCGGCGCAGGAGAGAATGATGTTTGTGCTCATGAGACGATGGCCCGTTACATGAACGAGGATACAGCCCGCCAGGAGCTGAACCGGATTCATAACCACTGGCACAATGTGCTCGATAAAATCGTGGTCAACACCCCCGACACGTCCGTAAATTTACTGGTTAATGGCTGGCTGTTGTATCAGACAGTCGCCTGTCGCCTCATGGCCCGCAGTGGTTACTATCAGTCTGGCGGTGCATTTGGTTTTCGCGATCAGCTGCAGGATTCACTGGCACTGAGCCATGCTGATCAGAACCGAATGCGTGAACAGATAATACTCTGTGCATCCCGGCAGTTTATCGAGGGGGATGTGCAGCACTGGTGGCACCCGCCACATGGCAACGGTGTCCGTACCCGTTGTTCCGATGACTACCTGTGGCTGCCACTTGCAGTTTGCCACTATGTTGAAACGACGGGGGATATAGATGCTCTGGGAATACGCATTCCTTATCTGGAGGGACGCCCGCTTCAGCCTGGTGAAGAGTCTGTCTATGACACGCCGGTCATCAGCGGTACCGAAGAGACTCTCTGGTTACACTGTGTCAAAGCTATCCGACATGGACTGCTGTTCGGGGAGCATGGCCTGCCGCTGATGGGGGCTGGTGACTGGAATGACGGGATGAACCGGGTGGGTATCGAAGGCAAAGGTGAAAGCGTCTGGCTGGGCTTCTTCCTGTACGATATTTTGCAGCGGTTTGCTGCGCTGGCGGATCGCAGGCTGGACGAAAGTGTCGCCTCGATGTGCCGTTCACAGGCTCTGCGCCTGCAAAGCAATCTCGAAACCCACGCCTGGGATGGTGAATGGTATCGGCGCGGGTATTTTGACGATGGAACTCCCCTGGGGGCGAAAGCCTCACAGGACTGCCGGATTGATGCGATTGCGCAAAGCTGGTCTGTATTGTCCGGGGCCGCGAGCGCGGGGCGGTGTGCAATGGCCATGCAGGCGCTGGATAAGCATCTTGTGGATAACGAAGGGGGGCTGATAAAACTGTTAACGCCTCCTTTCGATGGACACGGTCCAAATCCAGGTTACATACAGGGGTACCTGCCCGGTGTGCGGGAAAACGGAGGGCAGTATACGCATGGCGCCATCTGGGCCGTGATGGCATTTGCCCGGATGGGGAATGCCGAACGTGCCTGGCAACTCTGGTCAATGCTCAACCCTATAAATCATACTCTGAATGCGGGCTCTGTCGGGGTTTATAAAGCTGAGCCTTATGTCATGAGTGCTGATGTCTACAGCGTCGCTCCCCATACCGGACGTGCAGGATGGAGCTGGTATACCGGTTCTGCAGGCTGGGCCTGGCGTTTACTTACCGAGGAATTACTGGGGATAAAACGCACTGGCGCTGACTTTACTATTCATGCCCGGTTACCGGATGCGTGGCCGTCTTTTTCTATTACTTATCAGTATGGCGAAAGCCATTATCAGATTAGTGTCTCACGCGGCGACGCAGAATATCGCGTGACACTGGATGGTGTTCTCCTCTCTGATGACAGAATACCGCTGAAGGATGATGGACAAAACCATACGGTTGAGATCATTCAGAACTGACACTGATCCCGGAGGCGCATTAACGTCTGCCGTTAATGCGCTGATTATCCCTGAGAACATCAATCGCAGTCTGCATGGCTATTTTGTCATCCCGCCTTTTTTGTTTATCCTGCATGACCTGAAGGTATTCCAGCAAGGTGCGGGTATTAATCGGTCGGCCCTGTTTACCCACAGCCAGCACGGCTTCGCCAAGAATAATTTTCACTGGCGGTAGTTGTGCCGGATACCAGTCAAGGGTGTCTTCTGATTTCATCATAAATTTCTCATGGAAGGTTAGTATATCATAAATCAGACGTTTAATTTTCAATATCTCTTCTTCTGGTTCAGTCATAAATCAACATAACTTAAACCAGTTATTATTATATTAAAGCGTATAATAATTATTGTATTCCTCGGAGAGCTTTAATTATGTCTTATACAAAAGGACTCAGGCACTTTAAAGAAAGAGCAGTTCATGTTGCCTGTCCGGTATGCGCACACAGATCTGCTCAGAAAGCAGGAAAACTAAGAAAAGATGCGGTTCTTGAGTGCCCAGTCTGCGGACTGTTGTTCAGACCTTCAGAATGCTGGTGTATCGGCGGCTGATCAACTTCTGCCACTTAACATAAGTGATGTCAGGAAATGACAATATTTCTCCTGTACTGCAGTTGTCGAGGGTATGATAATGAAATCTAAAAAATCTGTTTTTATTGAAGGGCATATCCTGTCGAACAGCTGTCACGGGCAGGCCGGTCAACCTTTTTGTATTCACCGGGTCAGGTTTAGTAATGGTAAATATGCGATTATCCGGGTGGAATCCGGGATATGTTTCAAACCTGGCGAAATTATTCAACGAAACAATTGCGAGTGGTTTTATAAACTTACCAAAATTCGCCTTCTTTCTTTTGAGTACCTTGATGATGATGAATCAAGAAGACAATTTCTTGAATATCAATGATAAATCCATGAATTTATAACAGAATAACCTTGCTGGGTTACAATTCATTCCTGACTCTTTAAATTCTTTACCAGCCATTGCAAAGTTATTTATTTTTTCTGAATTTAGACAAGTTTAAATTGTCTAAAAAAATGTATCGCTAAAGACGAATTGTCTCATTGTTTTCCTTTTACGTTATAACCTTCATTAGCATTAAGGCAATTTATGGCACAGACTTTTACTCATAATTTACTTCATCCCCGCTACTGGCTTACCTGGTCTGGTTTGGGTCTGCTGTGGCTTCTCGTTCAACTTCCTTACCCGGTTTTACATATTCTGGGCTCTGGCCTTGGAAAAATATCCAGACCCTTTCTGAAACGCCGGGAAGGAATTGCGATTAGAAATATCGAACTCTGCTTTCCAGGGATGACACCGTTTGCCCGGAGCCAGATGGTCAATAAAAACTTTGTTTCTCTCGGGCTGGGACTGATGGAAACAGGAATGGCCTGGTTCTGGAGCGATGCGAGAGTCAAAAAATGGTTTGATGTCGAAGGGCTTGAAAACCTGACCAGTGCGACCAGAGGAGTAATGGTTGTCGGGATTCATTTTATGTCCCTTGAATTGTGTGGAAGAGTAATGGGTTTATGCCATCCTATGATGGTAACGTATCGCCCACACAATAATCCATTAATGGAATGGGTACAGACAAAAGGGCGTATGCGTTCAAATAAGGCCATGATTAATAGGCGTAATTTATCTGGTTTTGTTCATGCGCTGAAGGCCGGGGAAGCCGTGTGGTTTGCACCAGATCAGGATTATGGGTCTAAGGGAAGCGTTTTTGCACCTTTTTTCTCGGTAAAAAAAGCAGCCACGACGAACGGAACGTATGCTCTGTCAAAACTCGCTGGTGCACACTTGATCATACTTAGCATGATTCGACGTAGCGATAAAAAAGGTTATCACATGTATATCAGCAATCCGTTGTCAGGCTATCCAGGGGAAGACAAGATCGCCGCAGCGGCTTATATGAACAAGATCATCGAGTGTGAAATTCTCCGTGCCCCTGAGCAATACCTGTGGATGCATCGCAGGTTCAAAACGCGTCCTGAAGGCGAAGTCTCTTTATACAAATGAATTACTCTACTTGTCATGAGCCAGAATCTATCTTTCTTGCCACTGCGTATTTGTAAAAAATGGGATAGGGAATTATTCGATCTGCTTCATGTTAACGATGGCGGAACTGACAGCCAAGGTTAATCAATTGAACCTGTTCGGATTTGAAGGTCCGCTTTTCGCTCACAGCAGATGTCTTACGACTCCGGACATGTCTGCTTCGTGCCAATAGCGGACGTTGTTAAGCTTATGCAAAGAACAACGTTATATTTTGTCCTGATTGACTCGGGATGAAAGCTCCTGATGGCTCTCTTTTCGCTCGCTGTAACGATCTGCAAGATAATCGGTTTGCCCCTTAAGCAGCAGAGTGATTTTAAACAGCTCTTCGGCTACATCGACAATGCGGTCATACCATGACGAAGGTTTCATTCGTCCGTTTTCGTCGAACTCTTGCCATGCCTTGGCTACGGAGGACTGGTTGGGGATCGTAAACATCCGCATCCACCGGCCCAGAATACGCATCTGGTTCACTGCATTGAAGGACTGTGAACCTCCGCAAACCTGCATTACCGCAAGTGTTTTGCCCTGCGAAGGACGAACTGCGCCTTCACTTAATGGTATCCAGTCAATCTGCGCCTTCATAACTGCGCTCATAGCCCCGTGCCGTTCCGGAGAACTCCACACCATCCCGTCACACCATCTGACCAGACCGCGTAGCTCGGTGACTTTAGGATGAGTATCTGGCGCATCATCCGGCAGGGGTAAACCTGAGGGATTAAAGAGTTTTACCTCCGCGCCCATCGCCGCCAGCAGGCGACCAGCTTCTTCCGCAACAAAGCGGCTGTAGGAGCGCTCTCTAACTGAGCCATATAGGATCAGAATTCGTGGCGGCTTTTGCAGGTGCAGGCGCTCGGCTATGTGTTGATCAAAGCATTCACTATTCAGGGCTGGAAATTGTTCCATTTTTCTACTCCGGTGAGATCAGATGATTTCAAATTTAACACATATGATTTATCATATGTATATTCTAAAGAGAACGGAGTGAAAAATGCTACAACCTGTTAAGCTTTTCAAAATCCTGTCGGATGAAACCCGGCTCGCCATCGTCATGATTCTACGGGAGTCAGGAGAACTGTGCGTCTGTGATATCTGTGCAACCATTTCCGAATCGCAGCCCAAAGTCTCGCGACATATGGCTATCCTTCGTGAGGCTGGGCTGGTTCTGGATCGTCGTGAAGGCAAATGGATCCACTATCGTCTGTCCCCCCACATACCGGCATGGGCAGCTGAGACAATCACGACGTCCTGGCAGTGTATGCGGGAGGATGTGCGTGAATGGCTGGATAAAGCAGCCTGCACCTCCTGCTGAGAAAAGAAAACACATTTACATAATCATATATAACGGAGTCTGAGATGCTTTTGGCAGGGAGTATATTTTTACTGACGCTGATACTGGTGATCTGGCAACCCAGAGGCTTGAGCATTGGCTGGAGTGCGAGTATCGGGGCTGTGCTGGCGCTGGTAACCGGTGTCATCCATATCACTGATATTCCCGTTGTCTGGAATATCGTCTGGAACGCGACAGCGGCATTTATTGCGGTCATTATCATCAGCCTGCTGCTCGATGAGTCCGGCTTCTTTGAGTGGACCGCACTACACGTCTCCCGCTGGGGTAACGGACGTGGTCGCCTGCTGTTTACCTGGATAGTGTTGCTCGGTGCCGCTGTCGCTGCTTTGTTCGCCAATGACGGCGCCGCGCTGATCCTGACACCAATTGTGATTGCGATGCTGCTTGCAATGGGATTCAGCAAGAGTACAACACTGGCCTTTGTGATGGCAGCAGGATTTATAGCAGATACGGCCAGCCTGCCGCTCATTGTTTCCAACCTGGTGAATATCGTATCGGCGGACTTTTTCGGTCTGGGTTTTACGCAGTATGCCTCCGTTATGATCCCCGTAGATGTGGCAGCAATTGCGGCTACGCTTGTCATGCTGCATCTCTTCTTCCGCAGGGACATTCCGGCGACGTATGACGTTTCGCTGCTGAAGACTCCTGCCAGTGTGATAAAAGATCCGGCAACATTCAGGGTGGGCTGGATTATCCTGTTATTGCTGCTTGTCGGTTTCTTTGTTTTGGAGCCTATGGGGATCCCGGTCAGCGCGATAGCCGCTACTGGCGCAGCTGTACTGTTTATAGTGGCGAAAAGAGGTCATGCCATCAACACCGGAAAAGTCCTGCGCGGTGCGCCATGGCAGATCGTTATTTTTTCGCTGGGTATGTACCTGGTGGTCTATGGCCTCCGCAATGCAGGGCTAACGGAGTATCTGTCTGGCGTGCTAAACCTGCTGGCAGAAAAGGGGTTATGGGCAGCAACGTTTGGCACCGGCTTCCTGACCGCGTTCCTGTCGTCGGTGATGAACAATATGCCGACAGTGCTGATTGGCGCGTTGTCGATTGATGGGAGTATGGCGACTGACGCCGTCAAAGAGGCAATGATTTATGCCAACGTGATCGGCTGCGATTTAGGCCCGAAAATCACCCCGATTGGCAGTCTGGCAACCCTGCTTTGGCTGCATGTGCTTGCCCAGAAAAATATAACGATTACCTGGGGATATTACTTCCGCACCGGCATTATCATGACTCTGCCCGTGCTGTTTATCACTCTGGCCGCACTGGCGTTGCGGCTCTCCATCACTTTGTAATGAGATACAGATATGAGCAACATTACCATCTATCACAATCCAGCCTGTGGCACTTCACGTAACACGCTGGAGATGATCCGTAACAGCGGTAACGAACCAACCATTATTTATTACCTCGATACTCCCCCAACTCGTGATGAACTTAGCAAAATGATTACAGATATGGGCATTTCAGTACGTACATTGCTGCGTAAGAACGTCGAACCTTATGAGCAGTTGGGTCTTGATGAAGACAAATTTTCTGATGAGCAGTTGATTGATTTTATGCTTCAGCATCCGATCCTGATTAATCGGCCGATTGTAGTGACGTCGATCGGCACACGTCTTTGTCGTCCCTCCGAAATGGTGCTGGATATTCTACCGGAAGGTCAGAAAGGAGTGTTTTCCAAAGAGGATGGTGAGAAGGTCATTGACGAAACGGGTAAACGGGTTAAGTAATCTGCCCACTTCAAAATATCGGACGCCTGTTAACGCTATGCGGGCGTCCGCTTCTCGCTCAAAGCGGCCTAAGGGATATATTGTAGTTCAATTAACCCTTTTACTTGCAATCTAACCATTGAACACAGTTTCGATAGGGGCAATCCGATCAATGCGTTAGCTGCTATATTTGGCTAATTCCTTGGAATGCAGGACGCGAGCTGGGGTTAACACTATAGCTTAAGCTCTTCTAGGAATTGAACGGCACTAATAATAACTGAACTTCGCCAACTACTACTATTTTTTGCCATATTAAAATGTAATTAAATAGCGGGTTTTAGGTGTAAAATTTTAGTTAAATGACATTTTACTTTATATATGTAATAAAATATGCATACAAAAATCTATTTCAGTAGCTCTTTCTGTACCCAAGGGATATCGGTGTAGTAAATATTTGCGGTTATATCTTCGCCATAGTAACCTGAATGTGACTAGCATACAGGGGCCTCGGGTTAATTGAAAAATTACTCGGGGCTTTCTGCTTTTACCACAGTCAAACAGTGTTACCGCTGGCTGGGGCAAAAGCCTCCAGCACCAGCGTTATTATACCACCCTGCCCTGATCAGCCAAACACCCCGCCTACATAAATTACTGATTTTTCATTTATTTGACATGATTCACTTCCGGTTGTCGGCGAAAGTCATTTTATACTAAAGAAAAGGGTAACGGGCAGCTGCTGGGTCGGAACATACAGTGCAGTTCCTGCCCGTTTAATTTCCGGATGCAATGGTAGGATCAGGAGGCACTGCTTCCGTTGATTAGGGAAATCTTATGTGCCTGAATACGGCTGTATTCGAGATGGGATGCAATATTACAGATGCGCTCCAGTCGATCATGCAGCCTCGTGTAGGTCAGTCGATGAATACCGGACATTTCATCAAGTAGCCAGCGCTTGATGTAAGGGTTACAGGAAAGCCGGGCAAGATCGTCGTCATCCACTTCGTCAAAGAACCAGTACTGCTCCATCGGGACTACCTGAAATATCCACGGCCGGGGATAGTCCCCTGTGACAACCAAAAACCATGCAAGAAAGCATAGACACAGCTCAACGACCATAAGCATCGAAAATTGCGAATAACTTAGACCGGGCACATAGGGTGAACTATCCGCAACATACCCCCTGAGCAATTCCGCCACAAGGTAGCCCAATAGCGTCAAGGCCAGCATCAGGGTCAGGATTAATCCCCCATTAAACGCTACCGAAGCCTTTTGAACCCGATCAGGTGCTGTCCGGCTGCGATAGTTGGTCACTACTCTTTCTACAAGTGCCCTTATGGCAGCCTGTTCTTTACTGACATCAGCTCCGGAAAAACCGGACGGGCTTTTATTTAATTCAGTCATACCCCACTCCTGTTATGTGCTCTACTTAACAAACACGTAGATCATACAGAGCTCACGGACGCACTCCTGCCAGATAAAGGAGGGAATTTGGCTGTAAGACGGTTAGCCAACAGTTCAGGTTATGCGTGGGATCCGCCCAGTCAGAAAGGATTCCGTTAATAACAGGCAAGGTTAAAGGCAGATGGACGGTGAAATTGTGGGTGCTAAAAGGGGGTATTACTCTTTTTCCTGCATAGCGGTTTTTTCAGCCCGGGTGGCCAGACGAACATTTCCGAAAGGCTCACGGACAAGCAGTGGCTTCTCCTTCTTCCAGCCCCTGATAGCCGTTTCTCCAAACCGACGTGGTGCATTGCCGTTCCAGCGAGCAATCACATGGTTATCATGAATTTCAATAATGACAACGGGGTGGACAATGACCGTTGAAATGGTGGTATTTCCCATTTTGGTACGGGTTACAGACCAAACCTGCATCCCGGATTCCAGCTGGCTGATTTTCATATTATATCCTTAAGCCATCACGAACTGCGCCACAAACAATTAATGTGGCGCAATTTACCATAAACAATAAACATCAGATACCCGTGAAAAGATTTCCCTTTATTTTAAAATTCTTCTGGAGAAAAAATGATATTTCCAGAAGAGGTCAGCGAAATTCAGAAACGGCCATCACAATGGTGCTGCGCTGACGCTGGCGTTCTGCCTTGCGCTGCCTGCGGCGATAGATCTGTTTTGCGCTGACGTAAGGGCAGTCCTCACGGGTATACCAGCAGCAGCCGCAAGGTTCGGGCCGGGGTTTTCCGGCAAGTCCAAATGGTTTCATCAAGTCACCTTTTTAATGTTTTTAATGGAAAGATACTTACCTAACCCATTGTTTTATAGGAAATAACGTTGTTGCATAAACAGATACAGATAACCCTCAGGAGAAAACATGCAAAGGTTATCAGTGATAACCGCGTCCAGATACCGAGTGTCAGTCTGTAAACGTTTTATCACCAGAAAATGTGCTGCCGCAGCCTTAATGCCAGAACTACCGTTTACAACATTATGTATACCCGCTTTGAATAACGAACGAGCATGAATTACCTTTTCCCGGGCCGCTTCGATCTCAGCATTAATAACGCATTGCCGCGCCTGGATGACTGCCTCTCCGGTTAAATCGCGGAAATTCATTAGAGATGTGATCATGATTGACTCTCCAGATTATGTGGAATCATTATAACAACTGGCACCACGCCACAAATAACCTGAGATAAATTCTTTGAAATATTCCTATATATAAGGAATTACAGTCGGAAAAGAAACAATGAAATAGCGCCGACCGCTTAAAATCGATAAATTAAAATGGACGGCACTGGAATGAAAAACTGAAAGTAGTAAGACCGTAATTATCCTTCACGGATGTAAGCTTTAAAAGAGGAGTACTGGCAAAGCTTTGCCAAGTACTTCGGCGGTTGTGTCTACGATTTTACGGATGTCATCGATCTGCGAAGGCTTATTCAACACCACCGTAAAAAGCTCTCCTTCGTTATCAGCCTGCTCGCAGTTTCCGTATCGGCTCCCGTCGTACAGCTGCACAATACGTGACATAGAAGACTTTGTTTGTTTCATGGCTTTGCACCTGCTTTTAGGCAGTTTGGTTACTGGTTATCAGAAGCTGGTTTCATGCGCTTCCGGCTGGGACACGAACTGGTATTTGACGCCGCCAGGCACACCTACTGCTTCGGCAATAGAGTCGCAAAGCCGCGATAAATCATTTAGTGTCATCGGATATTCAATATCTACTGAATATAAAGCACCTGCATTTTCAGCATCTTCGATGTTTTTATACTGGGCACTAAATATAGCAATGGTCTGAATTTCGTGGTTATGCATGAACCGGTCCTTATTAAATTATAAAAGCCACCCGAGAGTGGCCTGAGTGGAAACTTAAATCTGTGAAGTATATTTGAGAGATTTTTTGCGATCCAGATGC
Source organism: Klebsiella sp. HN106 (assembly GCF_051209435.1). Lineage (NCBI taxonomy): Bacteria > Pseudomonadati > Pseudomonadota > Gammaproteobacteria > Enterobacterales > Enterobacteriaceae > Klebsiella > Klebsiella sp. HN106. The sequence goes on along the minus strand of NZ_JBLURD010000022.1, from coordinate 7,826 downwards.
CGGGCAACAATGGTTCCGATAACAAGTAGCGTGATGACCGCACTGAAGAAGGTGCTGTCAGGGACGCCCTGGAAAAAATCACTGAAACTGTAAACAATAAAAATCAATGCGCAAAAATAGAAAACGATACGAACATAAGGGGTAAAAAACATTTTCATCGGTTGCCTTCCATTCAGGGAGAATTCTCAGTAATTACATCACACCTGAAGAGAAACTATTTTCGTATAAATGAGCATTTTCGACATATCAGAGGGGGGTTTTACTCATAAATGAGGTAGTAAGGGTCACACTTGAGATGAAAGTTACTTTCCTGGCTGCGAACGAACTATCTCAAATGTTAGAGGTGTGCGTTCGCCTTAAGAGCTTCATGCCCTGAGGAGCTCAACTTGAGCCGATAGTATAAACCTGGCTCCAGATGCCTTACTGGCTGGCATAACTCCACGAGGCCCAGCCGGAACAGGACCGGAGAGCTCCTGCACGTCACATCATCAGGATTCCCCATAAACGTACGCCGTTCTCTGGCCCGTCTGAAATTGCCAGAGATATCATAGATCGTGCCGGATGCCATCCGTCTTAACACGTAAATCTGCGCCCTTGTAAGCTTCTGGGCGGAACTGCTTAAACCTGACATACCTTCCCGGCCTTATATAAAACAATCCGCCAGCAGCTCGACTGGCGGACAATGTTTGACTGGAAACAGCAAGGACATACTATTTGCTGACAAGTTTGATATTGGTTTCACTCATTCGAAGTCGAAACTCCTGAAAACCCTGCTCTACCGCTAACTCCAGCCACTCAACGGGAATGGTATAGCTACAATCAGACCCACCCAAAGCGGCATCACAAGCGTAATCCCAGTCCTCATCCAGTTTTGGATTCATCCCCTGGGCGTAAGCCACAGTATCGCGGGATGCGGGAGAGCCCTCAAGCTCAGCATTAGTGATCAGGTATACACCATGACTGTGCGCGAGAAGCACTTTTGGCACCAGATGTGTGCTGGCAATTTTTGAGGATGAGGGAAAGAAAACCCTACCAGCTTTACGCGCCTCTTCTTCAGTCTGTCCCTCAGCGTTAAGGAGGGCTCCCCCCGGATAGCATGCCGGGTCATAGATCTGATCTGGGGTGACCGAAAACGTTTTTGCGGTGCGAATTTCTTCGATCAGTTTATTGATATCTGCCATTTCAAATACGAGAGTGGTCACAGGCTTACTCTCCCTCTTCAGTGGACAACATCAGATACTTTGTTGCCAGCAGAAGCTCTCCCACATCCTTGAGGGACAATTCAGCTTTGCCTTCTACGGCAAGCTGCAAGCGCTGTCGAATTGCATGAACAGAATCTGAAGATAAAGATGCCATTTTGCGCAAAACGGCATTAGCCTTTTCTACAGCAGGATACAGAATTTCTGAGTTGGTATTATCTTCGTCATTATCAAAGATAATTTCAGAATCCATATTGATGTTATCTTCAAGCCAGCTTGAAAGCACTTCAAGTAATGACATCACCTTTTCAATTTGCATATCGCCTCCTCTGTTAACATGAAACAAATATAACAAAGTGGCTTACCCGGCTAATAACCTGAGCAGAAAGTTTTCGAACTTAGTTTGAAAACAAGTTTTCTGCTCAGGTTAATGTTAAAGTCGCTGGGTAAAAGATAAAAGGCACTGAAGATGATTTAAGCATCAAACAGACTAAATAGGATTCCGTCTTTTATAACGCTTTTAAAATAGAATGAATGAAATATAAATTTTGCGTTTAAGAATGAACGCTGTAGAGGATGATTTATCCAGTGATATGCAGTTTGTGGCCTTTAAAAAGGCTTTATTATGGACTTGAATTGCAAAGAGAGCACCGACATTTTTCTGGGGGCTCCCGCAGAGAAAAAGCTGTGAGGTTATGAAGACGTATAGGAGGTATTCGGCGAAATACTGTATGGCCACAGGAGAGCTTCAGCACCCATATCCTGCCGCCTCGCTCGCCTGTGGTGATTTCAATATGTTCTACGTCATACCACGTAGTTGTATTTCTCACTTTGTTTATGCTTCCTGACACCGCGTGAACGCAATCTTCGTCTGGATGCGTTCATAGATGGAAAACTGCCTTTCAATGGAATCGGCATTAGACAGTAATTCATGAAGCTCAGCAGAATCTGTATCAGGAACGATAGCGACAGAAACTCCATATTTACGCCCAGTTCTGATCAGGTGCGCAAGTTTTTCCTTCTCTGATTCTGTGAGCATTGCCAGATCCCTTCCGGATACCTGCTCGATAAATGGACCAAGGTTTTTCGGAAAAAAGGGTTCGGCATCAGAATTATGTACCGGGAGCGTTTGCGGCTTATCGAAGCTATTGGACATGAAAAGAACCTTTATAGTTAGAGAGGTGGAGACTGAATGCGTAGCCCATTAAAATTAGTAGTGCCACACTCGAATGCTAATCATACTTTATGATGGCTATGGTAGGAATGGCCGTCAACTTAAACCGCCAGAAGCGAGCCATTCACCGTTAAAGTAACTTTCCCGTATGATGTTCTTTTTATGGAATGAGTTGTTCACACTCCTCTTTAAGAGCCGCCCTGGAACGAGATCGACAGACTTTGCTTAATGAAGAGCGTAATTGATGTTCATCAACCCCATCAGCGACAAACTGACCAATTTTCTTTTCAAGACGCTGCATTGCCTCATAAAGCTTGGCATCAGTATTATTTTTAAGAAACCTCAGTATATAATCAGCAATAATTTGAACAGGAGTAAAGTTACACATCATGTATCCTTAATAAGTTGTGTAAAAATAAAACCATAAAAAACATAATCAGAAGTAGATTATTATACTTGAGTAAGCTTTTCAGCTAACAAGCTGGAGAAGCAGATTCCGGTAAATTACTACATATTTGATAAAAGTTACTGAATAAAAAAGCCCAGCGTACCGGGCTTTCATTCAATTTGATTCTAAGAATCTGACTCGCCGCCTGATTTTTATACCAAGAAGAGCGAACAAAACGCCAACGAATGCGACGGGACTACCTACTTTAAGACAATTAACCGACGCTTTTGAAAAGGTATGTGATTTAGACATACGTTTTTGCTCATAACGAATCGCAAGTGGTGAGACGGATTTATCTAAAGCTGTCTTTTCCAATGCATAACGAACTTTCACGGGAATATTTGACTGTAATACACCAGACATATACGCCCTAACAACATTCTGTGTTAACTTCACATCTGGCTTGCCGAGTTTTATATGTAGTTGCGCCTTTAAATAGTTTACAGATACCTCTTCGCCTGAGGGCCAATTACTATCATTTAAATATGCGACAAGTTTATCGTATTTTTCATGTTTTACATATTTCTTGATAACCTTTACAGTCGAAGCTGAAGTGGCATCAGTCTCTTCCGAACCTAAAGCAGATGTAAAAACTGACAAGCCGATAAGAAAAGCGCCAGCAATTAGAAGCATCGGGAATATCTCACCTATTTCCTCCCCCTTTAAAATTTTAAAGGCAGTTGAAGAAACTACTAATAGCCCCATAATCCCTAATAGCAACTTAGAATATGTAGTTAGGAAGCCTCCAAATGCATCGCCAAAATCCGAAACCACTAACTTATCTTCACCTTCAGATGAATTGAAGAATGACAAGGGCACATCAATATCAAAGTCCAGAACTGAAGGTGAGAGGTGTAATGACAGCAACCACAAGCAAAGACCAAAAATCATTATCAGCAGGCCCGCACCAAATATCGCGAAACCTGAATTTCTAATCTTTATAGACCGGTGAAAAAGAAATGACAGTTCACGGGAAAAATCGTCACTACTCTTAAGGTTACGCACCATGATCTACCCCTTTTTGTGTCAGTCGGGTGCGCAAATTCTCACGCATGGCAAGAACCTGTTTTTCTGTTTCCCTGAGCTTAATAGCCCCTTCTCTCTGGATTTTAACAACATCGCCAACCGTCTGGATAAGCGTATCCTGCACCTCTTTAAGGGTGCTTATATCAATAACCAGCCGTTGGTTTGCTTTCATAGTTTCTACTGCATTGCGATGCAGTAATTTTGCATTACTACGGAGTAACTCATTGTTGGCATTATCGATATCATTGGCAAGATTTACAGCGTTACGCTGTCCATTTAGAGAAATGGCTAACAGAAACTGACGCTTGAAATTAGGGACAGTAACCTCTTTGACGCTATGAAACTTGTCGATAAGACTTTGGTTATTTGCCTGTATAATCCGTACCATTGGCAATACTTGCATAGCAGACTGCTGAGAAACAACTAAATCGCCAATACGTTTTTCTAAATTAGCAATTAGCGTATCCAGATCAGATACTTCCTGGAACTTAGCAGGATTGTTACCAACATTAGCTCTGAGATTTTCTGCTTTTAATTGTAATTCTCCCAGCCTTAATTTACCGGCAGCAATATGTACACCTGTTAAGTGGTGTTCTTTAACGACTTCATCAAACATTTGCTGGAGCGAAATATTATTAGAACCGAGGCTATTCTGTGTAACTGAAACCTCTGAAACCAGAGCATCGATTTGTTCACGAGTTGATTCAAACTGTGCGGCGAAATTCTTCCCACGGGTGCGGATTTTATCCAACAAAGGGCCAATAACTGGCAGATTTGAACGACTTTCAGTTAAGTTCGAGATGTTTACATTTCTTGCAAGGTTGATAATTTCAGTTAATTTGCTCCCGGCTTCGTCTAAATCTTTATTGCGAATTTGCTCAAGCAGGCTATCCGCATAATTAGCAGTGTTTTCCCCCATTGCCCGGCCAAAACGATAAACTGTTCCTGGATCATCGGCATTAATGCATTCCGCGACGGCTTTAATCTCTTGTTCATCTTGCTCATTCAGCCCGAACTTTTCCAGTTCAGCGGAAGTCAAAGTAAAAGCAACAACCTCAGTTTTGGTGGTCAAATTATTAATCATTTTTGGAATCCCTCTAAATTTTGTCGCAGGCTTTTTAGAAGAGCCTCGTGGGCCTGATTAGCTTTTCTAACAATCGTAGGGTCAGTGTTATTTACTGATAACAGCGAAAGTGTGTGTTGCCGCCATACTGGAACCAGGACTTTTATAGTTTCGTTAAAGCGGTCAGCAATATCTATACAAGTCCCGCGAGTGATTTCCATCTGCATGGCGGCCATTTCATGAGACGCAAGCAGTGTTGCCAGGTTAGCTAAACGTCTGGCAAATCTTTCCCTCGGTTTATCGAAGACAAGGCTTAGATCGTCACTATTTTTTTCTTCGGTAGAATCCCTAAGGAACTCATGGCCTGCCTGGATAAAAATTTTAAGGCGTTTGATTTCTGACACATATGTTTCAAGCAGCTCTTCTAAAGCCAGTAGCGTCTCATTCACATGTGTCAGATATCCGTTCCCCTCATTAATAAGATTTTCCACCTTCTCACGTGCGTGTTGGTAACGAACGCGCTTTTCAAGGTGTTTGCCCGTAAAGCGGGAAAACCAGGATGGATTGCTACTGATAGAACGTGGATCTGCCTCCGCTAAGGCACTTACGATACGGTTCAAGGCTCCTGATAAAGCGGTAACTGCGTCTTTCTCCAGAAGATTTGAATACTTATCCATAGCCTTCGAAGATAAAGCCGAGTCGCCGTAATGGCTTATTGCCCCAGCATTAAGCAGAAGACCGGGTATAAATTCTTCTTTGAGTTCTGCTATCGATATGTTGCTGCTGTCAGTTGAAACGTTCATTTTTGCCTCAAAATGGTTATCCATGACAGCCTATCATTTACCGTTCTGCTGATTTTTCGGTTAAAGCGCCAAAACCTGGGTTTATCCGTTTTCGAGGCAAAAAAATAGAATCTGATCCTCACGTAACCCTTTGCCATTCTGATTAAAGGAGAAGTCCCCTACTGTCTGTGCACTGAATTCAGCACTGGATGAAGTTAGGACATGAAGTGCACATAGATCCCCTGCTTGACCTACCAATCACCGCCTTCAATGTTTAGATCTGGTGACCTTACAGCGACCATTTCTCTAACCGGATGGTCATTGTTGTCGTGGCTGCTCCCCAACAGCAGGCTTACCGTTCCGCTGGCAGAGTAATACATCGCGTCAGGAAAGTGCTCCCTGACCTCCTAAAGCAATTTGTTCATGCTGTTAGTTAAACGATAAAAGCGTCGGGCTGCGTTCGGCATAGCTTCTTCCAGGAGGTCAGAAGCATCAATCTCACGGCCGTTTATAACGCGGAGAATATCTTGCTCATCCATAGGTTACTCCCAGGCAATAAATCAAAGTGGCCAGGCAAAAGGAGACTCGCCTGGCATCAAAAAGAATAAAAGGTCGTTACGAACTGATAATGATGGCCTGGTCAGTTTGAGGAAGTCGGTTTCCTCTGATGAATGCTGGATGGGGCTTTGTTGAATAAATCAGATTTCGGGTAAGTCTCCCCCGTAGCGGGTTGTGTTTTCAGGCAATACGCACGCTTTCAGGCATACCTGCTTTCGTCATTTTGTTCAGCGCTCGTACCAGGGCCATAGCCTCTGCAACCTGACCATCGTAGTCACGCAGTGTCAGTGAACCTCCGAACAGCTGTTTTACCCGGTACATCGCCGTTTCCGCTATCGAGCGACGGTTATAATCTGTTGTCCATTTCCACCGCGCATTACTCCCGGTCAGCCGCTGATTCGCAACAGCACGGTTACGGTCTGCATATTCACCGGGCCAGTAACCCGCGCCTTTTCGGGGCGGGATAAGCGCGCTGATTTTCTTACGCCGCAGTTCATCGTGACAGAGCCGGGTGTCGTAAGCGCCGTCTGCCGATGCTGCCCTGATTTTTCTGTGAGTCTGCCGGATAAGACCCGGGAAGGCTTCTGAGTCCGTCACATTGTTCAGCGACAGGTCTGCACAGATGATTTCATGTGTGTTGCTGTCAACTGCCAGATGCAACTTTCGCCAGATACGGCGGCGTTCCTGGCCATGTTTTTTGACTTTCCATTCGCCTTCACCAAAGACCTTCAGCCCGGTGGAATCAATCACCAGATGCGCGATTTCACCCCGGGTGGGCGTTTTGAAACTGACATTAACCGACTTTGCGCGCTTGCTGACACTGGTGTAATCCGGGCAGCGCAACGGAACATTCATCAGTGTAAAAATGGAATCAATAAAACCCTGTGCAGCCCGCAGGGTCAACCTGAACACGCGTTTAATGACCAGAACGGTGGTGATGGCGAGATCAGAATAGCGCTGAGGTCTTCCCCGTGATGAAGGCGTTGCCGACTCATACCAGGCCTGAATAGCTTCATCATCCAGCCAGAAAGTTATGGAGCCACGGTTGATGAGGGCTTTATTGTAGGTGGGCCAGTTGGTGATTTTGAACTTTTGCTTTGCCACGGAACGGTCTGCGTTGTCGGGAAGATGCGTGATCTGATCCTTCAACTCAGCAAAAGTTCGATTTATTCAACAAAGCCCACGAGATGATCAATATAGTGAAAATGGTGATGGATGCCGGGCTGCCTTATAGCATATTACGCGATCAGATATTTACTCATCCGTCGATGAGCGAATCACTCAATGATCTATTTTCATTAGTCAAATAAACTCAAAATCAGACGCCAGAACAAATATTCTGGCGTCTCAGAGAAAAGAATCTTATTAATTCTCTGTTACTCTATAACTTCTTAATCACTTCATTGATGGTATTTTATATGTTTAAAAAATCGGTGATGCTGCCAACTTAATGATTTAGTGTATGATGGTGTTTTTGAGGTGCTCCAGTGGCTTCTGTTTCTATCAGCTGTCCCTCCTGTTCAGCTACTGACGGGGTGGTGCGTAACGGCAAAAGCACCGCCGGACATCAGCGCTA
>NZ_JBLURD010000021.1:0-49049 GCF_051209435.1 Klebsiella sp. HN106 | reverse complement strand
CCCCCCCCCCCCCCCCCCCCCCCCCCCCCCCCCCCCCCCCCCCCCCCCCCCCCCCCCCCCCCCCCCCCCCCCCCCGCTAGGGTCCATACCTTCCAGCCTCAGACTGGCCTCAGCTTTTTCAAATCCTCTTGCCCTGACTGAACTGTTTGACATGGCCCCTCCGGTTAAATTTTGTTTAGCTATATTATAATATTTTAGCCGCTAAAATCATGCAATACTGCAAATTACTTAAAAAAAAATCCCGCGACTGCGGGATTCTGAGCGGAAATTGATACTTTTATCCTTCAATAAGGCAAATTATTTTCACGTTTTCGAGATTTAGCTCTTCTTCTACACCAGTTGAATCAAACTTAATCCAGGCAAGCCCTTCTTCACTTGGCCGCTTGGTCAGGATAAGGCGGCCCTGCTCCCCCAGGTACTCAACGATAACAATAGCCTTTTTGAATTTATCAGGATCGGTTTCCTTTTCTGGCGTCTTACGGACCTTATCGGTCACATCGTTATCATCGTGGCCGTCCGTATCATCCTCGGCGGCTTCCGAATCGGTACGGCCATTGAAGGCGTCAATGGTGTCTGGATCACGCTTGCTGGATTCTTTTTCGTCCAGGAACTCACGGAAAACTTTCACCGCACTACGGGTAATGTCTTCACCCTCGTTCTCTTCAAGCAGTTTTTGAACTTCTTCCGGGTCTTGCTTGTAAGCCGTTACCAGCTCATTAACTACGGTAACATCACGGATTGAGCCTTTATTAAAAGCATCTGCTATACAATCCGGCAGGTCCAGCAACGCGGCGTGTTGGGTTACGAACGCTGGCGACTTGCCAAGCCTTTTAGCAATCTGAGATTTTGATACTCCCTCAGCCAGTTTGCGGCCAATGTGTACGGCAATTTCACGCGCCGTCAGGTCATTACGCTGGATGTTCTCAATGACCTGATCATCGTCGCTATAGTCATTATCGATAAAAGCGGGAATTTGTTTCTTCCCGGCCACTTTACTGGCTCGCCAGCGACGTTCTCCATGGTTAATGATATAGCGCCCCGCTTGCTCCGGGTTCTCACGAACGGAGACAGGCATTTTCACGCCACGCGCTTTAATGGTATCAGCCAGCTCCTTAATGGATTCCTCTGAGAATCCTGGGTTGTCCTGCTTACGCGGCTGTTCAGGATCGGGATCAATCGCGTCAACGTCCAGCATCAGTGGTTTACCCTCAGCACCTGCAGACGCATCAAGAAAGTCGGATAGATCACCAACGGTATCAAGGCCAAGGCCGGAAGAATTTTTTTTAGTCATTATGCAACCTCCATCTTAGTAAAAACATGATCGGCCAGTGCTCTCATTTCCTGGCTGGCTTTACGTGCTGCTGTCTTCTTGATTTTCCAGACAGGGACATGTGAAGCCAGTGCATCAGCAATGCTGCTTCGCAACCCGACAGACACAGGAACCATTAACGTAGGGTAGGCCGTCTGCAGCTCCTGCAGGTGGTTTACATGGCGAGGATTGCGGCCATCTACCTTACTTGGAACCATACCAATAAATTCCAGCTTGCTGTTCATTTTGCGTTTCACCTGGGTGAAGGTGGTCAGCATTTTTTTAATACCCTGAATGGAGTACACCTCAAGCTCAATAGGGCATACCACAAAATCAGCGCTCGCCAGCGCAACGATAAGCGCATTGTTAACCGTAGGCGCAGTATCAATCAGGCAGACGTCAAAGCCACTGTCGGCCAGCTGCTGCAGGTTATGGCGGAACTGCTTCACCATTTCGGGCAGATTTAATTTTTCTACGTTTGCCAGCTGAATATCTGACTCAATGAGAGAAATTCCGCTCTCAGGAATTTGGGTAAAGCGAGTTGGCTCGATCTCGCCCCACATTTCATTCGCTTTAATGCCGGACGAGAACTGTTTCAGGGTAAAAGAGGCGTTGCCCTGGGTATCCATATCGATTACAGCAACCCGCTTGCCTCGTTCTGAAAAATCAAATGCCAGATGAACCAGGGTGGAAGTCTTGCCAACACCACCTTTTTGATTTGCTGTAACCAATACTTTCATAGCCATCGCTATTCTTCCTGTTTACGTTTTGCCTCGTCAGCCCACTTTTTAACAATGAAAGCCTGCCGCTCCGGTAACACTACTTCAATACGCACAAAGCCGTCAGGTACTTCTTGTTTATAGGCATCCCACACTCTGTTAACTGCCTGAGAAACAGCCCCGCGAGAAATATCCAGCGTTTCAACAAAATATTTCTGCGGCCTCCCTTCAACCAGTACGCCATAAGCGATATCAAGCGTTTGCTTACCAACATTCAGGCTTCGGGTAACTCTTGCAAATACCTCATTAGTCAGGCGTTTTTTTTCACTTTTTTCACTTTTTTCATCGCCAGTTTTGGCAACGTGCAGGTCATTACTATTAACAGTCGTCATAAAATTTACTTCCAAAATCAACGTCTTTGACTGGACGCCTCAATGACACCGCAAACACAGTTTAGCTAAACTGTGTTTTCAGGTCAATCATTTTAGCCGCTAAAATCTATTTTTTAATGGATATAACGAAAAAACCCGGAAAGCCGGGTTATTTCAGTGCAACATCTTTGATGAAAGTTACTCGTTTTTTCATCTGCGCCCCCCACAGGAATAACATACCTCCGAGGAGAACAAGAATCCCACTAATCGAAAATCCTGCAGATGAAACAGAGGTAAAGATACGTGCCTTTTTCAGTTTTCCCTGCGCATAACGGGTAGCCGGTGGCGTGATTGTTTCCTTAAAAGCAGTCATTTCAAGCCCGTATCTGACATCAGCAGGGACAGGCTCAGCTGGATTACGTTGATAGTCGGCTACAACCTTCCTGACCAGATCGATATCGGATTTGTTTTCCTTGATACCGGCCTGCGCTTTGACGTAATCAAGTAACTTGGCGGTTTCTGGAGTCTGGCCGCTGATTTTTTCAAGATAGGTAACAAGCTCTGCTGGCTTATCATCCTTGATAAGCTGCCTGACTACTTCTGTCGGCGAAAAGGAATCATCTTCTGGCGTTTCAGTTAACGTACTCAACATCATCTTGGCTCCGAAGATGACGGGAAGGATTCCCAATAGAGGAAGAACGGTCGTTACACCTTCCCCGTCAAACACCTTAAAAATTACAATGATAAGCCAAATCAAAAAGCCGACGCTGATAGCTCCCACAAACGACTTCAAAACACCTGCATAAATCATTTTGTGTCCCCAGCATAAATGACAGCTGATTAGTATTACGGCGCTTTGGGCTTCCATGTAGCCATAATGTAAGTCAGGGCTGCCAGTACAAAGAAACTGATCACAAACGGCCAGGCTGCAGCAAACGGGCCATCACTCCATTTAAACATCATTTTGAAAAACTGAATGACAACGTTCGCGATCAGCAGGAAGCGAACAGGAATCCATAGAATGACCAGCACCATGTACACCGCACCAATGACTCCATGAATGATATTACGCATGGCGCTCCCTGATGTTTGACCGGCAGCATTCTCGACCGGCTGGCCCTGCTGCTGTTTACTGTCCTCTTGACGAGGAAATTTAACGACATTGGTCATACTGGCCTCCTGCTGGATTCAGACACTGAACCGGTTAGCTAGTGTCCTCTGCGATGAAGCGTTAATGTTGGCTGGCATACGCGCCGAACAGCAAGCTCCATGATTTCTTTACTGATACGTTGATTTTCTTCTGGCGTAAGACATTCAGCACAAATTTGACCTAATTCAGCCTTTAATGAATTTGCACCAAAAACGCTATGTTTAAGCATGGTGAGACTGCAGCCGCAACGCTTGCAGTGAGTATGGATAAGTGTATTTTTCATCGGAATTCTCCGGCTGCTGACCTGAGTGCTTTACCCGGCCTTCACAAACATTATAGGACATTTTGTCCTATCCTGCAATTTTAGCGGCTAAAATTCTTTTCACACCTTCCAGATTTTACCCAATCCGGCATATTCAACCAGGATAGCCCAGGCCGAAAAAGGAATGGGGGTATCTCCCCCAATCCAGCGCCTGACGGTTCGACTGTCTTTCAGTCCGGTCAGTGTGGCTGCTTTGCTTCCTGTTAGCTCTGCTATCTGCATCAAAGTACGAATTTCTTCTGGCGTCGGACAAACCCATCCCGCACCAAAGGGTAAAAAACATTCTGACCTGATTGAGACAGGGTAGGGTTTAGTTTGCATTCACGATTCACCTGTTTTGTTGTCTTCCAGTAATTTCAGTTGATCAACATTGTAAAAAGTACGAACGCAAGTAGGGTCAAAATCCACTACCTGAGTTCCGCGACGGTTGATTCGATAACGTATAGGCTTATCTTCATGCGCCTCCACGCATCCTGAATCGTATATCGTAACGATTTTTACAATAGTGCCAATATTTTTAGCAAACACCGGATGATGCACACTCACGATTTCACATCGAGCACCAACGTAAAATTCCTTGTAGCGCTCAACGGTAATCATCCTATCTTTGTATTCTTTGGGACGTTCCTTTGCCAGCTGCTTGCGCCGTTCGCTTTCGGCCCTCATAGCTTCTCTTTCAGCCTCCCGTTCTCTCTGCATAACCGCTGTAATGCGTTCCTGGGCTGCTACAGCCCATTTACGGGCGATAAATGCTTTAGAGGCGGGTAATAACGCCTCAACCCTAACAAAGCCGTCAGGGAGCGTTAGAGGCGTTCTGTCAGGGGGAGGCGAAAGGGATTTTAACCAATCAGGCAAAGGCTCAGATGCCAGCCTGTCACGGGAATCAGCAGCGATAAAAGCAGGTTTCTTTCTGGCGTCAATCAGGCTTTGAAATACGCGGGATACATGTGCATCAACGGTTTCTCCAGGTCTGACTTCTGAAAGCCTAACAAAATGCGAACGATACCCTGTTTCGGATACAAAGGGTGCGCCTAAATCAACGGCATGAAACGAGGTGGAAAGATACCCCATCATACATCCGGCTTCGACCTTAACCCTTGCTCGCATACCACTGAAACTTTCGATGATAAAATCACCGTGCTGGCCCCACATAGGAACGCTACCGTCATCAGCACGGCAATATTCACTGATAACATGAGCCGCTTCATGTTCACCGGCATTACACCCAAAGAAGGTTTTACCGTTCATTTTCCAGATACAGGCTTCAAACCGGTACACAGCATCATGACGCTGTTGCAGATCACCGGTCATACAGGCTTTATTCAAATCAATTAGCGCAGAGTACGCCGCGTCCAGAATTCGATGGTCGTCCGGCAGCTGCTGCGCAATGGCTTCCATTTGCTGATCGCGAGAGTCATCGCCAGGATAATGTTTGGACATATTAAACCCCTGAAAAATCCCCTGCAGAGCAGGGGATAAAGACTCACTTAATCGATGGCCGCACGGAACTGCGCATATTCTTGATGCCCGCTGGCGTAATCAAACAGCTGATGATAATAAGCACTGCATCTTTCTGAAAATGGCAGATTAGAATTAGCAAGCTGGGCCAGCACAAAACTGGTTGCCACCATACCTGCAGCTTCTGCGCTTAACAAACCGTCAAAGTAATTACCCTGGACAGAAATACGGTAATGTTCACGGCTGTTTGGTGCCATAAAATAACCACCATTTGAAAGTTCATAAAAATCCCACTCACCACCATCGTAATGGGCTTCAATTTTATCCAGCGCACTACTTAAATATTGGCTTTTATTTTCAGAACTTAATTTACGCATCCACTTATAAGTGTGGTTTTCCACCAAAAGCCAGTATTGGCCGAAGAATTTCGGCATAAACATCAGGCGTTCTTCATAATCTGTAAGTTTACGAGCAGTAACGATAACTTCATTATTCATCGGAGTTCTCCGGTAGTTGACCTGAGTGATTTACCCGGCCTTCACAAACAGTATAGGACATTTTGTCCTATACCTCAACACTTAATAAACTGTTGAGAAAATTTTATTTGTCATCATATTTCCTTTTTATCTAAGAGCTGAATAAATTTAAGAAGGCCCGCTATGCGGGCCAGTTTGCAAATCATTTTTTAATGAAGCGCTGCAGCTGCTGCTTAAAATTATATTCAAAGTCCGGTTCAAAATCCCATGCGCGCCAGATAAGAAGATTGGTATCAGCCTCGCGAATTTCTACCTGGTGATCATCGTACTTAGTAACGTTAGCAACCTTAACAGTTACAGTATCGACAAGGGGAGGGAGGTTCTTAAGTACATCTTTCATCGGAGTTCTCCGGTAATTGACCTGAGTGACTTACCCGGCCTTCACAAACATTATAGGACATTTTGTCCTATAATGTGAAGTGTTTTATTCTATTTCCCGACAAATTCTGAATACAGCAACCACCCAATAACAATGATACATGCAATATCAAAAAATAGAGAACAGTATAAATAAATACCTTCTGCTTTAATAAATTTTGTGAAGTGTGAATTAAACAAATCAGCACTTATATTCTCTTTGAGATCTTTATTCATTTTCTTGGCGTCAATCATTGCGTGAATTGACTTTATTAAATTGTGAAAACTTGCAAGTAATGAAAAGGTAAACACAAACAAATATAAATCCTTTTTTGTCCCCACCTCAAGCAGATAATAAATAAATGATGCAATAATCAAAACAAAGAAAACGGCAGATACTATTGACTGGATAATGCAGCGTTTTCTGTCCCATTTTATAAAACTTAAAAATGGTCCTTCTTCCAGACCTCTTCTTCATTATCATCATTTCCAGGTAGATCATACTTACCATCTAAAACTTTCTTTATAAATTGACTACGCTTGATGAAATTCATCATTACCGCAAAAATTATATACGACAAAGCGGCAACAATCATTCCAAAGTGAAGTAACGGAAATGTCGTAAATACCGTTTCAAAATGCGCATTATCATTCATATAAGTTCCTTCTTATTTTCCAAAACAACCCAACACTTCGAACCATCATACTCGTTACCACCTTCGGCAGGCTTTGTTGAATAAATCAGATTTCGGGTAAGTCTCCCCCGTAGCGGGTTGTGTTTTCAGGCAATACGCACGCTTTCAGGCATACCTGCTTTCGTCATTTTGTTCAGCGCTCGTACCAGGGCCATAGCCTCCGCAACCTGACCATCGTAGTCACGCAGCGTCAGTGAACCCCCGAACAGCTGTTTTACCCGGTACATCGCCGTTTCCGCTATCGAGCGACGGTTGTAATCTGTTGTCCATTTCCACCGCGCATTACTCCCGGTCATTCGCTGATTAGCCACTGCACGGTTACGGTCTGCATATTCACCGGGCCAGTAACCCGCACCTTTTCGGGGCGGGATAAGCGCGCTGATTTTCTTACGCCGCAGTTCATCGTGACAGAGCCGGGTATCGTAAGCTCCATCGGCGGCGGCTGACCTGATTTTCCGGTGGGTTTGCCGGATTAACCCGGGGAAGGCCTCTGAGTCCGTAACGTTGTTCAGCGACAGGTCAGCGCAGATGATTTCATGTGTTTTACTGTCAACTGCCAGATGCAGCTTACGCCATATACGACGGCGTTCCTGGCCATGCTTTTTGACTTTCCACTCGCCTTCACCGAAGACCTTCAGCCCGGTGGAATCAATTACCAGGTGTGCGATTTCACCCCGGGTGGGCGTTTTGAAACTGATATTAACCGACTTTGCCCGCCTGCTGACACAGCTGTAATCCGGGCAGCGTAGCGGAACGTTCATCAGAGAAAAAATGGAATCAATAAAGCCCTGCGCAGCGCGCAGGGTCAGCCTGAATACGCGTTTAATGACCAGCACAGTCGTGATGGCAAGGTCAGAATAGCGCTGAGGTCTGCCTCGTGAAGAAGGTGTTGCTGACTCATACCAGGCCTGAATAGCTTCATCATCCAGCCAGAAAGTTATGGAGCCACGGTTGATGAGGGCTTTATTGTAGGTGGGCCAGTTGGTGATTTTGAACTTTTGCTTTGCCACGGAACGGTCTGCGTTGTCGGGAAGATACGTGATCTGATCCTTCAACTCAGCAAAAGTTCGATTTATTCAACAAAACCAGTTACAGCCCTTCGGCGATGATTCTCGCCGCTGAAGCCAGCACATCGCGGCGGCTCTCTGCGTTCTGTTGCGGCTGGGTAAAATAGGTCACCAGAACCAGCGGCGCACGACCCTGCGGCCAGATCACCGCAATATCATTGGTGGTGCCGTAGCCGCCGCTGCCGGTCTTATCACCCACAGTCCACGACGTCGGTAAGCCGGCCCGAATGCTGGCTGCGCCGGTCGTATTGCCTTTGAGCCACGTCACCAACTGCGCCCGCTGGGTTTCGCCCAGCGCATGACCCAGCGTAAGCTGACGCAACGTCTGCGCCATCGCCCGCGGCGTGGTGGTGTCTCTCGGGTCGCCGGGAATGGCGGTATTCAGCGTAGGTTCAGTGCGATCCAGACGAAACGTCTCATCGCCGATCGCGCGGGCAAAAGCCGTCACGCCTCCCGGGCCACCGAGCTGGGCAATCAATTTGTTCATGGCGGTATTGTCGCTGTACTGCAACGCGGCCGCGCTCAGTTCTGCCAGCGTCATTGTGCCGTTGACGTGTTTTTCGGCAATCGGATTGTAGTTAACCAGATCGGCAGGCTTGATCTCGACAGGCTGATTAAGCAGCTGCTTTTGCGTTTCACTCTGCTTAAGCACCGCCGCGGCCGCCATAACTTTACTGGTACTGCACATTGGAAAGCGTTCATCACCGCGATAAAGCACCTGCGTATTATCTGCGGTATCGATGAGCGCGACGCCCAGCCGCCCTCCGCTGCTTTTCTCCAGCGCCGCCAGCTTTTGCTGCACCGCACTCGTCTGCGCATAAAGCGGCGCGCTGCCCAGCAGCAGCGGAATGCACGCCGCCGCCGCGAACATCATCCGTTGCACTCTCTTTGTCACCATCTCAAACTCCCAATACGGTCAATCCGTGTTACATCAGTATTCCCTAAATTCCACGTGTGTTTTTTATTAGCTTCAAAAATCACTATTTCACGAAGAATTTAGACTGCTTCTCACACATTGTAACATTATTTACAACCACCTTTCAATCATTTTTGATAAATCATTGATTTCATCTTTGCTGCAATGATACTTAATAAACTCTGCAAGTTATCCACAGAGCAACACTCAATTTTATTGATGATATTCTTATTATACCAGACATTTTTCATACACTCCCTTGTACGGATAGTTTTCCGACAACTTCATGATTACATATCTTGCGGTTTTGATTATTTTTGCTGCAAGAAATACATACTTCAAACGAAAGGTCTTTATTTGCTGTCTGTATTCTGAAGAGTCCAAGGAATCAAACTTGAACAACAAAAATAGGTTATATGAAAGCATCATCATTTGAAACACGGCTTCATTCGCCCAAAATGACTTTAGCAAGAGATGACCCACCGCCATGTCGTATTTGGCTTCTTTGATATAGTTTTCAGCATTACCACGCTTTTCATAGTATATAACTACTTCGGATATTCAAAGCATGATCAGCGCTCTACAAGAGCGAGCGCAATCCGCTGTTACAGTCATGGAGCAAAGTAGTCGGCAAGCGCACACGAGTGTAGCTCACGCAGAGGAAGCAGCTACAGCTCTTGATGGAATTGGCCAACGCGTTAACGAAATTACCGACATGAACGCGCAAATAGCGACTGCGGTCGAGCAGCAGGGAGCAGTAAGTGAAGACATAAACCGCAGTATTATCAATATACGCGATGCTGCTGATACCAATGTACAGACCGGGCAGAATAATTTGCAAAGTGCGAAATCTGTCGCTCAGTTAACTAGCGCTCTGAGCGAACTGGCAAAACAGTTTTGGGAAAAACGAGGATAACGCTTTTCAGTATCTCGACAGGGATAACTTACTTTACCATCGGTTATCCCTTTTAGCCGCACAAATTTTAGCCATGGCTTTTCAGGAAGTCAGGGCTATCAGAATGGCCTTAGAAAGCCTAGTCAAAGAGCTGTCACGAGAACACCGTTAGCTTAGCGTACGATTTTTTCCGAATTCTGCGGTTCCCCCATAACGATCCTAAGACGATCCCTTTAAAGCCCTTCTTTCTGGCGTAAACCCTTGCTGTCTTATAGCGGTTCAGAATTTCGAAGTTTACCTGGTATCTCTAGCGAGTATCTATGTCCGGCAAAGGTACTTTGCCGAGAGCGAAGCGGCCTAAGCTCGCGAAGCGAGTGGGTTATTATGTAGTTACATCATCCGTTAAGGTTTCTGCTTTGGGCCTTGTTAAGGCCCGGAGCAGAAAACCTTTAAGGGCCAGATGTTTTGTACATTGGTTAGTGCGGTTGCGCCAGAGATTTATCTCTGGCAGAGCGAAGCGGCCTAAGCTCGCGAAGCGAGTGAGTCATTTTGGGGTGAAGACCGCTTGCGGTCGAGGGGCTTGCCCCTGGGGGGATGGGAGGCCGCTTGCGGCCGGGAGGGATTGAGAAGGGGGGTTCCCCCCTTCGGGGGCGTCGTTAGACGCGGTTAAAAATAAGGTTAATTTTTTTGGTTAAAAGTGGTTAAAGGATCGGTTAAAAGATTGGTTAAAGATCTGGTTAGAGGGGTGTGCAAAACTCAATTAAGACAATGATTATTAAGTGGAAAAATATCCACATGCGCCCCTCATATGTCATAAAGTAGCCCCTCAAGTGTCATGAAATCGCCCCTCATATGTCATAAAGTAGCCCCTCAAGTGTCATGAAATCGCCCCTCATATGTCACCATGACGCCCCTCAAATGTCGTAATTCCGCCCCTCAAATGTCATATCTTTACCGGTTTATAAACAAGGTTATCCACAGAAACGGGGGATGATTTGAGAACGTGATTAAGCTATGTACAGCTAAACATTTTTTTTTTGGTAGCTAAACTTACGGCAAAAAAAAAGGGCGGTAATAACTCGCCCCTCAAGTGTCGTAATGTTGCCCCTCAAGTGTCGCCATCTGATTTAGGCTCGTCAGTGCTTCGCTTACAGTAGATACGATCTTTATCTACCCAGGCACTGTGAATGAGGCCGCTTTCTTTAAGTTCAACGCAGGCTTTATTGACCTGTTCGCGCCACTTTTTAATGCGATCTGAATCAGAACCGCACATCAGCTTGAAGGTATCCAGTTTCATAGGGTAGGGTTCGCGGTGGGAACCAAAGTAATCAAACAAGCGGCGAGCGGTGGGGGAGAGCTTGCGATATTTTTCCCAAACAAATTTCGAATAATGGTCCCCGGCAAAGAGTAAAACCATTTCCTTATCAATCATCACTTCACAGCGCGATGACCTTGTACCGCGCTCAATAACGCGAAATCGTCCGATTAGAGAAACCGACTCCAATTGCCCGACGCGATCAGAAATGAACTGCATGGCCGTTGCCTGCAGCCGGGTAAGACACTCCTCAGCTTTACTGATGTAACGCCCATTGTAAGACCATCCTAAATCCTGACAGAGTTCATAAAAAGTGAAAGTAATGGGTTCTCCCATGGGTTTCCTTTTGGCGTACTCTAGAACTTGCTGCCATACCAACTCGTCATCATCGGCCCTTAGCTCAAGTCCGGTATACGTGATACGCACGTCCTTATTGATATGATAAATTTCTTTTTTTTGCAGAGCTTCGCGGGGCTGACGCTTATTTTTAACAGTAAAGAGCGCAGAGCGCGCATAGTCGTTAGGTAGTGCTCGCATGGAATCAGGCCATGGAGCAATATCGAAAAGCGTCAGCTGCTTTTGTGTATTCTTTTCGTCGATAGTTTTTTTACGCTGGGCCAGTGCAGCCTCTTTCAGCTTATCGAGTTCTGAATGTGTTTTGTTATCTGTCATAAAAGCCTCAGCCGCTTTATCTGCGAATTGAGAAAAGGCCCATAGCGGGCCTTCATTCTATACTATGTTGCCATAGGGAACTTTGCAGCGTTTTCTGCAGCCTTACCCCATACCTTGATACGGAAAAAGTCGGTATATTACTTGACTTCACCGCTTTCCTGTTCTTTATAGCTCCCGTTAACCGCTATATCGAAAATTGCGATCGGTGTGCTTTTTGCTGTATACCGTAACTCTGTGTCTTTTGTTAGATTTCCGATAAACTGAAAACGCTTAAGATTTTTTATATGCAGATCTCTATCTCTGTGACTAGGGAATATAGAGTTTAGCTAAACAATTTGATTCGGTCAACATTTTAGCCGCTAAAATTTACATTGAGGCGTAAGCGTATCGTGTACAACCTAATTTTTTTTACTAACATCCTCAGACTGCTTGAAGAAAGAGGTATGACAAAGCAGGAGCTTTCCCAAAAAGCCGGGGTTTCAATCTCTTTTTTGTCGGACCTAACAAATGGAAAAGCGAACCCATCTTTAAGGGTGATGGAATCCATTGCTAATGCCCTCGATGTAGCCCTTCCTGTTCTCCTTGAAACAACTGATCTTGATGAACACAGCCTTATGCTGATGGCTAATGGAAAACCTGTTAAGAGCCTTCCCCCTGGCTATGTAAGAGTGTCCGTCATACTTTCCGAACAGCAAGCCTTTCGGGTACGTATGTGGAGTGATCAGGCTCGCCAGAAGTTAGGGCAGGAAGCAAAGGCAATGCTGGAAAAAATGCAGGAAAAGAAAGACAGTTAACGCCAGAAAAGGATGGTTCTGCAGGGATGCAGATTTTAGCCGCTAAAAAACATCCCCTTTCCCCGTCTTCGAACTACCAATAATTTCTCTTTAATGCTGGATTAACTCTTGCTTGCAAGTTTGTTTCGGTATATCGTTTGCCGTAATTTCAATTGTAAAAGCTATGTAAAGAAAAAGAGGAATTATGGACGCTGTAGATTCCGTTGATTTAAGAGCGATAGAAAAGCTCAAAAGGGACATGGGGCCAAGTTTGATGGAAGCGTTGGAAGATCCTGAAACGCTGGAAATCATGCTCAACCCGGATGGCAAGCTGTGGCGTGAGAAATTCGGTCAGCCTATGTTCTGCATGGGAACAGTGCCTGTACAACGTTCAAAAACCATTCTTCAAACTATCGCGGGCTTTCACAAAAAGATTATCGATCACAAATCGCCATTTCTTGAATGTGAACTCCCTATTGATGGTTCCCGTTTTGCGGGTCAGCTGCCGCCACTGGTTGCCGGTCCAACCTTTGCTATTCGTAAGAAAGCCTCACGCATTTTCCTTCTGGATGAATATGTAGATAAAGGCGTAATGACCAGGGCGCAGGCTGATTTTATTTGTCGCGCAATTGCCGCGCATAAAAATATTCTGGTTATTGGTGGTACTGGTTCAGGGAAAACAACGCTGTTAAACGCCATCATTGCTGAAATAGTTCGTCAGTTTCCAGACGAGCGTATCTGCATTATCGAAGATACGGGCGAACTGCAGTGCGCCGCGCAAAATTTTGTTCAGTATCACACCACTGTTGACGTCACCATGACAGACATTCTTCGTCTGATCCTGCGTATGCGACCTGACCGTATTTTCGTAGGTGAAACACGCGGCCCGGAAGCCCTCGATATGCTTGACGCCTGGAACACCGGGCATGAGGGCGGCGCGGCCTCACTTCACGCCAACAACACGCTTTCTGCTCTCACGCGTCTGCGTTCACTGATCTCACGTAACCCGTTTGCTCCGCGAGAAATTGAGCCGGTAATCGGCGAAGCGGTCAACGTGATCGTCCAGATTTCTAAAACTACTGAGGGTCGCCGGATTAAAGAAATCCGCGAGATTCAGGGTTATGAAAACGGGGAATATATTTCCCAGCTCATTGCAGCTTAAAAAATGGAGGACATATCTACCACACACAGCAACGAAACTCAGGCCAACGGGCAGGCCATAAAGCTCAACCTTATTCAAATCGTTCCAGAACAACCTTAGTAAGGGGTTATTTAATGAAAACAGGTCTTTCCCACTTCAACCTCAGCAAACACGCCTTTATTGCATTTTTGGGCGCGATGCTGTTTTTCATGGCAGCTGAACCTGCTCTGGCGTCAAACACATCTGGCGGTGGCCTGCCGTTCGATGACTGGATGACCAACATCCGTACTTCTGTTACAGGACCATTTGCATATACCGCTTCCATTATCGGCCTGGTCGGTGCAGGCGCGATGTTGATCTTCGGCGGTGATATGAACGGGTTCCTTCGTACCCTGATTTTCATCGTTCTTGTTCTTAGCTTCCTGGTTGCGGCTCAAAACACGTTGTCTGCAATCACCGGGCAGGGTGCAGAACTGGCAGCAATGCTGACCAGCTCTAAAACAGGGGGAGTGGCATAACCATGGCATTACGCACGATCCCCATTCGTAGGGCGGCTTCAAGAACGAACCTCTTCATGGGCGGGGACCGTGAATTGGTTATGTTTTCAATCCTGCTGGCAGCGGTCCTTATCTTTACATCACAAGACTGGATCGCTGCCGGTGTAGGCATCGTGATTTGGGCAGGAGCACTTTTCCTGTTAAGGAAAATGGCTAAATCAGATCCGATGTTACGCCAAGTTTATTTGCGTAGCCTCAAATACAGCCAGCCGTATTATGCGCCCCGCGCTACGCCGTTCCGCAAAAATACAGGAACCCAAGGCAAACGTTATGAAAGGGTGAAAAAATGAATACCGCAATTCCTGTCTTAGTTGCGCTGATAGGGCTGATCTTGCTTGGCATGATGCTGGCTTACTATCAGCGTATGGTGAAGGAATATCACCTTAAAAAACATCGCTCGAAGGATGAAGCCTTAGCCGACATGCTGAATTACGCCGCTGTTGTTGATGATGGCGTGATTGTATGTAAGAACGGTTCTTTTATGGCGTCATTCTTTTTTAAAGGTGCAGACAACGCGAGCGCGACCGACCAGGAAAGAGAGCTTGTCTCATTTCGCATTAATAAAGCGATTGGCAGACTCGGCAACGGCTGGATGATGCACGTTGATGCAATGCGTACCCCGGCTCCGTCATACAGTGACCGAAACGCTTCACACTTTCCTGATCGTGTTTCCGCTGCCGTGGATGAAGAACGCCGCCGTCTGTTTGAAAAGCTGGGGCAACTGTATGAAGGGTGCTTTATCGTTACCTTCACCTGGTTCCCGCCAGCGCTGGCAGAAAGCAAATTTACGGAACTGATGTTTGATGACGACCGCGAAGCCTCCACTGATAAAGACGCTACGCTGAATCTCATTGAAAAATTTAAGCATGAAATCAGCATAATTCAGGCGAACCTTTCACAGGCAGTTTCAATTGAGCGA
This sequence comes from Klebsiella sp. HN106, assembly GCF_051209435.1. Taxonomy (NCBI): domain Bacteria; kingdom Pseudomonadati; phylum Pseudomonadota; class Gammaproteobacteria; order Enterobacterales; family Enterobacteriaceae; genus Klebsiella; species Klebsiella sp. HN106. Next base: position 33,877 of record NZ_JBLURD010000021.1, on the reverse strand, counting down.
CTGAACGGCGTGAAAGTCGAACTGGAAGACGGCTCCGTCGCAACGATGGATCAGCAGCTGGAATACCTGCAGTATTGCATTACGGGGCTGCAACATCCTATACGTCTGCCAAACAACCCTATTTATCTGGATAGCCTCATTGGTGGTCAGGAGTTTATTCCTGGCATCACGCCACGTATCGGGAAGAACTTCATTCAGGTTGTGGCGATTGAAGGCTACCCCTCTGAATCTTATCCGGGCATTCTCACTAAGCTGGCCGAACAGCCATGTGAATACCGCTGGTCCACGCGCTTTATTTTCCTCGATTCTCACGAAGCCATTTCAAAGCTGACGGCATTCCGCAGGAAGTGGAAACAGAAAGTACGCGGTTTTATGTCTCAGCTGTTCAATACCAATAACGGCTACGTTGATGAAGACGCATTGTCTATGGTCAACGATGCATCTTCTGCTATTGCAGAGACTAATTCCGGTTTGGTCAGTCAGGGTTATATCACCAGTGTCATTGTCCTGATGAATGAGGACCGCCAGAAGGTCGAAGATGCCGCTGAGTTTATGCGCAAGGCTGTTAACAATACCGGCTTCGCCGCGCGAATTGAAACCGTGAACACGGTGGATGCCTACTTTGGTTCCTTACCGGGCCATGGCGTTGAAAACGTGCGGCGACCGCTGGTAAATACCCTTAACCTTGCCGATCTGATGCCAACCAGTACAATCTGGCCGGGCGAAAATAAAGCCCCAAGCCCGATGTTCGAAGTAGGCGCACCACCATTGACACACTGTGTCACGTCAGGGAATACGCCATTCAGACTTAATCTGCATGTTCGTGACCTCGGCCACGCCTTCATGTTCGGGCCAACCCGTGCAGGTAAATCTACCCATCTGGCGTTAACCGCTATGCAGTGGCGTCGTTACGCTAACTCGCGCATTTTCACTTTCGATAAAGGTCTGTCGATGTTTGCTACCTGCAAGGCCGTAGGCGGGAAGCATTTCACGATTGCCGGTGATGATAACCAGCTGGCGTTTGCACCTTTATCACGACTGGATACTCCTACACGCCGCACATGGGCGATGGAATGGATTGAAGCCATTCTGATCCTGAACGGGGTCAAAGTTGATGCTCCTATGCGAAATGCTATTGCTGACGCCATTAAGAGTATGTCTGAGACTCACTCCAAAACCCTGTCTGAATTTACGGTTACGGTTCAGAACAATGTCATTCGTGAGGCACTCAAACAATACACCATTGATGGCAACATGGGTCATCTGCTCGATGCAGAAGAAGATGGTCTTGATATTTCTGACTTCATGACGTTCGAGATTGAACATCTCATGAACATGGATCAGAAATACGCGCTGCCGGTGCTGCTCTATCTCTTCCGTCGCATTGAAGAATCGCTGGATGGTAGTCCTACACTCATCATCCTCGATGAGGCCTGGCTCATGCTGGGTCATCCAGAATTCAGGGGCAAAATCCGCGACTGGCTTAAATCCATGGCTAAGAAAAACTGCTCTGTTCTTATGGCAACTCAGCAGCTTAGTGATGCGGCCAACTCTGGCATTCTCGATGTCATTATTGAGTCAACTGCCTGCCGAATCTTCCTGCCAAACAGCCACGCCCTGCAGGAAGAAGCCATGCCTCTGTATATCAATATGGGGCTTAATCGCCGTCAGATTGAAATTATCGCGTCTGCCGTACCAAAACGCGATTACTACTACGTATCCGAAGAAGGCCGCCGCCTGTATCAGCTCGCGCTGGGGCCACTTGCGCTGGCATTTGCGGGAGCTACTGATCCCGATTCAATCGCTGCAGTTAAACAACTGTCCGAAACATACGGTGATGGCTGGGTTGATGAATGGCTACGCACTAAGGGTCTGGACTTAAATGATTATGAGTATGAGGTCGCTGCATGAAACTTTTTAACGGTAAAAAAACCCCTCAGCCTGATAGCCCTAATCCGTATCTCAATGCACGTCGTTCATGGAATATCCACATGGGCCATGTGCAGCAGTTCGGGGCGCTGGGTATTTTCATTGGTGTAGCGGGTCTGCTTATCGGTCTGGCCGCTGTGGGGGGAATTACTTACATCGGGAGCCAGTCGAAAATTGTCCCGATGGTTTATGAACAGGACAAGGCAGGTAACTACGTCAGCCTGACACGGGCAGACCGTTTGCCGCCAGCGAAGATCGACGACTACCGCACCGCTGTATGGAACTTTATCGATCACATCAGAACGGTTACGCCAGATGGTGAACTACAGCGTAAGTCCGTATTGCGCACCTACGCGTTTTTGTTCCCGGATGATCCCGCCACAACAAAAGCGAATGAATACCTGAATGGTTCGAAAGAACGTAATCCTTTCACCCGTGCAAAAACGGAAATGGTCAGCACTGAGCTGATTTCCGTTCTGCAGCAAACGCCAGATACCTGGCAGGTTGACTGGATTGAGACAACACGTAACCGCGACGGTACGTTAAAAAATCCACCGGTCCGAATGCGAGCACTGGTCAACGTTTATCAGAACACTAATCTGAACGCAAAAATTAACGAAAACAATGATGTGATGAACCCACATCGTATTTTCATTAAAGATTTCAACTGGTCAAAACAACTGTAAATTCGGGGCCGAAACATGAAAAAGTCAATTATCTCAGCGTTAATTTTGAGCTTACCGCTTCTGGCTAATGCGGCTCCCGGTAGTGATCCGCTGGCCGACCAATATTTCTCTAACAATGAGCCATCGCTCACACCACAGGAGCGAGCAGCCATTGGAATAGGTCAGAAATGGCAGACCGGTGCTGGCAGCGTAACCAGTAAGCCATTTGCAGGGCCAGACGGTGCAATCAGTTACGTGTATACAACGGGCCAGACGCAGATTGTCTGTGCCGTACTGCAGCTGTGCGATGTCGCTTTGCAGCCAGGAGAGAACGTCAACAATATTGACGTTGGTGATCCACGCGTAACGGTATCTCCTTCAATCACTGGTTCTGGTGCAGCGCAGCAGCTGCATCTGATCATCAAGCCTCTGGATGTGGGCCTTGATACCTCTTTGGTCGTGACGACTGACCGCCGCACATATCGTATGCGTGTTAAAACCAGCCGCACCAAATTTATGCCGTATGTGTCTTTTACCTACCCGGAAGACGCGCAGGCTAAATGGGATGCCATTCGGACGCGTGAAGCCAAGCAGCTGCGTGACAACACAATTCCTCAAACTGGTGAATACCTGGGGAATCTGGATTTCAACTACAAAATCAGCGGTTCTGCTGGCTGGAAACCGGTACGTGTATATAACGATGGCGTCAAAACCATTATCCAGTTCCCTAAAACGATTTCTTCTGGCGAAACCCCAATCCTTCTGGTTGTGCGTAAAGAAGGCGGGCTGTTCTCTAAAGACGAAACGCAGCAGGTAAACCTGCGTACCCAGGGAGACAGAACGATTGTCGATGGCCTGTTTGACAAGGCATATCTGGTAATTGGCGTCGGTTCGAGCCAGGAAAAAGTGACTATCACAAGGGGCTAATAATGAAAGCAGCAATGAAATTAACCTCTGCTATGGTGCTGGCCGCAAGCCTGTTAATGACTGGCTGTGTCTCTTCCGGTTATGGCAACTATTCGAATGCCAATATGTTCGCCTCTACGAGCATGGCAGATAACACCGTTGCGCATCTGGCAGCGCTGTATCCTCCGGGACGTACTACGTTCACGATGAAACAACCTGCCAAAGATCAGTTCGGTTCGGCACTTGTTCAACGTCTTCGGTCGCGGGGTTATGCCGTTATTGAGTTCACGAAAGACGGTAAGCCTCAGAGCGCCCTGGCAAATTCAGGGACCACTCTTGGTTATGTCGTGAACACCGTCGCGCCTAACCTGTACCAGGTCACAACGTATGTTGGTGGCGTCACGTTAAGCCGTGGTTTCGCTCTGGCAACAGACGGCAAAGCATACCCGGCAGGCCCATGGACTCGTGAGGAATAAAGGATGGCTGACCAAGATAAAATGTCCCCCGACGCTTCTCCGGGCGTTGCTAACAAAACCGGTGTACGCCGCGTTAACAAAAGACCTATGTACATTGCTATAGGCTGTGTGGCTGCATTCTGCCTTGTCGTTGCATACGTCGCGAATAAACGTGCCAACCAGGGCGCGTCTGATACGGCAGAAACGACTGTTCAACGCGGCAGCAGCCGCGATACCTCAGCAATGGCAATGGATGTTATGGGAGGTGGTAGTTCCGGGCTTATTGAAGCACCGGCAACACCGCCAGAGATTCCGAAACAGGATGATAAAACCAAACCGAGCACAGATTATACAGCGGTTCCCGTTGCACCGGTGGCTGATCCAGATCAGCCGCCCGTACCGCAACGGTCGGAATCACCACGGCAGAATGATCCAGAAGCAGACCAGATTCGTCGCAATAAAATGCGTGATTTTGTTGAGGCCGTAAAAGCTAAAACGGAAGTGAGCCTGCCTAACCAGCTTGGGCGTTCAACCACTGCAGGCAATACACCGCAAACCCGCGATGAAATGCTGCAGGAAATCGCTAACGTTCGCCGTCAGATGGAACAGAACAATGCTGGCGATGCTACTGCAAGTTATGACGCTCAGGTTCAGAGAATCCGGGCCTCTATGAATGGCGGCGCAGATAGCGGCAGCGATACTGGTATGCAGCTGGCATCAGTGGGTGGTACTTCCGTTTCCCGAAATGACATCAACCAGTTCGGTAAGAAAGGGCAGGGTGACAGATGGTTACTGGATGAAAAAGTTTCGGCACCACACAGCCAGTATGAACTTCGTGCGGGCTGGGTCATTCCTGGCGTCATGATTAGCGGTATTAACTCTGATCTTCCAGGGCAGATTGTTGGTCAGGTTGCTCAGGACGTTTATGACTCGGCAACAGGCAAATACCTTCTTATCCCTCACGGTACTCGCGTGATAGGTACATATTCAAGCGATGTTGCCTATGGTCAGGAAAGGGTCATGATTGCCTGGCAGCGTCTGGTATTCCCGGACGGAAAAGCTCTTGATTTAGGCTCCATGCCGGGCGCAGATATGGCGGGTTATTCTGGTTTCCGTGATCAGGTTAATAACCATTACTTCCGTATCTTTGGTAACGCTCTGCTGCTGTCAGGTATCACCGCGACAATTGCTTACTCTCAGGATCGCGACCAGAACAATAACAACTCGAATCAGGCTCCGAACATGAGCAGTGAAATGAGTGCAGCGCTGGGTCAGGTATTCGGTCAGGCCATTGCGCAGGTTGTACAGAAAAACCTGAATATCGCGCCTACGCTCGAAATTCGTCCGGGTTATCGCTTCAATATCATGGTCACTAAAGACCTGGCATTCACAAAACCTTATCAGGCATTTGATTACTAAGAGGACAAGACGATGAGTACACGTTTCGTTTTAGCCGCTAAAAAAGCGTTACTGGCTTCCTTCGTGGCGTCAATCATGGCATTACCGGCGCAAGCCGGTATCCCTGTCATCGATGGTACTAATGTGGTGCAAACCACGATCAGCGCAGTCAATAACGTTCAGGCTGTGGCAAAACAGATCCAGCAGTACCAGACGCAGCTGCAGCAGTATGAAAATATGCTCAAAAATACAGTCGCACCTGCGGCCTATATCTGGGATCAGGCCAATTCAACCATCAACAAATTGTTGCAGGCGCAGGACACTCTTAATTACTACAAAAATCAGGCAGGGAGTCTTGATTCATATCTGAAACGCTATCAGGACGTGAATTACTACCGCTCATCACCGTGCTTTAACAGTAATGTTGAATGTACTGCGGATGAAATCAGCGCACTGCGTAAAGCTGAACAGAACAGCTCTGAGGCACGTAAAAAGGCCAACGACGCTGTGTTTAAGGCTCTCGACGAACAGCAGGAAACATTGCAAAGCGATGCTGATAACCTGGCAGATTTGCAGACTCAGGCAACCGGCGCGCAAGGGCAAATGGAAGCTATTCAGGCAGCTAACCAGCTTGCCAGTGCTCAAACGAACCAGCTGCTGCAAATCCGCTCGCTCCTGGTAGCTCAACAAAACGCTGCAGCAACACTGGCACAGGCTCAGGCCGATAAAGAGGCCCAGCAAGCAGCTGCATCAGAAACATTCAGGGCTGGGACTTATACCAAAAGCCCCGCTCAATCTTGGTAAGGTGATACTCCTATGAAATATATCATTCCACTCATTCTGTCGGCGTTCTTTATCACAGCTTGCGATCAAAAAACCGAACCCAGCCAGATTGATTGCAGTAAGTCAGTATCAAAGATGACTGACCAGGAAAAAAACCAGTGCGGTAAATCTGGCGAGTTTACAAAAAGCCCCGAAAAGAAATGGTGACAGAATGAAATTCAGGCATCTAATTTATCCTTGCTTATCTGTGTTGCTGATATTAATCAGCACACAGGCACAGGCTGCACCATTAGATAGTGCTGGGTTGCTTGATGATATCCTTAACCGCTTTGCAAATGTTGCCAGCACTTGGGCTGGCACCATACAAAATTACGCGACCTGGATATTTTGGTCATTAGCGGTAATTTCGATGGTATGGACATTCGCAATGATGGCAATGCAGGGCGAAGGATTATCGGCTGCTCTTGCAGAAGTAGTTCGTTTTTTTGCTGTGTTAGGTTTTTTCTTCTATCTGCTAAAAAACGGCCCGGCAATATCGGTTGATATTCAGGATTCATTACGACAACTCGCGGCTAATGCTTCTGGTTTATCAAAATCATTCTCGCCTTCGGGCATAGTAGATATAGGGTTTGATATTGTATCGAGAGTCGTAGACCAATCATCTATTTGGTCCCCAGCTGACTCAACTGTCGGCTTGATTTTAGCCGGAGTTATTCTATGCGTATTAGCACTTGTCGGTGTAAATATGCTTCTCCTACTGATTACTGGTTGGATTTTAAGTTACGGCGGTATTTTCTTACTCGGTTTTGGCGGTGCTCGTTGGACTTCCGATATTGCCATTACATTCTTCAAAACAGTTTTAGGAATTGCCCTGCAGCTGTTCACAATGGTTCTAATCGTTGGTATTGGAAAATCCTTCATAGACCAGTATTACCAAGCGATGGGCGCTGACGCAGTACAAATGAAATCTATGTTTGTAATGCTTGTAGCCTCAATTGTTCTTTTGGTTCTTGTTAATAAAGTTCCTCCTATGGTTGGCAGTATTGTAGGAGGCGCGTCAATGCAAGGCATTGGTGGCTTTGGTGCCGGTGCAATTATTGGGGCTGCAGCTGCAGCAGGAGCCGCAATAGCAACTGCTGGCGCTGCAGCGGCAGCGGGTGCCGCAAATGCAGCTGGGGGCGCATCAGCACTCAAAGCGGCGTTTGAATCAGCACAAGCAGCCATGGCCGAAGAATCAGGTTCTGGCGGTAAAAGCGGTTCAGGTTCCGGTGGAGGATTTGGCGGCGGGGAAGATACCGGTTCTGTAGATACTTCTGGGGGCCAACCATCTGGCGGTTCCGGTGGTTCGTCTGCAGGGAGCAGTTCAGGTAGCGCCAGCGGAGGAAGCCAGGGGTTTGCTTCTTCATTCTCACGAGCTGGCCGTATGGCTTCTCACATGGCGAGTAGCTTGGCAGAGGGCATGGCTGCACGCAATACGGCCAAGCATGACTCAAAAATCAGCGCGGCAAAAGACACCATTGCACAAACTGCAGGTGGTCAGCTTGCTTCCCAAATCCGTGCGCAAACAGCTGCTCGTCAGTCTGGCCCGATGGTTTCAGATGACACGGCTATGCAGGGTGCTTTCGCCAGTAACGATAACGCCAGCACAAATCAGTTTAGTGGTGACGGCCTGAGTGGAAGTCAGCCAGATACAGACAATGGTTCTGGAAAGTCACAGGCTCCACAAGGCAGTGATGAATATGAACAGTTCAAAAACAAACAAAACTTCTAAGGGGTTCGTTATGAAAGCAATACTTTCCGTTCTGGTTCTAGCTGCAAGTTCTGTTGCTATGACAGCCCCGGCTAAAGCCGCAGATCCATGCGAACAGGTCTTATGCCTGTATGGTGTGATGACAACCGGAAATGTCGCAAGCGGGTGTTCAGGGCCGGTTGGTGACTATTTCAATATCATCGAGAAAAAACACGGTTCTTTCCTGCCGGATCATACTTCGCGCAAGCGTAAAAAACAGCTGGATAAGTGCTCATCCGCTGGAAGTGATGTGGTTGAAAAAATTAATAACAAGTTTGGCCGTCTTCGCGGGCTGTGATCAAAGGAGAATAATATGCCGTATTTAGATATGCCACCGGCTCAGGTTGAACGTGTAGTTTGCTCAATTACTGCAGCGATAAAATATCAGGTTCCGGCTAACATTATGTTAGCCGTAGCTGAAAAAGAGGGTGGTAGTACCGGACTTGAGAATAAAAATCGCAACTCAAATGGCACATATGATGTGGGCCGTATGCAGTTCAATACGATTTATTTAAAAGATCTGGAAAAATACGGCATTACAGCAGAGGACGTAGCACAGCCTGGCTGTTATTCATATGATTTGGCTGCGTGGCGTATACGCGGCCATATCAAAAATGATAAAGGCGACATCTGGACAAAAGCTGCAAATTATCATTCAAAAACGCCTCAATTTAACGAGGTCTATCGTGCTGACCTGATAAGAAAAGCAGCTAAATGGCAGACATGGATTGAAGCACGCTTTAATACGTTTGATGCGACAAAGCCTGCCGGAACGACTCCACAGCCGCAACTGGCGGCTGCAGGGGTTACGCCAGAAGAAAGGGCGGGGAAAAGCATTGCGCAGGTTACTGACCTTGCACAAAGCGACACACACGCTACAGAACCGCCAAAGAATGACGGGACAGCAGCAACACCATCTACGCCGGATCAACTTATTGGTTTTGCCGCTTCTGTAAAACAAATTCCGGTTAAAAGCGTCGCAAAGGCTGACTACCAGCAGCCCGCACAGCAACTACCTGGTCGTTATAACAAGGCTGCAGCGGATGCACTGGCTGCAGTATATGGAAATATCAAACTACGTTGATTTTAGCGGCTAAAACATGCCTTTCAAAAATGTAGAACTCATTAAGTGGGTCGCTTTAATCTTAATGATTGGCGACCATATTAATAAATATTTATTAAATGACACAATCCCCATTTTATATAATGCCGGACGTGTTGTGATGCCTCTTTTTTGCTTTGTTCTGGCGTATAACCTTGCCAGACCAGATTCATACACCTATAGCGTATATTCAAAAGTCTGTCAGCGCCTGATGATATTTGGCCTTCTGGCGACACCTGCATACATAATGCTGGGTGGTGTAATTGATGGTTGGTGGCCGCTTAATATCCTTTTTACCTTGCAGGCCGTCACCATCATTTGTTACCTCATTGAATTAGGCGAACGTAGACATCTTCTCTTTGCTTTATTAGTTTTTGCTGGCTATGGCGCAATAGTTGAATTTTGGTGGCCTGCGGTGGCTATGGGTGTATGTATCTGGCTATATTATAAGAAGGGAAGGGGAGTATTTATTCTCCTTGCATTTGTCAGTTGCGTACTACTTACTGTTATTAACCATAATTTTTATGCACTACTGTCTATACCGTTAATTGCAATTATCGGGAATATCCGTTTTAATCTCCCCCGGCTAAAATGGTTTTTTTACGTCTTCTATCCCACACACCTTTATCTGATTCTGGCTTTACAGCTTTACCTTGCTACAAAGGGCTATCTGTTTTTCACCTGAGAACGCCCGGACAGCTGGGGATTAACAAATCCCCCCCTGGATGATGGGAACCCGGCCCTGTCCGGGCGAGCCATTTTAACACCGGCATAGTGATGCTGATAGAAGATGCAAAAAAGCCCGACTGGCAGCAGGGACATTACATGCGCAGCGGGCGAACTCCGGGCCGGTATGACACGCACACGGCCAGCCGGGGACAGTACATGCGCAGCGGGCGAACTCCGGGCCGGTATGACACGCACACGGCCAGCCGGGACAGTACATGCGCAGCGGGCGAACTCCGGGCCGGTATGACACGCACACGGCCAGCCGGGACAGTACATGCGCAGCGGGCGAACTCCGGGCCGGTATGACACGTACACGGCCAGCCGGGACAGTACATGCGCAGCGGGCAAACTCCGGGCCGGTATGACACGCACACGACCAGCTGGGGACAGTACATGCGCAGCGGGCAAACTCCGGGCCGGTATGACACGCACACGACCAGCTGGGGACAGTACATCGATAACATTAAAAAAGCCCCTGGAAAGGGGCTAAATTTATTTCTTCTTAATCTCTTTCACGAGTCTGGCGACAGCCGTTATAAGGGTGGCAAGAGCGAGGATGATCTGAGGGAGGTTCTGGATAAGTTCGGTGCTCATCGATAAGACCTTTCTAAGGAAGGGATGCCGTTTCCGACAAAACAATTATCTCCAAATCAAGGTTTCTGCTCCAATTGATTTTTTATATCCCTTTACCTGTCCAAATAGTCTCTCTAAATTGACACCTCTATTTCTTGCTGGCGTAAAACCGCTTTTGATTTCATTTCTTTCGCGTGGTTGCAGCTCGGACAGCGGCTACTTTATCTGCAAATGCTTTACCTTCAAGAAAATCAAAATTTCTCGTGTTGATGAAAAGGAATAAAACAGTATAGCTATAACCGCGATGAATAATAAATTAACCTTATTTCGCATTGTGATTTATTCCTTCTTTTTTAAATTTAGCCCATACAGATTTTACAAGGCTGACGCTACATCCACAAAGTTTCGCTGTTTCCGCAATACTTGTCTTCCTTGAACGATACTCAATGATGCGTTTATGAAGCCGTAGATCTGCAGTTCGCCCCTGATACCGGCCTTGCCGTTTAGCCAGTTCAATACCCTCTTTCTGGCGTTTGCGACGGTTTTCATAATCATCCCTTGCCAGCTGCAGGGCAACTTTGAGTAACATATCCTGAACAGATTCCAGAACTACCTTCGCAACACCGGATTGAGCGTTAGCCAGTTCGGTAAGATCCACAATTCCGGGAATGGCAAGTTTCGCGCCCCGCTCTTTTATAGAGTTTATTAACGCCAGCGCACTATCGAGCGGTAAACGACTGATACGATCTATATGTTCTGCAATAACTACTTCGTCTGGCTGCAGATCATTTATCATTCGCTGCAGTTCCGGGCGATCAGCTCTTGCACCGGACGCCTTTTCTTTATAAATACCGGCAACATAGAATCCATTATTCCTGGCATTTTCTATAATTTCATTTTGCCGGGTCAAATCCTGTTCGTCTGTACTAACTCGCAAATACACTCGTGCTATTTTCATGTGATAAACCACCCCAGCAATCGATCAAACAATCATTTATCAAAATACTTTTTTCTTTCTTTTACTTCGTTGATTTTCATAAATCTCTCCCCACTGTTTTATTTAAGAAAGTCTTGTAAGGCTTCACGCCCGCCATTGCTTTCAGGCATCGAATTCACAATACGCCTGATGGCAGCCTTATGCTGGGGTGTCCTGTTCACAAGTTGCATTAGATTGTCATTAACTGTTTTAGCTATATGAAGATAGCCTTTATATTCTTCCGAATTAAATAAACGCCAAAAGAAACCACATTTACGCAGACGCTCTTCACACAATTTTAATGCAGCCAATTGTTTTCTAACTTCCAGCTCTTCATCTGGAATAGCCCCTTCTTCTACATATTCCCCCGGTTCTAACCGATAATGTTCGTCGAGGGGATCATTCAGATATTTGCTGTATGCCATATATTTATTCCACCTCTTCCTTTTCAAGGTTAAGACAATAATTCTCTACGCAGCACACAGCTTTTTTTAGAACATGAGATGGAATATTTTTGAAATCCCGTGGTATTTCCTCGCCTAGCATCGAAGGAAGCATTGCTACTCTAAGAAATACAAAAAACTGATTCCTAGCCGCTGTGGGACTGATCCCTAACTCTTTTGCTAAAGCGGTATAGGTATAACCATTTGCTACCCCTTCCGCAATAACCGCACCTTTACGCATTCGCTGAATGAATCTGATTTTATTTCGTTCCTTTTGGGCCTCTTCAGCTTGTAACCTTACAGAACTACGAGGTGTACCGCGTTGAGCAAAATGAGCAATGCCAAGCTCTTTCATTCGCTTTTGAATCTGGCTTGTTGGACGATTGAGCCGAACGGATACTTTTGCCAGCGAGTCGGTTCCCAAGATTGCATCCTCTTCCGGTGTCCAATTAATTTTTTGCACAGCGATGGCCTTCCATATTGAAGTAATTTTCATTGGGTATATCGCCAGCGATCCAATAGCTGGGATTGATAACCCACGAACGCCGGTCAAATGCTACAGCCTGGCGACAGTTGAACAACCAGGACCACCAGGCTGCAAAGCGCAAATTGCCCTCGTACAGAACCCGACCATGAGGGATACCAACAATGTATCTGGCTTTAGGTTTCCTGTTTTCCACTAATCTTCTCCCCTTGCTGCGCAGCTAGTTAACTAAGGTATACCCTAAAAGCCCACTCGTTAAGTGTATGGCTTTTTTACTGCATATACAGTTTAAACTGGCTAGGGCAATCAAGGCAACTTAAAAAAGCCATTAATGTGATAAAAATGAAATGACATCAATTATGAATGTGGTAGCATCGTTGAATGTTAAATCATTCAATAGGAGTGAAATGATGGATCTAACACAGATTTCATTGCGAACGTCGAGAGATCAAGTCGAGCGTATCAAAACCTATGCTAAAGCAAGTAACCTGTCAGTTAACGCTTTCCTGGTTAACCTGATAGAGAACTCACTAAACAACATTGCTAATGATGGAACACAGAGCGAACTTACACGGCTTGTAGCTGAACCGGTCAAAACACTTTCAAGGCTTCATCACAAAATTTGCGATCCCTGGAATACAAATGAACCTGCTGATCTGACTCCCGCTGAAATAGCTTTTTTGACAGATGCGGCCAGGAAGCAACTGGATAGCAAACATTTGGCTGGCCCTGATTACTTTGCAATACGTGACCGCATCGATAATACCCTAATAGAAAGCAGTCTTGACTATTATCAGGATCTGTTCGGCTTTGCACATCGCTTCTATATTCGTGATGAAGAATCCAGAAGGACGTTTGCAACCGAACACGCGCCGGTAGGCATCCAATCCGTCGATTATTCGTTTACGGTTGGGAACAAGACCTTTACGATTATTGTCCGGGGAAATGACAGTAATTCCTTCGATACACCGGAGGATAACCGCCCTCCTGTTCTGGCGTTTACCTGTGAAACCGCGCAATTTGATACCCGCCATGATTGGGATACTTTCATTGCACTGGTGAGGCTCATGAACGCAGTACATAATGGTGAAGAATCTAAATGCCACGCCGGTACGCATACCCGCCTTGGCCGCCGTATGGATAGCGAAAAACCATGGTCACTTTTCTTAGGGAGACTGCAGCTGCTGCTGAAAGATAGCGAGCTAAAGGATATGGCTGTAGAATTTCATAAACTTGTTAATGGTGATGCGGCTAACGTTATCAAACAAATACGTTTACTTTACGGTGAGGGTTAAACATGAAAATATTTGCTCTTATTTTTTATATTTTCCCTTTGGCTTCTTTTGCTTCAAACGAAAATGTAGATCACGTTTTTATAAAGGCATTTCAGGCTGCAGTGGCTTCATCATTATGTACAGATGTAGCTAATGTAAGTAAAGATACCCACCTGAAAAAGAAAATTTCGTAAAATCAGCGGCTACGATTTTAGCCGCTAAAGAGTTTTCTCAGGTTCCTGCTGGCGTCATCATCATCACTGCAATCATTCCTACTGCCACCGCGAGCATGAGAGCTACTCCGATATTAATTACAGCTACAGCCGCTTTCCTGGGCGTCTTTTTATATTCAGGAATAAGCCAGAGCAAAACAATCCCGATAAGTACAGCCACTGCCCCCATACCCAGAGGCTTCCAGAAAATTTCCATTAATTCTCTTCCTTCTATTTATCTTTAAATTCATCCTGCAGCTTATCAATGCCTTTAGTCAAATCTTTACTTTTGCCATCTTCATAATCAGGCCATGGAATAAACATCTTTCCTGATTCCTGCATCATTGCAATTGATGTAGGACAGCGCCATTCATATCGAATTAGCGGAACCATTCTCACCGGTATTGAACATTGCACTGTCAAAAAATATAAATGCGAGAATTAATGAAAGCACGGAACAACCAGTATTCCAGAAATTTTTTCCACGTTCAGAATAAAATGAAAATACTATAACCATTACTAAAGATGAAATAAACCCCAGCCATTGTGACGCAACTGAAAGTTGTGAAAGTGTTTTAACTGTATAAATACCTTCACCAGAAATGAAAGACAAAATAAACGGTGAGATAATAAAGCAAATTGCTGGAAAGCAGGTAAATACAAGTTTGGCATTATTTTTGATTAACTGGCGTTCTCCAGAAGCCGCCGCGATCATCGACTGCCACATGATTTTTACCAGTGCCAGCATCAGAACACTGCAGATCAACATATATAGCACGGCGTACTCCCAATCCTTAGACGGTTTGAAAATTACTTGCAAATAGGACAAAATGTCCTATTATAGATACAGGACATAATGTCCTACTCAAGGGGTGATAGGGAGGCTGCCACCTCCCTATCCGACACCAAAAATCCGTGCAAGGAATTTCAAATGTCCCGTATATCGTATAGGAAAATCGACTCAGAGAACAGCAAGCGCCTTGCTTTGTTATCCCTTCGTGAATTTCTGAACGAACTACCAAAAGTCACCATTGACGAGATAGAAGGTCTGGCGGCTACCAATACCCATCTGGTAGAACAGATCCCACGCTACCTGAGTGAGATGGTAAGCTACGAATGCCGTTTAATTGGTTTCTGAATGTCATGAACTATAAGGATGAATCAAATGAAAAATGAAAAGCCCTATGCAGGTTTGCTTAAACCAGAACATCTTTACTCGATGTTAAGAGCCTACATCATCGAACACGCACCCTTTGCGCTGTCAACTGTTGTTGTATCCGACGTGATTAACGCATATATGGGTAGAAAATCTGGCTATCCATTTCTAATGTCCGATGATTTACCGCCAAAATTCAGCGGTAAAGGTTTTGAAATTTTCGGTGCTTACAAAAACACCGAAAATGAGAGCACGCTGATCGAAAACTCAGCGGCATGGACTTGTTGTAAATTAACCTATTTAGAAACAGAAGATGACGTCAATACTTTTAATGAAGCCCTTAATGCAATGATGCGCTGGATGTACGCCACGGAGTATCTAATTAAGGACGAATGCGGCTACCTTCCTACTCAGAAATTATTTAGCGAATTAACATTAAAAATCAAACGTGAGTACGGCGACAACTAAATTAAAGGCCGGCATCCCGGCCTTATTTAACATTTTTCCACGCTGACGCAGGTACTTTATCCCATATTTTCCCATGAATTACTTCCGCTTTTCTGTGGTCGTATGCCCCCAAAAAATCTACCATATGTTCTTCGGGTACAGTGTCCCGTTTATGTTCATAAAGGCGTTCAACTGTATCTATCGCTCTGCAGCGCCGGAACATATACAAAAACTCGGACCTTTTATCTGAATGACTCACTTAGTCAGTCCTTTTGCCTTAGCCTGGTCTGCTGCATCTGCAATATCTTTAATCATTTCGCTCATTACATCTGCGCTGAACAACGGGCCTGCTGGAGTCATCACGGCGGCATGATACAGTTTTAGCGGTGTACCTTTGCTGTATTGTTCGCTGGCACTAATACGTAAAACGGAGTAAGACACTTTTTCAGTATTGGAGCCGCAAACCTTTTTATTCACGTCAATAATACGACTGTCTTTATTATCTGAAAGAGTCTGCGTAAGCACGCCAGAGTAAAGACATTTAGTGTCCTGTGAGATTAAATTAATTTCTTTTGGCGTAATGTTATTTTTGTCAATCGGAGTATCCAGCGTCACCATTATTGGTGTTTCATCAGTATTTCCTTTTATCGCATTCTCAACCGTTGCACAGCTGGCACATGGGATACCGGTAGCATAAGTTAAAGGGGTAAAAATTAATAAAAACGCTGCGGTATATATTTATTTCATTTCCTGTCCTTAAAAGGCATCTTTCGATGCCTTTTATTTTAATGTTAAAGCGAGCGCGATTTAGACTGACTGTTATTTAACTTCTGCGCTTCATCCTGGGTCAGTTCGCTCTTTACCTTCCCTACTCCACGAGAGTAAGCCACCTCGTAATTTTGCCCTACTACCGGCTCCTTCTCCCAGGCATTTCTATTATGCTGTACTAAGCCTTTCTGAGACAGCTGGTAGACGTGGCGATCGTCAACGTGTAGCACTTGTCCTACATGGGAATGCGGATAAACGTTCTTGGACGCCTGCTGCGCCTCGGAAAGCTGATAAATGCCTTTTGGCAAACCGGCCTCCGGCAATACCTTCTGTGTTTGCCATTCACCACCGACCACTTTATCTACCTGGCAGCTACCGTTGAGCACACATATTTTCATGGAGCCTTCTGGCTTCATGATAACCCCGATGTCGCTACTGTTACGACCTGCAGGCATCGCTGCATCTTGCGTATAACTGCGTTTTTGCATTGGTCTTACTCCTTATAATTTTACTGGCCCGCAGGCAGGCCAGTGTCAGAACGTCTTACATAGCGTGGCGAATGGTCCGCTTTTTCTCTTTTTCCTGAACGAGTTTTTTCTCTTCGGTCTGGACCTGTGACTGCTGCTGTTTTTTATTCAGCTGGTCAGCAATGACGGCTTTCAACTGCATCGCCACACCTTCCCGGCCAAGAGAACTATTTACGGCCAGATCGTTAAAGTCAGTGTAACGATCAGCGCGGCGAATAATATCAAGCTGCTTTTCCGATAGTTGCGCTGCCTGCAGTACCTTCACTTCGGCATCCGGGAGTGGCTTATCACCGCTCGTATGAGCCTCCAGTTTGCGCGAGGCGGTCTGGTGAGCAAGATACGCCGCCGGTTTAATCTGGCTGAGTTCGTCTTTCCCAGGTACTTCACCTTTAGCAAATACCGGGAACACCGCCACACCGCCGACAGCTTTCGCTGTCTCCAGCGCCTTTTCCCTGCCAACGTTTACACTGGCCTTATCCTTCACCTTCATTTTGCATGACTGAGAAATATCATCATCACCGGCAATGATGATTGGCTTATCGGGGTAGGCTTCTTTAAGTGCTTTAGCGACAGGTTCCAGATTACCTGAATCGAAGGCGGCGACCGTTGGCATATTAGTAGCCTCTGTGATGCTCCCTGCCGTTGCGTAACCTTCGGCCACGATCAGCACCGGGGATTCTTTAAGCGCGTCCAGCCCGCCAACGACATGGAAACATCCCTCTTTACGGGCGTTCTTGGCAAAACGTTTTGTGCCGTCCTCGTTGATGTACTGCATGGTCCATTGCTTACCCTGGACATCATAAGCAGGGATAAAGGTTTTCTGCCCTTCCTTGTCAGTGAACACGCCTTTATGCACCTGCAGCCCTTTTTTCTCCAGGTAAGCAGTTTGCTGCTGAGGTTCATTGAGTTTGGCGAGCTGCTTTTCAACACGCTTTGCAGAGGACTCATGTTCTTTTTGTTGCTGTGCCGCTTTTTCGGCCTGTTTCTGAGCTGCCTGCGCCCGCAGGAGCGCTTTTTCTTCGTCGGACTGCACATATCCCTTGGAAGACCAGCGTAACTCTTCTTTAGTGCGGTTGTTCTGCATAAAGCCTGCAGGATGGCCGTCAGTGTGGATGATATAAAAACCTGACTTCTCCCCTTTCTTGTCACCCTCTACCGTGATCCGATGCTTCTCACCATCCATAATTGGATGCTTCTGGCCCCGGTCAGTATCGGCATCGAGGATGCACCCAATATCTTTTAACGCGGTTTCCACTTCCTCCTGCAGCGTCATTGCCGGTGACTGCTCGATCACTACGTTTTCAGGTTTCCACTTCGCCAGTTTTTGCATATCAGCCCCGGCTTCGGCGTACCAGGTTTTTTTCTCTTTGTCCCATTTAGCGCCAGCTGCTTTAGCTTCTGCACGGTCTTTGTAAGGGACGGCCAGATCCTGACGCTCACCCACTTCCGGCGTTACGTCTTTCACAGATGCAACCGGCGTATTTTTTTCTGCAGCTGCAGCTGGCTCACCGCTCCATTTTGCAAATTTATCAAGAGATACGCCTTTTGGTACAAACCAGGTCTGTTCGGTTCGATCCCATTTAGCCCCAAGCGCTTTGGCTTCATTGCGTTCTTTGTAGGGTACATTGATTGGGGTATTTTCCTGCGCAACATTCAGGCTGAATTCCGGGAGAACTCGCCCGCCGTCTTCACCAAGGAAAACAGCCTCATTATCGCCCGGTTCCGGCCCCAGCGCATCCAGAGCGCGTTTCATTTCATCCGGGCTGTCAGCACCCTCCATCAGGCTTTCAACACGGTCCTGATACCATTCCTGCGCTTCACCTGGCGGGAGTACGCTAATCTCATCATCAGGCTTGATAACACCTTGCGTTAAGGCTGCTTTTTCTGCGTCAAGCGTTTGGTAAAAATTGTTCTGCAGGTCATTCAGATCGACCTGACCGTTATCGATAAGACGTGAGTCATAAATTGAACGGTTATCCCCTTCGTTAACGGCGGCCAGCGCCTTAACCGCGCTGTTGGTCTGCATGATGATATTCACATGCTCATTCTGGCCGGGATTTTCCACAATGGTATATTTCGGCTCAGGCAGGAGGGTTAATGCTAAATCAAGCTCACGATATGCGCTCTTAATTTTGTCCTGAGCCTCATTCCAGTTCTGACTGAATGAAGAATGAAATTCGCTGTTACGCTTCCAGAAATCACTATCCTGATTGCTGTTCTGCGCATCAAAGAGGACGTTACGCGATAGTGTAAGCTGGCGACGGTTCATATTCTGGACGTGCTTAGAAAGGCCACTATCGAGATTAGAAAGAATGAATTTCTCAGCACGATACTGCCGCTGCTGTTCGGGTGTAACAGACGTTTCAGGTTTAGTGCTCATATTGATGCGCCCCGTTTCGATGGCGTCAGCATGCCGCTTAATGTTTTCCTTCAGCTGTTCTTGTAGTTCCTTGGGAAGCGCTGGCTTGTTAAATAATTCTGCCCTCTTCCTTTCACGATAAACCTCAAGGGATTCCTCTTCTGACGCAGGCGCTGCGGAAGATTCTCCATTAGGTTTTGACGCCAGAAAACTGGAATTAGGCCACCAGTTTTTAGGAAACTTAGCGTCCTGCGGTAATTCTCGCGGGTCGCCACTGATATTTTCAATCTGACTCTGAACCTTTTTAGCCGCTAAAGTCAGGTTATTATCTATGCTGACAAAAGCGGTTTTAAGGGCATTACTTTGCCATTCATTATCAGAAGAGAATCCCGTTCCGGGTACACGTTCATCACCGATATACGTCAACGCTTTTCCGCGCCCAACCACATCAGTATGAACAGGAATAGTATTGCCGTTACTGTCTTCATAGTTAACACGAATGGTTTCTTCGCCCAGCTCACCAGTGCCACGACTGTAATGGGTAACGTAACCAGCTTCCTCCGCTGTCTGCTCCAGAGTCATGAAAGTGAAATGGTAAAGTTGCACTGTTTCAGCATCGAAAATCTGCGGGTTAGTCAGCCGCTGTACCTCGGCCAAGACCTCATTATGCTCTTTTACGCGCAGCTCTGTTTCCAGCGTTACCGGTTGTTCCTGTGTCCTCTGCTGTTCAAGGCCCAGCACGAAGCCCTGGATTTTTTCAGCGTCAGCTGCAGCACGGAAAATTTCCAGCGGATCATCCTGCAAGGCTTTAATCCAGGATTTAACATAAGCGACATGCTGAGAAGGGTCATGACCTATTCCCAGCTCATCGCCCATGATCATGCTGGCAATTTCTGCGCGAAGTTCCTCTTTGGCGTAACCTTCACTACCAAAAGGATGGGCCAGATCACGATCAAGGCGTGAGGCGTGACCGGTCCAGTGGCCCAGCTCATGAAGTGCAGTGGCATAGTAACGGTCGGCACTTGGAAAAGCGGCCTGCTGCGGTAAGTGAATACTGTCTGTAGACATGCGGTAAAAAGCGCGGTCTACCTGGTCATGTGAGATTTTCGCGCCAGAGGCTTCAAGAATGGATTCGGCACGTTCAATGCTGTTCCAGCTCTTATCCTGGCGAACGGCCATTGGTGGAAGACCGTCAATCTGCTCCGCATTAAACACTGAGGCGATAAATACTTTCGGACGCTCCAGCTGGACGGTTTCCTTTACCGGCTTATCATCTTTATCGAGCACAATGCTACCATCATCGTTGCGCTTGATACGTTCCTCAGTGAATTTCCAGTATTGGACATGCGTACTTTTTTCGCCTTTCCTCACCTGCGCACCTGCAGCTGTCGCCTGCTTATAGGTCATCCAGCGCTGATCGCTGTAACCCTGCGCCATAAGGTGAATCGCGTTAATGCCCTTATAGCGTTTACCGGTGGTAGGGTTCATGGGAAGAGCGGCACCTGGTGCGCCCGGATTCCATGGCTTCTGCCATGGCGCCGTACCCTCTTTGAGCTGGGCTATCAGGTTTTCAGCCACAATCTCATGAAATGGTTTTTTCGCTTTAGCTTCTGCCATGGTCGTTACTCCGCATCAAAAGCACTTTCATATGCGTCACGCGCATTCAGTGCATCATCTTCGAACGCTCCCGCAAGATCAGCTTCATCCGGGGAAAACTCGGCTACATATCCCGGTGTCATCAGATCGCGATATTTATCCTGTATTGCGTCGTTAACATCAGGGCGAATTACTGCGTTAGTGTCAGTCATATACTGCCTCCACGATTAAGCGCGTTTTACGGGGTTATAGTTCGGACTACCTTTAATATCCGGGTAAGACTCCTTACAGGTGGGATAACCGCTGCAGGACCAGAAGTGACCGGCTTTTTTGGACGGACGGCGAATAAGCCCTTTACCGCATACCTTGCATTTGTACTTCTCAGAAATTTGCACACCACCGGCAACTTTGATAGCCCCAGCGTTAATAACCTTAATCTGATCTCGTACAAATTTTTCCTGCATCTTCACAAAGGAATCAACGTCACGTTTGCCCTGCTCAATTTCCAGCAACATACGTTCGTTGATTGCTGTCATGACCGGGCTTTTAACCAGTTCTGGCAGAATGGCTATCAGCCCCCTTCCCAGCCTGGTACTGATAATGTCTTTGCCTTTGTTTTCGATAAAGCCACGTTTCTTTAACTCGGCAACGATTGTGGCGCGGGTGGCTGATGTACCAATACCATCACCTTCACGCAGTAATTTTTTCTGCGCCGGGTCTTCAACGTATTTATGAATATTTTCCATTGCGGTGTTGAGCGTACCGTCATTAAAGCGACGTGGCGCTTTAGTTTTGGCATCCTGACGCTGTGCCTGAGCACAAATAATTTCGTCACCATTTTTCATTGATGGAAGAGACTGCTCAGACTCATTTTCTTCGTCTTCATCCTCTCCATCTGAATAAACATCTTTCCACCCGTTTTTAGTCGTTACGCGGCCACCGGCCCCAAACGTTTCACCATTAACATCAATAATAATTGTCGTCGCTTTATATTCATGCACTGGGTAAAACTGAGCCAGGTATGTTCTTACAATGAGATCGTAAATATTACGTTCTTCTGGCGTAAGCCTCTCAATGTTACCTTTGTGCATCGTTGGAATAATGCCGTGATGCGCTGTCACCTTAGAGTCATCAAAAGTTTTTGATTTGACTTTTGGATCAGCCTTATCGATTAGGGCAGATATTCCCGGATAAGTAACCCGAAGAGAATCCAGAATTTGAGGCGCATCTGCGTGTTGAGATTCAGGCAAATAAGAGCTATCGGAACGTGGATAACTGGTAAGTTTATGCGTTTCATAAAGAGACTGACATATAGCCAGCACTTGATCGCCAGAATAACCAAACTTACTTGAAGCAACAGCTGTTATACCACCAAGAGAATAGGCTTTAGGGTGATATTTTTTCTTAGGCTCTTGCTTATATTCTACAACCTTACCGGTTTTCCCGGTTAAAGCCGCTACTAATTTATCGGCTTCTTTAGTGTCAATAAGCCTTCCCTCAGAATCAAGACCAGGCTGATCTTCTCTGGCCTGCCATGCCGCAACAAACGCCCCTTTTTCATGTTTAAAGACAGCTTTGATATTGTGATACGGAATTGGTTTGAAGTTTTCAATTTCAAGATCGCGGGCAACAACCAGCGCCAGCGTTGGTGTCTGAACTCGCCCGACCGTCAACAGAACACGCGAGCCACCACGCGCTGCCGACAGTGTGAATCCTCTTGAAAGGTTCATGCCAACCAACCAGTCAGCCCGGCCACGCGCAAGAGCTGCACGACCAAAATTCACATATTTATCGTTGCTCTCCAGACCTTTCAGCGCCCTGGTAACACTTACCGTATCGTTCGCATTACACCAGTAACGCAGGACCGGTTTAGTGCATCCCATGTCATCAAGAATTTCATCAACCAGTAACTGCCCCTCGCGATCCGGGTCGCCAGCATTAACAATAGTGTCAGCCCGTTCTACCAAATGCCGGATGGTTTTCAGCTGTTTCTCAGCATCTTCACGAGGGTTAATAATCCACTTTTCCGGGATAATTGGCAGATCATCTTCTCGCCAGATTTTTTTGCCGCTCTCATTGCGCGGTACATTATCTGGTGTATACACATCCGGTTCGGCCTGCTCATACATATGACCAAAACACCAGGTCACATAGTCACTACCGCACTCAATGTAACCGTCTTTTTTATTTGTTGCGCCTAATATTTCAGCGATAGCTTTCGCAACACTTGGTTTTTCTGCAATGAATACTCTCATTTGACACTCCCTATTTCTGCCATAAGCGCTTTAACTTCTTCACTATCAGGGACACATGAATCAACGTTATTTAATTCACAACTGAAAACATCAAGAATGAATAGAGCAGACTCCAGATCCTGTATCAATTGATGTTTATCAAGGCAATCTTCAATTGCGTACTGTGATATATGTTCAATCACATCAGCGGAGCGATGACAGACCGTGATAATTTCACTTCGCCTTTTTTTATCTTCACACTCTGATAAATTCCCCAAAAGCGCCTCAGCAATGAGGCTGCGATAAC
The DNA here is from genome assembly GCF_051209435.1 of Klebsiella sp. HN106. Lineage (NCBI taxonomy): Bacteria > Pseudomonadati > Pseudomonadota > Gammaproteobacteria > Enterobacterales > Enterobacteriaceae > Klebsiella > Klebsiella sp. HN106. Next base: position 10,765 of record NZ_JBLURD010000021.1, on the reverse strand, counting down.
GAATAGTTTTCAAAGCATACATAATGAGATTATTCATACGGTATTATCCTCATCCGAAGAATTCGTAAGGCAATCTGGTTTTTTCGGAAAAGGACGTGGATAAGGTTTATCAGGAGTAAGGTTATAGGTACGATTTTCCACGCCAGAAACCTCTGCCAACTTACTTAAAAATTCATCCTGAGATTCAATCCAGCATCGAATCCAGAAACATTTATCCATAAGCTCTGGTGCTTTTTCATATAACAATTCGAGTAGTTCGCGATTTTCATCAATTCGTTTTAAAATGCCCCGATTGGTTTTTGAAATAACTTTTTCCAGTGCCTCTAATTTTTCCTTCTCCGCACTCTTATGAAATAACCCCATATCAATTCCCATATTCTTTTTTACCAGGTCATTACAGGTAATACCGTAGAAATAATCTGTGACTTTGTGACCGCACCGAAGTATCTCCCGTCAAATGATGATGCGCTGCGGTCAGTCATCAGCAACAGTTCAGATTTACCCAACGTGTACACTTCACGAATGGCGGGCAGTTTACGCCCGCCCGGATCAGCGCTTAACGGCTTGCTGTAAGGCAATAACTGTCCATTGACGTAAACACCATCATCACGAAAAGCGACTTCATCGCCTTTAGCCGCTAAAATCCGCTTCATCATCTCGCCATACCCCCCAGGACAAAAGCCGCTGCCGATGTAACCGCGCTTCTGTGCCAGGGAGAAAATAGCCTTTTCAGGCGGGCAGAAAATTACATAGTCGCCCTTCTCTGGCGCTTTCTGGCTGATTTTGTACAACCCAACAGGGATACTTTTCGTGGTATTGATGCGTAACCCGGCGGCATATCCAAGGCCACACACAACTGCACCAATCAATGAAGCTGAAATAACGCCAATGGCAGCGTACCGGGTCACTTTTTTCATATTGCGATAGCCTCATTACTGGCGTCATCATTCGCAGCAACTGCGGCGCGAATACGGTCGGTAGTTTTTGGCTCAGGTACTGAGGCACGAAGCGAGAAAATTTCATCTTGGAAGAACAACGGCTGTTTTCCATAAATGGCCGGGAACCCTGCCACGTAAACCACCATGTCGCCGCGCTCGGTGATCAGACCTTCTGCATTCTTTTTAGGTCCAGGCATACGCAGGCATTCGTCCACAGTCAGCAGCGGGCGCTGTACTTCCTGCATGGTTTTGGACACGCCACCCAGTATCGCGCTGGCACGTTTCCCGCTGGTTGTGATCTGCTCTTTGATAACCGTTGTCTGCCCGGTCAGCTTAGAAAGGTGCTCGGCTGTCTCGGTACGGTTAGGTGGGTATGCGTTCTGCACATGGCAGTTCGAGGTGATTGTTTCATCCGGCCCGTAACCTGTCTCACGGCTACGCAGCTGGTTAATATCCTGACAGATGAGGTAGAACTTGATGCCGTAACCCGCAAGGAAGGCCAGCGATTCCTGAATGATTTCGAGTTTACCCAGGCTTGGGAACTCATCGATCATAGCCAGAAGACGATGTTTGTAGGTTTTCTTCGTCTGTACCCTTTTGGTTCCCTGGACAGAAAAACCAAACGCCTGTTTAAAGCGCTGCCACAGCGTAAGGTTGTTATTGACGCGCTCAAACTCCATCTTATCGGCCAGCAAGCGAACAATCATGTTCAGCATGATTCGTACCAGCGGGCGCAGACGAGCTTTATCGTTTGGCTGAGTGACGATGTACAGGGAAACCGGATCGTCATGGTTCATAAGGTCTTTAATTTTAAAATGTGACTCGCTGACGTTGCGGGCCACAACCGGATCACGGAAAAGGGCGAGGTAAGATTTTGCAGTAGACAGCACGGAACCGGCTTCCTCTTCCGGGCGGTCCATCATGTCTCGGCCAGCTGCACCTACAACCGGATGATTCTCGCCGTTTACGTGGCCGTATTGCGTCATTTCCATCCACAGTTCCCCAGCCCCTCTTTCCGGGTCGGCCATGATGGAATCAACATACGGAAGCGTTGCTGGCGTACCATCATTTTTGTGCTTGTAAAGTACATGGAGGATCACACCAACTAAAAGCGCCTGTGATGTTTTCTGCCAGTGGTCGTTCAGCCCTTTACCGTCCGGGTCAACTATCAGCGTGGCAAGGTTCTGAACGTCGCCAACTTCGTTTTCAGTACCCACACGGATTTCATCGAGAGGATTCCAGGCGACGGAACCATTGGCAGCTGCAGGTTCGAATTTCAGACACAGATTCTTGGCGTATTCTTTACGCCAGCCCGCCGTCATCGCCCACAGTTCACCTTTAAGGTCAGCCACTACCGTTGAATGTTTCCAGGAAAGCAAGGTGGGAACAACCAGGCCAACACCTTTACCCGAACGGGTAGGTGCATATGTCAGAACGTGCTCCGGGCCGTTGTGACGCAGATACTGCAACTGGCCGTTTTTGTCTTCCCATGCGCCAACGTAAACCCCTTCATCATTCCCCAGCAGGCCAGCAGCTTTTATATCCTGTTCGTCAGCCCATCTTGCAGAACCATGAAGATATTCATTCGCCTTGGATGAGTTTGCTTTCATCATACTTGTCAGTGCAGTCAGGACCAGACCACCGGCAGCGACCGTAGCTCCGACACTGCCAGCTGCAAAAAACGCATCAGGTAAACGGTCATGCCATGCTGAATACCATTTGAAATAGGACCACGGCGCGTAGATGTGATTGAAGTTTGGCCCCAGCAGTTCCTGATAATTAAAGCTGTAAGCAAAATACTGTGTGGCAGCCTGGATGCCAGCCGCCAGTGAAGTGATGGCCATCGCCGGGATCAGTTTCCCTCTCGCAGTTTTCTTTTTATTACGGACCTGCGGCCCTACAGCGTTATTAGGCTTTCTCATTGGCTTCCTCTTTTATCTTCCAGTCATCATGGGTGACATCCATTACTACGACTGAATCCGGCCAAGATGTTACAAGTGGGATCACTATCCCCACTCCTTTAGGGGATTCACACAACACCGGTGTTGATTCTTTTTCTTTCATCGACTTCTTCCTTTCGTTGTCCTTACTGAACCGGAAGGGGTCAGTGTGACCGACTCCCCGACTTTAAGATTGCTCAGTCTCCGGGCGGTGTAATCGCTGACAGGCATAACAACAATTTCATCATCCCGTTTTAGCAGGGCTAACGTTTCCAGCCCGCTTTTACGTTGGCCTGCATACTCAAACAGACCTTTATCAGTAGAATTATACCCTCTATGTTTCGGTATATCGAACCCTTTAAGGCGTTTTTGCTCACGTTCATTGATATATTTTTCAGCACTACTCAGCGGTTTCTTAACCTCAGCAGGCGTTGTTATTCCTCCTGCCCCAGCCATATCCCGTCGCAGTTGATCAGCACGTTCGGCTGTTTTGTGCTCCAGCTGGTCAGAAACATTACCCTGCAGTAACACTTCACTTCCTCCGGCGATGCGAACCATACCGAGTTCGGACATTGCTCGCAGACGGTTTTTTGCTGTGGGCGGCGGCTGGCGTCCAGGTCGCGCAACGTTGGGCTTACTATGTCCTCGTTCGCCATTTGGTTCGGCTGCTCGACTTCTCCCTGTACGGGTGTCATCACTCCTTCCTGGCTGGCTTCCTGCTGTAGTAACAGCATCGCCTGTGCCAGTTCGTCTTCTGCTGCTGCTGGTTCCATATCTGTTTCCGGCATCAGCGGAGGTGCTTCGTCCTGTGACTCTTGGCTCATTTGCTCCAGTAGCATTGCCATTGCCGCTTCGTTCTCGTCCTGCATCGGTTCGTTCTGTTCCGGCATATCTTTGTCGTCTTTGCTCATTGTCTTTTTCCTCATTCATTCGGATAAAGTTTTCAATCCGATCTCTGGTTGCGTAAGGACCGACAAACCAGGATTTCTTTTCGGTGTCCCACATGGCCCCGGCTTGCCGGGCCTTGCCTCTTTGCTCAAAGGGGATGTGGATGTATTCACGTTCGCGGGCCGCTTTCTTAGTCAGAATTTGTCTCAGCTTTTCCAGTTCAGGATCGGCAAATGACACGTCCAGCTCACGCGCAGCGGCTACAGCTACAATGCGTTTTTTAAATTCAAAACTGCCGTTAACGGTGAGTTTGTCTCCATAACGGTGTTTAGCCATAAGCAGTGCGGCATGAAGACCGTCATCTCCGGCATCGCGGGATACATCCAGACGTTTACCACCGTCACGGATAGCACTCTCTCCCACGCGGTAAATAATCGTCCCTTCCTTCGTTACGCTGTCCGGTTTGAGTCCAGGGATACGGCCATCTTTTTTGACTTTATCGCCATGCAGAATGTTGGCCTCTTTGCGGGCCTGCTGTGCATTCCGCTGGCGTAAAGTTTTCAGCGCTTCATCATCACCACCTGCGGCTTTGAACTGCAGCCAGTCAGCCCATGTACGGCGTTTATGAATGTCATAAGCTGCCTGCCGGTCTTTTTTATAAATGGCATTTGCCCGTTCAAGTTCTTCCCCAAGCGCCTTACTTGCCAGACCATATAAATAGCGTTTATTCACGCCCGGTCCTTTCAGTAACTTGATAGCTGCCCGCTTTAACCGGCCTGACCTTTTGGCGTTTTCAATGAGGCGATCACGTTTAACCTTTGCCAGGCGCAGTGCTTCGTTACGGGCAGCTGTAAGCCGTTGCTGTTCACTCTGGTAGCGCCCGTAAAGAGCTGAGGTACTTGCCCCCTGAGAACCCAGCGGTTTGCCCTCGTAGCGTTTACCACTGTTAATCTGCATAACGGGAACATCGCCAAGGTTAACCTGTCGGTTTTCACGCATTGGAGGCGGGCGATCTCCGGGCCGCTTAACGTGTGCAGCTGAACCGAATCGCTGTTTAATCGCTTCCGGGGAAGGTCTGGAAGGTTTCGTGTCGGGTACGGAAGACTCAAACGAGCCTAATTTCTTTTCAAGCGCTGCGCGGGATAGTGAGCGATCTACAGAGCTGGCTTTTACAGCAAGGCCATCGGGACCAGTAATAACGAATCCATTCCCTTTCTGGCGTAACTCAAGCCCATTCTGGCGCATTGCCTGATGTAACTCCTGCCAGTTAGCCGCACTCTTTAATTGATCTGCGCACTCCCTCTTTATCCAGCCAAGTAAACTTTCTCTGCCGGAATGCCTTTCCATATCTGCCGCATTATTTTCAGACCGCGTTTTGCTTGCCCGGTGATTGTCGCTTTCAAGGCCAAATTCCTTTTCGAGTGCCAGGCATACCGCTGAACGGGTTTTGTAATCGTTGTAGGGGGTATGAATGTTGTGAGTTTGTGGATGGATTTTATTTATAGCGATATGGATATGCACATTATCAGTGTCGTAATGAACAGCACTGACACGCTGATGATCGGCATATCCCATAGCCGCGCAGATACGTTCTTCTGCAGCGTCCAGAACCTCCTGTGACGGTTTTTCTCCAGGACGGAAGGAAATGACAAGGTGATAAGTCTTGTCGCCCTCAGAGCGCGTGTTACGCCGCTGTGTTGGCTCTATATCATAGCGGGCTGCATCAAGAATGTTTTCCTGATGACAGTTCGTAACCTTAATAACGCCCACGCGCTCCTGTTTGTTTTGCGGGTCTTGCAGATACTTTGCAAGCTCAACAAAACTACTTTTCTTAACATTACGCATTGGGATGTGACGCGAAATCACGATGCCCCCTGGATTTTAGCCGCTAAAATCATTTGCTCAGTATCCTGTCCATTACTGTGCGTAGCTCGTTTTGCGTTGACTCGATTTTTCCCAAAAGAGTTTTGATCAGCGACGGGGAAAAATTACGGGTTCTCTCGTCATTGGAAAGCCACAACTTAAGCAATCCCCCAAGTCGGCCTAAGTCACCATTTACCCGACTCAGCTCCTGAACCTGTTCAATATCAACCATGGATTCCACTTCATAACCCATTCCAACCTTACGCAGAAATGCCGCTGTGCTCAGACCAGCGGCATCTGCGTTGCGCTTAATGATCGCTTCTTCTTCTGGCAGAACTGGCACACGAATGTGCTTGCCATGCTTACGTGTAGTTTTCACTTGTTCCGTCATTTGACCTCACTCGCGGCGGTAGCCGCGTAGCCTCGCAGAGCAGGACTCCCCTTGAGAATCGAAGATGCGAATAAGGGGAGAGTAAAGTTTGATAACCTGTTTACAGGTTAGCTAACTTTACATGTCCTGCCCGGCTTTCGCCGGTGTTTACGCCAAGGAAAGTCTACACAAAGAAAAGTGGAATGTCGTGTTTTTTGGTGTAAAACTGTGGATATAACGAAAAAACGGCGTTACTATGCCGCATACACCGGAAAACCAACGTTTTCCGGGCGGTTTACAACTGTTATCCTGCTTAAATACACACGTAAATACACAGAAATACCTCATAAATACACACGCAGGTTATCGGATGGGAAAAGACTATTTAACTGACCTACAGGAGTGGGTTAAGCAGAAAAAGGGGCTGAACGGCAAGAGTGCAAACAGCGCGAGGGTAGTCTTCCTGGCAATCCGGGAAGACGTCAAAAACGCGATTGAAGCCGGTTACTCTCTTACAACGATATGGGAACACATGCACGAAACTGGTCGTGTTAATACCACATACGAAACTTTTCGTCGGCATGTCCGGCGATACATAGATGAACGAAAACGTGCAGCTGCTGTTGGCGAAAGTACACCTGCTGGAGCTGCGGTAAAGAAAGAAAGCCAACAAGCCGGACCGTCACCAAAGAAAGAAAACGTGATCCCGGAGAGAACGCCGGTCAAAAGAGAGCCGCCTACGAATCCCGGCAGTCAGCTGCCAACTTTTAATTTTAATCCTGGAAAAAAGAAGGGGACTAACTAATGCCTACTGCAGACAAAAATCAAAAACAAAGTGAAGCTGAATCAGTGCCGGTACGCCATGCTGTTCACAGCGCCCAGCAAGGAAAAGGTGGTTGTGGTAAATCCGTTAGTACCGCTTTGCTGGGAATGTACAAGATTAGCAAAGGTGAACTACCGCTGTGCATCGATACCGATCCGCTCAATCCGACATTCTCTAATTATGAAAAACTGAACGTCCGACAGCTGAACATCATGGAAGGTGATGAAATTAATCAGCGCAAACTGGATACCCTCATCCAGTGGATTGATGAAGCCGGTGACAGGGACGTTATTATCGATAACGGCGCTCCGTCATTTATTCCGTTATCAAGTTATATGATTAGCCAGCAAATCCCCGCCCTGCTTTACGAAATGGGTAAACAGCTTGTCATTCATATCTCGATTGTGGGGGGGCAGGCACATGATTACACCGTCGAGGGGTTCAAGGCGATGGTGGAGCAGTATCCGTCAGAAACCCGTTTTGTTGTCTGGCTTAACCCGTATTGGGGCGCGGTGGAATCCGATCAGGGAGTGCCATTCGAAGAATCAGAAGCGTACCTGATGAATAAAGACAAGGTTGATGCGCTTATCCGTTTGCCTACGCTCAAAAAAGAGTTACACGGCCAGGACTTTGCCGACATGCTGGAAAACTACAAGACCTTCGATGAGGCCATTGAAGATAAATCATTATCTATTATGGTTCGCCAGCGTCTGAAACAGGTTCGCGCCCTTGTTTTCGAACAGCTTGATTTAGCAACGGTGATCTGATGGATGATAAGACGGAAGAACTCATTGCGCTCATTGCTAAAAAGCATGGTATAGCACTGGATGAAACCGATCCGATTATGGTCGTTCCTACCCTGCTTCGGTATTTGCTGGATGAAAGCCAGGAGAAACAGGGAGAAATTCTGGATGAGTTTAAATCCGAGCTACAAAGCGCCCTGATGCAATGGGATTACAGCGCGAAGGATAAGGCTGACCGTATCCTTAACGCCGCGCTAAAGGCCAATACGGAAGTAATGGAGCGGGTTTTGACATCTGCAGCTACAGAAACCGCTGCCATAATCAGAAAAGAAGTTCAGGACGAGATCAGAAAATCGCGGTCGCACATAGAAGGGGCAAGAAAACTTGCCATGATGAATATGGCGGCGGCGGTGATCACCTTAATGGCTGCTGCCGTCGCATTCATTGCAACCTTTTACAAATGACTATTAGCCGCTAACTTTTAGCGGCTAAAAAATCCAGGGAGAATAGTTAAATGCATAACGTGTCACTGATGGAAGAAACACTGCGGAAAATGAGGAAACATGGTAGCCAAACCGTCGAGGTAACACAGTCTTTGGAAGCCTTTGGCCGTTATAAATCCCGCCCTGCTTTTCAGGACTGGATCTACCGTTTGAAGAAAGGCGAACGCTTACCACGGGGCCGTTACTTTGTAGGCAAAAAACCAGGTCGTCCATTACAGATCATTGACGACTTTTTTTATCGTTGATAATCCTTATTAAAGCCAAGGCCATTTATGGCCCTGTTTTACGCCTTTTCTGTTGTTAATGCTAATGTATGCGTACATTAGCATTAACAACAAAGGTCTTAGCTTTGCTTTTCTCTTGATACCTGAATTTCAGACTGATAGAGCCGTTTTATACGTTCAATTTCGGCAAGCGTTGCAGACCAGTGCCGCCCGGCTTCGTGGCGATATTTTGCGGCAATCTTTTCCACGGACTCCGGGTTGCTGTCGTTGCTGCGGCGCTGCCGCCCCTTCTCACCGAAAATGTCCACAATCAGCCACTGGCTGCCGGTTCTGCCAAACAGTGCTTTACACAGACGTTTAACGGCCAATGGTGTTAAATCTGGGTCGGGATCGTGTGCAACTGTCGCGAAAATGAAACGTAGCATTTCTGAGGTCTTGTAGCGTTTTACCGCTGCTGCCAGACGTGCGGCACGCTGCGGGGCTTCCCAGCGATCGTCACTGTAACCAGTCACTTCGGCCAGGTAATCCCTTTCTAGGTTTTCAGCCGTGTAACAGCGGCCTCCTAAAAACAGTCGCATGGCCTCTTTCGTTTCATTTCTCACGTCTGGAATTCCGATTAATGCTAATGTACGCATACATTAGCATTAACCTATGAGCACGACAAGATACTCTGCGGCCTCGTATAGTGACACCGTAACGAAATTAATTTTAGCGGCTAAAATTGACGAAAATTGTTTAGCTAAAGACATTACACTATCGCATTTGATGTAATATATTATCTTCACGGTCTGGCGAGGTTTAGGCAACCTCCCTGTAAGGCGGGAAAGCGGAATGCAGCCTATGTAGTCAGATCGCGAAGTTTGTTGTAGCGTGCCTTATCGCCAACCGGCCTGAACCCCGTTTATCGGGGTTTCGCTGTTTTTGGGGGGTAGGAATTGTTGCGGAAAAAAAATCCCCGCATGACGGGGATTCTGTAGCTGATCAAGTTATTGTTCTTGTAAGGCTCAGACCATTCCCTTTACTTAGTGATGGAGCCTGCTCTCTTTGTAGCTTTTCTTTCTGTTCTTTCGCCTGCTTCCGCATGAGATTCTCATGCGCTCGCTGTGCGGCCCGCATTTCATCCCATCCTTCGGCAAGCTCTGGTTTATCATGCCGCACTTTGGCCGTCGCCAGTTCGTGTATACGCGGGCCATGTAACCCCATCCCGTCATGAATCTCTTTGACAGTTTCCAGTCGGTTCTGCAGGCGACTCAGCAATGACTGTTGTTGTTGTACCTGTGACTGCCATTTTGCCTTCTGACCGGGCAGAGCCAAAAACCCAGGCTGACGACTCATCATCTGCTGCAGAACCGCCTCCTGCTTGTCTATCAGCGATTCCAGCCGGTTTTCAAGGTTTTCTGCCTGCGTTTCTTTATCCGCTACTGCCGCCTCTACCGCATCCTTATATTCCTGCTCGATGTTACCGGCGTCAGTTTGCGAATCCTGTAAATGGGATGGGTCATTGATCAACTGCTGCTGCTCGTCATGCAGCTGCTGTACCTGTTCCTGGATATTCACAGCTTCCGACTCTGCGAGAAGATCAGGTTTAATATCAGGCTGCTGACGAGGGGGGGAGGTATCCCGGACCGCGCCGGGATTTTTAAATGGGGTAGTTGGCTTCATCCGGGACTCCTACGCTATTCGCTATCTGGAGAACTTCCGGCCCTGCTTCTCTGTGGCTGCTGCTACCTGAGCTTTACCGGAAGTCTGGTCATACGAAATACTCTTTTCCGTACCTACTTCTGGCAGTTTATCGAAATTTTGGCGATCATGCTTGAAAATCTGCTTACCTACCTGCTGATATACTGATTGTTTATCTGCGTGTAAAATCGGCCCATTATAAGAGCTGGCTTTATCCGGCCCCTTGGACAGATAAAGCGGGTAAATGCCTGGCTTTATGCTGCCCGCTTTATCAACGTTGTCATTTTTCCATTTGCCTGCTTCTTCGCTTTGCAGCACGCGCTGGCCGTTCATGACAAGAACACGCTGTTTGCTCATGTCGGTGTTACTCCTGGTGTTATCGTCAACCGTCTGTGTCGGGATAGGGCTGACTGCTATTTTTATAATGTCAGCAAGCATGGATGAATCTGCGTTGATAACGGCCACGTCACGCGCAAGATACAGTTTTCTCCTTGCATCATCATCTGCTGCGCTCAAACTCTTCAAGCTGTTTTTTATCCCTGATCCCAGCGTTGTTGATAAGGGTATCAGTACCCGGATACAGATACGGGTCTTTTTTGTCGCTCATGCCTGGTGTTGTTTTGCACGTTGAGCATGATATTCGAATATCTCCGCTCTACCCTGCTCGTAAGTAATTTCACCGGCAATGATGCGTTGTTTGATACCTTCATAAAGGGGGGGGGGGGGGGGGGGGGCGAGGGGGCAAAAAATACACCCACAAACATGCGTCCTATTTTTAAAAAACAATTTACCA
>NZ_JBLURD010000020.1:0-51689 GCF_051209435.1 Klebsiella sp. HN106 | reverse complement strand
GCTGCCAGCTCTTCATCGACTTCAGCACCACCTGACGCTTCACGCTCATCCGAGCTGGAAATTTCAAGGCGGCCTTTTTTCACCCACGGATGATTTTTAAAATCTCCCGTAACGGGTTTCCCTTCACCTGGTTTAAGGGTGACGCGCTCGCCGTTTTCATCAGCGACCACAATCGGATTTTTGGTCCAGTTAATTAACGTCTGCATAGATTAAAGCCCGTCGATGTAGTGGAAAGCACCAGGCACTCGAATTTCAGTACCGCCAGTACGGGTCAGAGCCGGTACTTTGAAATTCACGTTGTCAGCGGTGGCAGGAGCAAGGAACTGAAGCGGCATAACATCATGGCCTTTCACCACTTCCATATCTTTGCAGTAAACGACCATACGATCTTCTTCCAGCGGGGTTTCTTCCGGCTGGCCGTTATCGTCCTTCACATTCGTTGAAAGCAGAATGTCATCGGTAAACGTCATGTCGGGGAAGTTTTCGCGCAGGAACTGCAACAGCGTGTAATTTGACGCGTTATGCGTGGAAAGCATGGTGCGCATCAAAAGCTGCATCTGAGCTGGTGGAAGCACAAAATCAGTCGGACGAAATACCGTGTTGGTATTGTCCAGATAAACCTGGTTGTACGCATTGCCGAAGAAATCAATGATCGGCTGCGTACCCTTGTCAGGAATATCAGCCACCAGCGCTTTGAGCGTGGCTGGCGCAACTTCACGGGTCACGTTTGGGCTGGTGTAAAGGCCTTCACCCACTTTCTGGCCCCAGAGATAAATCTTGTTCAGGCCACGCTCTGTAACATCGCGCACAGCCTGTGCTTTACGCGCCTCCAGTGGCATATCGTACAGCTGCGCACGGCCGATTTCCTCCAGCGTGTAGGTGTAACCTAGCGCCGCCGTTTTGATCTGATGGAAACCGATGCTTGTTGCCACATCAACGGTTGGGATATCCGTTGAGTTCGGGCCCAGCAGTTGCAGCTCGCCGCGTGCGTCAGCGGCCTGGAACGCCACAACGTCTACCCAGTCTGGTGCTGAGTCATCCAGCGGAACCAGTTGGGTGTATTTGTATTGAGGGTATTTCTTTTCGTAAACCTTTTGCTCCAGATGTGCAGCCTGTTGGATCAGAAAACCCATCGCTGCGGTTGGAGACATATCAAACATATTGCGTCGCATATTATTTTCCCTGAATTAAATTTATTCGCCGTTACCGGAGCCGTTGCCAGCGTCGGAACCTGAAGCACCAGCATCTACCGCGAGGATGCCATGAACGCGGATCTCGCCGATTTTCCCGGCTTCCACGTCATCCACCCACTTAACGAGATTCAGAGCTACACCGTTCCCGCCAGCAGTCAGGCGACCGAGATTGTCTTCATCATCAACAATCACTTCGACAGGATCGCCACCTTCAGCACCATCTACGCACAGCGCGAACATCGCGCCGTCTTCCAGCACAGAGGCCACATCGTTGATGCGGTAGCCGCTTGCGTATACGCCTTCATTGTTTGGCGGCGTAGGGCTTGCCTGTGCCTGGCTACGAACGGTGAACCCTACAATGTCAGCGGCGACAGTATCAGCCGTGACAGGAGCGACAGAACGACGTGCAGCACCACGGATGACCGCGCGACCGAACGGAATAAATTGCTCTTCAGTCAGGCGCGACACGATTTTGTTTACTTCGATGGTGGATACCTGGCCTTCGTAGCCGAGGCCGTTAAACAAGCCGAAAGAGTCCTGAGCAATAGCCATTATTTTTTACCTTCTTGGTTGCGACCGTAGCGCTGGTCGAGGAAGTTATTACGCGCGCTTACGCGCTGCTGGTTCGCATCGCCCGTCTGACGGGTCATAACGTTTGTCATGTCGTTAGCGAAAAGGCGATGTGAATCGTTGGTGCTCTTGTTCTGCGGATCATCAGGGTCTTCGTCCTGATTTTCTTTTTGCTCTTCAGCCGCATCAAAGAACGCTGAAACATACGCATCGGGCGCTTTATCCCAGGTCGCGTATTTTTTGCATTTGATACCGGCCGCATCGAGCGCCACGCGTTTAATGGTCAGCGGGTCCATCGAATCACAGGAGAAACTTTTCCCTGCAATTTTGCGGGCGCCGCCCAGCGCAACGACGACCTGATCCACGCGCTGTTGAATGGCGCTGTCTGAAGTCTGCGTTTTCAGGTCTTCCAGCTCTTCTTCTTTTTTTTCCAGCTTCACTTCAAGCTGTGCAATTTCCCCTTCCAGCTTTTCCTGACTTTCATCACCGGTACGGATGCGCTTCATCAGGCTGTCCAGAGTGGTTTGAATCAGCGTGGCGGTGGCCTGATCTGCCACTTCCACTTTTGCGCCGCTATCGAGGGTGATTTGTGGCATGGGTTGGTTCTCCTTTGGTTTTTGTGAATCAAACAGTCGCGCCAGATGCCCCGCCCGAGCGGAGTCACAAAGCGCTATGTGGTTAACGAGAATGTCAGTCTGAATAAATTCATAAGGCGTGCCGCATGGGGCTACACCAGGCTGACGGAGGTATTCAGCGCTATATCCTGCTGATAGCTCGGCGGTGCCAGCGTTTATGGCGTCTATCGCGGCCTGATCTTTAATCAGGTGATCAACAACGACGAAATCACCAAATCGGCGCCCTGCGGTCGTGGCATGGCCGACAGAAACCTCTTTGAAGGTTTTCGAATCAACAAAATCGTCGGGGTGCTGAAGGGTGATATCGGCGTTGTCGTAGCTGGCGAGGCTTTCCGGTTTAAAAACCTCTTCCGGTGGGCGATAGACGTTTACTAACTCGTTCGGTGGCCTGTCCGTTAATCCCAGCTCCTGCGCGGTGTACTGCTGCACGCCAGTACGCGCCACTCTTCCAGGAACGGAGAGATATCCGTTATCAAGAATTTTTCGCTGAGAATCGACGCGGAAAGACAGCCGATCCGTTACCGTGATCCGCATGTTTTTTCCCTGAGTTGGTTTACTTGTAATCCAGCCCCTGTATCTGAGGAACGCCAGTACAGCGGCAGTTTATGTGCGCACGTCCCGGGTAAAGCCCTGTTTCCCCGTTGTACATCGCACCGCGTGACCAGAGATAAACGCCTGGACCGTAGCCCACGTCATTTCTGGCGATGTAGAAACATTTTATTTTTGCGCGAGGATATTTCCCTGCGGGATTGCCTGACACCCTGGCATCTTTCGAATCAGACCACCTGAAACGGCTGATACCGGATGAAGTCTGCCGCTTGCGGTTAATGTCACTGGTTACTTTCAGCGTCTGGTCACGCGCTATCAGCGCCGCTCTGCGATACGTTGCCCCTGTCACCGCCTGAAGGTTGCGCGTCAGGGTGGTAACGCTGTCTCCCCTCAAAATGCTGTCCATCACCTGCCGCTGGATATTGTCAAAATAATCAGACGACAGAGAGCGAATCAGGGCCACGTTTTCTTCTACCGCAGCATCGAAAAAATCACCCAGGCTTTCACGCGTCAAAAGCCCCTCGATATCCACGCCCAGCGCCCTGTTAATTTGTTCGACGAACGCCGCCGATGTTTCCGACTCCGCCAGGCTAACTACGCGCTGCGCCAGCCTGTTCTGTTGCCCGTGATAGGCATCAGAATAGAAACGTTCTGCGGCATGGTTTAACGCGGCTTTTATCAGGTCGGTGAGAAAACTGTCGGCGGTATAACTTCGTTTGAGGACGGGGATCAGAGCTTCCTGAACGCTTCGGGCCATCAGGTTAATCATTGTCCTGAGCTGGCCGTTGTAATACTTCTCCAGGTCGCCGTTAACCGTCATCAACTGAATCGGACGGCGGCGGGTTGCCTGTTCCTGAATTCTCCTTTTCAGTTTCTCCGATATTGAAGCGGAACTCCCCAGCGGCTTCTGCTCGCTCGTCCTCTTCAACGCGTTTAAGGAATTCTTCGTTGATAACATACTGGCCACTCTCTTTGAGTTTTCGAACCACTGCAGATCGCGGAATGACTTTTTGCTGAATGCGCAGGTCATCGGTCTGGGCTTCTGCCAGATTGCGATCCTTCACTTCGGATTCAGTCGGAATTTCGAGAGGGTTGAATTCATAGTTCAGGTCGTCGGGCGCAACGCCCAGCGTGGAGCGAATTAAAACCTCGTCGATCTGGTTCAGGAATTTCCGGTATTTCATTTCCTGATCGCCACGAACGCGGTTGTAGTAGTTCTTTGCATCCCCCTGACCAGAATCACCCAGGCCTTTAGACTGCACGCCAAACAAGCGCGTCATGGGCTGTTTAGCGGCTCCTGCTGTCCACTCCATGAGAACGGAGAGGATTTCCCCCAGCCCACCGAATGAAATCGGCTTGCGGTCGAAATTTTCCGTTGAATCCATCAGAGCCAGCCTGAACATGGATTTCAGCATTCCAAAATTCAGGAAGCGGTTCATAATCGACTGGTCCATATCACCCGATGAAAGGTCTGTAGCCAGGTTATCGCGGGAAATCACATCAATGTTGGCTTCGAGAATGAGTGACGCAATACCGGCCTTCGCTGCGGCTGAGTCCTTTAAATCCTCCATGCATCGCCTTAACGCGCTGTCATCCCATCCGTTATTGAGCAATCGCAAGCGCGGCGGTAAGGCTTCGCCAGGCGCGATGATGAAATGGCTGTGGTGGACGTTCTGCACCCCGCCGTTTATCCGGTAGGTTTCCGCTCGCATGTAGTTTTCTGCGGTCGGATCCGAATAGTTATAGGTGGAGGGGGAAATCATCGTTCTGTCGAGATTTACCAGACGTTTAAGCGAACCCTTTTTTATTTTGTCCAGCTCAAGCTTCTGGCCCAGTTCCTGATCGGTAATCAGCAAAACGCCAGCACCACCATAAACACCAGCCCAGGTAAAAGCGGCCTGTGTTTTTTCCTGAAGCTCGAATAATTTTTCAGCCTCATGAATTTTTGCCGCCTCTTTCCCCGTAAAGGTTCGCCATTCTCGCGTGGCATCCTCTACAGGGTGATCGACTACTGCCCCCGCTATCCAGTTATCGAAATAAGCGGCTTCCATTTCCAGATAATCATTAAGCTGGGTAATGGTGAAGCGGTTATAAGAGCGACGGTCGCGATTCGTTCCCATGCCTGTGATGACATTAGAAAGACTGTCAAAGACAGGCATCACCCCGCCGCTGTTGGTTAATTTAAAGCGGGGCTTAGCCGCTTTGGTTTCTTTCTCGGCCATAATTTACCATTCGTTGTATGGGGTAACTCCGCTGTCAAACGCCTCTTTAATGGCATCCATCATCGGATCAAGCTGGTCATCGTGAGTGTTAAACGCGGCGTTGATACCCTCCATTTCCTGAAGGAAATCACTTACCCAGGGAGCGGAAGCCGGAAGCCTGATGTAACCAGACTCGATCCAGCCCTGCGTATCCATGAGGCGGGTGTATTTATCCTGATCGCGCTGTATCGCGCGTATAGGGCAGAGAGCGCCCTTGCGGATAGACTGAATCAGGCCAGTGCCGGAAGATTTATCCTCAACGGCCATGAAGCGCAGCGGCCCGTTCTGCATCGGCTTGCACTTGTTCCAGAACGCGATTGCTCGCCTCTTCAGCTCGTCGGATTCCCATTTCCCGCGTATCAGGTCTATCAAATAGAGATAACCGTCAACGCCCAGCCCCCAATGCTCGAAAACAGAGAAGTCATTAACTTCTTTTATTTTTTGCGCCGTATCAGCGTAAATGGCTCGCCACTTCAGTTTCGGAAGCTGCGTATATTCCCCGAACCACGCCGATTTAATCAGGCCACCACCTTTCGCCGCTGGCCGTTGCTGGTACAACGCATTCCAGACCAGTGAGCCGCGCTGTTTGCACTTCTCCACAAAGGCCTGAGGCATACGCTCAGGAAAAAGAATTTCGCCTTTTTTTCTCAGCGCATATTTTTTTCCGTTCAGCTCGTGGTATTCGTCCTTTTCGGCTTCCATAGGGAAACTGACCACTCGCCACTCTTCGCCGCCCTCCTTCGCTTTCTTCAGGAGCTGCCCCGCCAGATCGTCCTTATGCCAGCGGGTCAGGATGATGATGACGCCGTTTAATTTCGGATCAGCACGCGTGAAAAATGTCGTGTCGTACCAGTCTATGACTGTTTCCTGGTACACCGGAGAGGACGCGGTTTTGTAATCCTTTGCAGGGTCATCGATGATGCCGATCTGCATACCCTGACCAGTGATACCACCGTTAACGCCAGCAGCACGGTATGAGCCACCAGCAAGCTGGCCTCTTTCGTCAACAGTCTCCCACAGTTCAGCCGTCCTGATAGCGCCGTTACGCCCTCCTCCCAGCCTTGTTTGCGGGTACACGTCACGATAGCGCTCACCTTCAATGATGCGCTGCGTGTCGCGTGACATACGGTTTGCCAGGTCCGAAGAGTACGAACACGAAATCACGTTCCAGTCGGGATGTTTCCCCAGCACCTTTGCAGGGAATCGACGAGAGGCAAGTTCACTTTTGCCAGAACGCGGAGGAGCGAAAATCATCAGGCGCGGCATTAGGCCTTTTTCCACATCCTCCAGAAATTTATCCAGCTCAAGGCAAATTAATTCGTTAAACCAGCCCGTTTCATAGGTCGGGTGGGTGTAGAGCGTGAAATCCAGCATCGACTCCCGCGCTTTTTCTACTGCCCTTTTTTTAAATCCCTCCAGGATCTGCCTGTTCGTCAGCTCCCGCTTATTCCTGGTCGTCTGGTGGTGCTTCCCTGTCTGAGAGTTGATCGCTAAATCTGCCATAACCTAAACTCCGCAAAGCATCGTTCAACTGTTCATCAGTGATGTCGTTTTCCTCCGGCTCCGGATCCTCACCCTCTTTTTTCGCCGCCCAATTTTTCCTGGCCTCAATTATTTTCAGGAGGTCACGGCGTGCCGCCTCCTGATTAGCCATGCGAACTTCCAGGCCATGTTGAGTCTGCTTTATACCTGCATACAGCCAGCGAGCGTCACCATCTAACTGAGTGGTATCAGCTACAAAAAGTTGTGTCTCTCCCTCACCGTTACACTTTGGGCAATCCTCATTTGGAAAACCCGTTTCGACAAATCCCAGACCGCCATATTCAGGTTGTTCCTTTCCGTCCTGACTAGCTTTCTCCGCAGCCTTGTCGAATTCTTCAATGTCCCGCCACTGATAAAGATGACGCTCACCCCAACAATACCGACAGTTAACACGCCTGTACTGAACCAGTTCGTTGGGGTTTGCGCTGGCAATGGCTGAAAGCTGATGAATAATTTCATCTTCAGTAAGCGAAAGGCGTTGCTGACGTTTGTCGCGTAGAAAACTGACTGCACGATAAACCTTTGCATTTCTCAACATCTTTGAAGCGCAAGAATGTGCTGATGCTCCCTCACCGTCATATCCTGCAATCCGATACGCTTCGACAAGTTTTTTTCCTGCCGCTACGTTTTCTGCAAAAATTCCCTGCTTTTCCGAAAGCCCGAATTCAGCGGGATCAAAAGAATAAAAATCATCATCCGTTCCTTTTTTTATCTTTCCGGGTTTTGATACCCGCTCACCCGCCTCTTCCAGTTTTTTTTCTGTTTTCAGTTTCCGAGTTTCCACTTTTTTTCTTTCCACTTTTTCGGCGGAAATCTTTTTCGTGGAAACTTTTTTTTCTGGAGTTTTTTTTTCCGGCTTTTGCCAGCTCTCAGCTTTTGCCCTCTGGTTTATCGCTGTATGACTGATTCCGTACTTTTCCGCTAACTTACGGGCTGATACGCCATCAGTTTCATACTCGCGTCTGATGGCCTCCCAGTCCGTCTTTCTCATCAGTCACCGTCCTGTTGTTTCTCACGCCTCAGTAATTCATGGTAAGCACCAGCATCGCCACTTTTCGCTTTTTTATACAAAGCCCCTCGTAACTCAGCCTCGCTTTTCGCTCTGCCTATCCTGATTTCTTTCCGGAAACTGGAAAGCTCATCCCTGTTTTGTTTCAGTTCCTGAAGGTCGATTTCCAGAACATCCGCAATTTGCTGCTCGGTTAGACGGCGAGCAGCTAAAACCTGCACCTTTTGCCGATCGAACATGATTACTCCGTATAGTTCTCTTTCAGAACCATTCCGTAGTTATCTGCTCCATTGGTGACTAGAACATCAGAACGTAAACGTAGCCGGAGAGATTTAAACCGCGAATAGTCGACATGGTGATGTACCCGCCCGAATTTAAAAACCATCCTCGACACATCAGGATGCATTTCGACCTGCATTCGGGATTTGTTATAGGTCCCTTCCTGAGCATAAAACTCAGCAGTGTTCCCACCTTTGATTTTTTGAGTCGCAACTTTATTCTGCAAAAAAGCGTTGAACTGAATCGTGCACCAGCCAGCCTTCAACATACGCAGTGATAAGTCCGTATCTTCGTTGTAACGACCACGCCAGCGGAACGGCGTGTCATTTCGAATCAGATTGCAGGAATATATCCGTGTATTCGTGATGAATGGGGGACATTTTTGTCGGTCAGGCGCGAACATGTAGTAATTCGGTCCCGCCATGGCGACATTTTCATAACGCAAAACGAAATCTTCCATACAGCGGAATATCGTCCCGTCACCAACCCTCAAACGCTTGTTTTTGTGCAACCGGTAGAACGCACGAATGTTATCGTCCATCACCCAATGCCACGGATAACCACCAGCGATTGAGTGGTCCCATACAAAGTTACGCGCTGCGCCAGGGCCGACACTTTTAGTCAGTCCCAGCTCATCAAATGTGTCGTAATCACGTTGATATTTTTTATCCAGAACCAGTATTTTTTCTTTATCGATAACCGCTGAATACTGCGCGTATTCCTGTTCTTCAATAACGATAAAATACGGTACCTGCAGGCGCTCAAGTGTTTTAGCCGTCAATCGGCTTTCCCAGCGCCCTTTGCTGACGATGTAGAGGGGGAACTTAGGATTCATCGCTGAGATACACCTTATCTTTGAGACGTTCCCTAGCCTTAGCCGGGTACCAGATATACTTCGTTTTATCAGTGATGGTCTGCTCTACCAGTTCAGCAAACGCGTGAACATCACTTTCTGTTTCGAAGTGCACGATAAGCTGTTTAACTCCCTGCTTTTCTTCCTGCTCAAACTCGGGCATTCCGATCCAGTGCTCGCCAGGAATATCCCCTGCATCCCCTTTCATAGAACCGATTTCAAAATCGTTGAAGCCCGTCAGATTCAGATCGAATCCTTCCGCACTCAATGATTCAAGCTCAGCCTTCAGTAACGCATCGTCCCATACTGCGCCCTGCGGCAATTTATTATCTGCAATGCGATACGCACGCTTTTGTGCGTCAGTCAGGCCACGAAGGGTGATTGTTGGTATCGAAAATATCTCCAGCAACTCGGCTGCAGCCAGCCGACCATGCCCAGCAATCACTTCGCTGTTCTCATCAATCAAAACCGGGTTTGTCCATCCAAACTCTTCAATACTGGCTGCAATCTGTGCCACCTGAGCATCGGAATGGATCATAGCGTTGCGCTCAAACGGTTTTAATTTTGAGCGCTCAAGATAACGAATAGAAATTTTTTGTTCAGTCACGGCTTAAACCTGCGTAAACTGGCCCGGCTCTCGAGAGCGGGTGGGCCTCGGTTGTACTCATGACTCCTTGCGTGGGTATGATGATCGCTGGTAGGGTCTAAGCTGCCAGCGGTCGCCCATTTCTCTCTCAGACGTTCTTCAGACAATGCCCAGGGTGGGCGGCGGGTTCTTCAGTTCATCATTATCACAGGGACTCTGTGAATGCCTGTTGTAATGACTAACATTGGTGATGATGGTCTTAATTGAAAACATGTTAGTTTTTTTGAAAATAAAAAGCCCCGCTATTGCGAGGCTCTGTCATTAGGTTTCTGAGTTAATTCAAGAAGCGTGATTCGATTATTTCTGCTGCTCTATCCTGCACAACCGTTATATTTTGACGGATTAACATGTAATCATGATGTGCTCTTTCCAATTCGGACCATGACTGAATAACCGACTGATTTCTAATTGATCCTTCCGTCATGGCCCATGCATAAGAACAATCACTTTTAGCCTTTTTGAAAGCTAAAAATTCTTCTTCTTTTTCTTGTCTCAAGTGCATCAAAGCTTCATGAGGAAGTATTCTTGCTATCTCATTGTAATGATAAACAGCTTTTTTGAATTCTCTTTGAGCTTCATGTTTTGCCTCTTTTTTCCAAGAATTTACCGTCTTGAAAGTAAAGAAAGCCGATAGGGCCGCAACAACAGCAGATAGAAATGTAGCCATCATTGTCCAGAATTGAATCTGTTCTGAAGTCATTGTCACCTCACAAAGAGCTATACGGTTTCATATTTTACCATTATCACAGACACTCAGTGAATGCCTGCTGTAATGCCTTACTTAACCGTTTCGATGGTTGAGCCGTGGGAATTCATCACATATACCTGGTCGCTGGGATAGATGAACTGGTATCGAACACCATCGAATGCCTTGCGCTTTGCGTGCTCAGGGCTTTCGAAGTCTTCTACCAGAATGGCAATGGCATCCTCATCCAGAACACCCTCGCGCTCGCTGACGATTAACTCTTCTTCCTGAAGCGCATCTGTGCATTGTGGGTCTGAATAGACCGCTGGCAGCCAGATAGCGAAATCAGGGTTTGAGTGGTCGTTTGTCTGCAAGAGAATATCGTCGAAACGCTCACACCCCGCGCGGGCAATGGTCACGCTCGGCTGTTCGCAGATGTGGGTCACGCCGTTGATAATAGCCTTAACTGTAAACATGGTATTTCCTTCTTCTTCTGGTAATAAAAAGCCCCGCTATTGCGAGGCTATGGACTAATAACTTGATTTTGCGAAGCACAGGTAGTCAGAAAGTATCGTGCCATGCCCTATGCATAAATCCCTCCGGCAATTCCGATTACTACAGCAAGTAACAGTAAAGTGATTGCTGTTTTCGGCATTAAAACACCATAAAAGGAGAAAGCTAGCCCTATGAAAGCAACAAGCAGCACCGGCCACATATCCAATAAAAGAAAGAGATAGCCTTTGAGGGCACTGTCAATTAGCACGCCCACATCACGAATTCCTTTAAGCAACAATACCGCTTGAATTTTATCACGAACAACCCTCACATGATCCGTTAATCGACCTTCATGAGCTTACTTATTATTGATAGGTTCCCTTGGACAGTTAGCCTGCACTGATTTGTTATGCGCCAGAATGTCGCGCTTGGTCTGCTTTTATCCTTTCGAAAGAGAAAGTAACAACCATTCGACTTAGCATTACAGAGCCATCCCGCAAAGAGGCCCTCTAATTCAGGCAATAAAAACCGCCCTGAGGCGGTTAGTTTCAGTCTGGCGGTATGTTACCTGTGAATGACAAACAGTGATTTGCATCTCGGGCAGAGTAACGCCTGTTCCTTGCGTACCTTTGTAGTAGGATGATTGGATTTATGCCCGCAAACAGGACAAGTCACTGTTATTTTTGACGCAATATTTATACGTTTTAATGCGTAATCGAAAAATGACATGATGATTATCCTTTCAATAAATGGGTCTTATCATATCACCAATAGAGCATTTTTTAATCAACTCAGCGCTTACGTTTGCTGTTTCCGGGATGACTCCCTGACTAAAGTGGCTTCGCAATACCATAAAAAAACCGGGGATGGCCTTTCTGATGGCTATGAAAAAGGCCGCAAAAAGATGCGGCCTTTTGTCATGCGCAGTTCTCAATTAAATAAACTCTCAGGAGCCATCCGGGAGAGATTACCTAAAAACGAGTAACTGACCTCCGACAGACTGGTGTTGGGACGGAGGTGCAATGATAGTAGTGTGTTTTATTTTTCTTCATACTAATAAACATATAATAATGGCAGTTCGTCTTTTTAACCGACAAATACCATTCAAATAGCCTATATATGCAGATGATTGCTCTGAGAGCATTGTCACACTCAATGAAAATCTTTGAAAATGTCATTAGCTGGTTTACTCGCCATCGAACAGGTGCAGCGGCCTTGCCCTAACGAAATTAGCTTTAGTCGTTCGTTGTCATCTACCACACAAACAAAGTAGTCACAAAAACATAAAGGTTATAAAGTGAGCTATTTCCTGCCCTGTGGTGTATGGTTAGCAATCACTCACGAGGATAAAAACCATGTCGACGCTCAAAGACAAGATACGTACACTCAGGCCTGTAAAAAGCACCTGTCCTCACTGCTCTCGCCAGTCAACGCATAGCCTGTCGAGAATTAAAAATGATATAACACTGATCTGCCCTTACTGCGGTAATATTTTCCTTCCCTCAGAGAGTAAGCCTATAAAGTAAATGACTAACTACTCTTCTGAAGCTTAAGTACATGTTTAGGCTTCAGAAAACAAAAAACATAGCCACTTCTAAAGCTAAAATTTCTACAATTAAAAACGATAGAGAGCGTGACTGAAACTAATCAGATTGATGTATCGTATAATAAAATTCAGCAGACTTGATATCAACAAGACTCTTACATTGTGTTTAAGCAGTACAAATGTGTCAGGATAAAAAATGCATCCCGTTATCACCTGCTGGTATGAACTGAGGCTAGGATTTATTTTCCGCAGCGTCTGCCGTAACCGCGCTCAGGTTGTCAACGCAATGTATGTCATCCCAACGTTCTGGATAGTTATATTAATGATGACGGTGTACGGCCCTGGAGTTCTCCTTTTTATACTATTACGTATTTTCAATAGCTTAATGAAGCGAGATTAGGTATAAATCCATCCTGTAGTCCCTATCACCATAGCAAGTAACAAAAAGGTGACCGCTGTTTTAGGCATAAACACGCCATAAAATGATAGAGCCAACCCGACGAAAGCAATAATTAAAACGGGCCACATACCCAGTAAGAGAAAGAGATAGCCTTCAAGAGAACTGTCAATCAGCACGTCCACTTCATTCGTTCCTTATAATGGTCCCATAGTTAGTAATGATTTTATCATGGCAGGCTGGCTACTGGCTCACTTATTAACGACAATTGACCTTTTAATTTCCGATGTTTGTTGGCAATTTGCCATAATTGATTTGTTGTGCGCCAGAATGTCGCGTTTGGTCTGACGGTCGAGAACATCGATATCATGCTCTGTCAGATAGATAATGCGAACCCAGTAGCAGGCGGTATCAACCACCACCGGGGCGGGTAAAGTTTTCGCGCAGCTCCCTATCAACATCGTCATCGCCCATACGCTTAACAGCTTCCTGAACATCATTGGCCCCTTTTGTTGCCATTGCCAGTCTCTCTGCTACTGCGATGCTGGCGTTGACTTTCTCTGCTGATCGCTTTCTCTCGTATTTCGCTTGCGCTTTCTCGCGACCGCGTATCCTGCCTAAACCGAATGAGGTGATGATAAGAAGAAAGATGGAGGCAATTGCTGAGAGAAAGGCTTTAATCTTATTCATATTTCTACCCGCTCAAACCATCCAAAAGTAAATGCTTCATTTGCAGATCGCTGCTCTGAGAGATCGATATAACGGGCGCCCTGTAAGCTGTTTAGCGCTTTCAGCATTACCCTAGTAGCGGTGGAACCTCTGGTGGTTAAATAGCTCTTCAGTGCAGCAATCGTGCGTGGGCCTATCTGACCATCAGCGATAATATCGGGATAAAGACTCCCCTGATTGTTCATCACGTTGAGAGTGCGCTGGAGAAATTTCGCTGCAACTACTGGCCCCATATTCACGCCAGTATCGCAAAGCTCAGCGGCAATATCCGGCGAGAGAGCAGCTACTTGATCAAACCTCGGACCGTACCAGTAGTCAGCCTCATATATATCCAGTGCCTGCGCACGTGTAAGATTGCGCATATCGCCGGTATAACCATGAGCATTGGCGACTGCCTGAGTAATTCCCCAATTTGTTGGGCCGCCTTTATCGTTTGGGTTGTTAACATAGCCTCCCTCTTTTTCGAGGATAATGTTAAATATTTCATCTTTTGTCATTACGTTTAATCCCCCGCTGGTCGGCAATATAATTCACTATTGAGACAGCAAACGCTCTGCACCGATCTACACCTATTCCGCCCACTGTTGCCCCAATAATGAATGACCAATCCTGTTCACTCATTCCGAGTTGGTGCATAGCACTTACTACCGCAGCACTAACAATGAAGCAGATAAGCCCTGCATTTATCGACCGCCGCCAGCCCTCACCATCCCATAATGAAAATAACAGTGCTGTTAAAAACGCAGTTAAAGCCCCTTTGATTGCCAAGCTATTCTCGTGTAAAAAATGAAGTACCGGACCCCAGCCCCCTGGCGGGGTGTAGTTCTGCATGATTCCTCCCAAATTGCAGGCATAAAAAAACCGCCGTTAGGCGGTTTAAAATTTAAATGTGGTCTAGCTGAACAACCATTGAAGAAGCATGTAAATCAAAGCCAGCCAAACCATCCATCTACCCAGGCTGTCTATATCATCAAGCCTTTCAGTCGCCTTACTAATCTTGTCATGAAGTGCTCGGAGTGTATTCTTTGCAGCCTTTCTTACTTCTGTGCCTTCGTCGAATTGATGATATCTTTCAAATGATTCAGTTAAGCCTCTCTCTAAATTTTCATATGACTCTCTTTGAGCATCATTCGCTGTTTTCGCAATAAAGAAAATCATATACAAACCAATCAAAATTAGGAGACCCTCAAGAAACCCGCCAACTTTTACCAACGCCCCAACTGCAATTAATGCACCAGGTATTGTAAATGCCTTTGATTGACTCGTAGAGATATAATCATTTATTTTTGTAGTGTACTCTAGATTCTTCGACTCTATTTCATTTAAAATTTTATCAACAGAAAACCTTTTAGTATATAAATCCAAAAGATCGTTATATCTATTTAAGACTCGCTCACCCGCAAATATTATATTTTCAAATGAAGAGCCAACACCAATAAAATCACTGATAGCTTTCTTAAGAATGGACACTCTTTCACTTGACTGTGCATCATCAAGTAAAAGAACATTCTCTAGCTTTACTGCACTTTCAAGAGATTTCAGATCAACTTCATACTCCTTAACTCTGCTAAGAGACTCAGGAATTGTAATAACTATCTCTTTTCCACCATTTTCATCAGGAAGATACCAAATAGCTTTTTTGGGAATATCATGTACTGACAAAGATAATATTACAGCCCTCCACTTAAGATATAATTTTATTTTTTCTATTACATCAGATTGTTTTGTAGAAGCTATTTTTTCATTTATTATTAAAAATTCTTCCGGAATCTTATTTCCTGAAGTGACTATTCTCCAAAGATCATCGAGGCGAGGAAAAATCGTAGATGTTGAAGATAGTGAACCGCTTGAGACTGAGAAAGCTATTTCATTCACATTAGTATGAATTTGAGACTTAAGGCCATTTTCCTTAAGCATATCAACAAGATCAGAAACTGGAATTGGCAAATCAGTGATGTCATAAGACACCACGCCATCCTGCAATTCATATGAACCTGAAAAGAACATATCAACAAAAAATGAAAAATCACTTTTCTTAGACATATCCAATCCTTATTTTCATGAACCAAACACACCGTTCATTTTTGCTTTATCAGCTTCAGACAAACGAATAATAAGACGTTCTTCCTGCTTATCATAAATAACTTTCGAGCCTGAATTCACATCATCACTAATAATTCCGACCGAGATATTACATGTGTAATCATTTTCGGTATCTTTCAGTGTAACCTTCTCAAATTGACCTGAAGAAACTCTGCTAGGCTCGAAAAATTCGTTAATTTTATAATCACCCAGCAAAGCAAACTGCTCAAATTTACCTTTACCCTTTGAGTCTTCTGGCAAGATTTTATCTACAACCTGCTCTAACTCCTTTAGAGTGATTGTTTTATTGGTGACGCTTTTATTCTTATCGGTCATTAACTGAGAGAAAGACTCCAAGAGTTTAACCCTTGCACTGGTCGGAAGCTTTAAATGTTTGGAAAAATCAGTAAGTGCAACCCTCACCTCTTCGATGCTTTTATTATTATCTAATTCGTCAGTGCATCCTAAAGCAATCTTGAAGAAATTACTGCTTGATTTGCCAGTTATAAACTGGACATAAGGTTCACCATTTCTTTCAGGATAAAGTGTATCAAAAAGAGTCAGATCAATAAGAGCAGCCTGCCTTAATGCATCTATATCTATTGAAGGTAATTTTTGAGGCACTAAATCTTTATCGAAGTTGAAGACGCTGTTGTTATCAACCATGATAACAAACATTCTGCCCAAGCTATCATGTTCATTATCTTTATGGTAATGAATAAAAATAACAGAACCACCTGCTGGTCTTCTTTTATTTAAAGTAGCCTCATTTTTAAGGTTACCCATAAAGGACTCTACCAATTGAGGAAACTCAATTTCTCCTTTATTGTATCTATTTAAAAGAGAGGCAGTACTAAAAGGAAGTCTATTTTCAGCAATGTAACTGTGGTTTTTACGCTTAAGTTTGAACTTTCGTTCAATCTGTGTAATGAAAGCCTTTACATCATCAACATCAAGCGTCCAAGGATTACCTGTCACAGCCTCAAAGACTGGTCCCGCTTCTCCAGGCACTACAGTTAGAGTTGCTGTCAGGGCGTTCTGAGGAGCAAATGTAACTACTCCCTGCTCCAGCTCCTCATCATAACCGCACTCACAGACACCATCTTCTTTACGGTTTTCTCTCCCGCAGGCGGGACAAATCAAAACATTTGCTTCCATAACATACAATCCCTAAATGTTATTATTGATAACCTTAGCAAATACTAAGCATTAAAAATTGCTGTGTTTTCAAGGGAGCGCACACCTTGCAAAGGTGTCCGGACACTCAAAATAACATCAGGGAGGTTAAAGAGCAAAAGTTAAACGAAGCACAAACAGACCTGGAGAAGCCACACCAAGAAAATGGTTTTAGGAATGTCCTCTACGTGGGGGGGGGTAACATACAAAATCATATAACTTTACGAAAACAGGAGAGCACACTACCCAACAAACCACCCCAGGTTAGTTGGACGGCGTAATGTGCTTTCCTGAAATTATCTATAAAAAAACCCGCGCTTTGGCGGGTGTTTATAACTCTGGTAGTATATCAATATTAGACGAAATTAGGCCTTTTTTGTCAACCTTTCAGTCTTGGGTGTCATCAAGCATGAGCGACCTGTAATTTTCCCAGACAGCTTTTATTGCCGCTTTATCAAGTCGTTCTGAAACCAGTTTTAAATTTTCCCATTTTTTAGCCCTGGACTTGCTCCACGTTTGTCTTGAAACATTAATCATATTTGCCAGCGCACTACCCGCGTATTCTTTGTAAGTCTCGTTTTTTCTCTTGGCCGCTACATCTTGCACAGAGATCCAGACCAGCCTGATCATGTCTTTTATGATGCGTGACTGGAGAGGTCTTTTGACATGGTAATCCTGAAAGCTATTCCAGACATATTCGCAGATAGTTACCTGAAGGGAATATTTCAAATCAAATCCGTAACAGTATCGAATCCACGCCTGTTGCTGTTTAGGTAGTAACAGAACGGCTCTACGCCATTCACACGATGAGAAAGCCCCATCTTTCATTGGAGGCATTGGGCGGCGGCGGCTGCGCGTTTCGAGGACGTAGAGCGCGCTATTTTCAGCTTTTACTCTACGAACACCGCCACGCCCATTATCGAGTTCAACAACGTGAATCATTTTGCGTGGGTTCAGATTCTTTTCTGCTGGTGGATGCTCTGCGAACGCCTCCAGTTGCCCTTTAGTGCCACCTGAGTCATCAACCAGTGCAGCGCGTAGTTGTATGCGGACATATTCCAGTTGCTGCGCGTTCATCGTAACCCCTCATCCCGCCAGATTTTTTGTGTGAGAAGAATTCCTTCAGCGTGCATAAGCCGAAGTTCCTCGTAGGTGTATTCTTTGGTTTTTACGCGACCGTCGATCACGTCATGACAGGCGTTGCAAGAAATAGCACCTTGTTCATCGTCAGGTTTGCATCCGGTACCACACGTACCCGCGAGCCGGTAATGTGCCAGGCATGAGGTTTCTGGATCGTGGTTGCAGATGCCAGGGATGCGAACTGTGCATTCGCGCCCGCGTGCAGCTTTGCGGAGGTCTGGTTTTCTCTTCATGCGGCGAACTCCAGAAACTGCATCGCCACGCTGTCGGCTTCCTGATAATTACGGAATTTTTCAAAAAGAATGTTGTTCCACAAGACGTTAAAAACAGCCTTGTAAACCTGGAAGAATTCGGCCTCGCTCATGTTGGCGAAGGAAATTGATTTCGCCTCTCGGCGGCGGATATTGCCGGGGAGAATGTACTCGTCGTAAAAGCCAGCTTCTACGATTGCCCATTTCCTGAAAGCCTCGAAGGATTTGGTGATAGCAACTTCTTTGGTACGCCATCTACCCTGACGTTCGTGATAATACTGCTCACTGTCCATCAGTGTGTCTTCATTACCAACCAGGGAAATGAGGAATCGGACGTAACCATGAAGATATTCTTTTTCTACAGCTGAGATCGCCCCTCCGGTTGGTGTCCAGTATTCGAACCCAAGATTGAGCAGAGCGAAGAAGCGCTTATGGAAGAGGTAGTTTCTGGCTTGCTTAACGTCGCAGTTAAGCCACACGCCGATTTTGATACGTTGCAAAAAATCGCTGGCCTCGGGCGTAGCCGTGGTCAGGGTGGTGGGTGAAGATTTAAAGAGTTGTATAATCTGCGCCATCGTTATCTCCGGTGGCACAGTGTTTCAGCGGGTTGTTCAGACCCTTAAAACATTATAGAGGATTACCCAGCACGTCTACAATCGGCAATCCCGCAGCTTTTCTTGCCTCGTTTAATTTGATTAGGCTTGTAACGAACTCGTCAGGACGTAGAACAAATCCACATTTGAACGAACCATCATCATTGCGAAAAATGAGAAGCGGTCGTGTACTGTCGTGTAAACCTCTAACCAGATCATCAGGTATATACACAGTGATTGCCCTCTGTCTGCTGCATGGATTTGTCCCTACCGTCTCCATCGCGAGTCTGTTCGTTACAGTTTCCCAGCTCTAAGTGATCACTGAGTACCTTAACTTTGTGTTACGCCTTTTACTGTACATTCATACAGTAATTGTTTCCAGCTTAAACATACATTTTTTGTTAAAAGAAAATATTTTCAATGAGTTGAATGGTTTTTGTACTGACAACAACTGTTTTTTTGTTTTTAGATTTAATAGGGAATGCTTATCAATTTATCGACAAATCACGTATCATTTCGCTCTCGATCTGTAGCTGTCCCAGTTAAAAATCACCCAAACCCCTCCTTCCATTTGTAATCTATCAATCGCACGCTCTCCGACGGCATGGCTGAGTTCTGCAAAATTCAGATTTGTAAGGATACCTACCGGCTTAAACATTGAAGTTCTGCGATCAATGATCTGGTGAAGAATTACCTTCTCGTACTTCGAGTCCATTTGGACACCAACTTCGTCAAGAATCAGCAGATCAACACGGCAAATGTCGTCCATAAGCTCTGCCTCAGATTTTCCCCCATTGAAGCTGGCCTTAAATTCAGTCATCAGGTCTGCAACCGTAATGATTAACACGCTTTTTTGTTGTGCGAGTAATGCATTTCCTATCGCAGCAGCGAGGTGATTTTTCCCGGTTCCAGGAGAGCCGCTAAACACGAAGCACGCACAGCCTGAACCAAAATTATTTAGCCAGGATTTAGCCATTGTAAGCGCCTTTTTCTGACCTTCATTCCCTACTGTGTAGTTTTTGAATGTGCAGTTCTGATATCGATCACGAATGCCAGAACGACCGAATTTTTTTTCAATTCTGGTACGCTGGTTTTCTCGGTTTAGTTGCTGTGAATGTTTACGGCCCTCTTCCTGCTGCCAGTCCATCAGCTCCTGCGCAGTGGAAAATTTCGGTGATATGCCCGCTGGAATAATCCGCTGCAATCTTTTCATGGCATCAGAAATATTCTTCATGGCTACCCCTTGAAGCCGGTTGGTATTTCGGAATCAGGTGTCGAAATACCAGTTACTGTTTTTTTCAACATCGCAGGAGCAACTGGTGGCGCAAATAATCCGCGATATTCATTCGCCATGCTGTGAGAGATTACCGCCATAGGCGCGTAACCTTGTCGTCTGAATTCTTCCAGTTTGTTGATTGCGCCTGTTACACCGTATTGCGTTTTAATTGGCTTCTGGAGTTGACGGCGGTACGTGACCCACTCAGACCAAACTTGTCGTGGTAACCATTCGGGAAGATCCACGAGCAACGGGTCAAATTTTTTACCGGCTGATTTCCCCTTGGGGGATAAAGGGGGATCTTTAGGTTCAATGACTGGATCTAATAACTGACTGATTCTGGGTGAAGCTCCTGCACCCTCCCCCCCTGCACCATTTGCACCCTGGGGTGCAGGATATGCACCATAGGGTGCAGCATTTGCACCCTCTGAAATGCTCCCGTTCTGATAGGGTGCAGGATTTGCACCGTCATTATTAAAGGACAAATGGTAGATGTTGGAACGATTAACGCCGTTTTCCCCTCTACGCTCTTCAACGCGTACAAAACCATCAGCCACAAGCTGTTTAATATGGTTCTGAACTGAGCGTTCTGAAATTTCGCATTCAAATGCTATTGTCGCCACGGCGGGCCAACATTCCCCGCTATCACTGGCATTATCAGCAAGCTTTATCAGCACTAATTTCCGCAGAGGATTTCCCACCCTCGCTTTCATTGCCTGAACCATCAAAGACATACTCATACAGCCACCAATTTAATGAATCAGCATATCCGCTACTGGTATCAAAGCCTGAAGGTGTTCCATCGCCTTATTCAGTTTGATAGTGGCGGTAGGACACCTGATTGTTAGTGCAGCAATTGCAGCGCTATACGCCTCCATTGCTTTAGCAGTTAGCAGAGCTGGAGAATCAGGTTCTTCAATTTCCATGCGTCGGCGTGTGGGCATTGCGTCAAGCGCGATATCAGACAAACTCGATGCCATTTTGACGTAGCGAGGACCACTTAAGCTAAAGATACGTTTTACACGTTGCGTGGCGTTCCTGATCCCGTGTTCATCGACAGCAGGAGGGATTAACTCTCCCCCAACTTTCTGCTGATACTCGTCAGCAAAACGGACGGCTACTGTTTTCCAGCCATCTGCTTGCGCCCATGATTCAACACCAGAGGCGATTTGCTCAATCGTTGGGGTGATTTTCATGATTCAGTCCCTTTGCGTGCTTTGCTTTAGCATGTGCGTCGTATACAGCGGAGTCATAGACAAGCTCACCGCCTGAAGCAATCTGTAATCTTGACGCCCGAGCCTCTGGAACTAGTTCTCCCCAGTTATAAATTGATTGGATTTTTACTCCAGCAGCGCTGGCTAATTTGCTTTTACTACCGAAGTAACCCAATGCATCCTTTGTAAGCATTTTTCGACCTCTATTTGTTAGCTTTAGCTAACACAATAGAAGGTAACAATAACAGAGTCAATTAGATTTAGCATTAGCTAACTATGGATATGTCAAAACTAACAATCGGTGAACGAATCAGATCGCGCAGAAAAGATCTGAAGTTTACCCAACGAACGCTAGCGAAGGCTCTGAAGATATCGCATGTATCTGTTTCTCAGTGGGAACGTGATGACAGCGAGCCTTCAGGGAAGAATCTTTTCGCCCTCAGTAAAGTGCTCCAGTGCTCACCAACTTGGATAATGTACGGTGATGAAGAGGTTTCGCCGGGCGCTCCTGTTGAACAAACCCCTCCTCTTGATGAACGTCAGCAAGAGTTATTAGACCTGTTTAATGCTCTCCCAGAGTCAGAACAGGAAGCTCAGCTTAGCGAAATGCGCGCCCGAGTAGAAAGCTTCAATATCCTATTCGAAGAACTCCTCCAGGCACGTAAGCGAACTATAAAAAAATAATCCATTAATTTTCATACTGTTAACCTCCCACATTAAAAATGTTAGCCATAGCTTACATTTTTCTCTTGATCTAAGTGTTAGCTAAAGCTAATCTTCAACCATCGAAACACGCACAGTGTTCTCAGCAAAAACGTTCAGCCCGCCTGGCTTAAGGGCAACGACAAAGGAGATAGGTTATGGAAAGAAAATTCATGGTTTATCAGCGCCGCGACGGTTTTCAAATTGCAGAAGAAGCTACCGGTACTCGCCTCGAAAATGGTATGGAATTTCTGGCTCGCCCGTACAAATCAGCTTTATGGTGTACAGCAGAATTTAACATTGTCATCGATGACGATTACGAGCTGGTAGGCGAAGAATTCGTTAATTGTTCCCGCCTGCCTACACGGGTTCTCTGTTTTGTTGATGGCGTGATGAAGATTTTCGACCAGTCGCGCATTGCCATAGAGAACATGATTGAAGAGTTCAATGACGCAATCAGCGACAGAGATCTGATTGTGGCCCGCCAGTTGAAGGCTGACATTAATGCAGCAATCGAACAGTGCCACGCTGATGCGCTGGAAACAAATACATTCATCGACTACGCGACAAAAAATCGTGCATTCCGCGCCTACTGGTTGAAATCAAAATCAGGTAACTCAGCTACGGATGTGGAAGCATGGGATGCTATGTACGCGGAAGCTATGGCAATAAATGCTGAGATGAATTCCAATCAGCAACACCAGAAGCTGGTAGCCAGCGACATCTGGCAAACCAGAGGACGTGGAAACAACGACCAGGAATATCAGATATACCGTTCATGCGCCGACGATGGGAAAGGCAACGAGTTTATGACTGGCAAACCCCTCAAAACATATGAGCAATGGCTCAGGAGTTAAAAATAACGTTCTAAGGATGCCATATGAATAAAAGAGAATTGATCGATTTATTCATGATTCGCACTGGTGAGGCAAAGGAAACTGCAAAAAGATATCTTGAGAATAATTACTGGAGTTTGCCAACCGCCCTCACCTTTTATAACGCTGATAAAAATGAAGGCAAATATAATGATAACACCGATAGAAGCGGCTCAAAGTAAATTCGCAATTGCTGTTTATCTTCAGGATGAAGTGATGTTTCAACAAGCAATTATTCAACATGCCATTGCCACAGGTAAAAAGGTTAAAAATGAATACTCTGTTCGCACTTGTAATGACTGTTTATTTAACTACCGGAGAAGTACAGGATCAGGTAATCGGTGTTTATGACAGCTTTTCAGAATGTAAAGCGGTTGCGGTTGAACAACACATTACTGGCGAATGTTATCCGGTAGAAGGCATTATTCGGAATAATGGAGAAACACCAGCGGGGTTATGATTGATTGGCAAACCTTTAAAACCGGATTAAAAATATTTTCATTAGCAACAATTCTTTTTTATTTGTTGGTGATATTTATATTGAGGGTATTTGACGAACAAGATAGCGACTAGTTTCAAATATTAATTAACACGCCATCATCTGGCGGGGAATTTTACACATAAAATTCAGGAGCGCACTATGTTTAATTTAAACATTAGCATCACCACACTCAAGGCAATCAACAAAAATCTCGCGGCGTTCAAAACGGCGGGTAATCTTTCTGGCTTTATTCAGACCAGCGATGATGAGGGTTACACCGTTGCTTTTGATGGCGGTGACGTGCTCGGCAAATTCGATAATCCGCTTGATGCTATGGAGGCCATTAACAATACAGGAGAACTTTTAATTCAACACAATATTATTAATGGCTCGTACAAAAATTATAAAAATAGAATCATGAAAGTGAACATTGAAAATTTCTTAAACATACTAACAAAGGGTAAATAAATGGAATACGAATTAATGCGGGTTCGAGAGTTCCTGTCCGACAATTGGGAGGCGTGGGAAGCCTTATGTGATCAAAACGGCGATGATGCTCAACAAATATATGAGCAACTCGGCGGTGAAGACTGATTCAGAACGCCCCGTTCGCGGGGCATTTATCAACATGAAAATTTAATCAAGTTTTCAGCTTGATAAATGAGGGTATCGATTTGGAAATTAATCTTGATTTTAAAAAAATGGTTCTCAATAACGGTGAAGAAATCACACTGAGCATCACACATAGTGCAATGAAAAAAATGGTGATGGGACTTGTAGCAAACGGTTATCTAACTACTGAAGAACTAATAATTCTGGCTATTGGTCAGATAAAACTTTCTGACAAGAAGCACCTCGATCATGTTTTACCAGAAATAGTCTTAAAAAAATTAAATGAAACATTTGAAACTGTGAAAGATGGAGAAAATCATGTCTGACTTAAAAACTTTTATCTGTGCAGCGATACCAGATGAAAAATCTATTGAAGAAAGCGGAGCGAGTAAAGTTGCACGTGCATTCGAAGCTAAAGACGAGCGCCATGCTCGAGCCAAATGCTCTTTAAGTTTTGTGGAAGATTATCCAGGTGCGCAGGATGCTGCTTATAAATTCCTCATTTGCGAAGCTGCACCAGAGATCCCCTGTCCGTCTATTGATTGCTGGGATGAAAATTTCATGTACGAACATGATTGGGATGAAGAGGTCGGGCACCCCGTAATTAAAGCCGAACTAAAAGAGGCAGTAGATATTAATACCTTATCGGCTGATACCAAGATTGCGGCGCTGGTAATGTATGGACATGATGAGTTAACCAAGGATCTCATCCCTGCTGCTCGCACGCTTCTACAAGAAGAAACGCCTTCATTTGAGGGGCATATTGTAGAAGCAATCACTAAGACGCCAGAAATTTCCGCCATGCACTCAGAGCGTATTTTAAACGCAATTGGATGGGTTATGGCTAAATGCGCCCCTACTGCTAAATGGCTTGAAATTAAAGCAGAATTAGTGAACTGGAAGAAGCGCCTTGAGGGTGAGCGCAAACCTGGCGGCCCTTCAAAATCAGTTGCCAGTATCGTACGAGATAAGGCGGCAAATAACGCAGTAAACATGAGTCCTGCAAATGATGCTGGCGAACGTCCTAAGCGGACGTACAAGCATACATATCAAACTCTGGATCAGGAACTCGCTAACGCGTTTTGGCCGGGTGACGTTAATCCTGGCAGCGTTGACGGTGAGATTTATCGTTGGGCTAAAAAGGAAATTATCGACAAGGACAGGGACGACTGGAAGCGATTCTCCGCAGCATTGCGCACCATTAAACGTGTGCTCGAATATGACCTGCTGACCATCCGTGATCTGGTTCAGATGCGCCCTGACGATATTCACAAAGACGCGGTGCATTTGAATGATTACATAAATGCGTTTCTATTATCTCACGGGGTATTTGAAGATGAAACCAAACAGGACACGTCGTACGCAGATAGCTCTCTGGACTCGACAGCGTCAACGACTGGCACAGTGGAACCGGATCAGCACGACGATGACTCAACAGCGGGGACGCTGGAAACTGCGCCACATGTAGAGCGTACTGGCCCGTTCTATTACAAGGAGGTGAACGGTGATCGCTGGGGACGAGTAAATAAATACGAAAGACTGGTTGAGATCCTCAGTGAAGATGGTTTTATCGAAATCAGCAAAGAAGAACATCAGCAACTAAAAAACGGGGTAAAGGCCGAACCGGAAAATAATCCCCCTTCTTCCGAAGAAGTTGACAAGCAACTTGCAGCACAACGTGGCGAGTATGTAGAAGGAATCAGCGACAAGGATGATCCCCGCTGGGTTGAAGGCAAACCGAAAGAAGTACCAGCCCCGACCATCGTCACAGAACCAGACACCAGTTTTATTGTACGTGCCGATGAACTGGATAAGGAGCTGGGAGATAGCGAGAACCTGAAGCTGTGGCGTAACGTCATGCGCACAAACCCTCGTTATACAAAAGACATGAGCGATCTTGGATTCGGAGGAACAAGTATTAATGCCGAATACATGATTATGCGTGCAACAGAAATGTTTGGCCCTGTGGGTTTAGGCTGGGGCTGGAAAGTTATCGAAGATAAAATGCTAGAAGGCTCCCCATTATCAGAAAAAATATTTGAAGGTAATAAGTTCATCGGAAAAAGAACTCTTCGTGATTCTGATGGTTCTTTAATTTATGAATTAAACCATTATCTCAAAATTGAACTTTGGTATTTAGCTGAGGGTGAACGTGCCACTGTTGAAAGTTATGGCTCAACTGTTTATCGGCAAACAACTAAACATGGGATTTATTGCGATAGCGAAGTTCATAAAAAATCGCTAACAGATGCAATCAAAAAAGCATTATCGACCCTCGGCTTTTCTGCTGATATCTGGCTTGGGCTTTATGATGACGCTGTTTATAAAGCAGAAAGTAAACTTGAGTTTGAAATTAAAGACGCCAGTGATAAAGCCGATGATACTGCGCGTATTCGTGAAGAACTGGACGAGCGTTTTAAAGGCAACGTTGAAACCATGCGCAAAGCTGTTACTCAGAATGAAGTATCTAAAATTGCCAGTAGCCTGACACGCACAATTGCTGTGCATTTAAAATCTGCAAAAGATACTGCTGATAATGAATATGCAAAATATTTAGAAGGCCGCTTGCGCCGTCTTGAAGAAGTTAAGGCTGAATGTCTTAAAAATCTGGAGGAAAAAGCATGAGTACTCGCACAATAGATTTAGCAAACGAGATTAGCAAAATCCTTTCACTTGCTGAAAGTGGCGAAATGGACCCACAAACTATTGCGGATACACTGGAAGGCATCGAAGGCATGATGGAAGATAAATTCGATGCCACTATGTCAGTTATTCGCGACTTTGAAGCAAACAAAAAGAAATGCAAAGAAGAAGCTGCAAGACTCACTGAACGCTCAAAGCATTGGGATCGTCAGAGCTTTAACCTTAAAAAATATCTACTTGATTGTTTAATTGCTACTGGTCGCACATCCTTCAAAACGGCAGTCAATACTTATTCGGTGAGAAAGGGAAGTATCTCACTTGATATTATTGATGAAACATTATTGCCCGATGATTATGTAACGTCTCATACAGAGATAGTTAATGAAATTGATAAGGAAGCAATTAAAAAAATCCTTACTGAAAACTTGAAAGCTATTGAAGCTATGCGAGCAAAAGGCGAAGAACCAACACCAGAGCAACTGAACCTTATTCCTGGTGCTCGCGTAGTTCGCGGAGAAGACACTCTGTCAGTTCGGTAACGCTGTGGGCCGCTCAGGCGGCCTGACAGGAGGGTGATATGTTTGTATTTGAAAATGAAATTCTCGAAGAAAAAAACGATGACTTGAGATATCCGCGCAAGCAGCCTTTGAATCCTGCAATCGACTATACGAGAAAAATCGTCGCTGAATTATCTAATCGTCGTAATCTGAGAAAGAAAAGGAATAATAAGAATGGGTGATGTAGGTGATTATTATCGTGATATTGCTCCCTATCTGAAAGAAGGTAGAAAAAAAGCAAGGGATGGTGCTCACGAAAGAATCAAGGCCTTCTTTATCAAAAACGGTATCACTTTTGAAGAAGGAAGCAACACTCTGGTATTCCGAACACCATTAGGAACGGTCTGTTATTACACTCCAAGCCAAAAAATGCAGCACAAAAATAAATGGCAGGAATGCAGTCCGACTAAATGCATGAAGTATGTTAATAAATTAAGAGGGCTATGATATGGCTAATTCATTTAAGAAAATGATCAAGGGCGGCATCATCAAACGCTCTGACACTGGCATGTTTATTTCTATCGACGATATTCACGTTCGGCCTAACTTCAACCGCCGCGAAGATAACGAACGTACTCGTAACGCTGACGATGACACCTTTGCCTTCATGATGGCGGGCGGGGTTGTTCCGGCGCTTGAGGTGATACCCCGTGACGAGGGCGGAGTGTGGATTGTTGAAGGCCATCGCCGCCAGCGCTGCTTTCTGCGTTGCCGTGAGGCCGGGAAGCCTGTAGACCGTATCCACATCGTGCCATTCACCGGAAACGACGTGCAGCGTATTGCACGCATCATGACGTCGAATAATCAGCTACCACTCACGACGATTGAGCAAGCAGCGGTTGTTCGTGACCTTGCCGCATTCAACCTGACGACGGCGGAAATCGCAAAGCTGGTCCACAAGGCAATCCCAACGGTTGAAAACCTTTTGACACTAAGCGTTGCAAATCATGACGTCCAGGAAGCGGTTAAATCTGGGGAGGTATCCATAGCTGTTGCCGTTGATCGTGTTAAAGAACACGGTGAGAAGGCCGGGGAAGTGCTGGAAAAAGATAAAGCCAA
The DNA here is from genome assembly GCF_051209435.1 of Klebsiella sp. HN106. NCBI lineage: Bacteria > Pseudomonadati > Pseudomonadota > Gammaproteobacteria > Enterobacterales > Enterobacteriaceae > Klebsiella > Klebsiella sp. HN106. Next base: position 23,639 of record NZ_JBLURD010000020.1, on the reverse strand, counting down.
AGCTGCTGCCATTGGCAAAAAGAAAGTTACCCGTAGCGTTATAGCACCTGAAATCAGTGTTAAGAAAGTCCGCCGCTTGGTTGAGCTTATCACTCTTGCAGGAATCGACGAGAGCGGCACTATTTCGCTCTCAGGCGAGCTATTAAACGAAGTGCAGGAAATCATCACTGAACAGCGCGATATAGAAGCACAGCGCAGCAGGGCCGCAGCATGAGCAATTACTGTGAAAGTTGTGGGTGCAGAAAAGTATCGGGCTACTGCACGAACTGCCAGGAAGAGGCTTATATCGCTTTTGTTCAAGCCCCTGAAATGGATTTCAGTAATGAATTTATGGAAAAAGCCTGGAATCAGGAAAAGCAGAAAAATGAAAGCGGGAGGAATAATGAATAAGTTAATTAACTCATTAACCCATTCATATAAAACATGGCTTGCGGTAGCAGAACAAAACGGAACAAAACTTATTGCGTATAACTGCCCCGCTTGCCTTGAGAAATTAAAAACAGTACAGCCACAGCCTGGCGAATATTGGGACACTTTCTCTACCTGCCCGTTCTGTCAGGCGCTGTTATTTAAAATAACCAAATGCGACAAAGTAGAGATTGAACTCATTACAAAGATTGGAGAAGAAAATGACGAAAAATAACCTGTTAACTGACAATCGCATCGCAGAAATACTACTTCGCGCTGAAACTTGTGACGACTCAGTTTTAACCGATTACGCCGACATAGCTGCAGCGATGCAAGAGTTACAGTACAACCGAAAAATTAGTAATGCTATACAGAATGATATGAAGTTAGCGATAGAAGCAATGCTGGATATGCATCAAAGAGTGATGAAACAAACGAATCACAGTGCTTCCTTTTTTGACGCAGAAACTATTTTAGCTATGAACTATGCACCTATTCAGGCGAAACAGGCGCTTGAAAGAGCAAGATTGCGTAAGTGATTTTCAATATTCAGTTTTAATATCCGACCAGCGTTAAATTGTTGGTCGGCCAGAGGTAAGGCCATGTACGAGTTAACTTTATCACCACAAGAAATTCAGGATCTTACTCGTTATAAGCGATATACACAGCAGCAACACCAGTTGCGCTGTCACGGTATCCCTTTTACAAGAGGACCAAAAAATGAGCCTATTGTTTTGCGTCGTCATGTTCAGGAAATTAGGGAGCCTCTTCAAAAGCTTTCCGAGTATGTTTCTGATGAGCCTGATTTTGGAGCAATAGAAAATGGGAAGACCTCGTTTAAATAATAAAGATAATCGCCTTCCACCACGCGTATATAAGTATAAATATAGTTATGTCTGGAAACCCAAAGAAACAGGATCTAGTGTAACTCTCGCTCCAGTGGCTGGGACTAGCATGTCTATGTTATGGGCAAAGTATGAAGCTGAAATAGCAAAGCGTTCTGACGTCATGACGTTATCTAAACTTTGGAATCTTTTTCTGGAGAGTCCTGTTTTTACTGAGTTGGCTCCGCGAACTCAAAAAGATTATCGTCAACATCAGAGAGCATTATTAAATGTATTTGGCAAAATGCGGGCTGACTCAATAAAAATTGAGCAGGTAAGGATTTTTATGGACAAACGAGGCCTTGAAAGTAAAACACAGGCGAATCACGAATTAGCAAGCTTAAGCCGCGTTTACGGCTGGGGGTTTGAGCGAGGATATGTAAAGAGCAATCCTTGTAAGGGAGTGAGGAAATTCACTACAAAGGCGCGCACTGTGTATATTACCGACGAGCAATATGCAGCAATTTATCATGAAGCGATCCCTGCGTTGCGGATAGCAATGGAGATATCCTATTTATGTGCTGCCCGTCTTGGGGACGTCCTGGATCTACGCTGGAATGAAGTTATGGATGCCGGCCTATACATAGAGCAAAACAAAACAGGCGCAAAACAGATTAAAGAATGGTCGCCGCGTCTCCGTTCGGCTATCCAGTTAGCCCGCAACACTAGCACCTCAGGCTCTGATTTTGTGATAACCACCAGCAAGGGAAGCAAGGTAATCACAAAAACCCTGAATAACTGGTGGAATGATGCTAAACGAGCAGCAGAACAAAAAGCAGGTATGCCGTTTGGATGCAATTTTCACGACATCAAAGCCAAAGGAATTTCTGACTATGAAGGGAGCAGTCGTGACAAGCAACTTTTCTCCGGTCACAAAACAGAAAGCCAGGTGTTGGTGTACGACAGGAAGGTAAAGATCACCCCTTCTCTCGATGCCCCACTTCTTGAAAAACAGGCATAAAAAAACCCGCTCAGGCGGGCTTTTTTTTAGGCTTGAACCTCAAAATATTCCAACAGAATATTCCAACAGTATTCCAACACCCCAAAGCAACAAGGGGTTACCTTTCGGTAACCCCTTGTTTTATTTGGCGGAAGCGTAGAGATTCGAACTCTAGAACCCTTTCGGGTCGCCGGTTTTCAAGACCGGTGCCTTCAACCGCTCGGCCACGCTTCCGGTATGGGGCGCACTATAAACACCTCTGTTGAGGCTGTAAAGCATCAATTTGTTCAATCGGCTTAAAAATAAGCAAAAACGTGTTATTCGTCTGAAATTCAGGCAGTTTGCGCAGAAATTCAGCGCAAACTACCCGCGCCGACCTAATGTTTTTTGATGTACATATCTTTGGTGTAGTAATACCCCAGTTTATCCGGCGTAAAACCCCCGACCCATGGCTTCACCAGATGGGTACGCACATAGTGATAGACCGGAATAGCCGGGACATCCTGGCCTAGTAAATCCTCCGCCTGCTGGTAGAACTGACCCCGCGCCGCGGTATCAGACGCTTTTGCCGCATTGCGCAACGCCTCATCGTAGGCTGGATTACTGTACTGAGTGGTATTTTCACTATCGCCGGTACGGAAGGTATTGAGAAAAGTCGCGGCATCGTCATAGTCGGCAATCCACGCGTAGCGCACGGCGTCAAAATTATGCGTGTGCATGGTGTCGAGCATGGTCTTCCACTCCTGATTTTGCAGCTTCGCCTCGACGCCAAGATTCTTTTTCCACATTGAGCTTGCGGCGATGGCAATTCGCTGGTGCGATTCCGAAGTGTTATAGAGCAAATTAAATACCAGCGGATGGGTCTCGTTATACCCGGCCTCGCTCAACAGTTTTTTCGCCTCGGCGATACGTTTATCGCGCGGCCAGCTGGCATATTCGGGATTGTGCAGCTTCACCCCTCCGATATCAGGCTGGCTGACAAGCCAGGCAGGACGCTGCCCCTGCCCCAGTACCTTCTCCGCGATAATCTCTTTATCGAGGGCCATATTCAGCGCCCGCCGTACGCGCGGGTCATTAAACGGCGGCCGGGTCGTATTGAACTGGTAATAGTAGGTCGCCAGCTGCGGCGAAACATTCAGCTGTTCGCCCAGAGTTTTCTTAAGCTGGGCGAACTGGTTAATCGGCACGGTATAGACGATGTCGATCTCCCCCGCTTTGTAACGGTTGATATCGGCGGCTTCAGAGCTTATCGGCAGATAGGTCACCTTATTGATGACGGTATGCGCGTTATCCCAGTAACGCGGATTGCGCTCTGCGACGATACGCTCGTTCACCACCCACTGCGACAGCTTGTAGGGCCCGCTGGTTACCATATGTTCCGGTTTGGTCCACTTGTCGCCGTAGCGCGAAATGAGGACTTTATCGAGCGGAACCAGAGACGGGTGCGCCAGCATGGCCAAAAACGCCGCATTCGGCTGGGTTAAGGTCACCTCAAAGGTCGCATCATCAACCGCTCTGACGCCCAGCGTCTCGGGCGCTTTTTGCCCCCGCGCTATCTCCGCACCGTTGACGATATGCATATTGCCGGGATAACTCGCGTAAGGGGACGCCGTGAGCGGCGACACCAGACGCTGCCAGCTCCAGACGATATCCTGCGCCGTAATCGCCGTCCCGTCAGACCAGGTCGCACCTGGACGCAGGTGGAAGGTCCAGACGGTGTTATCTTTATTCTCCCACTTCTCCGCCAGCCGGGGCTGAATGTCGCCTGCTGGCGAAACGCTGACCAGCCCTTCGAAAAGATCGCTAATGATATTGTTTTCAACGTCGCTTTCGACTTTATGCGGATCCAGCGACGACGGCTCGCTGCCGTTATTTCTGACCAGCTCCTGCTTCTCTGCCAGCACCGTTCCCGGCGGCACCTGCGCGGCCAGCGCCGGGAGAGTGATTGAGAACAGACCGACAGCCAGCAGTACCCGCGTGATGTGATTATATTTTTGTGATTTCATATCCCTTGCCTTTGTTACGCTTCGTTTGTACCCTCTCCAGAGTTAGTCGCAGAATGGCTATAACGCAATATTTTTCAGTTAGTTATCAGATTTCGATCTGGCCACAGAAAGCAAATGAATAAAAATTCCACTTATTCGTCTTTTACTGGAATAAAATGCTGAATCCAGCCCGTTTACTTTGAGTAAAGATGGGTAAAAGCATTAGGGCTTCGGCCTCGTTTTTTTTATGCTTCATTATTAATTACATCTGTCATAAGAGAGTGACTCATGGATCGTATAATTACATCGTCGCGTGACCGTTCATCGCTGCTTAGCACGCATAAAGTTCTGCGGAACACCTATTTTTTGCTTAGCCTGACGCTGGCATTTTCCGCCATTACGGCGACGGCCAGCACGGTACTGATGCTGCCTTCGCCGGGTCTGATTCTGACGCTGGTCGGCATGTATGGCCTGATGTTCCTGACCTATAAAACGGCAAATAAACCTACCGGCATTATTTCCGCGTTTGCCTTTACCGGCTTCCTTGGCTATATCCTGGGGCCGATGCTCAATGCCTACCTGTCTGCGGGCATGGGCGATCTGATTGGCCTGGCGCTGGGCGGAACCGCGCTGGTGTTTTTCTGCTGCTCGGCCTACGTGCTGACGACCCGTAAAGATATGTCCTTCCTCGGCGGCATGCTGATGGCGGGCGTGGTTGTGGTGCTTATCGGTATGGTTGCCAATATTTTCCTGCAGCTGCCGGCTCTGCATCTGGCGATCAGCGCGGTGTTTATCCTGATTTCTTCAGGCGCCATCCTGTTTGAGACCAGCAACATCATCCGCGGCGGTGAAACCAACTACATCCGCGCGACCGTAAGCCTGTACGTCTCGCTGTACAACATCTTCGTCAGCCTGCTGAGCATCCTTGGCTTCGCCAGCAGAGACTAATCCTCTCCCCGGCTCAACTCAGGCCCCGCTTATGCGGGGCCTTATTTTTTGCTACACTGCCGCCATTTTCAGCGGTATGTGAAGAATCATGTTTATCTTTGAAGGCAACGAAATAGAGACCGATAGCGAAGGCTATCTGAAGGATACGACCCTGTGGAGCGAGGCGATGGCGACCGTTATTGCTGAACAGGAGGGCATCGCCCTGTCCGTTGAACACTGGGAAGTCGTGCGCTTCGTGCGCGATTTTTATCTGGAATTCAACACCTCACCGGCAATACGCATGCTGGTGAAAGCCATGGCGAACAAGTTCGGCGAAGAGAAAGGCAACAGCCGCTATCTTTACCGCCTGTTTCCGAAAGGCCCGGCTAAGCAGGCGACAAAAATCGCCGGTCTGCCTAAACCGGTAAAGTGTATCTAATACAAAATGGCGAATTTCTGCCACTCTCTGGTGGGTTGATGCGGCTCGGTCAGAACCCTGTCCACCCGCGCGCTGCGCGGCCCACCGGCTTTCAGCCAGGCGATAAGTTTCTCCACCTGCTCCGGCTCTCCGCAGGCAAGCACCTCCACGCCGCCGTCGTCTAGGTTGCGCGCGTATCCCGTTAGCCCAAGCTGTAGCGCCTCGCGCTGGGTAGAATAGCGAAATCCGACGCCCTGAACGGAACCGTATACCCACGCCATCGTGCAAACCGTTGCCATGCTTTCTCTCCTTTCCGGACATTGACTCAATGACAGAGGATAGCAAATTCTTTCAGCGTACATGCTTTGGTAATAATCCATAGTGCTGACGAAAACGGGCGGTAAAGCGCGAGCCTGACAGATAGCCGCTGCTTTGCGCAATGTCGCCAATGGGCCGCGACGTCGACTGTAATTGCCCCAGCGCGTAGGCCATCCGCACCTCTTCCACGATCTGGCGAAAGCTCCGGGACTCCTGCTGCAAACGGCGGCGCAGCGTCGATTCGCCAAGAAACAGCATTTTTGCGACTTTCGCCACGCTCCACGCTTCGGCAGGCGACAGCATAATAATCTGCCTGACCTGACCGGTTATGTCGTCGCGCCGTTCGTTAAGCAGCGGTCCGGCGTATCCGGCCTGATACAACGCCAGCAGCAACCCCATCGCCTGATGATGCTGTAACTCCGCCGAAAGCCCTTCCCGCACCGCCTGCAGAACGCTCTGCCACATAAACGACAGTTCCGGCGCCAGCGGCGCGCAAAGCGAAGTCAAACGACCGACCTGCGGTTCGCTCATATAGCGATGCTTAAAATCGGCCAACAGCTCGGGCGTTAGTGACAGCAGATCGGAGCAAAACAGCCCGTTTTCCGGCTGATTTATGACCTCCAGTTCCACCTCGGCGGGCAAAATGATCAGCTGCTGCGGCGTTGCCAGCATCTCGCTGGCTCCCTGCACAATGACCTTACTGCCGCGGTTTACCCGGCAGATCGCGGGCGAGAACAGCGTGACGCGGTGCAGTTTGCATAGACGGCGGGTGGTAATTTCCGCCGCCGTTAGCGCATTATGGTGAAAATTGATATTCCGCATCATGCCGCCCTTTTTGTTATCTTACGGCCAGCGCCGTTAACTGCGCGCTGGCGATGGCGTGGCTGTGTAACATAAATCCGACTAACGCCCCGCTGGCCGCGCTATCAATGGGCAGCGTCGGGGTATCAAGCGCCCAGACCGTAAAGCGGTAGCGATGAGGTTTATCTCCGGCCGGCGGGCACGCGCCGCCAAAACCCGCATAGCCAAAGTCATTGCGCCCCTGTACCGCCCCGGCAGGCAGTTTAGCGTTATTTTTGTCTCCGGCGCCAGCGGCTAAACTTGTCACCTGTTGGGCAATATTCACCACCGTCCAGTGCCACCAGCCGCTCCCGGTCGGCGCATCCGGGTCATAAGCGGTCACCGCGAAACTACGGGTACCCGCGGGGGCATTTTGCCAGGCGATCTGCGGTGATACATTGCCGCCGGTGCAGCCAAAGCCGCCAAACCAGTGATTCTGCGCCAGAGACTCGCCATCGCGCATATCTACGCTGCTGATGCTAAACGCTGCGGCATTCGCCGTTCCGCTCATAATAACCATTATTGCGACAGCCCATTTCAATCCTGTTTTCATCGTATTCTCCTCCGTCGGTTGAGGAAATACTGTAAGATCGCGGCGAGATTTTTATTGTGCCAAAGCGCCTGCATTTTGTGCCGAAACGCTCACCTGCCGATAGCGGTGGAATGGTGCTTGCCACAGCCACTTGTGCTAATCTACGCGCCATTTTTCGGTGCCGATATTCCCGTTGCTTAAAGGTAGCTCCATGACAGACTCCATTTTCCCCCGCTTAGTGTTAACCAAAGGACGCGAGAAATCCCTGCTGCGTCGCCATCCGTGGATTTTCTCCGGCGCCGTCGCCCGGATGGAAGGTAAAGCCCGTTCAGGTGAAACCATCGATATTGTGGATTCACAGGGAAAATGGCTGGCCCGCGGCGCCTATTCGCCTTCGTCGCAGATCCGCGCCCGCGTCTGGAGCTTCGATCGCACTGAAGCCATTGATAACGCCTTTTTCGAGCGTCGCCTGCAGCAGGCGCACACCTGGCGTGAGTGGCTGGCGGCCCGCGACGGGCTCGATAGCTACCGCCTGATTGCCGGAGAATCCGACGGCCTGCCGGGCGTTACCATCGATCGTTTTGGCGACTTTTTTGTGCTGCAGCTGCTGAGCGCCGGCGCTGAATATCAGCGCGCGTCAATTGTCAGCGCGCTGCAAACGCTGTTCCCGAACTGCGCCATCTACGATCGTAGCGATGTCGCGGTACGTAAAAAAGAGGGCCTGGAGCTGGCGCAAGGGCCGGTGATCGGTGAACTGCCGCCTGCCCTGCTGCCGATTACCGAGCACGGTATGCAGCTGCTGGTCGACATTCAGGGCGGCCACAAAACCGGCTATTACCTTGACCAGCGCGACAGCCGCCTGGCGACGCGTCGCTATGTTGCGGATAAACGTGTGCTGAACTGCTTCTCCTATACCGGCGGTTTTGCCATCTCTGCGCTGATGGGCGGCTGCCGTCAGGTTGTCAGCGTCGATACGTCGCAGGAAGCGCTGGACGTCGCCAGACAGAACGTTGAGCTGAATAAGCTGGATTTATCGAAAGCGGAATTCGTCCGTGACGATGTGTTCAAGCTGTTGCGTAAATATCGCGATTCAGGCGAAAAGTTTGATGTCATCGTGATGGACCCGCCAAAGTTTGTCGAAAACAAAAGCCAGCTGATGGGCGCCTGCCGCGGCTATAAAGATATCAATATGCTGGCGATCCAGCTCCTGAACCCCGGCGGCATTCTGTTGACCTTCTCCTGCTCCGGCCTGATGACCACCGATTTATTTCAGAAAATCATCGCCGATGCCGCCCTGGATGCCGGACGTGATGTACAATTTATAGAACAGTTCCGTCAGGCTGCCGATCACCCGGTGATTGCAACCTATCCGGAAGGGCTATATCTGAAAGGGTTTGCTTGTCGCATTATGTAACTTGAAAATGGAGAATCGGCCCGCATATAGCAGGTAATCATGTAACCCGGGAGGTGCTTATGATAGCCAGCAAATTCGGTATCGGCCAACAAGTTCGCCACACGCTTCTGGGCTACCTGGGCGTAATCGTCGATGTCGATCCAGAATATTCGCTCACGGAGCCGGAAGTGGACGAAATCGCCGCTAACGACGATTTGCGTCTTGCGCCCTGGTATCACGTGGTGATGGAAGATGACGATGGCCAGCCGATTCACACTTATCTTGCAGAAGCGCAGCTAAGCAGCGAGCCCAGCGACGAGCATCCGGAGCAACCGTCTCTGGACGAGCTGGCGAGAACCATACGCCAGCAGCTGCAGGCACCGCGATTGCGCAACTAATCTAAAACCCGCGCTGCGGGTTTTTTATTACCCTATCATTTTGCAGTCGCTGCCAGCGCCTGGCATATCTGGTTATTGAACCGTCCGTCACGCTGCTGTTTTTCACTCCAGCGGGTATTAGCCAGCTTCATCTCACGTGAAATGCCCTCGCTATTAAGCGCAAGCTGTTGAAAAAACGGCGCGAGCATCGCCCCACCCGGTAAAACCTGAATTTTAAACACAGGACCACCGTCGATGTAGCGATACACCAGCGCGTGGTCCGGCAATATGGTGGCGGCAAACGACTGCTGCGCGTAGCTGGCCCAAAAGCTTGCCGCGCCGTAGCCGCGCGAGAAATAATTTTCGCAAACGGGCGGGGCGGCTAACGGCAAGATGCTTTGCTCCGCGGGCCTGAATGCATTTTCCATCCAGCGCGCCATGCCTTCCAGATACCATTTCTGTTTAAAAACCGCGTAGCCGTACTGATACAAATGGAACAATTCATGGGCGGGCGTAACGTTGCGCGCCGGCCGCCGGGCCGCATTGAGGACAATTTTTAAACCGCAGGGGAGCGTCGCGCCATCGCTCATGGTCTCCGCCGCCACGCGGTCAAAGGCCAGGCCGTGACCTTTGGGAAGCGTCAGCAGGTAGATATTAATTTGTCGGGCCTGGGTATAAATTTTCTGCTGCAGCGGCGGGCGTAGACCCAGCAGCGAGGTGTAAAGATATTTTGCAGCCTGGAGCTGGCTCGCGATGTCTTTCACGACATCCGGCACGCCATCGCCGGTACTATCCTGCGGATATTGCAGGGCGTCCTTACCCTGCAGGCTGTAATAAATATGAAACTCATCGACAACGTGCGCTTTTTCCAGATGATGATTGTGCAGCAGCGATCCTGGCACGCAGCGGGCAACCTGCACCACGTCACGGGCCAGCAGCGGCGCACAGCCGCCGCAGGCCAGCAGCAGCGCGACGACTCGCCTCATGGCCTCTCCTGCGGCGAGCGCAGGGGAAACGGACACGGACGGTTACCCAACGCTTGCCGCCTGTGGACTCTTGCTGGCCAGGCCGATATCCGCCTTCGCCTGCGCTGCCATCAGCCGCTCGCTGGCCTGCAGCCACGCCGCCCAGTGTTCGGCGATGGCGCTGGCATAATAGCGTTGAGCGTTGCGCAGCGCGGCCTGCCGCATACTTTGCTGTAGCGTTTTGTCCGCGATAACCTTGATCAACGCCGCCGCCAGAGCTTCTTCATCGCCGCAGGGAACCAGCATCCCCGCTTGCCTGTCCTGCAGGATGTCGCGCGGACCGTATTTGATAGCAAAGCTAATCAGCGGGGTACCGTAGGCCATCGCCTCCACGGCGGAAATAGACTGCCCTTCCTGAGTCGAACAAAGCACGGTACAGCAGGCCGTTTTATGCGCCTGGGCGATATCGGACGTGAAGCCATTGATATGGATCGCCTGCGCCAGCCCCCACTCCGCCACCTGCACGCTCAGGCTGCGCCGCAGCGGCCCTACGCCATAAGTGTGCAGCTGCGCATCGGGGATAACCGCCAGCACTTTACGAAAGGCGCTCAGCAGTAAGGCGTGCTGCTTCTCCTCCGAGTAACGCGCGAGGTAGATAACCGTTTGTGACGGCACTTTCTGCGGGTTTGCCGGAATATTGCCGTTATCGAGATGGTTGGGGATCACCGCCATCTGCGTAGCCGGGAATCCCTCCTGCTGCAAATCCTGCCACTGCTCATCGGTGAGGATAATCAACTGGTCGACGAGATCCGGCTGCTCCAGGAGGTGTCGATATGAGCTTTTCAGCGCGCCGTTAGAGAGCTGATGATGGGAGTGAATAATGGCGCTTAATGAGCAGGCCATACGCTGAGCTGGCCGTGAACAGACGAAGTTTTTCCACGTTTTATTTTTATCCACGATAAAGTGCCAACGCCCTTTCCCCGCCAGCATGGTTTCCAGCATCCACGAAAAAAAGTCCTCCTCCAGAGTAAAGCGTTTGACGTCGCCCCCGGCGAGGGCAATTTCCAGAGCGCTGAGCCGCAGGTTGCCTTTCTTCTCATCAAAGCTTTTACGCAGCAGAATATTGCCGGCGCTATCGATATAATCTTCGATAATTTTCCCCTGCGGGCGTAGCAGGAAGTTCTGTTTTCCCACCGGCAGGTCCGCGTCGGGATTGACGACATGCCTGAGTTCAATACTCCCCACCAGCGGCTCCAGCGTCGCAATCGCGTTCATCTCCAGGCAGTCGCTTAACCACTGGTAAAGGTTATAAACCGGTACCTCTTTGGGCAGTGCCCCCCGCGCCTTCAGCGCCTTGACCACCGTGGGTAATTCGGGATTCCACGTCGCGGTAATCAGCCAGGGTACGGCGCGCAGATGTTCGGTGAACAGCTTCGCCCGCCGCATGGCGGCCACCTCGATACCGTTACCGACATCGCGTAGCGTCTCCAGCAGAAAAACGGGCGTCGCATCAATCGACGACGGCGCGTTGTCCTGCTGGAGCGACGGCTTTTTTGCCGCTAAGTGGTATTTCTGATAGGCGATAAAGCCGGAGAGATAGTGTTCGACGTCATCGATACGTACGCGGTAGCTGTGGTGGCGTATAAAGAAGCTGTTAACGATCCGCGCGGGATTTTTAAAGAACATCGCCAGCTCGGGCCAGAAGAAGCCGTTCAGCAAATAGCGGGCGCGGGTTTCCAGCGCCTGCCAGAATTTTTGCTGGTCAAAATCATCCAGCAGGTGGCGGTGCTCGGGCGAGGCGCCCAGCCGGGTGACCATTTCCGACGCCGCCATCATTAGCTCCAGCAGCGTGGGATAGGTCGTCACACGATGCAGTACGAAATCAAGATGATCGCGCACATTATTGAGACCAAAACGAAAGTACTTCTCCTCCGGGCGGAAGCGGGTTAATTCATTTACGCAGTAGCTCAGCCAGTGGTCGTGATGCTGCCAGTGTTTGTTTTGAATGAAATAGGCGAAGGCTTTTTCCACCACGTCCAGCCACAACGGCTCTTTGGTCAGGCCGTACAGGCGCATCAAGGCAAACGCCGCTTCGCCATCGTAGTAGATAATGCGGAATTTGGCCTTCAACGACAGATCGTGGCTATTTAATACATGAACAAATTGGCCGCTTTGCGGATCCTGCATCCAGGCAATACCGGTCGCCAGCTGCGCCATCAGCGGCAGGTACTGCCGGTCTCCGGTCGTTTCGGTATATTTTACCAGCGCCAGGATGCTGACGGCATTACCGCCAAGCTTGATCTCCTCGCCAACGTCGCAGAGGAACGCTGCCTCGCGCCCATCATCCAACGTCCGCACCTCAATCAGCGTGCTTACCAGATACGCAATCGCCCGGTCTATGGCCTGGCGAACCGACGGCTGGCGCGTCGCTTCCCAGCCTTCGATCAGCGAATAGGTTGAGCTGGCGTGGCGCAGCGCGTTATAGGAACGGACCGGGCGATCGAAACAGGGGAACCAGCCATAATGATACAGCCCGTCTTTCCTGACCTGACGGGCCAGATAATCGCTGCCTTTTTTAATCACCTCAGCCAGGCACGCTTCCTGCCAGTTTTCCCCAATGGCGCGATAGCCGGAGCCCCTCCCGGCATGTTCAATGACTTTTACGCCAAAGCGATCGCAAAAGACCGCCTGGGTTTTAAAACGCCACAGAGGCTGCTGCGGATCCTCCGGCCAGCTAAGCGTCTGCTTAAACCGCCGCTGGCCGTAGTTTTGCAAATTGATGCTATTCGGCGCGACGACGCCATTATCGCCGTCGTAGAGCAGCGCGTTGCCGGCGATTTCCTGTTCTAGCATCGCACAGCTAAACTGCGGGTCAAACGCGAGTCCAAAGCGAAAATAGTTGCGCTTGGTGACTCTGAATTTCTCATTGAGGGAGTGCCAGCTGAGCTTTTCCACGCTGTCCACAACGTCGATACGCAGCCACTGCGGTTCATTGGCCTGCTTTTTACGCCACTCCTGCAGCGCTCTGGCCCCCGCCAGCCAGGCGAGATCGAAGCTGGTTCCGCTGGCGATATGCATATGCGCCCGCTCTTTGCCATCGCTGACGCTAAAGAAGATCACCCATGCCGGATAGTCAGAGGGCAACACGGTGGATTTCAATTTTTTGGCCTGAAAGCAAGCTTGTTGCAGTAAGTCACTTAGCGCCATCTTTCCCTCTCCATTTATTCAAGAATGCGTTGGATGTTTAAAAATTATTATCAGAGACTGCAAACAAACTCGTTTTAGAGATTGCGCCACATTATTATCGGGTGGCGTATGACGCCTTATCCGACCTGTCATTCCCGTATACCGCGCCGGGGTATCAGCCCCGGCACATCTCCCGGACCGCAAACGGCGGAGAACCCGTAGCCGACAAGATGTTCGCACTTTGATTAGCGCTCCCGTAATGCTTCTTTGGCCCGATTAAATGGTTTTACCAGATAATCCATAACCGTTTTTTCACCAGTCTTAATATCAACGGTAGCGATCATCCCCGGGCCAATTAAATAGCGCTTGCCGCTCTTATTCTCCAGGTAATCATTATCAGTACGGATAAATACCCGGTAGTAGTAAATATCGGGTTTAGCTTCATCCTGAGTGGTATCCGGCGATATGGTTTCCACCACGCCGTTAAGTGCACCATAGATGGCATAATCATAGGCGGTAATTTTGACCAGCGCCTGCTGGTCGGGATGGATAAAAGCAATATCGCGAGGGGAGATCCGCGCTTCGATTAATAAACGGCCGTCTACAGGCACGATTTCCATCAATTCGCCATTGGGCGCAATAACCCCACCAATAGTATTGACCTTAATATTTTTAACAATTCCCTGTACCGGCGAGCGGACGGTTAAACGCGTCACCGAATCGGCGCGCCCTTTAATCACTTCCGCCAGGCTGGCTACATCGGCATTGGCTTTTGACAGCTGTTCACGCGCGTCAACAAAATAACGCGTATTGAGATCGATTTTTTTAAAACTAATATCCGCGACCTGCTGACGAAGACGCAGCACTTCGACGTTGCTCGCCGCCCCGGTTTTCGCCAGTTTTTCAGTAATGGCCAGTTCGCTATTGACCAGCTTTAACGACTCATCCAGCTGACGCGTCGATTTGCTCAGTTGCTCCTTGCGGCTATGGTAAAGGCGGGTCTCCTCCGCCAACAGCGCGGGCCAGGCTTTCAGGGTGTCGGGAAACACCAGCGGCTGATTGTTGACCTCAGCAGTTAAGCGAATGCTCGCCGCCAGAGAGGCGCGATACTTCGCCTGGCTTTCCCCCACGTTAGATTCGCTGCGGGTGGGGTCGAGGCGCGCCACGACCTGTCCGGCTTGCACTTTGCTGCCCTCCTGCACGTTCAGCTCGGTTAAGATGCCGCCATCGAGGGTCTGAATCACCTGCTCCCGGGAGCTGGGGATCACTTTTCCGGTGCCCGTAGAGACTTCATCCAGCACGGCGAACCAGGCCCAGACAGCGCCCACCAGCAGCATACCGGCCAGCAGCAGTATCAGCCGCCGCGATTTTACGATCTTCGCTTCGTCTTGTTCGTTATCCGGCAGCAGCGCCACCGGGTCATGATCCGCCATCAGGGGAAGCTTATTCATATATTCACCACCTGGCCGCGGGCTTTCTCTTGTTCAAAGACGGTGGCTTTAGGTTTATCCAGCGCCAGCTGTCCATCCTGGATGACCAGAATCCGGTCAACGATATTGAGCACCGCCGCTTTATGCGTGGCGATAATCATCGTTCGCTCGCCGGCCCACAGCGCCAGCTGTTCCACAAAGGCCTTTTCCGTTCGCTCGTCGAAATAAGAGGTCGGTTCATCAAGCAGGACGATGTTCGGATCGCGCAGCAGGGTTCTGGCCAGCAGCAGCGACTGGCGCTGGCCGCCTGAAAGCCCCACCCCGCCTTCCATGACAATATGTTCGAGGCCGAGGGGCAGTTTGCGTACAAACTCCAGAGCGCCGCACAGGGTAAGCACCGAGAAGATTTCATCATCCGTCGCCGCTGGCCGCCCAAGGATTAAATTCTCGCGCAGGGTGCCGTGAAACAGCCGCGCCTCCTGGGTGAGCAAAGTGGCGTTGCGGCGAATATCCGCAAGGTCGATCTGCGGCAGGCTTAAATCATCCAGCCGCAGTTCGCCGGCGACCAGCTCGACGTTGCCCATCATCGCCTGCAATAGGGTCGATTTACCGGCGCCGATTCGCCCAAGGATGGCGATTCTCTCACCGGCTTTAATCGATAGCTGGTTAATTCGCAGCGGAATCGCGGCGTCGTTAAGGCCGTAGCGGAATTCCGCCTGGCGGAACTCATAGTTACCGTGCAGCACGGCGCGGTGAACCCGGGGTTCGTCCTGGCCGCCTTCGACCGGTAGCGCCATCAGATTATCGAGGCTGGCCTTCGCCGTTTTCACCTGCTGCCAGCGAGCAAGCACGCCGCACAGCGCGGTCATCGGCGCGACCATGCGGGTTGAAAGCATCGATGCCGCCACCATGGCCCCGGTGGTGATGTCGCCATTAATCACCAGCGGCGCGCCGACCACCACTACCGTGGCGTATAGCAGGTTTTGTACCGACATTCCCCAGCTGACCAGGCCGTGAGTGAGCCTGCGCGTTCTGACCCCCGACTCGGCGGTAATCGCAATATAGCTATTCCACTGATGCAAAAAGCGGCTTTCCGCCTGCATCATTTTGATGTCCTGCAAACCCTGAATACTCTCCACCAGAATGGCGTTTCGTAAGGTATTTTCGTGCTGATTTTTGTTGGCCAGCGCCGCGAGCTTGCGCTGCAATAGCAGGCCGGGCAGGATCATCAGAACCGTCGCCACCGGCGCTATCCAGCTTAGCCACGGCGAGACGATAAACAGCACCACCTGGAACAGCAAAAAGAACGGTAAATCCGCCACGATGGTCATCATCGTTGAGGTCATCATTTCGCGCACCTGCTCCAGCTCGCGGATTTGCGAAATAAAGCTCCCCGTTGAGCGCGGCACTGCGCTGTTTTTCAGGCGCAACGCGTGGCCGAAAACCCGGTCCGAGACCCGAATATCCCCACGTTTGCCGAGCAGATCCGTGACGTGTCCGCGCATAATTTTCAGCGCAAAAGCAAATACCGCCGCCAGCAATACGCCGCTGAACAGGACATAAAGAGTGGGATAAGACTGGGCCGGGATCACCCGATCGTATACCTGCATCGAAAACAGAATCCCGCTCAGCGCCAGAACGTTAATGGCGAACGAAGCCAGCATGACGTGCATATAGGGGCGAAGATCTTTCAGCACAATTTTACGCAGCCAGTCCGGCTGAAAGCGGGTCAGATAGCTTTCTGTGCGAATATCCCTTTCCGGAGCCGACGGGCGAAAAGCAACGGTCTTGTCAATTTCCGGCAGCAGAGTTTCCAGCGGGCAGTAGCTGAGCAGCGACAGCTCCTTCACGAACCGCACCCCGACGGCATTATTGACGTCAAAGCTTTCAACTATCGCCACCTGGCCATCGCGCAGCTGGATAACGAGCGGTAGCCGCCAGGCCGACATTTTCTGATCGGTGGCGGATAAAAACTGGCAGTGTAATCCGGCGTGGCGCGCCAGGTGCCGGAGCGCTTCGGGCAGCGTTTTCTGCGTCGCCCATTCGGCAGCCGCATGTAGCGTTCCGGGAGAAAAACTTTGTCGATAGTGGTTGGCAATAAAGGCAATCGCATTCGACCAATCGGACAAGTGCGGTATTCCGGCACGTTCATCTTGTGGGGTCATGGGCGGATCTCCACGCCCTGGATATTTTGATTTTCCAGCGCGAACACCGTGCGCATCTTGCCGGTGCTGAACAGGCAGTCCAGCTCCAGCGAGCGCAGTTGTGATTCCGTCAGGACCTGGCTAAATCTGGCCTGGTAAATTTCCTGATCGACGTTGAGCAGATCCAGCAGCGGCCGTGAACCGAGCTGGAGATACTGATCCTGGTACAGCGCCCGGGTTTGCTCGCCCAGCTGCTGCTGTCGTTTCTGAATCCCCAGCGACTGGGCAAGATTGACCGCTTCATCGCGAGAGGCGTTCAGCTTCTGGCTGGCGTCCAGCTGGGCGGTTTTGATCGCCGCATTCGCCGCCGCCAGACTTTGTTGGGCGGCGTCTCGGGAGGCGGTCATCGCCCCGCCCTGGTAGATAGGCATTTGCACTTTTACCCAAGCGGAATATTGCGTTTTATTCAGCACCGCGCTGTTGGCGTAGTTATCGTTAAGGTAATGGGTCACCTCCGGTTCCAGGGAAATCGTCGGCAGCATTTGCGCGTTGGCGTTATCCAGCTGCGCCTGCGCCTGACCGGCCTGGGCCAGCGCCGCCAGTACCGCTGGAACGGAACGGTAATCGATTTTGGATACCGCGCAGGCGGCATCCATTCCCTGCGGGACATCATCCGTTACCGTCGCGATTCCGCCGATGCCGATATAGGTCGCGAGCGTGGCTTTCCAGCGTTCAAGGGCCGCCTGATATTGCAGGAGCGTGGATTGCGCGCCTTCCACGCGGGTATCGGTCTGCACAACGTCCGATAATGAAGATGCCCCCGCATCGTTGCGCTGGCGAATAAGATCGCCGATCTGCTGTAGCGAGTTAACCTGCGCTTTGGCGATTTCAACCAGCTTTTGATAGCCCTGCACCTGGACTACCGCCGCGGCGGTATCGTGAGCGACCTGATCGATATTCAGCATCACGGTGGCCTGCTGCTGAGCCACGCCGGAGTCTGCTGCTCTCACCGAACTGGACACTTTGCCGAAGTCGTAAAGCATTTGCGACACTGAGACGACCAGCGATGGCGTATATCCGGCATCAGAATAAGTGTTTGTATAACCATTATTCATACCCGCACTTATTTGCGGGTAATATTTTGCTTTCGCCACATCAACTTTTTGCGCCATCTCCTGAAGCTTACTGACCTCCTGCGTAATAGAGGGATGCCAGTTCACCGCGTTTTTTACCGCCTTTTTAATATCCAGCGGACTGGATATTCGGGTTTGACTGTTAATAATCTCGTCGTTATACCCCGCGACCTGCTGATTATCGGTTAAACGCTGGCTGCTAATATCATTCGGTAGCAAATATGAATTTTCCGCATGAGCTGAAAGCGACGGATTTAACGTGATTAATAGAGCTGTATAGCCACAGGTTATGACATTCCTTTTTTGTATAAATAGACGCATCAAATTTACCCTTCAGAAAACACGCACTGAAAAAACGGATATAATAATTTCCGCATCATTATTTTTATTAAATGATAGTCGGCGATCTCCCGCTTCACTGACCTGAATGATTCCTCCGCGATAAAATAATCTGTACGGCGCTTCCCTGTGCCGTCATCGATTTAAGCTAGTTAATTGGAGTTATTGGTATCAAGCAGCTCGTTGAGCGAATTGATATGCACCCCTTCCAGCGTGATTAAGGTTGTCGATTGATGGCCGCCTGCGCCACCGTCGCGGTCGATAGATACCACCGTATTACTGCCCACGTAGCTCAAGGTGACATAATTGCCCAGGCTACTGCTGTTACCATCCCAGCCGACCAGCAGCGCCGATACGTCGATATGATCCCCTTGCGCAACCGAGAAGTCCTTCCAGGTATCGCTTCCGTTGCCGCCGGTATTATCATCGGCCAGCAGGTTGTAGATTACCGTGTCGGCCCCGATGCCCAGGGTGAAGGTATCGTCGTAAGCGGTACTGTGGATGTCGTCGCCGTTCACGCTGCCGGTAATCTGCGGATGCAGATCGATAGTCAGCGTCGCCGCGGAAGAAGCGCCATTGCTGTCGTTTACCGAGTAGGCAAAGACTTCCTTATGCGTGATGGTCGACACATCCATTCCTGCCTTCAGACTGTAGGTGTAAGAACCATTATTCGCCATCGTCAGGGTGCCATAGTCACCGTAAATTGTGACGCTGGTTGCGCTTACGTTAGTCCCGTTGCTGGTCGTGATACTGCCATTGCTGTGGAAAGTCCAGGTTTCCGCAGCGCCGCTGGAAGTGTGTCCGGAGACGCTGTAAGACGAGTACAGTACGCCATGGAAATCTTCCGTACCGCCTGAGTTATTTCCGTTCTGTATATTTCCACTGACGTTAGTTCCCGCTACCGTGTAGTGCGTCGCGGTGTCAATGGTCGTACCGGTTATCGAAGCCCCGACGGTATAATTCGGTGCCGGCGTTAAGAAAGTATCAAGAGTGGCGGTTGCCTTAGACACCAGAACCATCTCGTAATTACCTTCGCTCAATGCCACATTCGTCAGCGTTAACGTATCCGCAGCGTTTGTTGTAGTGCCGATAACGGTGGTCAAGCTCTCTGTCGGCGTGCCCTGCCATACCAGAACCTTACTGCCATCGCTGAGCACGTGATAAATGCTGACCGTGCTGTCTATTTTGACGGTATTGACCACCGAGCCACTCGCGGTGTAGTTCACTTTCACCGAGAGCGTATCCATTTCGCGATCGGCCCCAACGCTGAAGTTGATGGTCCTGGTTGCTGATACGCCTCCCGTGGTTGATTTACCGCTTGTGTTCAGCCCCGCAGTGTCAATCGCCGGAACATTCACCGTTGCCAGCGCCGTTGCTACGTTCAGCGTGACCTGGTCATTGACCGCCAGCGAAGCCGGGCTATCGATATCGATCGTCAGCGTGGTGCTCGCCGTGTGGCCGAGGCTGTCAGTAATGGTGTAAGTAAAGACTTCCGATTGACCGACGCTATTCACTCCGCCATAAGGCTGATAGGTATAGCTACCGTCGCTGTGGATGGTCAACGATCCCCATGCGCCCTCTATCGTCGTTCCGCTGCCGCTGACCTCCTTAGGTTCAGCGCCGTTAACCGAGGTGGCGGTGACGCTGGTCACCTTAATATTGACTCCTGTATCCGCTACGTCGCCTGCACCATCGCTTTGCAGCACGTTGCCCGTCAGGCTGTCGGTGTGATAGCCCTCAGAATCGGTGACCGAGACGTTGACAAAGGTCCCCAGGTTCAGGTCCAGCAGGGCCCCCAGCAGGCCTCCGGTATTCGGTGAGGAGACCACCGCCGTATACGATCCTGAAGGTAACATCGAGGACCAGCCGCCTCCGCTATAGCCGAGGCTGAGCCCGATGCCGTTAACGTTAATGTTGACGGCGTTTGTCAGGACCTGCACGACTTCTCCGGTAGCCTTATCGATGATAGAGAGATCCGCCGTGAAGGACGATGCGCCGCCCAACAGGCTCAGCAGCGTCGTCAGTGCCGCGCCCAGACTCAGTCCGGTGCTCCCTGAGACCGTCAGCAGCACTTTTTCGTTCGCGCCGGCGGCCACATCAAAGTCAAAGCTATTACCGTTAAGTAACCCAACATTGACGTTACCGAGTAACGAGACGCCGACGAGCTGCCCGACAGTACCGCTTTCTCCGTTGAGGGTATCGAACGTCGCGGTCAGATCCGTTTCCTGAGCATCCGGATTGGCCTGCGCCGGTTCGATATTGCCGCCGATATTAATCGTCAGGTTCGTCGTCGATGTATTACCCGCTTCATCGGTAATGGTATAGCTAAAGACATCCGATTTACCGATAGCGGCCCCGCCTTTGGTCAACTGGTAGCTATAGCTGCCATCAGAGTGAATCGTCAGCACCCCATAAGCTCCGGTGATATCGACGCCAGCGCTGGTCACATTGACCGGGGTCGATCCGTCGACGGAATCCGATACCGCACTGGTGACCGAGATGCCCTGACCGCTATCCTGCATATCGCCGCTGGCGGTTGTATCCAGCACGTTACCTTCAATGGCGTCGACGCTGTAGCCAACCGAATCCGTCACATCCACGTTGACGAAGCTTGCCACCTGTGCCGCTGCCAGCGCGTTGATCAACGATACCAGGGTGCCGTTACTTTCCGGCGCAGAGATAACCATGGTGTAGTCACCGGCCGGCAGATTGGCGAAGGAGACCGTGCCGTTGTAGGAGAGCCCGCCAAGCAGGCTCGCCGAGATAGAGACGCTGTTTTCCGCTATCGCCACAACTTCACCGGTGACCGTATTCACCACCGACAGATCGGCCTTCAGGGTATTTCCTGCCCCCAGCAGATTGACGATAGTGGTCAGCAATCCGCTCGCCGTCAGCAGCGAGTTGCCGTTCACCGATACCGTCATATCCTCCACGGTGCCGGATCCCACGCTAAAGCGCAGATTATTGCCCGCCAGCAGCGAGACATCGACGGTGCTGAGCAAGGTCAGGCCAACCAGTTGACCGCTGGTACCGCTGACGTTGTTCAGGTTACCTTCCAGCGCGACAACGTCCGGGCTGTTGCTATCGGGGTTGGCCTCAATATCGCTGTCAGAGTCCGAGTCGCTGTCAGAGTCGGAATCGCTGTCGGAATCCGAGTCGCTGTCAGAGTCGGAATCGCTGTCGGAGTCGGAATCGCTGTCGGAGTCGGAATCGCTGTCGGAATCCGAATCGCTGTCAGAGTCCGAGTCGCTGTCGGAGTCAGAATCGCTGTCAGAGTCCGAGTCACTGTCTGAATCCGAATCGCTGTCAGAATCCGAGTCGCTGTCGGAATCGGAGTCGCTGTCGGAGTCGGAGTCACTGTCGGAATCCGAATCACTGTCAGAATCCGAGTCGCTGTCAGAATCCGAGTCGCTGTCAGAATCCGAATCGCTGTCAGAGTCCGAGTCGCTGTCGGAATCCGAGTCGCTGTCGGAATCCGAATCGCTGTCAGAGTCCGAGTCACTGTCCGAATCCGAGTCGCTGTCAGAGTCAGAATCGCTGTCCGAGTCCGAGTCGCTGTCGGAGTCCGAGTCACTGTCGGAATCGGAGTCGCTGTCAGAGTCGGAATCGCTGTCAGAATCCGAGTCGCTGTCCGAATCCGAGTCACTGTCGGAGTCGGAATCGCTGTCGGAGTCAGAGTCGCTGTCGGAGTCAGAGTCGCTGTCAGAATCCGAATCACTGTCAGAATCCGAATCGCTGTCGGAATCCGAATCGCTGTCAGAGTCCGAATCGCTGTCGGAATCGGAGTCGCTGTCGGAATCCGAGTCACTGTCAGAGTCCGAGTCGCTGTCCGAATCCGAGTCGCTGTCCGAATCCGAGTCGCTGTCCGAGTCCGAATCGCTGTCGGAATCCGAATCGCCGTCGGAATCCGAATCACTGTCAGAGTCCGAGTCACTGTCGGAATCGCTGTCGCTATCCGAGTCGCTGTCAGAATCCGAATCGCTGTCCGAATCCGAGTCGCTGTCCGAATCAGAATCGCTGTCAGCATCCGAGTCGCTGTCAGAATCCGAATCGCTGTCCGAATCCGAATCGCTGTCCGAATCCGAGTCGCTGTCCGAATCAGAATCGCTGTCAGCATCCGAGTCGCTGTCGGAATCCGAATCGCTGTCTGAATCCGAATCGCTGTCAGAGTCCGAGTCGCTGTCGGAGTCAGAATCGCTGTCTGAATCCGAATCGCTGTCGGAGTCAGAATCGCTGTCTGAATCCGAGTCGCTGTCGGAATCGGAGTCGCTGTCAGAGTCCGAGTCGCTGTCGGAGTCAGAATCGCTGTCAGAGTCCGAGTCGCTGTCCGAATCCGAGTCGCTGTCAGAGTCGGAATCGCTGTCGGAATCCGAATCGCTGTCAGAATCCGAATCGCTGTCGGAGTCAGAATCGGCATCGCTATCCGTATCATCAGCCAGGCCGATATTAATGGTCAGCGTTGTGGTAGCCGTATCGCCATCCGCATCCGTGATGGTGTAGGTAAATACCTCCGTTTGCCCGACTGAATCAGCATCTCCGGTCGCCTGATAGGTATAAGTACCATCGGCATAGATCACCAGCTTACCGTAGGCGCCCTCAACGATCGTTCCTCCTGAGCTAACCTGCTGCGCCGATGCCCCCGAAACCGAGGATGCAACGATGCTGGTCACAGTAATACCCGTACCGATATCACCTACGTCTCCGCCAGCATCCGTCTGCAGTACGTTACCGCTGATGATCGCGGATTCGTATCCTACAGAGTCGGTTACCGCCACATCGACCGCTGTCGCTACGCTGATATTCGCCAGGAAGTTTACCAACGTCGGCAGCAGGCCAGTATTCGTCGGCGACGATATCACTACCGTGTAGTTCCCCTCCGGCAGGTCGCTGAAGCTGGCGCTGCCGCTGTAATCCAGGCTGACGCCTCCCGCCGTAATAGTCACCGCATTCGATGCTAGCGCAACCACTTCTCCGGTCACCGTATTAATCACCGCGAGATCGGCCTTGAAGGTATCCGTCCCACCCAGCAGAAGCAGTAGCGTATTGATCAGCGCCGCCGAGCTCAGCGTTGTACCGCCGGAGATATCCAGCGCCACATCCTGAGTCGTTCCACTCGCAACCGTAAAATCAAAGTTGTTCCCGCTAAGCAACGAAACATCGACCACGCCAAGCAAGTTCACGCCTGTCAGTTGGGTAATCGTACCGTTCAGGCCCTCGAGGTTGTCATGATTCTCGAAGATCAGAGCGGTATTGGTATCCGCGTTGGCTTGCGGGATATCCGAGTCGCTGTCCGAATCGGCATCGCTGTCGGAGTCCGAATCGCTGTCCGAATCCGAGTCGCTGTCAGAGTCCGAATCGCTGTCGCTATCCGAATCGCTGTCGGAGTCCGAATCGCTGTCAGAGTCGGAATCGCTGTCGGA
>NZ_JBLURD010000019.1:0-76132 GCF_051209435.1 Klebsiella sp. HN106 | reverse complement strand
GTCCTGCGACACTCCCCGCTAATATTAAGGCGAACGGTGCTGAGCACCGTTCTTAACCACCTCGCCAGAGCCTACCGAAGTATGGTGCTGGTTTATTAGCGCTGTTTTATGGGGATCCCTCAGCGCCCTGAGCGGGTTTTTTACTTTTCAGGCATTGTACACAACAGAGGGTGACAGTCGTTTTACTTCAGTTGCTGGAGTGAAAAAATAAAACCAAATAGCGCAGTCCCAACGGTGGCTATAAAAAGAAAGCCGATTAGTAATTTCCAGGCCAACACCAATCCTCCCTTAGTCTGGTTAATAAGCCTGAACGATAATAATATTAATGATTCGTTAGTCAACGGGGCGGGTATTTTTCAGAATAAGTCATTATCAGTTGCCGGACGCTCATGCTGAGTAAGCCAGCTGTTTATGGACGAAACCTGCGAGATAATCAAACCTGCAGCGTCGAAGACGCACGCAAGTAGCCTTCTGCGAGGTAAATCCAAATGCCGAAGCGAAGACCGTCACCCACGCAAAAATTGCTTCAGAATGCTCCTTGATCATGCTTTTTCATGGCCTCTCACCTTGCGTAGGTAGCGGGTGCCGTCGGTGTAAACGATCAGGGATGATTCCACGAGGCTGAAACAGAAAAGTCCACGCGTTACGTGGGCTCAACTTGGGGGGGCTGAATGATTCTCAGTAAGCCTTTGTTCAGAAACCATAACTTGTGGTCCAGGTGGATCATAAGAATTTAATCGAAGCTGTATCCGTCCCTCCGCATAGGGGGATTCACCACAACTGTAATATGCCTTTCCGACTATCGCTTTCTTTGTCAAAAAACAAAACCTAAAAGACTTCTATGGGTGTACTATGGGTTAACAATGAGGAAATAATATGCACTTTCAGACGGTCATATCATCAAGAATTAAATCCATTAGTTATTATTCATCAGAAAAAGTACTGGTGGTGGCTTTTGTAGGTTCAGTAACCTATCAGTACATTAAAGTCTCCGGAAAAACTCATAATGACTTTTTAATGGCTAAATCCAAAGGCCGTTTTTTTGAAGGTGTAATTAAAGGTAAATACCTTTGCCGGAAAATAGGATGAGCCTTAAAAGCAAAAGCCCTACCAAGAGGTAGGGCTGGTAAGTTTAGAGAAGGCTTAATCTCCAAACTTTGGCGAAGCACCACGCGATTAAGTTACGTGTTTAATCGCGAAAACGTTACCAGCAGAAGAAGCTTTCTGTCCATATCGTTATTGTCGAATTATCCGTTTCTCATCCCAACATGAAGGACTGTGGGGATTCACTGAATGCCATAAGCCAGCCCCGCGGCGAATAGCATTGACAGCAGCACCGATGCCAGGCCGGGCAGCAGAAAAGGATGATCGATAATATGTCGGCCCAGTCTGGTGGAGCCGGTATCATCCAGCTCTACCGCCGCCAACAGCGTCGGATAGTTTGGCAAAATAAAAAGAGAAGCCGTGGCCGGGAAGCAGGCCACCAAAATAGCCGGGGCTACGCCCATGCTCAGCGCGGCGGGAAATAAAATTTTTGTGGAGGCCGCCTGAGAATACAAGAAGCATGAGGCCGCCATAATAATGATGGCCAACATAATGGGCGAATCCAACAAGTGTGACGAGACCGCGCTTTGCAACCACTGTTGATTGCTATCCATAAAAGTTGAACCCAGCCAGGCGACGCCGAGGATACAGATGCAGGAGGTCATGCCGGTTTTAAACACCGATCCGGACGGGACCTTGTGTACGTTAACCCGGCAGCACACCACAATCAGCAGCGCAACGCCCAGCATCACCCCTACCCGCGCCTGTCCGCTACTCATGGCCGGATGGACAATCAGCCCTAATTTTGGACTGGTGACAATCGCATAAACCAGCACTACAACCAGTCCGACGATAAAAATCAGCACCGAACGTCCGGCACAGGGCGGGATCGCCCGCTCAGTCCTTGCTTTAATCGGAACCGGATTGTCATCGAGCCGATCCTGATGGCGGATCCTGTCCCAGCACAGGTAAAAAACGGAGGTGACCAGCAGCGCCAGAAAGGTGGAGGGTATGGATACCGCAATGAGCTCAATATAGCCCCAGCCGGAATGGCCCTTTTCCAGAATCCCCGAGAAGAAAATCACCGCCGCAGAAATGGGCGACGCCACAATGCCCAGTAAAGAGGCGCTGACGGAAAGAGCAAGCGCCCGGGTAGGTTTTATATTGTTCTCTTTCGCCACGCCGACAATAACCGGCATACAGGCAAAGGAGACCTGACCGGTGCTGGCCATCATGGTCAATAGCCAGGTGGAAAGCGGCGCGGTGATGACTAACAATCGCGGATAGCGGCGCAGCAGACGCTCGGTGAGGTCAACAAGATATTCAATACCGCCCGCCTCCTGCATGGCGGCAATCGCCACGATCACCACCATGATAAATACGATAACCAGCATCGGCATATCACCCGGCGTGGCGCCGAGCGCACTGAGCACAATTACGCCGGCACCGCCGGCAAACCCCACGCCGATCCCCCCGACCCGCATGCCGATGTACAGAAACAGCAGCACCACCAGAAACTGAACCAATATCATATATTGCCTCCACGGCTCCCAGTCCGGCATTACCCCTTCGCAAGAAGACATGGCCGCCGGACAAACGCGCGCTCACCATATCTTTGGATGTCACCTGCCGGTGAAAGACAATTTATCGCGCTACAGCGGCATCGCTGCGTACGGTATTCATCAGGCATCCGATCTGCTCAATCTCGACTTCCACCCTGTCCCCGGGCTGCATAAAGAGCGGCGGGGTACGTTTTTTTCCGATACCTCCGGGCGTACCGGTCAGAATGACATCTCCCGGAGAGAGCGCGCTGAAGGTGCTGATATACGCAATGAGTTCGGCAATTGAATACAACATGCTGCCCGTATTATCCTGCTGCACCGTCTGGCCATTGAGCCGGGTGGTAATATTCAGATTTTGCGGGTCGGGGATATCATCCGCCGTCACCAGCCAGGGGCCGAAGCCGCCCGTCGCAGGCCAGTTTTTCCCGCCGGTAAAGCAGGCATGCTGCCAGTCGCGCACCGAGCCATCCATATAGCAGCTGTAGCCAGCCACATAATGCAGCGCCTCCTGCTGAGGAATATTGCGCCCCCCACGGCCAATCACCAGCGCCATTTCGCCTTCATAGTCAAACTCATTGCTGCACTCCGGCTTGAGGAGCGGTGTCAGATGGCCGGTCTGTGAATCCGCAAAGCGGATAAACAACACGGGATTAGAGGACTTCTCGTTACCGGCAGCGTTTTTATCGCGATAATTCACGCCAGCGCAGATGATTTTTTTCGGTTCAGTAATGACCGGCAGAAAAGCGATCTCGTCGAAAGAGTAGTTCGCTTGTTTCGCAGACGGCGGCAGAGTATCAACAAGATGAAGATGCGGTATAAATTCCAGCAGGCTGCCATATTGAGGAAACTGCGCCTGTAGATCAATGACGCCGTCAGCGGTCGCCAGGCCATATTTGTTTTTATCATTAACGCGAAAGCTTAATAGTTTCATAAATCACCCAGGAATATACAGAGGTGAAAGCCCCGGCATTATGATGAAGAGCAGCAAAAGATAGCGGGGCGAAGTAACCGATGATCCGCAATACAGTAAGCGATATTTCTGTATTGCGGATTAACAACAGACTCAGAACAAATTAACCGACGCGGCCCAGCTCAGCGGCGCGCATGGCGTCGTGGATCTCTTTTTCAGCGCCATTTTCCAGCGGCAGCAGCGGAGAGCGAACGGTGGCATGTTCAAGGATCCCGCGCGCAACCAGAGCATGTTTAAGGGCCACGGTCCCTTCCATGTGAGAACCGCGGTGGTAGACGCTTTTGGTCACCGGCAGCAGTCGATCGTGCAGCTGACGCGCTTTAACGTAATCGCCCGCTTTACCCGCTTTGATCATCTCAATTAACGGTTCAGGCGCGATATTGCCGTAGCCGACGAGGAAGCCATCCACATCAAAGGCGGTATGCAGCAGATATTCATCGTGGCAGCTTAAGATTTGCAGATCCGGACGCTCGCGGCGAATAACCGGAATTTCAGTATCCCAGCGGCGCATATTACGCACGCCATTCTTCATGGCAAATACGCCCGGCTGCGCGGAGATATCCAGCAGCGTTTTCAGGTTGTAGGTGGCTTTAGTGACATCCGGATACTGGAAAAGAATCAGCGGCAGGCCACTTTCCTCATACACCACGCGGTAGCGATCCTGAGGCGCGCCGTCCTGATAGCCAAAGCGCAGCCAGCCGTGTGAAGGATAGAGCAAACCTGCGGATGCGCCGGCGGCAACGGCGCGCTTCGCCTCCAGCGCGGCCACTTCCGTCCCTTCCCCGGTGATACCGGCAATAATGGGAAGCTTATCATCCACGGACTTCACAAATGCGCGGATCACATTCGCCTGCTCTTCCTGGGTCAGAAAAGTCCCTTCTCCCGCGTGTCCAAGCACCACCAGACCTTTCACACCGTCGATGCTGCCCAGCCAGCTACCGAGGCGCTGAATGGCATCATAGTCTACGCGTCCATCGCGAGTGAATGGTGTAACCGGAGCCGGAGTCAAACCTCTCAGATCGATGTTAATCATAAATATCCCCTTGATGAATAAGCATTTGTTTACGGTTAATCGATTATTTGAAACGCAAGTGAAATCGTTTCTGCAATCGTTTTCACGCCATTGACATTGAACCTGAAAAATAAAACCGTCAACGCCATGTTGGTTAAAAATGCAACGCAGATCACAAACTAAACAGCGATCCGCATCCGGGATGAGATCCGTTTTACAAAAATCAACCCTCCCCGCTTTCTCCAGGAAAGCCGGGGAGGATCTCAGGCGGATTATTTACGTGGAGACGAGGTAGACTTACGTGGAATAAGGGAGGGCGTGGTAACCCGCATATTATTATTTATCTCTGGATTCAATAACATATCAACCGCATTGCTGGCAATATGCTCCAGCGGCGTCCTGACCGAGGTCAGCGCCACGGGGAGTCTGCTCACCAGGGGAATGTCATTGTAGCCCACCAGGGAGAGATCTTCGCCAATCACCAGCCCCTGCTGGTGCGCGGCCGCGAGGACGCCAATCGCCAGCTCATCATTAACGGCAAACAGCGCGCTCGGGCGATGAGGCTGGCTGAGGATCTTCATTCCCTGCTGCTCCCCCGAGGCGATATTAAAATCAGAGTGACAGCACCATTCCGCTTCGATCCTGAGCCCGGCTTCCTGCATTGCCCGCTCAAAACCCTTACGCCGGTTGCGCGCGTTGGAGGCAAAATCAGGGCCGCCAATCAGGCCAATATCCCGGTGGCCTAAATCAATCAGGTGTCGGGTAGCCAGATAGCCGCCAAGCTCATCGTCCCCGACCGAAGAGGGGCTAAAGCCATCGGTGCGCAGCGCCAGTACGTGAGGAACATCCCGTTCACGCAGGGTTTGCGGCAAAGGATCGTCCAGCCGGCAGGTGGACATGATCAGCCCATCGACGCGGCGATCCAGCAGCGATTCAACGGCGTTTTTCTCCTGCTCCTTGCTATCTCCGCAGGTCGCGACAATAGCAAAGTAGCCTCGCCGGGCCGCCGCCCTGGCTATCTCTTCAAAAAGCATCGCCGTGACGGCATCGGTCAGTCTCGGAACCAGGACGCCAAGCGTTCCGGTATCGCCACGCCGCAGGCTGGAAGCAACATAGTCCCGACGGTAGCCAAGCTCGCGCGCCACCTGGCGAATTTTATCTGCCGAGGCGCTGCGCGAGGTGGGTAACCTTTCATCGAGTACGCGCGAAACGGTCGAGACGCTCACGCCCGCAGCGCGAGCAACATCCCGCATTGTCGCCAGCTTTTTTTCCGGCAAATCGTTCAGTTCACTTTCTTGATCCATCTGCTGCTCCAACTCATCAAAGCGGGTAAATATCCGTGTTGCCCGTTCAAGGGATACCATCATGCAAACCGAGAGATTAAAGGATCTTACGTCAAACCTCGCCCGGACAAAAGGAATGGTGCTTCACTTTGCCAGGGGCCGCTCCCCCGGTGGTTAATTCACTCAGCTTGTTCACTTTACTCGACGTTCGCCGCCTGGCCTTTTTACGCGTAAGTTTTTTCAGATTGTGAACTGTTCGACATTTATACAACTGGCGCAATTGACTTAGCGACAAATCCAGCAAAGGATTAGCTGCAAGTGAAATCGATTGCAGTAACGTTATCACAAACCAATTCAGACAGCATTATATGCAGCACGTCTATGAATAAGGGTTCGTTGCCCTGTGGTTATTCAGAACCTTACGTGTATGCCCCAGACAACGTTTAACAGGGTAATACTATGTCAACTCAGGCCATTGCTTCAGATTACGCCGTTGCCAGCGGAACGGCGTCCACGCCAGATGCGCTGCTGGCAAGGCTGGAACGCCTCCCCATCACCCGACGGCTGAAAGCGATCCGCGTTATCGTCGGCTTATCGACGTTTTTTGATGCTTATACCATTATTGCAATCGCATTTGCTCTCCCCCAGCTTACTCAGGAATGGGGTCTTACGCCGACATTTGTCGGTCTTATTATTGCGGCCAGCTATGTGGGACAGCTGTGCGGCGCACTTTTTTTTGGCTCACTGGCGGAAAAAATAGGCCGTATCGGCGTTTTACGTATCACCATTATCATGTTCGTGCTGATGGATGCCGCCTGCCTTTTTGCCTGGAACGGCTGGTCAATTCTTATCATTCGCTTTTTACAGGGCGTGGGCATCGGCGCCGAGGTTCCCGTGGCCAGCGCCTATATCAATGAATTTGTCGGCGCCAAAAAGCGCGGGCGTTTCTTTTTGTTGTATGAGGTAATTTTCCCCATCGGCATGATGTTTGCCGGGTTGGTGGGGTATTTTCTGGTGCCCATCTATGGATGGAAAGTCATGTTTTTAATCGGTCTGGTGCCTTCTGCGCTGACCGTTCCCCTGCGCTGGCTGATGCCGGAATCACCGCGCTGGTTGACCGCAAAAGGCCGACTGAAAGAAGCGGAGAACGTCGTATCAACGCTGGAATCTGAGGTTATCAGGCGCGGGATGTCATTGCCCGAACCGGAAATAAAAGCCCCGACGGTGCACAAAGCGGCTCCGGAAGGAGTAAAAGCCCTCTTCGGCGGTATCTACAAATCCCGAACCTTTATGCTGTGGGGGCTGTGGCTGACCGTATATAGCGTCAACAATGGGATGATCACCTGGTTCCCTACCCTGTACAAAACCTGGTTTAACCTCTCCCTCGACACCAGCCTGGCCTACGGCTGGATCACCTCCTCCTGCGGCGTCGTGGCTTCGGTGATCTGCGCCTTGATGATCGACCGTGTTGGCCGCAAGCGCTGGTACACATGGGCCTTTCTCCTGGCCGTCGTTCCGCTGATTGCGCTTTCTGTTCTGGGGGCAAAATCCGCCGTTGAAATTCTGATTCTGGGCAGCCTCACCTACGCCATTCTGCAAACCATCGCCTTTTCGCTTTATCTGTACGCGGCTGAGCTTTATCCCACCCGACTGCGCGCTATCGGCACCGCCTATTCCAGCGCATGGCTCCGGGCGGGGTCTTCCATAGGCCCACTGATGGTCGGTTTTATCGTCAGCGGCTTCGGGATCCGCTTTGTGTTTATCACTTTCGCGGTCATTGCGCTGATTGGCGGTTTAATTACCTGGCTTTTTGCCATTGAAACCAAAGGGAAATCGTTAGAAGAGCTGTCGCCATAGACGATCGGTGGCTCCGGGAAGCACGGAGCCGCTTCTGACAGAAGGTCGGCGTAGTCGGCTGATTCAGCTGCGCCTGACCCGGGATCATTCATAGACCTGGCTCATCAACGGGCGGTGAAAAACATGAATAAACTCATCCACAGCGGCACGATGCTGCTGGCTTTACTACATCCTTTTCTGGCGCTGGCCAACGAGACGCTTTTTTCTCCCACGGCAAAAAATATGACCGGAGAGTGGGGAGGCGTGCGTACGGATCTGCGCCGTCATGGTTATGATTTTACGCTGGAATATAGCGCAATGACGGCCACAAATATGTCCGGCGGTTACGATCGCGATAAAACTCTGCGCTATAGCGACCAGTATATTCTCGGCATAGATATGGACCTGGAAAAGGTTTTTGGTATTCAGGACGGTGAATTTAAAGCCTCGGTGAATAATCGTAACGGGCGAGACCTGACTCAGGATCGCCTGCAGGATCCGCGTGCGCCGGTAATAGGCTCCGGCGTTCAGAGCAACTACGGTCGGGGGCAAACATGGCACGCGACGCAGTTTTGGTTCAAAAAAACCGGGTGGGATAAAAAGCTGGATCTCAAGGTGGGCCTGATGCCGCCGGGAGAGAATTTTGATAACAACGGCTGCTTTTTTCAAAACCTGTCGCTGTGCGGCTCTTTAGCCGGCCACGGCAGCGGCGTCTGGTATAACACCCCCATAGGCCAGTGGGGCGGCCGTATTAAATACAGCCCTGCCCCGGCGCTTTACGTCCAGGCCGGCGCGTTTCAGTACAACCCTGCCTACGCCACCCGCCACGGAAGCTTCCAGCTGGATGGTACCGGGCATCTGGGGTACATGTACCTTTTTGAACTGGGATATCGACCTACTCTCGGCGCGGCAAAACTCCCCGGAAGCTGGAAACTCGGCGGATGGTATAACACGGCGGACGCCAATGATGTGCTGGATGACGACAATGGCGATCCCTATGTCCTCACGCAGCAGGCCGCCCGGCGACACGGAGGGCGTTACGGAGGTTATCTCTATATTGGCCAGCAGATAACCCCCTCGAGCAGCCAGCGCCAAAATGGCCTGAGCCTTTTCGGCCATCTGGCAATAAATGATAAAAAGACGGCGACCATGGATTATCAGATCCAGGCGGGGGCTATTTATAAAGGCCCTTTCGCCAGCCGTCCGCAGGACTTTATCAGCTTCGGCGTCAGTAAAATGCACGCCAACGACAGGGTCGCCCGTCGGGCGCAGCTCCTGAACCAGATGCGGGGGATAGATGATTATGATAACCCCCTGTATGTCCCGGTTCGCAGAGCCGAGTATGCCGCAGAGCTGCATTATAGCTTTCGCGCGACGCCATGGCTGAGCGTCCGCCCTAACCTGCAGCTGCTCGTTCATCCGGGAGGAAGCGAAGAGATTAAAAACGCGTGGGTTGTCGGCAATCAGGTAACCATCAAATTCTGATGAAGCATGTCGCCACCGTCAGTATCACGGGATTTTCACCGCTAACAGGCATCTGTCCGGGGCAAAAATAAACTGACGAGATAACATCTTAAGGTTGTCCTTTCCTGCGGCTCTGAATACCCTTGCCCCCGGCATAGCTTGCCTGCTACGCCGGGGATTTCAACTACCGCTTGATCAGCGCAAATACCCCCCAGCCAAAGTATTCACGCGTGTAAGTCGCATGGCGCTTTGGCGCAATTGTCAGCTCCGCCCGAACTTCTGGCGCAAATTCATCGCCGGGGTTGTCCTCTAACCAACGGCGCATGGTGAGCCATTTCGCCGCTTCGTAGCGGTCCCAGCCTTCCTGGTCCGCCAGCACCATTTCGACGAGGTCATAGCCAGACGCATCGAAAGAGGAAACCAGATCGGCAAGCGTCAGAAAGTCGGCGAGCGAAGAGGCGCCACAGGCTTGCGCGACCTCTTCCGTTGCCGGAACCTGACGCCAGTACGGCTCGCCGATGAGCAGCATGCCGCCGGGCTTGAGACTTTTGCTCAGCAGTTCGATCGTCCCGGCTACGCCGCCGCCAATCCAGGTTGCGCCTACGCAGGCGGCGATGTCGCATTTTTCATCGGCCACATAACCAGCGGCGTCCTGATGGATAAACGTGACGCGGTCGGCAACCCCGAGCTCTGCTGCCCGCTGCTTAGCCTGCTGGCTGAACAGCGCGCTCATGTCGACGCCGGTGCCGCTAATACCGTGGTCGCGCGCCCAGGTACAGAGCATCTCCCCCGATCCGCTGCCAAGGTCAAGTATCCGCGTTCCGGCCTTCATCCGCAGCACGCGGCCAAGCGTGGCGTATTTTTCCGGCGTAAACGGGTTATGGATGCGGTGAGCGCTTTCACTAATCGTAAAAATACGTGGGATATCCAATGTTGGTATTCCTTTCATTGAGTGGGTAGTAAGAGAATAAGATTCGTTTTTTTCGGCCAGCAGCGCGTACAGCTTGTCGGTAAAAGTATCGCTGACCGGCCATGCCGCCCCATCCGGGCGGATAATTGAGGTAAAACCTGCCGTATGCAGCAGGTCGAGCCAGGCGTCATCCTGCCAGGCGGTCATCTGACTGCCGAAGCGCGTCACGTTGCCGTTCTCTTCAATCGCCATAAATCGCGTTGCGCTGGTTTGCGCAGCGGGATCCCAGGCGTGCTCCGTCAGCAGCAGGTGCGGTACATCCAGAAATAGCCCCTGCGGACAGCGCTGCCAGCTGGGTTCAGCCATCCCCTGCCGTTTAACTTCAGCATAAGTATGAACTTCGATAAGCAGTTTTCCTCCCGCCACCAGCCACTGCGCGCAGCGATTAACCAAGGCCCGGGTTTCAGCCGCGCTGAAAACATTCAGTTCACCGAAGGTCATCATAATGAAATCGAACTGCTCTTCCGGCTGGTAGTGGCGAACGTCCTGCTGGTGATAGGTAATATCAAGGCTGGCCGCCTGCGCCTGCTGACGAGCCCAGGCGATCGACGCCGGAGAAAAATCCACGCCCGTACAGCAAAAGCCGCGCTCCGCCAGCTGGCGCGTATAAAAACCCGGCCCGCAGCCGAGATCCAGAATGCGCGCGCCGGCGGGCAGCTGCCC
Organism: Klebsiella sp. HN106; assembly: GCF_051209435.1. Taxonomy (NCBI): domain Bacteria; kingdom Pseudomonadati; phylum Pseudomonadota; class Gammaproteobacteria; order Enterobacterales; family Enterobacteriaceae; genus Klebsiella; species Klebsiella sp. HN106. Next base: position 65,328 of record NZ_JBLURD010000019.1, on the reverse strand, counting down.
GTCAAGCCATGCCACCTGTTGTTCAATAACCGCCAGCCTGCGGCTGGCCCAGTCGTGCTCCTGCGACAGATGATTCTCCAGCATACGCTGGCTAAACGCCGGTTCATCCCAGGGGATTTTGCGCTCCTCCTCCGGCAAAACTGCGTTTGCGGAATCCCTGATAATCGTACTAATCGTCATCATCATTTCCTTATTGATTACTCGCGCCAGTGCTCGGGTTTCATTAACGCCCGGGCGCACTGTATCTGACCGGTTCTCCCCAGCGGCCGGGACGAAAGCCGCTGCAGCATCCAGCAGGCTTTATGCTCCTCGGGAATGGGATAAGGCGCCGGATAGCCTTTATCTCCGGCACAGGGTTCAAAGCCATGCCGCGGGTAATAAGCGGCATGTCCCAGAACAAATACCGCCTCGCTTCCTGCGGCTTTCAGATGCTCAATACCGCGCTGGATAAGCAATCCGCCTACGCCCACGCCCTGGTATTCCGGCACCACCGCCAGGGGGGCAAGGATATGCATCATCGGAGAGTCAGACTCCCCTTTGAACGTCGCCAGGGTGAACAAAATATGCCCAACGGCTTTTCCATTATGTTTGGCCAGCAGAGATAAGCTCGGGTGAGCACTTTCATCGTTGAGCAAAGCGGCAACCAGATCGGCCTCTTTGCTAAAGCCGAAGGCCCGGGTTTCAACTTCGCGAATATCATCAGCATCACGCTCTGAGGTGATGTGAAAGGTGAAGTTATGGTTTGTCATCAGTTGCTCCTTAGCGGTTGTCCAGCTGAGCGCGAACGTTGTTCAGCCCGGTGGTATTGATACGGTAGGGTTGCCCATTGACGGACTTAATGAGTTTTTTGGTTTTGAGTTTTTTGAAAACGGCGAGCGTGCAGTCACTGAGCAGGAGCCCTTCGCGGCTGTAGCATTCAACAGAGGTTACGCGGCCTGATGCATCGCGAATATGCGCGATCCGGCCACCTTTAGCGAGAACGTGTAAGGTACGTTGTTCCTGACGGGATAGATTCATACTGAAGAAACCTGTTAATCATCATGCGTAAAAACGAGCCAACACCCACGGGTGTTCGCGTAAAGTTTAAGCGCAGCGATAACCAGTCCGGCCTGATAAGGTCGGGAAGCTGATTATCTAATGATGACATTCTCCAGCATCAAAGCCTCGGTGAGAGTTGAAAAGATATTTACCAGCGAAATGATAACACGTAGTTTTTATAAGGAAATCGTATTAATTAAAAAGTGTGATCTGTTGCAAGCCCAGCGGATTTCTGACGCATCTGGTCGATATGTTGACGCCATTGGTTAACCATTTATAAAGACCCGCTTCGCGGGGCCTCATGCCCTCCTGAGCTTCAGCAGAATCTCTCCGAGCGACGCAACGAGTCTAAAATATCGATGGGTTAGCACTCAGGCCATTAGCGAATCTCCATCACATTTTGGTTTACCAATTTCGCTGTTATGGTTGACATGTTTGACCAATTGGAGGAACTTATACGCCATATCGTCTGGTTTCTCTCCGTTACGATGGTTGACCGGAACCGACACTCCCATCAAAGCAGCGGCCTGGAACAGGTCAAAACGTGAAAGAGGTTAAGCATGGAACAGACATGGCGCTGGTATGGCCCTAACGATCCGGTCACTTTAGCTGACGTCCGTCAGGCGGGCGCGACCGGAGTGGTCACCGCCCTGCACCATATCCCGAACGGCGAAGTATGGACGGTTGACGAGATCCTCAAGCGTAAGGCCATCGTGGAAGAAGCCGGGCTGGTGTGGTCGGTAGTTGAAAGCGTACCGATTCACGAAGAGATCAAAACCCATACCGGCAACTACGCGCAGTGGATCGCTAACTATCAGCAGAGCCTACGCAATCTGGCCCAGTGCGGCATTCGTACCGTGTGCTACAACTTTATGCCGGTCCTCGACTGGACCCGTACCGACCTGGAATACGTCCTGCCGGACGGCTCCAAAGCCCTGCGTTTCGATCAAATTGAATTTGCCGCCTTTGAGCTGCATATCCTTAAGCGTCCGGGTGCGGAAGCGGACTACACCGCCGAAGAGGTCGCCCAGGCGAATCAGCGCTTCGCCACCATGAGCGAAGAGGATAAAGCGCGCCTGACCCGTAACATCATCGCCGGTCTGCCGGGCGCGGAAGAAGGATATACTCTCGACCAGTTCCGCCAGCATCTGGCAACCTACAAAGATATCGATAAAGCCGCACTGCGCGAGAACTTCGCCGTCTTCCTGAAAGCGATTATTCCCGTTGCCGAAGAGGTTGGCGTGCGTATGGCGGTCCACCCGGACGATCCGCCGCGTCCGATCCTCGGCCTGCCGCGCATCGTCTCAACGATTGAAGATATGCAGTGGATGGTCGATACCGTGAACAGCATGGCGAACGGCTTTACCATGTGCACCGGCTCCTACGGGGTACGCGCCGACAACGACCTGGTTGATATGATTAAGCAGTTCGGTCCGCGTATTTACTTCACCCACCTGCGCTCTACGCTACGTGAAGAGAACCCGAAAACGTTCCACGAAGCGGCGCACCTGCACGGCGACGTGGACATGTATGAAGTGGTGAAGGCCATTGTCGAAGAAGAGCACCGCCGTAAAGCGGAAGGCAAAGAGGATCTTATCCCGATGCGTCCTGACCACGGCCACCAGATGCTCGACGATCTGAAAAAGAAAACCAACCCCGGCTATTCCGCAATTGGTCGCCTGAAAGGGCTGGCCGAAGTCCGCGGCGTGGAGCTGGCGATCCAGCGCGCTTTTTTTAGCCGCTAATTCCTGACCGGCGGAGCAGCAGGCTCCGCCTTTTCCTCTTCGGCCGCCTGTTGCGGCCCACTCTGGAGTTTGCTATGACTGCAACCATTGCCGACAGCAACCTGCCGGTTACGCGCCCTGCATGGGATCGTTCTCGTCTCGAATCCCGCATCGTTCATCTGGGCTGCGGCGCATTTCACCGCGCGCATCAGGCGCTTTATACCCATCATCTGCTGGAAACCAGCGATAGCGACTGGGGCATCTGCGAAGTCAACCTGATGCCGGGCAACGACCGCCTCCTGATTGAGAATCTGAAAAATCAGCAGCTGCTTTATACCGTGGCGGAAAAAGGCGCTGACAGCACCGCGCTGAAAATTATCGGTTCGATGAAAGAGGCGCTGCATCCGGAAATCGACGGCTGTGACGGCATTCTGCGCGCCATGACGCGACCGCAAACGGCGATCGTTTCGCTGACGGTAACGGAAAAAGGCTACTGCACCGATGCGGCCAGCGGTCAGCTCGATCTGAATAACCCGCTGATTCAACACGACCTCGCCCATCCGGCGACGCCGAAATCCGCTATAGGCTACATCGTCGAAGCGCTGCGCCTGCGCCGCGAAGAGGGGCTAAACGCCTTTACGGTGATGTCCTGCGATAACGTTCGCGAGAATGGCCACGTGGCGAAAGTGGCGGTACTTGGCCTGGCGCAGGCCCGTGACCCAGCGCTGGCGGCGTGGATTGAAGCTCACGCGACCTTCCCGTGCACCATGGTTGACCGCATTGTGCCCGCGGCAACGCCTGAAACCCTACAGGAGATTGCCGACCAGCTTGGGGTCTACGATCCGTGCGCCATCGCCTGTGAACCGTTCCGTCAATGGGTGATTGAAGATAGCTTCGTCAACGGCCGCCCGGAGTGGGACAAAGTCGGCGCGCAGTTTGTTGAAGACGTCGTGCCGTTTGAAATGATGAAGCTACGCATGCTCAACGGCAGCCACTCTTTCCTGGCCTATCTCGGCTATCTCGGCGGCTATGAAACCATCGCCGACACCATGACTAACCCGGCATACCGCAAAGCGGCTTTTGCCCTGATGATGCAGGAGCAGGCGCCGACGCTCTCGATGCCGGAAGGCACCGATCTTCAGGCCTACGCCACGCTGCTGATTGCCCGTTTCAGCAACCCTTCCCTGCGTCACCGCACCTGGCAGATCGCCATGGACGGTAGCCAGAAGCTGCCGCAGCGCCTGCTTGACCCAATTCGTCTGCATCTGCAAAACGGCAGCAGCTGGCGCCATCTGGCGCTCGGCGTGGCGGGCTGGATGCGCTATACCCAGGGAAGCGATGAGCAGGGACAACCCATTGATGTTGTCGACCCGCTGCTAACGGAGATCCAGCAGATTAATCAGCGTTATCAGGGCGCGGAGCGCGTCGCCGCGCTGCTGGCCATCAGCGGGATCTTTGCCCACGATCTGCCGGACAATGGCGACTTCGTCAACGCGGTTACCCTGGCGTATCAACAGCTGTGCGAGCGCGGCGCCCGCGAGTGCGTGGCGGTGGTTAGCGCCAGTCTGTAATCTCCCTTCTTTCACGGGTCAACTGAACAATAATTTGGTTGACCCGTTTTCCCTCTCCGGGCCGAGAGTGATGCCAACCCGCCGGCCAAATGCTATAGTCAACCACCGGGCTACTGCATATCACAACTTAACACCATGAAATCACAAACTTCTCAGCACAGACCTTATCAGGAAGTCGGCGCGTTAATTCGCGATCTCATCGTCAAGACGCCCTATAACCCTGGCGATCGCCTGCCGCCTGAGCGCGAGATCGCCGAGATGCTGGATGTAACCCGTACCGTGGTTCGCGAAGCGCTGATCATGCTGGAAATTAAAGGGCTGGTCGAAGTGCGCCGCGGCGCCGGGATCTATGTGCTGGATAACGTCGCGGCGGAAGGCGCGGTGGAGAGCGCGGACATGAAGCATTGTAATGATGCCGGTCCTTTTGAGCTGCTGCAGGCCCGCCAACTGCTGGAAAGCAATATCGCCGAATTTGCCGCCCTGCAGGCAACCCGGGAAGATATCATCAAAATGCGCCAGGCCTTACAGCTGGAAGAGCGCGAGCTGGCCAGCAGCGCGCCGGGCGGTTCCGAAAGCGGCGATATGCAGTTTCATCTGGCCATCGCCGAAGCGACGCACAACAGTATGCTGGTAGAACTGTTCCGCCAGTCATGGCAGTGGCGGGAAAATAATCCCATGTGGATCCAGCTGCACCGCCATCTCGGCGACACTCACTACCGTGAGGAGTGGCTGGTGGATCATAAACGGATCCTTGCCGCCTTAATCAAAAAAGACGCCCGGGCGGCAAAACTCGCCATGTGGCAGCATCTGGAAAATGTTAAACGCCGTCTGCTGGAGTTCTCCAACGTCGATGATATTTACTTCGACGGCTACCTGTTTGACTCCTGGCCGTTGGATAACGCCGACGCCTGACTCTCCCGCGCGCGGATAGCGGCTATCCGCGCGCCGTTCTGCAGTAACCGCAGCATGCAATGCAAACACTGATAATCATTCTCATCTTTATTGTCGCCCTGCCCGCACAATGGTAAGGTTACCTCATCCGATGAAGCCTCATCTCCAGTGCAGAAAACCGCATGAACAATACTCCTGGGCAGAACGAGCCGGCCCGCCGGGCGCTGAGAAGAACCTTCTCCGTCAGCGAGTTTATGGCGTTTGGTGAACGCTATGGTATCGACTATCGCTTTCCGCTGCTGCAAACGCCGGAGCCCTCGCACGCCAGCCCGGTGCTGCAAGGTGAAGTGGAAGAGATGACGCTGCCCTGCGGGATGTGCATCACCCACTCAGATGTTCACGTATTGCAGCCCTATGAAACCACCTCCCGCCATAGCAGCCCTCTCTATATGCTGGTGGTGCTGGAAGGCAGCGTTTCCCTGACTCTCAACGGCGAGCAGCACCTTGTGCGTTCCGGGATGGCGTTCACCTCACGCCTTAGCGAACATCAGGCCATGTGCGCCCGTCACGATGCCAACAGCAGGCTCCGCACGCTCTCCCTTGGACTCTACCCGGACGGCGCCTGGCGCGACGGACTGCTTGCTTCATTAATGCGCGAATGGGAAAGATGCCAGACGCCAACGCTCATCTGGCAGATACCGGGTTTTCTGCTGAGCGGCCTGCAATATGCCCAGCAGAGCGCGCCGGGCCGCGTTTCCCGGCAACTGATGCTGGAGGGGCTGATCCTGCAGCTGTTCGGCCATGGCCTGAGCGTGTGCCAGGATGAAAGCGCGAAGCAGATCCTCCCGGCGGGCGGCGAGCAGCTGCGCCTGGAGAGAGTTCGCCGCCTGCTGGAGCAGGCGCCGGAAAACGACTACACCCTGAACGAGCTGGCCCAGCGGGCCGCGATGAGCTCCAGCAGCTTGCGCAGTAAGTTTCGCCAGGCCTACGGCTGTTCGGTTTTTGATTACCTGCGCGATTGCCGACTGGCGCGGGCCAGAGGCTATCTGCTGGAGGGGTACAGCGTGCAGCAGGCGGCCTGGATGTCGGGCTATCAGCACGCCACCAATTTCTCTACCGCCTTTCGTCGACGCTACGGTATCTCCCCCTGCGACGTGCAAAAGACGGGCTAATCTATTTTTCACCTTTTCGCGAAGTCTGTTTCGCCGCTTTGGCAGCGCGCATACGCATCCTGGCATTGCGCATAGCTATAGAACGCCTCAAAAAGGTAATAATTCTTATTAACAATTAGAAATGCCTTTGGAGATGTTCATGTTTGCGAAAACTCGCCTGGCGCTACTGGTAGGATGGGTGACCGGCGGCGTCGCTTTCCCGCTGCTGGCCCAGGAAACAACAAAAAACGAAACCATCGTCGTCACTTCGCAGATGCAAAGCGGCGCGACCAAAATTGCCACGCCGGATATTGAGACCCCGCAATCGGTATCCATCATCACGCGCGAGCAGTTTGAAGAGCAGGGAGCGATCAGCGTCCGTCAGGCCGTGAGCTACACCCCCGGTGTTTATAGCAACCAGATTGGCGCTTCCAACCGCTTTGACTATATCGTCCTGCGCGGCTTCTCCGATGGCAGCCTGGATAACGTCTATCTTGACGGCCTGAAAATGATGGGCGATACCAACTCCCATAGCTCACTGGTGGTCGATCCGTGGTTCCTGGAGAATATCGAAGTGGTGCGCGGCCCGGCCTCGGTGCTGTATGGTCGCTCTTCGCCCGGCGGCATCGTCGCCCTCACCTCGCGTAAGCCCTCTTTCGATCCCGGAGGGGAAATCAAGCTGTTTGCCGGTAATAACAACCAGCGCGGGGCGGCGTTTGACGTCACCGGCGCGCTGGACGATAACGATCGGGTGGCGGCGCGATTAAGCGGCATGACCCGCTATGCGGACTCCCAGTTTGATACCTTGAAAGAGCAGCGCTACGCGATTATGCCCAGCCTGACCTGGCGCATCACCGACCAGACGCGCCTTGATTTAATGGCCTATCTGCATCGCGATCCGGAGGGCGGCAGCCACTCGGGTCTCCCCTATGAAGGTACCGTGGTACCGCACTACGGCAAGAAAATTGCTAACACCTTCTTCGAAGGTGAAGATGATTACGACAAGTACGACCGCCGTGAAAATATGGTCGGCTACAATTTCGAGCATATGTTTGATAACGGCTGGTCGGTGCGGCAGAAGCTGCGCTACCTGCATACCAAAGTCGAGCTGAATCAGGTCTATGCCGCGGGCTGGCTGAACGAAACCGAACTGAACCGCGGTTACTCCGGCTCGGACGAAAAGATGAACGCCATCACTCTCGATAACCAACTCGACGGCAGCGTCGATACCTGGGCCGTGAACCATCGCCTGCTGATAGGCATTGACTATCAGGATCGCAGCAACAACACCACCGGCTACTATGGCGCATTCCCGGCCATCGACGCGTTTAATCCGGTCTACGGCGCGAAGCCGGATTACATCACCATGTACAGCCGTGAAAAACACAAGCTGCGCCAGACCGGCTACTATCTTCAGGACCAGATGTCCTGGGACCGCTGGCGCTTCACCCTGGGCGGGCGCTACGATCAGGTCAGCGTGTCGAATATCGATAAGCTGAATCAAACGCGCAGCGATCTGGATAAGAACAATTTCAGCACCCGTGCCGCCCTGCTGTATCTGTTCGACAACGGGTTTGCCCCGTACATCAGCTACTCTACCGCCTTTACGCCCACCAGCTTCGCCGACGAAAACGGCAACGTGCTCGATCCTATGAAAGGCAAGCAGTGGGAAGCCGGGCTGAAGTATGAGCCAGAAGGAATGAACAGCCAGTTCAGCGCCTCGGTATTCCGCATCAATCAGACCAATATCGCCACCAAAGAAGAGCCGACCGATCCGTACCGCTCGATTGGCGAAATTGAGTCGAAAGGGGTGGAGCTGGAGGCCATCAGTCAGCTAACCGACAGCCTCCGTCTGCAGGCGGCCTATACCTACACCGACATCCGCTATAAGAAAAGCAGCCCGGAAGAGCAAGGCAAGCGCGCCGTTTACGCGCCGCGCAATCAGGCCAGCGCCTGGCTGAGCTATGATGTGAAAAGCGGCCCGCTGGATGGTCTGACGCTGGGTTCCGGCGTGCGTTACGTCAACGGTATTACCAGCGACCGCTTGAATACGCATACCCTTCCATCCTATACGCTGGTGGATATGACGATTGGCTATGACCTGTCGCAGGTCGGGATTAAAGGCCTTAGCGCGCAGCTGAACGTCAATAATCTGACCGATAAGAGCTACGTTGCCGCCTGTAACTCGCTCTCTTACTGCTACTTTGGCGCAGAGCGCAGTATCGTCGGCAGCGTCTCCTGGAAGTTCTGATCGTGCTAAAAAGCCCGGAGTTTTTGCTCCGGGCTGCAGGTTAATCTTCCGCTTTATGAGCCCACGCGGGCATGGCCGTTAAATAGCGCATCGCTCGCTTGCGCGATTCCGCAGGCCCAACTTTCTGCCAGGAATCGAGGAACTCAGCCAGGCCGGAAACGGCATCCTCCCAGGACTTAAGCTTCCCCTCGCTATCGCAGCACCAGGCGCAGTAATCGTCGCTTGCGCTTTTCGCCTCCTCGGCGGACATCGGCATTCCGCAGGCCTGACAAAACCGTTCTTGCTGTGACATAGGGCGCTCCTTTCTCGCAAATTGAGCATAAAAAATACAGCATTGTTTGCACAATAACGTTCTGCCAGTTCAAATATCCGTAAATTATTGAGGGTTATTGTTGTATCACCCAGCACTGCTCCCGGTTCTCTGAACGCGTTCGTCTACACTAAACAGGGACAGGTGTTTGACGCAGCTGATTCAGGCGCATCCACGGTTTAAAACAAATCAAGACAGGACGCAATCATGCAACTTAACGACCCTACCCTTTTTCGCCAGCAGGCATTTATTGACGGACGCTGGCGCGACGCCAGCAGCGGAGAAACCCTCGGGGTTACTAACCCCGCCAACGGTCAGCAGCTGGGCAGCGTGCCCAAAATGGGTGCCGAGGAAACTCGCGAGGCGATCGATGCCGCCGCTCGCGCGCTGCCCGCGTGGCGCGCCCTTACCGCCAGGGAGCGCGCCACTATCCTGCGCCGCTGGTTTGATTTGATGATGGAGCATCAGGACGATTTAGCGCGCCTGATGACGCTGGAGCAGGGGAAACCGCTGGCCGAAGCAAAAGGCGAGATCGGCTACGCCGCCTCCTTTATCGAGTGGTTTGCCGAAGAGGGTAAACGCATTTACGGCGACACCATTCCCGGTCATCAGGCCGACAAACGGCTGCTGGTGATTAAACAACCGATTGGCGTAACCGCCGCTATCACTCCGTGGAATTTCCCCTCGGCAATGATCACCCGTAAGGCGGGCCCGGCTCTGGCCGCAGGCTGCACGATGGTGCTCAAGCCCGCCAGCCAGACGCCGTTCTCCGCGCTGGCGCTGGCGGAGCTCGCTAATCGCGCCGGGATCCCCGAAGGCGTATTTAACGTGGTGACCGGTTCGGCCAGCGAAGTGGGTAACGAGCTCACCGGTAACCCGCTGGTGCGCAAACTCTCCTTTACCGGCTCGACGGAAATAGGTCGCCAGCTGATGGAACAGTGCGCGAAAGATATCAAGAAGGTCTCGCTGGAGTTGGGCGGCAACGCGCCGTTTATCGTTTTTGATGACGCCGATCTGGATAAAGCTGTCGAAGGCGCGTTGGCCTCCAAGTTCCGCAACGCCGGACAGACCTGCGTCTGCGCCAACCGCCTGTACATTCAGAATGGCGTCTACGATCGCTTCGCCGAAAAGCTTCAGCAGGCGGTCAGTAAGCTGCAAATCGGCGATGGCCTGCAGCCGAACGTCACCATCGGGCCGCTGATTGACGAGAAAGCGATCGCCAAAGTGCAGGAACATATTGCCGATGCGCTGGACAAAGGCGCGCGGGTGGCTACCGGCGGGAAATCCCATGAGCTGGGCGGAAACTTCTTTCAGCCCACAATTCTGGTGGACGTCCCCAGCGATGCGAAAGTAGCGAAAGAAGAGACCTTTGGGCCCCTCGCCCCGCTCTTCCGCTTTAAAGATGAGGCAGATGTTATCGCTCAGGCCAACGATACCGAGTTCGGCCTGGCGGCTTATTTCTACGCCCGCGATCTGGGCCGCGTCTTTCGCGTTGGCGAAGCGCTGGAATACGGCATTATCGGTATTAATACCGGCCTTATCTCCACCGAGGTGGCTCCCTTCGGCGGCGTGAAATCCTCCGGCCTCGGTCGCGAAGGTTCGAAGTATGGCATAGAGGATTACTTAGAAATCAAATACATGTGTATTGGGATTTAATCAACCCTCGCGCCAGCTTCTGCTGGCGCAGCTTATTTAGCGGTCATTTCCCTCGGTAATAGCTGGAAATACGTTTCGCGGCTGGGTTCATGAGGACATCCCGATATCCTGCCCGTCTCAGCGCCATTCATTATGCTTAATAACAATGCGAAAAAGGGCGTTGGCTATAAGAAAAAGTTATCAATCATCCATTCCGGGCAGGTTCGACATAGGATTAATCGTAGGCTACAATAATCAACGCCGGTCTGAAGCTTAATTTCTTAATAGATTCATAGAGATAAATTTTGCTTTTCAGCGGGATATGACATCATTTTATTGACTATAAAACGAGCAAAAAGATGACGGATAGCACAATTAAAATTTATAACGCCCGCTACAGTAAGCTAATGAAGCTACTGGATTTTTTTGCCGTTAACCTGTTCATTTTTGCTTATTTAAAATACTTTCTCGTCGAACCATCTACGGCCTCTCTGTTCCTCGGAATAATATATTCCCTGATTTTTATCCGGGCCAACGAGCACTTTCAGTTATATTCAGGCCAGTTTAAAGGTCAGTATTTTAAAAAATTAACGAAGCTTTTTTTTAGCGTCTGTATTAGCGGGCTGCTGACGTTTTTATTGTTTGTGATTGCTGAACTATTAATGAACAATCATGCCAGTACGAACGCGCTGCTGCTGGCTGAAGTGATTGCACTATGCTCGCTGGCCATATTCATTAGTATGTTTCTTATTCGTATTATCTCCAGCCGCTATTTTTTCAAATCCAGACTCAAGGTGGCTATTTTAGGTATTACGCCAGCCGGGTTGGCCATTGAGCAGGCGCTGTTTAAGGAGTATACCCATAACGGTATTGAAATTACCTTCTTTGAGGACCGCGCCGTACAGCGCGACAGCCGCCTGCTCAGCATTGAGAAAAAAGGCAACTCGCGCGACCTGCTGGCGCTGGCAAAAGCAGGCGAGATAGATGAAGTCTATATCGCCCTGCCGATGGTCGCCCAGCAGCGCATTCGCCAGTTCTTAAACGAATTTTCCGATACCACCGTAGATGTGTTTCTGGTACCGGACCTGTTTTCCTATAGCTCACATATTTCGCAGCTGCGGATGTTTGGCAATATCCAGACCATCAGCATTTTTACGTCGCCGTTTGAAGGTGAAGGCGCGGTGCTCAAGCGTATCGAAGATATTGTTCTCGGCACCTTGTTCACCCTCGTCAGCCTGCCGGTGATGCTCGCGGTGGCCATCGGCATCAAGCTGACGTCGCCAGGCCCGGTGCTGTTTAAACAAAGTCGTTATGGTCTGAACGGTAAGCAGATCGCGGTATGGAAGTTCAGAACCATGCGCGTGATGGAAAACAGCGCGGTCGTCACCCAGGCCACGCGTAACGATCCGCGTATTACCCGCTTCGGCGCCTTTCTACGCAAAACATCGCTTGATGAACTGCCGCAGTTTTTTAACGTGCTGCAGGGAACCATGTCGATAGTGGGTCCCCGCCCGCACGCGGTCGCGCACAATGAGCAATATCGCGTGCTGGTGGAAAACTACATGATTCGCCATAAAGTGAAGCCCGGCATTACCGGGCTGGCGCAAATTCACGGCTTTCGCGGCGAAACTGACACGATTGATAAAATGGAAAAACGCATTCAGTACGATCTGGAATATATTCAGTCGTGGTCGCTGCTGCTGGATATCAAAATTGTATTTTTAACGTTTTTCCGCGGATTTGTGGGCAAAAATGCGTTCTGAACTCACTTTCCTCGCAGGTCTGCTGGCGATACCTTGCGCATGGGCGGACCTGCAGGCAAAACCACATACCGGCGTGGCTGGCATCGATTTCGAGAGCCAGGTGGGTTATGACGTCGGTTACAATGACAACGTGACCTGGCAACGCTACGGCGGCAACGAAATCGCTTCCTCCTGGCAGGGTATTAAGCCGATTTTTAAAGCGATCGGCGAGCGCTATGAAGACCGCTATTTACTGATGTACTCGGGCGATTACCGCCGCTACGCCAGCGATAGCGCTGATAACCGTGATAACCATTTTTTTATGTTTAACGGTAAGTGGCGCTTCGGCAGTATGCATGGCCTGTCGTTGGATCTTGATGAAACGTTCGGCCATGAAGAGCGCGGCCGCGATACCACTGAGGGGTTTCTGCCCGAGCAGTTCAAAGAGTTTGGCATTAATAAACCCATCGCCACGCGCTTCTTTAACAGTGAACTACGCTATAGCTACGGGGCGCCGGAAGGGCGCGGCAAAGCTGAAGTTGCGCTGATGCATAAACAGCTGCGCTTTCGCAATCTTGACAGCATTGAGGACGCCAGCGCCGACTTCCATTACTACATGCACGATCAGGAGTGGCATGAAAACAGCCTGGTCGCCGAGCTTTTTGATCAAAAAGCCAAAACGCTGCGCTACCGCTACAGTTTTATTACCAACCAGCGTCGCTATGAGCTCAACCCGTTAAAAGACAGTAATGAATACTATCTGCTGATGGGTATGAAAAACCGCCTTTCCGGCAAGACCGAGATCAACGGCAACGTCGCATGGCTGTATAAAGATTTTATCCATAACCCCGACTCACAGGGGTTCAACGGCCTGAACTGGGATATTAATGCCGACTGGAAACCGCTTGAACAGATAAAACTCAACTTACACAGTTCACAACGGATAAAAGATCCTACCGACTCCGGCGGCTATATTCTGGTATCCAATTTTGGCCTGGGCTACGAGCACCACTGGCTGGTCGACAGATTCTCCACCCTGGTTGATTACTCTTATATTACAGAGGATTACAAGCACCAGACCAACGGACGCAAAGATCGATCAAACCTCGTATCGCTGACCTTCAACTACGACTATCGACCATCCGTTAATTTTCAGCTGAAGCTGCAATGGAACACGATGCATTCGAATAAAGAAAAAGATGCCTTTTATATTGGGCCAGACTATGACCATGAGGTCGAGCGCACGCTGGGCTACAACGACTCGGCCATTATTTTTATGACGCAGGTACAAATATGATCCTTAGCTATGGAAAACGGGCGGTGATTTCTCTTCTGGCGCTATGGCTGGCGGGCTGTTCGGCGCCAGCGCAGACGATCCGAACGCCGCCGGATGCCGTTTATCATCTGGACCAAGGGGATGAGATCAATATCGCGGTTTCCGGCGAGCAGGATCTCACTATGCGCGTAAAAATCGATAATAGCGGCAGCGTTGATTATCCTTATATAGGCTCCCTGATGCTGAAAGGAAAAACGCCCGAACAGGTCGGCAATGAAATTGCCGATAAGCTGCGCGGAAGCTATCTGCAGGCGCCAATGGTCACCGTGAGCATTGCCGAATACCGTAAAATTTATCTGTTAGGCGAAGTCAAAAAACCGGACGGCTACGCCTGGGAGCCCGGCTTAACGGCGGAAAAAGCCATTGCGCTGGCCGGAGGGTTCACCGACCGCGCCGATCGCCATGACATCCGCATTCGCCAGTTTCGCAGCGGTAAACTGCTGGAAAACGTCGCCGCCGACTCCGCCGTACAGGCCGGAGATACCATCATCATTGGCATGAGTTTCTTCTGATATGGCTATTTCATTAGTTGAAAATGGAAAGAAGAAAGAAGGCTTTATCGACTTCACGCCTTATTTCAACAAAATCAAGCACAAGCTGATTTGGTGCCTGGTGGTGGTCGTGGTGGCTGCGGCGGCGTCGTGGATCCTGACGCGCTTTATGTCATCCAGCTATACCGCAACCGCAACGGTGCTGTTTAAAGCGCAGTCGCAGGATGTAACCCCCCTGCCGCGGCTGGAAAACTACGATTCCACCCGCAGCGATTACTATGAAACCAAATACGCGCTGATGGGCTCCCGCGTGGTACTGGAAGCCGCAGTGAAAGCGCTAAAGCTGGATCAGGACCCGGAATTTAACGGCGGGGATAAGCTTGATGAGGCCGCGCGCGTCAATAATGCCGTGCGCGCCCTGCAAAAAAACCTGACCATCTCCGGCGTGCGCACCACGCAGCTGGTATCCGTTTCGATGGAGGCGAAATCGCCGCAAAAAGCCGCCGATATTGCCAACGGCGTGGCGCAGGCCTTTATCGATTACAGCCTGGCGCAGAAGCAGAAAATCTTACTTCAGGCTCAGGGCTGGAACGAAAAAATGATGGACGATCTGCGCAATAAACTCGATCGCCAGAAAGCCGATATCGATGATTTTCTCAAACAGAACGGTCTGCTGACTTTTCGCAGCATGGATGGCTACGAAACCGAGCGCCTGGGGATCGTGATTAACCATCTGGCTGACGCGACCCAGCGCCGTTTGAAAGCGCAAACGGTATGGGACAAAGTGCGCCGCCAGCAGGGAAAAGCGCCGGAAGCGATCATCTCACTGCCGGAAATTTCCGGTCATCCGCAGATTCAGGATCTGCGGATCGCGCTGATCCAGACGCGACGTAACTTATCGGAAGCGGCAAAACACTATGGCCCTAAGCATCCGAAATACCTCCAGGCTCAGGCCCAGCTGCAGGTCGTTAACGGACAAATAGGCCAGGTGCTGGGTGAACTGCTCAATGGGTTACGTCAGCAGTATCAGATTGCGCTGGACGATGAGCAGCACTATCAGCAGATGCTCAACGATCAGAAAGCCGACTTCCAGGCACTGGGCGCTAAGCGCGATAAATACAACACCATGATGACCGCGCTGAACAAAACCGAAGAGCTGTATAAATCGCTGTATCAGCGGGCGAACGAGCAGAAGCTCTCCGAGAGCTTTTCGGTTCCTGATGAAGTGATCTACGATGCCGCCGTGCCGCCAAATCAACCGTCTAAACCGCAGCGCGGTCTGCTTATCGTGATGGCGACCCTGATGGCGCTGGCGCTGTACATTATGTACCTGATTGTCAGCACCGCGCTGGATAAAACGGTCAACAGCATCAGCGAACTTAAAGCTAAAACGGGCCTTGATGCCAGCGGTGAATTCCCGCAATTGCCTCAGGCGAACAGCGCGAAGCTGACGTTCCAGAACCTGCTGTATGCCGACATGATCCACAGCCTGCGCCTGGCGCTGCTCGGTCAGAATAATCATGGCGGGATGATACTGGTGACCTCGGCGCAGGCCGATGCCGGCAGCAGCCTGATTGCCGAAATGCTGGCGTGGTCCGCCGCTAAGTCAGGTAAAACGCTGCTCATTGATGTGGACTACCTGGCAAGCGATGGGCTCTCCGCGCGCTATCCGCAGCATAAAACGGGCTTTAGCGAGCGTCTTGATGGCCGCAGCGCCGCGCCTCAGGCGGTGGTCCCCCTGGCCGACACGCTTGATTTTATGCCGCGAGGCGAGCTGAGCGACTCCGCGCTGCTGCTGTTCACCTCTGAGCGGCTCCCGGCGCTGCTGACGACGCTGCGGCAGACCTACGATTATCTGATTATTAATGCGCCTTCGCTCGGGCTGGCGCAGGACGCCCTGCTGCTGGCGCCGCACGTCGATATTACCCTGCTGGCGATCAACGCTGGCGAGCAGGCGTCGCGCATTCGCGACGCGCAGAATCGTCTGCAAACCGCCGCGCCTACGCCAGTCGCCACCATGCTTAACCGGGTTCAAGAAGAGAATCTGGAGACTCAGGAAGGCAAACGCCTGCCCGAGCGCGGCATGGGCGAACTGATTTCACCGAAGTAGCGATTATGAATTTAATTAAGAGTATTTCTTCAATCGCCAGCTCCTCGGTTCTTTCGCAGGCGATCGGCGCATTTTCCGTGTGGCTGATTTCCCATCGCTACGGCATGGCGGAAGTCGGACACTATGCGATGATCTACAGCAACGTGCTGATTGGCGCTCAGGTTTGCACCTTTGCGTCGCAGCTGCTTATCCCGCGCCAGGAGGAGCATGAGCTGGGGCAGAACGTAGTGTTTTGCCTGCTACAAAGCCTGATTCTGGCGCTGCCCTGGGCGGTCATCACCGGGCTGATTTTCCATCTCAATATTGCGTTTCTCTATCTGCTCACCTTCGGCTATGCGCTGGTTTTGATTGCCGAGAACCTCTCGCTGCGCGGCGGCAACTATCAGTTTCTGACCTTTCAGCGCATCGCCGTGTCGCTGGTCGTAGCGATAGCCCTGCTGGCGATGCCGAATACCACGCTGTTCTATATCGCCTGGATGGCCGGTATTTTGCTGCTGCTCAGCCTCTGTCTGCTGCGCTTGTTCCGCTTCAGTACCCTGACGCCAGCGCATTTTTCTCCGCGCGCGAACGCTCTTTTTGCGCGTCAGCACTGGCAGCATCTCAGTCGCGTCGGCAGCGCGGAAGTGCTGGCGATGGCCAGTAATAACCTGCCGACGATGTTGATAAATGTCTGGTTTTCACCGCTGGTCGCGGGCTATTTCTCGGTGGTAAGCCGCTTCTGTTTATCTCCGGTGATGATTGTCGGTAACGCGGTGCGCAACTCCATCTTTTCAAAATGGTCGATGGATTTTCGCAACCGCACCTTTAACTATCCGGAGTACAAAAAGATTCGCCTGCTGCTGATGGCCGCGGCGCTGATCTGTATCCTTGGGATCTGGATTTTCTATCCGCTGGTTATGCGCCTCGGCTTTAGCCAGGAGTGGCTCAATTCCATTCCGACCTCACGCTATATGTTGCCCTATCTGTTCGCCGCGCTGGCCGTCAGTCCGCTGACCGTTATTGAGCTTATCTTTGGTTCTAAACGCTATTTTTTACGTATTCAGATAGAGCAGTTGCTAATCATCGCCGTCGCTTTTGTCGTTCTGCCTAAGTTGGGCCAGAGCTATGAGATAGCCCTGCTGACGTTCTCTCTTCTGACCAGCATTCGCTATCTGTTCATCCTGCTGAAAATGAACAAACGGGCGCTACAGCTCTCCCGGCAGGAGCAGAAAATATGCAGCTAAATACCGGCCGCTATCTGGAAGCATTCGCGCTGACGACCATCGTCTTCTGCGGCACGATTCAGTATTTCACCGGCGTGGCAGCCGTACTGTGGCTTCCTTTTTTCATGGTGCTGGTGATGGTGATTCTGCTGATGATGCAAAGCCGGGCGCAGCCGCTGGCGCTTAGCGCGCGCGAGAAGGTGGTGCTGGCGCTGTACCTGACTTTTATCATCCTCAGCCTCTGCGCCACGGTTTTACAATCCGGCATCGTCACCGCTATCGTCGGCTTTAAAAACGAACTGGCTCTGTCGCTGGTGATGTTTTGCATGCTGCTCGGCATGTTTCGCGAGTCGCAGCTGCATCGCCTGACACAGCTTTTTTACTGGCTATTCTACGTCCAGTTCCCGCTGGCTATCTATCAGGTGCTGGTAGTGGTGCCAAAACGCGTGGCGCTACGCGGTGAGGATGAAAAGTGGGATTCGGTGGTCGGCACGTTTGGTGGCGACCCGATGGGCGGCGGCAATACCGCAGCAATGGGGATGTTCTGCCTGCTGATTATGCTGCTGAAGGTGTCCGAATTTAAGCACGGTATCTGCTCGTTCAAGTCGATGGCGACGCATATCGTGCTGGCCTTTTTCCTCTGCGTGGTCGGCGAGGTAAAATTCGTGATTCTGCTGTCGCCGTTCTTACTGGCACTGCTGTGGATCATGCCCGCTTACGTTAGCGGTATCAGTAAAGTCACCCTGCGCTCATTGATGATTATCGCCGCCGGCATGGTGGTATTAATTTTTGCCGCTATCACTATTCTGGCGTCCAACTACTCGTCGGCCTTCGGCGGAGATCCGACAAAAAGCGCGCTCTCGGTATTTATCGATTCCCTCGGCTATATCTTTGATACCAACTACATTATGGAAAGCGGCGAGCTCGGCCGATTTACCACTATTTTCTTCTGGCTCCAGCATAACGAACTTTTTGGCCCCGGCGGAATGCTGTTTGGTTACGGTCTGAACGCCACCAACAGCGGCAGTACCGTCTCCCCCGGCTATATTGGCGCCTGGTATCACCTTATTCTCGATTCCACCGCGCTGAGCATGCTGTTGTGGGAAGTCGGTATTATCGGCGTGATCTTATTTATCGCCATGATTGCTTCTATTCTCGTCGGTATGCGGCCGAAAGAGACCTTTTCCCGCTACGATCTTAAACGTGAAGATTTACAGCTGCTCAGCTCCGCGCCTGCATTTTACGTCTTTGCCATTGGCTGTTTGCTCAGTCTTCCCTACAGCCAGATCCTGATGATCATTCCCATGCTACAGTTTTTATTATGGCTGGCCCTCGGGGCGCTTATTGTCATTCATCGTTCTGTCCGTCTGAATTCCGGTACCCAATATGAATAAAACGCCATCAATTACCGTCAGCATTAAAACCCTCAACGAAGCGCAGGGTATTGAAAAAACGATCGACAGCGTCCGCAAGCAATTGCAGCCTTATCCGCATCAAATTATCGTCGCCGATAGCCTGTCCACCGACAATACCCGGGAGCTGGCCGTCGCCAAAGACGCGATGGTGGTCTGCCTCGATAACGCGAAAGATCGCTGCTGCGGCGTGGGTCATCAGCTGGGCTGGTTGTTCAGCGAAGGGGATTACCTGCTGCTGCTGGATGGCGATATGGAGCTGGAGCCGGGTTTTCTCGACACCGCTGTGGCTTTTCTCGAAACGCATCCCGAGTATGCGGGCGTGGCGGGCAGCGTCGAGATGGATGACGCCGCTAACTATGAGTTTAAATCGCGCAAGCAGCGTCTGCATCTTATCTATCCGCAGGGCGATACCGATCATCTTGGCGGCGGCGGGCTCTATCGCCGTTCAGCAATCGAGAAAATAGGCTATCTGACTAATCTGAACCTTCACGGTTATGAAGAAGCTGAACTGGGGATCCGTTTGCAGGCCGCGGGCTATAAGCTCCATCGTCTTGCCGCACCCTATTTTAGCCATGCATCCTATACCATGCCGACCTTCAAAATGCTGGCCTATCGCTGGAAGAACGGCTTTTTATGGGCGCCGGGTGAACTATTACGCAACTGCTGGGGAAAAAAGCATTTCCCCGCCGCGCTTAAGATTGTTCGCAACGAACTGATATTCACGCTGTATATCCTGATATTGATTATTTGCCTGCTGACGTTCAATCCCGGGGTGATTATCATCGCCCTGCTTCCGCTGCTGGCGTTTATCGCGCTGAAGGCGATTAAAAATAAATCGCTGCGCGACGGCGTCCAGAGCGTGATCAACTTATCGTTATTTTCCGCAGGCATGGTGCGAGGCGTCATTAACCCCGTTCGCGATCCGCTGAAACAGCCCGCCGTGACCGTCTCTAACCCAAAACATATCCAGACAGAACATGAAAATATTATTCGTTAATAAATTCTTCTTTATTAAGGGCGGAGCGGAAACCGTTTTTTTTCAGGAACGAGACGCCATGCTGCAAGCCGGCTATCAGGTTGTCGACTTTAGCATGCAGCATGCGGAAAATAAGCCTTCGCCCTGGGAGAATTTCTTCGTACATAACGTGGATTATCATCAAAGCCATGGCCTGACGGGTAAGCTCAAAGCGGGTATCGATTTTATCTACAACGCCGAGGCCTGCAATAAACTCAATACGCTGCTGCTGGAACAGCGCCCGGATATTGTGCACTTTCACAATATCTATCATCAGCTGACGCCCGCATTGATTGGCGTCGCTAAACGCTTTGGCTGCAAAACGGTACTGACGGCGCACGATTATAAAATCGTTTGTCCATCTTACACCATGCTGCGCGATGGCCACGTCTGCGATGACTGTCTTACCGGTTCGGTGAGCAATGCCTTTCGCCATCGCTGCCAGCAGGGAGACACCTTTAAAAGCCTGCTGCTCTCGCTTGAGGCCTACTGGCAAAAGTTCGCGCAAAATTACGCCATGCTCGATTGCATTATCGCTCCCAGCGAATTTATGCGTCAGACGCTGCTGCGTAAATTACCCAGGTCGCGGATCGATGTGATCGTCAACGGTATTGATGCCAGCACCACGGTCCCGGGCGATACTGCGGGGGATTATTTCCTCTATATCGGCCGCTTGAGCCGTGAGAAAGGCGTGGCTACCCTGGCGCTGGCGCAGCAAAAAATGCAGCAGTCCATGCCGCTGAAAATCGTCGGCGATGGCCCTCTCGGCAGCGACCTGCGCGCCCGCTTTAGCGGTCCGGAATTTCTCGGCTATATGCGCCATGGAGAAGCGCTCAACGCGCTGATTCGCGGCGCGCGAGCGGTGATCGTCCCTTCCGAATATTATGAAAACTGCTCGATGTCGGTGCTGGAGGCGATGGCGTTCGGCCGCCCCGTCGTCGGCGGCAATATCGGCGGTATTCCGGAGCAAATTCGCGATGGCATTGATGGCTATCTGGTGGAACCAGGAGATGCCGACGCGCTGGCGCGCATCATGGATAGCCTGGCCGCCAATCCTCAGCAGGCGCGTGAAATGGGCATTAACGCACGCCAGCGGTTAGAGGATAAATACGATCTCGCCCGACATATGCAGGTTCTGCAGGAACTCTATCAGCAGCTTGTGGGGGAAGCGAAATGAAGCTTAAAGTGACGGTGCTCGGCACCCGCGGTATACCGAACGTCCAGGGCGGCGTGGAGACCCATTGCCAGAATTTGTATCCCGAAATCTATCAACAGAATCATGCTGATATCTGCGTCATTGCCCGCTCGCCGTACGTCGACTACCGCCGTAGCGAATATAAAGGCGTACAGCTGAAAAGCCTGTGGGCGCCCAAAAGCCGCAAGTTCGAAGCCATTATTCACTCTACGCTGGCCGCCTTCAGTACCCTGTTCGACGGTTCAAATGTCGTGCACGTTCACGCGGTCGGGCCTGGCCTGGTGGTCCCGCTGCTGCGCCTGCTCGGCAAACGCGTCGTTTTTACCCACCACGGCCCGGACTATGACCGGCAGAAATGGGGGAAAATGGCGAAGGAGATGCTGCGCCTCGGTGAAAAATGGGCGGTGAAATATGCCAACGAGGTCATTGTTATCTCGGAAGTGATTAATACGTTGATTCAGACCAAACATGGCCGTTATAACGCGAACGTGATCTATAACGGCGTGCGCCAGCCGCAGCTTCCCGCCGAAGAGGCCCGGCAGGCCACGTTGGATCAGTACTCTCTCAAAGCCGGGCAATACGTTGTCGCCGTCGCCCGCTTTGTTGAAGAAAAAGGGCTGCACGATCTGATTGCCGCCCACAAAGCCGCCAACTGCTCGCAGCCGCTGGTGCTGATTGGCGATGCCGATCATCCGGATGAGTATAGCGAGCGGCTGAAGAAACAGGCGGCCGCTACCCCGGGGGTGATCATGACCGGTTTTATTAGCGGCGATCCGTTGCATACCCTGTTCTCACAGGCCGGGCTTTTTGTTCTACCGTCTTACCATGAAGGGCTGCCTATTGCCCTGCTGGAGGCCATGTCCTGGTCACTGCCGGTTATCGTCAGCGATATCCCCGCTAACCTGGAGATTGGCCTGCCTGCCGGGGACTATTTCCCGGCAGGTGATGTCGCCGCGCTGGCGCAAAAGTTGCAGTCCTGGAGCGGCGAGGAGACCGTGGATTACAGCCAGTTAATGCCCAAATACCGCTGGCCGGACATTGCAGCGAAAACGGCTCAGGTCTATCAGCGATTAACGAATAAGAGTCAACCGTGACAAAATCAACATCCGACCTGGTCATCGAGCGCTTTTATTCCGCGCTTGACCCGGAAACAGAAGCCTCATTAACGCCGGAGCAGAAACGCGGTATCGAACAGGCGCTGGTGAGATCGAGCCTGGCGTCGCGCCATCGTATCGACTTTCGCCATAGCTTTCCGTTTCTGCATCGTCGCTATTTTGTAGTCTTTTTATGCGGTCGCGATCTGCGCAAAATTCCGCGAGAAAGCACGCTGCTCGGGCGTATATTTTCCACCCTGGCGATTACGTTTGCCGTACTGTTTGCCATTCTTGCCGTGCTGCTGGCGCTCTATATGCTTAAATCTGCGCTGGGTATCGATGTGTTTAAGAACTTCCACGTGGGTATCTGGACGTGGTTTGTAAACCTCCACGATAAAGTGAATTAACGATGAGCTCTTTTTCACTGCGCCGCGCCGCGCTGCTTTTGGCGCTACTGCTGGCCGGAGTCATACCCTCTGCAGCGGTACTGGCTGAACGTACGGTTGTCACCCCGCCGGCCTTCACCGGTCTGTTAACGAATCCTGGGATCGGCGTGGCCAGTTTCCACGATGGTTATGGTCAGAAGCCCTCTCTGAAAGAGTATCCGGACACCGGATTTGAATACGATCGCTTTTACTGGAGCGATCTGGAGCCTGAAGAAGGCGTCTATAATTTTGCGCCGATCGATCATGCCTTCAGCGTCGCCGCCCAACATCAGCCGGCAATGAACG
Organism: Klebsiella sp. HN106; assembly: GCF_051209435.1. NCBI lineage: Bacteria > Pseudomonadati > Pseudomonadota > Gammaproteobacteria > Enterobacterales > Enterobacteriaceae > Klebsiella > Klebsiella sp. HN106. The sequence continues at coordinate 42,426 of NZ_JBLURD010000019.1, read as the reverse complement.
TCGGATTACGTTTCATGGCGCTCGATGAGCCACAATCAGGCTCGAAAATCCCCGCCTGGCTTATCGCCAAAGGCATTCAGGGACAATGGGTCGAAAATGGCAAAACCTTTGTCCCGGATCTCAGCGATCCGACTTTTATCGCCTATGCGCAAAAGCTGCTTAACGCCCTCGGCGCGCGTTATGACGGCAATCCTGAACTGGCGTTTGTCGATATCGGCATGGTGGGTTCCTGGGGCGAATGGCATAACTCCAATTTCCCTGACGTCGCGCCGTTGATGGAAAAGTACACTCCGCAACAGCTCAATCGCTACATTGATATGCACTTCAGCAGTTTCCCGAAAACGCCCAAAATTATGTTAATCAGCGGCGGCGACTCGCTGGCCTGGGCCAGCCAAAAGGGCGCCGGATGGCGCGCGGACTGCTGGGGAGACTGGCATAACTTTTCCCCGGAGTGGAGCCATATGCGCGATGACTATCCTCAACGCCTGGCCGCAGCGCAGAAGGCGTGGGCCGGTTTTAACACTGGCTGGCAGCACGCTCCCGTTAGTCTTGAAATTTGCGGTTATATGGCGGAGTGGGAAAGCGTTCAGCACTATACCCGCGAGGAGGTTCAGGCCAGCTTTGACTGGGCATTAGCGCAGCACGCCAGTACCCTGAATCTGAAATCGCGTCCGGTACCGGCCGCCTATCGCGATATCGTTGATAACGCATTATTGCGTATCGGCTATCGCTACCGGGTGAGCCGGCTGGAATTTGATACGCCCGTGCGTAGCGGCACTCCGCTTACGCTGAATGTTACCTGGCGTAACGACGGCGTCGCTCCAGCCTATCTCCCGTGGCTTGTACAGTGGCGAATAGTGAATGATGCGGGTACGACGATGACGCAAGTCCGTACGTCGGACGATGTTCGCCAGTGGCTGCCCGGCGACCATCAAAGCAACGTCACGCTGCCGCTGCCTGCGGGCCTGCCTGACGGCCAGTACCGCCTGGAAGCGGCGCTGACCAACCATCAAAATCTACCGCGTATACAACTTGCTAACGAAGGTCAAACCGGTGACGGATGGTATTCACTGGCTTCGTTTAACCTTAAGGAATAACCATGTTTGAGGCTATCAGGCTGGTCGGCCGGGAAATCAAATCCTGCGGCGGCATTAAAGCGAAAATCGCGCTTCTGCTCTATCGTCTGGCAACGCTCTACCGCAGTCGTAACCCGCTGTGGAAGATCTGCGCAATTCCCTTCGTTATTCTCAATATCGTGATTAACGAGTGTTTATTTTGCATTGAGCTGCCGTGGCGAGCGCGCATTGGATATGGGCTGAAGCTGTTTCATCCGCACTGCATCGTTATTAATCGGGGAACGATCATCGGCCAAAATTGTACTCTGCGCCAGGGGGTCACTATTGGCAGCGTGACCGATAGCCAGGGTCAGGAAGGCAACAGCCCGCGAATCGGCGATAACGTAGAATTTGGCGCCCACGCCGTGGTGATCGGCGCGGTCACGCTAGGCGATAACGTCAAAGTCGGGGCAGGCACGGTAGTGACCAAAGATCTGGCCGCAGGCATGATTGCCGTCGGTCAACCCTATCGGGTATTAAACGGCAATTAGTGTGGGTTTGCCTGGGGACAAAACCCACGCTGGTAGAAACGCGGGTTTTATTGCTAGCCGGATGGCAACAGAAGGTTGACTCTTAGGCTCTCAGCTTAACCGGCTCGCTAAAATCATCAGCAGGTTCCAGCTTAAGGTTAAACGTTGCCAATAGCGCTTCGGCTCGTTGGTGAAAATCGCGCAGCGTCTTTTCGAGCTTTTCGGTGACTTCAGGATCGTCAATCGCGACCGGACGCCAGTCGCCTTCTTTATCGAATAATCCAAACTGGTAGCTATAGGTGAAGCGCGATGCCTGCGCTTCCATCTCCATCCACCATCCCCAGAACTCGCGTTTTTCAGGCGCCGGTTTTACGTTGACGCAAACTGCCAGGCAATCGAAAAAGAAGCGGTTGTCTTCACATTGCTCCTCACGGATGTAAGGGCCTAGCGCCGTGAATTTCTTAATCAGCTTACTCTTTAGGTGTCCACTCGGTAACGTCATTGCAATCTCCTTTGGTGATGCCATGACGTTACCAAATCGATAGAATTTAGCAATATATTAACTAAATCTATGGCTAATCCAGCGGGCGATCTGCCGCAGGGCGTGATCGAAATTGCGATAAACCGGATTGAACGGGATCTCCAGCAGCTTGCCGTCGGATGAGGATGAAGTGATCAATCGCGACTCCTCTTCCGGGCTGAACGGATCGTCTTTCCAGAAGCCCGAAAGCATTGGCGTAGGGCAGCGGCGCCCCAGCAGTCCCTGAACCTTCAGGGAGTAGCGGTTAAGCTCCACGCGCAGCGCTTCGTCGGAAGCATCGTGCATTCCCAGACGCGAAGCCAGAACGTCAAGATACATTTCCGGCACCCGTCCCTGATGCAGCGGATCCACCAGCAGGCCGTGCACCACCGGGCCCAGGCAGGCAACCGCCTTCAGGCGCTGAGATTCCAGATAGCCCAGCCGTACGGCAATGTTGGCGCCAAAACGGAAACCAAAGGCGGCCACGCGGGTATGATCGACCCATGGCACATTGGCCAGATGCTGCAGCACATACTGGTGCAGCATACTGGTATCCTGGGTCAGCTTGCATTTTGACGAGAAACCAATTGAAGGCATATCCACGGTCAGCATAGCGATGCCCAATGGCGCAAAATAGTTCTCATACAGGTTGTAATAATCGGTCTGGAGCGCGTCAAGGCCGCCGCACATCAGCACCGTCGGGAACGGCCCCTCGCCTGGCGGCATATGCAGGAACCCGGTGATCGGCGCCGCGCCAGGGATGGAAAACTCCAGCTCGCGCAGCTTGCCGGGCAGCCGCTGAGCCGCCTCTTCGTAAGCCCGGTATGCCAGCACCTGCGCCTGTTCCGCCAGCTCATCGCCTTTAATGTGCGGATAGGCGGCAATGCTGTACAGGTTTGCCGCATGCAGCCAGTGGCGGCCGCTGATGAGCAGATCCTCTTCCTGGCCGGCCTTTTGCTGCCAGTCCATCGCCTGTTTCGCCCATTCAAAGATCCAGTTGCCACCGCGATAGCCGACAACCGTATCGTAAAGCTCCGGATCGGTTCGCTCCGCATCGCTCATGACGATGCGCGCCTGCACGTCGAGGATTTCCTGCGGCGTCACGCCACGCCAGATCCACATCAGGCGATTAATCAATCGATACCAGTGATCAACGTTATTGCCGCTGAGCGCGGACTGGATCGGTTGCTGCGCTCCGGTATTGAACCGGCGCACCAGCGTAGAGGTTTCCGGATGTTTGAATCGGGGTTTAAACAGCGTTTCGCTAAGGTTAGCCTGGGACATGTGCAGCCTCCATCATGTTGCCACTGAAGCTATTGTAACCTGCGCAAGGGTAAAAAAAACCACGCCCGGCAAAACCGGGCGTGGTAATTAGCATTTATGCGGGAAATTAACGGCCTGCGATAGGCGGTACGAACACCACGCCCATATCCCACGGCTGTTCAATCCAGGTATCCTGCGGAATATCAATAACATAATCGTCAACCAGCGGACGGCCGGCCGGTTTTGCGAAAATAGTGACAAAATGCGCTTTAGGATACATTTCGCGGATAGCAACGGCGGTACCGCCGGTATCGACCAGGTCATCGATAACGATGAAGCCTTCGCCGTCGCCTTCTGCACGTTTCAGAACCGTCAGCTCACGCTGGTTATCGTGGTCGTAGCTTGAGATGCAAACGGTGTCAACATGACGAATACCCAGTTCACGCGCCAGTAGTGCTCCCGGTACCAGACCGCCGCGGCTAACGGCAATAATGCCTTTCCACTGTTCAACCGGCAGCAGGCGGGTTGCCAGCTTGCGGGCGTGAATCTGCAACATGTCCCAGGTGACGACGTATTTTTCGCTCATGTGAAGTGTCCCAGCCTGTGTAATACGGCTTAAATAATGTTCGAGGGGGAAAATGGTTGCGCGAGATTATAGAGATCTGACGCGCTAAAAACCAGCGTTAAGCGGCCACGACGACTCTTTTTACGTGGTTTACACTACCAGAGTACGCGGAAAGTGGTATTCTCAACCCCATCGCGCAAGCCCGGGCTTGTAGTGTATTTGATTGCTAACCCTCGATCTGCAAACGACTTTTGCAGATGATTGTAAGGAGACTCATCGTGTCTGAACTGTCTCAATTATCCCCTCAGCCGCTGTGGGATATTTTTGCCAAAATCTGCTCTATTCCCCACCCGTCCTATCACGAAGAACAGCTCGCTGAGCACATTATGGGCTGGGCAAAAGAAAAAGGCTTACACGCGGAACGCGACCAGGTTGGCAACATTCTGATTCGTAAAGGCGCCACTGCCGGTATGGAAAACCGCAAACCGGTAGTGCTGCAGGCGCACCTCGATATGGTGCCGCAGAAAAACAACGATACCGTTCACGACTTCACTCAGGACCCGATTCAACCTTACATCGACGGCGAGTGGGTCAAAGCGCGCGGCACGACTCTGGGCGCCGATAACGGTATCGGCATGGCTTCCGCGCTGGCGGTGCTGGCTGACGACAACGTTGTTCATGGCCCGCTGGAAGTGCTGCTGACCATGACGGAAGAAGCCGGTATGGACGGCGCCTTTGGCCTGCAGCCCAACTGGCTGCAGGCGGATATCCTGATCAACACCGACTCCGAAGAAGAGGGTGAAATTTACATGGGCTGCGCGGGTGGGATCGACTTCACCTCTGACCTGGCGCTGACCCGTGAAGCCGTTCCGGCCGGTTTCCAGAGCTTTAAACTGACCCTTAAAGGGCTGAAAGGCGGCCACTCCGGCGGCGAGATCCACGTCGGTTTAGGCAATGCGAACAAACTGCTGGCACGCTTCCTGGCGGGCCATGCTGAAGAGCTCGATCTGCGCCTGGTCGATTTCAATGGCGGCACCCTGCGCAACGCCATCCCGCGCGAAGCGTTCGCGACGGTAGCCGTAGCCGCGGACAAAGCGGAAACGCTGAAAGCGCGAGCGAATGAGTACCAGGAGATCCTGCAAAACGAGCTGGCGGCTAAAGAGAAAAATCTCGCTGTGCTGCTGGAGTCGGCGGAAAATGGCCAGCCTGCGCTTACGACTCAATCTCGTGATACCTTTGTGCGCCTGCTTAACGCCACGCCGAACGGCGTCATCCGCAACTCTGACGTGGCAAAAGGGGTGGTGGAAACCTCTCTGAACGTCGGCGTGGTGACCATGACCAGCGACAACGTGCAGATTCACTGCCTGATTCGTTCGCTGATTGACAGCGGTAAAGATTACGTCGTGAGCATGCTGGACTCTCTGGGCAAGCTGGCCGGTGCGAAAACCGAAGCCAAAGGCGCCTATCCAGGCTGGCAGCCGGACGCCAACTCTCCGGTGATGCATCTGGTACGTGAAACCTATCAGCGTCTGTTCAACAAAACGCCGAATATCCAGATTATCCACGCGGGCCTGGAGTGCGGTCTGTTCAAGAAACCGTATCCGGAACTGGATATGGTTTCCATCGGGCCAACCATTACTGGCCCTCACTCTCCGGATGAACAGGTGCATATCGAAAGCGTGGGCCAGTACTGGACGCTGCTGACTGAGCTGCTGAAATCCATTCCGGCGAAGTAAGACAACAAAGGCCCACTCCTCAGGAAGTGGGCCTTTTCTTTATAACGACTCGCTCATTAACGCCCGCTAAACGTTCGCAGCGGATTACCGCGCTCAATCTGATGATGGAACATTCTCCGCTCAGACTTCAACGCCGCACTCTCATTCTGCCGCTGCTGTTCCAGCTTCCAGGCAATCAGCAGACGCGCCAGCCGTTTGTTCGCATGCTGACTCCGCTCCGACTGCACCTTTACGCTGATGCCGCTTGCCGTATGAATGGCGCGCACCGCGGAATCGGTCTTGTTCACGTGCTGCCCGCCAGGCCCGGAAGAGCGCAGCGTTTCAAAACGGATCTCGCTGGAGAGCATCTGTTCATCGCAGGAAAAGCGCCCTACGCCAACATACCAGTTTTTGCGCCCGTGATGCGGCCTGAACGGACTGGAAAAGACCCATTGCAAAGTGCCGCGCCAGCTTTCGCTGAAAGCAAACGCGCCGTCGCCATTCAGCGAAAGCAGAACAGAACGCAGGGTGCCGGCATGACGTCCTGGCTCACTTTCCAGCAGCGTCAGGGAAAGCCGCCGCTCTGCGGCTTCCTTTATGAGCCGCTCCAACGTCAGTTTCACCGCCAGACAGCATTCATCCGGCCCCTGAGCGGAAGAGAGTTGCAATAAAATCATGCGCTTTTCCCTCCGCTGGTTTTCAGCGTCAGCAGCGGACGCAGACGGGCGATCGGTTCGACCAGTCCGGCCTGCACCAGACAGTTAAGTACGCTTTCCACGGATTTATACGCCTGCGGCGCTTCTTCATAGATCAGCTGACGATCGCGGCAGATCACCCTGCTTCCCAGCTCGGTGCGCGCCAGCTGAGCCGGCGTATATTTGCCGGACAGGCGCCCTTTGCATTCGGTTCGCATCCATTTCCGCCCGGCGCCATGCGCCAGCGAATGCAGGGTCTCCTCGCGGGTAACAGGCTGCACCAGCCAGCTGTGGTCCCCGCGAGAGCCCGGGATTATCACCAGGCCCCGGTCGTCCGGCGTAGCCCCTTTGCGATGCAGCCAACCCTGCAGCCCGTCAACAGAACAGGACTCGACAAAGTTATGCGCGATATCCAGTACGCTCCGTCCGTCGGCCCGTATCTGTTGCAGGATGCGGGTGGCAATCAGATAACGATTCACGCGTGCAAAAGCCAGCGCATCATCATGTTCTGCCAGATAATCCCGAGCCGCAGCGCTACCTTCCGCCAGGCCATCGTGCGAAAAAGCCGCAATATGGCGCTGCAGTATGGATTGCCCGAGGCCGCGCGATCCGCTGTGCGCCAGCAGCAGCAGGCGCTGAGCATCAAGGCCGGCCTGCTGGAAACGGTCGTTATCCACAACCTGCTCCACCTGCTGCAGTTCAGCGAAATGGTTACCGCCGCCAATCGATCCCAGGGCGCTGCGCCAGGGATGGGTCAATAAATGTTCCGGCAGATGCTCGTCCAGCCAGCTTGCTTGCGCAACGTCCTCCATAGCGGACAGTTTCTTCTCAAACTTATCCGCATTGTATTTTCGCGCGAGGATATCCGTTTGCCACAGCGCCATGCCGCAGCCGATATCGTTACCCACCAGTGCCGGGTAGAGATGGCCCAGCGAGAAGAAGACTGCGCCGATGGGATAGCCACGCCCGGGATGTAAGTCTGGCATTCCCACCACGCGCTGCATGTGGGGTAAATTTGCCGTCGTGTGTAATTGTTGGATCGCTAAACCTTCGATCCACAGATCGTCTGAACGAATATAAGAAATAGATTCAGACGTATAATGAACATTATTGCCCATATACCAATCCATATTAAAAAATAAATAAAGGATGTGGCAGACGTTACCAGGGCAAAAAAGAGAGTTATTCCTGGGAAGGCCTGCAAAGTGCGTTCTGGAAATCTGTATTCATGGTGAACCTCCTTTGCAGTTAATAAATAGGTGAAAGTGCGCGTATAGTAATCAGGCGTTAAATCTATTGCAAGCCGATTTGCCGCCGCATCAAATAATTAAGAAAACGTTCACCCCGCGCCTCCACTTCCTGTGGCTGAATAACCGTGAAGCCATGACGCGCAAAAAAGGGCTTTGCCGTAATACTGGCCTCTACCGTATAAATGCGCTCAGGAAGCTGCCTCAATAGCGTATTGAGCAGCGCGCTGGCGACGCCCTGGCGGCTATAGTCGGGAGAAACGAAGAGTAAATCGATATAGTCATCTACGGCGGTAATAAACCCGACCGGCGAGGCATCATTTATTGCCACCAGTACGCGTGACGCCGCGAGTTTTTGCCGCCAGCGGGCTTCATCAACCTGCGCCCAGGCGGCAATTTGCCGGGGGGAATAATCGGCGCTGGCTGTCTCTTTAACGGCGCGTAAAAATAGTGCGCATAGCGCCGGAAAATCCCGCTCTTCGTACATTCTTATTGTTAACATTGTTACAGTCCCAAAACGAGTTGTCGCTCCAGCTGCGGATCAAGCAGCGTCACATGTAGCCCCACCAGCCTGACTCCCCGACCTCCGCGCCGCTCGTGCCAGGTTTTATGCGCGGTAGAAATCAAATCATCTTTATTCAGCCGGGGCCAGACATGCTCCTGGGTCGTGAGCTGGAAATCATTAAACTTCAGCTTGACCCCCTGGCGAGCAATCCGCAAATCCGGTTTAACTTTCGCCAGGCGCCGTTCAAGTTCTGGATAGAGGTTCTCAATAATCGACTCACACTCCGCCCATTCGTGGATATCCTCTATCAGGGTTCGCTCAACCCCCACCGATTTGCGCTGGCGCTCGCTGCTGATTTCTCGTTCATCAATGCCGTGGCTGCGTTCCCACAATATTCGCCCGAATTTACCAAAGCGCTTGAGCAACATTGCCAGATCGCTGTTCTGTACATCTTCGCAGGTTCTCAGGCCCATGCTTTCCAGCTTCGCGGCGGAGACTTTGCCGACGCCCGGGATCTTCGACAGCGACAGCGTTTTGACAAACTCCGCTACCTGGTGCGGCGCAATGACAAACTGGCCGTCAGGTTTATTCAGATCCGAGGCGATTTTTGCCAAAAATTTTACCGGCGCAATGCCGGCAGAAGCAGTCAGATTGAGCTCGCGATGGATGGTCTCACGGATCTCCTGCGCCATCAGCGTTGCTGACCCCTGACAATGGACGCTGTCGCTGACGTCAAGATAGGCTTCATCCAGCGATAGGGGTTCGATTAACGAGGTATAGCGGGAAAAAATCTCCCGGATATGGTTCGAGGCCTCTTTGTAAGCGTCGAAACGGCCGGGAAGGAGCGTCAGGTGTGGGCAAAGTTTCAGGGCGGTGGCGGTAGGCATAGCGCTGCGCACGCCGAACTTACGCGCCGGATAGTTAGCCGTACTGATAACGCCGCGCTGTACCCGACTGCCGCCAATGGCGATAGGGATATCGCGCAGCGCCGGGTTATCACGCATTTCAACCGCTGCGAAGAAGCAGTCCATATCTACATGGATGATTTTACGCATAGCCAAACCTTAGACTGTACATGCATACAGTATAGCAAACTATGGCGAAATTTAATCTTTTTAAATCCACAACCTTAAAAAACGTGCTACAACATAAAAATGCAACAAATATGATTTATTTTTCATATAGTTATATTAATAAATAAGGTAAAACCCAATCATGAAATCAATAGTAACTGCGCTCGGTTTACTTATTGCCAGCAGCGCCTGCGCAGCACCTCAGCTTATTGCTCATCGCGGAGGTACCGGCGATGCCCCGGAAAATACACTTCCAGCAATAAAACTCGCCCTGGAAAATAAGGCCGAGGCGATCTGGATAACGGTGCAATTAAGCCAGGATGGCGTCCCGGTTTTATATCGTCCTGGCGATCTTTCCGCGCTGACTAATCATACAGGGAAAATCTCAAGCTATAGCGCAGCCGAACTGGCACGCATGGACGCGGGGTGGAAATGGGGCGATGAAACTCACCCCTGGCGCGGTAAAAATGCAACGATTCCCACGCTACAATCGGTGCTGGAACAGTGGCCGGAGACCTTCTTTTATATCGATATCAAATCGCCTGATGCCGACCCTGCGATAATGGCGGCTCGGCTTGGCGATGTGTTAAATAAAACCCATAGCCTCGCCCGCGTACGCGTGTATTCAACGGACGCTCGCTATATCGCAGCGCTACCAGAGTCAATTCCCCATTTCGTCAGCCGGGACGAAACGCGAACAAAGCTGGCGACCATTTCTCTTAGCCACCAGTGTCAGCCCACCAACTCACCAGGGGACGAGTACTGGTACGGCCTTGAGCTGAAACGCAAAGTAGAAGTCATCGAGAAGTTCACCCTGGGCGAAGGCGTATCGCCGGCCACGCTCACCTGGGATAAAGAAGCGATGGACTGTTTCCGCTCACAGGGCAAAGCCCATATCATATTCTTCGGCATTAATAATGCTGATGATTTTCGTACGGCAAGCGAGCTTGGCGCCGACGGCGTAATGGTTGACTCACCGGCAAAAGCGAAAACGTGGTAAATCAAAAAAGGCCGCATGGTGCGGCCTGCTAGTTAAATGATGCGATCCTGATTGCGCTGCGCTTCGCGTGCCATGCGTTTTTTACGCGCATCGCAGGGCTCAGGGCAGTCGCAGACCTTTTCCAGACCCAGCGATGAGATCCCCCCGCAGCTGCCCTGGATAGTTTTTCGCTTGATCAGATACCCGAGCGACATTCCCAGAATAACCAGCGCGAAAATCACAAAGGTCGCGACAAATACCGTCAGCATCATTAGCCTCCAAAATCGTCGAGCATGATGTTTTCATCCTCAACGCCGAGATCTTTCAGCATTTTGATGACCGCGGCGTTCATCACCGGCGGCCCGCACATATAGAATTCACAATCTTCCGGCGCCGGGTGATCGCGCAGATAGTTTTCATACAGGACATTGTGAATAAAGCCGGTATGACCGGTCCAGTTATCTTCAGGCTGCGGATCGGAGAGCGCCACGTGGAAGGTAAAGTTCGGATTTTCACGTGCCAGCTGCTCGAATTCGTCATCATAGAACATTTCTCGCAGAGAGCGCGCGCCGTACCAGAAGCTGATTTTACGCTTACTGTGCAGGCGCTTAAGCTGATCAAAAATATGCGAGCGCATCGGCGCCATTCCGGCTCCGCCGCCGATAAAGACCATTTCAGCGTCCGTTTCTTTGGCAAAAAATTCCCCAAACGGCCCGGAAATCGTCACTTTATCGCCCGGCTTCAACGACCAGATGTAGGAAGACATAATTCCCGGAGGCGCATCAGGTACCTGCGGCGGCGGGGTTGCGATACGCACGTTGAGCATGATGATGCCCCTCTCTTCCGGATAGTTAGCCATGGAGTAGGCGCGTAACGTAGGCTCTTTTACATCCGAGACATAGCGGAAGAGATTAAATTTATCCCAATCGCCGCGATACTCATCCGGAACGTCAAAGTCAGCATAAGCGACCTTGTGCGATGGACATTCGATCTGAATATACCCGCCTGCGCGGAACGGAACCGCGTCGCCGTCCGGCACGCGCAGCTTCAGCTCTTTGATAAAAGTGGCTTTGTTATCGTTCGAGATAACTTCACATTCCCACTTCTTAACGCCAAAAATCTCCTCCGGCAGCTCAATTTTCATGTTCTGCTTCACCGCGACCTGGCAGGCCAGGCGGCAGCCCTCTCTCGCCTCACGCTTGGTGATATGAGAAAGTTCGGTAGGCAGGATATCACCGCCGCCCTCTTTCACCGTCACCCGGCATTGGCCGCAGGAGCCGCCCCCGCCGCAGGCCGACGAGACGAAGATTCCGTTGCTGGAGAGCGTATTCAGCAGCTTGTCACCCGCCGGAGTACGGATCTGTTTATCCGCTTCGTTATTGATTTCAATGACCACATCGCCCGCATTCACCAGCTTCGAACGCGCGGCCAATATCAGCCCGGATAGCACCAGGACGATCAGCGTGAACATCACTACGCCAAGAATTATTTCCATACTTTCCGCCCTTATAGCTGCACACCGGAGAATGACATAAAGCCCAGCGCCATCAGACCCGTGGTAATAAAGGTGATCCCTAACCCGCGCAGACCAGCAGGCACGTTTGCGTATTTCATTTTTTCGCGAATACCCGCCATCGCCACAATCGCCAGCAGCCAGCCGACGCCGGAACCAAAGCCGTAAACGATGGATTCGGTGAAGTTATAGTCGCGCTGTACCATGAAGGAGACGCCGCCAAAAATCGCACAGTTAACGGCAATCAGCGGCAGAAAGATCCCCAGCGCGTTATAAAGCGTCGGGAAGTACTTATCGAGGATCATCTCCAGAATTTGTACCAGCGCGGCAATCACGCCAATAAAGGTGATGAAGTTCAGAAAGCTTAAGTCAACGCCTTCCACCAGCGCGCCATCGCGCAGCACGAGGTTATACACGAGGTTATTGATCGGTACCGCCAGTCCGAGTACGACCGTTACCGCAACGCCGAGACCGAAAGCGGTTGAGACCTTTTTCGACACGGCGAGGAAGGTACACATTCCCAGGAAGAAGGCCAGTGCCATGTTTTCAACAAACACGGCGCGGACAAACAGGCTAATGTAGTGAGCCATGGTCGGTTACTCCTTTTCCTGCTGTTCAGGCTTCCAGCTGCGCACCGCCCAAATCAACAAACCGATAATGAAGAACGCACTGGGTGCCAGAAGAAACAGACCATTTGGCTGATACCAGCCGCCGTTCTGCACCGTTTCCAGCACGGTAATACCGAATAGCTTACCACTGCCGATCAGCTCTCTCAGGAAACCGACGATGATTAGGATCGCCCCGTATCCCAGACCGTTGCCAATACCGTCCATAAAGCTCGCCAACGGCGGCGACTTCATGGCATAGGCTTCGGCGCGCCCCATCACGATACAGTTAGTGATGATCAAACCGACGAAAACCGAAAGCTGTTTCGAGATCTCATAGGCAAAAGCGCGTAGCACCTGATCGACGACGATAACCAGCGAAGCGATAATCGCCATCTGTACAATGATGCGCACGCTATTCGGAATGTGGTGGCGAATCATGGAGATAAACATGCTGGAGAATGCCGTAACCAGCGTCACCGCAATGGTCATTACAAAAGCGGTCTCCAGCTTGGTGGTCACCGCCAGCGCGGAGCAGACGCCCAGTACCTGCAGAGTGATAGGGTTATTAGCGATAAGCGGCCCCACCAGCACGCGCTTCATTTCTTTCATGTCGCCCAAATCAGCCATTATTCAGCTCCCCTTCTCGCACCTTTTGCAGGAATGGGCCAAAGCCCAGTTTGCCCATCCAGAAATCAAAGCTATGCTGCACACCATTTGACGTCAGCGTTGCGCCCGACAGGCCATCAACGGCGTGCAGGTCGCCAGGACGCGCGCCGCCTTTGACGATTCTCAGCGCAGGCATCCCTTTATCATCAAGCACCTGTTTACCGACGAACTGCTGACGCCAGTTGGGGTTTTCAATTTCACCGCCCAGCCCCGGCGTTTCGCCATGATCGTAATAAGTGATCCCTTTTACCGTACGGCCATCGGTTTCCAGCGCCACAAACGCGTACATCACCGACCACAGACCGTTGCCGTAAATAGGGAGTACGACTTCCTGAATCTGCTGTTTTTCATCACGCACAAGATATATTTCGGCGATATTACTGCGGCGTTTAATACCCGCCGGATCCTGGCTGGCTTCCAGCTGCAAGCTCTGCTGCGGATCTTTCAGGGCCTGGGCCTGATTAAATTTGCTCGGGTCTTTATCCAGCAGCTCCCCGCTAGCGAGATCGACTAATCGTGGAGAGATGCGGGCCTTAAAAATATCGGCCACTTCATCTGCGCTCATTCCCTGCTTCATCAGACCAGCAACCGCCAGGATATTGCGCTGTTTATCAAGCGCGCGCTGCTCCTGCTGGCGTGATTTTAGCCCGACGGCAGAACCGGCGACCACGATTGAGCAGACCAGACAAAGCACCAGCACCACCAGCAGCGTTTTGCCGATGCTATCGTTACTTTTATTCTCAGCCACGCGACTTCCTCCGCTTAATATTGGCCCGCACCACCAGGTAATCGAACAGCGGCGCAAAGAGGTTGGCGAAGAGGATCGCCAGCATCATCCCTTCCGGATAGGCCGGGTTGACGACGCGAATCAGGACGCACATCACGCCGATCAGCAGGCCGTAGCTCCATTTACCCTTATCCGTAAACGACGCGGACACCGGATCCGTCGCCATAAACATCATGCCGAAAGCAAAACCGCCGAGAACCAGATGCCAGTACCACGGCATGGCAAACATCGGGTTGGTATCAGAGCCAATGAAGTTAAACAGCGTCGCGGTAGCCACCATGCCGAGGAATACCCCAGCGACAATGCGCCAGGAAGCCACGCGACCGAAAATGATGATGGCGCCGCCGATCAGAATCATCAGCGTCGAAACCTCGCCAATCGAGCCCGGAATATTGCCGAGGAAGGCATCCATCCAGCTTACCGGCTGTCCGCTTGTGACATTAACCAGCGATTCACCGCCGCCGCTAGCCCACTGGGACAGCGGCGTCGCGCCGGAAAAGCCATCCGCTGCGGTCCACACCAGATCGCCGGAAATTTGCGCCGGCCAGGCAAAGAACAGAAAGGCCCGCCCCGCCAGCGCCGGGTTGAGAAAGTTACGCCCGGTTCCGCCAAAGATCTCCTTGGCCATGACGACGCCAAACGTGATCCCGAGCGCAGCCTGCCATAGCGGCAGCGATGGCGGTACAATCAGCGCAAACAGGATTGAGGTCACGAAGAAGCCTTCGTTTATTTCGTGCTTACGCACGATAGCAAACAGGACTTCCCAGAACCCACCGACAAGAAACACGGTGATGTAGATAGGCAGGAAAAATACCGCACCCAGCGTCATCATACTGAGCCAGCCGGCATCAGCGGTGAAGTTTACCCCCAGCCACTGGGCAATGCTGTAGTGCCAGTTCCCGGCGATGACCTGCTGCAGCTGTTCAGCGCTATATAATTTAGCCAGCGCCGGTATGGTCTGCAGACCAACGTTATACATTCCCCAGAACATCGCCGGGAAAACGGCGAACCACACCAGTATCATCATCCGCTTAAGGTCGATGGCGTCTCTGACGTGCGCCGCTCCGCGCGTCACCTGACCGGGTGTATAGAACAGGGTCGCCGTCGCTTCGAACAACGGGTAGTATTTTTCCAGCTTGCCGCCGTGCGTAAAGTGCGGCTCAAGTTTGTCAAACAGTTGCTTTAAGCCCATCACTTATCCTTCCTGCTCAATCTGGGTTAACACGCTGCGCAATGCCGGACCATATTCATACTTGCCGGGACAAACGTAGGTGCAAAGCGCCAGGTCTTCTTCATCCAGTTCCAGACAGCCCAGCGCCTGCGCGCTGTCGGTATCTCCCGCCAGCAAATCGCGCAGCAGTATGGTGGGCAGAATATCCAGCGGCATCACTCGCTCATAGTTGCCAATCGGTACCATAGCCCGCTCGCCGCCGTTGGTATCCGTCGAGAAATTAAATAGCTTACGCTTCAGAAAGTGGCCGACGGTGGTACGGGTAATGGAGAATTTATCTTTCCCCGGCATCACCCAGCCGAATAGCTCTTTCTCGCGCCCCTCTTTCACAACGCTTATCTGTAAATGAAAGCGTCCAAGGAAAGCATGAGGCCCGCACGCATGGGTTCCGCTGAGGACTGAACCAGAGATAATGCGGTTTTCATCGTCCAGCAGCTCATCTTCAAGCAGTTCATCAAGGCTGGCGCCTAAGCAGGTCTTTAACAAACGAGGCTCTTTGACCTGCGGGCCGCCAAGAGCAACGATGCGTTCGTTGTACAACTCCCCTTCAAGGAACACTTTGCCGACGGCGATAACATCCTGATAGTTAAGATGCCAGACCTGCTTTTTCAGGCTGACCGGCTCAAGAAAATGAATGTGAGTCCCCGCCAGCCCGGCCGGATGCGGACCGGCAAACTGATTAAAGGTCACCTGGCCGACAGGATGCCCGCCAAGCTTGCCGCCGCCGGCCTGACACACGTGAACTTTACCGTCGGTCAACCGCGTCAACAGCGTCAAACCGGCGTCAAACGCTTCGCGCTGGGCCAGAATGATTGGCTGAGGATCGGCCGCCAGCGGATTCGTGTCTATCGCGGTGACAAAAATGGCCGCAGGAACGCTGCCCGGCGCAGGTATTTTACTGAAAGGGCGGGTGCGAAATGCCGTCCACAGCCCGGACTCCAGCAGCTGCTGCTGAACGCTCTCGCGCGTCAATCCGGCAAGATCGGCTAATTCATAGCGGGGAAAATGAACGGACTCTTCGCCATCCACATCAATAACGACCGACTGCAGAACCCGGCGCTCGCCGCGATGAATGGCGCTGACGGTTCCACTCGCAGGTGCTGTAAAACGCACGCCAGGATTTTTTTTATCTTCGAACAGAAGTTGACCTTTTTGCACCCGGTCCCCTTCACGCACCGCCATTGATGGGCGCATACCGATGTACTCTTCACCCAACAGCGCAACGCGCTTGACCGCAGTCTTCGAAGAAATCTGCTGTGATGGCATGCCAGCTATGGGCAAATTCAGCCCTTTCGTGATTTTAATCATATCGTTAGCAGGTATCCGTTACTTAAACCCCGGTTTCGGGCCGAGGCCAGCATAATTAATGGAATATATGAGGAAGAAAGGAACATCATAGTCCTGGTGATTCACAAGACGGGAGAGAAGCATCCTTTCTTACCCTGAACAGTTAGCGGGCCAAGTGTAACATTTCGTGAGCGGCGCCTGTAGACAAACCGCCACTAAGTGGTTCTAAAATGCGAGCTATTACGCAAAGTTCTGACTGCGCTTTGCCCCAGGATTCGCTATAACGGAAAACTCAGACGTAAACGCAGCACGTCGTGCTTGCGAAAAAATGCCGTGATGCTAATGTGAGCGCTCTAAAACCAGAATACTCTGATTTCGGGTCTCTCTTGCCGTCCTGGCAATGTGGTTATTTGTTTTATCAAGGAACAAGTAGTATGCGCAAAATCGCATTATTTATTGCGATGCTTCTGTTGCCATGCGTTTCATTCGCAGGGCTACTTAGCAGTAACAGCTCGACAACGCCGATGAGCAAAGAGTATAAGCAGCAGCTCATGGGCTCGCCGGTCTACATTGAGATCTTTAAAGAAGAGCGCATGCTCGATCTTTACGTCAAGATGGGCGAAACCTGGCAGCTTCTCGACAGCTACCGCATTTGTAACTACTCCGGCGGTCTCGGGCCAAAGCAGCGTCAGGGCGACTTCAAAAGCCCGGAAGGTTTTTACAATGTTTCCCGTAACCAGTTAAAACCCGATAGTCGTTTCTATAAAGCGATCAATATCGGCTTTCCGAACGCCTACGATCGCGCGCATGGTTACGAAGGAAAATATCTGATGATTCACGGCGCCTGCGTATCGGTCGGCTGCTACGCCATGACCGATACCGGCATTGACGAGATTTTCCAGTTCGTCACCGGCGCCTTAGTTTTTGGTCAGCCCAACGTTCAGGTGAGTATTTATCCTTTCCGCATGACCGATGCCAACATGGCGCGCCACAAGTTTTCCTACTTCGCGGATTTCTGGAAGCAGCTGAAACCCGGGTATGATTACTTCCGCCTGACGCACAAGCCGCCGGTGGTTTCCGTAGTAGATGGCCGCTACGTAGTGAGCAAACCGCTCAGCCACGAAGTCGTTCAGCCACAGCTTGCTTCAAACTACACGGTCCCCGAGGCAAAATAGCGCCCACTCGCCTGGCATGATTTTATGCCAGGTTTCGTTACCGGTCAGCGGCTGGGTGGCGATAACGGTGACCACATCATTCGGTGTGGTCTCGCGTTGAAAGTCAATCTCGACATCCTGATCCAGCAGCGTCGCTACGCCAAACGGCGCCCGTCGCGTAATCCAGTATAAATTCGTTGAGCAAAACGCCATGACGTAGCGCCCATCGGAGAGCAGCATGTTAAACACGCCTTTTTCACGCAGCTCCCCGGCGAGCGTGGCGATAAACCGGAAAACCTCAACCATGTCTCCCGGCATTTCCGGATAGCGTTCGGTGATGCTATGTAGCAGCCAGCAGAACGCCTTTTCGCTATCGGTTTCCCCGACAGGATACAGATTTCCCGTCTCGAGAGACTCATACCCCTCCAGCTGGCCGTTATGCGCATAGGTCCAGTTACGTCCCCAGAGTTCGCGGGTAAAGGGATGAGTATTTTCCAGCGCGACAATACCGCGGTTGGCCTGACGAATATGGGCGATAACCGAGCAGGATTTAATGGGGTATTCCTGCACCAGCTTAGCGATGGGCGATTGAAAGCTAGGCTGCGGATCTTTAAATGTGCGACAGCCTTTACCTTCATAAAAGGTAATTCCCCAGCCGTCCTTATGCGGCCCGGTTCCGCCACCGCGCTGAACCAGCCCGGTAAAGCTGAAACAAATATCAGTTGGCACATTCGCGCTCATCCCGAGCAGTTCGCACATAGATCACCTCATACCACTTACTGAAACATAAAAGGCGTTACTGGTGCTGTCAGTTTGGACACGGCCAGCGCACAGAAACCGGAGCGTACATCATGTACGTGAGGATGATTCGCTACGCTCACCCTCCGGGCCGCCCTGAAGGGCGTTCAAAACTCGGTGAGTTTTGTCTGAGCACTGACCGGGTTCAAAATGGCTAACAAAATAGCCTCTTAAGCTTTAACCATCTCTTTTTCGATCAGCATAATCAGGATATGAATCACTTTAATATGGATTTCCTGAATGCGGTCGGCATAGCCAAAATGCGGTACGCGGATTTCAACGTCCGCAGAACCTGCCATTTTACCGCCGTCTTTACCGGTCAGGGTAATAACTTTCATGCCCTGAGCGCGGGCAGCTTCGATCGCTTTGATGACGTTACCAGAATTTCCGGAAGTGGAGATCCCCAGCAGTACGTCCCCTGCACGCCCCACAGATTCCACATAGCGAGAGAAAACATATTCATAGCCAAAATCATTACTCACGCAAGAAAGGTGGCTCACGTCTGAAATCGCAATGGCCGGATAGCCGGGGCGATTTTCACGATAGCGCCCGGTCAGCTCTTCCGCAAAGTGCATCGCATCGCAGTGCGAACCGCCATTACCGCAGGAGAGCACCTTACCGCCGGCCTTAAAGCTATCCGCCAGCAGCACCGCTGCGCGCTGAATCGCATGGATATTGGCTTCGTCCTGCAGAAAATTGGCCAGCGTTTCGGCGGCTTCGTTCAGTTCGTTACGAATAAGATCCTGGTACATGAGGATAATCCTTCAGTATGGGTGGGATAACCCAGGCAGTTTACCGGATAGCCGGCGAAGCGAGAAGCCGCAGGCGCGGTTATCCTCTGGCGTTTTGCTTTTATGTGCCGCAATTCCGTACAACAATGTGAGCAAGGTTGTAATTATTTTGTAAACACATTGCTAAAACAAATTACATCCACTACAACCATATCATTACAAGTGGTCAGACCTCCTACAAGACAGGGAGCATTTCTCTATGATGATTTTGAGTATTGTTGCAACCGTTGTTTTACTCGGTGCGCTCTTCTATCACCGAATCAGTCTGCTGCTCAGCAGCGCGATTTTGCTGCTCTGGACCGCCGCGCTCGGCGTTGCAGGGCTGTGGAATATCTGGCTGCTGGTCCCGCTGGCCATTCTTTTACTGCCGTTCAATTTTGCGCCGATGCGCAAATCTATGATTTCAGTGCCAGCCTTCCGCGCTTTCCGTAAGGTCATGCCGCCGATGTCGCGTACCGAGAAAGAAGCAATTGATGCCGGGACAACATGGTGGGAAGGCGATCTGTTCCGCGGCAATCCCGACTGGCAGAAACTGCACAACTACCCGCAGCCGCGCCTGACTGCCGAAGAACAAGCCTTTATTGACGGCCCGGTTGAAGAAGCCTGCCGAATGGCGAACGACTTCGAAATCACTCACGAAATGGCGGATCTGCCGCCGGAGCTGTGGGCTTATCTGAAAGAGCATCGCTTCTTTGCGATGATCATTAAGAAAGAGTACGGCGGGCTGGAGTTCTCCGCTTATGCACAGGCTCGCGTTCTGCAAAAGTTGTCGGGTGTCTCCGGTATTCTGGCGATTACCGTCGGCGTGCCTAACTCATTAGGCCCGGGCGAGCTGCTGCAGCATTACGGTACGGAAGAACAGAAAAATCACTATCTGCCACGCCTGGCTCGCGGCCAGGAAATTCCCTGCTTCGCGCTGACCAGCCCGGAAGCGGGTTCAGATGCCGGCGCGATTCCGGATACCGGCGTGGTCTGCATGGGCGAATGGCAAGGCCAGCAGGTGCTGGGTATGCGTCTGACCTGGAACAAACGCTATATTACGCTTGCCCCTATCGCCACCGTGCTGGGGCTGGCATTTAAACTCTCCGACCCCGACCGTCTGCTGGGAGGTGAAGAAGAGCTGGGTATTACCTGCGCCCTCATCCCGACAACCACGCCGGGCGTTGAGATCGGTCGTCGTCATTTCCCGCTGAACGTTCCATTCCAGAATGGTCCGACCCAGGGAAAAGATATTTTCGTTCCTATCGACTACATTATCGGCGGCCCAACCATGGCCGGCCAGGGCTGGCGGATGCTCGTTGAGTGCTTATCCGTAGGTCGCGGTATCACCCTGCCATCGAACGCCACCGGCGGCCTGAAGTCTGTCGCCATGGCCACCGGCGCCTATGCGCACATTCGCCGCCAGTTCAAAATCTCCATCGGTAAAATGGAAGGGATCGAAGAACCGCTGGCGCGTATTGCAGGCAACGCCTACGTAATGGATGCTGCCGCCTCGTTGATTACCTACGGCATTATGCTTGGCGAAAAACCTGCGGTACTGTCGGCAATCGTGAAGTACCACTGTACCCACCGCGGCCAGCGTTCGATCATCGATGCAATGGATATTACCGGTGGTAAAGGCATTATGCTCGGCAGCGGAAACTTCCTGGCGCGGGCTTATCAGGGCGCGCCAATCGCCATCACCGTTGAAGGCGCGAATATTCTTACCCGCAGCATGATGATCTTCGGCCAGGGGGCGATTCGTTGCCATCCATACGTGCTGGATGAAATGGCGGCGGCGCAGAATAACGACGTTAACGCTTTCGATAAGCTGCTGTTTAAACACATCGGCCACGTAGGAAGCAACAAGGTACGCAGTTTCTGGCTGGGCCTGACTCGCGGCCTTACCAGCAGCTCGCCGACCCGCGATGCCACTCGTCGCTACTATCAGCATATGAACCGCCTGAGCGCCAACCTGGCTCTGCTGTCCGATGTCTCAATGGCGGTACTGGGCGGTAGTCTGAAGCGTCGTGAAAGAATTTCTGCGCGTCTGGGCGATGTGCTGAGCCAGCTCTACCTGGCGTCGGCGGTCCTGAAACGCTATGACGATGAGGGGCGTAACGAAGCGGACTTACCGCTGGTGCACTGGGGGGTGCAGGATGCGCTGTATCAGGCCGAGCAGGCGATTGACGATCTGTTGGTGAACTTCCCGAATCGTCTGGTAGCGGGCGCGCTTCGCGTGGCTATCTTCCCGACCGGACGTCATTACCTGGCGCCTTCAGACAAGCTGGATCATAAAGTCGCGAAAATCCTGCAGGTTCCGAGCGCGACACGTTCTCGTATCGGCCGCGGTCAGTATCTGACGCCGAGCGAGCATAACCCGGTCGGTCTGCTGGAGGAAGCGCTGCTTGATGTGATGGCGGCAGATCCTATCCACCAGCGTATCTGTAAAGAGCTGGGCAAGAATCTGTCCTTTACCCGACTTGATGAACTGGCCCGTAACGCGCTGGCAAAAGGGTTAATCAATCAGGACGAGGCGGACATCCTGGTCCGTGCTGAAACCAGCCGTCTGCGCAGCATCAACGTCGACGACTTCGCCCCGGATGAACTGGCGACCCGACCGGTAAAGCTGCCGGAGAAGGTTCGCAAGATTGAAGCGGCCTAAAACTAAAAAATAATCACATCACGATCGAGGCGGGCCTCCCGCCTCTCTTTTTTCTGGCAGTTCTCCATAAGCGATATCCCGTCCTGTCATTTCTTTGACAAACTATTCCGTGAGCCCTCCGCCTGCTGATATGGTGTTAAAGTATTTATCATTCCTTTCACAACGCTGGAGTTACCACCGTGCCCGGACTGAAAATTACCCTTTTACAACAACCGCTGGTGTGGATGGACGGTCCCGCCAACCTGCGTCATTTCGATCGTCAACTGGAAGGGATTACCGGGCGGGACCTCATTGTTTTACCCGAAATGTTCACCACCGGTTTCGCGATGGAGGCGGCAAAACAGTCGCTATCGCAAGAGGAAGTGGTTGCCTGGATGGGAGCTAAAGCCGCGCAAACCAATGCGCTGATTGCCGGCAGCGCGGCGCTGCAAACGGAACGCGGGCCCGTTAACCGTTTTTTGCTGGTGGAGCCCGAGGGTAAAATCCATTTCTATGATAAACGACATCTGTTCCGCATGGCGGATGAACATCACCATTACCAGGCGGGTAACGAACGGGTCATTTTTGCATGGCGCGGCTGGAGGATCCTGCCGCTGGTGTGCTACGACCTGCGCTTCCCGGTCTGGTCGCGCAATCATAACGACTACGATTTAGCGCTGTATGTTGCCAACTGGCCCGCACCACGCTCAACGCACTGGCAGTCGCTACTGGTGGCCAGGGCTATCGAAAATCAGGCTTATGTTGCCGGATGCAATCGCGTCGGTACCGACGGCAATGGCCACCATTACCGGGGCGACAGTCGGATAATTACGCCGCAGGGCGAAATTATCGCCACCGCCGAGCCGCATCAGGCCACTCGCCTTGACGCAGAGCTTTCATTGACGGCGCTGAACGAGTATCGCGAGAAGTTTCCAGCCTGGCAGGATGCCGACCCCTTCACGCTCAATTAAAGACCGCATATCAGGGAGCCTGTGCTCCCTTTCTTTATGCCTTAAACCCCCGCGATAACGCGCCCCTGAGACCCCAGAGAAAACTCACGCTGCTCAGAGCAAAAGCGTTAATGCGGCATACCGCTCGCTGGCGAAAAGAGGGAAGAGTAATGATTCAGCAGGCTAAAACGACGAAAGCCTGAATCATTTCTGATTCAGGCTTTCTGAATAGTGGCGGAACGGACGGGACTCGAACCCGCGACCCCCTGCGTGACAGGCAGGTATTCTAACCGACTGAACTACCGCTCCACATACTGTTCCGTTGGGAACGAGGCGAATATTACGGTTTCCCCTCTACTCCGTCAACGCTTTTTCTTCATTTTTGAATCGCTTGCTGCAAAAATCACCCATCAGATTATTTTTAACGCGTTTACTGCACAATCATGCCCGCCACAGGCAGCTTCCGCCTTTCTTTTGTACCAGATCGAGGCGGGATTCATGGTTCACCAGCTCTTCATCAGTGGCATAAACTACGCGTAGCTTACTGGCTGCCCGGACAACGCGCTGTATTCCCGTATCTCCGGCCTGCCGCTGCCCTTCCCCTTCCATAGAGAAAGCCATCGTCGTCTGACCGCCGGTCATCATCAGATAAACATCGGCCAGAATCTGGGCATCGAGCAGAGCCCCATGGAGCGTTCGCTTGCTGTTATCTATTTCATAACGCGAGCAAAGAGCATCAAGGCTATTGCGCTTGCCCGGGAACATCTTACGCGCCAGGGCCAGGCTGTCGGTCACCTTGCAAAAAGTATCGGTCTTCGGAATGCCGCGATTCAGCTTGCTAAATTCATAGTCCATAAAGCCGATATCGAACGATGCGTTATGGATGACCAGCTCCGCGCCGCGGATGTAATCGAGAAACTCATCGACAACATCGCCAAACACGGGCTTATCCATGAGGAATTCGTCCGCAATACCGTGGACGCCAAAAGCTTCAGGGTCCACCAGGCGATCCGGCTTAAGATAGACGTGGAAGTTGTTCCCGGTCAGGCGGCGGTTGATCACCTCTACCGCGCCGATCTCGATTATCTTATGCCCCTCATAGTGCGCACCAATCTGATTCATACCGGTGGTTTCGGTATCGAGAACGATCTGTCGTGTAATTGCAGTGCTCATAGCGGTCATTTATGTCAGACTTACCGTTTTACGTATCGATTTCAATTACAGGAAGTCTACCAGAGATGCTCAAACAGGTAGAAATTTTCACCGATGGTTCCTGCCTGGGCAATCCAGGCCCCGGCGGCTACGGTGCAATTTTACGCTATCGCGGAAAAGAAAAAACCTTTAGCGAAGGCTTTAACCTCACGACGAATAACCGCATGGAGATGATGGCCGCCATCGTCGCCCTCGAAGCGCTGAAAGAACATTGCGAAGTGATCCTCAGTACCGACAGCCAGTATGTGCGTCAGGGTATTACTCAGTGGATCCACAACTGGAAAAAGCGCGGCTGGAAAACGGCGGATAAAAAACCGGTCAAAAATGTCGATCTCTGGCAGCGCCTGGACGCTGCGCTGGGTCAACACAAAATAAAATGGGAGTGGGTCAAAGGCCACGCGGGGCATCCGGAAAACGAACGCTGCGACGAACTGGCGCGCGCGGCCGCCTCTCATCCCACCCGGGATGATACCGGTTATCTGGCAGAGCGCTAATTTTGCCCCTTGCGCCACTGACGTGTGGCGCCCACCGCCTGCGGTATCCGTTTTTTTGCTTTGCCCGATTTCATCGGGTTTAGCGTCAAGGGGATCGTACGTTTACGGGCAATAATGAGCTGTAAACATCCTAAAGCAGGTAAATGGGTGCTGAGCATTTTCCCCCCGTGACGAGACCAGGGAAGGACCTGGTAGCAACCGTGATGCATCACTTCAAAATTCAGCAGCGCCAGCCAGTCCATCTGACGCGTTAAAGTAAACATGCGGCTGTTATAGGGGGGCTTATTGCGCAAGACCGGCACCAGCTTGCGTAATCCCATCAGGCTCATGGGGTTAAAACTGGTCAAAATGATCCAGCCATCGTCAATCAGCACTCGGTCTGCTTCCCGCAGCAGTCGATGCGGATCGCTACACCAGGGTAAGGTATGCGCCAGCAGGCAGGCATCAACCGACTTCTCGGCAAAAGGCAAATGCAGCGGATCGGCCTTTACCTGCACGGGATTACCCTGTAAAGAGACATTCACCTGATGGGAAATCGCGCAGGACTCCGTATTGATTTCCGCGCTCAGATTGCCAATCTTAAGTAAATGAAAGCCATATAATTTAGCCAGCCACGGTTTCATCTGCCGTTCCAGCGATTCGCGGTAGTATTCGCCCCAGGGCATGCTGGACCAGTGCTCTGGCGCTGTAACTGTCTGAGGTATCCTTGCCGGCTTCATCGCAACCTTCCGCTACGCTTTAGAGGTAATTTATGAATCTTATCAGTATTCCCGCATTTCAGGACAACTACATCTGGGTTCTCAGTGAAGATAGCGGCCGCTGTCTGATAGTCGACCCGGGAGAAGCCGCGCCGGTGCTCGCCGCGATAGAACAAAACCGCTGGCAGCCGGAAGCCATCTTCTTAACGCATCACCATCACGACCACGTTGGCGGCGTAAAACAACTATGTGAAAAATTCCCGGCAATAGCGGTTTACGGACCGGCAGAAACCCAGGATAAGGGAGCAACCTGCATCGTAAAGGACGGAGAAAGCCTGTCCGTTTTGGGCCGCGAATTTTCTATTTTTGCTACGCCAGGTCACACTTTAGGACACATCTGTTTCTACAGTAAACCTTATCTATTTTGTGGCGATACAATGTTTTCCGGCGGCTGCGGCAGACTCTTTGAAGGCACACCAGACCAGATGTATCAATCATTTAAAAAGATTAACGCCCTTCCTGATGAAACGTTAATATGTTGCGCACATGAGTACACTTTAGCAAATATGAAGTTTGCAATGAGCATCTTGCCCCATGATAAGGATATAAATGATTACTATCGCAAAGTTAATGAGTTACGCGCAAAAAAACAAAAGACACTACCCGTAACTCTGAAAAATGAACGTCGTATAAATTTATTTTTACGTACAGATGATCATGATTTAATTGAAGAAATAAACAAAGAAACAAATTTGCAACACTCTGTTCAGAGATTTGCGTGGTTAAGGTCAAAGAAAGACGACTTCTGAGATTTAATTCTTGTCTTCGGGGGACTTCACCGTTATCCTTGCTCGTCTTTTAAGCAACTATTGACACACACATGAAGGCACGAGCGATTTTACTCGCCTCTGTCCTGCTGGTGGGGTGCCAGGCGTCTAAGAACGATGGCACCGTACAACAGCACGCACAGAGCCTTTCTGCAGCGAGTCAAGGGGAAGCAAGCAAGTTCACAAGTCGAGCGCGCTGGTTAGATGATGGAACCTTCTACGCGCAAGACCAGGATCTGTGGACTTCGATAGGCGACGAGCTAAAGATGGGAATTCCGGAAAACGTCCGGATTCGCGAACAAAAACAGAAGTATTTAAGAAATAAGAGCTATCTCCACGATGTAACTTTACGGGCAGAGCCGTATATGTACTGGATAGCCGGGCAAGTTAAGAAACGTAACATGCCGATGGAACTGGTATTACTACCCATAGTGGAGAGCGCTTTTGACCCGCACGCAACGTCTGGCGCCAATGCCGCAGGCATCTGGCAGATCATTCCGAGCACCGGGCGCAATTATGGTTTGAAACAGACCCGCAGTTACGATGCGCGTCGTGACATCGTTGCCTCAACCACGGCAGCGTTAAACATGATGCAACGTCTGAACAAAATGTTCGACGGCGACTGGTTGTTAACCGTTGCGGCGTATAACAGCGGCGAAGGCCGGGTCATGAAGGCGATCAAAGCGAACAAAGCGCGTGGTAAACCCACCGATTTCTGGTCGCTGTCTTTGCCGCATGAAACCAAAATATACGTACCGAAAATGCTGGCCCTGAGCGATATCCTCAAGAACAGCAAGCGCTACGGCGTGAGGCTGCCGACGGCAGACGAAAGCCGGGCTCTGGCGCGCGTACGTCTCGACAGCCCGGTTGAGATTTCACAGTTAGCCGATATGGCAGGAATGCCGGTCAGCAAGCTGAAGACCTTCAATGCTGGCGTCAAAGGATCAACCCTGGGCGCGAATGGGCCAAACTACGTGCTGGTGCCGCAGAAGCACGCCGCACAGCTGCGCGAATCGTTGGCTTCCGGCGATATTGCAGCCGTGCAGCCGACGCTGCTGGCTGACAACAAGCCGTTAACCAGCCGTAGCTACAAGGTGCGTTCCGGCGATACGATTTCCGGCATTGCGTCGCGTCTCGGCGTATCAACCAAAGATCTGCAGCAGTGGAACGGTATTCGCGGTTCTAACCTGAAGGTTGGTCAGAATCTGGTGATTGGCGCAGGCAGCAGCGCCGAGCGTCTGGCTAACAACAGCGATAGCATCACTTATCGCGTGCGCAAAGGCGACTCCCTGTCGAGCATTGCGAAACGCCATGGCGTCAACATTCGTGATGTCATGCGCTGGAATAGCGATACTGGCAACCTGAAGCCCGGCGATCAGCTGACGCTGTTCGTGAAAAACAGCGACAGACCAGAATCCTGATGATTCATCAGGCATGATAAAGGCACCCATGCGGTGCCTTTTTTTATCCCGGCGTCAGGCCGCCTTGTGGGCCTCAAACATAATCGTATCGCTGGTGAACGAACCATCGTGCTGCAGGGCAAAATAGGCCTTAACCTCAGCCGATGCGCTCTCCTGATATAAGCGAATCGCTTCCGCCAGCGCCGCTGGCGTTCGCATGCGCGCAATCCATGAGCCAAACTCCAGCGGCAAGCGGTCGGTCAGCAGATGATTAATCACCAGACCCGCCTCACTCGTCATTGCCAGCCATTCGCCGCTGGAATAGTTGCGGACATGGGAAGTATCGCGCAGGGCCTCAACGGTCTGCAGCCAGACGTCGCGAACCGGATGCCCGGGCGACATCACATCCATAATAATCATTACTCCGCCCGGCTTCAGCACTCGCTTCACTTCACGCAGCGCCAGACCGACATCGTGCCAGTGATGCGCAGAATAACGACTGATCGCTACATCAAAGCTGGCGTCAGCGAAAGGCAAAGACTCGGCATATCCCTGCTGAGTGGTAATATTAGCAAAACCTTTATCACGTGCGGCCTGAGCCACAACGTCCAGCATCTGGCTGGATAAATCATACGCCGTCACCTGTGCAACCTGCCCTGCCGCCGCAAAGCTGGCGTGGCCGGCGCCGCATCCCATATCCAGCACGTGCGCTTGAGGAAAATCCGCCAGCCTTTCGGCCAGACGTTGCAGATCGCGCCCGGAGGCGTGTACGGCGCTGGTCAGGTAGGCGCTGGCCTGTGAGCCAAACTGCATTTCTACATGGTCATGATGAGAGCGTGTTGTCATTGCATTGTCCTTCGGTTTTTTTGAGTAATAAAGGCAGCACCATGCATACGCAGGCCTGCCCCGTGGCAGGCCTGACATACCTTAATTAATCAGGCTTGCCGGGACTGAATTCGACTAGTAGAGGGTTGTGGTCGGAGGCACGCGTCACCAGTACGGAAGCATCGTGTACGCTTAACCCACGATAGAAGACAAAATCAAGCGGGCGGCCAAACGTACGGCGGCGCTGATCGTCAGAGAAACGAACTTCGCGCAGCGACATTTCGCGCGCAAAGCGGTACAGGGCATTCATTCGCGGGCGGCTCCAGGCATTAAAGTCGCCTGCCATAATCACCGGCCCGCTGTGATGGGCGATCTGATCGCCAATCGGCAGCAGCTGCTTGCTGTAGACATCGACGCCAAGGCTGAAGTTAACCGCATGAATATTGACCACCATCAGCAGGCGGGAATCCGGTAACGGATACACGGTCACTAATGCCGACTTCGCCAACCGCAGGATAGGCTCGCGTTCACGCAGAGGACAACAGTAGATAGGATGCGCAGAGGCTAACGTCATCACGCCGGAAGGATGCTGGGGCAGCACCAGCGCCGGAACCTGATCCGCTGCAAGGTAGTTGGACGTGGCAAACTTCACTAATTCAGGTGTAGTTTGCGCTTCCTGTAACAACACCAGGTGCGCATCTTTACCAAAGTTGTTAAGAACTGATTTCCACTCGGCGCGCTGCTGCTTGAAGATGTTCCACACCAGTACGCGGATTTTTTCATCCGAACTTAACGGTACTCCCGCCGGAAAAGCCGGAGTCATGCCTGCAAACGACCCCGGAGGTAAAATTCTCTCCGCAGGCTGTCCGGCGACATAGCGCATGGCATAGGTATTCTTTCGCAATTTAGGCATCAAACCTCGATAACAGGAAACCAGCCCGACTGCAGCTGGTTCTTCTGTTATAGGGATTTTTGTAGACACTTTCAATGCAATTTGCCAGAAACCTTTAGCCTTCTACGCCAGGGCCGTTAGCGCGAAGTCCTGGCTTATCAAGCCGGCCGCTAATTCCGACCAGTAAAAGCGCCACCAGCACAATCAGAGCGCCGATCCACGGCGTCTGGGCCAGACCATAATGCGCTACGATCTGCCCGCCAATCACCGAACCTAACGCAATGCCAATGTTAAATGCCGCAATATTCAGGCCAGAGGCAACGTCAACCGCGCCAGGGGTGTATTGCTCCGCTTTCTGCACCACGTACACCTGCAGTCCCGGAACGTTACCAAAAGCAAAGATCCCCATCACCAAAACCGTCGCCAGGGCAGCATAATGCACACTGGCCGTAAATTGAAAGATCGCCAGTAGCGCAGACAGGGCGGCAAAAATCAGCTTCAGCGCGGGCACGGCGCCATGTTTATCCGCCAGCCTTCCGCCCCATACGTTACCTATCGCCACTGAAACACCGTAGCCCAAAAGGGTCCAGCTGACGGCCGATGGGCTAAATCCGGCAAGATCCTGCATCATCGGCGCCAGGAAGGTAAATGCCGTAAATACGCCGCCATACCCCAGAGCAGTGATCGCGTAGATAATCAGTAAACGCGGATGAGTCAGAACCTTAAGCTGAGCGCGCAGACCCGCGCTGACGCGGCCCGGAATGTTATTAGGCACCAGAATAAGGCTGCTCATTAACGCGATTACGCCAAGAATAGACACGGCCAGGAATGTTTCACGCCAGCCAAAGTGTTGGCCAATGAAGGTGCCTAACGGCACGCCGGTCACCAGCGCAACGGTTAACCCGCCGAACATAATCGCAATCGCCGAGGCCGCTTTCTCCTTCGCGACCAGACTGGTCGCAATTGTCGAACCGATCGAAAAGAATACCCCATGCGCCAGCCCGGTCAGCAGGCGCGCCAGAACCAGAGTCTCGTAACCCGGCGCCTGCCATGCCAGCAGATTGCCAGCGGTAAACAGCGCCATTAACGCCAGCAGTAGCTGCTTACGCGGCATACGCCCGGTCAGCGCGGTGAGCACAGGAGCCCCTATCGCTACGCCCAACGCATAGATAGAAACCAGCAGCCCTGCAGAGGGTAGCGAAATAGCTAGTTGCTCAGCGATGTCAGGCACCAGGCCCACAATGACAAATTCAGTCGTGCCAATCGCAAAGGCACCGATAGTTAAGGCAAGTAGCGCCAGCGGCATAATGTACTCCGTATCAACAGGATTAAGATGACACGTAGTATGAAGAGATGTTTTAATGACAAAAATAGCCAAAGTATCAATATAATTTTGCCACAGGTGCAACAATGAGAGCTACCTCAGAAGAAATCGCCATTTTTGTCGCCGTGGTAGAGAGCGGCAGTTTTAGTCGCGCTGCCGAACAGCTTGGTCAGGCTAATTCCGCCGTCAGCCGGGCAGTAAAAAAGCTGGAGTCAAAGCTCGGCGTCAGCCTGCTTAACCGTACTACCCGCCAGCTAAGCCTGACCGAAGAGGGCGAGCGTTATTTCCGCCGAGTGCAGGTTGT
The DNA here is from genome assembly GCF_051209435.1 of Klebsiella sp. HN106. Lineage (NCBI taxonomy): Bacteria > Pseudomonadati > Pseudomonadota > Gammaproteobacteria > Enterobacterales > Enterobacteriaceae > Klebsiella > Klebsiella sp. HN106. The sequence goes on along the minus strand of NZ_JBLURD010000019.1, from coordinate 11,895 downwards.
GCTTCAGGAGATGGCCGCCGCCGAAAATGAGCTTCTGGAAAGCCGAACGACGCCAAGAGGATTACTTCGCGTTGATGCCGCGACGCCGGTGATATTGCATTTTCTGATGCCTTTGATCAGGCCCTTCCGTGAGCGCTACCCGGAAATGAGCCTTTCGCTGGTCTCGTCAGAGACCTTTATCAATCTGATTGAGCGGAAAGTGGACGTCGCGATCCGCGCCGGCACGCTAACCGATTCCAGCCTGCGCGCCCGACCGCTGTTCAATAGCTACCGCAAAATTATCGCCTCGCCGGACTATCTTGCCCGGCACGGAACGCCGCAAAGCGTCGCCGAGCTAAAACATCATCAGTGCCTCGGCTTTAGCGAGCCCGTATCCCTGAATACCTGGCCAGTTTCCTGCTGCGATGGCCAACTGCTGGAAATCGAAAGCGAGATATCTTCCAATAGCGGGGAAACGCTCAAGCAGCTGTGCCTGGCCGGTAACGGTATAGCCTGTCTGTCGGACTATATGGTGGATAAAGAAATTGCTGAAGGGGCGTTTGTCGAACTGCTGGCTGACAAACGGCTGCCGATTGAAATGCCGTTTAGCGCGGTGTACTACAGCGACAGGGCGGTAAGCACGCGGATCAGGGCTTTTATCGACTTTCTTAGTGAGCATGTAAAACAGCTCCCGCAGGAGCTGTAAGAGGGTTGTAGAGTACAGAGGGGTTAGCTTAATCCCATTCAGGCGCCAGACCTTCCGGGCTAACCAGACGATCGTGACAGTCCAGCGCGGCGATCGCCAGGCGATCGTCTTCATCAAGCTGCAGCTCCTGAGCTTTCAGGTTGCTTGCCAGGTTTTCGCGCCTGGTCGAAGATGGGATCACCGCATAGCCTTCACCCATTGCCCACGCGAGGATAACCTGCGCCGGAGTGGCATTGTGTTTCGCCGCAATCCGGGCAATGGCTTCATCTTTTAACGCTTTACCATAAGCCAGAGTCATATAAGAGGTAATGTGAATGCCATGCTCAGAGGCCCAATCGACGACCTTACGATTTTGCAAATAAGGCGACAGTTCAATCTGGTTGGTCGCGATATTCTCTACCCCAACGGCAGCAATGGCGCGCTCCATCAGCGGAATAGTGAAGTTAGAGATACCCATCTGGCGAGTTAGTCCCTGGCGTTTCGCCTCCAGCAGAGCAGCCATGTACTCTTCCACGGCAACCGCATCGTTTGGCGACGGCCAGTGGATCAGCGTGAGATCGACATATTCGGTGCGCAGCTTCTGCAGACTCTCTTTCAGGCTTGCGATGAGCTTATCTTTGCTTAAATTTTCAATCCAGATCTTGGTGGTGATGAACAGTTCATCGCGCGCGACGCCGCTTTCTGCGATAGCCTGGCCCACGGCCGCTTCATTGTCATAGATTTGCGCGGTATCAATGGCGCGATAGCCCAGCTCAAGCGCTGTTTTTACAGATGCGATCACTACGTCATCTTTCAGACGGAAGGTCCCAAGACCAAATGCAGGGATTGTCATGATTTTCCTCATTATTTATCAATAGCGGTTAATGAGAAACATTATGACCAACGAGAGGATCGAGAAAAAGATCGTTTAACGCAGAGGATTTTTGCTAAAACAGCAATAATCAAATGGCGGGCTGAAAAAATCCTGGGCCAACTTTTCCCGTCTGTTTTTACTCTACCGCAGCCGACATCCTACTACTGAGGGTTCGGTTTCACTTCCGTGCTATCCAGCAAAATAGCGTAGCGGCTTAGCAACTGCTTAAAATGAAAATCAATCTGCATTTGCAGCACCGGTGAGAGACTTCCGGCTCGTACCTGAGCCTCCAGTTGCCTGAGCTGTTCTTCCAGCGGCGGCGTCTGTAACAGCTGCCGGATGCTGAAAATTGCCGATTTCAACTCAGAAGCAGTCATATACCGCCCCTTGCGTTCATCCAGCGCATCCAGCCTTAGCGAAAGCTGCCGTAGCTTCGCCTGCGCCTGGGCATAGCGCTGTAATTCAAGCACCGGCAGCGCGCTGGCTTCCCGCTGCTTACGCCACTCGGCGCTCATCGCCTTAATTTGCGAATTATTCGGCCAGCGGCGTTCAAGGGCCAGGAGCAGCGCCTCTTCCTGGCGCAGGGGCCACAGCGGCGGCAGGTCATTCAGCCTCTTCAGCTGCGCGCGGGTCGTCGCCATTCCCTGCGCCCAGCTCAGCATCTTGTTGCCATCCCTCCCCGGCGCTGAGGGCAACGCCAACACCGACGTCGCGGTCTGTGCCTCACGTAGGCCCATTTCTGGCGGGTTCAGCCATGACCAACCCCAGAAACCGCAACCTCCCAGGCAAACCATCGTCAGCATCCCGGCGATAAAGCCGGGCCATACCCGCCGCTGGCGAGGACTCTCCGTAGTTTTCTTCAATAACAAGCTTTCGTCATGCTTTCGCGATGCCTGCGCTTCAGCGGTTTTTTTGGCCCCATTTTTTACATCTCTCGGCCAGGGGCGCTCCCTGGCGATTTTCTTCGCCGCCGTTTTTTCGCCCTGCGGCGCCAGCCGCTCCAGGCGCATCGCCGCATTTCGCAACTGAACGGCCAGTTGCTCCAGTTTTGACATATGCCAGACCTCGCACCGCCGCAGCACGTTCTCTATTTCCGTCAGGTGCTGGCTGCAGTGGTTAATCTGCGCCAGATCCTGATACTGAAGATCCTGCGCGCGCAGCGCCTGCTTCATCTTCTCGGCAAGCCACGCCAGCAGCGCGATCCTTGAATGGACCTGCAGCGGCCAGAAATCTCCCCAGCGCTGGTTTATCAATGCCGCGAGGGCATCCAGAGCGTCCACCATTCCTGCTATCCCATACTGCCGGGTCCTCGCCAGCGCGTAACAGACCAGCGTTTGCAACTCCACGCCGTTTTGCCGAAACAGAGCCAGACTCAGGCTCTCTACCCTGCCCCAGTCCACATCCGGCCGCGCCGGATGCGTAAGTTTGCCTATTTCGGCCTGCAGTTCGCCGGCCTCCCGAAAGGTACAGGGATCGCCGCCCGTGCGGAACGGGCTGATAAATGAAGAGTGCGGCGTCTTCATATACGCTCCTGTTGCTGCAAATAATGCATAATCGCCCGGCAATAGTGAGTACATTGCATATTATGACTCCCTGAAAGAAGCCGCCGATCCTTTTCACTGCCCTGAGCTCGCGGCCATTCATGATTGAAATTAAACGTCGGCATTGGGTTTAACGAAGCGATTTCCATACTATTTTTATCCTTTAGCGGAAACAGCCGCTGCTTGCTATTTATCTTCTCAATGGCGCGCGGTCAGGGTAAGCCGGGCATAGTCTCTGTCGGCTTCTTATCGGTAGCGTATTTCGGCTTTGCAATAACGTCAGGATTGGCGCCTTTAAACTCGATACCGGGTGAGTTCTCAGTCTTTATATTGCGTATCACAAAGTACTGCCGCCCGCGCAGGATCCATCGCCACCAGCGCCGCCAGCAGATTTTCCATTTTCCGCGCCAGATGGGCTTTATCTGCATAGCGGTGCGCCCGCAGGCGCAGCAGCTTCAGCTGTCGTGCCGTGACTTCGAAAATTAACTCCGGCTCCCATTGTGTCAACGTCAGCCCCTGCGCAGCGCCATGCAGCTCTTCCAGCAGCAGCAGCGCCATTTCGCTTTTACCGTACTGCTCCGCTATGCGAGCCATCAACAGACGCAACAGCAAACGCTGGCGTGCCGTGACGATCCCCGCACGGGACTGGAGCCAGCCCAGCGCAGCATCAACGCCCTCGCGGTCCGCCAGCGCCAGCGCCTCCGGTTCCAGCGCCAGCACATCGTTGTCCGGCTCTTCCACCGGGGCCGTTGGCGTCCTGCTAAGCCAGTTCCCCTCATCTTGCGGCAGCACCTGCCGGGTAATCCAACTGCGGGTCACCTCATCGGCAAACGGCGTGCCGTCGTTCCACGCCAGGCTCTCCAGCCCAGGTAAACGCTCAAGCAACAGCATCAGGTCCTGGCGGATAATTGCCGTCCACTTGTCCCACGGCGCGCCCGCTTTGCCCAGCGCCTGATACAAATACCATTGAATATCAAACCAGAAATGATTGACCCCGGCGCTGAACATCAGGTCGGCCTGTTCCAGCAGCTCGGTCCAGTTCTGTTGCGAGTACAACCGTTTAAGCTGAGTACGTGACTCGCTACGCGGCGGAGCCAGTCGGGTTCTGCCATCCACATCAGGCGGCAGTTCATGCACGGTGTCCCAGCGCAGAGTTTTCATCAACCGATGCGCCGCCAGCCAGCCCTGCGGCTGCGCGTTCAGGTAGCGGGCCAGCGCTTTTGCCTGATCCAGCAGGTCGCGCCCGGAACTGATGGACTGTATCTGTAGCGAATTTGTCGGAGGTGAAGCGGTTGCCGCGCTGTTCTGCGGCACCACCGCGCTCATCCCGCCCGACTGCGCCAGCCGCGACTCCAGCGCCTGGATCAGCGGTATCAGGGACGGCGGCTGTTGTTCTTCCGGCCATGTAGAAAAAGAAGCGTCCAGCAGATTGAGAGCCGCGACAATATTGGCAAAGTCTTCTTTTGCCACTTCCGGGTAACGCGCCAGGCTGTCGAGTATCTTTTCGCCAGTTAACCATTCCAGCGCCATTTTCCGGCCCGCCGGACGAGAGGGAAGCAGTTGCGTCCCGAAGCGCTGCACCAGCCCGGCCAGTAGGGCGAGACCTTCCGCTAATCCGCGTTCGCCGTCGCGGTGCAATCGCGCCCAGATATAGCAGGTGGCGATGCGTACATCTTTTGCCTGAGTGAGCAGCAGGGATTCCGCAAGCTGACAAATCAGAGCGGTATCCGCGCCGGAAAGCTTATTCAGCTCGTCGCGCATCAGCTGGAAATCGTCGTGGTAGACGGGGTCTCTCCCGACCGGAGACTCCGTCGTCACTGGCAGCAGCCACGTCTGCCACAGCGCCGCCTGTTGTTGTCCCGCCTCAAGCGCATTCCGATCGGGAAAACAGCTGCGGGTTAACTGCTGCAGTAATTCACTCATTCGCATCGCCCCCTCACTTAGGCTATCGGTTATGATTTTTTCCGGTCCGGAATATTTTCCCGGCGAGGGGAAGGCTTGCATCACTATCGGCCATGACGGGTTTCGGGATGAACGGGAAACGGCAGTCGTAACGCCCAGAGCACAGCGCATTCATCGCCATCCCCGTTATTCCGTATCTAATTCCAGTACGATACCGTCCTCTTGACTCCAGCCGAGCGCCAGCAGCCTGGGTTGCCGTCGCGCCGCCTGATTCGCCAGCAGCTGCTGGCTCAGTACAGGCAGAATCTGCTGGTTCAGTAAGCTGTCGATATTACGCGCCCCGGTATCCGGCAGCAGACAGGAGGAGGCCAGTTGATCGTAAAGACTGGCCCCGATCACCGTCTCCATACCGTAATGTTCGCGCAGGCGGCGGCTCACTGCCGCCAGCTTCATTTCCACAATGGACCGCATCGCCTCCCACCCGAGAGGGCGGTAAATTACCGTTTGGAAACGCGCCAGCAGCGCAGGCTGGAAGTGCTCCCGCAACAGCGGATACAGCAGTTCCTGCAGATCCCCGTCCGTGGCCGCCGGCCTCTTTTCCAGCAGTTGTATAATGTGATCGCTTCCGAGATTAGCGGTCATCAGGATAATGGTGTTGCGAAAGTCGATTTCCCTGCCTTCCCCATCGCGCATAAAACCGCGATCGAACACCTGGTAAAAAAGGTTCATGACGTCGCGGTGCGCCTTTTCTACCTCGTCGAGCAGAACCAGACTATACGGACGTTTTCTGACGGCTTCCGTCAATACGCCACCCTGGCCGAAGCCAACATAACCCGGCGGCGCTCCCTTGAGCTGAGAAACCGTATGTGGTTCCTGATACTCTGAGAGATTGATGGTAATAAGCGACTTTTCGCCGCCGAACAGCGCATCCGCCATCGCCAGCGCAGTTTCGGTCTTACCGGTGCCGCCAGGACCGGTCAGCAGAAATACGCCCTGCGGGCCATTTTCCGGCGTGAGCCCGGTTTTTGCCGCCCGCAACCGCTGCGCAATAGCCTTTAGCGCACCATCCTGGCCTACCACCCGCCTGGCGAGCATCTGTTCCATATTCAGCAGCTCGCTCTGCTCATCTTTCAGCAGGGAAGTGAGCGGTACGCCGGTCCAGTCAGCTACGACGGTAGCGACGGCCCGGGCATCCACATCCAGCGCCAGCAATGGCGTTAATCCCTGTTGCTGTAGCAGCTGCTGTTGTAGTTGAGGTAACCGTTCACTGTCCGGACTTTCCCGGCGTAGCGCTATAATCTGCTGCACCAGCGCTTTTTCTTGTTGGTACTGATACTCCAGCTGATCCGCCTTTTGCTGGAGTTGATCCCGCTGGTCGGCGAGCTCTGCCAGTCGAGCCTGCGCGGATGCAGGATAAAACGCGCGATCCTTTTCAAGCGCCTTCTGCTCAATATCCAGCGCGGCCAGATGTCCCTGAAGCTGAGTTAACGGCTCCGGCAGGGTATCAAGACTCATCCGGACACGCGCCCCGGCAGTGTCCAGCAGATCTACCGCCTTGTCAGGCAGCTGGCGTCCGGACAAATAACGCCGTGACAGACGTACCGCGGCCTGAATGGCGCTATCCTGGATGTGCACCCCATGGTGCTCCGCGTAGTAGGTCTTCAGCCCGCGCAGCATCAGGCAGGCCGTGTCGTCATCAGGCTCGTCCACTTTGACCAATTGAAAACGGCGGTCCAGAGCGGCATCGCGCTCAAAATATTGTTTGTACTCGCTCCAGGTCGTCGCTGCGATAGTGCGTAGCTCACCGCGGGCCAAAGCAGGTTTCAGTAAATTAGCCGCATCTGCGCCGCCCGCAGGATTTCCCGCGCCGATGATAGTATGGGCTTCATCGATAAACAGCAGCACCGGCTCCGGCGATGCCTGCACCGCGTCGATGACGTTTTTTAGCCGCTGCTCGAATTCCCCCTTAACGCCAGCCCCTGCCTGTAGCAGCCCCAGATCCAGCGAGTGAATATGCACGATTTTCAGGCTATCCGGCACGTTGCCATCTACAATACGCAGCGCCAGCCCTTCCACCAGCGCGGTTTTGCCGACGCCAGGCTCGCCCACAAGCAGCGGATTGTTCTTGCGACGGCGCGACAGAATATCCACCATCTGGCGGATCTCAACATCGCGGCCAAACACCGGATCGATCTGGCCCATCCGGGCCTTTTCTGTAATATTCGCGGTGAAACGTTTAAGGACCCCTCGATGCGCATCATCTTGTCTATCATCCGCCGCAAGCGCAGAAGAATTTGCACTTATATCTTCCGCCAGCGGTTCGCCAGCCTGCCTTTGCCGTACCGGACACTCTTCCGACTGCTCGTCCAGTAGCGCACGCAGCCGCCCTAACTGGACGCGACCCACGCTCAACAACACCCACAGATCGTCGCAAGCCAGCAGTTCGGGCTTCTCCGTCAGCGCCATCAGCAAGTGCTGACTACGGATCTGCGGCTCGTTGCTCTCCAGCGAAGCGAACAACCATGCCTGCGTCATCAGTGCCGTCAGGCGTTCAGAAAGCTGCGGACGCTCACGTACCGAGCGTGGAAGCGTTTCAAGATGCCCCAGCAACGCTTGCCAGAGAATCTCCATATCCCACTCATAGCGCCGGGCAACGACGGTGATATCCCCTTCTCCCTGTTCCAGCAGCTTCAACAACCAGTGCTCAATAGTAATCTCGGCGTGAGCGCGGGTCTGGCACAGCGATGCGGCGGCGTCCAGCGCGCGGGCGCAGAACGGGTTGAGGCGGCGTAGCAGTGCAGCTGGCTGGTTTACGGTCATAGATATCCCTTCTTCAATGTAGTGATTTTTCCTTTACTGAATCCTGTTCAGGCACGCTACCGCCCGTAGCCGTAACCCTGTGCCTGGCAGGTTTCTGTCAGAATGTGATAGGGTTTGCCCCACCGGAAGGACCGGCTTATCAGCAAATACGCATAAAAAAGCAGACAGTTGCCTGTCTGCCGCGGTTATCAGGCCGAAGGACGTTCATTCCATGCATCGGAATGAACGATGTTTCCGTCCTTGTAGGTCCAGGTAATCTTTTCGTAACGGAATTCGATACGCTCCAGATGATTGTGCCTCTCGCGCGCAGGATCCTTAATGTCGTGCATCAGCGGAGCCACTCTGACCAGCTTGACGTTATCCAGCGTAATGTTGAAATACTCAACTTCCTGACCGGCGTCATTTATCCGGTAAAACTTGAACTCTGCCGTTTTCAGAGTCTGACCCGTCGTGACGGCCTTGTAGAGATACGGGCTGGATACGTCGATTTCCTTAGTGAAGGTAAATGGCTTATGGGTACGGGTGCCGGTCAGTTTGCCGGTATTGTTATCCGTCGGGATATACACATCGTGGTCCAGCGCCACGACCTCGATGCTGCCCTCACGTCCCTGTACGTCTACGGAACCTTTGATATCCGCGCCACCGTCATCTTTCAGCCAAAGGTAAGCAGGTATTGCCATGAGAATTACTCTCCTTGTTAGTGTGATTGAGGTACCGCCGCCTCCGACGGTATGTTCTGCTCCGCGCCCACCGTATTCTCTTCCGCACGCGTATTCAGGTCGCAAGCAGAAGAGAGCCCATCTGATACTTCCGTACCATCAACGTATCGTTGGGGAAACACAGGCGCAGGAATGGCATCTTTAAGTTTTTTCAACGCCAGCACCGCGCTATCTAACGCCACAGCAGCCACTCCGATGGAGGGTAGATGGCGAGTTGAGCAATGCCATTATTACTGAAGGTTTCCCAACGAAACGCCGCTGAGAGGAAGGTCGATCTCCTCAGCCCGCAGCAGACGAGAGGTTTTCATCGCGCCTGCGGCTTACGATTTAGCCTTCGGCATTTGCGATACCAGCGACAGGCTGATATCCATTCCTTCAATCTGAAAATGCGGCACGGCATAAAGCCTGATACGGAAGAAGCCCGGATTGTCCTCAATATCTTCCACAACCACTTTTCCATCGCGTAGCGGGTGCGATGCCTGAAGCGCATCACCAGGATCGGTCATTTCCGTCACCAGATTACGCAGCCAGGTATTAAGCTCCAGTTCCAGCAAACGTCGGTCTTTGGTGGTACCAATATTCTCGCGCTGAATAATCTTCAGATAGTGCGCAATTCGCGACAGCAGGAAGACATACGGCAGGCGGGCATTAATGCGGCTGTTAGCAGTGGCATCCGCCGTCTCATACAGCGCCGGTTTCTGTGCCGAGTTAGCCGAAAAGAAGCATGCGTAATCACGATTTTTGTAATAAGAGAGTGGAATAAATCCAAGGTTGGCAAATTCGAATTCACGGGTCTCCGGGATCATCACCTCCGAGGGGATCTTGATCTGATTGCCGGTACCGAGGTCGTAAAGATGGATCGGTAAATCGGTGACTGCTCCCCCCGCCTGCGGTCCGCGTATTTGTACGCACCAGCCGTTGTTAACAAAGCTTTTCACCATATTCGCCGCAAAGGCGAATGACGCGTTGGTCCAGAGATATTTTTCGTGATCGGGCCCTTTCACCTCTTCCACATAGTTGAAACTGCGGACGGGAATCGTATCCGGGCCATACGGCAGACGGCCAAGTACACGGGGCATTACAAGACCGATATAGCGGGAATCATCAGTGTCGCGAAAACTTTTCCATTTGATATATTCGGCACGATCGAAATAACTACCGATATCTTTTATGGCAGCCACCTCTTCCATTGAGTTTTTAAGGAAGAATTCAGGTCCGACGGAACCAATAAACGGCATATGCGAAGCCGCGGCCACACGAGAGATATTACGCAGCAACGCGATGTCCTGCGGGCTGTTATCAAACTCATAGCTGGAAATCACTGAGGCTATTGGCTCGCCGCCGGGAGTGTCATATTCCTGCACATAAGTGTGGTGATAAAGCCCGCTCTGGACAATTTCCGGCGCATCATCAAAGTCCTGACGTAAGTCTTCCTTGCTGACATCCAGAAGCTCAATTTTGGTATTCTTTCGAGGGTCGGTTCGCTGGACGAGAAACCACAGGCCGCGCCAGAGCGATTCGAGCGCCTGAAAGTCCGGGTGGTGCATCACGGCATCCAGCTGCTGGCTGATTTTTCGATCCAGCTCGCTTATATGGAAATCCAGCAGTGATTTATCTAACTTTTCAACATTTTTTCCGGATTTCGCCACGCAGGAAAGCAGTACCTGAATGGCTGCAGAGACCCTCTCTTCCGTTGATGCTTCCGCCATTGCTTCACTATCTTGCCACTCTCCGAGTTGTTTCAGAGAAGAAACCGGCGTAAGGTGAATTTTTTTAAACAGAGACTGATAAACATTTTCTCTGGTCACAGCCTGCGCCTGCGCTACCGGTGCGTCATGTTCTTGTACAGACATCAGCATGCCCTCCTCTTCATTTCCTTGATGAACCGTATTTATTCCGGTCGTTGTCCATTACTTTTTTACGGTGCGAGTGCCGTTAGATCTGCGCGTAGTTCACTACTCATCGCAGGATCTTTCATAATCTTTTCCAGTTCACGACGGAACTCGACGTTATCCAGCAAGTTGGATTTGAGATCGCGTAGTAAATTACGCATAGAAATCAATGCACGAAGCGATGGGATATTGCGAGCAACCTGTTCTGGTTCAAAATCTTTGACGCTACCAAAGTTAAGTTTAATATTTTCTACCCGGGCTTCTCCTGACAGAGTGCTTTCGACCAGCAAATCGACCGTAGGTAAGAGTTCAGCCATTACGCTATCAAAATTGTTTTTATTGATATTTATTTTATTTCTTTCAGATAAAGACCGTTGTTCTTTTCCGTTACTAAAATCACCTACCGCAAGTAACTTTAACGGTAACTCGCTTTTCTTTCCCGCCCCGCCAGTGTGAAGATCCAATTGAAGATTAACTCGAGATTTTGGCACCTCATTTTGAAAACTGTTACCCATATTACTCCTCCTCAGGATATATACCCACCAGAAAGTGAGCAAAAACAAAATATCACCTCACCAATACAAATTGCAATAATTGAAGATAGATGCACTATGGTCTCGATTAATATTATACTTGCAAAGAAGTCTTTATATCTCACAAAAAGCTCTCAACTAAAACAAACTTCAAAAACCTTCACAATTAAAAAAATACCACTTAAAAAACAAAGGGATTAATTATGATTCATATGAATTTATAGTACTTCATCTCATTCTTAAAGTTCTTAACATGAAATTCAATGCTAGCTGACCACTCTGAAAAATATATTTTCACTCCATTAAATAATAACCATAAACGCTAATAAATGATAAAAATCACATTAATGAATCAGTTCATCATCGTAATATAATAAACATTTAAGCGAAATATATTCCCGGGATAGATATATCAAACGTTATTAAAATTTGAAAAGATAGTTTCATTTTAAATCATTCTGTATTAAATGAATAAAATGATGCAGCCTGATACCAAATAACAGCTTCGAGGACCGCGAATGTTCCGCCGGAAAGAGCTCCTGAAGCGGCGACAAAAAGTAAAAAGGCCGGAGAACATATCTGTGTTCTCCGGCCTTGCAAGCGGCGATCGTTGTACGATGACAGATACATTATGATTGGCTATCCGTCTGCCTGACAGACTGCCGGGTCTGTAATTTTTCAGCCCGCGTTAAGCGTTAAGCGTTAAGCGTTAAGCGTTAATGATAGATTGTCGTAGATGTAATCTGCAATTACTTTAGGTCCAACAACGATCTGCATACAAAAACAAAAAAACCGCAAGTCACGTCAATGACTTGCGGTTCTATGTAATAAGTGGCGGAACGGACGGGACTCGAACCCGCGACCCCCTGCGTGACAGGCAGGTATTCTAACCGACTGAACTACCGCTCCACCGAATACTTCTGTAACCACCGGATTTATGCACCGGCTTA
>NZ_JBLURD010000018.1:0-98843 GCF_051209435.1 Klebsiella sp. HN106 | reverse complement strand
ATGCGCAGATAACATCATGGCCCGGATACGACGGTATCGTAAGAGAGGCCGGATATACGAACGCAACTTACCCCGTTACACAAAATGCAGAGATGGCTTGCATAACGGGAGGTGTCCATATACGGACAGGCGCGTCAAGCGCCGCCTCCGGGAAAAACCTACCGCCCCACAGTTCAGTCCCCCGCCCTTCGGGGAGAGGGGGACCAGCAAAATTAACTCACCTTCTCTTCGCTCCCGACCGCCACCCGCGCGCCGTGGCGATAACCTGCACCCGGATGCGGCGCAGCCAGCCGCGGGCCGGCGCCGAACAGCTTCTCGCGCAGGGTTCCTTCGCGATACTCCTGCTTAAACACGCCGCGCTTTTGCAGCTCCGGGACCAGTAAATCCACCACGTCGCGGAAGGTTTCGTGGGTCACCGCATAGGCGAGATTAAACCCATCGACGTCGGTCTCTTCGACCCAGGACTGCAGCTCATCGGCGACCGTCTGTGGACTGCCGACCACCAGCGGCCCGAAGCCGCCAATTCCCGCCCAGTCCGCCAGCTTCTGCACGGTCCACTGGCTGTTCGGATCGGCAGTGGAAAACGCCTCCACCATCGACTGAATCGCATTGGTATGCAGATACTCCAGCACCTGGTCCGGCTGATACTGGCCAAGGTCGATACCGGTCCAGCCGGAGAGCAGCGCCAGCGCCCCTTCGTAGCTGACGTACGGTTTATACTCCTGCCATTTAGCCTGGGCTTCACGGTCGGTTTCGCCGACGATGACCGTCTGCATATTGAAGATCAGGATGCTGCGCGGATCGCGCCCGGCTTCCTCGGCGCGACGGCGAATATCCGCCACCGTCTTTTTCAGCAGTACCTTCGACGGCGCGCCGACAAATACGCACTCCGCGTGGCCGGCGGCGAACTGCTTGCCGCGGCTGGAGGCGCCCGCCTGATAGAGCACCGGCGTACGCTGCGGCGACGGCTCACAAAGGTGGATCCCCGGTACCGAGAAGAAGTTCCCCTGATGGTTGATCGGATGAATTTTTCGCGGATCGCTGAAGATCTTGCGCTCCCTGTCGCGCAGCACCGCGCCGTCTTCCCAGCTGCCTTCCAGCAGTTTATAGACCACCTCCAGGTATTCATCGGCGTAGTCGTAGCGGGCGTCATGGTCGGTCTGCGCTTTTTGCCCAATGTTCCGCGCCCCGCTCTCCAGATAGGAGGTCACGATATTCCAGCCCACCCGCCCCTTCGTCAGATGGTCGAGGGTCGAAAGACGGCGGGCGAACGGATAGGGATGCTCAAAGGAGAGCGAAGCGGTCAGGCCGAATCCCAGATGCTCCGTCACCAGCGCCATCGGCGTAATCAGCGCCAGCGGATCGTTGACGGGCACCTGCGCCGCCTGGCGGATCGCCGCATCGCCGTTGCCGTTCAGTACATCATAGACGCCCAGCACATCGGCGATAAACAGCCCGTCAAACTTGCCGCGCTCCAGCAGACGCGCCAGGTCGACCCAATATTCGAGGTCTTTATACTGCCAGGAGCGGTCGCGCGGATGGGCCCACAGCCCCGGCGACTGATGGCCGACGCAGTTCATATCAAAAGCGTTCAGACGAATTTCACGTTGTGATGACATAGCGCTTCTCCACGGCGCGCCCCGCTGTCGGGCCGCGCGCATAATCAGTTAAGGGAATCAGGGGATAAAAGGCGTTCAGAACGCCGGACATCGGACGGATTGTTTGACGCCCAGAGTCTGCAGCGCTTCGGCGGCCACGTCAGCGGCATGGTCAGCCACCTGCGGTAGCCCCATCAGCTCTCCGAAGCGGGCCCGCGCGGCAGGGCCGGAAACCAGTAGTTTGGGATTAGCTTGCCCTTCCCGGCCAATGGCTCGCGAGCGAAGATCGACGTCCAGGCCGAGGCCGAACGCGTCGGCGCGAATCAGCCCATCCTGGCTTAGCTGGCGCAGCAGCGGCTGGCTATCGGTCAGCGCCCCGTGCGCCGGGCCGGTGGTTAAAATAACGTGGTCAGCGCTCACCCGCTGTGCTTCACCGTACCGGAGCGCCAGGGTTAACGTCAGCCTTTGCGCATCGCCTTCCAGCGCCGTCAGCCGGGCCGCCAGCACCCGCAGGCTGCCGTCGCGCTGGCGCTGCTCAATAACCCCGGCGACCTGCGGAGCGATACGGTAGCGGTGAACGTCCCAGTAGCTGCGCAAATGACGCAAGAAGCGCTGGCGATCGGCGACCGTCAGCCCCTGCCAGATGCGTTGTCCCTGATTACGTACCGCGTCCATCACCACCTGCCAGGCCAGCCCCTGCTGCTCCGCGCGAGCGATATCCTCGCGGATCTGCCGCAGCCGCTGGCGCAGCGATCCGCGATCGTATTCGCCTGGCCAGGGGTCACCGCTGCCGCTCAGGTTGCTGCGGGACAGCAGCCCGCGGCGTGAAAATGCGGTTATCGGCCCCCGATGGCCCAGCCGCGTCAGGGTGGCAACGGTATCCGCCATCGTCAGGCCGGTGCCCACGATCGCGACGCTCGCTTCCGGTGCGATAGCTTCAAGCACGCCCGCTCGCCAGGGATTAGCAATGAGCGCCGGATGAGTCGCAAACGGCATCGTCAGCGTCGGCAGAGAGGGGGGCGGATGGCTAATGGCCAGCACCAGTAGATCGGCCGACAGTCGCCGACCGCTGTCGGTAACGACCTCGCCATGATGAATGCTCAGCGCCTGCTCGCGCAGATGCGTCAGCCGCCCTGCGCTGGCGCGCGCCTCCTCGGCGAAACGCTGGGCGACGTAGCGGCCAAACTGACCGCGCTGCGGATAAACCGCGCCATCCTCCAGCAGCGCCTGCGGATCTTCTGCAAAAGCAGGCTGGCTGCGGTACCAGCGATCGAACGCGCCCTCCTCTTCACCGGCAAGCTGCATTCGCGCGGCGGGAACGTTGATTCTGTGACTCGGTTCGGTCGTGGAGTAGGCCACGCCCGCGCCGGGCACCTCTCGCGGCTCCAGCAGCGTGACCCGCACGCCAACCGGCGCCAGGCGCAGGAGATGAATCGCCACCGCCGCGCCGCTAAATCCGCCGCCGACAATCACCACGTGCGGTTCAGTTTGCATAGCCCACCGCCTTCAGAAACCTGTGCAACATACGGTCCCCCTCAGCTTGCGCTCACCTGTTTCACCGGACGTTTATCGCCGCCGATAGTTTCGCCGAACGGGCCGGTATTGACGCTACGCGCCTTCGGCTGCTCATGGCCTGCCAGCGGCAATAACGGCATGACCAGGTCGGCAAAGCGATGGGCCTCTTCCAGATGCGGATAGCCGGAGAAGATAAAGTTGGTGATACCGAGTGCCTGATATTCACGGATGCGTTCTGCTACCTGCTGCGGATTGCCAACCAGCGCCGTTCCGGCCCCGCCGCGCACCAGCCCCACGCCCGCCCACAGATTCGGGGCAATACGCAGATTGTCGCGCGATCCTTTATGCAGCGAACTCATTCGCGCCTGGCCGGTAGAGTCCATACGGGCAAAAATTTTCTGCGCCTGGGCGATAGTCTCGTCGTCAAGATGAGAAATCAGCCGATCGGCGGCGGCCCACGCCTCTTCTTCGGTTTCGCGGACAATCACGTGCAAACGAATCCCGTACTGCAGCGTACGGCCCCGGGCGGCGGCGCGCTCGCGCACCACAGCCAGCTTTTCGGCCACCAGCGCCGGCGGCTCGCCCCAGGTCAGGTAGGTATCAATTTGATCGGCGGCGACGTCGATGGCCTCCTCGGACGATCCGCCAAAGTAAAGCGGCGGGCCGTTTTCCTGCACCGGTGGAAACAGCACTTCAGCGCCTTCCACGTGGATATGCTCACCGCGATAGTCCACCTTTTCACCTTGCAGCAGGCGCGAGTAGACGTCGAGAAATTCGCGGGTCACCTGATAGCGTTCGCCGTGGCTGAGGAAAATGCCGTCGCCTTTGTTCTCCACCGGATCGCCACCGGTAACGACGTTAATCAGCAGCCGGCCGCCCGACAGGCGATCAAGCGTCGCCGCCATTCTCGCCGCCAGCGTTGGCGGCTGCAGGCCAGGACGAACGGCCACCAGATAGCGCAGGCGGCGGGTCAGCGGCGCCAGGGCCGATGCCACCAGCCATGAGTCTTCACAGCTTTTCCCCGTCGGGATCAGCACCCCGTAGTAGCCGAGACTGTCGGCCGCCAGCGCCACCTGCTGCAGGTAAGGCAGGTCAACCGGGCGGCCGCCTTCTGCGGTACCCAGATAGCGGCCATCGCCGTGGGTAGGCAGAAACCAGAACACATTGATTTTATCGTCGGTTTTTTGCGTCATTATCCATTTCCTATATAACCATATCCGATATTTATCGAAGAGATGTTTTAATTTGGTTATATGAGTGTTAGCGATAATCATGCCAATGGTGAATAAAAAATTTACATATTTAAATCATGGAGTTAAATAAAAGTTAGTTTTATAACGCTGTCGCAAATGCAGCAGCCAATGCGTTCAGGCTGCCGCCTTTGCAGCAGCACGACAGGTTTGCCCTCTGGTTTCCGTCTCCGGCACAGGATAAGTTCAAGACATCACATACCGGAGGTCACCCATGCTGAATCCGCAAACCCCAGCCGCCACGCCCGCGCTCATCGATCCGGCGTCAAAAGCCTTTCAGAGCCTGCTGGATAAACTGGCCCCCACCGAAGCGACCGTGCTGATCGTCGGCGAAACCGGTACTGGTAAAGAGGTTGTCGCCCGCTATCTGCATCATCATAGTCCGCGTCGTCAGCGGCCGTTTCTCGCCGTTAACTGCGGCGCGCTCAGCGAAAGCCTGGCGGAAGCGGAGCTGTTCGGCCATGAAAAAGGCGCGTTTACCGGCGCGGTGCAAAGCCATCCCGGCTGGTTCGAAGCGGCAGACGGCGGCACGCTGCTGCTGGATGAAATCGGCGAACTTAGCCTGGCGCTCCAGGTGAAGCTCTTGCGCGTCCTGCAGGAACGCGAAATTACCCGCGTCGGCTCGCGTAAAGCGATTAAGGTCGATGTCCGGGTGATCGCCGCCACCCACGTAGACCTGATGCAGGCTATCCGCGAGCGTCGTTTCCGCGAAGACCTCTACTATCGCCTGAATATCGCCATCGTCCCGCTGCCGCCGCTGCGCCAGCGCCGCCAGGATATTCCCGTTCTGGCGGACCATTTCCTTACGCTCTACGCCCGCCGCCTGGGTCGGCCGGTTCGTCGTCTGGCCCCGGAGACGCTGGCAAGGCTGATGGAGTACCCCTGGCCGGGCAATATTCGCGAACTTGAGAACACTCTGCATAATGCGGTATTGCTGAGTAAAGAAGAGGAGATCGCCCCCGCTCAGCTCCGGTTAACCACCCTAAGCGACGCCTCACCGGCGGTAAGCGATAACGAACTGGACGACTTTATTCGTCATCAACTCTCCCTGCCGGGCGAGCCGCTGTGGGAAAGGGTCACCGGGGCGTTGATTCGCGGCGCGATGGCGCAATGCGACGATAACCAAAGCCAGGCCGCAGCGCTGCTCGGCATTAGCCGCCACACGCTGCGCACGCAGCTGGCCAATTTTGGCATCATTAAAAGCCGCCGCCGCCAGGAACCCCTCTTCGGAGCGGCGGTCAATAACGTTTCTCGCGATCGGGAACTGCGCATCGGCTTCCAGCGTTTTGGCAATCTTGGCATTCTGAAGGCGCGGCAAAGTCTGGAGAAAGCCTTTGCCAGCCGCGGCGTCAGCGTGCTGTGGAGCGAGTTTCCCGCCGGGCCGCAGCTCCTGCACGCGCTGGCCTGCGATGAAATCGACTTTGGCACCACCGGCGAAGCACCGCCGGTTTTCGCTCAGGCCAATAATAGCGAGCTGGTCTACGTCGCCTGGGAACCGCCCGCGCCGCAAAGCGTGGCCATGGTCGTCCCACAGCACAGCGACATTCGCACCATTGCCGACCTGCGCGGCAAGCGTATCGCGCTGAATAAAGGTTCGAACGTGCACTGGCTGCTGCTGCATATTCTGGAAGAGGCTGGGCTGGGATTAAACGACGTTAAAGTGGTCTATATTCCGCCAAAATATCCGCTGACCGCCAGCGACTACCTGGCGGTAGACGCCTGGATGATGTGGGATCCGCTGCTTAGCGACGCGGAAGATAGCGGCGAATTACGGGTAGTAGCCAGCGGCGAGGGGCGCGTCAACAACCATCAGTTCTATCTGTCGCGCCGCGACTACGCCAGCCGCAATAGCGATATTATGCAGCGGCTATTCGCCGAGCTGGCGCAGACCGGGCAGTTTATCGACCAGCATCGGGAAAAAGCCGCGGAGCTGCTCTCCGCCGAGCTGGGTCTTAACGCCGCTTCTCTGACCCGAGCCCTGGCGCGCCGCAGCCATCGCCCGCGCACAATGGACCTTAAAGTGATTCGCGCCCAGCAAAGTATCGCCGATCGGTTTTACGCGCTGGGCCTTATCAACAAACCGGTTTCAGTGCGCGAAGCCGTGTGGTACGGCGAAGCCACCAATAGCGATCTCGGCCTGCTGATGCACGTCGATTAGCCGGAAACTGCGAGTCATCTTCCTGATTTTACAGGCGCCAATAGCCTCATCGGCGCGGCGATGTTACCCTAAAAAGCATTGAGAACAGGAACCTAACCCACCAGGCATCATCGTTGCAGACAGTTTGGCCCGAAGAGCGTGCAGAAGCCGGAGCGTAGAGGTAGTACGTGAGGCTTTTGCGCACTGCCCGGCGTCAAACCAGCAAATAAAATAGCCTGATGGGCCAGGCTTTAAGGGGAGAATCGTGGCCGTTCATTTACTCATCGTCGACGCACTTAATCTGATTCGCCGCATCCACGCGGTGCAGGGTTCACCCTGCGTCGATACCTGCTTACATGCCCTCGAGCAGCTGGTGCTCCATAGCCAGCCGACCCACGTGGTGGCGGTATTTGATGACGAAGATCGCGGCCACGGCTGGCGGCACCAGCGCCTGCCCGATTATAAAGCCGGGCGCGCGCCGATGCCGGAAACCCTCGAGGCGGAAATGCCGGCGCTGCGGGCGGCATTTGAGCAGCGCGGGTTTCGTTGCTGGGCGCTCAGCGGCAGCGAAGCCGACGATCTTGCCGCGACTCTGGCGGTTAAGGTGGCGCAGGCCGGGCACCAGGCGACCATCGTTTCAACCGACAAAGGCTACTGCCAGCTGCTGTCGCCGACGATCCGCATCCGCGACTATTTCCAGAAACGCTGGCTCGACGCGCCGTTTATCGCCAAAGAGTTCGGCGTGACGCCGGAGCAGCTACCCGACTACTGGGGGCTGGCGGGCATCAGCAGCTCCAGGGTTCCCGGCGTGGCGGGCATTGGGCCCAAAAGCGCAGCCCAGTTATTAACCGATTTTCAGGATCTGGAAGGGATCTACGCCCGGCTGGCGGACGTGCCGGAGAAGTGGCGTAAAAAGCTGGAAGAACACAAAGAGATGGCCTTCACCTGCCGGGAAATCGCGCGCCTGCAAACCGATTTACAGCTGGATGGCAACCTGCAGCAGCTGCGGCTGGCACGATAGCATCAGGCTACGGAGCACACAGCTTCCCGGAGGCGATGCTGCGCATCTGTCCGGGCTACCCAATCGCAGACGGCGGTGAATGGTGGGGGCTACCCAACCGCAGACGGCGGTAAACCGTGGGGACTACCGGCCCGCAGACGGCGGAATACCTGTAGCCCGGGCAAGGCGCGTCAAGCGCCGCCCCCGGGACCAAAGTGCACCGTGGCTGAATTTCCCGGAGGCGATGCTGCGCATCTGTCCGGGCTACCCAACCGCAGACGGCGGTAAACCGTGGGGACTACCGGCCCGCAGACGGCGGAGTACCTGTAGCCCGGGCAAGGCGCGTCAAGCGCCGCCCCCGGGACCAAAGTACACCGTGGCTGAATTTCCCGGAGGCGATGCTGCGCATCTGTCCGGGTTACCCAGTCGCAGACGGCGGTGAATGGTGGGGGTTACCCAACCGCAGACGGCGGTGAATCTGTACACTGCAGCCGGCAGAAACGTTCGCTTACGAGATCACTCTTCGATACGCAATCCGTAGGTTTTGAATTTCTCCAGCACGATGGCGATAGCCTCATCATCAAGCACCGGAACCGGATCGATGATGGCCAGGGTGCTGAGATAGAGCTGCGCCAGTACCTCAACTTCATGCGCCAGCCACAGGGCCTTTTCCAGATTCTCTTCACAAGCGATCAGGCCATGGTGCTGCAGCAGGGTCGCTTTGCGATTTTTCAACGCCACGGCCACGTGTTCAGACAGCTCACGAGTACCAAAAGTGGCATAGGGTGCGCAAGGAATGGAGTTACCGCCGGCCGCCGCAATCATATAGTGAATGGCGGGAATGGGACGATTGAGGATCGATACCGCCGTGCAGTGAACCGCATGATTATGCACCACCGCATGAGCATCAGGACGCGTCTGATAAGCCGCCATATGAAAACGCCACTCGCTGGACGGCAGTTTGCCCTGTTCATGCTGACCTTCAGCATCGATATAAACAATGTGCGCTTCCGTCAGCTTTTCATAAGGTATACCGGTTGGTGTGATCAGCATCCCCCCCTGGTACCGCACGCTTACGTTGCCTGCCGTCCCCTGATTTAACCCCAGGCGGGTCATCTCCAGGCAGGTATCAATAATCTGCCGGGCCAGTCTATTACGTTCCATTCTTTACCTCTCTTAATAATGCGCAATACGACAACAGACCGCTCGCCGGGCATGGCGCGCCGACGCTGTTGAATAACTCAAATAATTGCTCACCATCATCATCCCGAATAATCAGAAAGGAATTTACATCCACTGGTTCTGTGATACCCCTCACTTATTTCAGCTTAAAAAAACCGTTTGCTCATTTTTACGTTGTGAAAAAATGCCCGTTATCATCAATAGATTTAAAAACGGTCATTTTACCGATAATGTTAACAACTGACCGTTTTCCACATTATAAATTAAATCGGGCATTCGTTCTGTGGGTTTTAGAATTATCTTTCTCAAACGGTCATGTTTTCCTGATTATAAAAGTGATGATAATCACATAAAATCACTCACCGCATACTTAGTGTGACCGCCATCATATTAAAAGGCATTTTTTATTTGAAAATGAATTCATGAGTTCATCCCGCGATGTTTATTTCATCATCGTTCTCGTCACAGGAACTCACCTGATTTTTGCGGTCTGGTGGGCAAAGCCGGCTGCTGAATACGCTTCTGAACCAATGAGGATGCTATGGGAAACACAACGATACAAACGCAGAGTTTTCATGCGGTCGAGACAGGGCAAAGCAAGCGCTACATTATTCCCTTTGCCCTGCTGTGCTCGCTATTTTTTCTTTGGGCGGTCGCTAATAATCTTAACGATATTTTATTACCACAATTTCAACAAGCCTTTACCTTAACTAACTTCCAGGCTGGTTTGATTCAATCCGCTTTTTATTTTGGCTATTTTGTTATTCCGATTCCGGCCGGGATCTTGATGAAAAAACTCAGTTACAAAGCCGGCATTATTACCGGGCTATTCTTATACGCTTTTGGCGCCGCGCTATTCTGGCCCGCCGCCGAGGTCATGAATTATACCTTATTCCTGATCGGCCTGTTTATTATTGCGGCGGGGTTAGGCTGTTTAGAAACTGCAGCAAACCCTTTTGTTACCGTGTTAGGGCCAGAAAGCGGCGGCCACTTCCGGCTTAATCTGGCGCAGACCTTTAACTCTTTTGGCGCCATTATTGCGGTGGTCTTTGGGCAAAGCCTTATTTTGTCTAACGTGCCGCATCAATCGCAGGATGTACTCGATAAAATGGCTCCGGAGCAGCTTAGCGCTTATAAGCACAGCCTGGTGCTCTCGGTGCAAACCCCCTATATGATCATCGTCGCGGTTGTCTTACTGGTCGCTCTGTTGATTATGTTGACCAAATTTCCGGCCCTGCAGAGCGACGACCACAGTGATGCCAACCAGAGTTCCTTCTCCGCTTCTCTTGCCCGCCTGGTGCGCGTTCGCCACTGGCGCTGGGCGGTGCTGGCGCAGTTTTGCTACGTCGGCGCACAAACCGCCTGCTGGAGCTATCTGATTCGCTACGCCATCGAAGAGATCCCCGGCATGACGCCCGGTTTCGCCGCCAACTATTTGACCGGCACTATGGTGTGCTTCTTTATCGGCCGTTTCTCCGGCACCTGGCTCATCAGCCGCTTCGCGCCGCATAAAGTGCTGGCGGCCTATGCCCTGCTCGCCATGCTCCTGTGCCTGATCTCCGCTTTCAGCGGCGGCCATGTGGGCCTGCTGGCCTTGACGCTGTGCAGCGCCTTTATGTCGATTCAGTATCCGACCATCTTCTCGCTGGGCATCAAGAATCTGGGGCAGGACACCAAATACGGCTCCTCGTTTATCGTCATGACCATTATTGGTGGCGGCATCGTCACTCCGGTTATGGGCTTTGTCAGCGACGCCGCCGGCAACATCCCTACCGCCGAGCTGGTACCGGCGCTGTGCTTTGCCGTCATCTTCATCTTTGCCCGTTTCCGTTCGCAAACGGCAGCTAACTAAACATTTATCCGCATAACGTGAGGGATCTGGAATGAAAAAAATCAGTTTACCGAAAATTGGCATTCGCCCGGTGATCGATGGACGCCGCATGGGGGTACGCGAGTCGCTGGAAGAGCAAACCATGAATATGGCGAAGGCTACCGCTGCGCTGATTACGGAAAAGCTGCGCCACGCCTGCGGCGCGCAGATCGAGTGCGTCATCGCCGATAGCTGCATTGCAGGGATGGCAGAATCCGCCGCCTGCGAAGAGAAATTCAGCAGCCAGAACGTCGGCGTCACCATCACCGTCACCCCCTGCTGGTGCTACGGCAGCGAAACTATCGATATGGACCCGATGCGGCCAAAAGCTATCTGGGGCTTTAACGGCACCGAGCGACCAGGCGCGGTTTACCTTGCGGCAGCGCTGGCAGCTCACAGCCAGAAGGGCATCCCGGCGTTCTCGATATACGGCCACGACGTACAGGACGCCGACGACACCTCCATTCCGTCTGATGTTGAAGAAAAACTGCTGCGCTTTGCCCGCGCCGGTTTAGCGGTCGCCAGCATGAAGGGCAAAAGCTATCTTTCCGTCGGCGGCGTATCGATGGGAATCGCCGGTTCTATCGTCGATCACAACTTCTTCGAGTCCTGGCTCGGTATGAAGGTCCAGGCGGTGGATATGACCGAACTGCGCCGCCGTATCGATCAGAAAATCTATGATGAAAGCGAGCTGGAAATGGCGCTGGCGTGGGCGGATAAAACCTTCCGCTACGGCGAAGACCAGAACGCGCAGCAGTATAAACGTAATGCCGAGCAGAGCCGCGCGGTACTCAAAGAGAGCCTGCTGATGGCGATGTGCATTCGCGACATGATGCAGGGCAACAAGAAGCTGGCGGAAAAAGGACTGGTCGAAGAGTCGCTGGGCTACAACGCCATTGCCGCAGGCTTCCAGGGCCAGCGTCACTGGACCGATCAATACCCTAACGGCGACACCGCCGAAGCGCTGCTTAACAGCTCGTTCGACTGGAATGGCGTACGCGAACCCTTCGTTGTCGCCACGGAAAACGACAGCCTCAACGGCGTGGCGATGCTGATGGGCCATCAGCTGACCGGCACCGCCCAGGTGTTTGCCGACGTGCGTACCTACTGGTCGCCGGAAGCGGTAGAACGCGTCACCGGCCAGCCGCTCACCGGGCTGGCGGAACACGGCATTATCCATCTGATCAACTCCGGTTCGGCGGCGCTGGACGGCGCCTGCAAACAGCGCGATGCGGATGGCAAGCCAACCATGAAGCCGCACTGGGAAATCAGCCAGCAGGAGGCCGACGCCTGCCTCGCCGCCACCGAATGGTGCCCGGCGATTCATGAATATTTCCGCGGCGGCGGCTTCTCCTCTCGCTTTCTGACCGAAGGCGGCGTGCCCTTTACCATGACTCGCGTGAATATCATTAAAGGCCTTGGCCCGGTTCTGCAAATCGCCGAAGGCTGGAGCGTGGAACTACCGAAAGAGATGCACGATCGGCTGGATGCCCGCACCAACTCCACCTGGCCCACCACCTGGTTTGCGCCGCGCCTGACCGGTAAGGGCCCGTTCTCCGACGTCTACTCGGTGATGGCGAACTGGGGCGCTAACCACGGCGTGCTGACCATCGGCCACGTTGGCGCCGACTTTATCACTCTGGCGTCTATGCTGCGGATCCCGGTATGCATGCATAACGTAGAAGAGGCGAAAATTTACCGCCCGTCCAGCTGGGCTGCGCACGGGATGGATAGCGAAGGCCAGGATTACCGCGCCTGCCAGAACTACGGCCCGCTGTATAAACGTTAAAAATGCCTGATGGCGCTGCGCTTATTCGGCCTACGGATGATAACGTCTCCGTAGGCTGGATGAGGCGTTTACGCCGCCATCCGGCAACGTCTCGGGAGAGATTATGAAGAATGAAGTCATCCTGGTTCTCGACTGCGGCGCCACCAACGTCAGGGCGATTGCCGTTGATCGCCAGGGGAATATTATCGCCCGCGCCGCAACGGCTAACGCCAGCGATATCGCCGTGGAGAACAGCGCATGGCACCAGTGGTCGCTGGAGGCCATCCTGCAACGCTTCGCCGAGTGCTGTCGGCAGATTGGCGATGCGCTCTCATCCTGCACGGTTCGCGGCATCACGGTCACCACCTTCGGCGTGGACGGCGCGCTGGTGGATGAACAGGGCAAGCTGCTCTATCCGGTCATCAGCTGGAAATGCCCGCGAACCGCAGCGGTGATGGACAATATCGGCCGCTTTATGCCCGCGCAGCAGCTCCAGCAGATCGCCGGCGTCGGCGCATTTGGTTTTAACACCCTCTATAAGCTGATATGGCTGCAAGAAAACCACCCGCAGCTGCTGGAGCAGGCCCATGCCTGGCTATTCATCTCCTCGCTGATCAACCAGCGCCTGACCGGGGAATTCACGACCGATATCACCATGGCGGGTACCAGCCAGATGCTGGATATCCACCAGCGAGATTTCAGCGCGCAGATTCTGCAGGCAACGGGATTGCCGCGCCGCCTGTTTCCCCGGCTGGTGGAGGCGGGCCAGCAGATTGGTACCCTGCAAAACGATGCCGCGAAGATGCTGGGATTACCCGCCGGGATCCCGGTTATCTCCGCCGGGCACGATACCCAGTTCGCGCTGTTTGGCGCCGGCGCGGAGCAGGATGAACCGGTGCTCTCTTCCGGTACGTGGGAAATTTTGATGGTGCGTAGCGTTCAGGTGAATACGCCGCTGCTCAGCCACTATGCGGGATCGACCTGCGAACTGGATAGCCAGCCGGGATGCTATAACCCCGGTATGCAGTGGCTGGCTTCAGGCGTGCTGGAGTGGGTACGCCAGCTGCTGTGGACGGCAGAAACGCCGTGGCGCACGCTGATTGAAGAAGCGCGCGTCATTCCCGCCGGTTCTGAGGGGGTAAGGATGCAGTGCGATCTGCTCTCCTGCCGGAATGCGGGCTGGCAGGGCGTCACGCTGAATACCACTCGCGGCCATTTCTATCGCGCCGCGCTGGAAGGATTAGCCGAACAGCTGGCGCGTAACCTGCAAACGCTACAAAAAATCGGCCATTTTAACGCCAGCGAACTGCTGCTGGTCGGCGGCGGTAGCCGCAACGCGCTGTGGAATCAGATCAAAGCCAATACGCTCGATATGCCTGTCAAAGTACTGGATGACGCCGAAACCACCGTGGCTGGCGCCGCCATGTTTGGCTGGTACGGCGTCGGTGAATTCCACAGCCCTGAACAGGCCAGAGCGCAGGTGAGCTATCAGTATCGCTATTTTTACCCGCAAACCGAACCCGAACTGATTGAGGGAGTATGAGATGCTAAAAACGATTTCCCCGTTAATATCGCCGGAGCTACTGAAAGTCCTGGCGGAAATGGGGCACGGAGATGAGATCGTCTTATCCGATGCCCACTTCCCGGCGCACAGCATGGGTCCACAGGTCATTCGCGCCGACGGTCTGCGGGTAAGCGACCTGCTGCAGGCGATTATTCCGCTGTTTGAGTTAGACAGCTACGCTCCGCCGTTGGTGATGATGGCCGCCGTGGAAGGCGACACCCTCGACCCGCAGGTCGAAACGCGCTATCGCGAGGCGCTTTCCGCCGCCGCGCCCTGCCCTGAGATCGCCCGCATTGACCGCTTTGCTTTCTACGAGCGGGCGCAAAAAGCCTTTGCGATCGTTATCACAGGTGAGCGCGCTAAGTACGGGAATATTCTTTTAAAAAAAGGAGTAACGCCGTAATCTCATGCCGCAGCGCCCGTCTGGTGCGGGCGCTCAGCGAACGCCAGGGTGAGAAAAATGAAAGCGGCACGACAGCAAGCGATACTAGACCTGCTCATAAACCATAATAGTCTGACCACCGAAGCCTTATCGCTACAGCTTAACGTCAGCAGAGAAACCATCCGCCGCGATCTCAGCGAGCTTCAGTCCCAGGGAAAAGTACTGCGTAACCACGGTCGGGCAAAAGTCATTCACCGGCAAAGCCAGGACAGCGGCGACCCTTTTCATATTCGTTTAAAAAGCCACTATGCGCACAAAGCGGATATCGCCCGCGAGGCGCTGGCCTGGATAGACGAAGGGATGGTTATCGCCCTCGATGCCAGTTCCACCTGCTGGTACCTGGCTCGCCAGCTACCTGATCTCAACCTTCACGTTTTTACCAACAGTCAGCCGATATGCCAGGAGCTAAGTAAGCGAGAGAATATTCAGCTCACCTGCTCCGGGGGGACGCTTCAGCGTAAATACGGCTGTTACGTGAGTTCATCGCTTATCTCCCAGCTCAAATCGCTGGAGATCGATCTGTTCATTTTTTCCTGTGAAGGTATCGACAGCGGCGGCGCGCTCTGGGATTCAAATACGGTCAACGCCGAGTTCAAATCGCTGCTGCTTAAGCGCGCCTCGCAATCGCTTTTGCTGATTGATAAGAGCAAGTTTAATCGTTCAGGGGAGGCCCGAATTGGCCATCTGGATGATGTGACGCATATTGTTTCGGACGTGTCGCAGTCGTAACGGCTATTGCAGCGCCGGATAGCGGCTTAACACCCTATCCGGCCTACAAAAGGGGCAAACTAGCGTTCGTCGCGGCGACCGCCGACGGCAGCCCACAGGCGACGAACGTGAACCGTCACCTCTTCGCGATCGTGATACAGCTGGCGCGCCTGGATTTGCGCGTTGATGCCGTGCTCATCCAGCTGCTCCTGGATATAGGCCAGGTTGCGCGACAGCTCTTCATAGCGCTTTTTCATCGGCAGCTTAAGGTTAAAGATGGTTTCACGGCACCAGCCGTTCACCAGCCACTGCGCCATCAGCGCAGCCACTTTCGCCGGCTTCTCCACCATATCGCACACCATCCACGAGATGTTGTTGCGCGTTGGGCGGTACTTGAAGCCATCTTCGCGCAGCCAGGTCACCTGGCCGGTATCCATCAGGCTTTGCGCCATCGGGCCGTTATCCACCGAGGAGACCCACATATTGCGTTTCACCAGCTGATAGGTCCAGCCGCCGGGGCAGGCGCCGAGATCCACGGCGTACATACCGTTCGCCAGGCGCTCGTCCCACTCATCCGCCGGAATAAAGACGTGAAACGCCTCTTCCAGCTTGAGAGTCGAGCGGCTCGGCGCATCGGCCGGAAACTTGAGGCGCGGAATGCCCATATAGAACGGTGAGTTGTTGTTAGACAACGAATAGCCTGTGTAGCAGCAGCCCGGCGCGATAAAGAAAACGTGCACCACCGGACGTTTTGTCGTTTCATAGCTGGTCAGCACGCCCGCTTCGCGCAGCGCAGCGCGCAGCGGTACCGTAAACTTGCGGCAGAACTTCATCAGCTCTTTGCTTTCGTTGGTATCGGCGACCTCTACGCGCAGCTCGCCGCCCTTTTCCACGACGCCCTGCAGCATACCGACGATTGGGGAAATCCTGTCCTCCGGCGGCAGATCGCGCAGCAGTTCGCCGACCACAAACATCTGGCGGGCAAATACCAGCGAGCTGAACGGCAGTTCGCGCACCAGCTTTTCGCCATCTTCAGCCTGATAGCACTCAAAAATCACATAGCCGGAGTCATCTTTGACCCGGGCAAAACCAAATACTTCAAGGCGCGAGGCCTTATCGGTAATTTCTGCTGCGCACTCTTTCTCAAACCCAGGGCGACAATAGAGGACAACTTTATTCATGAACAACGCCCTTACGTTTCAGACGAATTGCACCAATTAACATTAATACCCAACCGGCGAGGAAGCAGACGCCCCCTACCGGCGTAACGAACGCCCACAGGCGTAAATGCGATAGCGCCAGGCAGTAGAGGCTGCCGCTAAAAAGAACGGTACCAAGCGCCATAAAGACGCTGCTCCAGTAAAACCAGATGCTGATGCGGCGCTGCATCGCCACCGCCAGGCCAAAAATAGCCAGCGTATGGAAAGCCTGATACTGCAGGCCGGTGTGGATCCAGCCCATTTCCGCAACGCCCATCGTTTTACTTAAAACGTGCGCGCCAAACGCGCCCAAAGCCACAAAGATAAAACCGCTTATCGCGGCGAATATCAGCATAAAACGGCTGGTCATGTGTTTACCCTACGATGATTTATTGTTCATAACGAAAGCGAAATTTTTCTTGTTCATTAGCCGCTTTTGCCAGAATCCACTGGCGGAAGGCGGCTATTTTACCCAGTTCTGCCTGACTGTCATGACAAACGAGATAAAACGCATTCTTACTGACCAGAACATCATTAAACGGGCAGACCAGTCGGCCTGCCTCAATCTCGGACTGCGCCATCACATTGTTGGCCAGCGCGACCCCCTGTCCATGGATTGCCGCCTGCAGCACCATTGCGCTGTGGCTAAAAATAGGTCCCTGTTGAACATTGATATGGTTTAGACCCAGCTGACGGGTATAAGTTTGCCAGTCGCGGCGGGAAGCGTCGTGCAGCAGGGTATGTTGCGCCAGATCGGCAGGCGTTTTCAACGCTTTATCGCCGGTAAGTAAAAGCGGGGAACATACCGGAAGCAGATATTCGGCGTACAGTTTTTCCACGCGCAGCCCCGGCCAGTTGCCGCGGCCATAAAAAATTGCCACGTCGACATCGTCGGCCAGCTTATCTTCCTGGCGGTCTACCGCCTGGATTCTGACATCGATTCCCGGATAAGCTGAATTAAAGCTTGTCAGCCTCGGCACCAGCCACTGGATGGCAAAACTGGGGAGCATACTGACGGTTAAGGCCCCTTTTGCGCTTCGGGCCTGAAGCTTGCGGGTCGCTTCGGTGAGCTGCGAAAAAATCTCTTTGATATCCTGAAAATAGCTCTGCCCCTCCTCCGTTAAAAGAAGAGAACGATTGCGTCGACGGAACAGCTTGAGGCCGAGGAAATCCTCCAGGGACTTGATTTGGTGGCTGACTGCGGCCTGCGTCACAAAAAGCTCATCGGCGGCGCGAGTGAAGCTAAGGTGGCGGGCGGCTGCATCAAAAACACGTAATGCATTCAGAGGTGGCAAACGCTTGGACATAGTTATTCTGGCTTAGATGTTAAGGCAATTTAACAAATAGGAAACAACAGTTAACCTATTAGTTTTTTTTATCTGAGCTATTATAATTTGTCCGTTGAGCTTCTACCAGCAAATACCTATAGTGGCGGCACTTCCTGAGCCGGAACGAAGAGCTTTTTTTGGAATGCGTGTTCCAACAAGCTTTTGGCTTACGGTTGTGATGTTGTGTTGTTGTGTTTGCAATTGGTCCGGGTTTGCGGACCATGGTAGCGAAGCTACCCCTTTTCACTTCCTGTACATTTACCCTGTCTGTCCATAGTGATTTAATGTAGCACCGCACTGCGCGGTGCTTTTTTTTGCCTGCTATACCTGAATCAGTTATCCAGCTCGCCCAGCTGTTTGACGTCAGAACGGTTAATCTGCTGCTTGTTACCCCAGGCATCTTTGTACGAAATCATGCCAGTATCATTGTCCGTTTGCGGTTTACCGTCGGTGACGATAGTGCGCCCATCGTTAGTGTGCATCACGTAGTTAGAGGAACAGGCGCTCAGGCCAAAGGTCAGCACACAGGCAGAAATAATGGCGGCAGTCTTATTCATTTTCATCTTTCTCTCCTTACGACTATTTATACTGTTTATGATTCGTTCTGTACCAGGTTAAAACACAAACCCAACACTATTTAGCATAACCATCTTTCACGCCGGCGAATTCATATTCAGAAAATTCCAGTAGTTAGCAGAAAACTTGTATCACCCGCTGATTTGCGCGACGATCCTGGTATCGATACGAGGAGTCTCATGAACGCATTCAACCCCGCCCAATTTCGCGCTCAGTTTCCGGCGCTGGCCGACGCTGGCGTCTATCTTGATAGCGCAGCGACGGCGCTCAAGCCGCTGGCGGTCATTGAGGCCAGCGATCAGTTCTATCGCCTCAGCGGCGGTAACGTCCACCGTAGCCAGTTTGCTGCCGCCCGGCAGCTAACCGACCGCTATGAAAACGCGCGCGAACGCGTGGCGGCGCTGCTCAACGCCCCTTCCGGCCAGGATATCGTCTGGACGCGCGGCACCACTGAAGCCATTAACATGGTGGCGCAATGCTACGTGCGCCCGCGCCTGAAGCCCGGCGATGAGATTATCGTCAGCGAAGCGGAACATCATGCCAATCTGGTGCCGTGGTTAATGGTTGCAGAGCAAACCGGCGCGAGGATAGTGAAGCTACCGATCGCTCCCGATCGCCTGCCGGACGTGGCCGCGCTTGGCGCGCTCATCACGCCGCGCAGCCGGGTGCTGGCGATTGGCCAGATGTCCAACGTCACCGGCGGTTGTCCGGATTTGGCGCAGGCGATTCGCCTGGCCCACGATGCCGGGATGGTGGTAATGGTCGACGGCGCGCAGGGGGCGGTGCATTTCCCCGCGGACGTTCAGACGCTGGATATCGACTTTTATGCTTTTTCGGGCCATAAGCTCTACGGGCCGACCGGCATCGGCGCGCTGTATGGCAAAAGCGAACGGCTGGCGAAAATGTCGCCGTGGCTCGGCGGCGGTAAAATGATCGCCGAAGTCACTTTCGACGGCTTTAAAACCCAGCCCGCGCCCTGGCGCTTCGAAGCGGGAACGCCCAATATCGCCGGGGTGATTGGCCTGAGCGCAGCGCTGGAGTGGCTGGACGAGACGGATATCGCACAGGCGGAAAACTGGAGCCGTGGGCTGGCGACGCTGGCGGAAGAGGAGCTGGCGAAACGTCCGGGATTCCGTTCGTTCCGCTGCCAGGACGCCAGCCTGCTGGCGTTTGATTTTGACGGCGTTCACCATAGCGATATGGTGACGCTGCTGGCGGAATCGGGGATTGCGCTGCGCGCCGGTCAGCACTGCGCTCAGCCGCTGCTGGCGGCGCTTGGCGTCAGCGGTACCCTGCGGGCCTCATTCGCGCCTTATAACACGCAGGACGATGTTTACGCGCTGGTGCACGCCGTGGACCGCGCTCTGGAAATACTGGTGGATTAATGACGACTTCTCACCCTTTTGGTACCCGCGTCACCGAAGCGACCCTTCTCCAGACGTTTACCCCGCTCAGCCAGTGGGAGGATAAATACCGCCAGCTAATTTTACTGGGTAAGCAGCTCCCTGCGCTGCCGGACGACCTCAAAGCGCGGGCCAAAGAGATTGCCGGTTGTGAAAACCGCGTCTGGCTGGGACACTTCATTGACGTCGACGGCAAGCTGCATTTCTTCGGCGATAGCGAAGGCCGTATCGTACGCGGCATGCTGGCGGTGCTGTTGACCGCCATTGAAGGCAAAAGCGCCGCTGATCTGCTGGCGCAGGATCCGCTGGCGCTATTTGATGCGCTGGGGCTGCGCGGCCAGCTGAGCGCCTCGCGCAGCCAGGGGCTCAACGCCCTGAGTGAGGCGGTGCTCGCCGCCGCCCGCGAGGTTGAGGTTTAAGCTCATCCCGGGGGCGGCGCTTGACGCGCCTTGCCGGGCTACGGGTTCGTGCCGTTTTGTCGCCCGGCCAGGTGCGCAGCACCGCCTCCGGGGAATTGTCTTGTAGACCGGGTAAGGCGCCTGCGCCGCGACCCGGGAATTTACGCCGTCTGCCGCTCCGCCTTCGCCAGCATTTTCTTCAGCGCATGGGAGACGGCGACAAAGCCAAAGGTTGCGGTTACCATCGTCGCGGCGCCAAACCCGGATGCGCAATCCATTCGCTTCGGCCCCTCAGCGGTGCTTTTCATCGCACAAACGCTGCCGTCCGCCTGCGGATAAACCAGCGCTTCGGTGGAAAACACGCAATCCACGCCGAGCTTACCTTTGCTGTTCTTCACCACCCCAAACTGGCTCTTCAAACGCTCACGCAGCTTTGCCGCCAGCGGATCCTGGATGGTTTTCGCCAGATCGGCGACCTGAATTTGCGTCGGATCGATTTGTCCGCCCGCGCCGCCGGTGGTGACCAGCGGCACCTTATGGCGACGACAGTAAGCGATTAACGCCGCTTTCGGGCGCACGCTGTCGATGGCATCGATCACATAGCTAAAGCCAACGCCCAGATACTCGGCGACGTTTTCCGGAGTGATAAAATCGTCCACCACCGTCACCCGGCACTCGGGGTTAATCAGGCGAATGCGTTCCGCCATCACCTCGGCTTTCGCCAGACCTACGTTGCCGCCAAGGGCGTGGATCTGGCGATTGGTGTTGGTCACGCAGACATCATCCATATCGATGAGGGTAATCGCGCCAATTCCGGTTCTCGCCAGCGCTTCCGCCGCCCATGAGCCTACGCCGCCGATGCCGACCACGCAGACGTGCGCGTCGGCAAAACATTGCAGCGCCTTTTCACCATATAAACGCGCCGTGCCGCCAAAGCGCTGGCGCCAGGCATCGCTAATTACAACAGACATATAACCTCAAAATAAGTGGACATTCCCGGGTCGCGAGGCAAGGGCCTTACCCGGGCAACAAAATCAGCCATCGTTCCGGGAAATATTCCCGGATTACGTCGTCAATGGCTTATTCAGGCGACCGTAGCCCCGGTAAGCGCAGCGCGACCGGGGAAAATGTGAGCACTAGCCGCTAAAGACGTTGCCTGCGCCCGGGGCGTTTTTCAGCACCCATACGCGGCCATAGTGGTTATACCAGCCGGCACGGTGCCCGGCATCCGGGCCAATGCCCTGGTAAATATCGAAGTGCTGGCCTTTAATCGCCCCGCCAACATCAAGTGCCACCATTAAACGCAGCTCGTACTGGCCGTTAAACTTACCGTTATTATCCAGCAGCGGCACCTCCGCCAGCAGCGTGGTGCCTGCAGGAACAATGGAACGGTCGGAGGCCACCGACGCGCGACCGATCAGCGGCACCGCGCTGGCGCCTTTCACCGGCGCGAAGGACTGCGGTTTAAAGAAGACGAACGACGGGTTCTGCTCCAGCAGCTCGCGGACTTCCGCCTCGCTGTGCTTTTCGCCCCATTCGCGAATTGCCTGCATCGACATATCTTCGCGCTTTACTTCCCCGCGGTCGATCAGCACTTTACCGATGCTGTAATAGGGCCAGCCGTTTTTCCCGGCATAGCTAAAGAAGTTCAGCGGCGAGCCGTCGCCAAAATCAATGTAGCCGCTGCCCTGCACGTCCATGATGAAGTTATCCATCAGCGAGTTGCTGTAGGCCAGGATGTAGTTGTCGCTCAGAGCCCCGGCGTAGATGCTGGCGCGGGACGGCAGCTTGCCGCGCTTCGGCGGCATCCGGTAAATCGGATACTGGAACTCACCCTGGCGAGTATGGCGCGCCTGAACCACCGGCGTGTAGTAGCCGGTAAACTGGACGTTACCGTAGTTATCCGTTCCCTGCATCTGCCAGGCGTCGATACCAAACTGGCTCAGCGTACGGGTATCACCGCCGGAACGCAGCCACTCCTGAACCGCATTGTAGACGTTGCTCTGGCTGGTATAGAGGCGCGGAGAGGCGCTACGAATCTGTCTCACCTGCTCGGAGAAATCGCCGGCGTTGATCGGCGAACCTACCGCATCAGGTTGGTTAACCAATGAAAACGGCTGGGTGAGTTTACCTTCATTATACTGCTGACCGCGATCGGTCGGTTTTGAGGAACAAGCGGCCAGCATTGCCAGCATTGCGCCTGTTACTGCATATTTTGCCCAACGTCCTTTCATGGTATCTCTTCTTTATGCTGCTAAGCCCGGGTGCGTGATGAAGATAACAAACCCCCAGGGCTAATGAAATGCGCTTAGGTACCGCAAAGGCAATTTTGCGCAAAAAATAGGCTGGAAGTGATTCTATATGCACCATTTTTTACAAAATTGATGATTTCTGCCAAAAAGGGTTGCATCAAAACGTTAGCGGAGTATAGTGCGCTTCCACGGACGCGGGGTGGAGCAGCCTGGTAGCTCGTCGGGCTCATAACCCGAAGGTCGTCAGTTCAAATCTGGCCCCCGCAACCAATTAAAATTTGATGAAGTACAAGCAGTACGGTGACGCGGGGTGGAGCAGCCTGGTAGCTCGTCGGGCTCATAACCCGAAGGTCGTCGGTTCAAATCCGGCCCCCGCAACCAATCAAAATTTAAGACAATATAAGCAGTACGGTGACGCGGGGTGGAGCAGCCTGGTAGCTCGTCGGGCTCATAACCCGAAGGTCGTCGGTTCAAATCCGGCCCCCGCAACCAACATCATAAACACCCTCAAGGGTGTTTTTTTGTTTCTGCGATTCGCAAAATCTTATACCTGATTCAGGGAACGGCTAAGCGCCGCTCCCTCACCTTCTCAGCCCTTCGGCAACACAATATTGCTCGCCGCCAGCATCCCCATTTCGTGATACATCGCGCAGGCCGCTTCAACGATCGGCATCGCCAGCGCCGCGCCGCTGCCTTCTCCCAAACGCATTCCCATATTCAGATAGGGCTCCAGCTCGAGATGCATCAGCGCCGTACGCGCCCCCTTCTCCGCCGAATAGTGCGACGGGATAAGATAGGGTTTCACCTGCGGCGCAATTCGGCACGCCGCCAGCGCCGCTGCGTAGGAGAGGAAGCCATCGAGCACCACCGGCAGACCGCAGGAGGCCGCGCCCAGCATCACACCCGTCATCCCCAATAAATCAAAACCGCCCACTTTTGCCAGCACGTCCAGACCATCATGCGGATCGGGGCGGTTAACGGCGATGGCCCGTCGTACCACCTCAACTTTATTGCCAACCTTCGCCAACGGCAGATTAGCGCCAATTCCCACCACCTCCTGGGCATCGCTGCCGGTCAGGACGCTGACGATTGCCGCCGCCGGGGTGGTATTGGCCATTCCGAGCTCCCCGACGCCAAACAGCGTGACGCCATCCTCCGCCAGCCCCCGGGTATAGCGCATCACCTCCAGCAGCAGCTCTTCCGCCTGGCTGCGGCGCATTGCCGGACCAACGGCGATATTGCCGCAGCCGCGCGCCACGCGCATGTTGATGACGCCCGGTATCAGCTCGGCATCGATTCCAACATCAATCACGTGCACCTTCGCGCCCGCCTGCGCCGCCAGTACGCAAACGCCGGTTTTGCCCAGCGTCATATTCGCCGCCTGAATCGCGGTCACCGCTTTTGGCGAAATGGCGACCCCTTCGTCCCACACGCCGTGGTCGGCGCACATCACCAGCAGCGCCTTTTTTTTCACCTGCGGCACACCTTCAAGACCGGGCATACCCGCCAGCTGCACGGCAAGATCTTCAAGGCGTCCAAGGCTTCCGGGCGGTTTCAGCAGACCATCAATATGAAGCCGGGCGCGCGCCATCGCGTTTTCATCAGGCGCAGGGATCGCGCCCAGTAGAGAGGTTAAGCTTTGCATAGAGGTTCTCGTCTTGTTGGCTGACTCATAGCAGAGCCAGCAGGAAGAATAACGCCCGTTACGGCGCGCCTGGCCTATTTGATTTTTACGCCAATGCCCGACACCACCAGCCACACCTCGTCTGCCGCCGCCGCAAGGCGCTGGTTGACGCGTCCGGCGATATCGCGGAAATGGCGGGCAAGACGGTTTTCCGGCACAATCCCCATCCCTACCTCGTTGGTCACCAGCACCACGCGGGCCGGGCAGCGCTGGCAGGCGGCAATCAGTACCGCGATTTCGGCGTCGATCGCCCGCTCCATCGCCGCATAATCCCAGCCGTCCGGCGAGCTGTCGCCCCCCAGCGCAAACAGCAGGTTGGTCACCATGGTGGTGATGCATTCCAGCAAAATCGCCTCCTCTGGGGCGATATCCGGGGTGATCAGCTCATCAAGCTGCTGCCAGCGCTCGGCGGTGCGCCAGTGCGCGGGCCTGCCGTCGCGGTGGTGCTGGATCCTCGCCGCCATCTCGTCATCAAAGACCTGCGAGGTGGCGATATACAGTACCTGCGGCGCATGGGCGATCAGCGCTTCGGCATGGCGGCTTTTACCGCTGCGCGCCCCGCCGGTCACTAAAGTCAGCATACGGGCTCCTGATGTTGGCGCATGATGGCGTAGATTTTTTCGATATCAATATGCTGACGCATCGCGTCCGCCAGCAGATCGAACTGGCGCGATTTATACTGCGCATACTCGAAATCGCTATCCAGCGCCGCTAGCCCTTTACGCTGGCGCAGGCCGTTAACCAGCGCGCGGGTAAATGCATCGCTATCGAACAGGCCGTGCAGATAGGTGCCAAACGCCAGGCCGTCATCGCTGACCGCGCCGTCCGCCACGCTCAGGCCGCCTTTATGTAATTGCATCAGCGAACGGCAGCCGTCGCGCAGCTCGGTTTCGCCCATATGAATTTCGTAGCCGCTTACGGCCAGCCCCGCCGTTGCCGCCAGCCACGCCGGCAGCGCTGTTGCCAGGGTTGCCGTTACCTGGGTCGTCGTCTTGCTTTGCGCAAAGTGGGTAACGGTATTTAGCAACCCCAGCCCCGGCTGCGTGCCAAGCCCCGACTCCACCTCATCGATAATGGTTTCGCCGAGCATCTGATAGCCGCCGCAGATCCCCAGCACCGGTACGCCCTGACGCCGGGCCTGCAGTACCGCATGCGCCATGCCGCTCTCGCGCAGCCAGCCGAGGTCGCCGAGCGTATTTTTACTGCCCGGCAGGATCACCATATCCACGCCCGCCAGCTCCTGCGGCTGGCGAACATAGCGGACGCGGACGTCCGGCTGCGCCGCCAGCGCGTTGAAATCGGTAAAATTGGAGATGTGCGGCACCTGAATCACGGCAATCTCAATATCGCGCCTGTCGGTGCGCAGATATTTCCCTTTTTGCAGCGCGACGCCGTCCTCATCTTCAAGATCGACATCCAGCCACGGCATGACGCCGAGCACCGGGACGCCGGTGAGCGCTTCTATCTGCTCGATCCCGGAATACAGCAGCGCCACGTCGCCGCGAAATTTATTAATAATCACGCCCTTGACCCGCGCGCGCTCGCGATCGTGCAGCAGCGCGAGCGTGCCGTAGATAGAGGCGAATACGCCGCCGCGATCGATATCCGCCACGAGGATCACCGGGCACTGGGCCATCTCGGCCATGCCCATATTGACGATGTCGCGATCGCGCAGATTGATCTCCGCCGGACTTCCTGCCCCTTCCAGCACCAGCACATCATGTTCGGCGGCCAGGCTGTTATAAACCGCGAGGATCTGTTCCCGCAGGCGCGGTTTATATTCGTGATAGCTCACCGCGTCCATATCGGTCGCCACCTTGCCCATCAGCACCACCTGCGCTTTGCGGTCGCTGGTTGGCTTAAGCAGCACCGGGTTCATGCGCACATCCGGGATAATACCCGCCGCTTCAGCCTGGAAAATCTGCGCGCGGCCCATCTCTTTGCCATCCGGCGTGATACCGGAATTAAGCGCCATATTCTGCGATTTAAACGGCGCGGTGCGCTGCCCGTCCTGATAAAAGATGCGGCACAGCCCCGCGACCAGCACGCTTTTGCCGACGTCAGAAGCGGTGCCCTGTAACATAATTGCCAGCGTCATGACGCCTCCTTCATCGCGTTGCTTCGCATCCGCGTAAAAAATTCTTCTTCGGTTTTACACAGCGGCAGCCCGAGCTGCGCGTGCAGTTTCACCAGCCACGGCTGGGTGAGCCCGGCCTGGGCCATCAGTTCGCTGCGGGCAAACACCTCCCCGGGTTCGCCGTGCGCCAGCACTTCGCCGCGGCGTAACACGTAAACCGCATCGCTGATTTCATAGATCAGATCGATATCGTGGCTGGAGATCGCCACGTGGTTGCCCCGATCGGCAATACGCTTAATGATGTCGATCATCTGCGCGCGTCCCGAAGGATCGAGACCCGCCGTCGGCTCGTCGAGCAGTAAATAGCGCGCCTGCAGCACCAGCGCGCCGGCTATCGCCACGCGCTTTTTCTGCCCGTGGCTCAGGCACTGAATCGGCTGGTGACGAAACCCCTGGGCATCGACGAGAGTCAGGGCATCGTCCACCCGGCGGGCAATTTCCTCTTCCGCTACGCCCAGGTTCCGCAGGCTAAAGGCGATATCGCTGTCGATATCGGTATAGAAAATCTGCTGGTCCGGGTCCTGGAAAACGGTCGCCACCTGCTGACGCAGCGCCAGCAGGCCGCGCTTGCTGTAGTCCAGCGGTTTTCCTTGCCATAGCACCGCCCCGCTCTGCGGGCGCAGCAGACCGCTCAGGTTCATAAACAGCGTGGATTTTCCGCAGCCGTTCGCCCCTACCAGTCCGGTCACGGCGTGATGGGAAAAATCCAGCGTCAGCCCCTTCAGCACCGGCTCGTCCTGATAGCGAAACCAGAGATCGGTCGTGGCAAGCATACTTATCCTTAAAGGTGAAAATCACCCTGATACAGTTTGATATCCAGCGTGGTGCTCATCTGCTGGTAGCGAATCATCACCCGGGTAAACAGCAGTCCTACCAGCATCGCCAGCGAACGATAGCCCTTCGGCACGCTACGGTAGCCAAAACGTAATGTTTGCGCACGGTGAATCGCCAGCGCTTCGTCTAAAAGAATAAAAATAAAACGCCAGGTCAGCAGGATTTGCTCGGTCAGCAGCCGCGGTACCCGTCCGCGCTTGAGCAGCAAAATAAGCTGCGGGAACGGCAGATTCAGCACCAGCCAGAAGGTGGACGCCAGCGCCGCCAGGCTGCGCCAGAAGGTCTGATTGGCGGTCGTCAACCCCTCCGACGTCATGCCCAGCCAGACGCTGCCCAGCGGCAGGCTCACCAGCAGATCCTGCGGATTGCGGCTAACGCTGAACAGAATAGTCAGCACACCGATCAGCAGGAAGCCAAACGGCAGCGCCATCCAACGGCACCAGCTCCACGGCGAGACCCGCAGCAGCCAGCAGGTTAAGGCGGCAATCAGCGCCATTTCGATACCCTGCCCCAGCGGAGGCAGGGTAAAAGCCAGCACCATCAGCAGCAGCCAGAACAGGAACTTGCGCTCCGGTGCGACGTGAAACCAGCGGCTCTGATAGCTGAGTCGGTCAAACCCGGTCATCACGGCGCTGTCTGCCTTTGCTGTAGCCCAGAATATAGAAAATTACCGCCGCGCCGAGAGAGCCCTGGAGCGTAAACAGCAGGCTCTCAATTTCTCCGCTAGCCGGTTCGTACAGCGGCTGGAACCACGGCTCATAATGCGGCGCGACCACCTGAATCTGGCTCTCCGCCTCGCCGTCTGAACCGCCGAATTCGCCGCCGTGATCGACAAAGAACGGCAGGATCACCAGCGCCACCACCATGGCGAACAATATCAGCGTCTTTTTCATGTTAATGCCCCTGTGCGGTAATCAGCTGACGTTTGGTCAACTGGTCGTAGATCATGACGGTTAACAGTCCTTCAGCAATGGCGATCGGGATCTGCGTCAGGCAGAAGATCCCCATAAACTTGACGATCGATCCGGTCGCGCCGGCGGCGGGATCCGGAAAGGCCACGCCGAGCTGTACGGAGGTGACAAAGTAGGTCACCAGATCCGCCAGCATCGCGCAGAGAAACACCCCGACGTCGCGGCGAATGCCCGCGCGGCAGGCCATTTTCCACACCATGTAGCCGACCACCGGCCCGATGACCGCCATCGACATCCCGTTCGCGCCGAGCGTCGTCAGCCCGCCGTGCGCCAGCAGCAGCGCCTGGAACAGCAGTACGATGGCGCCAAGGATCGCCACCACGCCAGGCCCGAAGAGAATCACCGCCAGGCCGACGCCGGTCGGGTGGGAACAGCTGCCGGTTACGGAAGGAATTTTCAGCGCCGAGAGGACAAAAATAAACGCCCCGCACAGCGCCAGCAGCACCTTCTGATTGTTATCTTCCTGCACAATGCGGCGCAGGCGCACCAGCCCGTACCACAGGCAGGGTAAAAACAGCAGCCACCATGCCAGGGCCCACATCGGCGGTAAAAACCCCTCCATGATGTGCATCGCGAAAGCCTTTTCGGGAACCACTATCAGCAATAGCGCCGCAGCTAACCCGCTGAAAGACAGCTGTTTTAGCTGTTGTTCAAGTTTCATTCTGCATACTCCCACTGTTTATTGACCAGAATGGTCGAGAAATAGGGCAGCGGCTGGTCGTCGCTGACGTCATTGAGATGGCGCCAGCACTGCTCGCCCGGCAGCGTGGCTTCAGACATCATCAGCGCGGCATCCAGCAGACCGTTTTTCGCCAGCAGCGCTTTGATGCGGGGAAACCGCCCGTACACTTTCATCAGCACCAGGCTTTCATGCTGGCGCAGCGCCTGCTCGATTTCCGTTTCCGGCGCGGTGCAGGAGATCACTGCCAGCGATTGCTGCTCCATGGCCAGCGGCGTTTTTGAACGCGCGGCAATGGCGGCAAAAGAGGTGACGCCGGGAACAATCTCCAGCCACTCCGGGCAGCCGATACGCTGGAGTAAGAACACCCAGGTGCTGAACAGCATGGCGTCGCCGAGGGTAATAAAGCCGACCTGCTTGCCCGCTTCCACTTCCTGAACCAGCGCGGCGGCAACCTCATCCCACACCGCCTCTTTTTCCGCGCTGTCGGCGCTCATCGGGAAATGGCAGCAGCGTACTTCGGTCCGTTCGCCGATATACTCGCGCACGATGGAGAGCGCGAGGCTGTCGCCGCCTTTACGTCCGGCGGGCGCGTAGAGAATGTCCAGCGTGCCCAGCACCCGCGCCGCGCGCACGGTGATCAGGTCGGCGGCGCCAGGGCCGGTACTTAAGGCATATAGTTTGCCGCTCATGCCGCCTCCTCCATTGCAAGGCTCAGCGCCTGCTGCAGGTGAGCGACGAACATTGCGCGCACCGCCGGATTCTCTCCCAGCCCGTTCAGCCAGGGCGTCGCCGTGATACCGGCGGCGTTGAACAGCGTTTTCCAGGAGTCCTCTTCGTCCGAGGCCATATCGTTAATGGCGTGATCGCCGGCCACCAGCATCAGCGGCATCAGGTGTACGCCCTTCACCCCCTGCTGGCGCAGGCTATCGATAAGAATATCGACTTCCGGATAGCTCTCGACCGCGCCGACCCGCGCCGGAAATCCCTTCGCCGTCATCATATGATCCAGACAGGCGTAGGCGGCGAAAGCGTGATGGCTGGCGCCGTGGCCCATAAAGACCACCGTTTCATCGGCGGCAAGCGGCGGCATCTGCTGGCGCAGCGCCTGCATCAGCTGGACATAATCGTTATGGCTGCTCAGCAGCGGCGCCCCCAGCGTCAGGCGGAGGAACAGCGGGCGCAGGCTTTGCACTTCGCGGACGATCTTTTCATACTCATCGCCGTTGATAATGTGCAGCGACTGAATCGCCACATCCTGGTAGCCCTGCTCGGCCAGCTTCTGCAATGCCTGCAGCGGCGTATCAATCTCAATACCGTCGCGCTGTTTGAGCTTGCGGATAATCATCCCGGAGGTGAAGGCGCGAAACGTGTCGCGGTCCGGACAGCTGGCCGCCAGCTCGCGCTCGCAGGCGACGATGTTCTTTTCACAGGTGTCGGGATAGCTGGTGCCAAAACTGACCACCAGAAGCGCTTTTTTCATTTCTGACTCCTTAAGCAGCGGCCAGCCAGCGCGATAAGCGCCGGGCAAAGGCAGCCTGACTTTCCAGTAACTCTTCACCCGTCACCAGCGGCGCCGGGCGCGTAATCACGATGCAGGGGATACCGGCATCCAGACAGGGTTGTACTTTTTCCTGATAGCCGCCTTCGGCCCCGGAGGCTTTGGTGATCACCACGTCGGCCCGGCACTGGCGGTAGAAAGCGGCGTTGAACGCGGCGCTGAACGGCCCGCACAGGGCGAAAATCTCGCCTACGCCAAACCCCAGCGCGGCGCATTGCGCGATGACATCGGCGACCGGCAACACCCGGGCCAGCAGCGTTTTGTCACCTAATCCCGCCCGCCAGCGCGCCAGATCTTTACTTCCCGTGGTGAGCAGCACGCGCTGGCCGAAACGCCGCGCCACCTCGCAGGCTTGTTCAATGCTCTCCACGGTATAGAGCAGCGGATGCGTCAGGCCGCTCAGCTGCTCTGGGCGCTGATAACGGCTCAGCAGCACGCCGGCGGTTTCACAGGCCCGGACGATATTGCGGCTTACCGCTTCGGCGTAGGGGTGCGAAGCATCGATCACCCAGCGGGTCCGGTTAGCCTTCAGCCAGGCGATCATCTCCTCCAGCTCGAGGCGCCCGCAGCGCACCTGGCCGCGAATATCCCCCGCCAGCTGCTGACCGGTGGGCGTCGCCACCGACAGGGTGTAGGGGACCTGCGCCGCGTCAAGCTGCTGACACAGCGCCCTCGCGTCGCTGGTTCCGCCCATCACCAGCACCTCGCCGTGGCTCACAGCACGTAGCCTCGCGGCGTGATCATCAGGCCATCCTGGATATACGTCGCTTTGTTGCCGACGATCACCAGGCTGGTCATATCGACCGGTGCAAAATCCATCTCCCCCAGGGTAGTCAGCCATTTCTCCTGTTTTTTACGTCCGGCGGATTTCACGACTCCCACCGGGGTCTGCGCGCTTTTACTGGCCGACAGCAGCTCAAAGGCGCGCGCCAGATGGCCCTCGCGGCCGCGGCTGCGCGGATTGTAAAAACAGATGACGAAGTCGGCTTCCCCGGCGGCGACAATGCGTTTTTCAATCACCGGCCACGGGGTCAGCAGGTCGCTGAGGCTGATATGGCAGAAGTCGTGCATCAGCGGCGCGCCCAGCAGCGAGGCGGCGGCAATGCTGGCGGTCATCCCCGGGATCAGGCGGACTTCCACATCCAGCTTCTGCTTGCTGACCAGTTCAAGCACCAGTCCGGCCATGCCGTAAATACCGGCATCGCCGCTGCTGATCAGCGCCACGTTATGTCCGGCCTGCGCCAGCTCAATCGCCGCCTGGCAGCGCTCAATCTCTTTGCACATTCCGGTTTTAATCACCTGCTTATCGCCGGTAAAGGCTTTCACCAGGTGCGTGTAGGTCTTATAGCCAACGACGATTTCCGCCGCCTGCAGCGCTTCAATGGCCTCCATGGTCATCATGGACTGCGAGCCAGGGCCGATTCCGATTACGCTTAACATCAGTGTGAAACTCCCAAAGTAATAGTGACGCCCTGTTCGCGCAGGGTTTCGCCTAACAGTTGCCCATGGCTCAGCAGCCAGGCCGCCGGACCGGATACGCTCCCCACGCCGACGGTTTTTCTGACGAACGATGAAGCGGGAAAGTGATGCTCATGCTCGCGCAGGGCATCAGCGGGAAAGGTTTCGAACGGTACGCGACAGCAGGAAGCCAGCTGAATCAGCCCCTGCTCGTGCTTCTTCAACGTGACGCTGCCGATAGCTTTCAGCGCCAGCGGATCCAGGCGCTGCGCCTCAAGCTGGCGCGCCAGCAGCGCCGCTAATAGCGGGAATGGCGTATCGCGGCGGCAGCCAATTCCGGCGACCACCCGCTGCGGCACCAGCTTCCAGTGCGGCACGGCGATCGGCGGCAGTTCGTTGCGCAGCGTGACGCAGACCAGCGCATCCAGCTCGGGAAGCTGGTGCAGATCGGTCACGGTGATAAACCCCCGCCGGTCGCAGTGGCGGACGTCTTCATCCAGCTCTTCGTCCCACCACAGACCGACGCGCTGATGGCTGACCAGCATCTGGTTGACGGTTTTCACCGCCGCGCGGAAGTCGCTCATCCGGGCATTAAGCTGGAATGCCAGCGTATCCAGGGCCGCCAACTCGTTGACGTCGGTGGCGGTGGTGATCACCGGGTCGGCGCCGAGCATCCCGGCCAGATAGCGGCTGAGGGCATTCGCGCCCCCCGCATGGCCGGAAAGCAGGCTAATGACGTGCTGGCCGCGTTCGTCGATCACCACCACGGCCGGATCGCTGAACTTATCATTGACCAGCGGGGCCAGCACGCGTACCGCGATCCCGGTGGCGCCGATGAAAATCAGCGCCGAATAGCTGCTGAAGGCCTCCCGCGCGGCGCTGGCAAAACCGTTTTCAAAGGGGAGAAAACCCTCTTCCAGCAGCTTCTCGCTGGTAAAGCAGGTTAACGGCAGCATCGCCGCCAGCCGTTTCGCCAGCCGAACGCCCCCTGGCGTCAGGCAGAAAAGTGCGATTGATTCAGGCTTTACGGTATTCATGGCTAAAGTCCGCCGCGTAGAGTTTTGAGTAGTGATACTCAGAGCCCAGGAAATTCCCGACCAGAATGAGCGCCGTTTTGCGGATCCCCGCCTCGCGTACCTTGTCGCCGATATCCGCCAGCGTACCGCGTACGGTCTGGCTTTCCGGCCAGGTCGCTTTATAGATCACCGCCACCGGCGTGGTTGCCGGATAGCCGCCTTCAATCAGGCGCTCCGCTACCCGGTGAATGCGCTGCACGGAAAGGTAAATCGCCATTGAAGTCTGGTGGCTGGCAAATGATTCAAGCTGCTCGCGCGCCGGCACCGGCGTGCGCCCTTCAAGGCGGGTGATGATCAGGCTCTGGGAGACTTCCGGCACGGTGTACTCGACGCCCAGCTCCGCCGCCGCGCCCAGAAACGCGCTGACGCCCGGCACCACCTGCCAGTCGATACCGCGTTTGGTCAGCTCTTCACCCTGCTCGCGGACCGAGCCATAC
The DNA here is from genome assembly GCF_051209435.1 of Klebsiella sp. HN106. NCBI lineage: Bacteria > Pseudomonadati > Pseudomonadota > Gammaproteobacteria > Enterobacterales > Enterobacteriaceae > Klebsiella > Klebsiella sp. HN106. Next base: position 65,816 of record NZ_JBLURD010000018.1, on the reverse strand, counting down.
AGCGACACGTCCCCGGTCTGTAAACGCACTACCGTTTTCCCGGCTTTAACGCCGGCTTCCATAAGGTCGAGAATTTGCTCCAGATGCAGTTCGGCGCTGTCGTGACACTCGGCGCCGGGCGGACAATACTCCAGCAGCTCGGTGTTTATCAGCGACCCGGCGTAGATCACCACCTGGGCCTGCTGCAGCAAGCGGTAGCCCTTGAGGGTAATCAGCTCACGGTCGCCCGGCCCTGCGCCAACGAACCACACACTACGGGGGTCAAATGTCTCAGCCATGGTTTTCTTCCTTCTGACAGGCGATAACAAAAACGGGATTATTCGGTTTGAAATAGTGGCCGCTGCCCAGCGCGGTCAGCGATGAAACGTTCAGCAGCAGGCAATCAATCTGTGTAATCCCCCGCTGCTGCAGATAGTCGAGAGCCGCGTTCAGGTTCTCCTGCAGGATAAAAGTCATCACCAGACGGCCGCCGGGATAGAGCTGCTGCCACGACCAGTCAATCAGTTCGTCGAGACGGCCGCCGCTGCCGCCCATAAAAATGGCGTCGGCCCGCTCGGTAATCACCATCGGCGCTTCACCGGGCAGGATCTCAATATTGCCGCAGGTGAAATGCTGGCGATTTTCGTCCAGCAGCCGGAGAGCCGCGGGGTTGCGTTCGATGGCGGTTACCTGCAAAGAGGGATACTGCAGCGCCGCCTCAATCGACACGCTGCCGGTACCGGCGCCGATATCAATCAGGTGGCTTGCCCGGTGCAGTTCAAGTTTGGCCAGCGCCAGCGCGCGAACCGCCTCTTTGGTCATCGGCACCTTCTCGCCGCGCAGAAAAAGCTCATCTTTCATCGAGGATCACCACCGCGTTCATCTCATATTCGGCATCGACCTCACTGACCGGTAGCCAGTGGATCCGCTCGTTATCCATCGCCAGATTTTCGCCAATCACCATCCAGCGATACCCTTTACCCCGCGCCGCCAGCTGGGCGGCGATTTCCCGCGGCCCGCAGCGCCCGTCGGTCACCATCGCCACCTTGCGCTGACGCGCCAGCTCATCAAAACAGACGTCTCGCCCGTGGCTGCTGGTCAGCCAGATATCGTTCATATCGATACCGGCCTTCGCGCAGAGATACTGCACCGCGCTGATACCGGGAATAATGCGCACGCGATCGATGCCAAAGTGGGCTATCAGCCGCGTGCCGATCCCGTAAAAGAGCGGGTCGCCTGAGGCCAGCACCACCACCTTCTGCGCTGCGCGTTCGCCGAGCCAGACCAGCAGTTCGGCAATATTGGCGCCCAGCGCAAACCGTTCGCCGCGAAATCCGGGGAACTGCTGCAAATGCCGCTTACCGCCTACCAGCGCATCCGCACTGGCGACCGCATCTTGCGCCGCCGGCGTCATCAAATGCAGGCCTGACGGCCCCATGCCAACCACCGTTAACATGACATCTCCCGCGCAATCTCGGCCACCGGGCGATTGCTGCCGAGGACCTTGTTATCAAAGGAGAACATGATGGCGTCGCAGACGGGCGGCGTTTTGGTAAAACGCAGCATCTGCATCACCCGCAGGCAGATGCGTTCAGCAAGATGGTTATAGATAGGCTGAAAACCGTATGCGTCAATGTGCTCCATCGCCGCTTCGGTGGTATCGCATTCGCTCACCAGTTGCAGCAGCGCCAGCGGCGCCCCCAACAGCGCCAGATGCGCGACCAGCGTTTCCATGCGCGCATCGGCGATATGGCTGTGGGTATGGAAGATCCCGGCGGCGACTTTAATCAGCTTGCCGGGATGGCCAATCAGCACAATCTGACGGAACCCGAGGCGGACGGCCTCTTCAATCATGTAGCCGACGAAGTTGCTCATGGTGACCACCACCTGCGAGTCGATGCCCATCTGCTCGCGTACGAAGCGTTCACCGTGGTTGCCCGGCACCAGCACCACCCGCTCCAGCCCCGCCGCGCGCTTAATTTCCAGCTCCAGCGACAGCGAACGCTTCCAGCTCTCTTCCGACATCGGCGTCACGATACCGGTGGTGCCGATAATCGAGATACCACCCAGGATCCCCAGCCGCGAGTTATAGGTTTTCTGCGCCCGCTCCTCGCCCTCCGGGGCGAAAATCTCTACCGTCGCCCCGCGCGACGGGCCTATCGCTTCGCGCACCGCCGACTCAATGGTGTGGCGCGGGGTGCGGTTAATCGCCGGGCTGCCGATAGGCAGGCCGATTCCTTTACGGGTGATGGTGCCGATACCTTCGCCGCCGCGCAGGGTTATCTCGCCGGAGTCGTCGAGCGTCACGCGGGCGAAAATCAGCATGCCGTGGGTGGCGTCAACGTCATCGCCGCCGTCTTTACGAATCGCGGCGATCGCCTGCTGCCCTTCGACGTGCGGTGATTCGACGTTAAGACACAGGGTGACGCCGGAAGGAGTCACGATGGAGACCTGATGAATGAGGTGCTGGCGCATCACCATCAGCGCCGCGACCTTTGCCGCCGCCGTCGCGCAGGATCCGGTGGTATAGCCTTTACGCAGCGCCTTGCCGTTGTGCCACACCGGGGCGTCGAAGGATTGCTCGCTCATCTCGCCCCCTGTAAGTGGTACAGAATGGCGTTGACGATAGCGGCGGCGACGTTGCTGCCGCCTTTACGACCCAGCGCGGCAATGCCCGGCAGGCCGCTCTGCGTCAGGGCGTCTTTCGACTCCGCCGCGCCGACGAAGCCGACCGGCACGCCAATCACGCCGTTGACCGCGACATCATGCTCCAGCAGACGAAACAGCGCGGTGGGCGCATTGCCGAAAACAAACACCTTCTCGCCCTCTTCGGCAACCGCAATATCGACCGCCGCCATCGAGCGGGTCATCCCCTGCGCTTTGGCCTCCGCCACCACGCGCGGATCGCTGATATAGCAGCGGCACTCGCCGCCGAATTTCGCCAGCAGAGTTTTATTGATCCCGGAAAGGGCCATGGTGGTATCGGTATAAAGCGTGCAGGGCTGGCTCAGGGCGGCGCTTAAGCGAGGAAGCACGTCGGGAGAAAACCACAGGATATCCAGCCAGTCAAAATCGGCGGTGGTGTGGATCACCCGCTTGATAATGGCTTCGTGTAGCGGGCTGGCAAAGCGGTAGTCCGGGCGGGTCTGCGCAATAATGTCGCCAATAATGTCGAAGCTTTTCGCCTCAATCGCCTGCGGTTGCTGGATATAGTGCATTCATTTGTCCTCAGGCTGCGCCGACCAGCCAGAACCGGATCGCCATAAACAGCGCCAGCGCCAGGGTCGAAGACACCCACATCAGTCGAATCGTTCGGGAAATATCGTCTACGGAAACGTCGCGCGTCGCCTCGCCAATCCACGGCTTCTCCACGCGCTGACCAAAGTAATCGTTAGGGCCGCCAAGCCGGATGCCGAGCGCCCCGGCGACGGCGGCCTCCGACCATCCGCAGTTTGGGCTGCTGTGGTTGTAGCGATCGCGCCAGCCGATGCGCAACGCGCGGCCACTCGCTTCACCACAGAGGAGAGCGGCGAGGCTGATAAGCAGCCAGCTCAGGCGAGCGGGGATAAAGTTGGCGACATCATCAAGGCGGGCGCTAACCATGCCGATGGCGCGGTATTTTTCGTGCTTATAGCCGACCATCGAATCCAGGGTGTTGACCGCTTTATAGGCCATCGCCAGCGGCGCGCCGCCGAGCAGCAGGAAGAAGAGCGGCGCGATAATCCCGTCAACGGTGTTTTCCGCCACCGTCTCAACAACCGCGCGATTAATCTGCTGCGGCGCAAGCTGCGACGTGTCGCGCCCGACAATCCATGACAGCTTGCTACGGCTTTCCGCCAGATCCCCCGCGCGCAGCGGTCGCTCGACGTCCCGCGCCGACTGCGCCAGACAGCGTCCGGCCAGCACGGTGAAAATCATCCAGACCTCAACCAGCCAGCCAAGCCACGGATGAATCCTCTGCGCCAGCGTCAGCACGCCCCAGCAGACGCCCCACGTCAGTCCGACTACAACTATCCACATCACCCCGCCGCCGATGCGCAAGGCAACATCGCTACGGCAATAGCGGCGCACGCCGCGCTGAACGGCGGCGATCAGGTTGCCAATCCAGCGCACCGGATGCGGCCAGCTTTGCGGATCGCCGATGATAAAATCGAGAAGCCAGGCAACGCCCCATGCCAGTAGCGTCATAGCGCGCTCCTTGCCGCAGCCAGCCAGTGGTTGAGCATGGTGGGGCGCTGCGCAAAGTGCAGGTGCAGATAGCTGGCGAACGCGTTGCCCACCTGCCAGCCGCCGGACCACTGCTGAAGGGTCATACCGTCGCGGACCTTGCGGCAGGCCAGAACCGCCGGGGACTCGGGAGTAAAATCCGAGTAGTGAAATTCATGTCCGCGCAGGGTTTCGCCCGGCGCCGCCAGCAGCGTTTTGCGCATAGCTCGCGCCTCGCAGTAGCCAAAGCGGGTAAGCCGTTTGCCCATTTTGCTATGGCCGGGAATAAGGTTGGCCATCGGGTAGATATCACCGTTGACGTCTTCCAGGGAGCTGCCGAGATACATCAGACCGCCGCATTCGGCGTAAATCGCCACCCCGCGCCGGTGTGCCTCCTGCAGCTGCGCCAGCATCGGCGTATTGGCCGCCAGCGCGGCAGCATGAATTTCCGGATAGCCGCCGCCGAGCCAAATCATCTGGCACGGTGGAAGCTCGCTATCGTGCAGCGGGCTGAAGCGCACGATATTCACTCCGCAGCGTTCAAGCAGCGAGAGGTTATCCGGGTAGTAAAAGTTGAAGGCCTCGTCGTCGGCCAGCGCCAGCGTCAGGCCCGCGCCAGCATCAGGGGACGGCAGCGTCGGCCACTCCCCGGCAGGTAGGATGGAGAGCTGGCTGAGGGTAAGAAGCTGTTCAATATCCAGCGTTTGCGCCAGCGTTTGGGCAAAATCGCGCCACGGCTGCTGGTTAACCAGCGACTCGCGGGCGGTAACCAGTCCCAGATGGCGTTCGGGTAACGCCACCCCTTCCACTCGCGGTACGTAGCCGAGCACCGGCAGCTCGCAGTAGCGTTCAATGGCGCCTTTGAGAAGCTGATAATGGCTTTCGCTGTTGACGCGATTGACGATAACGCCGGCAATGTTAAGACTGGGGTCGAAGTGTTGAAATCCCATCACCGTGGCGGCGATGGAGGTGGAAACCGCTTTGCCATCTACCAGCAAAATGACCGGACAGCCGAGCTGTTTAGCCATCGCGGCGGTGCTGCAGTAGCCTGGGTCGGTACCGAAGCCGTCATACAGCCCCATCACGCCCTCAATGACCGCGATATCCGCCCGCTGCATCTGTTCGCAAAATAGCGCGTTAAGCACCGGCTCCGGGAGCATAAAGCTGTCGAGGTTGCGGGAAGCGACGCCGCTGACGGCGGTGTGCCAGCCGGTGTCGAGGTAGTCCGGGCCGACTTTGCAGGGCTGAACCCGCATGCCGCGCTGCTTCAACAGGCTGAGCAGGCCAAGCGTGACCGTAGTTTTACCACAACCGCTGCCGGTACCTGCAAGAATGAATGCGTGCTGCCTGGCTGCCATACCCCGATCCTGTGCCGGGTGGTAGGGCTGCGTGCATTCCCAGTCTTTCGACTGTACGCATCTGAGCAACCCACTTCCCACCGAAGTTGTTGATTATTACCGACAGGCAGGTCTTCTGGCTTAGCGTCGTCCTCTCCCATCCTTCCCAATCCGGTAAGCAGATCAGTGGTCATACCCGTCATACTTCACGTTGTATGTGCGTTGGCTTTACTTGTTCACCCCAGTCACTTACCTGTGTAAGCTCCTGGGGATTCACTCGCTTGCCGCCTTCCTACAACGCGAATTATTTAGCGTATATATGGGTTCGTCAGCATCACAGCAGCGGGGGCTGCGGGGGATTCACACCCCCTTCCCTGGCGCCTGTCGATTTTATCGAGCGGGATGAAACCCACTCGAATGATTCCCGGAACATCTTACGGAAGCAGGATGGCTCCCGTCGTGTTTAATTTTTAATTACCAAAGCCGTTTCATTACGCCGATGGCGCGCTGAAAGCCATTTCGGATATCACTCTATCTCATCAAATAAATAAAAACTGGTGCAGCTTATCGCTCTCTCATTATTATTTTGTTGCGCTATGACAATTTATTGCTCTGAATGAGATATTTTCATTTTATAATGAGCCAGATACGCGGGCATAACAAAAATCGGCAATAACAAATTATTGTCATTTAAAATGACTCAGTTTGTGATCTGGCGTTAATTTGCTGGCGATAGGCCTGCGGAGTCACCTGATAGGCCTGGCGAAAAACTTTGCAAAAATAGCTGGTTTGCGAAAATCCTAAATTCCGCGCAATGCTGGCGATGCTCCAGTCGCTGTGGCAAAGCAGCTCTTTGGCGCTCACCATCCGCTGATGGTTCACCCAGGCATTAAAGCCAATACCCTGATATTTTTTGAACAGCTTACTGAAGTAATAGGGGCTGAGATAAACGTGAGCGGCGACGTCTTCCAGGCGAAGCTCATCGGATAAATGGGCATCAATGTAGCGCAGCGCCTTCTTCATTTTACTGTCATGAGGGCTGGCAACGCGGCTGGCGCGCGCAGGTTCCGGCTGCTGGGGATTATCTTTAATCACCACAAAGTTGAGCTGTTTTTTAAGGCAGTTTTCGACGATAAGCTTCAGTAAATCAGCAGAAGCAATCACTCTGGAGTAGTCCATTTCCGGCACGTCGCGAAACGCTTTAAGCAGCTCAGGGTCGGCCTGCCAGCGGTCATCCACGTTGAGGATATCGACCAGTTCAACATCGTTGCTTAAGCGCACCTGGCCGCAAAGCACAAAGCCCACAAGGTGCCCGGCAATGACCAGAGGAATGGAGAAATCGGTTAACCCGGCGTGGCAGCGGTAGATACAGAGCTGATCGGTTTTAGACGCCTCAAGCCCGCCGCAGCGGTCGCTCATTCGACAGCGGGTGCTGTGCTGGGGATGCTGGCGCATCAGCTGGCAAAAAGGTGTGAAGTTAAACAGTTCAGATATTTCATCACCATGAATATTGACGACCACCACCGCCAGACTGGTGGCCTGCGCAAAATCCTGTGCGATTTTATTAATGAGTTCTGAGTTCAGTGTGCTCGCAGAAATCATGATAAAACCTCTCAGTTAATTTTTTGTTATAAATAAAACATTTCTTTAATATTTACTTCCTTTCATCATCAATTGCCGCCAACGATAAAAGAATAATACGATAGCAAAAGTCTCCCATCCGTGGGAGACGTTTTTGGCGAGTTCGTGATACCGGTTCATGAAAATTTTTGGCTATTTCAGCCGTGACCTTAATCCTCTAATTTACAGGTATTACACGGTAGATTATTACCAATCAGATAACGATAGATGGCCGCGCCGAGACAAGCGCCGATCAGTGGCGCAATAATCGGCACAATAAAGTACGGAATATCCCTTCCGCCGGTCATCGCGATATCGCCCCAACCCGCCATCCACGTAAACAGCTTCGGCCCAAAATCACGCGCCGGATTCATCGCAAAGCCGGTCAGCGGCCCGGTTGAAGCGCCAATTACCGCCACCAGCAGGCCGATCAGCAGCGGGGCCAGCGGCCCTTTCGGTACGCCGTTGCCGTCGTCGGTCAGCGCCATAATCATCCCCATCAGCATGGAGGTGATCACCACTTCAACCAGCGCCGCATGCCAGATGCTCAGCGATGCCGCCGGGTAGGTGCTGAAAATACTCGCCAGCTGCAGGCTCTCTACGCTGCCGCGCGCGATATGGTGGGCGGATTCAAACTCGGTAAACATCGTGCTGTACAGCACATAGGCCAGCACCGCGCCGCCAAAGGCGCCGGCAACCTGTGAAACGATATAGGGGAAAACTTTTCGTCCGGGAAAGCAGGCAAACAGCCATAAAGCGACGGTCACCGCCGGGTTGAGATGCCCGCCGGAGATCCCCGAAGTCAGATACACGGCAAGCGAGATCCCCAACCCCCAGATAATGCATATCTCCCACAGTCCGAGGCTGGCTCCCGCCACCTTTAACGCGCTCAGGCAGCCGATGCCGAAAAACAAAAATAACCCGGTGCCCAAAAACTCGGCGGTACATTGCGCTTTTAACGAATCATTCATTATGACACCTTCTTAGCAGAGTTCGTGTCCTGACCAGCCAACATCCTGCTGGCAGTAGAGTACAACGGGCACCACTATATGAACTCCCGTCCGCAAATTGTTGGCAACCTGCTGACGGCAGCCTCCGGAAAATTCGGGCATCAATAACAAATTATTGTCATTAAATAACTCAGAATTGCATTGCTCACGCGCGGCTTTCGCAATTATGCCACCGCCATGGCATGCAAAAATATTGCTAAAACCAACTCATCGTTTTCCAACAAACATCACAAATCAGTTTCTCGCGCATAGCAGATAAAATTAAAATCGTCATGAACAAATTTGTAAATATGGAATATACAAAACAAGATAATCACATAAGCGAAAATAAAAATAACAAATAAAATCAAATATTTAAATAAATAAACGACAATTTTATATTATCCAACACCCACTATTTTTTCACCATCAAATTGAAGTCAGCCATTCTTTTTCCTCGCATCTTCTTATAGTCCCAACTATCGGAACACTCCATGCGAGGTCTTTATGCAACAAGAAGCACTAGGAATGGTAGAAACCAAAGGCTTAACCGCAGCCATAGAGGCCGCTGATGCAATGGTTAAGTCAGCCAATGTGATGTTAGTGGGCTATGAAAAGATTGGCTCCGGGCTGGTAACCGTCATCGTGCGCGGCGATGTTGGCGCGGTAAAAGCGGCCACCGATGCGGGTGCCGCCGCCGCACGTAACGTGGGTGAAGTGAAAGCCGTACACGTCATCCCACGCCCTCACACCGATGTAGAAAAAATCTTACCGAAGGGAATTAGCCAATGAGCAGCAATGAGCTGGTTGAACAGATCATGGCTCAGGTGATTGCCCGCGTGGCAACGCCGGAACAGCAGGCCATCCCTACTGAAAACCATCCAATACGAGAGACGGCTATGGCAGAAAAAAGCTGCAGTTTAACGGAATTTGTCGGGACCGCCATTGGCGACACCCTGGGTCTGGTTATCGCCAACGTCGATACCGCCCTGCTGGACGCGATGAAGCTTGAAAAGCGCTATCGCTCCATCGGCATTCTCGGCGCCCGTACCGGCGCAGGCCCGCACATTATGGCGGCGGACGAAGCGGTGAAAGCCACCAACACCGAAGTGGTCAGCATTGAGCTTCCGCGCGATACCAAAGGCGGTGCAGGCCACGGTTCGTTGATTATTTTAGGCGGCAACGACGTTTCCGACGTTAAGCGCGGGATTGAAGTTGCGCTGAAAGAGCTCGACCGCACCTTCGGCGATGTTTACGGCAATGAAGCCGGACATATCGAACTGCAGTACACCGCCCGCGCCAGCTACGCCCTGGAAAAAGCCTTCGGCGCGCCGATTGGCCGCGCCTGCGGCATTATCGTCGGCGCACCGGCCTCCGTTGGCGTGCTGATGGCCGATACCGCCCTGAAGTCAGCCAACGTAGAAGTCGTGGCGTATAGCTCTCCGGCGCACGGCACCAGCTTCAGTAACGAAGCCATCCTGGTGATTTCCGGCGACTCCGGCGCGGTCCGCCAGGCAGTCACCTCCGCGCGCGAAATCGGTAAAACCGTCCTTGCGACCCTCGGTTCTGAACCGAAAAACGATCGCCCGTCCTACATCTGATACCCACGAGGCTGATTCATGAGATCGAAAAGATTTGAAGCACTGGCGAAACGCCCTGTGAATCAGGACGGCTTCGTTAAGGAGTGGATCGAAGAAGGCTTTATCGCGATGGAAAGCCCGAACGATCCGAAACCGTCGATAAAAATCGTTAACGGCGCGGTGACCGAGCTGGACGGGAAACCGGTGAGCGATTTTGACCTGATCGACCACTTTATCGCCCGCTACGGCATTAACCTGAATCGCGCCGAAGAAGTGATGGCGATGGATTCGGTTAAGCTGGCCAATATGCTGTGCGATCCGAACGTTAAACGCAGCGAAATCGTCCCGCTGACCACCGCGATGACGCCGGCAAAAATTGTCGAAGTGGTTTCGCATATGAACGTCGTTGAGATGATGATGGCGATGCAGAAAATGCGCGCCCGCCGCACCCCATCCCAGCAGGCGCACGTCACCAACGTCAAAGATAATCCGGTACAGATTGCCGCCGACGCCGCCGAAGGCGCATGGCGTGGATTTGACGAACAGGAAACCACCGTTGCGGTAGCGCGCTACGCGCCGTTCAACGCCATCGCGCTGCTGGTCGGCTCGCAGGTAGGCCGTCCGGGCGTACTGACTCAGTGCTCGCTGGAAGAAGCCACCGAGCTGAAGCTCGGCATGCTGGGCCACACCTGCTACGCCGAAACCATCTCCGTCTACGGTACCGAACCGGTCTTTACCGACGGCGACGACACGCCGTGGTCGAAGGGTTTCTTAGCCTCCTCCTACGCCTCTCGCGGTCTGAAAATGCGCTTCACCTCCGGCTCCGGCTCCGAAGTGCAGATGGGCTACGCCGAAGGCAAATCCATGCTTTACCTGGAAGCGCGCTGCATCTACATCACCAAAGCCGCGGGCGTACAGGGGCTGCAAAACGGTTCCGTTAGCTGCATCGGCGTGCCGTCTGCGGTGCCTTCCGGCATTCGCGCGGTGCTGGCGGAAAACCTGATCTGTTCGTCGCTGGATCTGGAGTGCGCCTCCAGTAACGACCAGACCTTCACCCACTCCGATATGCGTCGTACCGCGCGTCTGCTGATGCAGTTTCTGCCGGGGACCGACTTTATCTCTTCCGGTTATTCCGCGGTGCCGAACTACGACAACATGTTCGCCGGTTCCAACGAAGATGCCGAAGACTTTGACGACTACAACGTCATCCAGCGCGACCTGAAGGTGGACGGCGGTCTGCGTCCGGTTCGCGAAGAAGATGTTATCGCCATCCGTAATAAGGCTGCCCGCGCGCTGCAGGCCGTTTTTGCCGGAATGGGGCTGCCGCCGATTACCGATGAAGAAGTGGAAGCCGCGACCTACGCCCACGGTTCGAAAGATATGCCGGAGCGCAACATCGTCGAAGACATCAAGTTCGCCCAGGAAATCATCAATAAAAACCGCAACGGCCTGGAAGTAGTGAAAGCGCTGGCGCAGGGCGGGTTCACCGACGTGGCCCAGGACATGCTCAACATCCAGAAAGCCAAGCTGACCGGAGACTATCTGCATACCTCCGCAATTATCGTCGGCGATGGGCAGGTGCTGTCAGCCGTCAACGACGTTAACGACTATGCCGGTCCGGCAACGGGCTATCGCCTGCAGGGCGAACGCTGGGAAGAGATTAAAAACATCCCTGGCGCTCTTGATCCCAACGAGATTGATTAAGGGGTGAGAAATGGAAATTAATGAAAAATTGCTGCGCCAGATAATTGAAGAAGTGCTCAGCGAGATGAAGGGCAGCGATAAACCCGTCTCGTTTACTGCGCCAGCGGCCTCCGCGGCGCCCCAGGCCACGCCGCCCGCCGGCGACGGCTTCCTGACGGAAGTGGGCGAAGCGCGTCAGGGAACCCAGCAGGACGAAGTGATTATCGCCGTCGGCCCGGCTTTCGGCCTGGCGCAGACCGTCAATATCGTCGGCATACCGCATAAGAGCATTTTGCGCGAAGTCATTGCCGGTATTGAAGAAGAAGGCATTAAGGCGCGCGTGATTCGCTGCTTTAAATCCTCCGACGTGGCCTTCGTCGCCGTTGAAGGCAATCGCCTGAGCGGTTCCGGCATCTCTATCGGCATCCAGTCAAAAGGCACCACGGTGATTCACCAGCAGGGGCTGCCGCCGCTCTCTAACCTGGAGCTGTTCCCCCAGGCGCCGCTGCTGACCCTGGAAACCTATCGCCAGATTGGTAAAAACGCCGCCCGCTATGCGAAACGCGAATCGCCGCAACCGGTCCCGACGCTGAACGACCAGATGGCGCGGCCAAAATACCAGGCGAAATCGGCCATTTTGCACATTAAAGAGACCAAGTACGTGGTAACGGGCAAAAACCCGCAGGAACTGCGCGTGGCGCTTTGATAAAGGATAACTCCATGAATACCGACGCAATTGAATCGATGGTGCGCGACGTATTAAGCCGCATGAACAGCCTGCAGGGCGAGGCGCCGACGGCGGCTCCGGCGGCAGACGGCACGTCCCGTAGCGCAAAGGTCAGCGACTACCCGCTGGCGAACAAACACCCGGAATGGGTGAAAACCGCCACCAATAAAACGCTGGACGACTTTACGCTGGAAAACGTGCTGAGCAACAAAGTTACCGCCCAGGATATGCGTATTACCCCGGAAACGCTGCGCTTACAGGCTTCTATCGCCAGGGACGCGGGCCGCGACCGGCTGGCGATGAACTTCGAACGCGCCGCCGAACTGACCGCGGTACCGGACGATCGCATTCTTGAAATCTACAACGCCCTCCGCCCCTATCGCTCGACGAAAGAGGAGCTGCTGGCGATCGCCAACGATCTCGAAAGCCGCTATCAGGCGAAGATTTGCGCCGCTTTCGTTCGCGAAGCGGCAACGCTGTACGTCGAGCGTAAAAAACTCAAAGGCGACGATTAATTACAGGGGTATGTGATGCGATATATAGCTGGCATTGATATCGGCAACTCATCGACGGAAGTCGCCCTGGCGACTCTGAATGAGGCTGGTACGCTGACAATCACCCACAGCGCGCTGGCGGAAACCACCGGGATCAAAGGCACGTTGCGTAACGTGTTCGGTATTCAGGAGGCGCTCACCCTCGTCGCCAGAGGCGCCGGGATCGCTGTCAGCGATATTTCGCTCATCCGCATTAATGAAGCTACGCCGGTGATTGGCGATGTGGCGATGGAAACCATTACCGAGACCATCATCACCGAATCGACCATGATCGGCCATAACCCGAAAACGCCCGGCGGCGCGGGGCTTGGCGTGGGCATCACCATTACGCCGCAGGAGCTGTTAACCCGCCCGGCGGACGCGCCCTATATCCTGGTGGTGTCGTCGGCGTTCGATTTTGCCGATATCGCCAGCGTGATTAACGCTTCCCTGCGCGCCGGATATCAGATTACCGGCGTCATTTTGCAACGCGACGATGGCGTGCTGGTCAGCAACCGGCTGGAAAAACCGCTGCCGATTGTTGACGAAGTGCTGTACATCGACCGCATTCCGCTGGGAATGCTGGCGGCAATTGAGGTCGCCGTCCCGGGGAAGGTCATCGAAACGCTCTCTAACCCCTACGGCATCGCCACCGTATTCAACCTCAACGCCGAGGAGACGAAAAACATCGTCCCGATGGCTCGCGCGCTGATTGGCAACCGTTCCGCCGTGGTGGTCAAAACGCCATCCGGTGACGTCAAAGCGCGTGCGATACCCGCCGGTAACCTTGAGCTGCTGGCCCAGGGCCGGAGCGTACGCGTAGACGTTGCCGCTGGCGCCGAAGCCATCATGAAAGCGGTCGACGGCTGCGGCAAGCTCGATAACGTCACCGGCGAGTCGGGGACCAATATCGGCGGCATGCTGGAACACGTGCGCCAGACCATGGCCGAGTTGACCAACAAGCCCAGCAGCGAAATATTCATTCAGGATCTGCTGGCCGTCGATACCTCGGTGCCGGTGAGCGTCACCGGCGGTCTTGCCGGGGAGTTCTCGCTGGAGCAGGCCGTGGGCATCGCCTCAATGGTGAAATCGGATCGTTTGCAGATGGCGATGATTGCCCGCGAAATCGAGCAGAAGCTCAATATCGACGTGCAGATCGGCGGCGCCGAGGCCGAAGCCGCCATTCTGGGCGCGCTGACCACGCCGGGTACCACCCGACCGCTGGCGATCCTCGACCTCGGCGCAGGCTCCACCGATGCCTCCATCATCAACCCCAAAGGCGAAATCATCGCCACTCACCTCGCCGGAGCTGGCGATATGGTGACGATGATTATTGCCCGCGAGCTGGGGCTGGAAGACCGCTATCTGGCGGAAGAGATCAAGAAGTATCCGCTGGCCAAGGTGGAAAGTCTGTTCCATTTACGCCACGAGGACGGCAGCGTGCAGTTCTTCTCCACGCCGCTGCCCCCCGCCGTATTCGCCCGCGTCTGCGTGGTGAAACCGGACGAACTGGTGCCACTACCCGGCGACTTAGCGCTGGAAAAAGTACGCGCCATTCGCCGCAGCGCCAAAGAGCGGGTCTTTGTCACCAACGCCCTGCGCGCACTGCGTCAGGTCAGCCCCACCGGCAACATTCGCGATATTCCGTTCGTGGTGCTGGTCGGCGGTTCGTCGCTGGATTTCGAGGTCCCGCAGCTGGTCACCGATGCGCTGGCGCACTACCGCCTGGTTGCCGGGCGGGGAAATATTCGCGGCAGCGAGGGCCCCAGAAACGCGGTGGCCACCGGCCTGATTCTCTCCTGGCATAAGGAGTTCGCACATGGACAGTAATCACAGCGCTCCGGCTATTGTGATCGCCGCCATCGACGGCTGCGACGGCCTGTGGCGCGAAGTGCTGCTGGGTATCGAAGAGGAAGGCATTCCTTTCCTGCTCCAGCATCACCCGGCCGGGGATGTCGTGGACAGCGCCTGGCAGGCGGCGCGCAGCTCGCCGCTACTGGTGGGCATCGCCTGCGATCGCCATACGCTGGTCGTGCACTACAAGAATTTACCCGCATCGGCGCCGCTTTTTACGCTGATGCATCATCAGGACAGTCAGGCCCAACGTAACACCGGTAATAACGCGGCACGGCTGGTCAAAGGGATCCCGTTCCGGGATCTGAATAGCTAAGCAACAGGAGAACAGCAGTATGAATAACGCACTGGGACTGGTTGAAACAAAAGGGTTAGTAGGCGCCATTGAGGCCGCCGATGCAATGGTGAAATCGGCCAACGTGCAGCTGGTCGGCTACGAAAAAATTGGCTCGGGTCTGGTGACCGTAATGGTTCGCGGCGATGTCGGCGCGGTCAAAGCGGCGGTAGATGCGGGCAGCGCGGCGGCAAGCGTCGTAGGCGAAGTGAAATCCTGCCACGTGATCCCGCGTCCGCACAGCGACGTTGAGGCCATTTTACCGAAATCAGCCTGATTGATGGCGAATAAGGAGCACCGCGTGAAGCAATCACTGGGATTACTTGAAGTTTGTGGTCTGGCACTGGCTATTAGCTGCGCCGATATCATGGCGAAATCCGCTTCTATCACGCTGGTCGCCCTCGAAAAGACCAATGGTTCAGGCTGGACGGTCATTAAAATTACCGGTGATGTGGCCTCAGTACAGGCGGCCATCACCACCGGTGCACAGTTTGCCGAACAGCGAAACGGTCTGGTGGCTCATAAAGTCATCGCCAGACCCGGAGAAGGGATCCTGCCCGCAGAGGCTCCCCCCCCCTCCGTCATGGAACCTGAGCCTGAAGAGTCAGAGACGGCTAATGTCGTTTCTGAAGCGCCAGCAGAAGAGCCCCTCCAGCAACAAGGCGTGGTCAGCTGCAACCTGTGTCTGGATCCAAAATGTCCGCGCCAGAAGGGCGAGCCGCGCACCCTTTGCATTCATCCCGGCAAGCGAGGTGAAGCGTAATGGATAAACAGCTTCTCGAATCAACGGTCAGTAAAGTCCTCGACGAGATGCGTCTGCGGCCCATTCCGCTGGGGGTTTCAAATCGTCATATCCACCTGTCGGCGTCGGATTATGAACGCCTGTTTCCTGGCCATCCCATCAGCGAGAAAAAAGCGCTGCTGCAGCCGGGACAGTACGCTGCGGAGCAAACCGTCACCCTGGTAGGGCCGAAGGGGCAGCTTAAAAATGTGCGCCTGCTCGGCCCACTGCGTTCGGTAAGCCAGGTGGAAATATCGCGTACCGATGCCAGAACCCTGGGGGTTGCGGCGCCGCTGAGAATGTCCGGCGATCTGAAAGGGACGCCGGGCATCCGTCTGGTCAGCCCCTATGGCGAACTGACGCTGTCGTCAGGGGTTATCGTCGCGCAGCGGCATATTCATATGTCGCCGCTCGATGCGCTGATCCTGCGGGTTTCCCACGGCGATAGGGTCTCCGTGGCCATTGAAGGCGACGAGCGCGGGCTGATTTTCAACAACGTGGCGATTCGCGTTTCACCGGATATGCGTCTCGAAATGCACATTGATACCGATGAAGCCAACGCCGCTGGCGCCGATAATCCGCAGGCCTTTGCCCGGCTGGTAGGCCCGCGATGAACGGCGAAGTTCTGCAGCGCATCGTGGAGGAAATCGTCTCCAGGCTGCAGCGTCGCGCCCACAGCACGGCGACGCTGAGCGTTGCGCAGCTGCGCGATGCCGACTGCCCCGGGCTGTTCAGCCAGCACGCCTCGCTGCGCATCCTGCTTGTCGACCTGCCGCTGCTGGGCCAGCTGACGGAGGCGGAAACCGACGATCCTGCGGCCCGGAAAATTCACGACGCGCTGGCTTTCGGCATCCGCGTGCAGCTCACCCTGCACAGCCAGCTGCTGCCGGTTATCCCGGTCAAAAAACTGGCGCGCCTGCCGACGATCTTCACCGACGAGCGCGGGCTGCCGCTGATCCTGCACGCAGGATCGGTGCTGAGCTATCGCGACGTCGCGCAGCTGGGCCAGGGTCGCCTGGTTATCCACCGCAAATGCATCGTGACCGCGCTGGCGCGCGAAGCGGCACAGGCGCGGCATATTCAATTAATTAAGCAGGAGTAAATCATGCATCTGGCACGAGTCACGGGCGCGGTTGTCTCCACGCAAAAATCGCCTTCCCTGATCGGCAAAAAGCTGCTGCTGGTGCGGCGGGTCAGCGCCGATGGCGAGCTTCCCGCCTCGCCGACCTCCGGCGATGAAGTCGCCGTGGATTCCGTCGGCGCGGGGATCGGCGAGCTGGTTCTGCTCAGCGGCGGCTCCAGCGCCAGGCACGTTTTTTCCGGGCCAAACGAGGCCATCGACCTCGCCGTTGTCGGCATTGTCGATACGCTTTCACGTTAAGGAGCGAATATGGCGATTTATACCCGAACGGGCGACGCTGGCACCACCTCACTCTTTACCGGCCAGCGGGTGAGTAAAACCCACCCGCGGGTTGAAGCCTACGGCACGCTGGATGAGCTGAACGCCGCGCTGAGCCTGTGCGCCTGCGCCGCCGCGGATGAAAAACACCGCGCCTTACTTGAGGCCATCCAGCAGCAGCTTTTTTGGTTTAGCGCAGAACTGGCCAGCGACAGCGAACGGCCGTCACCGAAACAGCGCTACATCAGCAGCGAAGAGATTTCCGCTCTGGAAGCCGCCATCGATCGGGCCATGGCCCGCGTCGAACCGCTGCACAGTTTTATTTTACCCGGCCGCTGCGAAGCCGCGAGCCGCCTGCATTTTGCCCGCACGCTGGCCCGCCGGGCCGAACGGCGACTGGTTGAGCTGGCGGCGGAAGTCAACGTGCGCCAGGTGCTGATGCGCTACATCAATCGCTTGTCAGACTGCCTGTACGCCCTGGCGCGCGCGGAAGATAGCGATGCGCACCAGAACAACATCATTCGTGAAGTGAGCCGGCGCTATCTGGCCGCCACTCTACCGAGCCGCAGCAAGGAGAAGACGCCCCTGGACCTTTCATTCCACGATCTGCACCAGCTCACCCGCGCCGCCGTTGAGCGCGCGCAGCAGCTTCAGGTGCCGGTGGTGATCAGCATCGTTGACGCACACGGCACCGAAACCGTGACCTGGCGGATGCCGGACGCCCTGCTGGTCAGCAGCGAACTGGCGCCGAAAAAAGCCTGGACCGCGGTGGCGATGAAAACGGCGACCCATGAGCTGAGCGAGGCCGTTCAGCCGGGCGCCGCGCTTTATGGCCTCGAAACGCATTTGCAGGGAAAAGTGGTTACCTTTGGCGGCGGTTACGCCCTGTGGCGCGACGGCTCATTAATTGGGGGTCTTGGCATCAGCGGCGGCAGCGTTGAACAGGACATGGATATAGCACAGACCGCCATCGCGGCCATTAACGTGGGAACTCATCAATGAATACTTCTGAACTCGAAACGCTTATTCGCACCATTCTTAGCGAACAGTTAACCCCAGCCCAAACGCCGAACCCGGCGCAGGGCAAAGGGATTTTTCAGTCCGTGAGCGAGGCCATTGATGCCGCGCATCAGGCGTTCTTACGTTATCAGCAGTGCCCGCTAAAAACCCGCAGCGCCATCATTAGCGCAATGCGTCAGGAGCTGACGCCGCATCTGGCCGCCCTGGCGGAAGAGAGCGCCAATGAAACGGGGATGGGCAACAAAGAAGATAAATTTTTGAAAAACAAAGCTGCGCTGGACAACACGCCGGGCGTGGAAGATCTCACCACCACGGCACTGACCGGCGACGGCGGCATGGTGCTGTTTGAGTATTCGCCATTTGGCGTTATCGGGTCGGTCGCACCGAGCACCAACCCGACGGAAACCATCATTAATAACAGCATCAGCATGCTGGCGGCGGGCAATAGCGTCTACTTCAGCCCGCATCCGGGAGCAAAAAAGGTCTCACTGAAGCTGATTAGCATGATTGAAGAGATTGTTTTCCGCTGCTGCGGCATCCGCAATCTGGTGGTTACCGTAGCAGAACCCACTTTCGAAGCCACCCAGCAGATGATGGCCCATCCGCGCATTGCGGTTCTGGCCATTACCGGCGGCCCGGGTATTGTGGCGATGGGCATGAAGAGCGGTAAGAAAGTCATTGGCGCTGGCGCGGGTAACCCGCCCTGCATCGTTGATGAAACGGCGGATCTGGTTAAAGCGGCGGAAGATATCATCAACGGCGCCTCGTTCGATTACAACCTGCCCTGCATTGCCGAGAAGAGCCTGATTGTGGTGGAGAGCGTCGCCGAACGTCTGGTGCAGCAAATGCAAACCTTCGGCGCGCTGCTGCTGAGCCCTGCCGACACTGACAAACTCCGGGCCGCCTGCCTGCCTGAAGGCCAGGCGAATAAAAAACTGGTCGGCAAAAGCCCATCAGCCATGCTCGAAGCGGCCGGGATCGCCGTTCCGGCGAAAGCGCCGCGTCTGCTGATAGCGCTGGTTAACGCCGACGATCCGTGGGTCACCAGCGAGCAGCTGATGCCGATGCTGCCGATAGTGAAAGTTAGCGATTTCGATAGCGCGCTGGCCCTGGCGCTGAAGGTTGAAGAAGGACTGCATCATACCGCCATTATGCACTCGCAGAACGTGTCGCGCCTGAACCTCGCGGCCCGCACCCTGCAAACCTCGATATTCGTCAAGAACGGCCCCTCTTATGCCGGGATCGGCGTCGGCGGCGAAGGCTTTACCACCTTTACTATCGCCACGCCGACCGGTGAAGGGACAACCTCGGCGCGCACGTTTGCCCGATCCCGTCGCTGCGTGCTGACCAACGGCTTTTCCATTCGCTAACCGAGGTCGCGATGAAAACTTTCTCACTACAAACGCGGTTGTACAGCGGTCAGGGTAGCCTGGCGGTGCTCAAGCGCTTTACCAACAAGCACATCTGGATTATCTGCGATGGCTTTCTTGCGCGCTCGCCGCTGCTGGAAACCCTGCGTCAGGCGTTGCCCGCAGATAACCGCATTAGCGTCTTTAGCGAGATAACCCCGGACCCCACTATCCACACCGTGGTACAGGGCATTGCGCAAATGCAGGCCCTGCAGCCGCAGGTGGTCATCGGCTTCGGCGGCGGATCGGCAATGGATGCGGCGAAAGCTATCGTCTGGTTCAGTCAGCAGAGCGGCATCAGCATCGAAACCTGCGTGGCTATACCGACCACCAGCGGTACCGGTTCAGAAGTAACCAGCGCCTGCGTAATTAGCGATCCGGATAAAGGCATCAAGTACCCGCTGTTCAACAATGCGCTCTATCCCGATATGGCGATCCTTGACCCGGAGCTGGTGGTCAGCGTGCCGCCGCAGATTACAGCCAACACCGGCATGGACGTGCTGACCCACGCGCTGGAGGCGTGGGTCTCTCCGCACGCCAGCGACTTTACCGACGCGCTGGCGGAAAAAGCCGCCAAACTGGTGTTCCAGTATCTGCCCACCGCGGTGGAAAAAGGCGACTGCGTGGCGACGCGCGGGAAAATGCACAATGCCTCAACGCTTGCCGGGATGGCGTTCAGCCAGGCGGGGCTGGGGCTTAACCATGCTATCGCCCACCAGCTTGGCGGGCAGTTTCATCTCCCGCACGGACTGGCCAACGCGCTGCTGTTGACCGCGGTTATCCGCTTTAACGCCGGTCATCCGCGCGCCGGAAAACGCTACGCGCGGCTGGCCAAAGCCTGCGGCTTTTGTCCGGCAGACGCCAGCGATAGTACGGCGATCAATGCGCTGATCCAGCAAATCGAACGGCTCAAGCAGCGCTGTGCGCTGCCGTCACTGGCGGTCGCGCTGAAAGAGGGACGTGCCGAGTACTCAGCGCGCATTCCGGCCATGGTGCAGGCCGCACTGGCTGACGTGACCTTGTGCACGAATCCTCGCCCGGCCAGCGCCGGGGAAATTCAGGAACTGCTGGAGGAACTGCTATGAGTACCGCCGTCAACGCTGTTGAAATGGCCAGAAGCGCCGAGGAGATCCGCGAGCGCGTGCGCGCTGCGGGCGTAGTCGGCGCGGGTGGAGCGGGTTTTCCCGCCCACGTGAAGCTGCAGGCGCAGGTGGAGATCTTTCTGGTTAACGCCGCCGAGTGCGAACCGATGCTCAAGGTCGACCAGCAGCTAATGTGGCAGCAGGCTGCACGTCTGGTCCGCGGCGTGCAGTACGCGATGACGGCAACCGGCGCGCGCGAAGGGGTGATTGCCCTGAAAGAGAAGTACCGCCGGGCTATCGACGCCCTCACCCCGCTGCTGCCTGCCGGTATTCGCCTGCATATTCTGCCGGATGTCTATCCCGCAGGCGATGAGGTGCTGACTATCTGGTTAGCTACCGGTCGACGGGTCGCACCCGCCGCGCTGCCAGCCAGCGTTGGGGTCGTGGTGAATAACGTACAAACGGTGCTCAATATTGCCCGTGCGGTTGAGCAGCAGTTTCCGGTGACCCGCCGCACGCTAACCGTTAACGGCGCGGTCGCCCGACCGCTGACCGTCACCGCCCCCATCGGCATGTCGCTGCGCGAAGTGCTGGCGCTGGCGGGCGGCGCGACGGTCGACGACCCCGGTTTTATTAACGGTGGCCCGATGATGGGCGGCCTGATGACTGCTCTCGATAGCCCGGTAACCAAAACTACCGGCGGCCTGCTGGTGCTGCCCAAAAGCCATCCGCTTATCCAGCGGCGGATGCAGGACGAGCGCACGGTGCTTTCCGTGGCCCGTACCGTCTGCGAACAGTGTCGCCTGTGTACCGATCTCTGCCCACGGCATCTGATCGGCCACGAACTCTCCCCGCACCTGCTGGTGCGGGCGGTGAACTTTCATCAGGCCGCCACGCCCCAGCTGCTGCTGAGCGCGCTCACCTGTTCGGAATGCAACGTCTGCGAAAGCGTGGCCTGTCCGGTGGGGATCTCGCCGATGCGCATCAACCGCATGCTGAAACGCGAGCTGCGCGCGCAAAACCAGCGCTATGAAGGACCGCTCTATCCGGCCGACGAAATGGCGAAATATCGCCTCATGCCGGTGAAGCGACTGATCGCCAAACTGGGGCTGAGCCCCTGGTATCAGGAGGCGCCGCTGGTGGAAGACGAACCGGCAGTAGAATCAGTGACTTTACAGTTGCGCCAGCATATCGGCGCCAGCGCGGTAGCGAACGTTGCAGTGGGAGAACGCGTTACCCGCGGGCAATGCGTTGCCGATATCCCGGCAGGCGCATTAGGCGCGCCGGTTCACGCCAGCATCGACGGCGTGGTTGCGGCCATCAGCGAACAGGCCATCACGGTTGTAAGAGGTTAACCATGTCTCAGGCTATAGGAATTTTAGAACTCACCAGCATTGCCAAAGGAATGGAACTCGGCGATGCGATGCTGAAAAGCGCCAACGTCAATCTGCTGGTCAGCAAGACTATCTGCCCGGGTAAGTTTCTGTTGATGCTCGGCGGGGATATCGGCGCCATTCAGCAGGCCATTGAAACCGGCACTTCGCAGGCCGGCGAAATGCTCGTCGACAGCCTGGTGCTGGCGAATATCCATCCCAGCGTACTCCCGGCCATCAGCGGCCTGAACAGCGTAGACAAACGCCAGGCGGTCGGCATCGTTGAAACCTGGAGCGTTGCGGCCTGCATCAGCGCCGCGGACCGGGCGGTGAAAGGCTCCAACGTCACCCTGGTACGGGTGCATATGGCCTTCGGCATCGGCGGTAAATGCTACATGGTGGTGGCGGGCGACGTTTCCGACGTCAACAACGCGGTTACGGTAGCCAGCGAAAGCGCGGGTGAAAAAGGGCTGCTGGTTTATCGTTCGGTGATCCCGCGACCGCATGAAGCCATGTGGCGACAGATGGTGGAGGGATAATGGAAAGACAGCCAACAACGGATCGCATGATTCAGGAATACGTTCCCGGGAAACAGGTAACCCTCGCGCACCTGATTGCCAATCCCGGGAAAGATCTCTTTAAGAAACTCGGCCTGCAGGATGCGGTGTCCGCCATCGGCATCCTCACCATTACGCCCAGCGAAGCGTCGATTATCGCCTGCGATATCGCCACCAAATCCGGCGCGGTGGAGATCGGTTTTCTTGACCGCTTTACCGGCGCCGTGGTGCTGACCGGCGACGTTTCCGCCGTCGAGTACGCCCTCAAGCAGGTGACGCGCACCCTGGGCGAGATGATGCAGTTTACTACCTGCTCAATAACCCGGACGTAGCGCGATGAAACGTCTGATGTTGATCGGCCCCAGCCAGTGCGGCAAAACCTCGCTGACCCAGGGCCTGCGCGGCGAAGCGCTCCATTATAAGAAAACCCAGGCGATTGAATGGTCGCCGATGGCCATCGACACGCCGGGCGAATATCTGGAGAACCGCTGCCTTTATAGCGCTCTGTTGACCAGCGCCTGCGAGGCCGACGTTATCGCTCTGGTGCTGAACGCCGACGCCCAGTGGTCGCCGTTTTCTCCGGGTTTTACCGCTCCGATGAACCGCCCGACGATTGGTCTGGTCACTAAAGCCGACCTTGCCGATGCGCAGCGGATATCGCTAATCGGCGAGTGGCTCAGGCAGGCTGGCGCCCAGCAGATTTTTATCACCAGCGCGCTGAATAATCTGGGTCTTGATGCCGTGCTGGATTTTCTGAATTCGAAGGAACCTTTATGTCTTACAAAATAATGGCCATTAATGCCGGCAGTTCATCGTTAAAATTCCAGCTGCTGGAGATGCCTCAGGGCGATATGCTCTGCCAGGGATTGATCGAGCGTATCGGCATGGCAAACGCCCAGGTGACCCTCAAAACGCCGGCGCAAAAATGGCAGGAAACGGCGCCCGTAGCCGATCACCGTGAAGCCGTCACCCTGCTGCTGGAAAAGCTCCTCGACCATCGGATTATCCAGAGTTTGCAGGATATCGATGGCGTCGGCCACCGCGTGGCGCACGGCGGGGAGCGCTTTAAAGATTCGACGCCGGTGACCGATGAGACCTTAGCGGAAATCGAGCGCCTGGCGGAGCTGGCCCCGCTGCATAATCCGGTCAACGCGTTGGGCATTAAAGTTTTCCGCCAGTTGCTGCCCGACGCGCCGTCGGTGGCGGTGTTTGATACCGCTTTTCACCAGACGCTGGACGAGCGCGCGTTTATCTATCCGCTGCCCTGGCGCTACTACAGCGAGTTGGGCATTCGCCGTTACGGCTTCCACGGCACCAGCCACAAGTACGTTAGCGCGACGCTGGCGGAAAAGCTGGGCGTACCGTTGAGCGCTCTGCGCGTGGTGTGCTGCCATCTCGGCAACGGCAGCAGCGTTTGTGCAATCAAAGGCGGGCGCTCGGTTAACACGTCAATGGGCTTTACGCCGCAGTCCGGCGTGATGATGGGCACCCGCAGCGGCGATATCGATCCGTCGATTCTACCGTGGCTGGCGCTGCATGAGGGAAAAACGCCGGAGCAGCTTAATCAGCTGCTGAATAACGAGTCCGGCCTGCTGGGGGTTTCCGGCATCTCGCACGATTATCGCGATGTCGAGCAGGCGGCGGACAGCGGTAATCGTCAGGCAGCCCTGGCGCTCTCGCTGTTTGCCGAGCGCATTCGCGCCACCATCGGCAGTTATATTATGCAGATGGGCGGCCTGGACGCGCTGATCTTTACCGGCGGCATCGGCGAAAACTCCGCCCGCGCCAGGAGCGCCATCTGCCATAACCTGAATTTCCTCGGGCTCTCGGTCGATGAAGAGAAAAACCAGCACAACGCTACCTTTATTCAGGCCGAAAATGCGATGGTCAAAGTGGCGGTCATCAATACCAATGAAGAGCTGATGATTGCCCGCGATGTGATGCGCCTGGCGCTTCCCGAAGCGCAGACATTAACCGTTTCAGCCTGAGCTCGCCGCCAGGCAAATTGCGGTGAATCATGGAAATAGCGGGATCGGCATGACACTATGCGCTTAAAATTCTGAAAACTTTACCCTAAATAATTCAGGTCACAGGACAAAGCACTGGTGCTTTGTCCCGTAGCTTGAAGTATAACGGGTAAAAAGGTGAATACGTGGCCGTAGCGCAATGCCCCGCCTCCTGTGGGGAACTCATCCAGGGCTGGATCCTCGGCAGCGAGAAGCTGGTCTCCTGCCCCGTTGACTGGTACAGCACCGTCGAGGTGGACTACGGTTCGCCTCGGGCGGATGAACGTCCGCTGGCGCGGGCGATGGTCGACCAGTTGCTGAGCTACTGGCGTTATCCGCCGGCGCTGAGCAAGGAGATTCGGATCGATATCTGCTCCACGATTCCGGTTGCCAAAGGTATGGCCAGCAGCACCGCGGACATCGCCGCGACGGCGGTAGCCGCCGCGCATCATCTCGGCCATCCGCTGGATGAACCCACCCTCGCCCGGCTCTGCGTCTCCCTGGAGCCCACCGACAGCACTCTGTTTCGTCAGCTCACCCTGTTCGACCACAACACCGCCGCCACGCAGATTGCCTGTGACAGCCAGCCTCAGCTCGATCTGCTGGTGCTGGAAAGCCCCGCTACGCTGCTGACCACCGATTACCACCGACTTCCCCGGCTTGAAAAGCTGCACGCCCACTCCGCGTCTCTGCAGCTAGCCTGGGAGAAAGTTCAGCTGGCCTGCGAGACGGATAATCCCCGGCGGATGGGAGAGGCCGCGACGCTTAGCGCCGTCGCCAGTCAGCATCTGTTACCAAAGCCGGGGTTTGATACGCTGCGGGGGCTGGTGGAAGAGTGCGATTTATACGGTATTAACGTGGCGCACAGCGGCAGCGTGGTCGGCCTGATGCTCGACCGTCAACGTCACGACATTGAGTATTTACAGCGACGGCTGGAAGAGACGCGACTTAGCGAGCTCTGGCCCAGGCAGCACCTGCTGCGCATGGTGCAGGGCGGCGTCGAACTGCGCTAACGCTGCCGCAGCTATGCCCCGGACAGGCGCTACGCGCCTGTCCGGGCTACCGGACCACAGACGGCTATGAACCCGTAGCCCTGCTAAGCGCAGCGCGAGCCGGGAAGAAGCCGCACCGATGCATTAATCCCGGCGCATTCCCCGGAGGCGGCGCTGCGCGCCTTATCCGGGCTACCGGACCACAGACGACTATGAACCCGTAGCCCGGTCATACAGCAGCGCCACCGGGAAGAACCGCAGACGAACAATAGCGGCAGACATCTACTCGTTAAATACCCGCCTGAAGGCCGTCAGCAGTCGGGTATTTTCCTGCTGGCTGCGGATCGCGACGCGAAAGTAGCGCCCGTCGAGCCCTGGATAATTGGCACAGCTGCGGATCAGGATGTGCTGCTGCAGCATCGCGTATTGCAGATCCAGATCCGCAACGTCGCAGCGCAGAAACAGATAGTTTGCCTGTCCGGGATAGACCGTCAGGCCGGGAATATGGCGCAGTTGATGATAAAAGCGCTGCCCTTCCTCCGCCAGCCACTGCCAGGTTTTCTGCTGGTAGGCGCTATCCTGGAGAATGATCTCCCCCGCCAGGGCGGCAAAAGCATTTATCGACCACGGCATCTGGCGCTCGCGCATTCTTGCCACCGCCCGCGCATCGCCATTGACCAGATACCCCAGGCGCAGGCCGGGTATGGCATAAAATTTGGTGAGCGAACGCAGCACCCACACGTGCGGATTGTGGGCCAGAAGCGGAATAAATCCCGGCTCATCGGGGATAAAATCGATAAACGCCTCATCGAGGATCAGGGCGATGTCCAGCGACTGACAGCGTTCAGCAATCAGCGCCAGCAGTCGACGATCGGGCAGCAGGCCGGTTGGATTGTTCGGCGTGCAGAGAAATAAGCAGTCCAGATCCGGCGTCAGGGCGTCAAGAATCGCTCCGGTGAGCTGCCAGCCATCCTCCTCGCGCAGCAGAAATTCCCGCACCGCGCACTCCACCGACTGCAGCGCCCGGCGATATTCGGCAAAACCCGGAGTGACGATCATCGCCTGGCGCGGTTTCAGCCCCTGAACCAGGGTAAAAATCGCTTCAGTTTCGCCGTTTCCTGCAAGGATCGACGACGCAGGAATATGATGATGTTCCGCCAGCGCAAGGTGCAGCTGCTGATACTCAACGTCGGGATAGCGTTCAGCGCAGTCCATATTGTTGAGGATTGCGCGCTTTAAACTTTCCGGCATCCCCAGCGGGTTGATGTTGGCGCTAAAATCCAGCAACTGCTCCCCAGAGATGCCCATAAGCGCGGCGGCCTCGCGAATATTGCCGCCGTGCGCGCTCTTTAATAGAGCCATTTCACTTTCCTGTTGCGTTATCCTCGCCTTGCCAGCGTCGCGCCGTCGGCGAAGTAGGCTTTAATCCCTGCCAGAATCGACTCTGCAACCTGCTGCTGGAATTTCGCCGTTTTCAGTTTACGCTCTTCTTCGATGTTGCTGATAAACGCGGTTTCCACCAGGATCGATGGAATATCCGGCGCTTTCAGCACCGCGAAGCCCGCCTGCTCAACCTGATTCTTGTGCAGGTTATTAATATTTCCCATCTTTTCCAGCACCGCCTTGCCAAACTTCAGGCTGTCGGCAATGGTCAACGACTGCACCATGTCGAACATCGTGTGGTCGACGTAGCGATCGCCGCTTTTGCTGACGCCGCCGATCAGA
The DNA here is from genome assembly GCF_051209435.1 of Klebsiella sp. HN106. Taxonomy (NCBI): domain Bacteria; kingdom Pseudomonadati; phylum Pseudomonadota; class Gammaproteobacteria; order Enterobacterales; family Enterobacteriaceae; genus Klebsiella; species Klebsiella sp. HN106. Next base: position 38,630 of record NZ_JBLURD010000018.1, on the reverse strand, counting down.
TCCGAGGCGTTCTGGGTCTGAGCCAGATATTTAGCCGCAGTACTGGTAGCCCCTTTGGTTGACAGGGCAAATACCGACGAGCCGCTCGGCTGACGGCTGGTAAACGCATCGGCGTGAATAGAGACAAACAGGTCGGCGCGCTGCTTCTGCGCTTTGGCGACGCGAACCTTCAGCGGGATAAAGACATCCTCGTTGCGGGTCATATAGACCTTCATGTTGCCCTCTTTCTCGATCAGCGCGCGCAGCCGTCGGGCTATCTGCAGCACCACGTCTTTCTCGCGGGTGCGGTATTTACCGACGGCGCCGGAATCCTCGCCGCCGTGTCCGGGATCGAGCATGATAACGATAGGCCGATCGCGCCCGGCTTTACCCGGTTTCGGCCCGCTCTCCGCAGGCGGAACCTGCCGCTGCAGATCGCCTTTATTGTAATCCTCGAGCAGCGCCAGCAGCGGATCCTGCACGTCGGTCGCGTTGGAAGGGTAGAGATCCATGACCAGACGCTCTTTAAAACCGGCGACCGGAGCGAGCGCGAACAGCTGCGGTTTTACGTTCTGTTTCAGCTCGAACACCATGCGTACGGTTTGCGGGTCGAATTGTCCCACGCGGGCGGACTGAATATAGGGATCGTCGCTGCGAATCTGGTTACCCATGCCTTTTAGGACGGAGTTGAGGTTAACGCCTTCCAGATCCACAACCACACGTTCAGGATTACTGAGCGCAAACTGCCGATATTTCAGGATATGGTTGGACTCCACGGTGACGCGCGTGTAGGTCGATGATGGCCAGACGCGTACGGCAACCACCTGCGCCGCGGCAGCCAACCCAACCGGACTCACACTCATTAACCACATGGCGCCCGCCCCCTGTAAAAATCGGCGGCGGCTTAATCCTGACTTGTATCCCGACATGCCACTCCCAAGCAGTAAGAAATCATTCGTATTTAAAACAAACAGATTGACCAGAAACTTTAACGAAAGGCGCATAACCTGTCATCTATAAAAGGGTAAACAATCTTTGACACCCTGATTTGGCTCACACTGTTTTCTCGGTTGCGCGAGAAATTGGGGCTTGCGTTTGCCGGCAAAACAGAATAAAAATACATAAATTACGAATAATCATGCATTGAGGTTGTGTCATGGTGAAGGAACGTCGCACCGAACTGGTAGAGGGATTCCGCCATTCTGTCCCCTATATTAACGCCCATAGAGGTAAAACGTTTGTCATCATGCTGGGCGGGGAAGCCATCGAGCATGATAATTTCTCTAGCATAGTCAACGACATTGGCCTGCTTCACAGCCTGGGAATTCGTCTGGTAGTGGTCTATGGCGCCCGTCCGCAGATCGACGCCAACCTGGCGGAGCACCGTCACGAACCGGTCTATCACAAACAAACCCGAGTGACTGACGCCAAAACGCTCGAGCTGGTTAAGCAGGCGGCGGGTATGCTGCAGCTGGAAATTACCGCTCGCCTGTCGATGAGCCTCAACAACACCCCGCTGCAGGGCGCCCACATCAACGTGGTCAGCGGCAATTTCATTATCGCGCAGCCGTTAGGCGTGGATGACGGCGTGGATTACTGTCACAGCGGGCGCATCAGGCGCATCGATGAAGAAGCCATTCACCGTCAGTTGGATAACGGCGCGATTGTGCTGATGGGCCCGGTTGCGGTGTCGGTCACCGGCGAAAGCTTTAACCTGACCTCCGAAGAGATTGCAACCCAGCTGGCGATTAAGCTCAAAGCCGAAAAGATGATTGGCTTCTGCTCGTCACAGGGGGTGTACAACCAGGATGGTGAGATCGTCCCCGAGCTATTCCCTAACGAAGCCCAGGCGCGGGTTGAAGAGATGGAAGCGGACGAAGACTACAGCTCCGGTACCGTGCGCTTCCTGCGCGGCGCGGTAAAAGCCTGCCGCAGCGGCGTGCGCCGCTGCCACCTGATTAGCTATCAGGAAAACGGCACTCTGCTGCAGGAGCTGTTCTCACGCGACGGTATCGGCACTCAGATAGTGATGGAGAGCGCCGAGCAGATCCGCCGCGCCACCATTAACGACATCGGCGGCATCCTTGAGCTGATAAGCCCGCTGGAGCAGCAGGGCATTCTGGTCAGGCGTTCTCGCGAACAGCTGGAGATGGAAATCGATAAGTTCACCATTATTCAGCGCGACAACACCACCATCGCCTGCGCCGCGCTCTATCCTTTCCCGGAAGAGAAGATCGGCGAAATGGCCTGCGTGGCGGTGCATCCGGACTACCGCAGCTCATCGCGCGGCGAAGTGCTGCTCGAACGAATTGCCGCGCAGGCGAAGCAAATGGGCCTCAGCAAACTGTTTGTTCTGACAACCCGCAGCATTCACTGGTTCCAGGAGCGCGGATTTACGCCGGTAGACGTTGACCTGCTGCCGGAGAGCAAAAAAGAGATGTACAACTACCAGCGCCGCTCCAAGGTGTTGATGGCAGACCTGGCCTGATTCTCTCCCCGGAAAGCGCATGGCTGACCGGGGAAAACATCACTGAGCGGAAAAAATATCCGCCAGGCCGCTGCGTCGTTCGGTACGCGCGACAACCGCCTGGGTCAGTACCTGCTCATCGGCATAGATCGACAGCTGCCGTTTCGCGCGAGTTATAGCGGTATAAACCAGCTCGCGGGTCACCAGCGGCACGCTGCGCGAAGGCAGGATCAGCGCCGCGTGATCGAACTCCGACCCCTGCGATTTATGCACCGTCATCGCCCAGGCGGTATCATGCTCCGGCAGACGACTCGGCTGTACCGACTTGATGCTGCCATCAGGCATCGGGAACCAGACGCGCAGGCCATCACCTCTTTCCAGCGCGATACCGATATCGCCGTTAAACAGCCCCAGCGCGCTGTCGTTGCGCGAGATCATCACCGGCCGACCTTCATACCAGCGCGAATGGCGCGGTAACGTAATCGCCCGCTTGCGGTTGAGCATCTGCTCCAGCTGTTCATTAACTCCGCTGACGCCATACGGGCCCTCGCGCAGCGCGCACAGCAGCTGGAATTCGCCAAAAGCGGCGATCATCTCTTCGGGCTCTGCCCGAGCGCGCAGCAGCTGCAGGAAGCGGCCGTAGCCCGCCTGCGCCTGATTCAGCATCGCTTCATACTCTTCGGTGGCGCTCAGCGGATACAGAGCGATATCGTCAAATGACTGGCGCAGCGTTGCGCGTACCGCGCTGCGATCGCCGCTGTTCACCGCCCAGGCCAGCTGGCCGATACCGGAATGGCGACCGAAACGGTAGCTTTTCTGCAGCAGGCACAGGCTATCGCGGAGCGAACCGGCCATATTACCCTCGCCTGCCGGAACCGACTGGCCGGTTAACCGGGCGAGCTGCGTCGCCCGCTCCGGGGTATAGCCTGCATTAACCCACGCGCAGATATCGCCGAGCACGGCCCCGGCCTCGACCGAAGCCAGCTGATCGCGGTCGCCAAGGAAAATCACCCTTCCGTGCTCAGGTAGCGCATCGATCAGGCGCGACATCATCGGCAGGTCAATCATTGAGGCTTCATCGACCACCAGCACATCAAGATGCAGCGGGTTTCCGCTGTGATAGCGCATCCGCTGGCTTCCCGGCTGCGCGCCCAGCAGGCGATGGAGGGTACTGGCTTCGGTGGGCACCAGCGCCTTTTGTTCGTCGGTGAGAGGAAGACGGCGCAGCGCAGCGCCAAGGGACTCGGTCAGGCGCGCCGCGGCTTTACCGGTCGGCGCAGCCAGGCGAATACGGCAGCGCGGGCTGGAGAAGGTCTGGATCAGCGCGGCCAGGAGTTTAGCGACGGTCGTGGTTTTACCTGTGCCCGGTCCGCCGGAAATTACCGAAATCCGCCGGGTCAGGGCGACAGCAGCCGCCACTTTTTGCCAGTCAGTTTCCTCTGCGGGCGGAAACAGCGCGTCGAGCGTCGCTGCCAGCCGGGCTTCATCCACCTCCAGCACCTGATTGGCTTCATTGAAAAAGCGCGCGACGGTTAATTCGTTGCGCCACATGCGGTTAAGGTAAAGCCGATCGCCGCAGAGAATCATCGGCGCTGGCCGCTCTCCGCAGCTGACGGCCTCGGAATCATTGAGCAGCGGCAGCCAGCCGTCCGGCGCGCCGGTCAGTTCAAGAATTCGCTCGCTCAGGCCACCTGCTTTAGCCTTCAACAGTTCATCATCGACAAGACGCGAAATCGGCAGACAGACGTGCCCTTCACCAGCATCGCGACTGAGGATCGCCGCGACCAGCTTCACCGCCGGATGCGCTTCTTGCGCCACCATTAGCGCAAACTGAACGTCCAGCGGGCGCAGCAGTCGCTGCTCAACCGCCTGCAGCAATAGTTCATCCAGGTTCATAGCGCCACCTCCTGAGTTTCTCCAGCAAACAGCGCATCAAGGCCGTCAATCAGCGGTCGCGCCGGACGGGTGGTAAAAATACCCTGCCCGCCGTCCTGTCCATCCATACCGCGTAAAAAGAGATAAATGACGCCGCCAAAGTGGCGTTCGTAATCATAATCGGCAATACGGTGGCGCAGATAACGGTGCAGCGCCAGGCTGTAGAGCTGATACTGCAAATCGTAACGATGGGTGCGCATAGCCTGCATCATCGCTTCCTGGGTATAGGCCTCGCGATCTTTCCCCAGCCAGTTGGATTTGTAATCCAGCAGGTAATAACGGCCGTTATGGCGAAATACCAGGTCAATAAAGCCTTTCAGCATACCGCGCACCTGGCGGAAATCGAGCATGGGGGTATCGACGGAGAGCGGATCGTACTGACGAATCAGCGCATCCAGGCGCAGCGGATCCAGAGGCTGCTCGATGGGCAGATAAAAAGCCATCTCCACCTGTTTATCACGCTCGCTAAGCTGATTCAGCGCGATCTCCGCGCCAGGGAGACGGGTACGCAGCACGCTGTCGAGCCATTCGGTCAGTACTGGGGCCCATTTCTCCTCGAAGCCGCTAAGCTGGAGCTTTTCCGCCATCCAGTCGGCTAGGACCGGCTGGGTGAAATCAATATCTTCAAACAGGCTGTGCAGAAACGTGCCTGGCGATGCTCCGCGCGGGAAGTGGTGCGGCGTAAGCTGCGGTTCTTCCGCCACATCGCCGACGCCTGCGGCATCGATATCCAGACGCGGTAAAAGGTCCTGCGCCGCGCTGTGTCCGTTTTGCTGCAGGCCGGAGTAGCTGGTGACGCGCCAGTCATCGCTCATCGAACGCTCAAGCAGACGCGCGGAGAGCGGCGGCAGCGCCGACTGTGGAGCCTGCCAGGGCGTCTGCGTCGTCGTCGCGGGGAGCTGCAGGGCGATATCCCCGCTGCAAAACGCCTGCAGTCGCGCCGTTAGCCCTGCGGCGTCCATCGCTTCTCCGCCCTGCAGCAGCCGCCCCAGCGCGCTGTGGTGAAAATCGCTGGCGCCGGGCTTGTCGCTGCGGCGGGGGCTAAGCGGCGCAACGCCCAGGCTGCAGTGCCAGACCGCCCGGGTCAGCGCAACGTACAGCAGACGTAAGTCTTCGGCCAAACGTTCGGCCTCAGCCAGCTCCATGCTGCCCTCATCCTGGCCCAGATCGAGCACGGCGGCAAAGGAGGTTCTGTCGTGATAAAACGCCTGATCCTGTTTGCGAAAACGCGCGATAAACGGCAGCCAGACCAGCGGATACTCCAGCCCTTTCGATTTATGGATGGTGACGATCTGCACCAGATGCTTGTCGCTTTCCAGGCGCATCTGCTGGCTGGAGGCGTTGCTATCCGGCTCGGCGATATGCTGCGCCAGCCAGCGCACCAGCGCATGTTCGCTCTCCAGCTGGTTCGCCGCCTCCTGAAGCAGCTCGCTGATATGCAGGATATCGGTCAGGCGCCGCTCGCCGCCGTTGGTTGCGAGAAGGTTTTCTGCAATGCGCCGCGCGGTCATCAGCGCGCGCAGCATCGGCATAACGCCGCGCTGCCGCCAGACTTGCCGGTAGCCGCTAAACTCTTCTACCAGCTCATCCCACGCCCGTTCGTTCTGGTTGAGGTTTTCGATATCCTGCGCGTTAAGACCGAACATTGAGGTCGCCAGCGCGCTGCGCAGGGTATTCTCGCGCTCGGGGGCCAGCACCGCCTGCAGCAGCCACAGCAGCTCCTGCGCCTCCGGCGTTTCAAACACGCTATCGCGGTTGGAGAGATAGACGGAAGGAATCGACAGCAGCTGGAGGGCATCGCGAATTAACGACGCCTCCTGACGATTGCGCACCAGCACCGTGATGTCTGAAGCCCGCACGGGTTCAGCTTTTTCACCGCGCCACAGCAGCGCCTTGCCCTGCTGGCCCGCGCTTAGCCAGTCACGAATTTGCGCCGCGCACAGCTGGGCCATAAACGTCTGGTAATCCCCTGCGCCCACGGCCTCGCCCGGCATCAGCCAGATATTCATCGCCGGAACCGCCGTATCATCAACGGTAAAGCGCAGCCCCTGATTTTTCTCGGCCGATTTCACCGGCAGGAACGGGATTTCGCGAAACATAAAAGGGTTATCGCTGAGGCTAAACAGGCGATTGACGCTGTCAACCATCCCCGGGGCGGAGCGCCAGTTGGTATCGAGCGTATAGTGAGCGGTGACGTCTCCACGCGCTTTCATGTAGGTAAAGATATCCGCGCCGCGGAAGGCGTAAATAGCCTGTTTAGGGTCGCCAATCAGCAGCAGCGCGGTATCCGCCTGGCGCCGCCAGATGCGGCGAAAGATTCGGTACTGCTGCGGGTCGGTATCCTGAAACTCATCGATCATCGCCACCGGGAAGCGCTGACGAATCGCGCTGGCCAGCGCTTCTCCGCTCTCTCCGCGCAGGGCGTCATCCAGGCGGCTAAGCATATCGTCAAATCCCAGCTCGCCGCGGCGGCGTTTTTCCCGCGCGACCGCCTCGCGGATTTCAACCATCGCCCTGGCGATCACCAGATCGGTCAGGGTTAACGGTGTCGCCAGCAGCGCTTCTATCGCGCTGAACAGCGGGTGTACCGGCGGCGCGCCGTCCGCTTTGGTGCGCTCAAGCAAGAAGGGCTGAGAGAACTTTTCCAGCGCATCCGGCAGCTGGTAGCTCAAAGTCTCTTCCTGGGCCCAGGCGGTCACTTTTTCCAGCCATTTGCCCTGATTGCCGCGATTGAACTTGCGCCGGTCGAGACCGGAGGTTTCCAGTACCGCCTCAATCTCGCTCGCCTGTTCCAGCCACTGCTGTTTGAGCGCGTTAATGCGTTCAATAATTTGCTGGTGGCGTTCGGCCAGCGTTTCTTCAGCAGGGGGCGGAGATTTTAGCTGCGGCGCCTCTCCTTGCAGCCAGCGGTCGATGGATTTCAACAGGTCGCGCGGCCCTTTCCACGCCTCGTGGATAACCGCAGCAATTTCGCGCGGCAGCGGGTAGCAGTGGCGACGCCAGAAGTCGGCGCAGGCCTGATAGCGCAGGCGGGATTCATCTTCAATCAGCTGCAGTTCGAACAGCATGCCGGACTCAAAGGCGTTAAGGCTCAGCATCCGCTGGCAGAACCCGTGAATGGTAAATACCGCTGCTTCATCCATCTGGCGTTCGGCCAGCAGCAGCGTTTGCGCCGCCTGGGCTTTATCGGCAATTTCCGCCAGCAGCCCGGCATAAAGAGGATTGTCGGTGCTTTCGCGCAGGCAGGCGATCCGCAGCTCGTGGATATTGCTGCGGATACGTCCGCGCAGCTCTTCGGTCGCCGCTTCGGTAAAGGTCACCACCAGCAGCTCTTCCACGCTGATCTGCCGGGGGAAAGCGGATTCACCACCCAATCCCAGCAACAGCCGCAGATAGAGCGCGGCGATGGTAAACGTTTTTCCGGTGCCCGCAGAGGCTTCTATCAGGCGCTCGCCCGTCAGGGGCAAGCGCAGTGGGTCAAGAGACTCGGCGGTGTCGGTCATTCATTCTCTCGCATCAGGGGTAAGGATTTCTGCAACGCGCTGACGTTCTCCCAGACTTTGCCATCCTGCGGATGCGCGTATTCCGCCTTGCCATTCTGGCTACCGGAAACCTGGGAGAGAATTGCCATGCCCTGCGGATCCACCACCGTCTGATGGAAGAAGTCGGCAAGCTTTTGCGGCGTCAGCAGTTTAATCTGAGCCACTACTTTATCACGTGAATCGAAGCGCATATTACCGCGATCGAAATCTTTGCTCAGCTTCGATGCTTCATCGCCCAGCGTTTGCGGCGCCTCCAGCATCTGACTGATGACCGTCTGCTGAATCTGCGCAAACTCTTCCGGCTTCATCGCCCGCAGTTTGGCTTCCGCCGTGGGGAAGAAGGCCTGGAAGCGCTGCCAGAGGAAAGCCGGCTGCTTATCGTTGCTTTGCAGCAGGAAGCCCATTCCCCACTGGCGGCCCACGTTCATCGAGAAGGCGAAGACCGCGTATCCCAGCTGCTCTTCCGTACGCAGCTGGTTGTAGAACCACGGCTGGACGATCTGCCCGAGAAGCGAGCTGGCAGCTGAGCTGGCGTATTCGTCCAGGTTCGGCGGCGCGAAGACAGCGGCAAGGGCGGAGTCGGTGCTGTTACCCGCTTTCTCAAAAATCGCCAGCTGCTTGCGATCAACCAGTACGTCTTTGTTGCGGCACCATTCGTTGCCGTCCGCCCCCAGCTGTTTTTGGATCTGGCGGGCCATCGCCGTTGACCGTTCGGCGGTAAGGTTACCGATGACCAGCAGCTCCGGTCGCCCTTTCGCCTTGAGGTTATCGCGATACTCCAGCACCTCTTTCAGCGTAATCGACGGCAGCAGCGCCCGGCGATCTTCACGCTGAAAGTACGGCACCTGTGAAACCATCTGAATCGGCATGATCGCCTGATCGTAGGCTTTGCCTTTGTCCGCCGAATCCATCATCTGCGCGTACCAGGATTTGGCCTGCTCCAGCTGCTCTTCGGTTGGCGTATAACTAAAGTAACCGTCCAGCAGGGCGTTAAACAGCTCTGGCAGATGCTGCGTATAGCCGTTGGCGTTAACCATCAGCCCGTTATTTGCACCGGTAGAGAAGCTGATGCCCCCAACCGCAGCCTGGTTGCTGAGCTGATCGAGCGCGATACCCGCCAGATAATCATTGAGGGCAAACATCACCTGACGGCGGGCGCTGTCCATCGCCTGCGGGTTACGCAGCACCAGCGATATATCCGCTTTTGGTTCGCTGGCGAAGTACTGACTCGGCGCGTAGATCACCCGCAGCGTCGGTTCATCGACAATCAGCTGCGGATGCGGGTAAGCCTTATCGCTTTTGATTAAGCTAAAATCGTCCGGAATATAGGGGTTCAGCACCGGCAGCTTGAGATCGATAGCGCTGGACTTCTGCTGCCAGTCGGCAAAAGTCTGCTCGCTAATTTTATCCACCTGATAGGGCGCATTAACGAAGTAGGCGGTCTTGTTATGCGGCTCTTTCGGGCTGATGTACCAGATACGGGCATTTTGCGGCGTCATCATCGCCAGACGGTCTTTGATCGCCTGCGGATCGTAGCGATCGGCGATGTTAACTACGTCCAGGGTATGTTCGACCGGCACGCGGATCATGGTGTCCGCCAGCCATTCGACGTAATCCATATTGCGGTTGATGGACGGGTAGCGGAAGTCGAGCGCCAGCACGTGGGCCAGTTCATCAAAATAGCGTTTATCAATTCCCTGGCTACGCAGCAGATTGAGGTAGCTGAAGATGGCCGCGGTCACTTCATCGCGGTGCGCCAGGCCTTTGTCCGTCAGAGTAGCAGAAATAGCCAGCACCCCGCTGTTGCCGTTGACAACCGGGTCGGAGTCCGCGCGAATACCCTCAGCCAGCCCCTGCTTTTGCAGCCAGTCTGAGAGCGTGCCGGGACTGCGATTACCGATCATATAGGTCACCAGCTCGTCGGTTTTGCTGCGGAACTGGTCGCTATTGTTATCAATGCGGAACTCCACGCGCAGGACTTTACGCGGCATCGCCGGGACATAGTGAATGATGATGCCCTTCTGCGCATCGGTCACCACCGGGACGGTTATTTCCGGTTTGTTGATATCGTGGTTCGGCACGCGACCGTAGGTGGCCGCCGCGATACTTGCCAGCTCCGGCAGAGGCTTGTTGCTGTAGATCACCGCCTTCATCAGGTTGGCGGAATACCAGCTATCGCGAAAGGCGTGCAGGGCATCAAGCACCGGCTTGCCGGGCTTGTCGCTCAGCGTTTCAAGGTTACCGCCGGAAAACTGCGAGCCGGGGTGCGCCGGGTTAATGGTTTCTGCGCTGACCTGCGCCATCCGCATCCCGTCGCGGCTGCGCGCCATCGTCAGCTCGGCGTTGACCGCATTACGCTCGCGGTCGGCATATTTTTTATCCAGCAGCGGAGCGGCGATGGCGTCGGCCAGGCGATCGACCGCGCCGTCCAGAGCATCGTTTTCTACTTCAAGATAGAAGGCAGTGCGGTACGGAGCGGTACTGGCGTTATGGCTGCCGCCGTGCATTTTGAGATATTCGGCGAGGCTATCCGGCTGCGGGTACTTTTTCGACCCCATCAGCGTCATATGCTCCAGGAAGTGGGCCAGTCCCTGATGCTCAGCGGGGTCCTGCAGCGACCCCACGGGAACGACCAGCGCCGATAGCGATTTTACCGCCTGGGGATCGGAAACCAGCAATACCACCATGCCGTTATCGAGGCGGATCGCCTGATATTGACGGGTATCTTTGTCGCTTTTACGGATGGTTTCCTGAATCGGTTGCCATCCGGTGTCTGCCTGACTTAACGGCGCCCAGAGGGCGGCCAGTAAAACAATAACCTTGAACCATAAACTGCGGGGCATTCACGGACCTCATCATTAACAAACCTGGCGCTGCACGCTATGCAGCCTTTATAAAACATCAGTCCGTGATTGGTTGCGCATCATAAATGAAGTGCCATCTATTGCGCAATTTTTATACTATTACAATGTTATTCGGACTGATGAAAACGAAACACCGGTAGCAAATAACGCTGCGTTTGCGTAAGGATCTCTTCATAGTATTCCGGCTCCAGGGTGCGCCACAGGCGCTGATACCAGACGTCGGCACCTTCGCCTCTGACCACCATGTTCCCTTCATAAGCCTGAAGAAATTTACTGCGCGCTTTTTGCTGCGTCTCTTCGTCCATTAACATGACATTCTTTTCGGCGTCATAACAGACTTTTAGCCATGCGCCGCCGCTTTCCGGCAGCAACAGCAGCGGTTTTGACATTCCCTGCAGGTAACCGTCAACGAGCTCATTCAGGTATTCCTGGGCCTGTTCCTGCGCCAGCGGGGGAAAGCGCCACTCGCCTTCTTTGCGCACAAACAGCCGACTTTCGCCGCGACCGCCGCTAGCACAATAGACAAGATGCTCCAGCCAAAGTTGCATTCCCTGCGCCACGCTTAATAACGATGGCCGCCAGCGCAGCAAACCGTCGGATTGTACCTGCTGTAGCCAGCCAGTAATGTTGACTCCGTTACATTGCAGATCGATTTCCATGCTCTGCCCCGGTTGACGGCAGGCTATCACCCGCTCTGCCAGGTTCTGCATCTCCTGACGCTGCGTTTCCCAGGCCAGTTCGCCGAATGCGCCATAGGGTAGCTCCCCGGCGGCACGAAAACGGCGATACATTGCCGAGGCGTCCTGCTGCTCAATCAGCGTATTAAGCAACTGCTGGTTCAGCTGATAGCGACTCAGCCCTTCGAGGGTAAAAGGTTCATCGTCAGGGATCTCGCTCTCTTCCGAGCGGAAATTCACCCGCAGCCGCTGCTGAAAGAAGGCGCGTACCGGATGCTGCCAGAAGCGCAGCAGCTGTTCCAGAGGCAGGTGATCGAGTTCAGGGACCGGTAGCGGCTGGATAAACTCACCGTGGGCTTCCCCCTGCTGGCTGGCAGCCGCCAGCCATTCCCGGGCATAGCTTTGATCTTCGTTCGCCAGAAAATTCGCGGCATCAAAAGGCATGCGGGTATGCAGATGAGTAATATGTTCTTTAACGCGACGCTCGCTGGCATCGCAATCCAGATCTTCGTCTCCTTCCAGGCAGTGGCTCTGACCGATATAGTCCGCCAGCTCCTGAACCAGAACCGAGGGATAGCGTTCGCTGTTATCCTGAATAGAACGGCCGATATAGCTGATATAGAGTTTCTGCTCGGCGGACATCAGGGCTTCAAGGAACAGATAGCGGTCGTCATCGCGACGGCTACGGTCGCCGCGCTGCGGCTTCTGACTCATCAGGTCAAAGCCCAGCGGCGCAAGCGTGCGCGGATAAACACCGTCGTTCATCCCCAGCAGGCAGACCACCTTGAAAGGAATCGAACGCATCGGCATCAGGGTGCAAATATTAACCGGCCCGGCGAGAAAGCGCTGGCTGATACGCTGCTGATCGAGGCGCAGGGACAGCTCATCGCGCAGCAAGGAGAGCGGTACCGTTTCGCCATACTGGGCGTCGACGCCGCCGTCAATCACCGCCTGCCACTGCTGTTCTATCAGCGCGAGGGCGGCTTCCGTTTCGTTATCCGGGAGGAAAAAGTCGTTCAGCAGATCGCGGCATACCGGTAGCCACTCGGCCAGTGGCCGCTCCTGGGCCAGCCCGCGACGCCAGAGATTAAGCTGCATCAGCAGCGATGCCAGGTTGCCCACCAGCTCGGCAATCAGCCCGCTCGACTCATCATAAGGCAGCACCGAGCGCCACTCACCCTCGCTGCTGTCCATGGCATAGCCCAATAACATGCGCGTCAGGCCAAAGCGCCAGGTATGCTGGCCGGTTGCCGGGAGGTCGAGTTCACGCACGTTGTCATCATCCATCCCCCAGCGTACGCCGGATTCGTTCACCCACTGTCGCAGGTAGCGCAGCCCCTCTTCGTCAATGTTAAAGCGCGCCGCCAGCACCGGCACGTCAAGCAGCGCCAGCACATCTTCGCTGGCAAAGCGGCTATCGGGCAGCGAAAGGAGCGTGAGAAAGGCCTGCAGTGCCGGATGCGATTCACGGGCGCGTCGATCGGAAATCGCCCACGGCAGCCAGCGTTCGCCGCTGGCGCTGCCGAAAACCGCCTGAATATACGGGCTATAGCTATCGATATCCGCCACCATGACGATAATATCGCGCGGCGTGAGCTCGGGATTCTCTTCGAGCATCGCCAGCAGCCGATCGTGCAGCACCTCAACTTCTCGCTGTGGGCTATGACAAACATGAATCGTCAGGCTGCGATCGTCCGCTGCCAATGGCCGCTTGCTGCCGCTATTGGCAAACTCTTCGGCGCTGCGCCCGGCCACGGCTTCATTGCGCAGTTCGAGAATGTCCGCCTGAAGATTATGCAGCAGGTTATCCGGCACAATATCGACAAAAGCGTCCAGCTCTTCATAGCGTTCAAGACCCGCCAGCAGGTAGATATAGTCGCGCCCCAGCTTACCCCAGGAGGCCAGTAGCGGGTTGCCGACATCCTGCTCACCGGCGTCGTTGAACAGCCCCGGCGCCTGTTCCGCATCGCGGAACAGTGGCAGCTCTCGCGCCGTTTCGCGGTGGTGGCGCCGCTGGCGGGACAGCAGTTTGGCCAGAAATGCCGGATCTTTGATGTCGCCCCAATAGTAGCGGCACGGGTTAGTGAAGAGGACATATACATCAACATGTTTACCCAGCGCCTGGAGCGCCTGCAGATACACCGGCGGCAGCGCCGATATTCCGCAAATAAAGACCCGCGATGGCAGCCCGGCGGGCGGCTGTTCGGCGTCTTCAAGCGCGCTGATAAAACGTTGGTACAAGTTGGCGCGATGCCACAGCGGCTGGCCCAGCTCAGCGGTATATTCCACCAGCGCTTTCCACAGCGGCGCCTGCCACTCCTGCGCCTCTCCCAGCCCGTCAACGCGCTGGTCAGCCTCCCAGCGCATCAGCCACTCCGGGCGATAAACCAGATACTGGTCGTAGAGATCCGCCACTCTGGCGGCCAGCTGAAACAGTTTACGCTTGTCGCTATCGTCATGCAGGTAGTGGCGCAGTAGCGTAAAAGATTCATCATTAAGCCGCTCTGGTAACAGAGTCATAAGTTTCCAGCTCATGTTTTGCTTGCTGAACGCGCTTTCTCCGGGAATATCTTTCAGCACCCGCACGAACATGTCCCAGATAAAACTGGCGGGTAGCGGGAACTCAATGTTGGCCGCAATCCCGAAGCGCTTCGCCAGCGTCATCTGCAGCCACTGCGCCATCCCGGTACTCTGCACCAGCACCATTTCCGGCATAAAAGGGTCATCCAGCCGCTGGCGCTCGACGATAAACTCCATCAAGGCTTCAAGCACATCCAGACGGTTTGAGTGGTACACCCTTAACATATTCGCTCCTGGCTACTGACTGACCGGGCAATGGAGCCGGGTCATCTGCGCCCGCCTGGCTGCGGGCATCGTGATCGTTACCGTGATGCTGACACATCTTTGCATCGATGTCTGCATACGGGATATCTGGTGGCCCCCGGCAATCGCCGGAGGGCTAAGCTGACCAAATCGCCACGCATCGCGCCACAGCTGACGGTACTGGGTGAGCTGTATAGAACTGCTGGCCAGCCCGCGTTGATAGCCCGCCAGCGCGGTAACGGTGACGATCAGCAAGACTAAAGCCAGGAGCGTTTCCGGTAGGCTAAACCCTCTCTGCCGGCTCAGGGCATCTGGCATAGGCTCGTCTCCTTTAACGGGCAAAAATCGCTCCAGCCGTGTGGTGAAAAATGGACGCGGTTTTGTTCCACAGCGCCCGACTGCCACAGCAGCATTCTGCCACCGCCGCTGCTGCCAATGAGCAATACCGAGGCGTCGCTAAAGATCCTCAGACAGGCGCGCCAGTCGAGTGCAGCCTTCTGCTGGCAGCTAACCGCTTCTTGCAACGGCCAGGTCAGCGTTTTTCCCCACTGCAGCGCGGAATGCGCATCAGCAGCGTCGCGAAGCGCCCGCGTTTCGCTGGCCGTCTGCGCTAACAGCGAACGCTGCTGCTGGTGCAGCCCCTGGAGTAACAGTGTGCCAAGCGCTAAAAGCAGTAGCACCATCAGCAGCGAAGAGAGCCCGCGCTGGCGATTCACAGGTTATACCCCGTTACGCCATATTCCGCTCGCGCGCGGATTTGCGGGTCGGCAACGGAATGCGCCGCCAGCGTTATCGACAACTCAGGCGAAAAATCCGTTTTATTCTGCCGGGTAACCTGAAAAACGGTGACCTGAATCGCCGCTGGATTGGTCATTTTCTCCCAGCCCTTGCCGCTACACTCCTCCGCCCCTCTCAGGGTTTCCAGCGCCCCGTCGCGCAGGCGAAATCCGGTAGTATCAGATTCTGATGACGGAGAGCGATTCCAGACGCCATCGCTGTTGCCATCCCAACGAACAAGCAGGCAATCGCCGCTCTCTGCGATATACAGCGGTTGCCCGCTACAGCGGCCACGGCAATAACCTGCGCGCTGCAGATGCTTCGCTACGGTGTAGATTCGCTGCCATAGTTCATTTTCCAGCGCCTGCTGCCGGGTCTGGCGAAGCGCGGCCCACTGCAGCGCCGGGAGAAAACGCGCGCTGCCGAGCAATAGCACGGAGCTAATAGCCATCGCGATCAGCGTTTCCGGCAGCGAAAAACCGCGACGTTTTACAGACATGATGCCGTCTCCTCGCCGCGGCACAGGCGGATTCGCCCCCAGTTGGAAACGATAATATTCCAGCCGCCCGCCGCGCTTTGCAGGCGGATATGTCCCGCCCAGGCGGTATTTCGCAGGCCGTAAAATCCTAGCCCCGGCGTCATCGCGCTGAGCGAAACCTCCGGCCATAGCGGCTGCAGCGTGAAAGCGTTGCTGACGCTACAGTCGTTCGTCGCTCCGCTGACGCTCAGGCACCAGCCCTCCGCGCTTCGGTCGACGCTTAATACCCTGTCGCGGTTGTGCCAGTTGGCGTCATCGCGTAGCAGCACCAGATAATCGCGAACCTGGCAGGCGGTTTGCCACAGACGCTGCTGCTGTTGCCAGCTCTGCCAGCCATAAAGTCCGCTGGCGCCAAGAATGACGACGACGACCATGGTGACCAGGGTTTCAATCAGGGTATAGCCATGTTCTCTGTTCATGGGCCGAGTATGCGTAGCATTGAGGCTTTATACGAACGGGAAAATGGCGCTTTGCGTCGCGCCTCGGAGAGTATTCAAGGCGTTGCAACGGATTACAAAAGTACAGGAAATCTGCTCGCAAAAAATCCGTACGACCAGCGGCTTACAGCCGCGGCTCGGCCGGGCTGGCGCATAAAGAAACCGGCGCTCGCAGGCGCCGGTTTTCATCATGACTTCGGGGTTAAATCGCGACCGGTGCTTTTATCCCCGGATGCGGGTCGTAGCCTTCGATTTCGAAATCTTCAAAACGGTAGTCGAAAATCGACGCTGGCTTGCGTTTGATCACCAGCTTCGGCAGCGCCCGCGGTTCGCGGCTTAGCTGCAGGTGCGTCTGCTCCATGTGGTTGCTGTACAGGTGCGTGTCGCCGCCGGTCCAGACAAAATCGCCCACTTCGAGGTCGCACTGCTGGGCTACCATATGCACCAGCAGCGCGTAGCTGGCGATATTGAACGGCAGGCCGAGGAACACGTCGCAAGAGCGCTGATAGAGCTGGCAGGAGAGCTTGCCGTCGGCGACATAGAACTGGAAGAACGCATGGCACGGCGCCAGCGCCATTTTGTTCAGTTCGCCGACGTTCCAGGCCGAGACGATAATCCGACGAGAGTCCGGATCGTTTTTCAGCTGTTCCATCACCGTGCTAATCTGGTCGATGTGACGGCCGTCCGGCGCGGGCCAGGAACGCCACTGCTTGCCATAAACCGGACCCAGGTCGCCGTTTTCATCCGCCCATTCATCCCAGATAGTGACGTTGTTTTCGTGCAGATACGCGACGTTGGTGTCACCCTTCAGGAACCACAGCAGTTCATGGATGATGGAGCGTAAATGACAGCGCTTGGTCGTCACCAACGGGAATCCTTCCTGCAGGTTAAAACGCATCTGGTGGCCGAAAATAGAGACGGTGCCGGTACCGGTGCGGTCATTTTTTTGCGTGCCCTCGTCGAGCACTTTCTGCATCAAATCAAGATACTGTTTCATGGTTCCTCAAGAATTTTGTTGCTGCGGACGAGAACGGTACGCCCAGACCATCATTATGATACCCGCAAGCACCATCGGAATCGAAAGAATCTGCCCCATGCTGATGTACTGTACCCAGCCGCCGGTAAACTGCGCATCAGGCTGGCGGAAGAATTCCACGATGATGCGGAACAAGCCATAGCCGATAAGGAACAGCCCGGAAACCGAACCGGCCGGACGCGGCTTACGGATAAAGAGGTTCAGGATCAGGAACAGCACCACACCTTCCAGCGCCAGTTCATAGAGCTGCGAAGCATGACGCGGCAGCGCGCCGTAGGTATCGAACAGCGATTGCCACTCCGGATGCGATGGCAGCAGCGCCAGATCTTCCGCCCGAGAGCCGGGGAAAATCATGCTGTAGTGGAAGTTCGGATCGACGCGCCCCCACAGTTCACCGTTGATAAAGTTACCCAGACGCCCGGCGCCGAGGCCAAACGGAATCAGCGGCGCAATGAAGTCAGAAACCTGGAAGAAGGTACGCTTGGTGCGTTTGGCGAAAATGATCATCACCAGAATCACGCCGATCAGGCCGCCGTGGAAGGACATACCGCCGTCCCAGACGCGGAACAGATAGAGCGGATCGTCGAGGAACACCGGCAGGTTGTAGAAGAAGACATAGCCAAGACGCCCGCCGAGGAAAACCCCAAGGAATCCGGCGTACAGCAGGTTTTCAACTTCGTTTTTTGTCCAACCGCTGCCTGGACGATTGGCCCGACGGGTGGCCAACCACATCGCAAAAACAAACCCAACCAGGTACATCAGGCCGTACCAGTGGAGGGAGACCGGTCCAATGGAAAAAATTACCGGATCAAACTCCGGAAAATGCAGGTAGCCACTATTCATCTGTCACCATAAAGACTTGTTATTCCGCCGAAAGTGGACAGCGGGGATCGTTCACGCGCGTCAGAAACGGGCGCTCCAAAGGCTGCGAATGATAGCATAAGCGCCAGGGGCGATCCCCGTTGGACATGTAAAAGATATGTATACGAATGCGAATTCGCGGCTGAGCATTCCCGGAGGCGGCGCGCTGCGCCTGTCCGGGCTACCCAACCCTCAGGCCGCTCGAACCTCGTCAGCGTTGTCCCGGGCCACGGCTAACGCCTTACCCGGGCTACAAATTCTTGAACCGTAGCCCGCGCTAACGGCCGCCGCGAATCAGGCCGCCGAGTCCTCGTCGTTCCATAAATGCCGCGACCTGATGGCGCACTTCGGCGGTCATCTGCGCTTCCAGGCTTCGCTGTGAAAGCTCCTGAGCTTCATTGATATCGATGCGCCGCAGCAGGTACTTCACTCTCGCCACCGAACGGCCGTTCATCGACAGATGACGATAACCCATGCCAATCAGGATCGTCACGCACATCGGATCGCCCGCCATTTCTCCGCACAGGCGCAGATCGATACCAAAACGCTCGGCGTCGCGGGCGATCATCGCCAGCGCCCGCAGAACCCCAGGATGCAGGCTGTCATACATACTGGCGACCCGGGTATTATTGCGATCCACCGCCAGAATGTACTGGGTCAGATCGTTGGTGCCGACGGAAATAAAATCGACGCGGTTCGCCAGCTGCGGCAGCATAAAGACCATCGACGGCACTTCCAGCATCACGCCAAGACGCGGGCGGGGAATGGCGTAGCCGATCATCTCTTCCACTTCGCGGCTGGCGCGATCGATCAGGCGACGAGCCTCATCCACTTCATCGAGGCTGGTAACCATCGGCAGCAGGATGCTGAGGTTTCCGGTCGCCGCGTTGGCACGCAGCATCGCGCGGACCTGAACCAGAAAGATCTCCGGCTGATCGAGCGTGATCCGAATCCCACGCCAGCCAAGGCACGGGTTCTCTTCGCTGATCGGCATGTACGGCAGCTGTTTGTCCGCGCCGATGTCCAGCGTGCGCAGCGTCACCGATTTATCGTTGAACATCTGCAGCATGCCCTGATATTGGGCAACCTGCTCCTCTTCAGAGGGGAAGCCGCTTTGCAGCATAAAGGGGATTTCGGTACGGTAAAGTCCAATCCCGTCGACGAAATTGCCGAGCTTTTCTTCATGCTCGGGGCTCAGGCCCGCGTTGAGCATCACTTTTACCCGCTCGCCGCTTTTCAGTTCCGAAGCGCGTTCAAGATCGTCCTCAGCCAGGCGGCTAAGCTCGTTTTCTTCGCTGATCAGGCGCTGATACTCTTGCAGCAGCACCGGCTCCGGGTCGACCAGCAGCTCGCCGCGATAGCCATCGACAATCAGCGTATGGCCGTGCAGCAACGAAGGCTGGATATCCGCCCCCATCACCGTCGGAATGCCCAACGCGCGGACCATAATCGCGGCATGGGAGTTCGCCGCGCCATCGCGCACCACCACGCCGGCTAAACGATCCTGAGGAACCTCCGCTAAGGTGGTGGCCGACAGTTCATCCGCCACCAGCACGATGCGCTCCGGCCAGGTATTTGGCCCCTGAATACTGTCGTCGAGATGGAAAAGCAGCCGCTGGCCCAGCGTGCGCAGATCGCCCGCGCGCTCTTTCAGATAGCCATCGCTGAGCGCGGCAAACTGTTCGGCGAATTTCTCGATGATCTTTTTCACCGCCCATTCGGCCACCGCGCCTTTATCCACTTCGGCAAACAGCTCGCGGCGCAGGCGCGCGTCAGAGAGCAGGTGTGAATAGAGGTCAAAAATGGCCGCCGTCTCTTTCTGCGCGCCGGCAGAGTAGCGTTTGCTGTAGCGGCGAAACTCATTCGCCGCCTCTTCCAGCGCGCCGGTCAGCCGCTCGCGCTCGGAAGCGGTATCGAGGGTTGAGGCTTCATAAACCTGCTCCATCAGCGGCAGGCTGACGTCCATCCAGCCTTCGGCAATTGCTACGCCGGACGATGCGGGCAGCGCGCGGATGCGGGTCTGACGATACTGACCAAATAGCGCGTTTAGCTGGGACTGGGAGAGAATGCCGGCGATTTGCGTGGCCAGCGTGACAAGAAAAGACTCTTCGCTTTCGTCAAACTGGCGCAGCTCGCGCTGCTGTACCACCAGCACGCCGAGCAGCTGACGCCGCTGGATAATCGGCACCCCGAGGAAAGCGCGAAAGCGGCCCTCTTTTACGGCAGGAATATATTTAAAGCTGGGGTGCTTTTGCGCGTCGGCGAGGTTGATGGGTTCCGCCAGGCGGCCGACCAGGCCGACCAGGCCTTCATCAAAAGCAAGCGCAACGATGCGCCCGCGGGGCTTTTTCAACCCGCGCGTCGCCATCAGGTAATAACAGCGTCGGTCATGATCAGCCAGATAAACCGAACAAACTTCCGTCTCCATCGCAGCGCAGATATCGGTTACCAGGATATCCAGCGCCTCGTTTAAACGTGGCGCACTCGCGACCTTCTCGACTATTTCTCGCAACCGAGTGAGCATAATGTGCGTGGCTTAACCTCTTTTACGTCGATATGCAGGCGCGCTTTGCGGCTTAGGCGTGTTTTCCGCCAGCGCCATTGTGACGCTGGCAAACTCTTTCATCACCCTGCGGTATACGTCGCGCTTAAACGACACCACCTGACGCACCGGGTACCAGTAGCTTACCCATCGCCAGCCATCAAACTCAGGTGTACTGCTGGTTTGCATATTGACATCTGCATCACTGCCTATCAATTGCAGGAGAAACCACTTCTGTTTCTGGCCGATACATACCGGCTTTGTGTCCCAACGCACCAAACGTTTAGGCAATTTGTAACGCAACCAGTTACGGGTTGAAGCGAGGATCCGCACATCTTTGCGGCTAAGCCCGACTTCTTCGAACAATTCCCGATACATCGCCTGCTCTGCTGATTCTCCTGGATTTATGCCCCCTTGCGGGAACTGCCACGAGTGCTGACCATAGCGCCTGGCCCACATAACCTGGCCCTGGCGATTACAGATTACAATACCGACATTTGGGCGGTAGCCATCGTCATCAATCACCGGACTACCTCAAAATAAGCTTCAATGTGAATGATTGTTTCACACTCGCTGGAAACGGTAAACCACTCTGTGAGGGCGATGAGATCGAATAACATTTGAATAACTCACAGTAATACCCGGAGTTATAAACAGCGAAAGCCGTACCCGGACGATTTTATTCACTTTTTCTGTGGATAGAGTTGTGAAGAAGTACGGAATTAACCAGGGAAAACCCGGAATCATCCGAACGGCGTAGTCATAACCCTCGATAATAATGACCTAATTTTCATTAAGTTAGCATGGTAAAATTTCATAATCCACTGCATAACGTGACGATCATCACATAAGCGATCCTGGAACTGATGAAAGATCGAGCAATGTTGGTTTTATCCACAGATTACGCAAGCGCTCTGGGCATATTTTGTCTAAAAACTCGATTTTCCTCTCACGTCAAGGCTGTAAATGGAAACAGTAGTGGGGCTTTTCCCCAGTTATCCCATTTTTCTGTGGATAACATGGTGTAAGATCCTGTTCATTGTCGGTGACCAGTTCTGGAAAACCCGGTTTTACAAATTTCATCGCGGCAAAAAATCGCAAAAAAAGCTATATGAATCATCAAATTGTCATACTTACCCAAGAAAAGGTAAACTCTATCCACAACGGATGAAATTACCGCTCATTTTTTAGCCAGAGGTTTTACGTTATGTCGACCATCGCGCCGCTGTTATCCCCCCCGCAAAGCCAGGCGCAACTGCTGGCCCAGGCGCAGCAGCTGGCAGGCTATTCGCTGGGAGAGCTGGCGATGCTTGCCGGAATTCCCATTCCGCGCGATTTAAAACGTGATAAAGGCTGGATCGGTATTCTGCTGGAAATATGGCTGGGGGCGAGCGCAGGCAGCAAGCCGGAGCAGGATTTCGCCGCCCTCGGCGTTGAGCTGAAAACGATTCCCATCGATGCTTTTGGCCGGCCGCTGGAAACTACCTTCGTCTGCGTCGCGCCGCTAACCGGCAACAGCGGCGTTACCTGGGAGAGCAGCCACGTTCGTCACAAGCTTAAGCGCGTGCTGTGGGTACCGGTAGAGGGCGATCGCGCGATCCCTTTAGCCGACCGCCGCGTTGGCGCTCCGCTGCTGTGGAGCCCCAGCGAAGAAGAAGAGCGACAGCTACGTATGGATTGGGAAGAGCTGATGGACCTGATCGTCCTTGGCCAGGTCGAACGTATCACCGCTCGCCACGGCGAAGTTCTGCAGCTGCGCCCGAAAGCGGCCAACAGCAAAGCGCTGACCGAGGCCGTAGGCGCCCGCGGCGAACCGATCCTCACCTTACCGCGCGGTTTCTATCTGAAGAAAAATTTTACCGCCGCCCTGCTCGCCCGCCATTTTCTTCTTTACCCTAAATAAATCGGCTTGCTTCACGGCGGTCATTAAACGCCTGCCGAAGCGTAGAAACCTTACGCGACCTGGGTCAGCGCAATCGGCTAACAATAAGGGAAACCAAAGCTGAACGGCCTGGATGATGATTAATTTTTTGTTCTGCCATGACGGTTGCATATAATTGCTTCTTTCTATTTTGCAGGACTTTGAACGATGTTATTTGCATGGGTAACCGATCCTAACGCCTGGCTGGCGCTTGGTACGCTGACGCTGCTGGAGATAGTGCTCGGGATCGATAATATTATTTTCCTCTCTCTGGTGGTCGCTAAGCTGCCCACGGCGCAACGGGCACATGCCCGCCGCATTGGGCTGATGGGCGCGATGATCATGCGTCTGGCGCTGCTGGCGTCAATCGCATGGGTCGTCAAGCTCACTAACCCTCTCTTTACCGTATTAGGTCAGGAGATCTCTTTTCGCGATCTGATCCTGCTGCTCGGCGGGCTGTTTCTGATCTGGAAAGCGAGTAAAGAGATCCACGAATCCATCGAAGGCGAAGAAGAAGGGCTGAAAACCAACGTCCATTCATTTATGGGCGCTATCGTGCAGATTATGCTGCTGGATATTATTTTCAGCCTCGATTCGGTCATTACCGCCGTTGGGCTGTCGGATCATCTGTTTATAATGATGGCGGCAGTAGTTATCGCGGTGCTGGTGATGATGGTTGCCGCCCGCTCGATAGGCGATTTTGTCGATCGCCACCCTTCGGTAAAAATGCTCGCGCTGTCGTTTTTGATCCTTGTCGGCTTTACGCTGATGCTCGAAAGTTTCGACGTGCACGTGCCGAAAGGTTACATCTATTTCGCCATGTTCTTCTCGATTGCGGTTGAGAGCCTCAACCTGCTGCGAAATAAAAAAAATCCGCTGTAGAGCGCTAAAATGCAGCCCTGAAACGGGCTGCAATCTTTTTTTAAGACTTAACTGCTTTTTATGTCTCACAAATCAGGCTATTAATATACTGGTACGAGGTGCGGCTATAATAGGGGTGATAACGATGAAAAAATGGGCAGTATTGATTTCCGCCGTAGGACTGGCGTTCTCGGTTTCAGGTTGCAGCAGCGATTACGTCATGGCAACCAAAGATGGTCGCATGATTCTGACTGACGGCAAACCCGCTATAGACGACGATACCGGCCTTATCAGCTACGAAGATCAGCAGGGTAATAAAATGCAGATCAATCGTGATGACGTTTCGCAGATTATTAAACGTTAAGACTCGCCGCTACGCAGCGATGGCTCCTTTATCGCTCGCCTGAGCAGGTTTCAATATTCTTCAGCATTAAAATAAAAGTCGGGATACACCTGATCTGTCCGTGAGGATTCGTCAGGCCTGATTCCGCCAGCCCGGCTTTTTTGATTTTTTTACTTCCCCTTTTTCTTCCCCTCTGCCATTTTTATATTCCTTTGTCGGGGAACGCCTGACCTTGTTGATAAAAAAAGGAAGCCGGCTATGCAGTATCACCGTATCCCACACAGTTCTCTTGAAATCAGCACGCTGGGGCTGGGCACAATGACGTTTGGTGAGCAGAATAGCGAGGCAGACGCCCATGAGCAGCTCGATTACGCCGTGAGCCAGGGCATAAACCTGATCGATGTCGCTGAAATGTATCCCGTCCCGCCGCGCCCGGAAACCCAGGGTCTGACGGAAACCTACGTCGGCAACTGGCTGGCGAAGCGCGGTAACCGCGAGAAGCTGGTTATCGCCTCTAAAGTCAGCGGCCCTGCCCGCAATAACGACAGCAGCATCCGTCCTGACCACAAACTGGATCGTAAAAATATCCGCGAGGCGCTTCACGACAGCCTGAAGCGCCTGCAGACCGATTATCTCGATCTCTATCAGGTACACTGGCCGCAGCGCCCAACCAACTGTTTCGGCAAACTGGGCTACACCTGGGCCGATTCCGCGCCGGTCGTCACTCTCCTGGATACGCTGGATGCTCTGGCTGAATTCCAGCGTGCCGGCAAAATTCGCTATATCGGCGTTTCCAACGAAACAGCATTTGGCGTCATGCGTTACCTTCATCTTGCGGATAAACACGACCTGCCGCGCATTGTGACGATCCAGAACCCGTACAGCCTGGTGAACCGCAGCTATGAAGTGGGCCTGGCGGAAGTTAGCCAGTATGAAGGCGTTGAACTGCTGGCCTATTCCTGCCTCGCGTTCGGTACGCTGACCGGGAAGTACCTCAATGGCGCAAAACCGGCCGGCGCGCGCAATACGCTGTTCAGCCGTTTTACGCGCTATAGCGGCGAGCAAACGCAAAAAGCGGTGGCGGCCTATGTCGATATCGCGAAGCGGCATAACCTTGACCCGGCACAAATGGCGCTGGCCTTCGTGCGTCGTCAGCCGTTTGTCGCCAGTACCCTGCTGGGCGCGACGACCATGGAACAGCTGAAAACCAACGTCGAAAGCCTCCATCTGGAGCTGAGCGCAGAGGTGTTAGCGGAGATTGAAGCGGTGCATCAGGTTTATACCTACCCGGCGCCGTAAGAGCGTAAAGTCCCGGTCGCGGCGTGAACGCCTTGTCCGGGCGACAAAATGGCGCAACCATGCAGGCCTCTTTCCCGGAGGCAATGCTAAGCATCTTTTCGGGATACAAGTTCTAAAAGCTCCCGGATTGCGGCTGACGCCTTATCCGGGCTACAGCGTCACCGCATAGGCGGAACGGTAGCCTGGCTAAGCGCAGCGCGAGCCGGGGATGTTATTTGCGCCGTCCCCAGATCCACAGGGCGGTAATTGCCAGCGCGAACACTACGCCAAAACCCATCCCCACGCCGACCACCGGAATGCCGATGCTCACCGCCAGCGAATAGAGCCCCAGCATCAGCAGCATCGCCACGTTTTCGCCCAGGTTCTGCACCGCGATAGCGTTGCCCGCGCCGACCGTATGCTTGCCGCGCTCCTGGAGCAGCGCATTGAGCGGCACGATAAAGAAGCCGCCAAACGCGCCGAGCAGCAGCAGCAGAGCAAACGCCGGCAGCAGCGCCTGCTGAATGGCGAAAAAGATGACCGCCACGCCAATTAATATCCCGGCAGGCATACAGCGCGACACCGTTTCCAACGTCACCAGCTTCGCCGCCGCGCCAGCTCCCAGCACGATCCCCACCGCCACCATCGCGTTAAGGTAGGTCGGCATCGCGTTGCTGGTAATGCCCAGCGCTACCGGGACCCACAGCACCAGCAGAAAGCGCAGCGTCACGCCCGCTCCCCAGAACAAGCTGGTGCCGACTAATGAAAAGCGGGTTTCGCCGTTGCGCCATAGGGTCGTACAGGCGCTGAAAAAGCTGTGGGTCATCGGCCTGAAGCGCCAGGATTGCCCCGGACGCGCCGCGGGCAACTTCGGGATCCACAGGTTGGCAACGACCGCCCCGGCGTACACCACCGCGCAGACGCTGAGCGCCGCCACAACGTGCCAGTCGGCGAGAATACCGCCCGCCATCGAGCCGAGCAGGATCGCCGCAATGGTGGATGACTCCATCAGGCCATTCGCTTTCACTAACTTATCGCCGGTGGTCAGCTCGCCAAGGATGCCGTATTTAGCCGGAGAATAAGCGGCGGCGCCGATACCGACCAGGGTATAGCCGAGAAACGGATTCACGCCGAAGCAGATGCAGCCCGCGCCGATAAGCTTCAGGCCGTTGGCTACCATCATCACTCGTCCCTTAGCGAAGCTATCGGCAAATTGCCCGACAAACGGCGCAAAAAGAATGTAAGCGCCCACAAACAACATCTGTAATACCGGCTGGCTCCACTCCGGGTAGGACAGCTGCTTCATCAGCGCCAGGGTAGCGAACAGCAGCGCGTTGTCGCCGAATGCTGAGAGAAACTGGGCGCAGATAACCGCTATCATTCCTTTCGAGTACAGCGAATTGTTAGTGTGTACTGACTCACTCATCCGAATCTTCCGTCCGATCAACCATACTTTTAAGAGTGACAAAGTCCGGCTTGCCGCTGCCCAATACCGGGAGCTGTTTCAGCCAGCGAATGTCGCGCGGTACCGCCAGCTCCGGTACGCCGTGTTCGCGGGCATAGCGCAGCAGTTTTTCACGATTCAGTTCATTATCGGTGGTAAACAGCACCAGCGCCTCGCCTTTGCTGGCGTCCTGTTTAATCGCCGTGGCGTGCATTTTGTCCGGCGAAACCGCCAGCGCCACCTGCTCGACCATCTCCAGCGACACCATCTCGCCGGCGATTTTGGCAAAGCGCTTCGCGCGGCCCTGTATCCGCACGTAGCCCTGCTCGTCAAAGCTGACGATATCTCCGGTGTCGTACCAGCCGTTTTCCACTTCTCCGTGCTGATTCTCCGCCGCGGGCGCTTCCAGTACGCCCGGATTTTCCACCCACAGATAGCCGTTCATGATGTTCGGCCCTTTAAGCTGCAGCCGGCCTCCCTCTTCAATTCCGGGCATCGCCAACAAACGCGCATCCATTCCAGGCAGAATTCGGCCAACGGTGCCCACTTTTGTCGCCATCGGCACGTTAATCGACACCACCGGCGCGCATTCGGTGACGCCGTAGCCTTCAAGAATGCGCAGACCAAACTTGTCCTGCCAGATCTGCTTCGTGCTCTCCTGCAGCTTCTCTGCGCCGGCGACAACGTAACGCAGGCGATAGAAATCATAGGGATTCGCAAAGCGGGCGTAGTTGCCGAGGAAGGTGGAGGTGCCGAACAGCACGGTACAGTTACGGTCATATACCAGTTCCGGCACCACGCGGTAGTGTAACGGGCTGGGATAGAGGAAGACTTCCGCGCCGGTAAACAGCGGGGTCAGCAGGCCGACCGTCAGGCCAAAGGAGTGGAACAGCGGCAGCGCCGACATAAAGCGGTCGTTAGCGGTAAAGTCGGCAATTGTTTTAATCTGTTCGACGTTGGCCAGCAGGCTCTTGTGGCTATGTACCACTCCTTTCGGATTGCCTTCCGAGCCGGAGGTAAACAGGATCATCGCCGCATCTTCCGGCTCCTGCTTCACCTGCGCCAGCTTCGGCATCAGCAGATGGCCAAAAATCCACAGCTTATCGGCGGCGGTAACGTCGCCTTTTAAATCTTCGAGAAACACCCAGCGCACCTGAGTCAACTGCTCGGGCAGGTGCCAGAGCTTGCCTTTATCGAGAAAGGTGCGTGAGGTAAAGATGGTTTTGATTTCCGCCGCGGTAATGGCGCTGCTCAGGCCTTTCACTCCGGCGGTATAGTTCATCATCGCCGGGATCCGTCCACGGGCGATCGCGCCGAAAAT
The DNA here is from genome assembly GCF_051209435.1 of Klebsiella sp. HN106. Lineage (NCBI taxonomy): Bacteria > Pseudomonadati > Pseudomonadota > Gammaproteobacteria > Enterobacterales > Enterobacteriaceae > Klebsiella > Klebsiella sp. HN106. Next base: position 10,984 of record NZ_JBLURD010000018.1, on the reverse strand, counting down.
CACCGCCGCGCTAATTCCCGCATTCGGCAGCATCAGGCCGATTTTTTCGCCCTGAGCGCTGTATTTTTCCAGAATACGCGCCACGAACAGGGTTTTGGTCAGCAGCTTGCGGTAGGTGTCCGGCTGAAAGTTGATATCTTCCACGCAGTTTTTACGCGCGCCGAAGCGGTCCTGGGCCGCCAGCAGCGACTCGTACAGCGTTTCGCGCGGGCGCACCGCCATCCGCGCCTCCATCATGATCTGATGCAGCATCTCACCGGCAATTTTTCGCCGGTCGCGGGCGCGCGGCGCCTCGGGCATCGGCAAATGAGTCGGCGGCAGCAGGTGCAGCTGAATGCGCGGGAACAGGCGGCGTCTGACCAGCCCCTTCAGACGGCTAAAATGGGTTAATTCGGCGCCTTCGATTCTCAACGGCACTATGGTTGCCTGCGACTTCGCCGCCACAAAAGCCGCGCCGTCGTAAATCTTCATCAGCGAACCGCTCACCGAAATGCGCCCTTCCGGAAAAATCACCACCGGGCGCCCCTGCTCAATGAGGCGTACCAGATGCTTTATCGACATCGGTTTGGTGGGATCCAGCGGGACAAAATCAATCAGCGGCTTTAGCGCGCGCATAAACCAGCGCTCGCTAATCGAGGAATAGACCGCAAAGACCGGGCGCACCGGCAGGAAAAGCGCCAGCAGAACGCCGTCAATAAAAGAGACATGGTTTGGGGTGATCAGTACCTTTTGCTGGTACAGCGCCTGCGTGTCACCGGTAAGCCTTACCCGATACAATCCTTTGAATAGCAGTCTAAAAAATCCCAAAAGCATAACAACTCCGTTTGACCGGTTAATCAGTCAAAGCAGGTTACACGAGAAGCGGCGGGAAATGCAGTGTGGGGAGCGGAATTCAGGACAAAAAAAACCTGCGCATCCGCGCAGGTCGGTGCAAGATAATCAGTACGAAGAGCGTACGTAAAAAACTCACCAATCAATACCTCTGGGATCCTGATTGTCTCGTTTTTTCCTCCGCCGGTGCCAGCCATAAAACGCAAGGGAATAAGCCTAAGTGCAACCAGTTATTGCTATTTTCGCTAACTGTAACAACGGCAGCGGCAGGCAAAAAAAAACCTGCGCATCTGCGCAGGCTGGTGTAATTAGAGTGGTCAACCTGAAGTCGACTCCACCTATCAATACCTCTGGGATAGCCAGAGTATCAATGCACTGAATGGGTTAACCAGCGAACATTCGCAACAGCTAATCGCAAAGTGTAAGCAAAGGTGTGAATTATCGTTTCCCGGTATCATTCTCCGTTCCCCTGTGGGTAACTATTTCACCGGCAACGCTACTCTGCGTCACAATTGCATTAACCTGAAACGACCAGGCCTTGAATCTGCCGCGCTTTCCCGTACCATAACCGGTATGTAAACGCTTACCCTAAAAAAGGTCTGGTATGGCGACCATTAAGGATGTAGCCCGACTCGCAGGCGTTTCTGTCGCTACCGTCTCCCGCGTGATTAACAATTCACCGAAAGCCAGTGAAGCCTCGCGCCAGTCAGTAGGCGCGGCGATGGAAACGCTAAATTATCACCCCAACGCCAACGCCCGCGCGCTGGCGCAGCAGTCAACAGAAACCGTCGGCCTGGTGGTGGGTGATGTCTCCGACCCCTTCTTCGGCGCGATGGTCAAAGCCGTCGAGCAGGTTGCCTACAATACCGGCAATTTTTTGCTGATCGGCAACGGCTATCACAGCCTTCACAAAGAGCGTCAGGCGATTGAACAGCTGATCCGCCACCGCTGCGCTGCGCTGGTGGTTCATGCCAAAATTATCCCCGACGACGAGCTGGCCTCGCTGATGAAGCAAATCCCCGGCATGGTGCTGATTAACCGCATCCTGCCCGGCTTCGAGCAGCGCTGCGTGGCGCTGGATGACCGCTACGGCGCGTGGCTCGCTACCCGCCACCTGATTCAGCAGGGGCACACCCGTATCGGCTATCTCTGCTCAAACCACGCCATTTCCGATGCCGAAGATCGGCTGCAGGGCTACTATTCGGCGTTAAAAGAGAGCAACCTGCCGTGCAACGATCGGCTGGTGACCTTTGCCGAACCCGATGAGAGCGGCGGCGAACTGGCTATGACCGAGCTGCTGGGCCGCGGCAGAAATTTTACCGCCGTCGCCTGCTATAACGACTCAATGGCCGCCGGCGCGATGGGCGTCCTGAACGATAACGGGATTGATGTGCCGCGCGAGATTTCGCTGATTGGTTTTGATGACGTGCTGATTTCACGCTACGTGCGGCCGCGGCTGACTACCGTGCGCTATCCGATTATCACCATGGCGACTCAGGCCGCTGAGCTGGCATTAGCGCTGGCGGAACATCGGCCTCCGCCGGAGATAACGCATCTTTTCAGCCCTACGCTGGTCCGCCGTCACTCGGTGATTGCGCCTCTCGATAGCGACAAATCGTAGCGGTATAAACTGACGGCGGCGGCCGGATAATCCAGGCCTTCGCCGATGTACTGCCAGCCGAAACGTTCATAAAAATCGCGGCAGGCGGAGTAGAGAAACAGCTCGCCATAGCCCTGCTTTCGGGCATAGTCGATAACGTGCTGCTGTAGTTTCCCGGCCAGCCCCTGCCCGCGCGCTTCAGGAGCCACGTAGAGCGCCGCCATCCATGGATAAAGGTCCTGACGGCTGATTAAATCGCAGCGCCACAGGCCGACGGTGCCTAACAGCGTCTCCCCCTCAGCGGCAATAAAGGTCATAGGCAGCGCCCCCGGCGTCTGGCTATGCCCGACAATACTGGCGAAGAACGCCTGCGGCAGCGTTTCACCGCCAAAAGCCCGCCATAGCCATTCCGTCACGCGTGAAGCGTGCTGCGGCGCGGCGTAGAGGGGTTGGATCATCACACCAGCTTCCCCTGAAAAATAGGCACCGATTCAAAGAGGTAGCCATCAAAGTCCGGCGCGTCTTCATCGGACAGCTCCAGCAGACTGTTTTTAACGTTTTCGAGATGCTGCCACATAGCCTGCCAGGCCCCCATCACATCGCGACGACGCAGGGCGGCGAGAAGCGTTTGCCGATCGCCGAGCCACTTCAGGCGATACGCCCGGCTGGCAATATGCACGTTGAACTGCTGCCACAGCGGGCTGCTGTCCATCTGCAGCCAGATGCGCTCGACCGTCGCCAGCAGCATCTGATTTTGCGTCGCGCCGGCCAGCACCAGGTGAAACAGCCGGGCGTTGTCCTGGCTGGTATCGTTAGCGGCAATGGCCCGCTGCTCCTGCTCGATAATGCGCTTCAGGTTATCGATATCGGCGCGGGTGGCCATTTTGGCGGCAAAGGCGGCGATGTTGCTCTCCAGCAGCTGGCGGGCCTGCAGGATTTCGAAGGGCCCGACGTCGCTGCTCAGCATCTGTTCTTCCTCACTATCGTCCTCGTGCGGGATGCGCATCACATACACCCCTGAGCCCTGGCGGATATCAACCGTCCCCTGCAGCTCCAGCATCAACAGCGCTTCACGGACGATGGTACGGCTCACGCCGTAGGTCTCGGCGATATTGCGTTCCGGCGGCAGGCGCGACCCGATAGGATAGCGCCCCTGCGCAATCTGTGCGCGTAAATCATCACCTATTTCCTGGTAGGGTTTCTTTTCCGGCGGAATGATAGCCTTCTCCACAATATCACCTGTGCGTTATGAGCCTGCGAGTCAATATCGGCCGCTATCTTAGCAAAATTTCAGCCCGGCTAGCGCCACTCATCATCAATATCCAGCGTCAATTCGCGACTCTCGCCAAGCTTACGGAACCAGCTGGCGGACGCCTTGGGCCGCCGGGCACGATTATTTTGCAGATCGATTTCAATCAGCCCGTAGCGGTTTTTAAAGGCGTTCATTGGCGAAACGTTATCGGTAAATGCCCATAGCATGTAACCCTGGCAGTTGGCTCCCGCTTCCCGCGCGCGCAGCGTCTGCCAAAGATGCTCGCTGATAAAACGGATCCGGTAGTCGTCGGCGATAGTGCCTTCGCTATTGCGAAACTGCCCTTCGTTTTCCACACCCATGCCGCTTTCCGCCACGAACCACGGAATATTGCGATAGTCCCGTTTGATCCGCATCGCCATATCAAAAATGATTTGCGGATAAATTTCCCAGCCGCGGGAGTGATTCATCCGTCGTCCCGGTAGTTCAAAGGGCTCATAGTAGTAAGCCGGATGGAACGGCGTCTGCGGGTGCCAGGCGCGCGATGGCGCTTTAACGCGATGCGGATAGTAAAGGTTAATCCCCAGCTCATCGACGGTGTTTTCGCGGATAATCGCCAGCTCTTCCGCTCGATAATCCCATGCAACCTCGTGCTGTTCGAGCAGGGCCAGCAGCTCGGGCGGGTATTCGCCGTGGACCAGCGGGTCGAGAAAAATCCGGTTATAGAACAGATCGTAGCGCTCGGCGGCGCGCACGTCATGCGGCGCTGTTGAGCGCGGGTACGTTACCTCCGGGTTAAGAATGCAACCTACCGTGCCGCGATAGCCTTTCTCGCGGAACAGCTGGACCACTTTTGCCGTCGCCAGCACCTTGTGGTGGTTCCACTGCATCCAGGTGCCGGTATTCTGCTCGTAGGGCCAGCGCAGCGCGTCCAGGTAAACGCGGGTCTGCACGACGATCGGCTCATTGAAAGTAAACCAGCGCGTAACCTTGCGGTGATAGCGGGCGAAAACTTTCTCTGCATACTGCACAAACAGCGCAACCACCTTTTTTGACGCCCAACCGCCGTACTGCTCCAGCAGATAGCCGGGGAGTTCATAGTGCTCAAGGCAGATCATCGGCTCGATGCCGTTGGCCAGCAGTTCATCGAACAACTGGTCGTAGTACGTCGCATAGGCTTCATCGACCGTGACGTTTTCATAATCGGTGAGAAAGCGCGACCAGTTTATCGACGTACGGTAGTGGGTGAGCCCGGCCAGCTTCATCAACTGCACATCTTCGCGGAAGCGGTTGATAAAATCCGTCGCCACAGCCGGACCGTAGCCGTTATGCCAGACGTGACGGTCGTTCTTGTACCAGAGATCGGGCCAGGAATCCTGACCCTCTTGCTTGCCGCTCCAGCCCTCGGTTTGCCACGCCGAAGCGGCGGCGCCGAGGATAAAGTCGCGGGGAATGGCCATCTTTACTGTCGTCATGGTGTCCTCATGCATTTTCGCTGGCTTGCGCGTTGTCCGCCTGACGCTGGGCGTTTTCCGCGCGACGGGAAGCAATTTTGACAAACGGCAGGTAGATAAGCACCGCGGTCAGGATGCAGATAAGCTGCGTCACCACCGCGCCCATCGAGCCCGCCGTTGACAGCCAGGCGTTGATCAGCGGCGGCGTGGTCCAGGGCACCATCACCACCGCTTTACCGGCAAAACCGGCGGCAGTCGCGAAGTAGCCGATGCTGCCGGTCACCAGCGGCGTAATAATAAAGGGGATCGCGAGGATCGGATTGAGCATGATCGGCATCCCGAAAATGACCGGTTCGTTGATATTGAACAGGCCCGGTCCAATCGATAGCTTGGCGATCTCTTTCATCTCTTTGCGTTTAGTGGCAATCATCACCGCAATCAGCAGACCAATCGTCAGTCCCGATCCGCCAATGCTCATATAGACATCCCAGAACGGCATGGTGATGATATTCGGCACTTCTTTGCCCTGCTCAAAGGCGCTCATATTGACGGTAATGGCTCCCAGCAGCAGCGGTTCGCGGATCGGTTTGATCATCTGATTACCGTGAATGCCGATAACCCAGAACAGCTGCGCGACAAACATCAGCAGCAGGATCCCCGGCAGGCTTTGCACCACCCGCTCCAGCGGCTGCTGCACCACCTGATAGACCGCGTCATACAGATACATGCCGGTCGCCTGATGAAAAATAAAGCCAAAGGTGGCAATCACCGTGGTGGTGATAATGGCCGGGATCAGCGCGGAAAATGATGCCGATACGTTGGGCGGCACGGTATCCGGCATCTTAATCTTCAGCCCCTTACGGCCCTCCAGCCAGCAGTAGATCTCCACCGACATAATAGCGATAAACATGCCAAGGAACAGGCTGCGGGTATCGGAGAACTGGCGCAGCAGGACATCCTTCACTTCATGCATTTGCCCGTCGACCATCATCTCGACGGTGGTCGGCGTGACGCAGATAAAGCAGATCACCGCCAGCAGTCCGGGGAACAGGCTCTTAATGCCGTTAATCCGCCCCAGCTCAATGCCAATAAGGAACACCGCGCCAATATTGAGAAAGTTAAGGGTGGCGTAGTTGATCGCGCTGGTAATAGGTTTGAGCGCCGCCAGAAACGAGAGCGCCTGAAAGCTGGCGAGGCCGTTTTTTGGATCCAGCACCATATTGGAGATCAGCACCGAAAAGGCGCCAACGATGATCACCGGCATCAGGGTAATAAAGGCGGATTTTATCGCCATGATGTAGCGGTAGCTGTTGAATTTCGTGGCGAAACTCCCCAGTGAGTCGATCAATTTGTCCTGCAATGCCATAGAGGATACCTCAGTTTTAAGGGCTTTTAGCGCACCAGGTGTACAGCCAAACACCTATTGGCATACCAAAAAATAGCCACTGGTGAGAATAAGTTCTGTGATTAAGCTCCCAACTCGTTTATTGGTATTCCAGAAAGGCGGAAATTGGCATACCGCATTTACAGTTTTATTTTCCGCGCGATCAATTCCTGTAAAAGCGTGATCGCGATAGTTTTTTGCGCCGCCATCAAGCCATATCCCCCTGAATGTCTGTGATAAACTGCGGGTTACCACGTGATATCAGGAATCGGATGAATGGCTACAATGCTGGATGTCTCAATTCGCGCAGGCGTCTCTAAAGCGACGGTTTCCCGCGTGTTGAACGGCACGGGTCAGGTGAAAGAGAGCACCCGCCAACAGGTTTTTAAGGCGATGGAAGAGCTGGGCTATCGGCCTAATTTTCTCGCCCGCTCGCTGGCGAACCGCACCAGCAACAGTATCGGACTGGTGGTTTCTACCTTTGACGGCTTCTATTTTGGCCGCCTGCTGCAGCAGGCTTCCCGCCAGACGGAAGCCTGGGGTAAACAGCTGATCGTTACCGACGGCCACGATGCGCCGGAACGTGAAGAAGAGGCGGTGCAGATGCTGGCCGACCGCCAGTGCGATGCTATCGTGCTTTACACCCGCCATATGAGCGAAAAGAAAATCATGTCGCTGATTGAATCCATCGACATGCCGCTGGTGGTGATTAACCGTGATGTAAGCCAGGCGAGAGAGCGCTGCGTGTTTTTCGAACAGCAGGATGCAGCGTTTCAGGCGGTGGAATATCTGATAACCCAGGGCCATCGCGATATCGCCTGTATTACCGTGCCGATGCACACGCCGACGGGTAAAGCTCGCCTGGAAGGCTATCGTAACGCGCTGAAAAAGCACGGCATTAAGTGGGATCCGGCGAAAGTGAAATACGGCGACTCCACCATGAGCCGCGGCTATGAACTCTGCTGCGAGCTGCTGGAAGAGAAAACGCCGTTTAGCGCGCTGTTTTCCTGTAACGATGATATGGCGCTGGGCGCTTCGAAGGCGCTGCACCAGGCAGGGCTGCGGATCCCGCAGGATATTTCGCTGTTTGGCTTTGATGACGCGCCGAGCGCTAAATGGCTGGAACCGGGGCTATCGACGGTCTATCTGCCGATCGATAACATGATCACCACCGCTATCGATCAGGCGATCAAGCTGGCTAACGGTCAGCCGATCGAAACCATACCGCCGTTTACCGGCAAACTGGTGCTGCGCGAGTCGGTCACCACCGGGCCGTATTACGCATAATTAGCGGGCCCGATAAGCAAAGCGCCATCGGGCAGCGCCTTACAGCTGCTCGAGCGCCAGCAGCTCTTCGATAGTCTGACGGCGGCGGATCAGCCGCGCTTTACCGTTGTCGAACAGCACTTCCGGCAGTAGCGGACGACTATTGTAGTTTGAGGACATCGACGCGCCGTAAGCGCCGGTATCGTGCAGCACCAGATAATCGCCCGGCACCACCGCAGGCAGCAGGCGGGTTTCCACTTTCCCTCCCTCCTGCTGGGTAAAGACATCGCCCGATTCGCACAGCGGCCCGGCCACCACGGTTTCTATCTCCGCTGCGGCGCTCAGATCGCGGCCGTCCGCGGCCAGAGCGGTAATATGGTGATAGCTGCCGTACATCGCCGGACGCATCAAATCATTAAAACCGGCGTCAATCAGCACGAAGTGGCGGCTGCCCATCTCTTTTACGCTGCGAACCTGAGAAACCAGCACGCCGGATTCCGCCACCAGGAAGCGACCCGGTTCGATCTCAAGCGCGACCGGATGGCCCAGGTGTTTAGCGACCTGTTCACGCGCCGCGTTCCACAGGCCGAAATAGTGATCGGTATCGATCGCCTCTTCGCCTTCGCGGTAAGGGATCGACAGCCCGCCGCCGGCGGAGATCGCCTGCAGATCCTGACCGAATTCGACAACCTGACGCACCATCGCGCCGCAGACCTGCTCCAGGTGGCCGTAGTCTACGCCGGAGCCGATATGCATATGAATTCCCACCAGCTGTAGCTGATAACGACGCATCACTTCCAGCGCCGCCGTTAAATGACTGTGCCAGATGCCGTGCTTGCTGTTTTCGCCGCCGGTATTGGTTTTTTGGCTATGACCGTGACCGAACCCCGGGTTAACCCGCAACCAGACGCGATGGCCCGGTGAAACTTCGCCCAGCTGGCTCAGCATATCAATTGAGCCGGCGTTGACCGGGATCTGCAGTTCTTTCACCCGCGCCAGGGTTGCATCGTCGATCAGATCAGCGGTAAAGACGATATCTTCCGGATGCTGATGCGGATCGTATCCGGCAGCCAGCGCGCGCTCGATCTCGCCCAACGACACCGAATCCACCTTCACGCCCTGCTCGCGCATCAGGCGAAGGATGTGGATATTCGAGCAGGCCTTCTGCGCAAAACGCACTACGTCGAACTTGCTCAACTGAGCAATCTGGCGGCGGATAATTTGCGCGTCGTAGACCCAAACCGGGCAGCCGAACTCGGCGGGCAAACGCAGCAGATTGTCTGCGTTCAGGTCGGTATTGGTGGCGTAAAGCGAGTGTGGCATAAAGAACTCCGGTGCTGTGTGTGCGTTATCTCTGTTTTTTTACGATTACGCCACAGCGCGTGGGGAATAAAAAATATCGTTTTATTGCCAGTCTATGCAAAAATGATATGGCTTGCGTTACTTAAGGAACACTCATGCCCGCCGTTAATCTGCGTCATATTGAAATCTTCCATGCCGTCATGACCACCGGCAATCTGACCGAGGCCGCAAGAATGCTGCATACCTCGCAGCCGACCGTCAGCCGCGAGCTGGCGCGTTTTGAAAAGGTGCTGGGATTAACGCTGTTCGCCCGCGCCCGCGGCCGTCTGCAGCCAACGGTTCAGGGTTTACGCCTGTTTGAAGAGGTGCAGCGCTCCTGGTACGGCCTGGACAGAATCGTCAGCGCTGCGGAAAGCCTGCGCGAGTTCCGCCAGGGCGAACTGTCGGTCGCCTGTCTGCCGGTATTTTCCCAATCATTCCTGCCGCTACTGCTGGAGCCTTTTTTGACGCGCTACCCGGAGGTCAGCCTGCAAATCGTCCCGCAGGAGTCGCCGCTGCTGGAGGAGTGGCTTTCCGCCCAGCGCCACGATCTGGGATTGACGGAGACCCTGCATACTCCCGCCGGAACCGAGCGTACGCCCCTGTTGACCCTGAATGAAGTGTGCGTATTGCCGCAGGGCCATCCGCTTGCCGCTAAGCAAGCATTAACGCCTGCAGACTTTAATGGTGAAAACTATATTAGCCTGTCGCGCACCGACAGCTACCGTCAGCTGCTCGATGCGCGGTTTCATGAACATCAGGTGAAACGGCGGATGGTGGTGGAAACGCACAGCGCCGCCTCCATTTGCGCTATGGTGCGCGCCGGAGTCGGCATTTCAGTGGTTAACCCGCTCACCGCGCTCGATTATGCCGGGAACGGCGTGGTGGTCCGACGCTTTAGCGTTGAAGTGCCTTTTACCGTAAGCCTGGTTCGCCCGCTCCACCGCCCGGGATCCGCGCTGGTCGATGCGTTTGCACTGCATTTGCAAAACAGCATGTCTCGCATCCTGACCCCGCTCGAAGCGGTACTTACGAAAGCATAAACTCAACCGCGTCCGCCGCATGAATCGCTGTGGTATCAAACACCGGCAGCGGACTGCTCTCTTCCGGTACCAGCAGGCCGATTTCGGTGCAGCCAAAAATGACCCCTTCCGCCCCCTGCTCCGCCAGAGCGTCAATGACCTGCAGATAGTAGTCGCGTGAATGCGCGTTAAAGACGCCGAGGCACAGTTCATCAAAAATGATCTGGTTAATCCGCGTGCGATCTTCAGCTTCCGGAATCAGCGTATCAATAGCAAACTGCTGCTGCAGGCGGCCGCGATAAAAATCCTGTTCCATGGTATAGCGCGTGCCTAATAGCGCAACGCGGCGCTGGCCCTTTGCGATAATCGCTCGTCCGGTAGCGTCGGCAATATGCAAAAACGGCACGTCGCAGCGCGTTTCTATCGCCTGCGCGACTTTATGCATGGTGTTGGTACACAGGACGATCCCTTCGGCGCCCGCCTGCTGCAGGCCGAAGGCCGCCTGCGCGAGGATCTCGCCCGCGCGTTCCCAGTCGCCGTTTGACTGACAGGCTTCAATTTCGTGGAAATCGACGCTGTGCAACAGCAGGCTGGCGGAGTGCAGACCGCCGAGGCGTGCTTTAATACCTTCATTTATCAACCGGTAGTAAGGAATCGTTGATTCCCAGCTCATACCGCCTAACAGACCAATCGTTTTCATCATCCCTCCGGCACTGTTGCAAATAGTCGGTGGTGATAAACTTATCATCCCCTTTTGCTGATGGAGCTGCACATGAACCCATTCAAAGGCCGGCATTTTCAGCGTGACATCATTCTGTGGGCCGTACGCTGGTA
>NZ_JBLURD010000017.1:0-100175 GCF_051209435.1 Klebsiella sp. HN106 | reverse complement strand
TTGCCTGGCGGCGATAGCGCGGTGGTCCCACCTGACCCCATGCCGAACTCAGAAGTGAAACGCCGTAGCGCCGATGGTAGTGTGGGGTCTCCCCATGTGAGAGTAGGGAACTGCCAGGCATCAAATTAAGTAGTAAGCCGGTGCATAAATCCGGTGGTTACAGAAGTATTCGGTGGAGCGGTAGTTCAGTCGGTTAGAATACCTGCCTGTCACGCAGGGGGTCGCGGGTTCGAGTCCCGTCCGTTCCGCCACTTATTAAAAAAATTAAGCCTGCTGATTAAGCAGGCTTAATGATAAGAAACTTTAGGGGCGTAGCTCAGTTGGTAGAGCACCGGTCTCCAAAACCGGGTGTCGCGAGTTCGAGTCTCTCCGCCCCTGCCATATAATAATCCTTTGCTCAGGCAAAGGATTTTTTTTGCTTTAAATTTCCCTTCGTTCATCCTCCGTCCCTGGAGGAGTCATCCTATCCTAATATGCTGTGCTTCAGGATCTCACGGATTTGCGCTTGCTTATCGCTGTTCTGTAGCCAAATCGCATAAAGAGGCCTTGAAAGCGTCACGCTGTCAGTGACAGTATGCAGGTTATTTTTTTCCTGCGCCCAGAGTACAGGCAACCACGTGCAGCCGTTAAGCGCGCTGAGCTGCTGATACGCTAATTCGGCAGAACTGGTGGTCAGGAGAGGAATATCATCATTTCCGATCAATCCCGCTTCATTTTGTTGAAAGTCAGGGCCCCATTCCAGGCGCAAATAATTCAATTCATTTGTATTTTTAGCCGGCGAGGCGCAATAAAGCGCTAAGGTAAAATTACCCAGCAACTGGCTGCTTAGTTCATCCATCTTCGGCGATTCGGTCGTGATCAGTAAATCAAGCTGACGTTCGTGCAGCTGTTTGACCAACGATTGCCTCTGCGCGATTCGCGCCTCAAATTGTAGGTTATAGGGCTCTGTATAGAGCTTTCCTAACCACTCGTTAAGCAGGCATTCCCATAGCGAAGCGCTGGCTCCGATTGAAAATTCGTTATGCCGGGAGGCATTTGCGACCTCCTTACGCGCAGCTTGCCAGGTGTTCATCAGGGTTTCGGCATAGGGCAGCAGTTTCTCTCCGGCTGAAGTCAGGCGGATATTATTGCGATGGCGGGTAAAAAGATTCACCCCCAGCTGGTTCTCCAGCTGACGAATACGAAAGCTAACTGCTGACTGCGTCAGATAAAGCGCCTCTGCGGCTCGGCCAAAGTGGCGAGTTCTGCTCACCTCGAGGAAAGTCTTGAGCAATTCCGTATCCACACTCTTCTCCGCAAAATTATTTGTCGTGATGATTTAAATGTTTTGTTTGACGCTCTGTCAAGCGTAACTAATACTCCGCGCCATAAATAGCTCGGCCAAAGAATCAGGAGCGTGTAGGATGGCGGAAAGCTTTACGACAACTAATCGTTTTTTCGACAATAAAAATTATCCGCGCGGGTTTTCCCGTCATGGAGATTTCACCATCAAAGAGGCGCAACTGCTGGAACGTCATGGTTATGCCTTTAATGAACTCGAACTAGGTAAACGCGAGCCTGTCACCGACGATGAAAAACAGTTTGTTTCGGTCTGCCGTGGTGAACGTGAGCCCGCAACGGAAGCAGAACGCGTCTGGATCAAGTACATGGCGCGCATTAAGCGTCCGAAGCGTTTCCATACTCTTTCCGGCGGCAAGCCGCAGGTGGAAGGCACGGAAGATTACACGGAAAGCGATGATTAAGAAAAAGGGCGTAAGCCCTTTTTTTACGTCATCATTTTTTGCAGATGGCTCAACATTCTGTCTATTGCCCGATAGCCAAGAGCCTCCTGCAAATGACGGCGTTCAATACGATCGACCTTCTCAATATCGGCAATCGTGCGTGAAACTTTAAGCAGGCGCTGCCAGGCCCGGATTGAGAGCCCCAGTTGCGTAAGCGTCTGCTCCAGCCAGATTGCGTCATCTTGATGAAGCTGGCACCAGATTTTCATCTCATTATTCCCCAGATTTGCATTGAGTTTTTTCTGTCGTGACAGTTGCCTTTCGTGCGCAGCCAAAACGCGTTGGCGTACGCAGGCGCTGCTCTCTTCTTCGTTTGTTCCCCGGCTAAGCACCCCCGGCGGCGGCAGAGGAATTTCCAGTGAGAGATCGAAACGGTCAAGAAATGGGCCAGATAAACGGGCCAGGTAGCGTAGCGTCTGTTCTGGAGATGCGCGATTATGCTGACCCTGATAGTGGCCCGTGGGGCTGGGATTCATTGCTGCAATAAGCTGAAAACGGGCGGGATAATCGATTTTCGCGCGCGTGCGGGAGATATGGATTACCCCGGATTCAATCGGTTCTCTTAATGCATCCAGAACCCTGCGTTCAAATTCGGGCAGCTCATCCAGGAACAGCACGCCATTATGAGCGAGAGAGATCTCTCCCGGTGTTGGAATAGAGCCGCCACCCACCATCGCAGCCAGGGACGCGCTATGATGCGGAGCTCGAAATGGCCTGCGGCGCCAGTTTTTCATCGCATAACTGGAATTGACCAGGCTAAGTATTGCCGCGCTTTCCAGCGCTTCCTGGTTACTCAGCGGCGGTAGTAGCCCAGGCAGCCGACTCGCAAGCATCGTTTTCCCTGTGCCGGGTGGGCCTATCATCAGCAGGTTATGTCCGCCTGCAGCGATAATTTCCAGCGCTCGCTTTCCTTGCTGCTGACCAATAACCTCGCGCAAGTCTAATGAAGACTCATCTGAGGTCTCCGCTTCCGGAATAGGATGATTTAGCGGGTTTTTTCCCTCCAGAAAGGCGCAGACCTCCTGAAGATGGGCGGCGATAAGACAGTCACTGCCGCCAATTAAACCCACCTCAGGAGAATTCTCATGAGAGACAATAATCTTTCTGCCCGCTCTTATCGCCTCCATCGCGCTGGATATAGCCCCAGGAACGCCACGTAGAGCGCCTGTAAGCGCCAGCTCGCCGACAAACTCGTATTGATTTAGCCTAGGAGCATTTAGCTGCTCAGAGGCCACCAGAAGCGCGAGAGCGATAGGTAAATCATATCTTCCCCCTTCTTTTGGTAAATCGGCTGGCGCCAGATTGATGGTGATTTTTTTCGCCGGCCAGGCGTAGCCGCTGTTGATAATCGCACTACGTACCCGGTCACGCGCTTCTCTGACCGTTGTTTCAGGCAACCCTACCATCGTCAGGCCAGGGAGTCCGTTGCTGATATGAACTTCAACTGTGATAAGGGGGGCGCCGATCCCAAGAGCGGCGCGGGTGTAAACAATGGCGAGTGACATAAAACCTCCTGAGAGCCGGCATTATGTCGGGGATTTTTTGTCGGGTAATTCAGCAATTTTAAATTTCAGGCGTTCGCTTCCAGCCAATTTTCCGTGAATTGCCGCTTTGCACTCGTTGCGGATACAGACTCGCAAAACATTGTTATCAGCCAGCGATGCGAGAAAAAGCTGTGGCGCTCGCCACAAATTGAAATATTTTCATTTCCTGTTTTTCCTATTAAAAACAATTGTTTTTTCGTAAATGGTTAGCAAGGTAAGAAATAGGGTCATAAAAAAATCTTGTATTTAATGCGATGTCTGTGGTACCTCTTTAGGTATTCCTTCGAACATGAAGCCAGAAAGAACATAAAATGACAGCCCTTCTACGAGTGATTAGCCTGGTCGTGATTAGCGTGGTGGTGATTATTATCCCACCGTGCGGGGCTGCACTTGGACGAGGAAAGGCTTAAAAAACAAGCCTTAACGAACTAAGACCCCCGCACCGAAAGGTCCGGGGGTTTTTTTATAACTTAAAAACAGAAAAGAGGAGCAGATGATGGTTGGCAGCATAAAATTCTGTTTCTCTCGATCTACGACGGGGAAGTAACTATGAATGGGGCGCGGTGGGTGGTACATGCTTTGCGAGCACAGGGTGTCGATACTGTTTTTGGCTATCCGGGTGGCGCAATTATGCCGGTTTACGATGCATTGTATGACGGCGGCGTGGAACACTTACTGTGCCGGCATGAACAAGGCGCAGCCATGGCGGCTATCGGCTATGCCCGGGCTACTGGCAAAACCGGCGTATGTATTGCGACGTCAGGACCGGGCGCAACCAACCTGATCACCGGCCTCGCCGACGCGCTGTTGGACTCCGTTCCCGTCGTTGCCATCACCGGCCAGGTTGCCGCTCCGTTCATTGGTACTGATGCATTCCAGGAAGTGGATGTTCTCGGTTTATCGCTGGCATGCACTAAGCATAGTTTTCTGGTGCAGTCGCTGGAAGAGCTGCCGCGCGTCATTGCCGAAGCATTCCATGTGGCAAACTCAGGGCGCCCCGGCCCGGTACTGGTCGATATCCCCAAAGACATCCAGCTGGCTCAGGGCGATCTCGATCCGCATTTCTCCATGGTAGCCGATGACGTTGACTTCCCATATGCGGATATCGAATACGCTTTGCAGATGTTGACTCAGGCGCAGAAGCCGATGCTCTACGTTGGCGGCGGCGTGGGTATGGCGCAGGCGGTACCGGCGCTGCGTGAATTTCTTGCCGTCACGCAGATGCCGGCAACGTCTACCCTGAAAGGGCTGGGCGTGGTGGCAGCTGATTATCCATACTATCTGGGCATGCTGGGGATGCATGGAACTAAAGCGGCCAATCTGGCGGTGCAGGAGTGCGATCTGTTGATTGCCGTAGGCGCTCGCTTTGACGATCGCGTGACCGGCAAGCTGAATACATTCGCCCCGCACGCCAAAGTTATCCATATGGATATCGATCCGGCAGAACTGAACAAGCTCCGTCAGGCGCATATTGGCCTGACTGGCGACTTGAACGTGATGCTGCCGGCGTTGCAGCAGCCGCTGTCCATCGATGCCTGGCGTCAGCGTAATGCACAGCTGCGCGCCGAGCACGCATGGCGCTACGATCATCCGGGCGAGGCCATCTATGCTCCATTGCTGCTGAAGCAGCTTTCCGAGCGCAAACCAGCAGATTGCGTCGTGACCACCGATGTGGGCCAGCATCAGATGTGGTCAGCGCAGCATATGACCTATACGCGTCCGGAGAATTTCATCACTTCCAGTGGATTAGGGACCATGGGCTTTGGCCTGCCGGCAGCAGTGGGCGCACAGGTGGCCCGTCCTGATGATACGGTAATCTGTATCTCCGGTGACGGCTCCTTCATGATGAACGTGCAGGAGCTGGGCACCGTAAAACGCAAGCAGTTGCCGCTGAAGATAGTGTTACTGGATAACCAGCGTTTAGGAATGGTTCGACAATGGCAGCAGCTGTTTTTCCAGGAACGTTATAGCGAAACCACCCTTACCGATAATCCCGATTTTCTTACTCTGGCCAGCGCCTTCGGCATTCCTGGTCAACACATCACCCGTAAAGACCAGGTTGAAGCGGCACTCGACACCATGCTTTCGAGCCAGGGGCCTTACCTGCTTCATGTCTCAATCGACGAACTTGAGAACGTCTGGCCGTTGGTGCCGCCCGGTGCCAGTAATGCAGAAATGCTGGAGAAATTATCATGATGCAACATCAGGTCGCCTTGCAGGCTCGCTTTAATCCAGAAACCTTAGAACGCGTGCTGCGCGTCGTGCGTCATCGCGGGTTCCAGATTTGCGCGATGAATATGGAAACCGCCGCCGATGCCCGGAATATTAATATCGAACTGACCGTTGCCAGCCAGCGGCCCGTCGAATTACTGTTTAGTCAATTAAGCAAACTGGTGGACGTCGCCTGCGTCGAGATCCAGCAACCTACATCACAACAAATTCGCGCCTGAGCGCAAAGGAAGAATAATGACGACGAAAAAAGCTGATTACATTTGGTTCAATGGCGAGATGGTTCCGTGGGGAGAGGCGAAAGTTCACGTGATGTCCCATGCGCTGCACTACGGGACTTCCGTATTTGAAGGCATCCGTTGCTACGACTCTCACAAGGGGCCGGTTGTGTTCCGTCACCGTGAACATATGCAGCGTCTGCATGACTCAGCCAAAATTTATCGTTTCCCGGTTTCGCAAAGCGTTGATGAGCTGATGGAAGCCTGCCGTGAAGTCATTCGTAAAAACAATCTGACCAGCGCCTATATTCGCCCGTTAGTTTTTGTCGGCGACGTGGGCATGGGCGTCAACCCGCCTCCGGGCTATAACACTGACGTGATCATCGCGGCGTTCCCGTGGGGCGCCTACCTGGGTGCCGAAGCTCTGGATCAGGGGATCGATGCGATGGTTTCTTCCTGGAATCGCGCAGCGCCGAACACCATTCCGACCGCGGCCAAAGCCGGCGGTAACTATCTCTCTTCGCTGCTGGTCGGCAGCGAAGCGCGTCGTCATGGCTATCAGGAAGGTATCGCGCTGGACGTGAACGGCTATATCTCTGAAGGCGCCGGTGAAAACCTGTTTGAAGTGAAGGATGGCGTACTGTTTACCCCGCCGTTCACCTCCTCCGCGCTGCCGGGCATCACCCGCGACGCGATCATCAAACTGGCGAAAGAGCTGGGTCTGGAAGTGCGCGAACAGGTATTGTCTCGCGAGTCGCTGTATCTGGCCGATGAAGTATTTATGTCCGGCACGGCTGCAGAGATTACGCCGGTGCGCAGCGTTGATGGTATTCAGGTGGGCGAAGGTCGCTGCGGTCCGGTCACCAAACGCATTCAGCAAGCATTCTTTGGCCTCTTCACCGGTGAAACCGAGGATAAATGGGGCTGGTTGGATCAGGTTAATAACTAAGTATAAAAAGATGGGGCGGCACGCAACGCCCCATTTAACAGACACTGGGAGTAACTAAAGCATGCCTAAGTACCGTTCCGCCACAACCACTCACGGCCGTAATATGGCGGGTGCCCGCGCGCTGTGGCGCGCCACTGGAATGACCGACGATGATTTCGGTAAGCCGATTATCGCCGTGGTGAACTCTTTCACCCAGTTCGTGCCGGGGCACGTTCACCTGCGCGATCTCGGCAAGCTGGTTGCTGAGCAAATTGAAGCCGCTGGCGGCGTCGCTAAAGAATTCAACACCATTGCGGTGGATGACGGGATCGCGATGGGGCACGGGGGTATGCTTTATTCACTGCCATCCCGCGAACTGATCGCTGACTCGGTGGAGTACATGGTTAACGCCCACTGTGCTGATGCGATGGTCTGTATCTCCAACTGCGATAAAATCACTCCCGGGATGTTAATGGCGTCTCTGCGCCTGAATATTCCGGTAATTTTTGTTTCCGGCGGCCCTATGGAAGCCGGGAAAACCAAACTGTCCGATCAAATCATTAAACTCGACCTGGTCGATGCGATGATTCAGGGCGCTGACCCGAAAGTCTCTGACGATCAGAGTAATCAGGTTGAACGTTCCGCTTGCCCGACCTGCGGTTCCTGTTCCGGGATGTTCACCGCCAACTCCATGAACTGCCTGACCGAAGCGCTGGGCCTGTCGCAGCCGGGTAACGGCTCGCTGCTGGCGACTCACGCCGATCGTAAACAGCTGTTCCTCAATGCGGGTTCGCGTATCGTCGAGCTGACTAAGCGTTACTACGAGCAGGACGACGCTTCTGCGCTGCCGCGTAATATCGCCAGCAAAGCGGCGTTTGAAAACGCCATGACGCTGGATATCGCCATGGGCGGTTCCACCAATACCGTCCTGCATCTGCTGGCGGCAGCGCAGGAGGCGGAAATCGACTTCACCATGAGCGATATCGATAAGCTTTCACGCAAAGTACCGCAGCTGTGTAAGGTGGCGCCAAGTACGCAGAAATATCATATGGAAGACGTGCACCGCGCGGGCGGCGTATTGGGTATTTTAGGCGAGCTGGATCGTGCCGGACTGCTGAACCGCGATGTGAAGAACGTGCTCGGTTTGACCCTGCCGCAGACGCTGGAGCAGTACGATATCACCGTCACGCAGGATGAAGCGGTTAAAAAGATGTTCCGCGCCGGGCCTGCGGGTATCCGCACGACGCAGGCTTTCTCTCAGGATTGCCGCTGGGACAGCCTGGATGACGATCGCGCAGAAGGCTGTATCCGCTCGCTGGAACACGCTTATAGCAAGGACGGCGGTCTGGCCGTTCTGTACGGCAACTTTGCCGAAAATGGCTGCATCGTGAAAACTGCCGGCGTAGACGATAGCATCCTGAAATTCACCGGCCCGGCTAAGGTATACGAAAGCCAGGACGCGGCCGTGGATGCCATCCTCGGTGGTAAAGTGGTTGCGGGTGATGTGGTAGTTATTCGCTATGAAGGTCCGAAAGGCGGACCGGGAATGCAGGAAATGCTCTATCCGACCACCTTCCTGAAATCCATGGGGCTGGGTAAAGCCTGCGCGCTGATAACCGACGGTCGCTTCTCCGGCGGTACTTCAGGCCTCTCCATCGGTCACGTTTCTCCGGAAGCCGCCAGCGGCGGCAATATCGCGATCATTGAAGATGGCGATATGATCGCCATTGATATCCCAAATCGCAGTATTCAGCTGCAGCTGAGCGATGCTGAGATCGCGGCGCGCCGTGAAGCTCAGGAAGCACGCGGTGATAAAGCCTGGACGCCGAAAGATCGCGAGCGTCAGGTTTCCTTTGCCCTTCGCGCCTACGCCAGCCTGGCAACCAGCGCCGACAAAGGCGCGGTGCGCGATAAATCGAAACTTGGGGGTTAATGATGGCCGAGTCGCAACCCCTGTCCGCCGCCCCTGAGGGGGCGGAATACCTCAGAGCCGTACTGCGCGCGCCGGTATACGAAGCCGCGCAGATTACGCCGCTGCAAAAAATGGAAAAGCTCTCGTCGCGCCTCGATAACGTTGTGCTGGTGAAGCGTGAAGATCGTCAGCCGGTGCACAGCTTTAAGCTGCGTGGGGCGTACGCGATGATGGCCGGGCTGACGGAAGAGCAAAAATCGCACGGCGTGATCACCGCTTCGGCGGGTAATCATGCGCAGGGCGTGGCTTTCTCCGCCTCTCGCCTGGGCGTGAAGGCGCTAATCGTCATGCCAACCGCCACCGCGGATATCAAGGTCGATGCGGTGCGCGGCTTCGGTGGTGAAGTGCTGCTGCACGGCGCGAACTTCGATGAAGCCAAAGCCAAAGCTATTGAGCTGGCGCAGCAGCAGGGATTCACCTGGGTACCGCCTTTCGACCATCCGATGGTGATTGCCGGGCAGGGGACGCTGGCGCTGGAGCTGCTGCAGCAGGATGCCCATATCGACCGCGTATTCGTACCGGTTGGCGGCGGAGGTCTCGCGGCGGGCGTGGCGGTGCTGATCAAACAGCTCATGCCGCAGATTAAGGTCATTGCGGTTGAAGCTGAGGATTCTGCCTGTCTGAAAGCCGCCCTCGATGCGGGCCATCCGGTTGATTTACCCCGCGTGGGGCTATTTGCCGAAGGCGTGGCGGTTAAACGTATCGGTGATGAGACTTTCCGTCTCTGTCAGGAGTATCTCGACGACATCGTCACCGTTGATAGCGATGCCATCTGCGCGGCGATGAAAGACCTGTTTGAAGACGTGCGTGCGGTAGCAGAACCTTCCGGCGCGCTGGCACTGGCGGGAATGAAAAAATATATCGCTCAGCATAATATTCGCGGCGAACGCCTGGCGCACGTGCTTTCCGGTGCGAACGTCAACTTCCACGGTCTGCGCTACGTTTCCGAACGCTGCGAACTGGGAGAACAACGTGAAGCGCTGCTGGCGGTCACCATTCCTGAAGAGAAGGGCAGCTTCCTCAAGTTCTGCCAGCTGCTGGGTGGCCGGTCGGTGACCGAGTTTAACTACCGCTTCGCCGATGCAAAGAATGCCTGCATTTTTGTCGGTGTGCGCCTGAGTCGCGGTCTGGAAGAGCGGAAAGAGATCCTCAATCTGCTGCATGAAGGGGGCTACAGCGTGGTGGATCTCTCCGACGACGAAATGGCCAAGCTACACGTACGCTACATGGTCGGCGGGCGACCTTCGCAGCCGTTGCAGGAACGTTTGTTCAGCTTCGAGTTCCCGGAATCGCCCGGCGCCCTGCTGAAGTTCCTGCATACGCTGGGTACCCACTGGAATATTTCACTGTTCCACTACCGCAGTCACGGTACCGATTATGGCCGCGTGCTGGCGGCATTCGAACTGGGCGATCACGAGCCTGATTTTGAAACCCGCCTGCATGAGCTGGGCTACGACTGCCACGATGAAACCCATAACCCGGCGTTCCGGTTCTTCCTGGCGGGGTAGTTATTATGATGACCGGAAGAAACCGCCTCTTCCGGTCATCTGTCAGAATGACATAAATGGCAGCATGGGTTACTTCATCACCGTCCCACGTACATACTTATCCAGCTTGTCCGATTCATAAAAGTTCATGCATTGCGCCAGCACGTTATTGGCAGTCTGAGCATGGTCAGGGTGTAATGACATCGTTAGCCGATCAAAATCTTTCGTCTCTTTGGCGACGAACGTCTGAAATGCCTTCCACACGCCGGCATTATCCAGGGCGTATCTCTCAATCATAAATGACGCATCCTGCGACGGGGCCGATCGCGCGCCTTCAGGCGTTCGGGCTTTGTAATTCGCCACCAGGCATTGCTGAAGCGCCAGATGTTTGATATCCAGCACGGTAATGCCCTTCGGTTTTGCCTGGACGGTACAACATAACACCATGGCTATGGTTAATAGCAACGTCCCTGAACGCATGTTATCTCCTTATTTTGTTTGAACGATTTCCCAGAACGCATTAATCAGCGGTTCATGCAGTCGCTTTTTGGGCGCGCAGACGCCCAGTTCAAAAGGGGTTTTTTCGTCGCTACGCTCCAGAATCATTACGCGATTGCGCACCGGCTCCGGGCTATTTTCCAGCACCACTTCCGGCAGCAGCGCGACGCCGCAGCCGAGCGCCACCATGGATACCATGGCTTCATGTCCGCCCACCGTCGCGTAAATTGATGGATTACTGATTTTATGGCGACGAAACCACAGCTCAATGCGGCGGCGCACGGGGCCCTGGTCGGCCATGATAAAGGGTACCGTTGCCCAGTCAGGCTTCTCCACCGAGACCTGGTTGCGAACCGGACAAGGCAGCGCCGGGGCGATTAGCACCACCGCCAGATTTTCCAGCATTGCGAAGGCCACCGCGCCGGGAAGCGTTTCTGGCTTACCGGCTATTGCCAGATCGGCTTCACCCGTCACCACTTTCTCCATCGCATCGGCGGCATCGCCGGTGGTGAGCTTAATTTCCACCGAAGGGTGCTCGGCGCGAAAGCGATCGAGTATGGGAGGCAGGTGGCTGTAGGCGGCGGTTACCGAGCAGAAGATATGTAGCTCGCCCGACAGCGACGGCCCTTGCTGATCGATAGTGTGGCGCAGCTGCTGATACTGCAGCAGCGTCTGCTGGGCAAACGTTCGTAGCTCTTCTCCCGCTTCGGTAAGCGTCACCGTGCGGTTATCGCGGACAAACAGCGGCTGCCCGAGGTCTTCTTCCAGGCGCTGAATTTGCCGGGACAGTGTGGAAGGGCTGACGTGCATTGCCCGCGCGCTGCGGCCAAAATGGCGGCTTTCCGCCAGATGCAGGAAGGTTTTTAGATCGCGTAAATCCACCGGCGGCACTCCACGATTTTACATTGCAGAAATTGCAACGTGACGTTGTGAATATATCAATTTCCGCAATAAATTTCCTGTTGTAATGTGGGTACATTCTCGCTGAACCGCGAACCGAACAAAATAAGACACACAACATCACGAGGTATCATCATGGCTAACTACTTTAATACACTGAACCTGCGCCAGCAGCTGGCGCAGTTGGGCAAATGTCGCTTTATGGGTCGCGACGAATTCGCCGATGGCGCAAGCTACCTTCAGGGTAAAAAAGTGGTCATCGTCGGCTGTGGCGCTCAGGGTCTGAACCAGGGCCTGAACATGCGTGACTCCGGTCTCGATATCTCCTATGCGCTGCGTAAAGAAGCGATCGCCGAGAAGCGCGCATCGTGGCGTAAAGCGACCGAAAACGGCTTCAAAGTGGGTACCTACGAAGAGCTGATCCCGCAGGCTGACCTGGTGGTTAACCTGACGCCGGACAAGCAGCACTCTGACGTTGTGCGTTCCGTTCAGCCGCTGATGAAAGACGGCGCGGCGCTGGGCTACTCTCACGGTTTCAACATCGTGGAAGTGGGTGAGCAGATCCGTAAGGATATCACCGTTGTGATGGTAGCGCCGAAGTGTCCGGGTACCGAAGTGCGCGAAGAGTACAAACGTGGTTTTGGCGTACCGACTCTGATCGCGGTTCACCCGGAAAACGATCCGAAAGGCGAAGGCATGGCCATCGCTAAAGCCTGGGCTGCGGCCACCGGCGGTCACCGTGCGGGCGTTCTGGAGTCTTCCTTCGTGGCGGAAGTGAAATCCGACCTGATGGGCGAGCAGACCATTCTGTGCGGTATGCTGCAGGCTGGCTCTCTGCTGTGCTTCGACAAGCTGGTGGAAGAAGGTACCGACCCGGCATACGCTGAGAAACTGATTCAGTTCGGCTGGGAAACCATCACCGAAGCGCTGAAGCAGGGCGGTATCACCCTGATGATGGATCGCCTGTCTAACCCGGCTAAGCTGCGTGCTTACGCGCTGTCCGAACAGCTGAAAGAGATTATGGCGCCGCTGTTCCAGAAACATATGGATGACATCATCTCCGGTGAATTCTCCTCCGGTATGATGGCTGACTGGGCCAACGACGATAAAAAACTGCTGACCTGGCGTGAAGAGACCGGTAAAACCGCGTTCGAAACCGCGCCGCAGTTTGAAGGTAAAATCGGCGAGCAGGAGTACTTCGATAAAGGCGTTCTGATGATCGCGATGGTGAAAGCAGGCGTTGAGCTGGCGTTCGAAACCATGGTCGATTCCGGCATCATCGAAGAGTCCGCTTACTATGAATCGCTGCACGAGCTGCCGCTGATCGCCAACACCATCGCCCGTAAGCGCCTGTACGAAATGAACGTGGTTATCTCCGATACCGCAGAATACGGTAACTACCTGTTCTCTTACGCTTGCGTACCGCTGCTGAAAGAGTTCATGACTACCCTGCAGACCGGCGACCTGGGCAAAGCGATTGCCGAAGGCGCGGTAGATAACGCTCAGCTGCGCGACGTGAACGAAGCTATTCGCAGCCACGCTATCGAGCAGGTTGGTAAGAAACTGCGCGGCTATATGACCGATATGAAACGTATTGCGGTAGCGGGCTAATTCCCCGTCGCCTTTCAACTTGCAGATGCGTTGGCTGCGTTCGTACACCCCATCACATAGTTATCTATGCTCCTGGGGCTGTACTCACTTGCCGCCTTCCTGCAAGCTGAAATCCTTAGGGGAAAGCTGTGAGATAAAAAACCGGTGCAAATAAGACACCGGTTTTTTTATTTGCGGTACAGCACCTTGATGATGTGATAACCAAACTGAGTGTGCAGCGGGCCGGTTGGCTCCAGCTCCGGGCAGGAGAAGACGACTTTATCAAACGCCGGCACCATCTGACCCTGGCGGAATTCACCTAAATCGCCGCCGCGTTTGCCTGACGGGCAGATCGAGTGCTTCTTCGCCAGTTTGCCGAAATCGGCGCCGTTTTTAATTTGCTCCAGAAGATCCAGTGCCAGCTTCTCTTCTTTAACCAGGATATGCAGTGCTGCTGCCGTTTTTGCCATGATCGTACCTTGAGTGAATGGGGGATAAATCAGGGCGCAATAGTAGCATGGGCTAGCGGCGATAGAGCACCTTAATGATGTGGTAGCCGAACTTGGTTTTGACCGGTCCATATGGCTTGAGCAGCGGGCAGCTGAAGACCGCTTTATCAAACGGCCCGACCATAACGCCTTGATTAAACTCCCCAAGATCGCCGCCGTTGCGTCCTGATGGACATTTCGAATAGCGCTTTGCCAGGTGATCGAAGCTGACGCCACGTTCTAGTTTGGCGAGGATCTCGTGCGCCAGTTTCTCTTCTTTAACCAGGATGTGCAGGGCTGCTGCGCTTTTTGCCATTATGGTGTTCTCAGTCGCAAAGATATCCCGTTACTTTACCACCCGCTTTGGCCGTGGACCTATACTCTTCGCCATCGCGGGACAGATGTCTCGCCTGATAAACGGAAGCGGGAGATGAGCAACACTTTTATCCGGCGTATTCCCTCTGGTCGGGGACAGCCGTCCTGTCCTTATAATCCTGGAGCGAGATAACATGGATACAATGAAAAAACCTGAATTTTCAGTTGGCTGGCTTTCGGGGCTGAGTGAGATCGTGAGCGATCCACAGCTCTATGAATTACTAAAATATTGTCCCCTCGAGATCATGCAGCGCTGGCGCTTCGAAGAGATCCCGCGCGGCGATTTTATCTGTCGACAGGGGGAGGTGTGTCAGCGCTTTTCGCTGATTATCGCCGGTGAGGTGGATGTTTTCTACGAGGCTGAAGATGGGCGCCGCTATCGCCAGGCCCGCTACCGAAAAGGCGATATGGTGGGCGAGCTCGAGATATTTGAGTCGCGTCAGTACATCTGCTCGGTGGCGGCGGTGGGACATGTGCAGCTTCTCAGCCTGTCACAGGAATATTTCTGCCGCTGGCTGGCGTTAGATAACCATTTTAACCAGCGGATGCTGCGCTTCTTTAGCCAGCAATATTACCAGCTGTCGAAAAAGGCCAGCAGCGACAATCTTTATTCGTTGCATCAGCGGGTGTGCCAGGCCCTATGGCTGCGTTATCAGCAGGATGGCGCCAATGAAATCTTGCTGGATAAGCAGAATCTCAGCCAGGAATTTGCGGCGACGACCCGCAGTATTAACCGTATTTTGCATGATCTGAAAGCGCTACAAATTATTGATACCGATGGTGAACGCATTGTGTTGTTAGCTCCTGAAAAACTTAAACAGGAGGCTGATATCGGATAACCGCAAGAGTGAAGGAGGCGCGAGTATGTCGCTGCAACCCCATATCCAGTTAAACAAAGAGATGACCGGCGCGCGGTACGCGCTGCTGCCGGGCGACCCCCAGAGGGTCGACCGTATCGTCAGTTTTCTTGATAATCCCGAGCCGCTCGGTCAGAACCGGGAGTTTCGCGCCGCACGCGGCTGGTATCAGGGCGTGGAAATTTTGGTGCTCTCCACCGGAATCGGCGGCCCCTCCACTGCGATCGCCATTGAAGAGCTGCGCCAGATCGGCGTTACGACCCTGATTCGTATCGGCAGCTGCGGCGCCCTGCAGGATAATCTTGCGCTCGGCGACGTAATTATCGCCCACGGCGCGGTTATGGATGACGGCACCAGCCGAACCTATGCGCCGGCAGGCTATCCGGCCTGCGCCGACCCGCAGCTGACCTGGGAGCTGATGGCGCAGGCGCGGCAAATGAATATCCCCGCCGCGTGCGGACTGGTGCGCAGCCATGACAGTTTTTATACCGATCGCGAGGCGGAGCTGGATGCACAGTGGTCGGCGCTTGGCATTCTGGGGGCGGATATGGAAAGCGCCGCCCTGATGACCATCGGCGCGCTGCGCGGGTTACGTACAGCCTCATTGCTCAACGTAGTGGTTGCCCACAACGGTTGCCTGGATAGCAGTATCAATGATTATGTTCAGCAGGAGGCTCTGTGCCAGCAGGGCGAAGAACGGCAAATTACTCTGGCGCTGCGCGCCATTTATTCCGCTAGCCAGCAAGGAGGTTTATGATGGACTTTTTTAGCATTAACAATGTGATGGTCAATATTCCTCTCGGCGAAGGCGGCTATGCGCTATCGTGGATTGAAGCCATCGGTACCGTATTCGGCCTGCTGTGCATCTGGTGCGCAAGCCGGGAAAAAATCATCAATTATCTGTTTGGCCTGATTAACGTCACGCTGTTTGCGGCCATTTTCTTCCAGATTCAGCTCTATGCCAGCCTGCTGCTGCAGGTATTTTTCTTCGCCGCCAACATTTACGGCTGGTACGCATGGAGCCGGCAAAACGAGGCGCAGGAAGCTACGCTCAAGGTTCGCTGGCTTTCCCGTCAGCAAACGCTGGCGCTGGGCGCCGTTTGCGCGGTGGCGATCGTGCTGATGACGCTGTTTATCGATCCGGTGTTTGCGATGCTGACCCGCATCATGATTGCCCTGCTGCAAACGTTCGGCATGCAGGTGGCGATGCCCGACCTCCAGCCCGACGCCTTCCCGTTCTGGGATTCCACCATGCTGGTGTTGTCAATTGCCGCCATGGTACTGATGACGCGTAAGTTTGTCGAAAACTGGCTGCTGTGGGTCGTTATCGACGTGATTAGCGTGGTTATCTACGCGGTACAGGGCGTTTACGCAATGTCGCTTGAGTATGTTCTGCTGACGGCTATCGCGGTCATGGGCTCATACAGCTGGATCAAGAGCGCGCAGCGTAATGGCTATGCGCCGCTTGCCGCCGCCGGATCCTGATTTAGCGATTTACAGGCTGCCTGAAAGGGCAGCCTGTTGCTCTCTGTGCCCCTCTTTCTGCTACAATCCCCACCCCGTTCGAAGATTGAGCAAAAGACTCCCATGCGTTTAAACCCTGGCCAACAACAAGCCGTCGAATTCGTTACCGGACCGTGCCTGGTGCTGGCGGGTGCCGGTTCCGGTAAGACCCGCGTTATTACCAATAAAATCGCCCACCTGATCCGCGGCTGCGGCTATCAGGCGCGCCATATTGCGGCAGTCACCTTTACCAATAAGGCGGCGCGCGAAATGAAAGAGCGCGTCGGGCAAACGCTGGGGCGCAAAGAGGCGCGCGGGCTGATGATTTCCACCTTCCACACGCTGGGGCTGGACATTATCAAGCGCGAATACGCCGCGTTAGGGATGAAATCAAACTTCTCGCTGTTCGACGATACCGACCAGGTCGCGCTGTTAAAAGAGCTCACCGAGGGGCTGATCGAAGACGATAAAGTGGTGCTTCAGCAGCTGATCTCCACGATCTCCAACTGGAAAAACGATCTGAAAACACCTTCTCAGGCCGCCGCCGGCGCGAAAGGGGAGCGGGATCGGATCTTCGCTCACTGCTACGGCCTGTACGATGCACACATGAAAGCCTGCAACGTACTCGATTTCGACGATCTGATCCTCCTGCCAACGCTGCTGCTGCAGCGTAACGAAGAGGTGCGGGAACGCTGGCAGAATAAGATCCGTTATCTGCTGGTGGATGAATACCAGGACACCAATACCAGCCAGTACGAGCTGGTAAAACTGCTGGTGGGACAGCGGGCGCGCTTTACCGTGGTCGGCGATGACGATCAGTCGATCTACTCCTGGCGCGGCGCGCGGCCGCAGAACCTGGTACTGCTAAGCCAGGATTTCCCGGCGCTGCAGGTGATCAAGCTGGAGCAAAACTACCGCTCATCAGGGCGCATCCTGAAGGCGGCGAACATCCTGATCGCCAATAATCCGCACGTTTTCGAGAAGCGCCTGTTTTCCGAACTGGGCTATGGCGTAGAGCTGAAGGTGCTCTCCGCCAATAACGAAGACCATGAGGCGGAGCGCGTTGCCGGTGAACTCATCGCTCATCACTTTATTAATAAAACCGCCTATAAGGATTACGCGATCTTGTATCGCGGCAACCATCAGTCGCGGGTTTTTGAAAAGATGCTGATGCAGAACCGCATCCCGTACAAAATTTCCGGCGGCACGTCGTTCTTTTCCCGCCCGGAAATTAAAGACCTACTGGCCTATCTGCGCGTGCTGACTAACCCTGATGATGACAGCGCCTTCATGCGTATCGTCAATACGCCAAAGCGCGAGATCGGTTCGGCGACCCTGAAAAAGCTGGGCGAATGGGCGATGGGACGCAATAAAAGCATGTTTACCGCCAGCTTCGATATGGGTTTGACCCAGACGCTGAGCGGACGCGGCTACGAGTCTTTGACCCGCTTCACCCACTGGCTGCGTGAGATTCAACAGCTTTCCGAGCGCGAGCCGATTGCGGCTGTCCGCGATCTGATCCGCGGCGTGGATTATGAATCCTGGCTTTATGAGACCTCGCCCAGCCCGAAAGCCGCCGAGATGCGGATGAAAAACGTCAATACGCTGTTCACGTGGATGACCGAAATGCTCGAAGGCAGCGAGATCGATGAACCGATGACGCTTACCCAGGTCGTTACCCGCTTTACCCTCCGCGACATGATGGAGCGCGGCGAGTCGGATGAGGAGACGGATCAGGTGCAGCTAATGACGCTTCACGCGTCAAAGGGGCTGGAGTTTCCCTACGTCTATCTGGTTGGTATGGAAGAGGGGCTGCTGCCGCACCAGAGCAGCATTGATGAAGACAACGTCGATGAAGAGCGTCGCCTTGCCTACGTTGGTATCACCCGCGCGCAGAAAGAGCTGACTTTTACCCTGTGCAAAGAGCGCCGTCAGTACGGCGAACTGGTGCGGCCAGAGCCGAGCCGTTTTCTGCTGGAACTGCCGCAGGATGATCTGATTTGGGAGCAGGAGCGCAAAGTTATTTCGCCGGAAGAGCGCATGCATAAAGGGCAAGCGAACGTCGCCAACATCCGGGCGATGCTGGCGAAAGCGCGTAAATAGCGGCTAGCGGCCGTTGCCCTCTCGACGCTGGAACTGGCGTAGCTCTTCGCGATTCGGAGCGCCGTCTGAACCAGGTTTGCTGACAACAATGGCCGCCACTTGATTGCCCAGCCGCGTTGCCTGCTGCAGATCCATCCCGCAGGCCAGCCCGGCGATAGTACCGGCACAGTGGCTGTCTCCTGCGGCAATCGTGTCGTGAACCTGTACACGGTAGGCCGGAATATGCTGCGGTTGCGCGTCAGGTTCAACCACCCACGCGCCATCCTTATCAAACCGACAAATTGCTCGTAGCTGCCAGTCGCTGGCGAGCCGAGTGGCGTCGTCAAGCGTGGCGCCATCCCGATCGTATAAACGCGCGCATAGCACCCTAAGTTCATCGCGATTAAGGGTGAGAACGGGGCGTTTGCGCAGCAGCGTCTGAATAAAGCGAATATCCAGATCGCCCAGGCGTGGGCCAAAATCGACAAACAGCGTTTTATCTTCTGCCTGGGCAAGGAGCCACTGGCGCAGCGCTTCGCTGGCCAGTTCGTAGCCCGAGACGTAAATAATCGCGTCATTCGGCAGCGGTATTTGCGCTAATAGTTCATCAGTCCAGTGCTGTTCGCAGCCCTCAATGGTGATAAACGTCCGCTCTTTGTCGGCTTCAACAAGAGCCAGACACCAGCCGTTATCGTGGGTGGGGTGACGCAAGAGGACGGGCAAGTTTTCCAGCGCCATTTTTTGCGCAACGGCCTGCCCCCAGTCGCCATTGCCTACCGGTATGGCGTTAACGGGAAACAACTCGAGGCGCGAGAGCGCACGGGCGACGTTAAACGCGCAGCCGCCAATCTGCCGTCCGCCGTCGCGCGCGGGGACATCGCTACCGCTTTGCGGCAGCGCATCGAGATGGAGAATTATGTCGCCAAAAGCGGCGCCGATCACCACGATCGGCCGCCGCGGCGATAGCTGGTCAGCGCTGATTGTCACGGCTGTCCCCCTTTTTTGGTCCGAAGACAAGATAGAGCACCAGGCTCAGAATAAAAGAGACGAATAACCCGAGGCTGGAGTCCGCGAAAATGCCGACCGCGAAAGGTCCGTCGATAAACCCGGTTTTAGAGACCATCAACCCCGCCAGCGCGCCGACAATCCAGCAGCCCAGCGCGGTACGGTTGGCACCGCTTTCTCTGAACAAATCAGCTTCAGAATAGCCGACACGGCGGCGCATCCGATAAAAATCGACCATAAAGATGGCGGCCCAGGCGGCAAGAAATACGCCGCAGAAAATCAGAAACGCGATGAACGGCCCGAGAAAATCTTTCGAGACAAACAGCACGTAGAGGGCGATCCCCAGAACCAGCACGGCATCAATGGCTACGGCGGAACGCTGCTGCAGTTTAATTCCCATGCTTAGCAGGTTAAGGCTGGCGGAATAGAGACTCAGCACGGCGATAGTCACAACCCCGGCGGTAGCTGCAGCTAGATAGGGGATTGCCATCCATGAAGGCAGCAGTTTACCGATCGCTGAAATGGGGTTTTCGCTGGAGGCCAGATCGGGGATTTGGGCGGTGAGCAGTATTCCGGTCAGCATTAGCAGCAGCAGGGGAAGGGCTGCGCCGCTGACAACGGCGAGGAAAATCCCCTTTTCGCCGGAGTCAGGGCGCTGATCGCGGCTATAGTCGGCGCCGGCGATCGCGCAGCTGATGCCGGTGCCCGCGGCAATAATAGAGACCGCCGGTAGAAAGCCCGTCAGCCAGCTACCTGACGGCAGCGCGAGTATGGCCTGCCAGTCCGCGGTGAAGAGCAGATAAATGACGACCAGCAGCGTCATGGCGCCAAAGATGCGGGTGATCCACTTTTGCATCATCAGCACGGCATTTTGGCCGAGCACGCTAACCAGCACGGTCAGGCCGCCAAACAGAAAAAGCGACAGCGCGGTGGTGGTCAGGCTCTCTTCAAAACCCATGGCGGCAAACAGCGCAACGAGGGTGAGCGTACCGGTAATGATATTGACCGACTCCCAGCCCATCAGGTTTACCCAGCAGAAGCTGGTAGGTGCAATGTTGCCGCGCTTGCCAAAAATGACGCGTGAAAGCGTCAGCGTCGTGGTGCGGCCGATTTTTCCGGCGATACTGGTGACGCCGACCAGTGCAAAGGAGGCGACGCCCGCCACGGCGGCAAGAATCGACTGCCAGAAGGAGAGGCCGAACGATACAATGACGGCGCCGTAAACGACGCCAAGAATGCCGATGTTTGCGGCGCACCAGACGAAAAATAGCTGGATCGGTTTTTGGGTCTGGTGGACCGGGGGGACCAGATCAATCCCCAACTCCGC
This sequence comes from Klebsiella sp. HN106, assembly GCF_051209435.1. Classification (NCBI taxonomy): domain Bacteria; kingdom Pseudomonadati; phylum Pseudomonadota; class Gammaproteobacteria; order Enterobacterales; family Enterobacteriaceae; genus Klebsiella; species Klebsiella sp. HN106. Next base: position 79,391 of record NZ_JBLURD010000017.1, on the reverse strand, counting down.
CATTCCGGGATCTGCTGTCTGGATATTTCCATCGTATGAAGCTTTGCTGTCCATATTGATGCCCTCTGTCAATTAAGCGAAGCGGTATCCTGCAAGCCGCTGTGCGTAAGGCGCGAAGTCTATGCTATTGGCCCGATTAATCTGTTGGATATGTTCCTCAGGAAACGCCTCTATGCCATGAAGCGCGCCGCAGATGGCGGTTGCCATCGCGCCTATCGTGTCGGTGTCGCCGCCTAAATTGGCCGCCAGCATAGCGCATTTCATAGGCTGCGTTTTTGCCAGCTCGACCAGCGCAATCGCCGCGGGGACAGACTCGATAATATCCATTCCGGCGCCGATATCCTCATAAATACGTTCAATTCCTGTCAGATGGTCGGTTTCGTTGGCGATCGTGGTCAGCGCGAGATTAATTCGGTTACCGAGAAGTGGACTAAAAGTGGACTCATACTGGCGCTGGGTTTCATTGGCGAGCGATGCCAGCTCCGTTTTAATTAACAGCCATCCGGCTCCTTCAATGGCGCGACTGACCGCCCAGGCGATAACTACCGCGCCGGCGATGGCGATATCTGATTTGTGCGTCGGCAGGCAGGAGAGGCGAACTTGCTCAACGAAAAATGCCTTATTCCGGGTCGGTAGCAGACAGCCCATGGGCGCCACGCGCATTGCCGCACCGTTGGTCACGCCGTTGGCCGCGATCTCATCGAGCGCTTGCCCCTGTTCAAGCGCCAGCAGGGAGGCCTTCGAGGTTGGGCCGAGAATATTTTTTTCAAAAGCCTGGCAGCGTCTGGCCCATAGCAGAATATGCCTGGCAATAGCCAGTGGATCGGTCACGCCGTTAGTTTCATTCAGGGCATCCATTAGTGCGATGCACTGATGGGTGTCATCGGTAAACTCTGCGGCGCGAAATTCGCAGGCCGCAATATTCTCTTTCGGTCCAGGAAGGAAGCGTTCAATCCAACCAAAGTGGTTGATAATGCGGCGTTTAGGCCACAGTTCGGAAGGCATGCCCATCGCATCACCGATGGCTTGCCCGTAAAGACAGCCAAGGATGCGGCTTTCGGCGGTATTAGTAGGGCGAATATCAGACATCGTCGACTCCCGGAAACAAGTGAATAAAAGTTATCCTAAAAATAGATCCAGATTAAGTCCAGTTAAAGTCCTTTATGGTCATGCTGTGATCGCAGGCGCATTCTGCAAGAAAAATGCGGCGCTCAAAAGGGCGGGGAGACGTTATGATGGGGCTACTAATTCCAGTATGGATCCACTAGGATAAATCCACTGCTACTAAATTCCGGAAGGCCACGAAACGATGTCGCAACCGTTGCTTGAGTATATAAAAGGGCGTCTGAATGCAGAGGCCCCCGCGCCGCTTTATATTCAACTTAAACAAGCCATTGAAGCGGCAATGACGGAGCGGCTGCTGACGCACGGCAGTATTTTGCCCTCCGAACGTAAAATGTCGCAGACGCTTGAGCTCTCGCGCGTGACGGTGGTGAAGGCGCTGGATGCCCTGCTGGAAGCCGGGCTGGTGATTAAGCGTCACGGAAAGGGTACCGAGGTCAATTTGCCGGTAAGCTATAACCTTGCCAGCGGGGGATTTTCTGCCCAGCTGCAAAATTCGGGGACGGTATCTAACCGATGGCTGGTGAGGGAAAAACTGGCGGCGGATGATTTTTTGGCTCGTGAACTGGAGATCGCCGTCGGCGATCGGGTGGCGAAAATAAAACGCGTGCGTTTAGTCGATGCGCTTCCGGTCTCCATCGAAACCATGTTTATTCCCGAGCGTTTTTTACCCCGTCCGGATCTGCTTGAAGGGTCGCTGTACGCGCACTGGGCTGAAAATAATATTTTTCCCGATCTCCAGGACTACTCACTCACGGTACATATCCCTTCCGGCGAAGAACTGAATTTGCTCGACCTGCCGCAAGGCGTGCCATTGATGAAAATTACGCTGAAAAGTCGTAATGCTCAGGGAGAGGTGCTTGAGTACGGTACTGCATTTTGCCTGAGCAATTACTTTAACTTTGATTTCCGGGTGAAACTCCAGTCTGCGTCTGGCGGCAAACCGGGCAGCGCTCACAAAAAAGACGCGTAACACCAGCATCCGGGCGATGCTGGTAGCATAGCGTTCAGGCGATCAACTGTTGCCAGGCGGCGGAGAAGGGCATCACCAGCAGTAGCGATGGCAGCATGTTCGCCGTCGGAAAAGCGCGAATCCCGCAGAGTCGAAAGCCCGTTGCCAGCATGATGATGCCGCCGCAGGCAGTAAAATCCGCGATCATTGTAGGGGTGATTAACGCCATAATAACGCTGGCGGCGAAGAAGAGGATCGCGAATACAATAAGCTGGGGCACAAAGATAACGGCGATGATGTACCCCAGCGCGGAGGCAAAAATAGCTGCGGTGAAAAAGTCGAGAATGGATTTGGTGAGCAGTATGGTCGCATCTCCTGTCATACCTTCGGTTAATGCGCCAAAAATACCGGTTCCGCTGGCGCAAAACAGGATCAGTACGGCGATAAACTGATTAGTGAAATCCTGGGGATCAATATCGGCACTGCCTTTGCCGGGAAATACTTTCTCAACGGGGCCCCGAAGCTTTATACCAGCATTTTCGATAACTTTTTCGATATGCAGCAGGCTACCGATAATGGTGCCGATGATGACAGCCAGGGCAATGGGCGGGAGATTCATCAGCTTATTGAGAAAAAACACGCCCATGCTAATAGAAATTAACCCGGCGATTAAAGGTAAGGTCTTTTTTAAATGTTCGGGAATAAATCGATTGAGTGATGCGCCAAAAATTGCGCCGACAAGTAGCGAGCCACTGCAAACAAAGATTCCTACCGGCATGATATATTCTCCATAATTGAAAGGGCCTGTTGTCAGGCCCTTTCATTAATACAGGATGGAATTATTTAATGTTAAATACGCGGCTGGCATTACCCCAGGCGATTTTATTCTTCAGTTCACTATCCATTTCCAGAGGATCGAACCAATCACAGGCCTGATGAATATCTTCATACGGATAATCGACGGAGAACATCACGCGATCCGGACCCATAATAGCTAGCGCATTTTGCAGAGAGTAGGTATTAAAATGGCCGCTGGTGGTGACGATAAAGTTATTCTGCAAATAGTGCATTAACGGTTTTTCTGCTTTGCCCAGGCCGCAGCCGAAACGCTGACGATAGAGACGGTGTTGGGTGCGTGGCAGCATATGAACCAGGCCTTCGCCTAAGTGACCCAACACCAGATTCAGATTGGGATAGCGATCGAACAACCCGCTCATCATCAGGCGAATCGCATGAACCGCGGTTTCCTGGGCAAAGCCCCAGGCGGATCCGATCAGGCTTTCATAACCGGTGTAGATGCCGCGCGCCGGGCCTTCTAAGGGCTCACGCGGATGCAGATAAACGGGAACGTTCAGTTCGTTGACTTTATCCCAGAATACCAACATTGATTCATCATCCAGGTACAGACCGTGCTCGTTATCCTTGACGTTGGTGTAACCGTTAATCAGCGCGCCTTTCATGCCCAATTTTTTTACCGCACGTTCCAGTTCTTCGGCCGCAGCTTCGGGGTTTTGTAATGCCAGAGTAGCGAATGCGCTAAATTTATCCGGATTAGGTTTAACATAATTCTCGATGATGTAGTCGTTGGTTTCGCGCGCAAAAGATACGGCTGTGGCTTTATCCAAAATAGATTGGGCGCCAGGGGAAGTTAGAGAAAGAATAACATGGTCGATATTTCTCTGGGCCATTTCATCCAGTTGATAGCTACGATCTAATAAGCGGCGCTCAACGTCCATCATATATTCAGAACCGTTTCTTGAGGCTTCACCCGCAGAGTCCCAAAGGCTGTTGTTTTTAGGTGTTGAAACGTGTTCTTCTAACGCGATTTTACCACGCATACTTTATTCCTCTATTTGGTTTTAATATGACCTGATGCGAGGAGAATAGGATTTTTTACGTACTGGCAGCAATACACAGAATGCAATACAGGGTATCAGAAAAGCTAATACAGCATGACCTCCGGGAGCCGGAAAATTAATAGGGAATTTTGCTACTGCCGGTAGTGGGTAAGTTTACGATCAGCGACCGCAACCAGATGTGCCCGGGATCGCGGTGCAGACGCTGATGCCAGACCTGGCGAATAGCAATTTCCGGCAGCGAAAATGGCAGCGGCCAGCTGCAGCAGGGATAGCGAGTAATAATATGATTTGCCAGCTGCTCGGGGACGACGGCAATTAATTCACTGCCCGCAACCAGCTCGCCTGCGCCTAAAAAGCTGGGAAGAGTGAGGGCGATGCGTCGCGGCATACCGTACTCGTTAAGTAATCTATCGATATCTCCATGCCCGGTCCCGTTGACGTGAACGGCCAGATGCTTTTCCTGGCGCCAGTTCTCGGCGGTAAACGCGGCTCGGATCCGCGGATGGTTTTCTGCTGTCAGGCATACGTAGGATTGATCAAACAGGCGCTGCTGGTAAATGTTATCCGGTAGCTGCCTAAGATAGCCTATAGCTAAATCGCACTTACCAGACTCAAGCGCGCCCAATGTTTGATCGTCGATATTCAGCACCGAAATAGTAATGCCTTCGGCGTTAAGCTGCTGTAGCTGTGCCTGCAACGGCGGCAACAACGTCATCTGGCTGATATCAGTCATGCCGATAGTGAAATTACGTGTGCTGGTTTGGGGGGTAAATTCAGGGTTGCCAGGGAGCTGGTTATCGACCAGTTGAAGAATAGTAAAAACGGTCTGAGCAATATCATCTGCGCGCGGCGTGGGCACCATACGCTGTCCGATTCGCACAAACAGGGGATCGTCGAAATGCTCGCGAAGTTTTTTCAACAATAAGCTGCCGGTCGGCTGGCTGATATTAAGCGCTTCGGCGGCGGGAGAGACATTGCCCAGACGGAAGAGGGCGGAAAAAAAACGCAGCGATTTGAAGTCCAGTTCTTCTCGCATGATACTCCCCTGATTGGGCTATATTGCTGCGCTATCCTCGATAATCTGCAGCGGCCAGTGAACGTAGCTCTGCCACTGGCACTCCTGCTCGACCATTTCCCGACCCAGAGGATGGTTTTCCAGCCATCCCTGCGGCAGGGTCAGCGTCAGGCGCTCATCTTCAGCGGCCAGCGTCATCATCGGCAGCAGATCGTCGCGTCGGCGGTTGGCAAATAAAATAGCCAGGCGCAGCAGACGGCACATATGCTCAGCGACTCTCGGCGGCACCGCGTTCTGTTGATGAATGGAAGAAAGATCGACGGCGTTGGTTTGGTTTAACAGCAACGTCGCCAGCAGCTTCTTTTGCGCGGGGGTAAAGCCGGGCAGGTCCAGGTTGCGCACCAGCCAGGCGGCGTGCAGCGGCGCCTGTTTGTACTCCACGCTCAAACCGATTTCATGCAACTGGCAGGCGCTTTGCAGCAAATCAAAGCATAACGGCTCAATTTCCCAGCTCTTTTCTACCTGATGAGCGAAATGGGCGGCTAACTGAGCAACGCGCTGTGCCTGCTCGGTATCTACCAAAAACCGGCGCTGAATATTGCGTAAGGTACGGCTGCGAATATCCTGATCGACCGACAGATGCAGCATGCCGTAAACGAGGCCTTCGCGCAGTGCCCCGCCCGCGAGAGTCATGCACTGAATATTGAGCTCGCTGAAAATGGCAATCAGAATCGCCAGGCCGCTAGGAAAGACGAGCGCGCGTTCAAGCGTCAGGCCTTCAATTTCGAGCTCTTCCAGACGTCCGCACTGAATCGCGCGCTGTTTGAGCTGCTGTAGCTTGGCTAAGGTGATGCGTTCATCCATCCCCTGCGCCATCATGATTTCCTGTAACGCCTGCACGGTGCCGGATGCGCCGACGCACACTTTCCAACCGTGGTAGCGCAGAACATCGGCGACGGGGCGCAGCACTTCACGCGCAGCGGTTTCGGCCTGGCTAAAGTTCTCTTTGGTCAGGCTGCGATCGGCAAAGTAGCGTTCCAGCCAGGTCACACAGCCCATCGACAGGCTGAAAAGCGAGGTCGTTTGCGCACCGGTGCCGGTAACCAGTTCGGTACTGGCGCCGCCAATATCCACAACCAGACGCTGATCTGCACCGCCGGTTGTATGGGCCACGCCCTGATAAATCAGGCGTGCTTCCTCTTCACCGCTGATAACCTGCACCGGGCAGCCGAGAATGTCCCGCGCTTTCTCCAGAAACTCGCCGGCGTTCACCGCCAGCCGCAGCGTCGCGGTAGCCACCACGCGGGTTTGCGCCGGAGGAATATCCTGCAAACGCTCGGCAAACAGGCGTAAACATTGCCAGCCGCGTTCCATAGCTTCCGCAGAGAGCGTGTTGTCGCTGTTCAGGCCTGCGGCCAGACGTACTTTGCGTTTGATGCGACTCAGGGTCTGGATGCTTCCGGCCACCTCGCGTACAACCAGCATATGAAAGCTATTAGATCCCAGATCGATAGCGGCATAGAGCGAGGTGGAACTCATACACTTCATCTTTCAAACTGCCTCTGTGTTGGCTGCGTTCTCTGTACCCGAATCGCTGACCAGCGTCAGCTTGTTGCGATTCGCTTTCTTGCGGCCTTGATGCTGCTTGAACGATTTTGTGTATGGCATATTTCTTTAACCTGAACGACGACGATTACGTGGCGGACCGTTGCGGCGCGGGCCGTTGCCCGGACGCGGGCGCGTGAGGCGCAGCGGCTTAGGCAGGTCAGTCATGAGCGCGTCCGAATTGTATTTGCTCACCGGAATCGAATGACCAATATAGGTTTCAATCGCCGGAAGGTTCAGCGCGTACTCTTCACAGGCCAGGCTGATGGAGTGACCGCTGGCGCCAGCGCGGCCGGTACGGCCAATACGGTGAACGTAGTCTTCGCAATCGTCCGGCAGATCGTAGTTAAAGACGTGCGTCACGGCTGGAATATGCAGACCGCGAGCAGCTACGTCGGTTGCGACCAGAATATCGATATCGCCGCGGGTAAATTCGTCGAGAATACGCAGACGTTTTTTCTGCGCGACGTCGCCGGTTAACAGGCCAACGCGATGGCCGTCCGCCGCCAGGTGACCCCAGATATCTTCACAGCGATGCTTGGTATTGGCGAAAATAATCGCGCGATCGGGCCACTCTTCTTCCAGCAGCGTCTGCAGCAGGCGCATTTTTTCTTCATTGGAAGGGTAGAACAGTTCTTCTTTAATACGGTGGCCGGTTTTCTGCTCTGGCTCAACTTCAACGTACTCGGCGTTGTTCATTTGTTCGAACGCCAGTTCACGTACGCGATAAGAAAGGGTGGCGGAGAAAAGCATGTTCAGGCGCTGATTCGCGGGCGGCATACGGCGGAACAGCCAACGAATATCTTTAATAAAGCCGAGATCGTACATGCGATCGGCTTCGTCGAGCACGACAACCTGAATAGCGCCGAGGTTAATATGGTTCTGTTTAGCGTAATCGATAAGGCGACCGGTGGTACCGATCAGAATATCCACGCCGCTTTCCAGCACTTTCAGCTGCTTATCGTAGCCGTCGCCGCCGTACGCGAGTCCCAGCTTCAGACCGGTCGCCTGCGCCAGTGGTTCAGCGTCGGCATGGATCTGTACCGCCAGTTCACGCGTCGGCGCCATGATTAGCGCCCGCGGCTGATTGACCTGACGGTCCGCGATAGCCGGGTGTGTGAGAAGATAATGAAACGTTGACGTCAGAAACGCCATCGTTTTACCGGTACCGGTTTGCGCCTGCCCGGCGACATCGCGACCTTCCAGCGTTAGCGGGAGGGCGAGGGCCTGAATGGGTGTGCAATTATGAAACCCTTTCTTTTCAAGGGCTTCAATCACTGCCGGGTGCAGGGCGAAGTCGGAAAACTTCTGTTCTGTTAAATGTGTTTTGCTCATAGTGTGGTAGAATATCAGCTAACTATTGCATTAAGAAAGCGTATCCGGTGAAATAACGTCAACCTTTCGTTGGCTATGTATGAAATTATTCAAGGTGCGTCTGCGGCAACTGAACGAATCTTCGAAAGCTTAGACTACTAAGCAAGGCGAGGGTGACAAATCTGCGATAAGCCGGTTTGAACGCTGGTTGCTTTAACTTCTGTGGGACAAAGTTCATGATGGACATTGTGACGCAGAGCGTTATAAAAGAGGCATTCTGAAGAACAGCGTGCATAACGTAGCATTGACACGTCGTTGATGACTGCGACACCAACACACCAGGCTTATTCCTGTGGAGTTAAATATGAGCGATAAAATTATTCACCTGACTGACGACAGTTTTGACACGGACGTACTCAAGGCTGACGGGCTAACCCTCGTCGATTTCTGGGCAGAGTGGTGTGGTCCGTGCAAAATGATCGCCCCGATTCTGGATGAGATCGCTGAAGAGTATCAGGGCAAACTGACCATTGCGAAGCTGAACATCGATCAGAACCCGGGTACTGCGCCGAAATACGGCATTCGCGGCATCCCGACCCTGCTGCTGTTCAAAAATGGTGAAGTTGCAGCGACTAAAGTCGGCGCGCTGTCTAAAGGCCAGCTGAAAGAGTTCCTTGACGCCAACCTGGCGTAAGCGGCTTGCTGTTCCGGCGTCCAGGCTCCTATTTTTTGCGGATCTCTGGACGCCCGGCGAGAGTCGTGCTAAGTTAATCTCAGACTTCGTTTTAAACATACCTTTGTTTGAATCTTGTTTTACCCAAAGCGTCCCGCAAAAATGCGCGTGAGGCTTATAATCCGGGCTTATCACTCATTCCGTTTAGTCGTTTCAGTTCTGCGTTCTTTCCTGTGACCAGGCAACGTACAGACACGAGATGAAGGCCGTTAACAGGCATGGATGTTCCTGCCATACCATTCACAACATTAAGTTCGAGAATTACCCCGAGTTTAAGAACCCACACCATTATGAATCTTACCGAATTAAAGAATACGCCGGTTTCTGAGCTGATTACTCTCGGCGAAAATATGGGGCTGGAAAACCTGGCCCGTATGCGTAAGCAGGATATTATTTTTGCCATCCTCAAGCAGCATTCAAAGAGTGGCGAAGATATCTTTGGCGATGGCGTACTGGAGATACTGCAGGATGGATTTGGTTTCCTCCGTTCAGCAGACAGCTCCTACCTCGCCGGTCCCGACGACATCTACGTATCTCCCAGCCAAATCCGCCGCTTCAACCTCCGCACTGGTGACACCATTTCCGGTAAGATTCGTCCTCCTAAAGAGGGTGAGCGTTACTTTGCGTTGTTGAAAGTTAACGAAGTTAACTACGATAAGCCGGAAAACGCCCGTAACAAGATTCTGTTTGAGAACTTAACCCCGCTGCACGCAAATTCACGTCTGCGTATGGAACGCGGTAATGGCTCAACGGAAGACTTAACCGCTCGCGTGCTGGATCTGGCATCGCCGATCGGCCGCGGTCAGCGTGGTCTGATTGTTGCGCCGCCGAAGGCGGGTAAAACCATGCTGCTGCAGAATATTGCGCAGAGCATTGCGTACAACCATCCTGATTGCGTGCTGATGGTACTGCTGATCGACGAACGTCCGGAAGAAGTGACCGAGATGCAGCGTCTGGTTAAAGGCGAAGTGGTTGCTTCTACCTTTGACGAACCGGCCTCTCGCCACGTTCAGGTTGCCGAAATGGTTATCGAGAAGGCGAAGCGTCTGGTTGAACACAAGAAAGACGTTATCATCCTCCTCGACTCGATTACCCGTCTGGCGCGCGCCTACAACACCGTAGTTCCGGCTTCCGGTAAAGTGTTGACCGGTGGTGTGGACGCCAACGCCCTGCATCGTCCGAAGCGTTTCTTCGGCGCCGCGCGTAACGTGGAAGAGGGCGGTAGCCTGACCATCATCGCAACAGCGCTGATCGATACCGGTTCTAAAATGGACGAAGTTATCTACGAAGAGTTTAAAGGCACCGGTAACATGGAGCTTCACCTCTCACGTAAGATCGCTGAGAAACGCGTCTTCCCGGCTATCGACTACAACCGTTCCGGTACCCGTAAAGAAGAGCTGCTCACCACTCAGGAAGAGCTGCAGAAGATGTGGATCCTGCGTAAAATCATTCACCCGATGGGTGAAATCGACGCGATGGAATTCCTCATCAATAAACTGGCGATGACCAAAACTAACGACGACTTCTTCGATATGATGAAGCGCTCGTAAGTTAAAAAAGCCAGAGAACGCCACGCTATTGCGTGGCGTTTTGTTTTCCGGGTTTGTATGATCCAGGAAGGGAAAACAAAATGGGCGTTAACGTATGATGTGCGCAGCAGGATGGCAGGCAGAGACAGCTTTAACAGTCTAAAATTTCTACAATAAATTTGTAATGTTCTGCTTTGCCCCTTCTGGAGTTGAGGCATCGTCGTTATACTTCCCGGATTAACTATGCTGAGAGCACATGCGTTGTGAATTTACTCACTGCTATTACTGAATTAATCAGTATTTTCTTATTCACCACCCTGTTTATATTTGTCGCCCGCAAGGCGGCAAAAAGAGTTGGGCTCGTGGATAAACCTAACTATCGTAAACGGCATCAGGGTTTGATTCCGTTAGTCGGTGGTATTTCAGTTTTCGCAGGTATTTGTTTTACGTTTGCCATCGCCGATTATTACATTCCCCACGCAAAGTTATACCTGGGGTGTGCCGGGGTGCTTGTGCTGGTCGGCGCGTTAGACGACCGCTTTGATATCAGCGTAAAAATTCGCGCGGTAATTCAGGCCGCCATCGCCGTCATTATGATGATGGTGGGAAATCTTCATCTAAGTAGCCTCGGCTTTATATTTGGCTCATGGGAGCTGGTGCTCGGCCCCTTTGGCTTCTTCCTCACGCTTTTCGCCGTTTGGGCCGCGATCAACGCCTTCAATATGGTTGATGGCATCGATGGCCTGCTGGGCGGCCTCTCCTCCGTCTCTTTTGCGGCAACCGGTATCATTCTGTGGTTTGATGGCCAGTACAGCCTGGCAATGTGGTGTTTTGCGATGATTGCCGCCATTTTGCCCTATATTTTACTTAACCTCGGGGCGCTTGGCCGTCGCTATAAAGTCTTTATGGGTGACGCCGGCAGCACCATGATTGGCTTCACTATCATCTGGATCCTGCTGGAGACCACGCAGGGAAAGACGCATCCCATTAGCCCTGTCACTGCGCTATGGATTATTGCGATCCCGTTGATGGATATGGTGGCGATTATGTACCGCCGCCTGCGTAAAGGAATGAGTCCGTTCTCCCCGGACCGTCAGCATATTCATCACTTGATCATGCGCGCCGGGTTTACTTCCCGCCAGGCATTCGTGCTGATCACCCTGGCCGCCGCGCTGCTGGCGCTGGTTGGGGTGGCAGCGGAATACACCCGTATTGTTCCTGAATGGGTGATGTTAATACTCTTTTTGGTGGCCTTCTTTCTTTATGGCTACTGTATTAAACGCGCCTGGAAAGTGGCGCGCATGGTTAAGCGCATTAGACGCAGAATACGGCGACACAGCGGCAATAATCCAAATTAACCAAGTCAATCTGGGGACGTGATGACTCAACCATTACCGGGAGCACAAACAGTGAACGTTGAGAATGAGCTGGATATTCGCGGGCTGTTTCGCGCCCTGTGGGCAGGAAAAAGCTGGATAGCAGGTTTCGCGGTGCTCTTTGCACTGATTGTTCTGGTCTATACCTTCTTTGCTCGCCAGGAGTGGAGCGCGACGGCAATTACCGACCGGCCGACGGTGAACATGCTGGGCGGGTACTATTCGCAACAGCAGTTTTTACGCAATCTCGATATCAAGGCCAATCTCGTCTCGGTCGATCAACCTTCGGTAATGGATGAAGCGTATAAAGAGTTCATTATGCAGCAGGCGTCATGGGATACCCGCCGCGATTTCTGGCTGCAAACGGACTACTACAAGCAGCGCCAGTCGGGTAACGCCCGCGCCGATGCCGCTTTGCTGGACGATCTGATTAACGACATTCAGTTTATGCCCGGCGATGCGCTCAAAAGCGTTAACGACAGCGTGAAGCTGACGGCGGAAACCGCCCCGGATGCCAATAATCTGCTGCGTCAGTATGTCGCCTTCGCCAGCCAGCGCGCGGCTGGTCACCTGAATGACGAGCTTAAGGGCGCCTGGGCCGCGCGAACCGTGCAGATGAAAGCGCAGGTTAAGCGCCAGGAAGAGGTGGCGCGCGAAATTTTCAATCGCCGCATGCATAGCGTGGAGCAGGCGCTGAAAGTCGCCCAGCAACACAATATTTCCCGCAGCGAAACCGACATTCCACCAGACCAGCTGCCGGATTCCGAACTGTTTTTACTGGGCCGGCCGATGCTGCAGGCCCGTCTGGAAAATCTGCAGGCGGTCGGGCCGCAGTACGATCTTGATTATGACCAAAGCCGCGCCATGTTAACGACGTTAAACGTGGGACCGACCCTGGACCCGCGTTTTCAGACTTACAGGTATTTGCGAACGCCTGAAGAACCGGTAAAACGCGATAGCCCGCGCCGCGCGTTTCTGATGGTGATGTGGGGGATTGTGGGCGCGCTCATCGGCGCAGGCGTTGCGTTAACGCGTCGCCGTGTCCAGTGAATGCGACCTGTGGTGAAGGACATCCAGCCTTCATCGCCTAATCGAAGAGAATCGATGTGAAAGTACTAACGGTATTTGGCACGAGACCAGAAGCCATCAAAATGGCGCCTCTGGTTCATGCGCTGGCAAGGGATCCTCATTTTGAGGCGAAAGTTTGCGTGACCGCGCAGCATCGGGAGATGCTCGATCAGGTGTTGAAACTTTTTTCTATTGTTCCGGACTACGACCTTAACATTATGCAGCCGGGTCAGGGGTTGACGGAGATTACCTGTCGCATCCTTGAGGGCTTAAAGCCGGTGCTGGAGTCGTTTAAGCCAGATGTGGTGCTGGTGCATGGCGATACCACCACGACGATGGCGGCAAGCCTTGCCGCTTTCTATCAGCGCATTCCGGTGGGGCACGTGGAAGCCGGACTGCGCACGGGCGATCTGAGCTCGCCGTGGCCGGAAGAGGGGAACCGCACGTTGACCGGGCATCTGGCAACGTACCATTTTGCGCCGACGGAAACCTCGCGGCAGAACCTGCTGCGGGAAAATATTGCCGATAATCGGATCACGATAACCGGCAATACGGTTATTGATGCGCTGTTTTGGGTGCGCGATCGGGTACTGAGCGATGAAGCGCTGCGTAACGAGCTGACTCAGCGTTATCCTTTTCTCGCCAACGGTAAGAAGATGATTCTGGTCACCGGGCATCGTCGGGAAAGCTTTGGCCGCGGTTTTGAGCAAATCTGCCACGCGCTGGCAGAGATCGCTGCCAATAACCCAGACGTACAGATTGTCTATCCGGTGCATCTGAACCCGAACGTCAGCGAACCGGTTAACCGTATTCTCGGCCACGTTGAGAACGTCATGCTTATTGAGCCGCAGGATTATCTGCCGTTCGTCTGGCTGATGAATCGCGCGTGGTTGATTCTGACCGATTCCGGCGGTATCCAGGAAGAGGCGCCATCGCTCGGCAAACCGGTGCTGGTAATGCGCGAAATGACCGAGCGTCCGGAAGCGGTCAGCGCGGGAACCGTATGCCTGGTGGGTACCGACAGCCAGCGCATCGTCAATGAAGTCACGCGCTTGCTGCATGATGAGTCCGCCTGGCAGGCCATGAGCCGGGCGCATAACCCGTACGGCGATGGACAAGCGTGTCATCGTATTTTGTCTGCACTTAAAAATAATCAGGTAACGCTATGAATTTTTCTACCATTTCAGTGATTGGCCTTGGATATATTGGCCTGCCAACCGCTGCCGCGTTCGCCTCCCGGCAAAAGCGGGTGGTCGGCGTTGATGTCAATCAACACGCCGTGGAGACCATTAACCGTGGTGAAATTCATATCGTGGAGCCGGATCTGGCGAGCGTCGTTAAAACAGCGGTCGAGCAGGGCTATCTGAGCGCCACCACCGCGCCAGTAGAAGCTGACGCCTATCTGATTGCGGTGCCGACGCCGTTTAAAGACCTGCACGAACCGGATATGGTTTTCGTCGAGTCGGCGGCTAAATCTATCGCGCCGACGCTGAAGAAAGGTTCGCTGGTTATCCTCGAGTCCACTTCGCCGGTAGGTTCAACCGAACAGATGGCGGACTGGCTGGCGGAAATGCGCCCCGATTTGAGCTTCCCGCAGCAGGCTGGCGAAGCGGCGGACGTGAATATCGCCTACTGCCCGGAGCGCGTTTTGCCGGGTCAGGTCATGGTTGAGCTGATCAAAAACGATCGCGTGATCGGGGGTATGTCGCCGGTTTGCTCAGCCCGCGCCAGCGAGCTGTATAAAATTTTCCTCGAAGGCGAATGTGTGGTGACTAACTCTCGCACCGCCGAAATGTGCAAGCTGACAGAAAACAGCTTCCGCGACGTTAATATCGCTTTTGCCAATGAACTTTCGCTGATTTGCGCCGATCAGGGGATTAACGTCTGGGAACTGATTCGCCTGGCGAATCGCCATCCGCGCGTGAACATTCTCCAGCCCGGTCCGGGCGTTGGCGGTCACTGCATCGCGGTCGACCCGTGGTTTATCGTGGCGCAAAACCCGCAGCAGGCGCGGCTTATCCGTACCGCGCGTGAAGTTAACGACCATAAACCAGAGTGGGTGATCGATGAAGTTAAAGCGCGGGTCGCCGACTGCCTTGCCGCCAGCAACAAACGCGCCAGCGAGATAAAAATCGCCTGCTTTGGCCTGGCGTTTAAGCCGAATATTGATGATCTGCGCGAAAGCCCGGCCATGGCCATTGCCGCACAAATCGCCCGCTGGCACGGCGGCGAAACCCTGGTTGTTGAGCCGAATATCCACCAGTTGCCGAAGAAGCTTGATGGCCTGTGCGCTCTGGCGTTGCTCGACGAAGCGCTGGCGAGCGCCGATGTGCTGGTGATGCTGGTCGATCATAAAGAATTTAAAGCGATTAGCGGGGATAGCGTCAGCCAGCAGTTTATCGTCGATACCAAAGGGGTATGGCGGTGAGAACGATTCTGGTCACCGGCGGCGCCGGTTTTATCGGTTCTGCGGTGGTGCGTGAAATCATCACTGCAACCAGCGATAACGTGGTGGTGGTTGATAAGCTGACCTACGCGGGGAATCTGATGTCGCTGGCGCCTGTCGCCGGGGATCCGCGTTTTGCTTTTGAACAGGTGGATATCTGCGATCGCGCTGAACTGGACCGGGTATTTCGCCACTATCAGCCCGATACGGTGATGCATCTGGCCGCTGAAAGCCACGTTGACCGCTCTATTGACGGCCCGGCGGCGTTTATCGAAACCAACATTGTCGGTACCTGGACGCTGCTGGAAGCGGCCAGGGCCTGGTGGAATACGCTGGCGAACGATAAAAAATCCGCCTTTCGTTTCCACCACATCTCAACGGATGAGGTCTATGGCGATCTGCACGACAGCGGCGCGTTTTTTACCGAAACCACGCCCTATGCGCCCAGCAGCCCCTATTCGGCGTCGAAAGCCAGCAGCGATCATCTGGTGCGCGCCTGGAAGAGAACCTATGGCCTGCCAACGCTGGTCACCAACTGCTCGAATAACTACGGACCGTATCATTTCCCGGAAAAACTGATCCCGCTGACTATCCTGAACGCGCTGGCGGGTAAACCGCTGCCGGTTTATGGCAACGGGCAGCAGATCCGCGACTGGTTGTACGTTGAAGATCACGCCAGGGCGCTCTATCGGGTGGCAACGAGCGGTGAGCCGGGCGAAACTTACAATATCGGCGGCCATAACGAGCGGAAAAATATCGAGGTAGTGGAAACCATTTGCGATCTGCTGGAAGAGCTGGCGCCGCGCAAACCGGAAGGCCTTGCGCGCTATCGCGATCTCATCACCTTTGTTGCCGATCGTCCCGGCCACGACCTGCGCTACGCTATTGATGCGGCGAAAATAGCGCGTGAACTGGGCTGGACGCCGGCCGAAACGTTCACCAGCGGGATGCGCAAAACCGTTGCGTGGTACCTGGCTAATGAAGCCTGGTGGCAGCAGGTGCTGGACGGCAGCTATCAGGGTGAACGCCTGGGGCTGCAAGCCTGAGCGCTTGAGGGGGTAAAATGAAAGGTATTATTCTGGCAGGCGGATCGGGTACCCGCCTGCATCCGATCACGCGCGGCGTCTCAAAACAGCTGCTACCCATCTACGATAAGCCGATGATCTACTATCCGCTCTCGGTGCTGATGCTGGCCGGGATTCGCGAAGTGCTGATCATTACCACCCCGGACGACCAGCGCGATTTCCAGCGCCTGCTTGGCGATGGTTCGGAGTTCGGCGTTCAGCTCAGCTACGCCGCGCAGCCAAGCCCGGACGGGCTGGCGCAGGCCTTTATCATCGGCGAGGCGTTCCTCAACGGTGAGCCCTCATGCCTGGTGCTCGGCGATAATATCTTTTTCGGCCAGGGTTTTAGCCCGAAGCTCCGTAGCGTCGCGTCCCGCACTTCCGGGGCGACGGTGTTTGGTTATCAGGTGATGGACCCGGAACGCTTTGGCGTGGTGGAGTTTGATGACGATTTCCGCGCGATTTCGCTGGAGGAGAAGCCAAAGCAGCCCAAATCCAACTGGGCGGTAACCGGCCTCTATTTCTACGACGGTAAAGTCGCGGAATACGCAAAACGGGTTAAACCCTCGGCGCGCGGCGAGCTGGAGATCACCTCCATCAATCAAATGTATCTCGACGATGGCGCGCTAACGGTTGAGCTGCTGGGCCGCGGTTTTGCCTGGCTCGATACCGGCACGCACGATAGCCTGATCGAAGCCAGCATGTTTGTGCAAACGGTGGAAAAGCGTCAGGGTTTCAAGATTGCCTGCCTGGAAGAGATCGCCTGGCGCAACGGCTGGCTGGACGACGACGGCGTGAAGCGCGCGGCGAAACGGCTGGAAAAAACCGGCTACGGTCAATACTTACTGGATTTACTCCGTGCCCGCCCGCGCCAGTATTGAGTCCCTGGAGTGGGAGAACCGCTTCTTCGGCGTCAATAGCGCTATCCTGCGCTTTGGCGATGATGCGCCGCCGCTGACGGTGGACGCGCTGGCGAACTGGTCGCGGGTACAGGCGAAAGTTGCGGCGGATGATACCGCACGCCTGGATGCGCTGCAGGCATTGGGCTTCCGACTGGTGGAGGGCGAGGTCGATCTCGCGCTTTCGCCAGCCGCTTATGGTGATAGTGGCGCCGAGCCGGCGACCGAGGCGGATATTCCCCGGCTGCGTGAACTGGCAGCGCTGGCCTTTGCGCAGAGCCGTTTTCGCGCGCCCTGGTACGCAGCCGATGCCAGCGGCCGTTTCTATGCCCAGTGGATTGAAAATGCGGTGCGCGGCACCTTCGATCATCAGTGTCTGGTGTTTCGCGCCCCTGGCGGCGATATCCGCGCTTTTGTCTCCCTGCGCCAGCTTAGCGCGCACGAGGCAAGGATTGGCCTGCTGGCCGGACGCGGAGCCGGAGCGGAATTAATGCAGGCAGCTCAGGGCTGGACCGCGCTGCGCGGGCTGAAGACACTGCGGGTGGCGACCCAGATGGGCAACACCGCCGCGCTTAAACGTTACATTCTTAGCGGTGCGAATGTCGAAAGCACCGCGTACTGGTTATACAGGTGACATGATGATTCCATTTAACGCACCGCCGGTGGTGGGAACCGAGCTTGATTATATGCAGTCCGCGATGGGAAGCGGCAAGCTGTGCGGCGATGGCGGTTTTACCCGCCGCTGCCAGCAGTGGATGGAGCAGCGCTTCGGTACTGCCAAAGCCCTGCTGACGCCGTCCTGCACCGCTTCGCTGGAAATGGCGGCGCTGCTGCTGGATATCCAGCCGGGCGATGAAGTGATTATGCCGAGCTATACCTTCGTCTCCACCGCCAACGCCTTTGTGCTGCGTGGCGCAAAAATCGTCTTCGTTGATATTCGTCGCGACACCATGAATATTGATGAAACGCTGATTGAAGCGGCGATCACCGACAAAACCCGCGCGATTGTGCCGGTCCACTACGCCGGCGTGGCCTGCGAAATGGACACCATTATGGCTATCGCCAGCAAACATAATCTGTTTGTCGTGGAAGATGCCGCTCAGGGCGTGATGTCGACCTATAAAGGCCGGGCGCTCGGTACTATCGGCCATATTGGCTGCTTCAGCTTCCATGAAACAAAAAACTACACTGCGGGCGGTGAAGGCGGCGCGACGCTGATTAACGATCGCAAGCTGGTAGAGCGCGCGGAGATCATTCGAGAAAAAGGCACCAACCGCAGCCAGTTTTTCCGTGGTCTGGTGGATAAATACACCTGGCGTGATATCGGCTCCAGCTACCTGATGTCCGATTTACAGGCGGCCTATCTGTGGGCGCAGCTGGAAGCGGCGGAGCGAATTAACCAGCAGCGCCTGGCGCTGTGGCAGAACTACTACGAGGCCCTGCTGCCGCTGGCGCGCGCCGGGCGTATCGAGCTGCCGATTGTGCCTGCCGACTGCGGGCACAATGCGCATATGTTCTACATCAAGCTGCGCGATATTGACGATCGCAGTAAGCTGATTGCCTGGCTGAAAGAGGCGGAGATTCTGGCCGTGTTCCACTATATTCCGCTGCATAGCTGCCCGGCCGGGGAGAACTTCGGCGTGTTCCACGGGACGGATCGCTTCACGACTCAGGAGAGCGAACGCCTGCTGCGTTTGCCGTTATTCTACAACCTGTCGAGCGTAAACCAGCGCACGGTGATTAACTCGCTGCTGAGCTATTTCTCCTGATATGTCGCTGGCTAAAGCTTCTCTGTGGACCGCAGCGTCCACGCTGGTCAAAATCGGCGCCGGTCTGCTGGTAGTTAAACTGCTGGCGGTGTCGTTCGGCCCGGCAGGCGTGGGGCAAGCGGGCAACTTCCGCCAGCTGGTGACCGTGCTTGGCGTGCTGGCGGGGGCCGGAATCTTTAACGGCGTCACGAAGCTGGTAGCCCAGCATCATGACGATCGCCGGCAGTTGCACAACGTCGTCGGCACCGCTTCAGCGATGGTGCTGGGGTTCTCCACCCTGCTGGCGCTGATATTCCTGCTGGCGGCGGCGCCGATAAGCCAGGGTCTGTTCGGTCATCAGCATTATCAGAATCTGGTACGGCTGGTAGCGCTGGTGCAGATGGGCATTGCCTGGGCGAACTTCCTGTTAGCGCTGATGAAGGGGTTTCGCGATGCGGCGGGCAATGCGCTGTCGCTTATCGCCGGGAGCCTGATTGGCGTGGCGGCGTACTATGCCTGCTACCGTTTCGGCGGCTATCAGGGCGCATTGCTGGGACTGGCGCTGGTACCTGCGCTGGTGGTCGTGCCGGCGGCTATCGTACTGTGGCGACGCGGCAATATTCCGCTGAGCGCGCTGCGTCCGCGCTGGGACAACGGCCTCGCAGGGCAGCTGTCGAAATTTACCCTGATGGCGCTGATTACTTCGGTGACGCTGCCGGTAGCCTACGTGATGATGCGTAACCTGCTGGCGGCCCACTATGGCTGGGACGCGGTGGGGATCTGGCAGGGGGTAAGCAGCATCTCCGATGCCTATTTACAGTTTATTACCGCATCATTTAGCGTTTATCTGTTACCGACATTGTCCCGCTTGACGGCGAAAGCGGATATCACCCGTGAGATTGGCAAATCGTTAAAATTTGTTCTCCCGGCGGTAGCTGCAGCCAGCCTGACCGTATGGCTGCTGCGCGATTTCGCTATCTGGCTGCTGTTTTCCGACCGCTTTACGGCAATGCGCGATCTGTTTGCCTGGCAGTTGGTGGGCGATGTGTTGAAGGTCGGGGCATATGTTTATGGCTATCTGGTGATCGCCAAAGCCTCGCTGCGTTTTTATATTCTGACGGAAATCAGCCAGTTCACGCTGTTGACCGCATTCTCGCACTGGCTTATACCGGCGCACGGCGCTATCGGCGCGGCGCAGGCGTATATGGCTACTTATATTGTTTATTTCGCCCTCTGTAGCGGCGTGTTTTTACTTTGGCGTAAACGGGCATGACAGCACTGATACATGTACTGGGATCGGATATCCCGCACCACAACCAGACCGTTCTGCGGTTCTTTAATGATGAGCTGGCCGTCAATGACGAGCAGGCTCGCCTGTTTATGGTCGTCGGTGATGCGACAGGAATTCGCGAAGCGTACCCCGCGCTCTCCATCAGCTGCTATCCGGGGAAGAAGTCGCTGGCAAAGGCGGTTATCGCGCTGGCAAAGGCGAACCGGCAGCAGCGCTTTTTCTTTCACGGCCAGTTTAATACCGGCCTGTGGCTGGCGCTGCTCAGCGGGGGGATCCGCCCGGCGCAGTTTAACTGGCACATCTGGGGCGCGGATCTGTATGAGAATTCCGCCAGCCTGAAGTTTCGCTTGTTTTATCCGCTGCGGCGCCTGGCGCAGGGGCGGGTAGGGCGCGTCTTTGCGACCCGCGGCGATCTCAGTTGGTTCGCCGCCCGGCATTCGGGCGTGCCGGGCGAACTGCTCTATTTCCCGACCCGCATGGATCCGGCGCTGAACTCGCTTGCTGAAAGCGCGCCGCGCGGCGAGACGCTGACTATCCTGGTGGGGAATTCCGGCGACCGCAGCAACGAGCATATCGCCGCGCTGCGCGCGATTCATCAGCAGTTTGGCGATACGGTCAACGTTGTCGTGCCGATGGGTTATCCGGCCAATAATAGCGACTACATCAATGAAGTTCGCGCGGCCGGCGCGGCGCTGTTCAGCCCGCCGCATCTTCAGGTACTGGGCGATAAGCTGGCGTTTGATGACTATCTGGCCCTGCTGCGCCGCTGCGATCTTGGCTACTTCCTGTTTGCCCGCCAGCAGGGGATCGGCACGCTGTGTCTGCTGATTCAGGCGGGGATCCCCTGCGTGCTGAACCGGGAGAATCCCTTCTGGCAGGATATGTCGGAGCAGCATATTCCGGTACTCTTTACCAGCGATACGCTGGACGCGGCCGTGGTGCGTGAAGCGCAGCGCCAGCTGGCCGGCGTGGATAAGAATCAGATTGCCTTCTTCCGTCCTAATTATCTGACGGGCTGGCGACGGGCGTTGCGGATTGCCGCGGGGGTGGATGCATGACATTAATGCAATTTAGCGGACTGCTGCTGGTTTGGCTGCTGTCGACGCTTTTTATCGCCACCGCCACCTGGTTTGAATTTCGTCGGGTGCGCTTCAACTTCAACGTCTTTTTCTCGCTGCTGTTTCTGCTGACCTTTTTCTTTGGCTTTCCGCTGACCAGTATTCTGGTGTTTCGCTTCGACGTGGCGGTCGCCCCGCCGGAAATTCTGTTGCAAACTCTGCTGGTTTCCGTCTGTTTTTATGCGGTTTACTACGTGACTTATAAAACGCGGCTACGCTCGGCGGCGCAGAGCCATCAGCATCGTCCGCTGTTTACGATGAACCGCGTGGAGACCCATCTGGCCTGGGGGATTTTGCTGGGACTGGCGCTGCTCTGCGTCGGGATCTTCTTTGCGCATAACGGCTTTCTGTTATTCAAGCTCAATTCCTATAGCCAGATCTTCTCCAGCGAAGTTTCCGGCGTGGCGCTAAAGCGTTTCTTCTACTTTTTCATTCCGGCAATGCTGGTGGTCTATTTTCTGCGTCAGGATTATAAAGCGTGGATATTCTTCCTCGTCAGCACCGTCGCATTTGGTCTGCTGACTTATGCCATCGTTGGCGGGACCCGGGCGAATATCATCATTGCGTTTGCTATCTTCCTGTTTATTGGCATCATTCGCGGCTGGATAAGTCTGTGGATACTGGCGGCGGCGGGCGTACTGGGCATCGTCGGCATGTTCTGGCTGGCGCTCAAACGCTACGGAATGAACGTCAGCGGCGATGAAGCGTTTTATACTTTCCTCTATCTGACCCGCGATACCTTCTCGCCGTGGGAGAACCTGGCTCTGCTGCTGCAAAATTACGACAAGATTGAGTTTCAGGGCCTGGCGCCAATCGTCCGCGATTTCTATGTTTTTATCCCCAGCTGGTTGTGGCACGGTCGACCGACAATGGTGCTCAATACTGCGAACTATTTCACCTGGGAAGTGCTGAATAACCATTCTGGCCTGGCGATTTCGCCAACCCTGATTGGCTCGCTGGTGGTGATGGGGGGCGTCTGGTTCGTGCCGCTGGGCGCGGTAGCGGTTGGGCTGATTATTAAATGGTTTGACTGGCTGTACGAGCTTGGCAACCGGGAAACGAACCGCTATAAAGCGGCGATCCTGCACAGTTTTTGTTTTGGCGCTATCTTCAACATGATCGTGCTGGCGCGTGAAGGGCTGGATTCCTTTGGCTCTCGCGTGGTTTTTTTCCTCGTTATCTTTGGGATCTGCCTACTGGCGGCGAAACTGCTGTACTGGTTCCTCGATAGCGTCGGGCTGATTCATAAGCGGGCTAAACCGCTGACGCAACCTCAAGTCTGATAAGGGTGTACATGACTGAGACTACATCCGCGCCGTTGTACCTGCTGAGAGGGTTGCAACTCATTGGTTGGCGCGATATGCAACATGCTCTGGACTATCTGTATGCCGATGGCGAGATCCGTACGGGTACGCTGGTGGCGATTAATGCAGAGAAGATGCTGGCGGTAGAGGATAACCCCGAAGTTCGGGCGCTGATCGAAGCCGCAGAGTTTAAATATGCTGACGGCATCAGCGTGGTGCGCTCATTACGTAAAAAATACCCTCAGGCGCAGGTATCGCGCGTCGCCGGGGCTGATTTATGGGAAGCGCTGATGGCGCGCGCTGGCGCTCAGGGAACGCCGGTATTTCTGATCGGCGGTAAGCCCGAAGTGCTGGCGCAGACGGAACAGCAGCTTCGTCAGCGCTGGAACGTAAACATCGTCGGCAGCCAGGACGGCTATTTCGCTGCTGACCAGCGTCAGGCGCTGTTTGAACGTATTCGCGATAGCGGGGCGAAGATCGTCACCGTGGCGATGGGGTCGCCGCGTCAGGAGATCCTGATGCGCGATTGCCGGGAAGTTTATCCGCAGGCGCTTTATATGGGCGTAGGCGGAACCTACGATGTCTTTACCGGTCATGTTCAGCGAGCGCCGAAGTTCTGGCAGG
Source organism: Klebsiella sp. HN106 (assembly GCF_051209435.1). Lineage (NCBI taxonomy): Bacteria > Pseudomonadati > Pseudomonadota > Gammaproteobacteria > Enterobacterales > Enterobacteriaceae > Klebsiella > Klebsiella sp. HN106. Next base: position 56,324 of record NZ_JBLURD010000017.1, on the reverse strand, counting down.
ACCTGGGGCTGGAGTGGTTTTATCGCCTGGTTTCGCAGCCGAGCCGAATAAAAAGGCAGGCGCGTCTGCTGCGCTATTTACGCTGGTATTATACCGATAAGCTTTGATATTCCACTGCGAGCGGGCGGGTTTACCTGGATATTCTGTGTAATGTCTTCACTCGCCTGATACTTTATTTGCCATTTCCCTCAAATTCATTAACCATTCGCATGCTTAAAACGCGACGGTCAGGTTTACCGTCGCGCAGGCAGGGCTATTCGTTCATAAAAATAACCGGCATAAGCCCATCTCGCCTGGGATGCGCTTAAATCCGGAGCAGGGCAAACACAAGAGGCTATATGACTGAGAAAAAAGCGGAACTTCAGCGGGGACTGGAGGCGCGGCACATTGAGCTAATCGCCCTTGGCGGCACGATTGGCGTGGGACTATTTATGGGGGCGGCAAGTACGCTGAAGTGGGCCGGACCTTCGGTTCTGCTGGCGTATATTATCGCGGGGCTCTTCGTCTTCTTTATTATGCGTTCGATGGGCGAAATGCTGTTCCTCGAACCGGTTACCGGCTCGTTCGCTGTTTATGCGCACCGCTATATGAGCCCGTTTTTTGGCTATCTGACCGCCTGGTCCTACTGGTTTATGTGGATGGCGGTCGGGATATCGGAGATTACGGCGATCGGGGTCTATGTCCAGTTCTGGTTCCCGGAGATGGCGCAGTGGATACCGGCGCTTATCGCGGTTGGGCTGGTCGCGCTGGCGAATCTGGCGGCGGTACGTCTGTACGGCGAAATTGAATTCTGGTTTGCCATGATTAAAGTGACCACCATTATTGTCATGATCGTGGTGGGGCTGGGCGTCATCTTCTTTGGCTTTGGCAACGGCGGACACTCCATTGGCTTTAGCAATCTGACCGAGCACGGCGGTTTCTTTGCCGGCGGCTGGAAGGGCTTTCTGACGGCGCTATGCATCGTGGTCGCCTCCTATCAGGGCGTCGAGCTTATCGGGATCACCGCCGGTGAAGCGAAAAATCCGCAGGTCACTCTGCGTAGCGCGGTCGGCAAAGTGCTGTGGCGAATCCTGATTTTCTATGTCGGGGCGATTTTTGTGATCGTCACTATTTTCCCGTGGGATCAGATAGGCTCCAACGGCAGTCCGTTCGTGCTGACCTTTGCCAAAATCGGTATCACCGCAGCGGCAGGGATTATCAACTTTGTGGTGCTGACGGCGGCGCTTTCCGGTTGTAACAGCGGAATGTATAGCTGTGGACGGATGCTCTACGCGCTGGCAAAGAATCGCCAGCTGCCTGCGGCCATCGCCAGAGTTTCGCGTAACGGCGTGCCGTCGGCGGGCGTGGCGCTGTCGATCCTGATTCTGCTGGTCGGTTCGTGCCTGAACTACATTATTCCTAATCCACAGCGGGTATTTGTTTACGTCTACAGCGCCAGCGTGCTGCCGGGAATGGTGCCATGGTTCGTAATTCTGATTAGCCAGCTACGTTTTCGTCTGGTACATAAAGAAGCGATGGCCAGCCATCCTTTCCGCTCGCTGCTATTCCCGTGGGCAAACTATTTAACCATGGCGTTCCTGGTTTGCGTGCTGATAGGGATGGGATTTAACGACGATACGCGTATGTCGCTCTTTGTCGGAATTATTTTCCTCGCCGCCGTGACGCTTATTTATAAGGTATTTGGCCTTGGTCGACGCGGAAATGTTGATAATGTGGCGTAATAAGCAACAAAACGCACAAAGCATGAGCAAACGATAATTTTCTTTTAAAAGGCACTAGACAGCGGGGTAGGAAGTCCGTATTATCCGACCCCGCAACGGCGCTAAGCGCCCGTAGCTCAGCTGGATAGAGCGCTGCCCTCCGGAGGCAGAGGTCTCAGGTTCGAATCCTGTCGGGCGCACCATTTACCCGGTGCTGGAGCTGCGGTGGTTTCAATACCGCGTAAAAGATTTGCAGTGGTGGCTATAGCTCAGTTGGTAGAGCCCTGGATTGTGATTCCAGTTGTCGTGGGTTCGAATCCCATTAGCCACCCCATTATTTAGAAAGTTGTGAAATTGCGAAGGTGGCGGAATTGGTAGACGCGCTAGCTTCAGGTGTTAGTGTTCTTACGGACGTGGGGGTTCAAGTCCCCCCCCTCGCACCACGACTTTATAAAGAATTGAACTAAAAATTCAAAAAAGCAGTACATCGGCGAGTAGCGCAGCTTGGTAGCGCAACTGGTTTGGGACCAGTGGGTCGGAGGTTCGAATCCTCTCTCGCCGACCAATTTTGAACCCCGCTTCGGCGGGGTTTTTTGTTTTCTGATTCTGCAAAAAAACGTTTATCTCCCTGATATCGCAAACAATACTTCGTTAACCCTGACGTCATTTATTGTCCAGAATAGTCCCAATTCTTTGTTCAGATAGATGCATCTTCTCCTGATCCTGTGCGATAATAATCGGGTAGATGCTCATTCCATCTCTTATGTTCGCCTTAGTGCCTCATAAACTCAGGAATGATGCAGAGCCGTTTTACGGTGCTTATCGTCCACTGACAGATGTCGCATTTTATATGCTAAATCATTCATGATGTGTCGAGACGGCCAGCACGGGAATCCCCAGGAGCTTACAAAGGTAAGTGACTGGAGTGAGCGTGTGCAGCTAACGAAGAGACAGCGTGAAGGATGAAGCATATAGCCTCATCAAACACCATGGACACTACGTTGAGTGAAGCACCCAATTTGTTGTCAAACAGACCTGTTTTAACGCCTGCCCTGGTTTCAGAGCAGGCGTTTTTTTCTTTTCAGGGAGCGGGAAACGTTCCGGCGGGAGAGGAAGTGATTCTCGCCCCCGGCGGAGGCGAGAGTGACATTACTGCTGCGGATTGTTTTGCAGGGTTAACAGCAGGCCGTCGCGACGCATCGTCGCCGCTTCTTCCGGCTGATGCAGGCGGTCAAGAGTATCCGCCAGCCATGCGTAGTCAAACGCATCCGGGCGCTGCTTGAGGGCTGCGCGGAACGCGATGCTGGCCTCCTGCCACTCACCGTGGCGCATCAGCGATTGCCCCAGCGTACTCCACAGCAGCGGACGATCGCCGACCGTTTTAAGCTGCTGACGCAGCACTTTTTCCAGCTGCTCAGGGTTATTGGTTTTCAGCCGCGGAATCGGCATAACCAGACGGTCGTCATAGTGCTTTTTCAGACCTTCGATAATAATCTGCTGCGCGGTATCATGATCGTCGCTTTCGATAAGACGATTCGCCATCGCCACCTGTAGCGCCACCTGGCTGCGGGTTTTACGGCTCTGGCTTTTCCACCAGTCGCGCAAACCTTCGCTGCCGCCGTCGGCCAGCGTTTTATCCATCAGACCAATCCACGCCAGCTGTTCCAGCTCAGCGCGATGCTCTTCATCGCTGACGTTGGCTTTCGCCATTGACGGAATGATATCCAGCAGCGAATTCCAGGCGCCGGTACGGATGTAGGCCTGCTCGGCAAGGCGCAGAACCTCCGGATGACGCGGCGTGATCTCCAACAGCCTATCGATACCGTGGCGGGCGGCGTGGTTTTCATTACGCGCCAACTGCAGACGTACGCGGGTTATTTCGACAGGGATCAGATCGTCACCGGCTAATTCAGCAGCGCGCTCCAGATGCTGGTTAGCGCGAGCTTCATCTCCACGCTGCTGGGCGGCTTCCGCTGCCAGCAGGTAGTTCACAACGGGCTGTTCAGCGTGATCGGCATTTTTCGCCATCAGCTTCTCAACCTGCTGGTAATCACCTTCCGCCAGCTTCAGCAGCGCCTGCTCTGTTTGCTTACGAGCGCGACGACGCTTACGGCCAACGAACCAGCCGCGGGTGTGCGCGCCGGTGCGGAAAATCCGCCGCAGTAGCCACTCAATGGCAAACAGTACCACCATGGTGAGGATCAGGATGATCGCAAGCCCGGTCACGCTGGTTTCAATATTGTAGTTATCGGTCTGGATTAGCACGTAGCCCTGATGACCCGCGATCATCGGCCCGACCACAATCCCGGCAAGCAGCAGCGCGAAGAGTAAGAGAATTTTCAACATGCGTTACTCTCCTTGTGGCGCAGGCGTTGGCGCGTGGGCTGCAGGGGCAGGGGCCGGCGCGCTGGTCTGGGGTTCAGCCGGCTGCGCCATCAGATTACGCACTCGCGTCTGCATTAGTTTCTCAAGCAGCGCCTGGCTTTGCAGGTTTTCCGGTACGTTCATGGTGATGCTTTGCTGGCTGAGCTTATCCACATCCTCAAGGAAGGCTTTGGTGGTGGCGTCTTCCGTGTCGTAGTAAGCGCGAACCCAGGTCGAGACGTTATCCAGAGCCTGTTTGTAGGTTTCTTCCTGATGGCGAGGGACAGCCTGCGCTGCGACCAGCAGACGGGAGCGAATATTTTCGCGCAGGTAGACGTCCTGGTTCGGCGCCAGCAGCGGCACGGCGGTTTCATCGCGGCGGCGAATGGTAATAAAGCTGTCCATAAAGTTCTGCCAGCTTTTTTGCAGGTTTACACGCCATTCGGTAATGGAGCTGGATAGCTCATCGCTATCGGAATCCATCGGCGTGTCGTCATCGTTGTTGTCCGCCAGACGGAGATTATCGATCTGGTTGGCGAGCTGGTTCACCTTCAGAATGATGCCGTCGTAGTCGACCTGACTCACGGCAGAAAGCGAGGCAATATCGTCGGTAATGGCGCGGCGCGCGGCGATCAGGCTCGGATCGTTCATATCGGCGAGGCTGGCGTCGGCGCTTTTCAGCAGCGCGGCAGCGGTCGTTACGTCCTGATCGCTCCACAGCTTACGTCCGGCCAGTTTCACGAGGAAATCCGCCTGCGCGAGCAGCCAGGTTTTTGCGTCGCTGCCGGAAATAACCGCAACCTTCTCCTGAACTTCTTCCAGCTTCTTCGCCAGAGCCTCCTGCTGACGCTGCGCTTCCGTCAACTGGTCGGCCTGCTGCTTAATAATGCCTTCGAGTTCGCTTTTTTGGCTTTCCTGGGCTTTTTGCAGCGCGGCGATCTGGCTGGATAGCCCGGCGCTGGCTTCGCTCTGGCGGGTTGCCTGGGTCTTCGTCAGGCCATAAAGACCTATGCCAGCGGCGAGGGCGATAGCAATAGCTATTGCGCTCAGCGCGAGGCTGGTTTTACTGCCGCCGTTTTTCTTTTCTACGTTATTTTCTGGCTGTGACGTCGTGTCCACGGCCTCCCTGGTCTCTTCAACCACGGCGGATTGATTCTGTTGTTCCGTCATTATGGCTTCCAATGTTGAGAGTTATTGTAATGCGCGTAGCAGCGCATCGTTGTCGGCGCTATCGGCAACCTGGATATCCTGCCAGCCCAATTCTCTGGCCTGCTCGGCCAGACGTTCACTGACAACTAAAATGCGACAGCTCAGGAGCCAACGTTCGCGATACCACTGTGGTATCAGCGTCCAGAGCTGCTGCAGCATCTCGCCGCTGGTAATGACCAGCGTTGAAATACCGCGAGACTGCCAGCGCATTGCTTCTTCTGCGCCATCATAGTGCCTTGCACTACGTTGATAACATTCACAAAAAGTGACATCAGCACCGCGTTCGCGAAGCGTATCACCGAGTAATTCCCGCCCGCCGTTACCGCGCAGGATGAGCGCTCTTTTCCCCGCAATGTTTTGTAATTCAGGTAATTGTAGCAAGACTTCGCTGATTTCCCGATCTAACGGATAGCGAACATGACGATTGCTGACTTTATGCAGGGCCAGCGCGGTGGTGCGGCCAATGGCAAAATAGTCAGGCGCCGAAGGCCAGCGCAGCCTTTGCTGCTGGAGGCGAGAGTGGGCAAACTCAACGGCGTGCTGGGACAGTGCGAAGAGCAAATCGCCAGCCGCGAGGTTTTCCAGCTGGCCGCCCAGCTCAGGAAGCTGACGTCCAGGGGTAAATTCAATGAGCGGAAAGCTCCAGGCCACGCGCCCCAGCGCGCGCAGGCGGCTGACTAACTCTTCGCCTTGCGGCAGCGGACGGGTGACCAGGATACTCATTGTGGACCTTCTCCTGCATAGACGACGGCAAGTATGTCGCGAGCGCCGTTATTCAGAAGCTCTTCGGCAAGAGAGACGCCGAGCGTTTCTGCCTCTTCCGCACGGCCGCGCCGCTCGCCGCGCACCATTTGTGAGCCATCCGGCGCGCCAACCAGCGCGCGCAGCCATAGCTCACCGTCGATCAGTTCGGCATAGCTGCCGATCGGCACCTGACAGCCGCCTTCCAGCCGGGTGTTCATCGCCCGTTCAGCGCGTACGCGTATGGCCGTTTCCGTATGATTCAACGGGGCCAGTAGCGCTTTGGTCCATTCGTCGTCAAGGCGACACTCGATGCCGACCGCGCCCTGGCCAACGGCGGGCAGCGATTGCTCCGGCGATAGCGGTTGACGAATACGCGCCTCCAGGTTCAGGCGTTTAAGCCCTGCGGCGGCAAGAATAATGGCGTCATACTCGCCGCTATCAAGCTTGCCCAGACGCGTGCCTACGTTGCCGCGCAGGGAGCGGATCGTGAGATCCGGCCGCGCTGCGGCCAGCTGACACTGACGGCGTAAACTTGACGTGCCAACGATGCTGCCGTGCGGCAGTTCATCAATGGAAGCGTAGTGGTTTGAGACAAACGCATCGCGCGGATCTTCACGCTCGCAGATGGTCACCAGCCCAAGCCCTGCGGGAAACTCCACCGGTACGTCTTTCATCGAATGGACGGCGATGTCGGCGCGGCCTTCCAGCATCGCCAGCTCTAACTCTTTCACAAACAGACCCTTACCGCCCACTTTTGCAAGGGGCGTATCAAGGATCACGTCGCCGCGGGTGACCATAGGCACCAGTTCAACGGAAAGCCCCGGGTGGCAGGACTCCAGACGCTCTTTCACATAATGTGCCTGCCATAGCGCAAGCGGGCTTTGCCGTGTGGCAATTCTCAAAACTTTGTCTAACATGCTTGTTACCGTCATTGTCGACCACTAACCATCCTAACATTGTTGTCTTAGGGATGTTAGTTTTGTGGGGTTAAGGGTCGCGGCCATCTTTTTAGCCTTTCATGCGTTTGCGAGTTGCCGCAAACGTAGTGAAGAATTTACACGTAGTAAAGGGTGCTACACTTGTATGTAGCGCATCTTTCTTTACGGTCAATCAGCAAGGTGTTAGATTGATCACGTTTTAAACCATTTGTCAGTCAGCAGTTCACCACAACCACACCGACGACGAATGGTGACGGTTTTTGTTGAAATACTGAAACTCTCCGTACTATTGTACGTCGGGTTTTTGAACATCAGGCGATATGTCTTGTACCTCTATATTGAGACACTGAAACAGAGACTGGATGCCATCAACCAATTGCGCGTGGATCGCGCCCTTGCTGCCATGGGACCCGCTTTCCAGCAGGTTTACAGTCTACTGCCGACATTACTACATTATCATCATCCGCTGATGCCGGGTTACCTTGACGGTAACGTTCCCCGTGGCATTTGCCTCTACACGCCTGATGAAACCCAACGTCACTATCTTGATGAGCTCGAGCTCAACCGTGGCATGCTGGCCAAGGAGCCGCCGAAAGGCGAGCTGCCGATCACCGGCCTTTACTCTATGGGCAGCACATCTTCCGTCGGCCAAAGCTGTTCGTCTGACCTGGATATCTGGGTTTGCCATCAGTCCTGGCTTGACACTGAAGAGCGTCAGCTGCTGCAGCGTAAATGTAGCCTGCTGGAGAGCTGGGCGGCATCGCTGGGCGTCGAGGTCAGCTTCTTCCTGATCGACGAAAACCGCTTCCGTCATAACGAAAGCGGCAGCCTGGGCGGCGAAGACTGCGGCTCCACCCAGCATATCCTGCTGCTGGATGAGTTTTACCGCACCGCGGTGCGCCTTGCCGGCAAACGTATTCTGTGGAATATGGTGCCGTGCGATGAAGAAGAGCATTACGACGATTACGTCATGAGCCTCTACGCGCAGGGCGTACTGACGCCGAATGAATGGCTGGATCTCGGCGGCCTGAGTTCTCTGTCGGCCGAAGAGTACTTCGGCGCCAGCCTCTGGCAGCTGTATAAAAGCATCGACTCGCCCTATAAGGCCGTGCTGAAAACGCTGCTGCTGGAAGCGTACTCCTGGGAGTACCCCAATAACCGCCTGCTGGCGAAAGATATCAAACAGCGCCTGCATGACGGTGAGATCGTTTCGTTTGGCCTCGATCCTTACTGCATGATGCTGGAGCGCGTGACGCTCTATCTGCAGGCCATCGAAGATGAAACGCGCCTCGATCTGGTGCGTCGATGTTTCTATTTAAAAGTCTGCGAGAAGCTGAGCCGCGAGCGCGCCTGCGTCGGCTGGCGTCGCGAAGTCGTCAGTCACCTGGTGAAAGAGTGGGGCTGGGATGAAAAGCGTCTGATGATGCTCGACAACCGGGCCAACTGGAAGATCGACGAAGTCCGTAAAGCGCACAACGAACTGCTTGATGCGATGATGCAGAGCTATCGCAACCTGATTCGTTTTGCGCGCCGCAATAACCTGAGCGTTTCCGCCAGCCCGCAGGATATTGGCGTGCTGACGCGTAAGCTGTACGCCGCCTTTGAAGCGCTGCCGGGGAAAGTCACCCTGGTAAACCCGCAAATTTCACCGGATCTGTCTGAGCCGAATCTGACCTTTATCCACGTGCCGCCGGGCCGCGCCAACCGCACCGGTTGGTATGTCTATAACCGGGCGCCGGACATGGAATCGATCATCAGCCATCAGCCGCTGGAATATAACCGTTATCTTAATAAGCTGGTGGCCTGGGCCTGGTTTAACGGCCTGTTGACGTCACGTACGCGCCTGTTTATTAAGGGCAACGGCATTGTCGATCTGGCGAAGCTGCAGGAGATGGTGGCCGATGTGGCGCATCACTTCCCGCTGCGCCTGCCTTCTCCGACGCCGAAAGCGCTGTACAGTCCGTGCGAAATCCGCCATCTGGCGATTATCGTCAACCTGGAATATGACCCGACGGCGGCCTTCCGCAATCAGGTGGTGCATTTTGACTTCCGCAAGCTGGATGTTTTCAGCTTCGGCGAAGAGCAAAAGTGCCTGATTGGCAGCATCGACCTGCTGTACCGCAACTCGTGGAACGAGGTGCGTACGCTGCACTTTAACGGCGAGCAGGCGATGATCGAAGCGCTGAAAACCATTCTTGGCAAGATGCACCAGGACGCCGCGCCGCCGGATAGCGTGGAGGTTTTCTGCTATAGCCAGCATCTGCGCGGTCTGATCCGCACTCGCGTACAGCAGCTGGTGTCTGAATGCGTTGAGCTGCGTCTTTCCAGCACCCGTCAGGATACCGGCCGCTTTAAAGCGCTACGCGTTTCCGGGCAGACCTGGGGGTTGTTCTTCGAGCGTCTTAACGTTTCGGTTCAGAAACTGGAAAACGCCATCGAATTCTATGGCGCGATTTCGCATAACAAATTGCACGGGCTGTCGGTGCAGGTGGAAACTAACCACGTCAGGCTGCCGCAGGTAGTGGACGGCTTTGCCAGCGAAGGGATTATTCAGTTCTTCTTCGAAGATGCGGATAACGATAACGGTTTTAACATCTATATCCTCGATGAGAGCAACCGCGCCGAGGTGTATCACCACTGCGAAGGTAGCAAAGAGGAGCTGGTGCGCGACGTCAGCCGCTTCTACTCTTCATCCCATGACCGTTTTACCTACGGTTCCAGCTTTATCAACTTTAACCTGCCGCAGTTTTATCAAATCGTCGACGTTGACGGTCGCGAGCAGGTGATTCCGTTCCGCAGCCAGGTGATTGCCGCTGCCACCGCTTCAGCCGGTCAGGATGCTGCCTCATCACCGATGCTACAGCACTACTCCTGAGCCTGAACTGCGGGCCTTGAGGGTGTAATAGGTTTGAAATCTTCTACGGGTGGACTTGCCGGGGGCGCTGCGCTTGCCCGGGCTACAGGGCGATAGGGATTGTTGTAGCCCGGATAAGGCGTTAGCCGCAATCCGGGGAATTCGTATCACGCTCTCTTAGCGAAAACTCACCGCTTCACCGGCCTGCATGGTCGCCGCCTGTTCCAGCAGATCCCAGAAGGTTTCGCCGCTGCGGTCGCATACCCACTCGTCGCCTTTTAAGTCGAAATGGTAGCCGCCTTGTTTCGTTGCCAGCCACACCTGGTGTAGCGGTTCCTGACGGTTGATAATAATCTTGCTGCCGTTTTCAAAACTGATAGTCAGTACGCCGCCGTTGATTTCACAGTCGATATCGCTGTCGCCGTCCCAGTCGTCAAGGCGTTCTTCGATGGTCATCCACAGGGTATCGGCCAGGCGATGGAATTCACTGTCGTTCATGGTTCTTTCCCGCTTTTTTGATAGTGGCGGCAGTATAGCGCGAAACAAAAGCGCGCGCAGTGGGATGCTAAACGCTTGCTTTTACGTCTTCTCCTGCGATGATAGAAAGCAGTAAGAATGAATCACGGGCAACTATCCATGAAAAACGTTTTCCCAGCGCTTGCCGTTTTATTAGCGGTTCTCAGCCTTAGCGGCTGTGGTCTGAAAGGGCCGCTTTACTTCCCGCCGGCGGATAAAACGGCGCCTCCGCCGACTAAGCCGGTTGATAGCGGTATCCAGAGCTCTACGCCGGATCGGAACGATCGCGGCGATAGCGGTGGCCCGACCCAGGTGAATTACTGACAGTTCCGCGCAGCTGGAGTAGAAAATGCAGTTCTCTAAAATGCATGGCCTGGGTAACGACTTTATGGTCGTTGACGCAGTAACGCAGAATGTTTTTTTCTCACCTGAACTGATCCGTCGTCTGGCGGATCGGCATCTTGGCGTGGGTTTCGATCAGCTGCTGGTGGTGGAGCCGCCTTACGATCCGGAGCTCGACTTCCACTATCGTATCTTCAATGCCGACGGTAGCGAAGTGGCGCAATGCGGCAACGGCGCGCGCTGTTTCGCCCGCTTTGTGCGTCTGAAAGGCCTGACCAATAAACGTGATATCCGCGTCAGTACCTCGAATGGCCGTATGGTATTAAGCGTCACGGAAGACGATCTGGTGCGCGTCAATATGGGTGAGCCAAACTTCGAACCGTCCCAGGTGCCGTTCCGCGCCAACAAAGCGGAAAAGACCTATATTATGCGCGCCGCTGAACAGACAGTATTGTGCGGCGTGGTGTCGATGGGTAACCCGCACTGCGTTATCCAGGTTGATGATGTGGAAACCGCGACGGTGGAAACGCTCGGCCCGGTGATGGAAAACCACGAGCGCTTCCCGGAGCGGGCGAACATCGGCTTTATGCAGGTGATCAGCCGCTCTCATATTCGCCTGCGCGTGTATGAACGCGGTGCGGGGGAAACTCAGGCCTGCGGCAGCGGCGCCTGTGCGGCGGCGGCAGTCGGTATCCAGCAGGGATTACTGGGCGAGGAGGTCCGCGTGGAATTACCCGGCGGGCGTCTGGATATCGCCTGGAAAGGTCCGGGCCAACCGTTGTATATGACTGGCCCGGCGGCACATGTCTATGACGGATTTATTCATTTATGAAACAAGTCGGGGAAGAACAACAGGAACTTGCCAGCGAGCTAAACGATCGCGCAGTGGTGGACTATCTGTTGCAACATCCTGAATTCTTTATTCGTAATGCGGCGCTGGTGGAACACATGTCAGTGCCGCATCCGGTGCGTGGTTCGGTCTCGCTGGTGGAGTGGCACATGGCGCGGGCGCGGAACCATATCAACGTGCTGGAAGAAAATATGACGCTGCTGATGGAGCAGGCGACGGCTAACGAAAGCCTGTTTCAGCGCCTGTTTCACCTGCAAACGCGGCTGGCGGCGGCCGATAGCCTTGACGAAATGCTGAACCGCTTTCATCGCTGGGCGCGCGAGCTGGGTCTGGCGGGCGCCACGGTGCGCCTGTTTCCCGACCGCTGGCGGCTCGGCGCGCCTTCCAAATTCACCCATCTGGCGATAAGCCGTCAGGCGTTTGAGCCTATTCGCATTCAGCGTCTTGGACAACAGCGCCATTATCTTGGCGCTTTAAACGGCCCCGAGCTGCTGGTCGTGCTGCCGGAAGCTAAAGCCATCGGATCGGTGGCGATGTCGCTGCTGGGGGGAGACGACGCTCCCGGTGTGATGATATTCAGCAGTCGCGACCCCCAGCACTATCAGCAAGGGCAGGGAACGCAGCTATTGCAGGAAATCGCGTCGATGCTCCCGGGATTGCTGGAGCGCTGGATTGAACGCGCATGACCGACTCGCCTCTGTTTGCTCCCGTAGAACGCTTCTTACGCTATCTCGGCGTCGAGCGTCAGCTGAGCCCGATAACGCTGCTGAACTATCGCCGCCAGCTGGAAACGCTTATCGCGCTGGCGGATAGCGCCGGGCTGAAAAGCTGGCAGCAGTGTGATGCCGCCCAGGTCCGTAGCCTGGCGGTGCGCAGCCGTCGTCAGGGGCTGGGGCCTGCCAGCCTGGCCTTACGTCTCTCCGCCTTACGCAGCTTCTTTGACTGGCTGGTGAGCCAGGGTGAACTGGCCGCGAATCCGGCGAAGGGGATTTCGGCGCCGAAAATACCCCGCCATCTACCGAAAAATATCGACGTCGACGACGTTAATCGGCTGCTGGATATCGATCTCAACGATCCGCTGGCGGTACGCGACAGAGCGATGCTGGAAGTGATGTACGGCGCCGGGTTACGTCTTTCGGAGCTGGTGAATCTCGATATTAAGCACCTCGATCTGGAATCCGGCGAGGTGTGGGTGATGGGCAAAGGCAGCAAAGAGCGCCGCCTGCCGATTGGCCGCAATGCGGTGGTGTGGATTGAGCACTGGCTCGATCTGCGCGGACTGTTCGGCGCCGATGAGGACGCCCTGTTCTTATCTAAACTGGGGAAGCGAATTTCCGCGCGTAACGTGCAAAAGCGCTTTGCCGAATGGGGCATAAAGCAGGGGCTCAACAGCCACGTGCATCCGCATAAGCTGCGCCACTCCTTCGCGACCCATATGCTGGAGTCGAGCGGCGATCTGCGCGGGGTGCAGGAGCTGCTGGGCCATGCTAACCTTTCCACCACTCAAATCTATACCCATCTCGATTTTCAACACCTTGCGTCGGTGTACGATGCGGCACATCCGCGCGCCAAACGGGGGAAATGATGCGTTTTTACCGACCTCTGGGCCAGATTTCAGCATTGACGTTTGACCTGGACGATACCCTTTATGACAACCGCCCGGTGATTGACCGGACGCTGCATGAGTCGCTGAGCTTTGTGCGCAGCTACCACCCTTCTCTGAGCCAATTTGACGCCAGCGAGCTTAACCGGCTGCGCCAGACGCTGCTGGCGTCAGAGCCGGAAATTTACCACGATGTGACCGAATGGCGCCGCCGCGCGCTGGAGCTGGGGATGATCAACGCCGGGCTTTCAGCGACGCTGGCGAAAACGGGGGCCGATGAAGCGATGGCGAATTTCGCTCACTGGCGCAGCCTGATTGACGTTCCGCAGGAGACGCACGATACGCTGGCGCAGCTGGCGGAAAAGTGGCCGCTGGTGGCCATTACCAACGGCAACGCCCAGCCGGAACTCTTTGGCCTGAGCGACTACTTCCGCTTCGTGCTGCGCGCGGGCCCTGACGGACGCTCTAAGCCCTTTGCCGATATGTATCATCTCGCAGCGGAGCGGCTGGAGCTTCCTCTGGGGCAGATTCTGCACGTCGGGGACGATCTGACGACCGATGTCGCAGGCGCTATTCGCTGCGGCATGCAGGCCTGTTGGATCAAACCGCAGGGCGCAGACCTGATGCGCGCCGCCGATGGCCGCCTGCTACCGCACATCGAAATTTCACGGTTGGCATCTCTGACCTCGCTGATATAATCGTCAGTAGTTCTGTATAAATTAACAGTAGCCCGGCGAGCCAAACGTTGCCGGGCGCCTCATTTCCGGCGGTGCCAATGGACGTTTCTTACCTGCTCGACAGCCTCAATGACAAACAGCGTGAAGCCGTTGCGGCATCACGTACTAATATGCTGGTTCTGGCAGGAGCGGGCAGCGGCAAGACGCGCGTCCTGGTACACCGCATCGCCTGGCTGCTGAGCGTTGAGAACTGTTCCCCTTACTCCATCATGGCGGTGACCTTTACCAACAAAGCGGCGGCGGAAATGCGTCATCGTATTGGTCAACTGATGGGCACCACTCAGGGCGGTATGTGGGTCGGCACTTTCCATGGTCTGGCGCACCGTCTGCTGCGCGCTCATCACCTTGACGCCGGGCTGCCGCAGGACTTCCAGATCCTCGACAGCGAAGATCAGCTGCGCCTGCTTAAGCGCCTGATTAAGGCGATGAATCTCGATGAGAAGCAGTGGCCGCCGCGGCAGGCGATGTGGTACATCAACGGCCAAAAAGATGAAGGGCTGCGCCCGCATCATATTCAGAGCTACGGTAATCCGGTTGAGCAGACCTGGCAGAAGGTTTACCAGGCCTATCAGGAAGCCTGCGATCGCGCGGGGCTGGTGGACTTCGCCGAGCTGCTGCTGCGCGCCCACGAGCTGTGGCTTAACAAGTCGCATATCCTTCAGCACTACCGCGAGCGCTTTACCAATATCCTGGTGGATGAATTCCAGGATACCAACAATATTCAGTACGCGTGGATCCGACTGCTGGCGGGCGATACCGGTAAGGTAATGATCGTTGGCGATGACGATCAGTCGATTTACGGCTGGCGCGGCGCGCAGGTAGAAAACATCCAGCGCTTCCTCAACGACTTCCCCGGCGCGGAAACTATCCGTCTGGAGCAGAACTATCGCTCGACCAGCAATATTCTCAGCGCGGCGAACGCCCTGATTGAGAACAACAGCGGACGGCTGGGGAAAAAGCTGTGGACCGACGGCGCCGACGGTGAGCCGATTTCGCTCTACTGCGCGTTTAACGATCTTGATGAGGCGCGTTTTGTCGTCAATCGTATCAAAACCTGGCAGGAAAACGGCGGGGCGCTGGAGCAGTGCGCGATCTTGTATCGCAGCAACGCCCAGTCGCGCGTGCTGGAAGAGGCGCTGCTGCAGGCCAGCATGCCTTATCGTATTTATGGCGGCATGCGCTTCTTCGAACGTCAGGAGATCAAAGATGCGCTCTCCTATCTGCGCCTGATTGCCAACCGTAACGACGATGCGGCGTTTGAGCGCGTGGTCAATACCCCGACGCGCGGCATTGGCGATCGCACGCTGGACGTGGTGCGCCAGACCTCGCGCGACCGGCAGCTGACGCTGTGGCAGGCCTGTCGCGAGCTGTTAAAAGAGAAAGTTCTCGCCGGGCGCGCTGCCAGCGCTCTGCAGCGTTTTATGGAGCTTATTGACGCCATGGCGCAGGAGACAGCCGACATGCCGCTGCACGTGCAGACCGACCGGGTCATTAAAGATTCCGGCCTGCGCATGATGTACGAGCAGGAGAAAGGCGAGAAGGGCCAGACGCGTATCGAAAACTTAGAGGAGCTGGTGACGGCGACGCGCCAGTTTAGCTACAACGAAGAAGATGAAGATTTAATGCCGCTGCAGGCGTTCCTCTCGCATGCGGCGCTGGAAGCGGGAGAAGGGCAGGCGGACACCTGGCAGGATGCGGTACAGCTGATGACCCTGCACTCGGCGAAAGGGCTGGAGTTTCCGCAGGTATTTATCGTTGGCGTGGAAGAAGGGATGTTCCCGAGCCAGATGGCGCTTGATGAGGGCGGCCGCCTGGAGGAAGAACGCCGCCTGGCCTACGTCGGCGTGACTCGTGCCATGCAAAAACTCACGCTGACCTACGCGGAAACCCGTCGCCTGTACGGCAAAGAGGTTTATCATCGCCCCTCGCGCTTTATCGGCGAGCTGCCGGAGTCGTGCGTGGAAGAGGTGCGGCTGCGCGCCACGGTGAGCCGGCCGGTCAGCCATCAGCGCATGGGGACGCCGATGGCGGAAAACGACACCGGCTATAAGCTGGGCCAGCGCGTCCGCCACGCCAAATTCGGTGAAGGCACCATTGTGAACCTCGAAGGCAGCGGCGAACACAGTCGCCTGCAGGTTGCCTTTCAGGGGCAGGGGATCAAATGGCTGGTCGCGGCGTACGCCCGGCTGGAAACAGTGTAACAGTAAGAAAAATATCATTATTTTGTAATATTCTGCTACCTTTATACGTTAAGGAGCTTGATTTGCTCTTTAGCGTTCCGTTGCGTGTTGACGCCGTTTTTGCGCTGGCGTAACATGCGCGCACGATTACGCTAAGAGGACATTCGCCTTGGACACACCCAGTAGATGCTGGCTCAATTTCCTGCCCATCAGGAACAACTCCTAAGGCTATCCTCTTATGCTGATAGCCTTAGCGGTTGTCGGCGACCCGTTCTATTCCCGTCGCTCTGAGTCAGGCTTAATGGTCTGAAACCCAAATTGTTTCTGTGTGCCCACCGAACTGTCCGATAATTTTTTGCATTGGGAGTCCCGGTCATGCTGAGCGCATTTCAACTGGAAAACAATCGTTTAACGCGTCTGGAAGCCGACGAGATCAAGCACCTCGCCAGTTCGGTGTGGGTCGATCTGGTCGAGCCTGACGACGATGAACGAAGCCGTGTGCAAACGGAATTGGGCCAGAACCTGGCGACGCGCCCGGAGCTGGAAGACATCGAAGCGTCAGCGCGTTTCTTTGAGGATGAAGACGGTCTGCATATCCACTCATTTTTCTTTTTTGAAGATGCTGAGGATCACGCCGGTAACTCTACCGTGGCGTTTACTATCCGCGAAGGCCGTCTGTTCACCCTGCGCGAGCGGGAGCTGCCCGCTTTCCGCCTGTATCGCATGCGCGCCCGCAACCAGTCGATGGTGGACGGCAACGCCTACGAGCTACTGCTGGACCTGTTCGAAACCAAAATCGAGCAGCTGGCGGATGAAATCGAAAACATCTACAGCGATCTGGAAAAGCTTAGCCGGGTGATTATGGAAGGTCGTCAGGGCGATGATTACGACGAGGCGCTCTCTACGCTGGCGGAACAGGAAGATATCGGCTGGAAAGTCCGCCTGTGTCTGATGGATACCCAGCGCGCGCTGAACTTCCTCGTACGCAAGGCCCGTCTGCCGGCAGGGCAGCTGGAGCAGGCGCGTGAAATCCTGCGAGATATCGAATCCCTGCTGCCGCACAATGAATCGCTGTTCCAGAAGGTCAACTTCCTGATGCAGGCGGCGATGGGCTTTATCAACATTGAGCAGAACCGCATCATCAAGATCTTCTCGGTCGTCTCCGTCGTCTTCCTGCCGCCGACCCTGGTGGCTTCCAGCTATGGCATGAACTTTGAGTTTATGCCTGAGCTGCACTGGAGCTTTGGCTATCCCGGCGCGATTGTCTTTATGATGCTCGCTGGCCTGGCGCCGTATCTGTACTTTAAGCGCAAGAACTGGCTGTAAAAAAAGGAGCTTCGGCTCCTTTTTTGCGTACCGGTCTGGCTTTATGCCCTACGCGTACGACGTATTGTGTAAACGGCATCCATTACGAAAATCGCCAGCGCCACCCAGATAAAAGCAAAGGTCACCATCTTATCCGCGCCCGGCACCTCGCCGTAGAAGGTCACCGCCAGCAGGAACATCAGCGTTGGGCCGATATACTGGAAGAAGCCCAGCGTAGAAAGGCGCAGACGGGTCGCCGCGCCGGTAAAGCACAGCAGCGGAATAGTGGTGACCACGCCCGCCGCCATCAGCAGCAGGTTCAGCGACCACGGGTTCTGCCCCATATGGCTGGTCGGGCTATCGGCTATACCAAACAGATAAATCGCGGCGACCGGCAGCAGCCAGAGCGTTTCAAACAGCATGCCGGTTTGCGCATCCACGGCGATCTTTTTACGTAGCAGACCATAAAAAGCGAAGCTGAACGCCAGGCCCAGCGCGATAATCGGCAACGAGCCAAAAGTCCAGAGCTGCACCAGAACGCCGCAGGCGGCCAGCAGCACCGCCAGCCACTGCATCCGACGAAAACGCTCCCCGAGGAAGATCATCCCCAGCAGAATATTCACCAGCGGGTTGATAAAGTAGCCCAGGCTGGCTTCCAGCATATGATGGTTATTGACCGCCCAGATAAACAGCAGCCAGTTACCGCCCACCAGCACGGCAGACAGGGCCAGCAGAAACACCTTCTTCGGCGTTTTCAGTAGCCTTTTGACCTGCGGCCACTGACGACTGATGCTGATTAGCGCGACCATAAAGAAGAAGGACCAGATCACGCGGTGAGTCAGAATTTCATCGGCGGGAACATAGTAGATAAGCTTGAAGTACGCTGGCGCGATACCCCAGATAAAATAGGCGGCCAGGGCCAGGAGAACCCCCACCCGCGTTTGTTTAGCGTCCATCGGTACAAATCCATTGCCAAAGAGAATGATGTTACTCGATTTAAGCCGATCAACCCACCATATACGTCGCCGTAGCGCTGGCGATATACACCTGCTCTTCGTTATGCAGTTCGACGCGGGCCACTGCCACCTTGTTACCGGCGCGCAGCAGGCTGCTGGTGGCGGTAAAGCGCTCCCCACGACCCGGACGCAGGTAGTCGACGCGCAGATCGATGGTGCCCATCCGCGACAGGCGCTGGCGCAGCTCTTCTTCATTGATGGTGTCGTGGCGAGTCAGGGTGCTGCCGACGCATACCAGCCCCGCCGCGACGTCCAGCGCTGAGGCAATCACTCCGCCATGTAAAATACTCTGCGCCCAGTTGCCGACCATCATTGGTTGGTTGTTGAAACTCAGCTGGGCGAACTCTTTTTCATAGCGCTCCAGCTCCAGCCCTAAGGCGCGATTAAAGGGCATGTGGTAGACGAAGATTTCTCCCACCAGCTTCAGGGCGGCGGCGGCGGTCAGTTCAGACATAACAACATTTCCATAGGTTAATGAAATGTTGATTTTATGCTTCTAAAATATTGATTTCTACTTTAAGAACGGATAACAGGTCAGAAGACGTATAAATAGGTAGAATGCTGCCTGGGTTAAACAGAAATAATAAATATCCATCCAGGAGAACAGCAATGCGTATCTCTTTGGCCTGCCTGCTGGCGCTTGTTGCGCTTCCGGCCGGCGTTCTGGCGCAGGACGCGCCGGTGAATAAACAGGTCCACGACACTCCGGCCGTTCGCGGGAGTATTATCGCCAACCTGTTACAGGACCATGATAATCCCTTCCTGCTCTATCCCTACGAGAGCAACTATCTGCTCTATACATGGACCAGCGATCTCAATAAAGAAGCGATTCGCAGCTACGACTGGGCTGAAAACGCGCGTAAAGACGAAGTGAAGTTCCAGCTTAGCCTGGCGTTTCCATTATGGCGCGGGATTTTGGGCGAGAATTCGCTGCTGGGCGCTTCTTATACGCAAAAATCCTGGTGGCAGCTCTCCAACAGCAAAGAGTCCGCGCCGTTTCGCGAAACCAACTACGAGCCGCAGCTGTTCCTCGGGTTTGCGACCGATTACTCATTTGCCGGCTGGACGCTGCGCGACGTTGAAATGGGTTATAACCACGACTCTAACGGCCGTTCCGATCCCACTTCCCGCAGCTGGAATCGCCTCTATACCCGACTGATGGCGCAAAATGGCAACTGGCTGGTCGAGGTGAAGCCCTGGTACGTGATTGGCAGCACCGACGATAACCCGGATATCACCAAATATATGGGTTATTACCGGCTGAAAGTGGGCTACCAGCTGGGCGACGCTATTCTCAGCGCTCAGGGGCAATATAACTGGAATACCGGCTACGGCGGCGCCGAGCTTGGGGTAAGCTATCCGATCACCAAACACGTGCGCGTCTATACTCAGGTCTATAGCGGTTATGGCGAGTCGCTTATCGATTATAACTTTAATCAAACCCGCGTCGGCGTCGGGCTGATGCTCAACGATCTGTTTTAATCGTTGCACTCTGGCTCTCAGGCGCTGAAAATAGCGCCTGTTTTCTTTTCAGGCATATGGGGTCAACGTGGCGCAGGCGGAAGTATTGAATCAGGAATCGCTGGCTAAGCAGGTTTTACAAGAGACCTTCGGCTACCAGCAGTTTCGCCCGGGCCAGGAAACCATTATCGATACGGCACTGGCCGGGCGCGATTGCCTGGTGGTGATGCCGACCGGCGGCGGCAAGTCGCTGTGTTATCAGGTGCCGGCGCTGGTGCTGGGCGGTCTGACCGTCGTGGTCTCGCCGCTCATCTCCTTGATGAAGGATCAGGTCGATCAGCTGCTGGCTAACGGCGTGGCGGCGGCGTGCCTGAATTCAACCCAGAGCCGGGAGCAGCAGCAGGAGGTGATGGCCGGCTGCCGCAGCGGGCAGATTCGCCTGCTGTATATCGCCCCGGAGCGCCTGATGCTGGATAACTTCCTCGAGCATCTTACGCACTGGAATCTGTCGATGGTGGCGGTGGATGAGGCGCACTGTATTTCCCAGTGGGGCCATGATTTCCGTCCGGAATACGCTGCGTTAGGGCAGCTGCGCCAGCGGATACCGCAAATCCCGTTTATGGCGCTGACCGCCACCGCCGATGACACCACGCGTCGCGACATTGTTCGCCTGCTGGGCCTGAACGACCCGCTTATCCAGGTCAGCAGCTTCGACCGACCCAATATCCGCTACATGCTGATGGAGAAGTTTAAGCCGCTGGATCAGCTGATGCGCTACGTGCAGGATCAGCGCGGCAAATCAGGCATTATCTACTGCAATAGCCGGTCGAAAGTGGAGGATACCGCCGCACGCCTGCAAAGTCGCGGCATCAGCGCGGCGGCCTATCACGCCGGCCTGGAAAATCATATCCGCGCCGACGTACAGGAGAAATTCCAGCGCGACGACCTGCAAATCGTGGTGGCCACGGTGGCCTTCGGGATGGGGATCAACAAACCGAACGTCCGTTTTGTGGTGCATTTCGATATCCCCCGCAATATTGAGTCCTATTATCAGGAGACCGGCCGCGCCGGGCGCGATGGGCTGCCTGCCGAGGCGATGCTGTTTTACGATCCGGCGGATATGGCGTGGCTCAGGCGCTGCCTTGAGGAGAAACCCGCCGGGCCGCTGCAGGACATTGAACGCCATAAGCTCAACGCGATGGGGGCTTTTGCCGAAGCGCAAACCTGCCGCCGCCTGGTGTTGCTCAACTACTTTGGCGAGGGGCGCCAGGAGCCGTGCGGCAACTGTGATATCTGCCTCGACCCGCCGAAACAGTACGACGGTTTAATGGACGCGCGGAAGGCGCTGTCGACGATTTACCGCGTCAACCAGCGCTTTGGTATGGGCTACGTGGTGGAAGTGCTGCGCGGCGCCAATAACCAGCGTATTCGCGATATGGGGCATGATAAGCTGCCGGTATACGGCATTGGGCGCGAGCAGAGCCATGAGCATTGGGTTAGCGTGATCCGCCAGCTGATCCATTTAGGCCTGGTCACGCAGAATATTGCCCAGCACTCTGCGCTACAGCTTACCGAGGCCGCGCGTCCGGTTCTGCGCGGCGACGTGACGCTACAGCTTGCCGTGCCGCGTATTGTGGCGCTGAAGCCAAAAGCGATGCAGAAATCCTTTGGCGGCAATTACGATCGTAAGCTTTTTGCCAAGCTGCGCAAACTGCGTAAGGCGATTGCCGACGAAGAGAATATCCCACCCTACGTCGTGTTTAACGATGCAACACTGATTGAAATGGCTGAGCAAACGCCGCTGACGGCCGGCGAGATGCTTAGCGTCAACGGCGTCGGCACGCGTAAGCTCGAGCGTTTTGGTAAAGAGTTTATGGCCCTGATCCGCGCGCACGTGGATGGCGATGATGAGTAGTCAGCCGGACGAAAAAGTGCAAATATAGTTTTCGTCCTGACTATTTTCCTGCGAGTTAATTATGTTGACGCTTTTCTTCACCGTCGCGCTGGTGCATATCATTGCGCTGATGAGTCCTGGCCCGGACTTTTTCTTTGTTTCGCAAACCGCCGTTAGCCGCTCTCGTAAGGAGGCGATGATGGGCGTGCTGGGTATCACCTGCGGGGTAATGGTATGGGCGGGCGTAGCGCTGCTCGGCCTGAACCTGATTATCGAGAAGATGGCCTGGCTGCATACCATTATTATGGTCGGCGGCGGCCTGTATCTGTGCTGGATGGGCTTCCAGATGCTGCGTGGCGCGCTGAAAAAAGGCGAAGCGGCGGCAGCGGTAGAGCCTCAGGTTGAGCTGGCGCGCAGCGGCCGGAGCTTTCTGAAAGGGCTGCTGACTAATCTGGCGAACCCAAAAGCGATTATCTATTTCGGCTCCGTGTTCTCGCTGTTCGTCGGCGATAGCGTCAGTTCTGGCGCGCGCTGGGGAATTTTTCTGCTGATCGTACTGGAGACGCTGGCCTGGTTCACGGTGGTTGCCAGCCTGTTCGCCCTGCCGGGCATGCGCCGTGGCTATCAGCGGATGGCGAAGTGGATCGACGGCATCGCCGGTACGCTATTCGCCGGCTTCGGTATTCATCTGATTATTTCGCGCTAACCCTTCTGCGTCCCGCCCAGGAGGTTATGGGCGGGCCGGGTATTAATGATGGAGCTGCTGCAAATCGTCGGACGTGAGACCGGTCATTTCCATCACCGCAGTAGTATCAATGCCCCGCTCGAGCATGGCCTTTGCGACGTTAAGTAGCGCAGCGCGTTTGCCCTCTTTTATGCCTTCCTTAATGCCCTTTTGCATACCTTCCTCAAGCCACTTTTCTGCCAGAGTCATCAGTACACCTCCATGTTGCGGCACCCGCTGTGCCAGCTCATAGAATAGCGGCCGAACATCCTGCTCTTCTCCCGCCTGGGCCCTATATTTTATCAGTACGGTAATTTTTTGTTTATCTATACATCACGCGTGGCGGGCGGAGGCCAGCAGGGCGCCGACCAGCATAAACAGCGAACCAAAGACCTTATTCAGCGCCTTCATCTGTTTTGGCCCCTTGATCCATGCAGCGATACGCTGGGCCAGCGTGGCGTAGCCAATCATGACGATAATATCGACCACGATAGTGGTAACGCCAAGTACCAGATACTGCATTACCTGAGGCTGGTGCGGCACGATAAACTGCGGGAAGAGCGCGGCGAGAAATACGATGCTTTTCGGATTGGTCAGATTCACGAATACCGCGCGCTTAAAGAGTTTGCCGCGGGTCTGCGCTTTCGCAAGGGTATTCAGATCGAGAGAGCCTGCGGCTCGCCACTGCTGAATGCCGAGCCAGATAAGATAAGCGGCGCCCGCCCATTTCAGGATTTCAAAAGCTAACAGCGATCGAGAGAAGAGCGTCCCCAGGCCGACGCCGACCAGCACGATGTGAATGCCGAGCCCGGTCTGTAGCCCGGCAATAGAGGCCGCCGCGCCGCGATAGCCGTGGTTAATAGAGGTGGTCATGGTATTTATTGCCCCGGAGCCCGGCGACAGGCTGAGAATAATAGATGTTAGCAGATAGGCAAACCACCACTCGAACGTCATGAGAAACTCCCTGATTGTCTGTTTTTATGCCACAATACGCTATTGTGTAAGCATTGTGTGATGCACGACAAAAAAACGATTTTCAGCGGTTATCAGGGGTGTAAGCCCGATGTTTTTGCAGCAAAAGGACTGGGAAACACGAGAAAACGCGTTTGCGGCTTTTACCATGGGGCCACTAACCGATTTCTGGCGTCAGCGGGAAGAGGCTGAATTTACGGGCGTGGATGACGTTCCGGTGCGCTTTGTGCGCTTCTGCGCCAAAAGTCACGACCGGGTCGTGGTGATCTGTCCGGGTCGTATTGAAAGCTACGTTAAGTACGCCGAACTGGCTTACGATCTTTTCCGCAGCGGCTTTGACGTGATGATTATCGATCATCGCGGCCAGGGGCGTTCCGGGCGCATGCTTTCCGATACCCACCGCGGGCACGTCGTAAATTTCAGCGATTACGTTGACGATCTCGCCGCTTTCTGGCAACAACATGTCGTGCCGGGGCACTGGCGGAAACGGTTTATTCTTGCCCATTCCATGGGTGGCGCTATTGCGACGCTATTTTTGCAGCGCCACCACCAGCATTGCGACGCGATGGCGCTCTGCGCGCCGATGTTCGGCATTGTTATGCGCCTGCCTGACTGGATGGTGCGCCACATTCTCGATTGGGCTGAGGGCCATCAGCGCATTCGTGAAGAGTATGCCCTCGGTACCGGCCGCTGGCGGGCGCTGCCCTTTGCGGTCAACGTACTGACGCACAGCCGTCAACGCTATCGTCGCAACCTGCGTTTTTACGCCGATGAGCCGCAGCTGCGGGTCGGCGGGCCAACGTTCCATTGGGTGCGCGAGGGGATCCTTGCGGGCGAAGAGGTGCTGGCCGGCGCGGAAAAAGACGTTACGCCAACATTATTGCTCCAGGCGGAAGAAGAGCGAGTAGTCGATAACCGTATGCACGATCGCTACTGTGAACTTCGCGCCGCAGGCGGCCATCCCTGCGAAGGGAATAAGCCGTTTGTCATAGAAGGGGCATACCATGAGATCCTTTTTGAAAAGGACGCCATGCGCTCGGTCGCGCTAAACGCTATCGTCGATTTTTTTGCTCGACATACTTAATCCGGCGAAACGCTCGTCGCCCTGTTTAGAGGTTAAAATTTTTATGTACCAGGTTGTTGCGTCTGACTTAGATGGCACGCTGCTTTCTCCCGATCACTGCTTAACCCCCTACGCCAAAGAGACGCTGAAACTGCTTACCGCACGCGGTATCAATTTCGTGTTCGCGACCGGCCGCCACTACATCGATGTTGGGCAAATTCGCGATAATCTCGGCATTAAATCCTATATGATCACCTCTAACGGCGCCCGCGTACATGATAGCGACGGGAAGCAGATCTTCGCTCATAACCTTGATCGCGATATCGCCGCTGACCTGTTTGAGATGATGCGAAACGATCCGGCGATCGTAACCAACGTTTATCGTGAAGATGAGTGGTATATGAACCGCCACCGTCCGGAAGAGATGCGCTTCTTCAAAGAGGCAGTGTTTAACTACAAGCTGTACGAGCCGGGCGAGCTGGATCCGGAAGGGATCAGCAAAGTCTTTTTCACCTGCGATAAGCATGAGCATCTGCTGCCGCTGGAGCAGGCGATCAATGCCCGCTGGGGCGATCGGGTGAACGTGAGCTTCTCTACCGTCACCTGCCTCGAAGTGATGGCGGGCGGCGTGTCGAAAGGCCATGCGCTGGAGGCCGTGGCGAAAATGCTCGGCTATAGCCTGAAAGAGTGTATCGCCTTCGGCGACGGTATGAACGATGCGGAAATGTTGTCAATGGCGGGCAAGGGCTGCATTATGGCCGACGCGCACCAGCGCCTGAAGGACCTGCATCCTGAGCTGGAAGTGATAGGCAGCAACGCTGATGACGCCGTACCCCACTATCTGCGTAAACTCTATCTCGACGAAAAAAGCTTGACGACTGAATAATAATTAAACAGTTGTCAACCGGTCACTTCGCTACAATGAGTGTTCTTTACTCTATGAGACATTCATTGTGGCGCTACTGATAATCACCACGATTCTGTGGGCCTTCTCTTTTAGCCTCTATGGCGAATACCTTGCAGGTCACGTCGACAGCTATTTCGCGGTGCTGGCGCGCGTTGGTCTGGCGGCGCTGGTCTTTTTACCTTTCCTGCGCACCCGCGGGCAAAGCCTGTCCACCATCGGCCTGTATATGCTGGTGGGGGCGATGCAGCTCGGCATTATGTATATGCTGAGTTTCCAGGCCTATCTGTACCTGACGGTATCTGAACTCCTGCTGTTTACCGTCCTGACGCCGCTCTATATCACGCTGATTTATGATGTAATGAGCCGCCGCCGCCTGCGCTGGGGCTACGCCTGCAGCGCGCTGCTGGCGGTGATCGGCGCGGGTATTATTCGCTACGACCAGGTGACAAATCATTTCTGGACCGGTTTGATCCTGGTGCAGCTCTCCAATATCAGCTTCGCGATTGGCATGGTGGGCTACAAGCGCCTGATGGAAACGCGTCCGATGCCGCAGCATAATGCCTTCGCCTGGTTCTATGTCGGGGCGTTTCTGGTGGCGGCGGTTGCCTGGTCGATACTGGGCAATGCGCAGAAAATGCCGGAAACCTCTCTACAGTGGGGCATTCTGGTGTTTCTTGGCGTGGCGGCATCGGGGATCGGCTACTTCATGTGGAACTACGGCGCCACCCAGGTGGATGCCGGTACGCTCGGCATCATGAACAATATGCATGTACCTGCCGGGCTGCTGGTGAATCTTGCTATCTGGCAGGAGCAGCCCCGTTGGCCAAGTTTTATTACGGGAGCTCTGGTGATCCTGGCCTCGCTGTGGGTCCATCGACGCTGGGTCGCTCCGCACTCCGCACAAACGGTAAATGGTCGCAAGCGTGGTTCCGCGCTGAGCGAATAAACGCCTCGGTCACCGGCTGGCGCTGTTCGCCGTCGCGTACCGCGGCGTATAGCCGGCTCCACAGTCCCTCGCCCAGGGTTTTGGTCACCACCAGACCCTGGCGCTCAAAGCTTTCCACAACCCAGTGCGGCAGGGCGGCGATGCCCATCCGCGCCGCCACCATCTGAATTAACAGCAGCGTATTGTCGACGCTCTTCAGCTGCGGGCTGATCCCCGCAGGCTGCAGGAAGTGACGCCAGATATCCAGACGAGCGCGCTGGACCGGGTAAATCAGCAGCATCTCGGTTGCTAAATCCTCAGGCGCAATGCGCGTCTTTGTCGCCAGCGGATGATCCGGCGCCATCACCAGACGCACTTCGAAATCAAACATTGGCGAATAGTGCAGACCGCTGCGCGGCAGGATATCGGAGGTCATGACCAGATCCAGCTCACCCTGCTGCAGGCCCGGCTGCGGGTCGAAGATCACGCCGGACTGAAAGTCCACTTCCACATGCGGCCAGCGGGCGCGGAAGCTCTCCAGCGCCGGCGTGAGCCATTGAATACAGCTATGGCATTCGATGGCGATACGCAGACGAGTTTGCTGCGGCTCATTGCAATCCTGCAGGGCGCGGCTGATTTGCGGCAGCACCTGGTTGGCCAGCTGGAGCAGGATTTCACCCTGCGGCGTAAAGCGCAGCGGCTGACTTTTACGCACAAACAGACGGAAGCCAAGGCGCTGTTCCAGATCGCTGAACTGGTGGGACAAGGCGGATTGAGTCTGGTGCAGGGCCGCTGCCGCGCCTGCCAGCGAACCGCTGTTCCGCAACGCCTGGAGCGTTTTCAGGTGTTTAATTTCGATCATGAAAGTCCTTCACTTCGCCATGAATAATTTGCGCTTGAGGAATATACAGTAACTGCCAATTATGGATGTGTAAACATCTGGACGGCTAAATCCTTTATCTTTCGAATTTATGGTGCGTTGGCTGCACTTCCTCACCCCAGTCACTTACTTCAGTAAGCTCCTGGGGATGAGCAAGTTTGCCGCCTTCCCTAAATCCGAAATCTTTCGGATTGCAATTATGAGGCTCAAAAAATGACAATTATTAATCACACCCTCGGTTTCCCTCGCGTTGGCCTGCGTCGCGAGCTGAAGAAAGCGCAAGAAAGCTATTGGGCGGGCAATATCAGCCGCGAAGAACTGCTGGCCGTTGGCCGGGAACTGCGCGCTCGCCACTGGGAACAGCAAAAGCAGGCGGGCGTTGATCTGCTGCCGGTTGGCGATTTCGCCTGGTACGACCATGTTCTGACCACCAGCCTGTGGCTTGGCAACGTGCCGGCTCGTCATCAGAACAAAGACGGCTCCGTTGATATCGATACTCTGTTTCGCATGGGTCGCGGCCGTGCGCCGACCGGCGAACCGGCCGCGGCGGCGGAAATGACCAAATGGTTTAACACCAACTACCACTACATGGTGCCGGAATTCGTGAAGGGCCAGCAGTTCAAACTGAGCTGGAACCAGCTGTTGGATGAGGTGGACGAAGCGCTGGCGCTGGGCCACAAAGTGAAGCCCGTCCTGCTTGGGCCAGTCACCTATCTGTGGCTTGGTAAGGTGAAAGGCGAGTCGTTCGATCGTCTGAACCTGCTGCACGATATTCTGCCGGTTTACCAGCAGGTGCTGGCGGAGCTGGCAAAACGCGGCATTGAGTGGGTGCAGATTGATGAACCGGCGCTGGTGCTCGAGCTGCCGCAGACGTGGCTGGACGCTTTCAAACCGGCTTATGAGGCGCTTAATGGCCAGGTTAAGCTACTGTTGACCACCTACTTTGAAGGCATTACCGATAACCTCGACACCATTACCGCGCTGCCGGTGCAGGGTTTGCATGTGGATCTGGTCCATGGCCAGGATGATGTCGTCGAACTGCATAAGCGCCTGCCTGCCGACTGGCTGCTCTCCGCGGGCCTGATCAACGGTCGCAACGTCTGGCGCGCCGATCTGAGCGAAAAATACGCGCAGGTTAAAGGGATTGTCGGCAAACGCGAGCTGTGGGTCGCCTCTTCCTGCTCCCTGCTGCACAGCCCGATCGATTTGAGCGTGGAAACGCGGCTTGATGCCGAAGTGAAGAGCTGGTTTGCCTTCGCCCTGCAAAAATGCCAGGAACTGGCGCTGCTGCGCGATGCGCTGAACAGCGGCGACACCGCTGCGATTGCTGACTGGAGCGCACCGATCCGGGCCCGTCGCTATTCAACCCGCGTGCATAACGCGGCGGTAGAGAAGCGTCTGGCAGCCATAACCGCTCAGGACAGTCAGCGTCAAAGCGGCTACGAAGTTCGCGCCGAAGCGCAGCGCGCCCGCTTTAAGCTGCCGGCCTGGCCGACCACCACCATCGGTTCTTTCCCGCAGACTCCCGAGATCCGCGGCCTGCGTCTGGACTTCAAAAAAGGCCATCTCGACGCTAACCGCTACCGCACCGGCATCGCTGAACACATCAAGCAGGCGATCGTCGAGCAGGAGCGGCTGGGGCTGGACGTGCTGGTACACGGTGAGGCCGAACGTAACGACATGGTGGAATATTTTGGCGAACATCTGGACGGCTTTATCTTCACCCAGAACGGCTGGGTACAGAGCTACGGTTCCCGCTGCGTTAAGCCGCCGGTGGTGATTGGCGACGTCAGCCGTCCGGAGGCGATCACCGTCGAGTGGGCAAAATACGCACAGTCGCTGACCGACAAACCGGTAAAAGGCATGTTGACCGGTCCTGTGACCATTCTTTGCTGGTCCTTCCCGCGCGAGGACGTCAGCCGTGAAACGATTGCGAAACAGATTGCCCTGGCGCTGCGCGACGAAGTGGCGGATCTGGAAGCCGCAGGTATCGGCATCATCCAGATTGACGAACCGGCGCTGCGCGAAGGGCTACCGCTGAAACGTAGCGACTGGGAGGACTATCTGGCGTGGGGTGTGGAAGCTTTTCGCATCAATGCCGCGGTGGCGAAAGATGACACCCAGATCCATACCCATATGTGCTATTGCGAGTTCAACGACATCATGGACTCTATCGCCGCGCTGGATGCGGACGTGATTACCATCGAAACCTCGCGCTCTGATATGGAGCTGCTGGAGTCGTTTGAAGAGTTCGACTATCCGAATGAAATCGGGCCGGGGGTGTACGATATTCACTCGCCGAACGTCCCAGACGTGGAGTGGATCGAGGCGCTGCTGAAGAAAGCCGCGCAGCGCATCCCGGCAGAGCGCCTGTGGGTAAACCCGGACTGCGGCCTGAAAACCCGCGGCTGGGCGGAAACCCGTGCTGCGCTGGCCAACATGGTTAAAGCCGCGCAGAACCTGCGTCAGGCATAGTATAACCACGCTTTCCGGTGTCCGGATGACAGCATAATAACCCCTGAGCCACTCAGTGCTCTTTCCCCCGGTGGGGGCTACGGATCGCCGCCGCCTGCGGGCCGGTAGCCCGGGTAAGCACAGCGCAACCCGGCGAATGTGCTTATCCTGACCACTCTCTGCTCAAGGAGGCTTCGGCCTCCTTTTTTGTTCTTCCCTGCCAAAAATCGATCGCTGGTGCGCCTTTATGACGATCCTCACAAACATAATAACATTATATTGTTATAACAATTGCCAGTAAAATAATAAAGGAACCTCTGTATGGACTACAACCAGGTGGCAAACGCGATTGTGGGGCACTGTGGCGGCTTAGCTAATTTTCTGCATGTGACCAACTGTATGACGCGCGTACGAATGACGATAAGCGATCAAACACGAGTCAATATCGCCGCGCTTAAAAGCATTGAAGGCGTACTCGGGGTCGTTGAGGACGATACCCTGCAGGTTATTGTCGGGCCGGGAAAATCGTCGAAGGTCGCAAATGTGATTAACGATCTGCTTAAGGGCCAGCCTGCGGACGCTACTCCGTTAAGCAACGTTGAGCAAAAAGCTCAGCTGGCGCGGGAAAAGGCGAAAAAACAGACCCGCACCAAAGTTATCCTTAAGCATATTGCCAATATTTTTGTGCCGATCCTGCCATCGTTGATTGCCGCCGGTATCCTGATGGGAATTAATAACGTGCTGGTGAACTCAGCCGCTTCCTGGGCGCTGGCGCATCATGTGGCGGCGCCGGGAGACCTGTCGCCTACCCAGGTGGTGCTCGATCAACGGCATATGCTCGGCATCAGCCAGTTCCTTGATATCGTCTCTAAAGCGCTGTTCGGCTTCCTCGCCATTTATACCGGCGTGACGGCGGCGAAGGAGTTTGACGGAAACGCGGTGATGGGCGGCCTGCTGGGGGCGATCACCATCGTGCCGCAGATTACCGCGCTGGGGCTGATCCCGGGGCAGGGCGGGCTGATTGGCGTCATTCTTTGCGCCTGGTTAATGTGCCTGCTGGAAAAACGGGTGCGGCGCTTTGTCCCGGATATTGTTGATGTTGTGGTCACGCCAACTATCGTGTTGGTGGTGATGGCAGCGGCGCTGCTGCTGGTGATTATGCCCGTGGCGGGCGTCATTTCTAACGGTATTCTGCACGGGCTAAACGGCCTGCTCTCTACCGGCGGCATTGCGGCTGGGTTTGTCCTCTCCGCGCTTTTCCCCTTCCTGATTTCGCTTGGTCTGCATCACGGCCTGTTCCCTATTCATCTGGAGATGATTAACGCGACCGGCCACGCGCCGCTCTTTGCCATCCAGATTATGTCCAACGCCGGGATGGTGGGTGCCGCGACGGCGGTGCTGCTGCTGACGCGCGACCCGATGATGAAGAAAATCGCTAAAGGGGCGATCCCGACCTCCATTCTGGCGGTGGGTGAACCGACCATTTTCGGCGTCAATATTCCGGCAGGATTTGCCTTTATAACCGGCTCCATCGGCGCTGGTTTCGGCGGAATGATGGTGGTGCTGCTGGGCGTCTCAACCAACGGCGTTGGCGCCGCCGGGCTGTCCGCGCTGCCGCTCATCGCCGACGGCAAATATTTGCAGTACATCATCTCATGGTTAACCGGCTGCGCTGCAGCCTTCGTGCTGACCTATATCGTCGGCAAAGTACGCGGTTACGATAAAGAAACGGCGTGAAGGAAGAGTGAAGGAGTAAAGCATGAAAGCGATAATGTTGATGTTTGATTCGCTGAATAAGCGCCTGCTGTCGGCCTACGGCAGCGACAGGGCGATCACGCCGAATTTCCAGCGGCTGAGGGAGCGTACGGTTCGTTTTGACAACTGCTATGTCGGCAGCATGCCCTGCATGCCCGCACGCCGGGAGCTGCATACCGGACGCTATAACTTTTTACATCGCGGCTGGTCGCCAATCGAGCCGTTCGATGATTCGGTTCCCGAGCTGCTGAAGAAGAACGGTATTCACACCCACCTGGTGACGGATCACAAACACTACTGGCGCGACGGCGGAGCGACCTATCACTCTCGCTACAGCACCTACGAGTTTGTGCGCGGTCAGGAGGGCGATGCCTGGAAAGGGGTGGTGGATAAGCCACAATATCGCTACGAATCCGGCGAGCCGGAGGAGATCAAACAGCGGCGGATCGCCAGCCGGATTCAGCATCAGATCAACGTGCAGTTTATGCAGAACGAAGAGGATCATCATCTGGCGAAGACGATCGGCAAAGGGCTGGGGTTTATCGACGCCAACCATGCCAGCGATAACTGGTTTCTGCAGCTGGAGTGTTTCGACCCGCATGAGCCGTTTTTCGTGCCGGAAAAATATCTCAAGATGTACGGCATTGACGATCCTGCGCAGTTCGACGGCTGGCCGCCTTACTACTTCGTCACCGAAAGCGACGAACGCAAGAGCATGATCCAGAAATACTATATGGCGCTGCTGACGATGGTGGATGCGTACGTCGGTAAGGTGCTGGACTATATGGATCGTTACGATCTCTGGCGCGACACGATGCTGATCGTCAACACCGACCACGGTTTTTTGCTCGGCGAGCACGAGTGGTGGGGGAAAAATATTATGCCGCTGTATAACGAAGTGGCAAATATTCCGCTGTTTATCTGGCATCCGCAGTATGGCGGCGCGGGCGAGTCTCGTCAGGCGCTGGCGCAGACCATCGATATCGCCGCGACGCTGCTGGATTGTTTTGGCCTGAATAAACCGGCGGATATGCAGGGCGTGTCGCTGCTGCCCGCGCTGCGCGACGATACCCCGGTCCGCGACTATGCTCTGTTTGGCTATCACGGTTGCCATATTAATATTACCGATGGTCGCTACGTCTATATGCGCTCGCCCGTTGAGCAAGGCGTCGATGGCCTGTTCGAATACACCCTGATGCCGACCCGTATCAATCGTCGCTTCACGCCGCAGGAGCTGCGCGAAACGACGCTGCATCCGCCGTTTCGCTTTACCAAGGGCTGTCCGGTAATGAAAATTCCCGCTGAGTCGGTGATGACCCGCGGCGCCGATCGCTTCGGTCATCGACTATATGATTTACACACCGATCCGACGCAGCAAACCCAGTGCCGGGATGAACACGCGGCGCGGCGGCTGCGGGAGCAGATGATCTGCATGATGAAGGAGAACGATGCGCCCGCTGAGCTGTACGCGCGCTATGGCCTGGATGATGCGCAAAGCCCGCTGCTGGGGCTGGATCCGCACCTGCTACCGGAGCTGGCCGCCTTTACGCCGCAGGTGCGCTACGGCCTGTTTGCGCTACTGCAGCATCTGGAGGGCAGCGGGCAGCATGTTCTGGCTGACAAACTGCGGGCCGCCTGTCAGCCGGACTGGGCGCGGCAAAATTTGTGGGCTTTCGTGCAGAACGAGGTTCCGGAGGAGCAGCATCAGAGCGTGTACTATAAGATGGCGTTAGAAATGCGACTTGATTAAGGGGTACCCCCGGCTGCGGCCGGGGAACAGGAGTGCGAAGTTAATGAAAGAAGAACTGGACTATTCTCGCGGCGCGAAACCATTGTACGCCCAGCTTCACGATATCCTGCTGGAAAAGCTGAGAACCGGGGCCTACAAAAAGAATGATGTCCTGCCGACCGAAGCCGAGTTTGAAGAACTGTTCGGCGTCAGCCGCATCACCGCCCGGCGCGCGCTGGCCGAGCTGGCCGCGAAAGGGCTGGTAAAACGCCAGGCTGGAATCGGCACTATGGTTATCAGCACCTCAGAGAAACAGGGCGTCAAAACCCGTATCCGGCTGGTTGATGGCCAGCAGCAGCACTCTATTTCGCGACATAATCTGACACTCGAGCAGCTGTTGCCGCCGGCGGAAGTGGCGCAGGCCTTCGCTCTCCCGGCGGGGCAGAAAATTCAGCGTCTCACCCGCACGATCTATCGACAAAACGAACTGCCCGCGCAGGTAAACTATATCTGGCTGACGCCGCGTCTGGGCGAGCTGACTTTAGACGCGTTTAAAGAAGGTTTGTATAGTGCGCTGGAACAGCGCGGCGAGAATATTGACAGCTATAAAGACACCATTACCGCCGAGCTGCCGACGGCCCAGGACTGCGACATTCTGCAGGTTGCCGCAGGCGAGCCGCTGCTGGTGAAGACTCGCCAGGGATTTAACGATCGCGGCGAGCTGGTGGAATATACCATCGCCCGCCATATCGCCAGCTGCTATCAGTACATTGTAGAGAACAGTTAATGGCAGCATTTACCGGGCCATCAAATCTGGGGAAATTAGCATGATTCATGGCTGCCACGTGATGGCAAAGCCGAGCGGCTCGGTGTGTAACATCGATTGCACCTACTGCTTTTATCTGGAAAAAGAAGCGCTTTATCCGGAACGGAATAAAAACTGGCGCATGTCCGATGAGACGCTGGAAAACTATATTCGCCAGCATATTGCCGCCCAGTCCGGCGATGCGGTGACCTTTGCCTGGCAGGGCGGCGAGCCGACCATGATGGGGCTGCCGTTTTTTCGCCGGGTCGTTGAGCTGTGCGGCCAGTACGCCAACGGTAAGAAGATAGAACATGCGCTGCAAACTAACGGCGTCCTGGTGGACGAAGAGTGGGCGCGTTTTTTTGCCGAACAGGGTTTTCTGGTGGGTTTGTCGATAGACGGCCCGGCGCATCTGCATAACCAGTACCGCGTTAACCGCGCCGGAAAGGGTACCCACGAAAAGGTTGTTGCGGCGATGGCGCTGCTGAAGGCGCATAACGTCGAGTTCAATACCCTGACCGTCGTCGGCAAGCATAACGTCGATCATGCCCGTGAAGTGTATGATTTCCTGCTGGCGGCCGGTTCGCGCTATATGCAGTTTATCCCGCTGGTCGAACGGATGAGCAGCGACGCCTCGGCGCCGCTCCAGCTGGTGCTCCCGGGTGAGAGCGCGGCGCGGCTGGCGCCCTGGACGGTACCCTCCTGGCAGTTCGGCGAGTTTCTTAACCAAATTTTCGATATCTGGGTTCGTCGCGACGTCGATCGCGTCTACGTGCAGATGTTTGACGTTGCCCTGGCGGCATGGACCGGTCAGCCGCCGGTACTTTGCGTACATTCGCCAACCTGCGGGCACGCTTTTGCGCTGGAATCGAACGGCGATCTGTATAACTGCGATCACTTTGTTTATCCGGAGCATAAGCTGGGTAATATTCATCAGCAGAGCATCCACGAGCTGAATAATAGCGAGCAGGCCATCGCCTTTGGTCAGGCAAAACAAGAGACGCTAACGGCGGATTGCCGCAGCTGCGAGTTTCGCTTTGCCTGCCACGGCGGTTGTCCGAAACATCGCTTCGCCGTTTCCCCGAGCGGTCGCCCCGGCCATAGCTACCTGTGCGCAGGCTACCAGCACTTTTTCAAACACGTGACGCCGTATATGAACGTCTGGCGGCAGCTTCTGGAAAACGGCTATCCGCTCCCGGCCATGATGCAATGGCTGGCGCAAGAAGAGCAGCAGCCGAAAACGGCTTCCCGCAACGACCCTTGCCCCTGCGGCAGCGGGCGTAAATATAAAAAATGCTGCGGCGCGCAGCATTGATATGCTTAAAGTAATACGTCAAAGCCCTGGCGCTGGAGATGGCCAGAGTTAATCATTTACTGAATGGGTCTACTGTCACTCTTCGGAGATGAATGATGATTGAACGCCACGAGCAAAAGAAGTATTTACGTTTTGCCATTAATCTGGGCAACCCGGTTCTTACGATACTGTCGCCAGATGGATCGCCGGGGGGGATAACCGTCGAACTGGCAAAGAAACTGGCGACTGAGAGCCAGCGTGAAGCGCGGTTGGTGACCTGGCCAACGGCCGGGCAGGTCGTGGATGCGGCGCTGATGGATCAATGGGATATCGCTTTTCTGGCTATCGACCCGGCGA
Source organism: Klebsiella sp. HN106 (assembly GCF_051209435.1). Taxonomy (NCBI): domain Bacteria; kingdom Pseudomonadati; phylum Pseudomonadota; class Gammaproteobacteria; order Enterobacterales; family Enterobacteriaceae; genus Klebsiella; species Klebsiella sp. HN106. The sequence goes on along the minus strand of NZ_JBLURD010000017.1, from coordinate 20,746 downwards.
GGGAAGATAAGCTTCGCTTTACGCCCTCCTACATCACGATCGAGAGTTCGCTGATGGTTAAAAAAGAGAGCAAGATTCAATCGGTTCAGGAGATGGACCGCGAAGGTTCAGTAATCAACGTGGGCAAAGGTGCGGCCTACGAGCTGTATCTGATTCGCACGCTGAAACATGCGACGCTGCGCCAATATGCCACTTCGCAGGATGCTATACAGGCGTTCATCAACGGCGAAGGTGATATGGTGGCCGGTATTCGTCAGCCTCTGGAGAAAGCCGCGCGGGATAATCCACAGTTTCGCGTTTTACCCGATAGTTTTAGCCAGATACATCAGGCGATATGCGTGCCGCGCAATGCGACACAGCACTATGAATTTATTTGCCGCTGCCTTTCTTCATGGATAGCGGACGGGACTATTGCCGGGATGGTGAGTCACCATATCGGCAATAGTTGATTTTTACCCCCGCTTACCGCCGTACTGCGCAAACCACGCCAGCATTCGCTGCCAGCCGTCTTTCGCCGACTCTTCATGATAGCTGGCGCGATAGTCGGCATTAAAAGCGTGGCCGGCCTGCGGATAAACCACAATTTCCGTCGTGGCGTTGGCCGCCCGTAGCGCCTGGCGCATGGTTTCTACCGTATCCTGTGGGATGCTGTCATCTTTTGCGCCATACAGCCCTAAAACCGGCGCATTCAGATCGACGGCGACATCGACCGGATGCTTCGGCGAATTAAGCGTTTTTTCGCCGGCCAGCTTGCCGTACCAGGCGACGGCGGCTTTTAGCTGCGGGTTATGCGCAGCGTACAGCCAGGTGATGCGCCCACCCCAGCAGAAACCGGTAATGAGCAGACGGTGGGCGTCGCCGCCGTGGCGGTAGGCCCAGCTAGCCACGTGATCGAGGTCGGCCAGCACCTGAGAATCCGGCACCTTTGTGACCAGCCCCTGGAACAGAGAAGGAATGTCGCTGTAATCGTTAGGATCGCCCTGGCGGAAGTACAGCTCCGGTGCGATAGCCAGATACCCCTCCTTTGCCAGACGGCGGCAGATATCGCGGATATGTTCATGCACGCCGAAAATTTCCTGAACCACGATAACCACCGGCAGCGAACCGTCGACGCTGCGCGGGCGGGCATGGAATGCCGGCATGTTATCTCCCTGCGAAGGGATGGATGTCTCCCCGGAGACGATGTTCTCATCTGATGTGTGAACGGCAGTTGAGGCGTGCGGCGTGGCTGCAGGTGCAAAGCCGGTTGGCTTGATTGTCGTCATGGTATTCTCCGTACCCTCAATTTATTAGCGCATCAATAACTATAGCTGCTCTGGACAGGACGTTAACCAAACACAGTGCCCGAAACCGGCTATCTTTTGTTCAGGGTTCTGAGATTTAGCTTGTTAATGTGATGTTTATCACTATTTTATGGAAAGTTATTGCAATGAATTTCATTCATGGTGATTGGTATCACAAAACTGAACCAGCAGCTTCTGTAAAGTACCGTTTTGCTTCTGCTGATAATTCGACCCACAGAGGAGTTTTTTATGTCCAAGTCTGATGTTTTTCATCTCGGCCTCACCAAAAACGATTTACAAGGGGCTACGCTGGCTATCGTCCCTGGCGATCCGGAGCGTGTGGAAAAGATCGCCGCGCTGATGGATAAGCCGGTTAAGCTGGCATCTCACCGTGAATTCACCACCTGGCGCGCCGAGCTGGATGGTAAAGCAGTGATTGTCTGCTCTACCGGTATCGGCGGCCCATCGACCTCTATCGCCGTGGAAGAACTGGCCCAGCTCGGCATCCGTACCTTCCTGCGTATTGGTACCACCGGCGCCATTCAGCCGCACATTAACGTAGGTGATGTTCTGGTGACCACCGCTTCTGTCCGCCTGGACGGTGCAAGCCTGCACTTTGCGCCGATGGAGTTCCCGGCGGTGGCTGATTTTGAATGTACTACCGCGCTGGTTGAAGCGGCGAAGTCTATTGGCGCAACCACCCATATCGGCGTGACCGCCTCTTCCGACACCTTCTATCCGGGCCAGGAACGTTACGATACCTTCTCCGGCCGCGTCGTTAGCCGCTTTAAAGGCTCGATGGAAGAGTGGCAGGCGATGGGCGTAATGAACTATGAAATGGAATCCGCCACTCTGCTGACCATGTGCGCCAGCCAGGGCCTGCGCGCCGGAATGGTTGCCGGGGTTATCGTCAACCGTACCCAGCAGGAGATTCCGAACGCGGAAACCATGAAGCAAACCGAAAGCCACGCGGTGAAAATTGTCGTGGAAGCGGCGCGCCGCCTGCTGTAATTATTCTCTCTTCGTATAAGGGTCGGATTCTTCGGCCCTTCTTTTTTGCGTAGCGCCTCGCAGGAAAACCCTTTCAAACTGGACGTTTGTACAGCACAATTCTATTTTGTGCCGTAAGTCGTTGCCGCAGGGGGCGTTGTGGATATCTCAATTATTATTAGTGCCGTCGTGGCGCTGGCCGTGGGGCTGATTGTCGGCTGGCTGGCGACCAAAGCGCACGCCGATCAAATTCGCGCCGATCTCATCGAAGAGCGGCGCGAGCTGGATATTGAGCTGAGCGCCACCCGCCAACGGCTGGTACAGGAGTCTCACTGGCGCGAAGAGTGTGAACTGCTGAATAACGAGCTGCGCAGCCTGCGCGAAATCAACGCCTCGCTGGAAGCTGACCTCCGCGAAGTGACCACTCGTCTTGAATCCACTCAGCTGCATGCGGAAGACAAAATCCGCCAGATGGTTAACAGCGAGCAGCGGCTTAGCGAGCAGTTTGAGAATCTGGCGAACCGTATTTTTGAGCACAGTAATCGCCGGGTAGATGAGCAGAACCGCCAGAGCCTGCATGGTCTGCTGACGCCGCTGCGCGAACAGCTGGATGGCTTTCGTCGGCAGGTGCAGGATAGCTTTGGCCAGGAAGCGCGGGAGCGTCACACCCTGGCCCATGAAATCCGCAATCTTCAGCAGCTAAATGCGCAGATGGCCCAGGAAGCGCTAAATCTGACCCGCGCGCTAAAAGGCGATAACAAAACCCAGGGCAACTGGGGCGAGGTGGTGTTGACCCGCGTACTGGAAGCATCGGGGCTGCGGGAAGGCCATGAATATCAAACTCAGGTGAGCATCGAAACGGAAAACCGCGCGCGGATGCAGCCTGATGTGATCGTCCGTTTGCCGCAGGGAAAGGACGTGGTCATCGATGCCAAAATGACCCTGGTGGCCTATGAGCGCTACTTCAACGCTGACGATGATTACACCCGAGAAGCGGCGCTGCAGGAGCATATTGCTTCCGTACGCAACCATATGCGCCTGCTGGGACGCAAAGATTATCAGCAGCTGCCTGGGCTGCGCTCGCTTGACTATGTTCTGATGTTTATCCCGGTGGAACCGGCCTTCCTGCTGGCAATCGATCGCCAGCCGGAACTCATTAGCGAAGCGCTGAAAAACAACATCATGCTGGTGAGCCCGACCACGCTGCTGGTGGCGCTACGGACCATCGCCAATCTCTGGCGCTATGAACATCAGAGCCGTAACGCGCAGAAAATTGCCGAAAGAGCGGGGCGTCTGTATGACAAGATGCGTCTGTTTGTTGACGATATGTCGGCCATTGGCCAGAGCCTGGATAAAGCCCAGGATAACTACCGTCAGGCGATGAAAAAGCTCGCCTCCGGGCGCGGTAACCTGCTGGTACAGGCGGAGTCATTTCGCGGGCTGGGGGTGGAGGTTAAACGTGGGATTAATCCTGACTTAGTCGAACAGGCAGCCGCGCAGGATGAAGAATACTTCCTTACAGAAGACGGTAACACGCAGGAAGATAAAGACTTTTCTGCCGATAAGGCCGTTGCCGCTGCGTATGAGAACCGTCCTCAGCCGCGTTGAAGCGTATGGGAAGTGCGCTAAACCTGTTACACTCAACGAACATTTTCTTGATAAGTAAGCAGGCATAGAGATGGTTGAGGATTCACAAGAAACGACGCATTTTGGCTTTCAGACTGTCGCCAAAGAGCAGAAAGCTGACATGGTGGCGCATGTATTTCATTCTGTGGCCGCAAAATATGACGTAATGAACGATCTGATGTCGTTCGGTATTCATCGTTTGTGGAAGCGTTTCACCATCGACTGCAGCGGCGTCCGCCGTGGGCAAACCGTGTTGGATCTGGCCGGAGGAACCGGCGATCTGACGGCGAAATTTTCTCGCCTGGTCGGCGAAACCGGCCGCGTGATGCTGGCGGATATCAACGACTCTATGCTGAAAATGGGCCGTGAAAAGCTGCGCAATATCGGCATTGTCGGCAACGTGGAATACGTCCAGGCGAACGCCGAAGCGCTACCTTTTGCGGACAACACCTTTGACTGCATTACGATTTCTTTCGGTCTGCGTAACGTGACGGATAAAGAAAAAGCGCTGCGCTCTATGTACCGCGTATTAAAGCCGGGTGGCCGTCTGCTGGTGCTGGAATTCTCAAAACCGATTATTGAGCCGCTTAGCAAAGCCTACGACGCCTATTCCTTCCATATCCTGCCGCGCGTAGGCGAGCTGGTTGCGAAAGACGCCGAAAGCTATCGTTATCTTGCTGAATCTATTCGAATGCATCCCGATCAGGACACGCTGAAAGGCATGATGCAGGATGCAGGATTTGAAAACGTCGACTACTACAACCTCACGGCAGGCATCGTTGCGCTACACCGCGGTTATAAGTTCTGACAGGAGGGACGCTATGCCTTTCAAACCACTGGTTACCGCCGGTCTTGAGACGGTTCTGAATACCTTCCTCTGGCGCGATCGGGCGTTGAAACCTGCCCGTCAGCGTCTGCTGGGGAAAGTGCTGCGTGTCGAACTGCAGGAGCTCTCCGAACCCGTGGTGCTGGTTTTTAGCGAGCGCCAGGTCGATGTGCTGGGGGCGTGGGAAGGCGAGGCAGACTGCACCGTGCGTACTCGCCTGAGCGTGCTTCCGCAGCTACGTAATCGCCAGCAGCTTACCGCGCTGATTCGCAGCGGCGATCTTGAAGTGCAGGGCGATCTGCAGGTGGTACAAAATACCGTTACGCTGTGCGATCTCGCGGAGTTCGATCCGGCTGAACTGCTCGCCCCGTATACCGGGGATGTGGTTGCGGAAGGCTTTAGTAAAGTATTCCGCGGCGGTGCTCGTTTTCTTCTGCGTGGTGCTCAGCGCCAGCAGCGCTATGTTGCGGAAGCGATTACCGAAGAGTGGCGCCTGGCGCCGGGTCCGCTGGAGCTGGCCTGGTTTGCTGAAGAAACCACAGCCGTTGAGCGAGCGCTGGCCGCGCTGGAAAAACGGCTGGAAACGCTGGAGGGCAAATGACGCCAGGAGAATTACGGCGCCTGTATTTCATCGTCCACACCTTTTTGAGCTACGGGCTTGATGAGCTCATTCCTAAAATGCGTATCACGCTGCCGCTGCGAATCTGGCGGCGGATGCTGTTCTGGATGCCAAACCGCCATAAAGAACGTCCTCTTGGCGAGCGCCTGCGCCTTGCGCTGCAGGAGCTGGGTCCGGTGTGGATCAAGTTTGGCCAGATGCTCTCGACCCGTCGCGACCTGTTCCCTCCCCACATTGCCGATCAGCTGGCCATGCTGCAGGATCGCGTTGCGCCTTTTGATGGTCTGCAGGCCAAAAAGCAAATTGAGCAAGCCATGGGCGGCTTGCCGGTAGAAGCCTGGTTTGATGATTTCTCTGTTGAACCGCTTGCTTCCGCTTCTATTGCTCAGGTGCATACCGCGCGCTTGAAAGAGAACGGCAAAGAAGTGGTCATTAAAGTGATCCGCCCGGATATCGTGCCGGTTATCAAAGCGGATATGAAGCTCATCTACCGCCTTGCCCGCTGGGTGCCTCGTCTGTTACCGGACGGTCGTCGCCTGCGCCCGCAGGAAGTGGTGCGTGAATACGAAAAAACGCTGCTGGATGAGCTCAACCTGCTGCGTGAATCGGCTAACGCTATTCAGCTGCGGCGCAACTTTGAAGATAGCCCGATGCTTTATGTCCCGGAAGTTTACTCGGACTACTGCAGTGAAGGCATGATGGTGATGGAGCGGATTTACGGGATCCCGGTTTCCGACGTCGCCGCGCTGGAAGCGCAGGGGACCAACATGCAGCTGCTGGCTGAGCGCGGCGTGCAGGTCTTCTTTACTCAGGTTTTCCGCGACAGCTTCTTCCATGCCGACATGCATCCGGGCAACATTTTCGTCAGTCGTAACCACCCGGAAGACCCGCAGTATATTGGTATAGACTGCGGTATCGTCGGCTCGCTGAACAAAGAAGATAAACGCTATCTGGCGGAAAACTTTATTGCCTTCTTCAATCGCGACTACCGTAAGGTTGCGGAACTGCACGTTGATTCCGGCTGGGTTCCGGCAGATACCAACGTCGAAGAGTTCGAATTTGCCATTCGTACCGTCTGCGAGCCTATTTTTGAAAAACCGCTGGCGGAAATCTCGTTTGGCCATGTGTTGTTGAACCTGTTTAACACGGCGCGACGTTTCAATATGGAAGTGCAGCCGCAGCTGGTTCTGCTGCAGAAGACATTACTTTACGTAGAAGGAGTAGGTCGCCAGCTCTATCCTCAGTTAGACTTGTGGAAAACGGCGAAACCGTTCCTTGAGTCGTGGATTAAAGATCAGGTGGGCATTCCGGCTCTGGTGCGGGCTTTTAAAGAGAAGGCGCCGTTCTGGATTGAGAGAATGCCGGAAATACCTGAGCTGGTGTATCAGAGCCTGCAGCAAAGCAAGCAGTTACAGAATAGCGTCGATACCATCGTGCGCGACATCCAGGTGCGGCACGTGCGCCAGGGGCAGTCCCGTTATCTGTTTGGTATAGGCGCGGTTTTATTACTGAGTGGTACGCTGCTGTTCATCCACCGCCCTGAGTGGGGCATGATGCCCGGCTGGCTGATGGCCGCTGGCGTCGTAACCTGGCTTATCGGCTGGCGTAAGACGAACTGACGGCAGTCGCCTTTATCACTGCGCATAACGTGTATAATGCGTCCTATTAATTCATCATCTGTCATAGGGGAATGTGTATGGGTGGTATCAGTATTTGGCAGTTACTCATTGTTGTCGTCATTGTGGTTCTGCTTTTTGGGACAAAAAAGCTGAGCTCGCTCGGTTCCGATTTGGGGGCGTCGATCAAAGGTTTTAAAAAGGCCATGAGCGACGACGATAAACCGGAAAAATCCGCGCCGGATGCAGATTTCGCGGCAAAAACCCTTGCTGATAAGCCGGATGACGCAAAAAAAGACGAGACTAAACGCCACGACAAAGAGCAGGTGTAATTCGTGTTCGATATCGGTTTTAGTGAACTTCTGCTGGTATTCGTGATTGGCCTCATCGTTTTGGGGCCACAACGACTACCGGTAGCGGTAAAAACGGTAGTCAGCTGGATCCGTACGCTGCGGTCGCTGGCGGCTACCGTACAAAATGAAATAACCCAGGAATTAAAACTGCAGGAGTTTCAGGAAAGCCTTAAGAAGGTGGAAAAGGCCAGTCTGGATAACCTGACGCCTGAGCTAAAAGCATCTATGGATGAGCTGCGAGAAGCGGCTGAATCTATGAAGCGATCCTATTCCGCCCACGATCCTGAAAAAGCCAGCGACGAAGCCAACACGATTCATAACCCGGTCGTAAAAGGGAGTGAAGAGCAGCGCAAGGACGTGACGCCAGCAACGGCTGAACATCAGGCCAGCGCGCCTGAGCACGTACCTGAACCCGTGTCTGAAGAGCTCCCCGTTTCGCAGAGTGAAATCCCGGCAGAGAAAGTAAAAGTTGCCGTGGCGGCTTCCGATTCCTCCTCCCCCGTATCGAGTGATAAACAGTAAAAATGGGCGTAGACGATACTCAACCGCTAATTACGCATCTGATTGAGCTGCGCAAGCGCTTAATCAACAGCATTCTTGCGATTCTGGTCATTTTCCTGGCGTTGGTTTATTTCGCCAATGACATCTATCAGCTGGTTTCTGCGCCGCTTATTCGGCAGATGCCGGTTGGCGCGACCATGATCGCAACGGATGTGGCCTCGCCTTTCTTCACGCCGATCAAGCTGACCTTCATGGTATCGATAATTTTGTCGGTGCCGGTCATTTTGTATCAGGTTTGGGCCTTTGTGGCGCCAGCGCTGTATAAGCACGAACGTCGATTGGTTATGCCGCTGCTGGTCTCCAGTACGTTGCTGTTCTATATCGGCATGGCTTTTGCCTACTTTGTTGTTTTCCCGCTGGCGTTTGGTTTTCTGACCCATGCGGCGCCGGAAGGCGTACAGGTCTCGACCGATATTCGCAGCTACCTCGACTTTGTGATGGCGTTGTTTATCGCCTTTGGCGTCTCATTTGAGGTTCCCGTGGCCATCGTCCTGCTGTGCTGGATGGGCGTCACCACGCCGGAAGACCTGCGTAAGAAACGCCCCTATGTTCTGGTTGGCGCATTTGTCGTTGGGATGCTGCTGACGCCGCCGGATGTGTTCTCGCAAACGCTGCTGGCGATTCCGATGTACTGCCTGTTTGAAGTCGGGGTCTTCTTCGCGCGGTTCTATACCGGTAAGCGCCTGACGCGTGACGAGGATGCCGCAGCCGAAGAGGCGCAGGGCAAAGAAGAATAAAGCGCAACCGCCCGTCAGGGCGGTTGCCGTATGGGAGTGATGATGTTTGATATCGGCGTGAATCTGACCAGCTCGCAGTTTTCCCGCGATCGGGACGAGGTTATTGCCCGAGCCCGGGCGGCGGGAGTCACAGGAATGCTGTTGACGGGGACCAACCTTCATGAAAGCGCGCAGGCGCAGCAGCTGGCGCATGGTTATTCCGGATGCTGGTCAACGGCCGGTGTTCATCCCCACGACAGCCGCAGCTGGACGGAATCGGCCGCGGCAGCGGTCTACGAGCTGGCCCGCGAGCCAGAGGTCGTTGCGATTGGCGAATGCGGGCTGGATTTCAACCGCAACTTTTCAACGCCTCAGGAGCAAGAGGCGGCGTTTAGCGCCCAGCTGGCGCTCGCTGCGGAACTGTCGATGCCGGTATTTTTGCACTGCCGCGATGCGCACGACCGTTTCCTGGCCCTGCTAACCCCGTGGCTTGATAAGCTTCCGGGGGCCGTGGTGCATTGCTTTACGGGTAGCCGCGAAGAGATGCGCGAATGCGTGGAGCTGGGATTATTTATTGGCATTACCGGCTGGGTATGCGATGAGCGTCGGGGGCTGGAGCTGCGGGCTCTCCTGGCCGATATCCCGGCCGATCGCCTGCTGATTGAGACCGATGCGCCGTATCTGCTGCCGCGGGATATGCAGCCAAAACCCGCTTCCCGCCGCAATGAGCCTGCATATCTGCCGCATATTCTGTCTCGTATCGCGGAGTGGCGCGGAGAAGAAGCGCCGTGGCTGGAAGAGATTACCGATGCTAACGTCAGAAGGCTCTTTGGCGTGCGTTTTTAGACGCCGTCAGATTTTATAAAAGTCAGTATTTTTGACGCTTTGTAATACCTGCTTGTTAAGCAGATTCAGCAGCAGCATAGAGCGGGCTTCGCCATCCGGTTCGGTAAAGATAGCCTGGAGACCCTCAAAGGCGCCATCGGTGATCAGCACGCTGTCGCCTTCATGCGGCGTTTCCGGGTCGGTAATACCTTCCGGTTTGTAGATGGAGAGCTGATGAATAACCGCAGACGGCACGATCGCGGGCAGCGCGCCGAAACGCACAAAGCTGTTCACGCCGCGCGTTGCGCTGATGGTGGTGGTATGAATCACTTCCGGGTCAAACTCGATAAACAGATAGTTTGGGAACAGGGGTTCGCTGACCGTCGTGCGTTTACCGCGGACGATTTTTTCCAGTTCGATCGTTGGCATCAGGCAATTGACGGCCTGCCGCTCGAGATGTTCCTGGGCGCGCTCAAGCTGCCCACGTTTGCAATAAAGTAAATACCAGGCTTGCATAATAACTCTTTCCACTCTACTAGCAGCAAGCATAACAAAAGGCCGGGGCGATCGCGAAATCATTGCAGTTGAAAGCTAAATTTCAGCGTTCTTTCACGCTAATTTAACAAAAATACAGCATAGCTCCGGCGAACGCCGTATAATCAGCCGCCTGTATAGAGGTCAATAACAACTCCATGAAATACCACGATCTACGCGAATTTCTGACATTACTGGAGCAGCAGGGGGAATTGAAACGGATTTCCCTGCCGGTCGATCCTCATCTGGAAATTACCGAAATTGCCGATCGCACCTTGCGTGCTGGCGGTCCGGCCCTGCTATTTGAAAATCCTAAAGGCTACGCGATGCCGGTGTTGTGTAATCTTTTCGGCACGCCGCGGCGAGTTGCGCTGGGGATGGGGCAGGAGGATGTCAGTTCTCTGCGCGAAGTGGGTAAGCTCCTGGCATTCCTGAAAGAGCCGGAACCACCAAAAGGTTTCCGCGATCTGTTTGATAAGCTGCCGCAGTTCAAGCAGGTGCTGAATATGCCGACTAAGCGTCTGCGCGGGGCGCCATGCCAGCAAAAAATTATTCAGGGCGATGATGTCGATCTGGGCCGCATCCCGATCATGACCTGCTGGCCGGAAGATGCCGCACCGCTGATCACCTGGGGCCTGACGGTGACGCGCGGCCCGCATAAAGAGCGGCAAAATCTGGGCATTTATCGCCAGCAGCTGATTGGCAAGAACAAGCTGATTATGCGCTGGCTATCGCATCGCGGCGGCGCGCTGGATTTCCAGGAGTGGTGCGCAGCGCGCCCTGGCGAGCGTTTCCCGGTCTCCGTTGCGCTGGGTGCCGATCCGGCAACCATTCTCGGGGCGGTGACTCCGGTTCCCGACACCCTCTCCGAGTATGCATTTGCCGGGCTGCTGCGCGGTACGAAAACCGAAGTCGTGAAGTGCATCTCTAACGATCTGGAGGTGCCCGCCAGCGCAGAGATTGTGCTGGAAGGGTATATTGAAGTCGGTGAAATGGCGCCGGAAGGGCCGTATGGCGATCATACGGGCTACTACAATGAAGTGGATAATTTCCCGGTCTTTACCGTTACCCATATTACTCAGCGTGAAGACGCTATCTACCATTCGACCTACACCGGACGTCCGCCGGACGAACCCGCGGTACTGGGCGTTGCGCTGAACGAAGTCTTCGTCCCTATTCTGCAAAAGCAGTTTCCTGAGATTGTGGATTTCTATTTACCACCTGAAGGCTGCTCCTATCGCCTGGCGGTGGTCACGATGAAGAAGCAGTACGCCGGTCACGCGAAACGCGTCATGATGGGAGTCTGGTCCTTCCTCCGTCAGTTCATGTATACCAAGTTTGTTATCGTCTGCGATGATGATGTCAACGCGCGTGACTGGAATGATGTGATTTGGGCGATTACTACCCGTATGGACCCGGCGCGTGATACGGTAATGGTAGAAAATACGCCAATTGATTATCTGGATTTTGCCTCACCGGTTTCCGGTTTGGGTTCAAAAATGGGGCTGGATGCCACAAATAAATGGCCCGGTGAGACCCAGCGCGAGTGGGGTCGTCCGATTAAGAAAGATCCCGAGGTGACGGCGCGCGTTGACGCCATCTGGGATGAACTGGCCATCTTCAAATAACAGTAAGCGGGGCTACGCCGCTGTTTTGCACAATAGACCCGACAGAGGGGACGCATGACAACCTTAAGCTGTAAAGTGACCTCGGTGGAGGCGATTACCGATACTGTGTATCGCGTTCGATTAGTGCCGGAAGCGGCGTTTTCTTTCCGGGCTGGTCAGTATCTGATGGTCGTGATGGACGAACGCGATAAGCGCCCATTCTCCATGGCTTCTACGCCGTCGGAACAGGAGTTTATCGAACTGCATATCGGTGCATCTGAACTTAATCTGTATGCGATGGCAGTGATGGATCGGATCCTGAAAGAGCGTGAAATCGAGGTCGATCTGCCGCATGGCGAAGCCTGGCTGCGCGATGACGAAGAACGCCCGCTGATTTTAATCGCTGGGGGAACGGGCTTCTCTTACGTGCGTTCGATTTTGCTTACCGCGCTGGCGCGCAATCCAAACCGCGATATCGCTATCTATTGGGGCGGACGCGAAGCGAAGCATCTCTATGATCTGGCGGAACTGGAAGCATTAAGCGTGCAGCATCCGGGCTTACGCATCGAGCCCGTGGTTGAGCAGCCTGACGCTGAGTGGCGTGGCCGTACCGGAACCGTACTCACCGCGGTCCTGCAGGATTACGGTACGCTGGGCGATCATGATATCTATATTGCAGGTCGCTTCGAGATGGCTAAAATTGCCCGCGATCTGTTCTGCAACGAGCGCGGCGCCCGCGAAGAGCGTCTGTTTGGCGACGCGTTTGCCTTTATCTGATTGCCGCTGTGAAGGCATCCGGGCGTTGGTCCGGATGCTGTTCTAGCGCGCATCGCTAAAGTAAACGTACAGCGGTCGATCGTTTTCCAGCAAACAGAGCATTTTCCCTACGGGGTTCCCTTCTTTTTCCAGCGTGGCGGCTAACTGCGTCGCGATATGCTGGCTGCCTATCTTCTCATCATAGCGTTCGGTATTAATATTGGTGATGGTCAGGTCCTTGAGCCGCTCGCTTTCCGGATTCTGCGCCATTTTATTGATTCCCCATGAGAGGCATGCCTGAGCGTTATCCTGTTCGCTGGCAAGAGCAGCGCCAGAGAATGCGGTGAGCAGAAGTATGAAAGGGAGTGTTTTCATAAGTCGTTATTATCCTTAGTCAACGTGACGTATCCGGTGATAATAGCTGAATAGCGGAAATAAAAAACCCGCCCCTGACAGGCGGGAAGAACGGCAACTAAACCTTCTCCCCGTTATCATTCACGCTGCCTTTTTGTTGGCTGCGCTCGCTCACCCCGGTCACAGAGTTATCTATGCTCCCGGGGATTTGCTCGGTTGCCGCCGCGATGCCGCGCGAATGATTCAGGGAATTAACGCTTTGCTTAAACCCGCTCGAATACCGTCGCGATCCCCTGACCTAAACCAATACACATCGTCGCCAGGCCGAACTGCGCATCTTTGCGCTCCATCTGGTTGATGAGCGTGGTGCTGATGCGCGCGCCTGAACAGCCGAGCGGATGGCCCAGGGCGATCGCGCCGCCGTTGAGATTGATCTTCTCGTCGATCTGTTCCATCAGTCCCAGATCTTTAATGCACGGCAGGATCTGCGCGGCAAAAGCTTCGTTCATCTCGAACACATCGATATCGCTGGTGGTGAGCCCGGCTTTTTTCAGCGCCAGCTTTGACGCGGGAACCGGGCCGTAGCCCATTATTGACGGGTCGCAGCCGACGACGGCCATCGAACGCACGCGAGCGCGAGGCTTCAGGCCCAGCTCGCGGGCGCGACTTTCGCTCATTAACAGCATGGCTGCGGCGCCATCGGAGAGGGCAGAAGAGGTACCCGCCGTTACGGTACCGGTGACGGGATCGAACGCGGGCCTCAGCGCAGCCAGCGCTTCTACCGTCGTCTCCGGGCGAATCACTTCATCATAGCTGTATGACTTCAGTACGCCGTCGGCGTCGTGACCGCCGGTCGGAACAATCTCCGTTTTGAATGCGCCAGATTGCGTCGCGGCCCAGGCGCGGGCGTGGGAGCGGGCTGCAAACTGATCCTGCATTTCCCGGCTGATGCCGTGCAGGCGCGCCAGCATTTCTGCGGTCAGCCCCATCATCCCGGCGGCTTTAGCGACGTTCCGGCTCAGGCCCGGGTGAAAATCCACACCGTGGCTCATCGGGACGTGGCCCATATGTTCTACACCGCCAATCAGGCATACGCTGGCATCGCCGGTCATGATCATGCGGGCCGCGTCGTGAAGCGCCTGCATGGAAGAACCGCACAGTCGATTGACCGTGTTGGCGGGCACGGAATGCGGGATTTCCGCCAGCAGCGCCGCGTTGCGGGCAATATTGAAACCCTGTTCAAGGGTCTGCTGAACGCAGCCCCAGTAAATATCATCAATGGCGCTTGCTTCAAGGGATGGATTACGTGAAAGCAGGCTACGCATCAGGTGCGCGGAGAGATCTTCCGCGCGCACATGGCGAAAGGCGCCGCCCTTCGAACGGCCCATCGGGGTACGAACTGCATCGACAATGACAACCTGTTCCATTGTGACTCCTTAAGCCGTTTTCAGCTCGCCTGGCGCACGGGCAGGCTCAACCGGGGGATAGTACGGTTCGTTATGACGCGCTTTGCTGCGCAATCCTTCCGGCACGTCATACAGCGGACCGAGATGCTGATACTGCTGCGCCATATCGAGATATTTTGCGCTACCGAGGGTATCCAGCCAGCGGAACGCGCCGCCGTGGAACGGAGGGAAGCCGAGACCATAGACCAGCGCCATATCGGCTTCCGCCGGGCTGGCGATAATGCCCTCTTCAAGACAACGCACCACTTCGTTGACCATCGGGATCATCATGCGGGCGATAATCTCTTCATCGCTGAAATCACGCTTCGGCTGGCTGACTTCCGCCAGCAGGCTATCGACTGCGGCATCCTCTTCCTTCTTCGGCTTACCTTTGCTGTCTTCTTTGTAGCGCCAGAAGCCGAGGCCATTTTTCTGGCCGAATCGGTTAGCGTCGAACAGCGCATCGATCGCATCGCGATAATCTTTCTGCATCCGCTGCGGGAAGCCCGCCGCCATGACTGCCTGCGCGTGATGCGCGGTATCAATGCCAACGACGTCCAGCAGATAGGCCGGGCCCATCGGCCAGCCAAACTGCTTTTCCATCACTTTGTCGACTTTGCGGAAGTCTGCGCCGTCGCGCAGCAGCTGGCTGAAACCGGCGAAGTAGGGGAACAGCACGCGGTTAACAAAGAAACCGGGGCAGTCGTTGACCACAATTGGCGTTTTACCCATTTTGCTGGCCCAGGCGACCACTTTCGCAATGGTTTCGTCCGAGCTTTTTTCACCGCGAATAATCTCGACCAGCGGCATCCGGTGCACCGGATTAAAGAAGTGCATTCCGCAGAAGTTTTCCGGGCGCTTCAGTACGCTGGCCAACTCGCTGATGGGAATGGTGGAGGTATTCGATGCCAGCACGGTATCCGGACGGACTTTGTCTTCCGTTTCCGCCAGCACCGCTTTTTTCACTTTCGGATTCTCAACAACGGCTTCGACCACGACGTCCACGCGCTCAAAGCCGGCGTAATCCAGGGTTGGCTGAATAGTGGAAATAACGCCAGCCATTTTGAGACCATCGATTTTGCCGCGCTCAAGCTGTTTATTCAGCAATTTGACCGCTTCGGTCATGCCGAGCGTCAGCGATTTGTCGTTGATATCTTTCATGACTACCGGCACGCCTTTCCATGCCGATTGGTATGCAATGCCGCCGCCCATAATCCCCGCGCCCAGTACGGCCGCGTGTTTTGGCGTGTCGGTATCTTTAGTCAGCTTCTTCGCTTTCGCTTTAACATACTGATCGTTAAGGAAGATACCTACCAGCGCCCGCGCCTCGTTGGTATGCGCCAGCGGGACAAAACTTTTGTTTTCCAGATTCAAGGCTTCTTCGCGGCCAAAGCGGGCGGCGGCTTCAATGGTTTTAACGGCAGTAATGGGCGCAGGGTAGTGTTTCCCGGCGGTTTGCGCCACCATGCCTTTGGCGATGGTAAAACTCATCGCGGCTTCAATTTTACTCAGGTGAAGAGGCTCCAGCTTCGGCTGGCGCTTCGCCTTCCAGTCCAGGTCACCTTTAATGGCCTGACGCAGAATTGCTATCGCGCCATCGAGCAGTTTTTCATGTTTAACCACGCCATCGACGAGGCCGATTTTTAAGGCCTGTTCGGCGCCAACGTCTTTACCTGCGGCAATGATTTCCAGCGCGCTGTCCGCGCCAAGCATCCGCGGCATCCGCACCGAGCCGCCAAAGCCCGGCATGATACCCAGCTTCGTTTCCGGCAGGCCAATGCGCAAATCCGGCGTCGCCAGGCGATAATCGGTCGCCAGCACGCATTCGCAGCCGCCGCCCAGCGCATAGCCGTTGACGGCGGAAATAGTGGGAACCGGTAAATCTTCCAGGCGATTAAATACGCTATTGGCGAAATGCAGCCACTGGCTTAACTGTTCTTGCGGAACCAGGAACAGGGAAAGAAATTCAGTGATATCCGCACCGACGATAAAGGCTGCTTTCTCAGAGCGCAGCAGTAGCCCTTGCAGATCTTTTTGTTTTTCGAGCACGTCCAGCGCTTCACCGAGGCTGGCTACGGTTGCGGTATCAAGCTTATTGACCGAGCCGGGGGCATCGAATACCAGTTCGGCAATGCCGTCTTCCCGCCAGTCGAGGTACAGGGTGTCGCCTTTGTAGAGCATGTCAGTCTCCTGAATCCAGCAATATGATCTGGTCGTACCAGATGCAACGGAGTGTGGAATTTATGTTAAGAAAATGCAAATAAGTCTTTAAATAAATGCTGGTCGGATCACACCCGCTAGAGATCACCCCGTCTGGAGCCAATGTGCTAAGATGCGAAGATTCACGATCCAATAAAATCAAAGGATAAAAGATGGAATCTCTGGCCGGTCTCTATAAAAATCATATCGTTACCTTACAAGAACGCACCCGCGATGTTCTGGCCCGCTTTAAGCTGGATGCCCTGTTGATTCACTCCGGTGAACTGGTCAACGTCTTTCTTGACGATCATCCGTATCCATTTAAGGTCAACCCACAGTTCAAAGCCTGGGTACCGGTTACGCAGGTTCCGAACTGCTGGCTGCTGGTGGACGGCGTCAACAAACCAAAGCTGTGGTTCTATCTGCCGGTTGATTACTGGCATAACGTAGAACCGTTGCCGACGTCATTCTGGACCGAAGAGGTGGAGGTGATCGCCCTGCCGAAAGCGGATGGTATCGGCAGCCAGCTGCCTGCCGCGCGTGGCAATATCGCTTATATCGGACCGGTACCGGAACGTGCGCTGGGGCTGGATATTGCGGCGGATAAAATCAACCCGAAAGGGGCGATCGATTATCTGCACTACTATCGCTCTTATAAAACTGACTATGAGCTGGCCTGTATGCGTGAAGCGCAGAAGTCGGCGGTTAACGGTCATCAGGCTGCTCATGAAGCTTTCCTCTCCGGGATGAGCGAGTTTGATATCAACCAGGCCTATCTGACCGCGACCGGCCATCGCGACACTGATGTGCCGTACAGCAATATTGTGGCGCTGAACGAGCATGCCTCCGTACTGCATTACACAAAGCTTGATCATCGTGCGCCTGCAGAGATGCGTAGCTTCCTGCTGGATGCGGGCGCGGAATACAACGGCTATGCAGCCGACCTGACCCGTACCTGGGCGGCGCATGGCGATAATGACTATGCTCACTTGATTAAAGACGTTAATGATGAACAGCTGGCGCTGATTAGCACCATGAAGGCGGGCGTGAGCTACGTGGATTATCATGTCCAGTTCCATCAGCGCATCGCCAAACTGCTGCGTAAACATCAGATAGTCAAAGACATGAGCGAAGAAGCGATGGTGGAAAATGACCTGACCGGACCATTTATGCCGCACGGTATTGGCCACCCCTTAGGTCTGCAGGTTCATGACGTTGCTGGTTTTATGCAGGATGATACCGGTACCCACCAGGCCGCGCCGGCAAAATATCCTTACCTGCGCTGCACGCGCGTTCTGCAGCCGCGCATGGTGTTGACGATCGAGCCGGGTATCTACTTTATCGAATCGCTGCTGGCGCCGTGGCGCGAAGGACAGTTCAGCAAACACTTTAACTGGCAGAAAATTGACGCGCTGAAACCCTTTGGCGGTATCCGTATCGAAGACAACGTCGTGATCCACGAAAACAGCATCGAAAATATGACGCGCGATCTGAAACTGGCGTAATGGAAAGCTGGTTGATACCGGCCGAGCCGGTCACCGTCGTTGAAGAGATCAAAAAGAGCCGCTTTATTACGCTGTTGGCCCATACCGATGGCGTAGCGGCGGCAAAGGCGTTTGTCGAGTCAGTCAGGGCGGATCACCCGGATGCGCGTCATCACTGCGTGGCGTGGGTTGCAGGGCCGCCAAATGATTCTCAGCAGCTGGGTTTTTCCGACGATGGCGAACCGGCGGGAACGGCGGGGAAACCAATGCTGGCGCAGCTAATGGGCAGCGGCGTCGGCGAGATAACCGCTGTCGTCGTGCGCTACTACGGTGGTATTCTGCTGGGCACCGGCGGCCTGGTGAAAGCGTATGGCGGCGGTGTACATCAGGCGCTAGCGCAGCTCACAACACAGCGCAAGACGCCGCTCACCGCATATACTTTGCAGTGTGAATACGGGCAGTTGGCCGGGATTGAAACGCTGTTGGCTCAGTTCTCAGGAAAAATTGTCGAAAGCGAATATCAGGCGTCTGTTCAGCTGCGCGTGGCGCTTCCCCAGGCTGAAGTGGCGCTATTTTCAGCAAAGCTGGCTGATTTTAGTCGCGGTTCGTTGCAATTACTGAAGATTGACGAATAATCCCCACCTGATTTTTTTGCATATCAAAGGAAGCGCCAGAGATGCATTTTCGCGCGATAACCCGAATCGTTGGACTGTTGGTCATTTTGTTTTCGGGGACGATGATCCTTCCGGGATTAATAGCTCTGATATATCGCGATGGTGCGGGGCGAGCGTTTACCCAGACCTTTTTCGTTGCCCTGGCCATCGGTTCGCTGCTGTGGTGGCCTAATCGTCGTGAGAAGGGAGAACTGAAATCCCGGGAAGGATTTCTGATTGTGGTTCTCTTCTGGACCGTGCTGGGTAGCGTGGGGGCATTGCCGTTTATCTTTGCTGAGCAGCCGAACCTGACGGTGACGGATGCATTCTTTGAATCTTTCTCCGGTCTGACAACGACGGGGGCAACCACGCTGGTGGGGCTCGATTCGTTACCCCATGCTATTCTTTTCTACCGGCAGATGCTGCAGTGGTTTGGCGGGATGGGGATCATCGTTCTGGCGGTAGCGATACTGCCGATACTGGGCGTCGGGGGGATGCAGCTGTATCGGGCCGAAATGCCCGGACCGCTTAAAGATAACAAAATGCGGCCGCGGATTGCAGAGACGGCAAAAACGCTGTGGCTTATTTATGTCCTGCTGACGGTGGCCTGCGCGCTGGCGCTGTGGTTTGCCGGGATGCCGGCATTTGACGCCATCGGCCATAGCTTCTCTACTATCGCGATTGGCGGGTTCTCCACCCATGATGCCAGCGTGGGTTACTTTAATAGCCCAACAATTAACTCCATTATTGCGGTTTTCCTGCTGATTTCTGGCTGTAACTACGGCCTGCACTTTTCATTACTTAGCGGGCGCAGCCTGAAAGTGTACTGGCGAGACCCTGAATTCCGTATGTTTATCGGCGTGCAGTTTACGCTGGTGGTGGTATGCACCCTTGTACTGTGGCTGCATGACGTCTATAGCTCGGCGTTAATGACGGTCAACCAGGCGTTTTTCCAGGTGGTGTCGATGGCGACAACGGCGGGCTTCACGACCGACAGTATTGCGCGCTGGCCGCTATTTTTGCCGGTGCTCCTCCTCTGTTCGGCTTTCATCGGCGGCTGCGCCGGGTCCACCGGCGGTGGACTAAAGGTTATTCGTATCCTGCTGCTTTTTAAGCAAGGCAACCGCGAGCTTAAACGTCTGGTACACCCTAATGCGGTCTACAGTATTAAACTGGGAAACCGTGCACTGCCGGAGCGTATCCTCGAAGCCGTCTGGGGATTCTTCTCCGCGTATGCGCTGGTGTTTATCATCAGTATGCTGGCGATAATTGCTACCGGCGTGGATGATTTCTCGGCCTTTGCTTCAGTCGTCGCCACGCTGAACAACCTTGGACCGGGACTGGGCGTAGTGGCGGATAACTTTGCCACGATGAACCCTGTCGCGAAATGGATCTTGATTGCTAATATGCTGTTTGGTCGTCTGGAAGTGTTCACCTTACTGGTGCTATTTACTCCGACTTTCTGGCGCGAATAACAGGAGTGCCTGTGAAAACTTTGATTCTCTTTTCCACCCGCGACGGACAGACGCGCGAGATCGCCTCGTTTTTGGCCTCTGAACTAAAAGAGCAGGGGATCGATTCGGACACGGTTGATCTCAACCGCACTAACGAGGTGGAGTGGCCTTTATACGATCGCGTTGTGATAGGCGCATCAATCCGCTACGGTCATTTTCATCCAGCGCTGGAACGGTTTGTAAAAACGCATCTTCAATCGCTACAGGCGCTGCCGGGGGCTTTTTTCTCGGTCAACCTCGTGGCGCGTAAGCCAGAAAAACGAACGCCGCAAACTAATAGCTACACGCGCAAGTTTCTGCTCAACTCGCCCTGGCAGCCCCAGCATTGCGCAGTGTTTGCCGGTGCGCTCCGCTATCCACGCTATCGCTGGTACGATCGCTTTATGATCCGTCTTATTATGAAGATGACCGACGGCGAGACCGATGTCAGTAAAGAAGTGGTCTATACCGACTGGCAGCAGGTAGGCAGATTTGCGCGGGAAATTGCGCAAATGACCAGCAAATAGCGCGTTAAATCACCCCGATGATGGAAAGTTGAGCGAATGAAAGGTTTTTTGAAATTTCCCCTTGTCACTTCGTAATTACTCCCTATAATGCGCTCCCACTGACACGGAACAACGGCTTACAGCCCGCCGGGTCAGCGGGATTCAGCGATGAATGCCGGCAGAGAAAAGCGAAATTAAACGCTTGACTCTGAATGAGGAAAACGTATTATACGGGACCTCGCAACGGTGAGCGAAAGCCGCGTTGCACTGCTCTTTAACAATTTATCAGACAATCTGTGT
>NZ_JBLURD010000016.1:0-103816 GCF_051209435.1 Klebsiella sp. HN106 | reverse complement strand
AACATGTCCACATGGCGTCCGTGCGACCAGGTGGAATCCGCCATCGCGTGGAAATACGGCGTAGAGCGTCAGGACGGTCCGACCGCGCTGATCCTCTCCCGTCAGAACCTGGCGCAGCAGGAGCGTACCGAAGAGCAGCTGGCGAACGTCGCCCGCGGCGGCTACGTGCTGAAAGATTGCGCCGGTCAGCCGGAGCTGATCTTCATCGCCACCGGCTCTGAAGTGGAGCTGGCGGTTGCCGCTTACGAAAAACTGACTGCCGAAGGCGTGAAGGCGCGCGTGGTTTCCATGCCGTCCACCGACGCGTTCGACAGGCAGGATGCGGCTTACCGTGAAGCGGTGCTGCCGAAAGCGGTCTCTGCGCGCGTGGCCATCGAAGCGGGTATCGCCGACTACTGGTTCAAATACGTGGGCCTGAACGGCGCGATCGTTGGCATGACCACCTTCGGTGAGTCAGCGCCGGCGGAGCAGCTGTTTGAAGAGTTTGGCTTCACCGTGGACAACGTTGTCGCGAAAGCGAAAGCGCTGCTGTAGTCCTTTCCCCCTTCCCGGGGGCGGCGCGGTAAAGCCGCGCCTTGCCCGGGCTACGGGGCCAGCGCGGTCGGGTAGTCCGGACCGGTGCGCGGCACCGCCAGCGGGAAAAGCGTCTGGTATCACCGTGGAAAACGCGGTTGCCAGAGCGGAAGCGCAGCTGTGATTATTCTCACAGCCTGATAAAACGGGTCGCTCAGGCGGCCCGTTTTTTTTAAACCACTCGCAGCAGTCTGCCTTTTTCCATGCGCACCTGGCGGGAAAAGTGCCGCTGTGTAAAAGCCGCGTCATGGCTGATAGCCACTACGCTGGTTCCTCTTTTGCGGCAAACCGTCAGCCACGCTTCAAATATTGCCAGCCAGTGCCGATCAAAATCGCGGCTGGGTTCGTCGAGCAGCAGGATCTCTGGCGCCATAGCTTCCAGACAGGCGACGGCGACCATACGGCGCTGGGCGGTATGCAAATCCAGCGGATGCGCATCAGCTACGCTCTCCAGACTGCATAAATGCAGCGCCGCCGCGGTGCGTTGCGCAACTTCCGCTGCCAGTAATTTCTGTAACCGCAGCCCATAGGCGACCTCTTCAGAGACTTTGCTGTGGAAGAGCTGGTTTTCGGCCTCCTGAAACAGGACGCCGATAATTTTGGCGCGCTGACGATTTTTATACTGCGCCATCGGCTTATTCAACAGATTGACGCTACCGGACGTTGCCGACAGCAGCCCGGCCATTACCCGCAGCAGGGTGGATTTTCCCGCGCCGTTATCGCCGGTAAGCGCCAGCCATTCGCCCTGGCCGAGCGTCAGGGAGATATTTTGCAAACAGTCATCCGCCGCGCCGGGCCAGCGCCAGGTTACCTGATTCAACGTCAACATAGCGGGGAAAGCGCTCCATCATGTAGTCGCCATCCCTGCTGACACCAGGCAAGAAAAGGCGAAGGGGTGCGTTCAAAAAGGATGATCAGTGAATGCTGCGCCAGCGCCCAGTGCCGCAGACGTGTCAGAAGCATGGCGGTAGTTTGCGCCGTCAGGCGGCTAAAGGCTTCATCAAGGATCAGTAGCGTTGGCTGCATAGCCAGCGCGCAGGCGATCGCCACGCGCTGAGTTTCTCCACCGGAGAGCGTGGACGGATGGCGGTGACGTAACTCCTGGCACTCCATCAGCGAGAGCGCCGCGTCAACACGACGCATAATCTCGTCTTCGTGAAGGCAAAGATTTTCAGGGCCAAAAGCGACCTCTTCTTCGACGCTGAAGGTACAACCGGAAAGCTGGAGATAGGGGGATTGCTGGACCAGCTGGATGGTCTGCGCCCGTTCGACCAGCGATTGCTGTCCAATAGGGATGCCAAGCAGAGTGCCATGACCTTCGATATCGCCGGGCAGAAAATCCGGATACCAGCCCGCCATGATCTGCGCCAGAGTGCTTTTCCCGCTGCCGTTATCGCCAAAAATCGCCACCATGCCGGGCTGCGAATAATGGAAATCAAAGCATGATGAAGGACCCGTTGCCCGGGTCGGGTGATAACGGAACTGTTCTAACGTAACCATAGCCAGGCTCCCGCTTCAGCGACCATCGCCAGCAGCATGCCGTAACGCGCCAGACGTTGTAAGGTGCTGTCTTTCGGCGCCCAAAGCGTAGTGCGCCGACGATGTAAACGAAATGCCCGCATATCCAGCGCCGCCCCGCGTATCGCCAGATCGTTAAGCGCGTTATGGGTCAGAGGGATAATGAGCGCAGGCATTGCGCGCAGCCGCTGATATCCATTCTCGTCCAGCGGTACGCCGCGGGCGCGTTGGGCTTCGTGGATAATCGTCAACTGGCGCTTTAGCTGTTCGACAACCAGCAGCGGGCCAGCGAACAGATAAGCGACGCCCGGCGGCAGGCGTGAGGCAAACAGGGCGCGAATAAAGCGCTGTACCGGTACGTACTCCATCCAGAGCTGTGACGTGGAAACAATCGCCAGAATTCTCAGCCACAGCGTGATGGCGTTCGCCCAGCGCTGCGGGTCGCGGGGCTGGCCGCTCAGCCACTGGGTAAACCAGCCGCCGTGGACCAGCCACAGGCCAATGCCCAGCGAGAGTAGTAGCCAGGCGACATATTTTGCCCGCCGTCGCGTCGCTTTTAGCAGCACTAAACTGAGAAAAGCCGCGGCGCTATACACCGGCAGCACCGTATCCGTCGGTAGCAGCAGCGTGGTCACTGCCGCCAGCGCCCAGAGCGTTAAGGAGGTAAAAGGGTGCATTTAGCGTACGGCGGACATAGCAGGAAAATGGCGCAACGTACGCAGCGGCAGCTGGCGCAACAGGGTCCAGACGATAATCGCGGTAAGAATTTTATCCACCAGATTGGCGCCTAAGACGGTAATTGCCACCGACTCCAGCAGATTCTGACCTACCGAATGCATCCAGGCGACGAACAGATCCGCACCGCTTCCCGTCACGCCGCCAAACAGCGCCGTCCGCAGCGGCACGGCAACCGCGGTCACGGCGAGGGTAATGACAACCCCGCTAATGATCACCTTAGGTAAAGTGCGGAACCATCCCGCTCTCGCCAGCCATCCGGCAACCAGGCCAATCACCATAGCCACTGGCGCAAAGGCGGCGGCAATCGGATCGGTCAGCAGACCCCACAGAAGATTGGTCAGTAAACCGGTCAACATGCCAATGACCGGTCCGAGTAGAACCGCGCTGATCAAGGTGCCGATTGAATCGAGAAAAATGGGAAGTTTTAACATACTGATGAGCTGTCCGCCGATCATGTTGATGGCGACGGCGATCGCAATCAGCACCAGGGACTGGCTGGTAAATTGGCGACGAGCCATAGAAACCTCTTTAAGGGAAAAGTTATCGGGATGAGATGACCAGTTCGTCATAGCCGGAAAGTGCGCACGGCTGACGGCTAAATGCCAGGGAGGTCAGTTCGCCTATCACCAGCTCAAGGGTGGTGCGGACGGTACAGCCGGGCATCATATGGCCGCCGAGCATCGCGCCTTGCGGATCGGATATCGCTAAATGAAGATGTTCTCCTTTCAATTCCAGCGTGCCATTCAGCGAGATAACCTCGTAGGTTCCGTTCAGTAAGGTGGTCTCATCCTGGCCGGCAAAACGTAGTGCCGCATTGCTTAAGCTACCGGTACAGCCGGCGATCCAGGCTGACTGAATATGGTGCAGTTGCAGGAAGGCGCGCAGGCGTGAAAAAACCTCCTCGCCCGGAAGTAAGCGAAGCGCATAGTAACGTGCCGCAGAGGGCTGCAAGTGGGGAATGGTCATCTTTTTCGAGGGACTCCGAGACTCGGACGTAGCGGCAATAATATCGCCGCTGTTCAGTATGGTTTCTGATATAAATCAGTAATTGCGGCACGACAACGAAAAGATCTTGCTACGCTTATTCTTAATTCTGGAATATGGAATAAATGCCGCCCCAGAAGGGGTAAAAGTGTGATGTAAGTCAGATAAATGGTTTCTCCAGCTGGACAATCATTCCTTTTATTCCTCGTTTGGCTTATTCTAGCTGAAGCGTTTCAGTCGTCTAAATGTTCGACAATTAATCAATCAGTCGCAGTTTGCGACAGGTAAGGTTTCCCTTAGAGCGTCGCTGCATTACTCTGTCAGCCACCTCATATCATGGATAGCCTTGCAGGAGACCTATGACCATACGCATTGCGATTAATGGCTTCGGTCGCATCGGGCGTAACGTGGTTCGTGCTTTGTATGAATCCGGACGTCGTGCGGAAATCACCGTGGTGGCAATCAATGAACTGGCGGATGCTGCCGGCATCGCGCATTTATTGAAATATGACACCAGCCATGGACGCTTTGCCTGGGTTGTGCGCCAGGAGAGAGAGCAGCTGTTTGTCGGCGATGACGCCATCCGTCTGCTGCATGAATCTTCCCTTGAGGCGTTGCCCTGGCGGGAACTGGCGGTTGATGTGGTGCTTGACTGCACCGGCGCTTATGGCAGCCGCGAGCATGGCGAAGCCCATCTGCGGGCCGGCGCGAAGAAAGTGCTCTTTTCACATCCTGGCGGCAACGATCTCGACGCGACGATCGTGTTTGGCGTCAACCATGATGAGCTGCGCGCTGAGCACCGTATCGTCTCCAACGCCTCCTGCACCACCAACTGCATTATTCCGGTCATTAAGCTGTTAGATGATGCCTACGGCATAGAGTCAGGAACGGTAACCACGATTCACTCCGCGATGCACGATCAGCAGGTTATCGATGCTTACCATCCGGATTTGCGCCGGACGCGAGCGGCCAGTCAGTCGATCATCCCGGTTGATACTAAGCTTGCTGCGGGGATCACGCGTATTTTCCCTCAGTTTAACGATCGCTTTGAAGCTATCGCGGTCCGTGTTCCGACGATTAATGTGACGGCGATCGACCTTAGCGTCACGGTGAAAAAACCGGTAAAAGCGAGTGAAGTCAACCAGTTGCTGCAAAAAGCAGCACAGGGTGCATTTCATGGTATAGTTGACTATACGGAATTGCCGTTAGTCTCGATAGATTTCAACCACGATCCGCATAGCGCCATCGTCGATGGCACGCAAACGCGGGTAAGTGGCGCGCATTTGATCAAAACGCTGGTCTGGTGCGATAACGAATGGGGCTTTGCTAACCGGATGCTCGACACCACGTTAGCGATGGCCGCACAAGGTTTCAGGTAAGGCGCTCAGGCGCCTGCAAAACTTTATCAAGAATCAACGAGAGGATTCACCATGTCTGTAATTAAGATGACCGATCTGGATCTGGCTGGTAAACGCGTTTTTATCCGTGCGGATCTGAACGTACCGGTTAAAGAAGGGAAAGTAACCAGCGATGCGCGTATCCGTGCTTCTCTGCCGACCATCGAACTGGCCCTGAAACAGGGTGCGAAAGTGATGGTCACTTCCCACCTGGGTCGTCCTACCGAAGGCGAGTACAACGAAGAATTCTCTCTGCTGCCGGTTGTTAACTACCTGAAAGACAAACTGTCTAACCCGGTACGTCTGGTTAAAGATTACCTGGACGGCGTTGAAGTCGCTGCCGGCGAGCTGGTGGTTCTGGAAAACGTTCGCTTTAACAAAGGCGAGAAAAAAGATGACGAAGCGCTGTCGAAAAAATACGCTGCGCTGTGCGATGTCTTCGTTATGGATGCGTTCGGTACTGCTCACCGCGCGCAGGCTTCTACTCACGGTATCGGCAAATTCGCTGACGTCGCTTGTGCAGGTCCGCTGCTGGCCGCTGAGCTGGACGCCCTGGGTAAAGCGCTGAAAGAACCGGCTCGTCCGATGGTGGCTATCGTCGGTGGTTCTAAAGTTTCCACTAAACTGACCGTTCTGGACTCCCTGTCTAAAATCGCTGACCAGCTGATCGTCGGCGGCGGCATCGCCAACACCTTCGTTGCCGCTCAGGGCCACAACGTGGGTAAATCCCTGTACGAAGCCGATCTGGTTGACGAAGCTAAACGCCTCCTGACGACCTGCGATATCCCGGTTCCGACTGACGTTCGCGTAGCGACCGAGTTCTCTGAAACCGCAACCGCTACCCTGAAATCTGTCAACGACATTAAAGATGACGAGCAGATTCTGGACCTGGGCGATGCTTCCGCAGAGAAACTGGCTGAAATCCTGAAAAACGCCAAAACCATCCTGTGGAACGGCCCGGTCGGCGTGTTCGAATTCCCGAACTTCCGCAAAGGGACTGAAATCGTGGCTAACGCCATCGCAGATAGCGAAGCGTTCTCCATCGCAGGCGGCGGCGACACCCTGGCAGCAATCGACCTGTTCGGCATTGCTGACAAAATCTCCTACATCTCCACCGGCGGCGGCGCATTCCTCGAATTCGTGGAAGGTAAAGTTCTGCCGGCAGTAGCCATGCTCGAAGAGCGCGCTAAGCAGTAATTCAGTTCAGGCGGGGAGACCCGCCTGTTTTTCAGCGCGCGTAAAAGCTCGCGAACCTTCTTCAACGGTCGAAGATACAGATACAGGACTACGTAACATGTCTAAAATTTTTGATTTCGTAAAACCGGGCGTCATCACTGGCGACGACGTTCAGAAAGTGTTCCAGGTAGCTAAAGAAAACAACTTTGCTCTGCCAGCGGTAAACTGCGTGGGTACTGATTCCATCAACGCCGTTCTGGAAGCAGCTGCAAAAGTTCGTTCTCCGGTTATCGTTCAGTTCTCTAACGGCGGCGCAGCGTTCATCGCGGGCAAAGGCGTGAAAACTGACGTTCCTCAGGGCGCAGCCATCCTGGGCGCTATCTCTGGCGCGCATCACGTTCATCAGATGGCTGAACACTACGGTGTTCCGGTTATCCTGCACACTGACCACTGCGCTAAGAAACTGCTGCCGTGGATCGACGGTCTGCTGGACGCGGGTGAAAAACACTTCGCCGCGACCGGTAAACCGCTGTTCTCTTCTCACATGATTGACCTGTCTGAAGAGTCCCTGCACGAAAACATCGAGATCTGTTCTAAGTACCTGGCGCGTATGGCCAAAATGGACATGACTCTGGAAATCGAACTGGGCTGCACCGGCGGCGAAGAAGACGGCGTGGACAACAGCCACATGGACGCTTCCGCTCTGTATACCCAGCCGGAAGACGTTGATTACGCCTACACTGAGCTGAGCAAAATCAGCCCGCGTTTCACCATCGCCGCTTCCTTCGGTAACGTACACGGCGTTTACAAGCCGGGCAACGTGGTGCTGACCCCGACTATCCTGCGCGACTCTCAGGAATACGTTTCTAAGAAACATAACCTGCCGCACAACAGCCTGAACTTCGTCTTCCACGGCGGTTCCGGTTCTTCCGCTCAGGAAATCAAAGACTCCGTAAGCTACGGCGTGATCAAAATGAACATCGATACCGATACCCAATGGGCAACCTGGGACGGTATCCTGCAGTACTACAAAGCTAACGAAGCTTACCTGCAGGGTCAGCTGGGCAACCCGAAAGGCGAAGACCAGCCGAACAAGAAATACTACGATCCGCGCGTATGGCTGCGCGCTGCACAGACGTCCATGGTGACTCGTCTGGAGCAGGCATTTAAAGAGCTGAACGCGATCGACGTTCTGTAAGAAAGTTTCGTTTCTTACCCGGAAGCCCGCAGAAATGCGGGCTTTTTTATTATCTCAACGACATGAAATGTTGCTAAATAAATGTGATCAATTTGGCAAAACGGACTCTTTTTGTTTACCCTTAACCTGTTTGCAATTATCAGGTTTGGTTATTTTATTTCCCGTCCGGGTATCCATAAGGAAAGTTGAATGGAAGATTTGAACGTTGTCGATAGCATAAATAACGCCGGTTCATGGCTGGTGCGCAATCAGGCATTACTGCTGAGCTATGCCGTCAACATTGTCGCGGCCATCGCGATTATTATTGTTGGTCTGATCGTGGCGCGGATTGTTTCCAACACCGTCAATCGCCTGATGCGGGCTCGACATATTGATGCCACCGTTGCCGATTTTCTTTCTGCGCTGGTACGCTACGCCGTCATTGCTTTCACGCTGATCGCCGCCCTCGGCCGCGTGGGTGTGCAAACCGCTTCGGTTATCGCGGTACTTGGCGCCGCGGGCTTAGCCGTCGGTCTGGCGCTGCAGGGGTCGCTGTCTAACCTTGCCGCTGGGGTCCTGCTGGTCGTTTTCCGCCCATTCCGCGCTGGTGAATACGTTGACCTTGGCGGTATCGCGGGTACCGTGCTGAACGTGCAGATTTTCTCCACGACCCTGCGCAGCGCAGATGGCAAAATTGTGGTGGTACCGAACGGTAAAATCATTGCCGGGAATATCATCAACTTCTCTCGCGAGCCGGTACGTCGCAACGAGTTTATTATCGGCGTGGCCTACGATGCGGACATCGACCAAGTGAAGCAGCTGCTCACCAACATCATCGAATCGGATGAACGTATTCTCAAAGATCGTGAAATGACCGTTCGCCTGAATGAACTGGGCGCTTCATCTGTGAACTACGTGGTGCGCGTATGGAGTAAGAGCAGCGATCTGCAAAGCGTGTACTGGGACGTCCTGGAGCGTATTAAGCGCGATTTTGACGCCAACGGCATCAGCTTCCCGTATCCGCAGATGGATGTTCATGTCATTCGTCCGCAGGAAAAAGCAGAATAATTTCCCTTTTAATACAGGCCGGTATATCCGGCCTTTTTTGTACCCAGTATTAGTCGTCCTTATTAGCGATTAAAATTTTCAATTTCCTCTAATGATTTCTGCACGCTATATTCCCCGGCATTGACTCTTTCAGTGGAAATTCCTCTCGATGTTATCGTATTACTTTCAGGGCCTTGCCCTGGGAGCGGCTATGATTTTGCCGCTCGGTCCGCAAAACGCTTTTGTGATGAATCAGGGTATTCGTCGTCAGTACCATCTGATGATTGCTTTGCTATGCGCCATCAGCGATCTGCTGCTTATCTGCGCCGGAATTTTTGGCGGCAGCGCGCTGCTGATGCAGTCCCCGTGGCTGCTGGCGCTGGTGACCTGGGGCGGCGTCGTTTTTTTATTGTGGTACGGTTTTGGCGCGCTGAAAACGGCCTTTAGCAGCAATCTGGAGCTGGCCAGCGCGGAGGTGATGAAGCAGGGGCGCTGGAAAATCATCGTCACCATGCTGGCGGTGACCTGGCTGAATCCTCACGTTTATCTGGATACGTTTGTGGTGCTTGGAAGCCTCGGCGGACAGCTGGAGATGGAGCCAAAGCGCTGGTTTGCCCTGGGCACCATCAGCGCCTCATTCTTATGGTTCTTTGGTCTGGCCCTGCTGGCCGCCTGGCTGGCCCCGCGCCTGCGCACGGCAAAAGCGCAGCGAATTATCAACGTGCTGGTCGGTCTGGTCATGTGGATCATCGCGCTGGAGCTGGCGAAAGACGGCTTCGCTCATGTGCAGGCGCTGCTTAACTAAGCCTTGTCCGATGGACTTTCTCCGCGTAAGCGCTAAGCTTGCAGGCATGCGTCTGCGTATAGACGACCAATGTAAGATGGAGAAACGACAGTGAAGTTAAAAGTCATGGCCCTGGCGGCGGCACTCGGATTTAGCGCAATGGCAGTTCAGGCCAATGAATTGCCAAACGGCCCACATATTGTTACTTCAGGTACCGCCAGCGTCGCTGCGGTTCCTGATATCGCCACGCTGGCGATTGAAGTTAACGTCTCCGCGAAAGATGCGGCATCCGCTAAAAAACAGGCAGATGAACGCGTGGCTCAGTATCTCTCCTTCCTGGAAAAGAGCGGCATTGCGAAGAAAGACATTAACTCTGCCAACCTGCGTACCCAGCCTGATTATGATTATCAGAACGGCAAAAGCATTCTTAAGGGCTATCGCGCGGTGCGTAGCGTTGAAGTCACGCTGCGCCAGCTGGATAAGCTCAACGGGTTGTTAGATGGAGCATTAAAAGCCGGTCTGAACGAGATCCGTTCGGTCTCACTGGGCGTGGCGCAGCCGGACGCTTACAAAGATAAGGCGCGAAAAGCGGCGATTGACGATGCGATTCATCAGGCTCAGGAGCTGGCTAGCGGATTCCACGGCAAACTGGGGCCGGTTTATAGCGTTCGCTATCATGTCTCCAACTACCAGCCGAGCCCGATGGTGCGGATGATGAAAGCCGATGCGGCGCCGGTATCTGCTCAGGAAAGCTACGAGCAGGCGACCATTCAGTTTGATGACCAGGTGGACGTGGTGTTTGAGCTGCAGCCGACCCAGCCTGCGTCGCCAGCGAAACCGGCTGAAGAGCCAAAAGCAGCGCAGTAATCCTCCTGCCCGGCCTTCGCGCCGGGCTTTTTCTGTGACTATCTGTAAAAATGAGAGCGCAGCACAAGTCTTTTCCCTGAATGAGGTAAGGATAGATCCCTGTTTTCCTGTGAGGTGAGCATGGATATCTTTATTTCTAAAAAGATGCGCAATTTCATTCTGTTGGCGCAGACCAATAACATCGCCAGAGCGGCGGAAAAAATCCATATGACCGCATCGCCCTTTGGCAAAAGCATTGCTGCGCTTGAGGATCAGATCGGCTATACGTTATTTACCCGCAAAGATAACAGCATCAGTCTCAATAAAGCGGGGCAGGAGCTCTATCAGAAGCTGTTTCCTATTTACCAGCGCCTATCGGCCATCGATAACGAAATACACTATTCCGCGCGCCGCTCGCGCAACGTTG
Source organism: Klebsiella sp. HN106 (assembly GCF_051209435.1). Classification (NCBI taxonomy): domain Bacteria; kingdom Pseudomonadati; phylum Pseudomonadota; class Gammaproteobacteria; order Enterobacterales; family Enterobacteriaceae; genus Klebsiella; species Klebsiella sp. HN106. The sequence goes on along the minus strand of NZ_JBLURD010000016.1, from coordinate 93,149 downwards.
TTATCGGCATCGACAACACCTATCCGACGATAATTTTCGACCAGCTCATCAGCCTGGGCGATAAATACGATGGCGTGACCACCCAGGCCGTGGAGTTCAGCGAGAATGGCGTGATTGATAATCTTTTCGACCGTCAGCTGGATTTTATTATTTCGCCGCAGCATGTTTCGCCCCGCGTGCAGGAGCTGGAAAATCTGACCATCAGCGAACTGGCGCCGCTGCGTCTGGGGTTTCTTGTTTCTCGCCGTTATGAAGATAAGCCGCCGCAGGATCTGTTACGTGAACTGCCCTGGCTGCAGATGCGTTTCCAGAATCGGGCCAATTTTGAGGCGATGCTGGACGCCTATATGCGCCCCTGCGGAATCAACCCGACGGTTATCTATCGCCCCTATAGCTTTATGGCGAAAATTAGCGCCGTAGAGCGGGGGCAGTTTTTAACGGTTATTCCTTACTTCGCCTGGCGTCTGGTAAATCCGGCGAAGCTGAAGTACTTCGACGCGCCCGGTAGCGCCATGTATATGCAGGAGTATCTCTATTCGCTGAAAAACCATCGCTATACCGCCACGATGCTTCAGCACATAACTGAAGATCGCGACGGTACGGAGGGCTAACCGAGCATTGAACCGTGCTCAAGCAGATTACGATGCAGGTCGAAGGCGTGGGTGAGGTCGTGGTGAATATGCCCGCCGGGAGCGCTCTGCAGATAGCGATGTAAATAGTCCCGGTAGAGCGGATGCGCGCAGTTATCAATGATAGCGCGGGCGCGCTGCAGCGGCGACAGCCCGCGCAGATCGGCGATACCCTGCTCGGTAACGATCGCCTTCACGCTGTGCTCGCTGTGATCGACATGGCTGCACATCGGCACGATAGTGGAGATCTTCCCGTCTTTGGCGATGGACGGCGCCATAAAGATAGAGAGCCAGGCGTTGCGTTCAAAATCGCCGCTACCGCCGATGCCGTTCATCAGATTCACCCCGGCTACGTGCGTGGAATTGGCGTGTCCGTAGATATCAAACTCCAGCCCCACGTTGAGGGCGATAACCCCCAGACGGCGGATAATTTCCGGATGATTGGAGATCTCCTGCGGGCGCAGGACAATGCGGCTGGCGAAGAAATCCATATTGGCGTAAATCTTGCGCAACGAATCGGCGGATATTGTCAGGCTGGAGGCGCTGACGCCGGTGACTTTCCCTGTTTCCAGTAGATGGACTACCGACTCCTGTAAGACCTCGGAGTACATCATAAAAGAGGGAATATCTGGATTCTCACCCAGCCGCGCCATGACCGCGTTATTGATATTACCCACGCCGCTTTGCAGCGGCAAAAATTCAGGCGGGATGCGCCCGCGAGCCATCTCTTCCAGCAGAAAGGTGACCACGTTATCGGCAATTTTCTGACAAACCGGATTATTTTTATCGAGCAGGTTTCCGGCGTCGGGCAGTTCGGTCTCCACGACCGCGACAATTTTTTTCGGATCGATTTGCACGTACCGACTACCCACGCGATCCATCGCATGAAAGATGGCAATGCTGTTGCGCCGCGGCGGGGCGCCGGGGAGCACGATATCGGCCAGCTCGGCAACCCGAGGGCTGTGATAATGATTGAGTTCGATGATCACTTTCTTCGCCCGTAGCAGCCAGGTGGGCGCGTTGCCGATACCGCTGGTGAGCCAGACCCGCCCGTCCGGCGCGATAGCCGAGGCTTCGATCACCGCGACATCAATCTCACCAAAGAAGCCGTAGTTAACCATTTGCGCCACTTCGCTCAGGTGCAGATCGACAAACTTCACCTTCCCCTGATTGATTTTTTGCCGCAGGCCCGACGCGGTCTGATACGGCGCGCGCCACGAGACGGCATCGGCTGCCGATAATGCATCATCGGCGGCGGCGCTAATTGATGCGCCGGTCAGCAGGCGGATCTGGAAAGGCTTCTGCGCCCGATGTAACTCACCGGCGCGGCGAGCGATAGCCGCGGGCAGCGCTTTGGGCGAACCGGCGGGAGTGAAGCCGCTGAACGCCACCATCTGGTCGTGCTGGATAATCTCCGCCGCTTCATCGGCGCTCATCCGTTTCATTTTGCACTCCTTAACCGGGATGATTAATGGCCGACGAATTCAGGTTTACGCTTTTCCATAAACGCGCTCATGCCTTCCCGATAATCCTCACTGTCGTAGACGGCGCGGCGCATTCCCTGAATACGTTCGAACTCATCGGAATTCATGGTGTGCGCCTCGCCAAGCACGCGCAGCTCTTCCTTAATGACCGCTATCGCCAGCGGCGCTTTCTCGGCAATGTGGTGCGCCATCTGTAAGGTAAAATCTTCCAGTTCGCCAGCGTCCACCACGTGATTGAGAATACCGACCGCCAGCGCGCGCTGGGCGGTAATCGGCAGGGCGGTGAAAATCAGCTCTTTCACGATATGAAAGCCAGCGTCACGGGTCAGATTGTGAATGCCGACCAGGTTGTAGGGCACGCCGAGATTCACCGGCGTCATGGAGAACGTTGACGTACTGGCGGCGATGATCAGATCGGAGCTCATGATCATCTCAAACGCGCCGCCCCAGACGCTCCCTTCGACCATGGAGATCACCGGTTTCGGATATTTTTGGATCATGCGGGTAATCTGGCGCAGCGGATCGTCATACGAAAGCGGATCGCGGCGTCCGCCGGGTAATTCGTGGATGTCATGGCCGGCGGAGAAAACTTTTGATCCGCCAGGCGCGCGTAAAATGACGCAGCGAATTTCCGGCCTGTTGAGGTCGCTCAACGCCTGCATCAGGTCGTCGATAAACACCTTGCTTAAGGCGTTAAGCTTGCGGCTATAGTTGAACTCAATCACCGCAACCTTCTGGATAATTTCGACGTTAACATATTGATAAGACATAACTATCCCTTTATGCAAAGTAATGATTCTGGAGGAATTCGCTAATCTGCCGCAGGCCGGTGCGCGGCGAGAGGCCATTGTTTTTCACCGCCTGTAGCGTTTGCTGGAAGTAGCGATCAAAGTCCGCTCGGGCAAACAGCAGATGCAGCGCCTCGGTTTCGGTCTGCTTTTGCAGCCACTCCAGCGCCTGACGCTGGCGCAGCTTTTCAAGATCGCCGCTGTCGGTGAGGGTGGTGTTGAAGTCAAGGATAGCGAGCCAGACGGCTTCGATACCGCGCTGCTCCAGCGCGCTACAGCTCAAAACGCGCGGCTGCCACGCGGCGTGCTTGCGGCGCAGAATATGCAGGGCGGATTCATACATATGGCGGGTGATAGCCACGCTGGCGCGGTTCTCGCCATCATCTTTATTGATAACCACGATATCCGCCATCTCCATGATCCCTTTTTTAATGCCCTGTAGATCGTCACCGCCGCCGGCAATCTGCAGTGAGATAAAGCAGTCCACCAGGCGGGAGACCTCCGTTTCCGACTGGCCGACGCCGACGGTTTCGACAATGACCACGTCATAGCCCGCCGCTTCGCACAACAGTATCAGCTCCCGCGTGCGCAGGCTGGTGCCGCCCAGATGGCCGCTCGAGGGCACCGGGCGGATAAATGCCGAGTCCGAGCGCGCCAGTTCGATCATGCGCGTCTTGTCGCCAAGAATGCTGCCGCCGCCGATTGGGCTGCTTGGATCGACCGCTATCACCGCGACCCGCAGGCCATGGCGAATCAGCAGCATGCCGAAGGCTTCCAGAAAGGTACTCTTTCCGGCTCCCGGCGTGCCGGTGACGCCGAGGCGCAGGGCGTTGCCGGTGAAGGGCATAATCGCATCCAGCAGCTGGGCGCACAGCGCCTGGTGGCGGGGATGCTGACTCTCTACCAGCGTCATGGCCTGGGCGAGCGTGGCCCGCTCGCCCAAACGTAATCGCCGAATGGCGTCGCTCAGGGTGGATGAGTTAATCATGATGCTGGCTAATCCTCATCAGGACGTCGCGTACGCTCTCCAGCATCGGCGTGCCGGGGCCATAAATAGCGGCCACGCCGCGCGCCTGCAGAAACGCGTAATCCTGCGGCGGAATGACGCCGCCGGCGATGACGCAGATATCTTCCCGTCCCCATTTTTTCAACGCATCGACCAGCTCGGGGATCAGCGTTTTGTGGCCTGCCGCCAGCGATGAGGCGCCAACCACGTGTACGTCGTTCTCCACGGCGAGGCGGGCGATCTCCTCCGGGGTAGAAAACATCGGGCTCAGGTCAACATCGAAGCCAAGATCGGAATAGGCGCTGGCGATCACTTTGGCGCCGCGATCGTGACCGTCCTGACCCATTTTGGCGATCAGAATGCGCGGGCGACGGCCGCGTTCCGCGAGGAATTTTTCGGTTTGCGCAACAATGGCGTCAAACTCGCAGGCGGCTTTATCTGACTGATGGTAGCTTTGCGCAATCACGCCGGTGACGCACTGGCTGGGCACCAGATAGCGGTCAAAGGCCACCTCCAGTGCGTCGGAGATTTCACCCAGCGTAGCGCGCACGCGGGCGGCGTTGATGGCGGCGGCCAGCAGATTTTCATCATGCTGCGCGGCGTGGGTGAGGGCGTTCAGCGCGGCTTTTACCGTCACATCGTCCCTACTGGCCCGTATTTTTTTCAGCGAGGCGATCTGCTCGTTGCGTACCTTGACGTTGTCGATCTCCAGCACTGCCGTTTCATCTTCTTTTTCCAGCTTGTACTTATTGACGCCGACGATGACGCGCTTGCCCTGGTCGATCAGCGATTGCTCGCGGGCAGAGGCCTCTTCGATCATCCGTTTCGGCAATCCGGCTTCGATCGCCTTCGCCATCCCTCCCGCTTCGTCGATCTGCTGCATAATGGCTCGCGCCTGCTTAACGATTTGATCGGTCAGCGACTCGACGTAATACGATCCCCCCAGCGGATCCACGGTGCGGCAGATCTCCGACTCCTCCTGAATGATGATCTGCGTATTACGCGCGATACGTGCGGAAAAGTCGGTGGGCAGGCCGAGCGCCTCATCAAAGGCGTTAGTATGCAGCGACTGGGTGCCGCCGAGCGTGGCGCCGAGCGCTTCGATGGTGGTGCGGATCACGTTGTTATAGGGATCCTGCTCGGTGAGGCTCCAGCCGGAAGTCTGGCAGTGGGTGCGCAGGGCTAACGATTTTGGATTGGTGGCGCCGAAGCCGCTCACCGCTTCGCTCCACAGATAGCGTGCGGCGCGCAGCATCGCGACGTTCATAAACAGATCCATGCCGATGCCGAAGAAGAACGACAGGCGCGGGGCGAAGTCATCGATTTTCAGGCCGGCGGAGAGCGCGGCCTTAATGTATTCGATGCCGTCGGCCAGGGTAAAGGCCACCTGCTGCACGCAGTTGGCTCCGGCTTCGCCCATGTGATAGCCGCTGATGCTGATGGTATTAAAGCGCGGCATATTGCCCGAACACCAGGCGATGATGTCGGCAATAATGCGCATTGAGGGCTTCGGCGGGTAAATATAGGTATTCCGGCACAGATACTCTTTCAGAATATCGTTCTGGATCGTGCCGGTGAGCCGTTCCGGCGCAACGCCTTGCTCTTCCGCCGCGACGATATAAAACGCCATTACCGGCAGCACCGCGCCGTTCATGGTCATCGACACGGACATTTCATCCAGCGGGATGCGATCGAACAGAATCTTCATATCTTCGACGGTATCGATCGCTACCCCCGCTTTCCCCACGTCGCCCGCCACGCGAGGATTGTCGGAGTCATAGCCCCGATGGGTCGCGAGATCGAAGGCGACGGAAAGCCCTTTCTGCCCGGCAGCGAGGTTGCGGCGATAGAAGGCGTTGGACTCTTTCGCGGTTGAGAAACCAGCGTACTGGCGGATGGTCCACGGCTGGGCGGTATACATGGTGGCGCGGGGGCCGCGGACGTAAGGCGGCAGGCCGGGCAGGGTGCCGGTCACTTCCAGATTATCAATATCGGCTTCGGTATACAGCGGTTTAACGGCAATCCCTTCTGCCGTCTGTTTTACCAGAGCATCGACGGTTTTTCCCCGCCGGCTAAGCTCCTTGTTGGCGAGCGTTTGCCACTCTCGTAACTCTGACATTTTGTGCTCCGTATGCGCAATAAAATAGGGTGTTGCAAATACGGTGAGCTTTTTAAGACGCTCTGTCGCCAGCAAAAAATAGCCATCAGCGCGTCGTTTTTTGCCGCATGAAATGTTCTATTTTGTGATGAATTTCAAAGATATGAATAGAAGAAGGTGGGTCATGCAGGCCGGACGGCGCCGACCTGCCCGGGAGGCTTAATCTTGTCTCAACACTTTATGGCCATAATCGATCAGCGCATCGGTCACCCGGCGCATCATACGGCTTTCCGGCGCAAAACGGTGCCAGTAGAGCATCCGGCGCTGGAACAGGCCCGGCGTGAGATTAATAAGTTCGCCGCTGTTCAGCTCTCGCTCAATTTGCAGATGCGGAATCATACAGCAGGTTGTCCCCTGGCGGGCCAGCTGCACAAAGGCTTCCGAAGAGTTCACGATATGGCAGGGAACGCTGCCCGGCGGCAAATCGAAGTTCTGCTGTAAAAAGGCCTGGTGCATATCATCGAGATGATCGAATGCCACCACCGGCGCTTTGAGCAGCGCCGAGCGGGTCACCCCATTGGGGAAATAGCGCTGGGCAAACTCTTTCGAGGCGACGAACAGATAGTCGAGGGCGCCGAGCTGATCGACCAGGCAGCTTGGCAGCGCCTGCGGCTGGATACTGACCGCGCCGACGACTTCACCGCGGCGCAGGCGTTCCTGGGTTCGGGTCTCGTCCTCCACCTGTAGGTTCAGGCGAATAGGGGAGTCGGAAAGCACGCTGGAGAGCGCGGGCAATAGCCAGGTGGCGAGACTGTCGGCGTTGACCGCCAGCGACAGCAGCAGCGGCGTTGAGCCGGTTTGTTCATCGCCCAGCCACTCCTCTTCCAGCAGTTCAACCTGGCGCAGCAGGGCCAGCAGCTTTTGCCCCTGTTCGGTGGGACGCGGCGGTACGGTGCGTACCAGCAGCGGTTGTCCAAACATGTTTTCCAGCTGTTTGATGCGCTGAGAGACGGCGGACTGCGTAATACAAAGCTTCTGCGCGGCGCGCTCAAACCCTCGTTCCCTGATTACCGCGTCCAGCGCCTGTAGTGTTCTGTAGTCCGGTCGTTTCATTGCTCTGGCGTGCCCCCTAATACTTTTCGTTAACTCGCACTATGACATAAATTTGTTTTTGATGAAGATGAAAAAATGGCGACTGCGTTGTGTGATCGCCGTCGCAGGGACAATGACCCCCCTGATGTTCTATAATGCGCCACAGGAATTCACATCTCGGACCATAATCATGACGCAAGATGAACTGAAAAAAGCAGTAGGCTGGGCGGCATTGCAGTATGTACAACCGGGCACCATCGTTGGGGTCGGCACGGGCTCCACGGCGGCGCATTTTATTGATGCGCTGGGCACCATGAAAGGTCAGATTGAAGGCGCGGTTTCCAGCTCTGATGCCTCTACTGAAAAACTGAAAAGCCTCGGTATTACGGTTTTTGATCTTAACAGCGTTGACCGTCTTGGCATCTATGTCGACGGCGCTGATGAAATCAACGGCCATATGCAAATGATTAAAGGCGGCGGCGCGGCGCTGACGCGCGAGAAGATTATCGCTTCGGTCGCTGACAAATTTATCTGTATCGCTGATGCTTCCAAGCAGGTGGACATCCTGGGTAAATTCCCGCTGCCGGTGGAAGTGATCCCGATGGCGCGCAGCGCCGTGGCGCGTCAGCTGGTTAAGCTGGGCGGCCGTCCGGAGTACCGCCAGGGCGTCGTGACCGATAACGGCAACGTGATCCTCGATGTGTATGGTCTGGAAATCCTGGACGCTATTGCGCTGGAAAATACCATTAACGGTATCCCGGGCGTCGTGACCGTCGGCCTGTTCGCCAATCGTGGCGCAGACGTCGCGCTGATTGGCACCGCTGATGGTGTAAAAACTATCACTAAATAGACCAATCCGAGGGAGCGAATGGCTCCCTCGCAAATATTTTTTCTCCAGGCCTATTTTGGTGACTTCTGTCACATTTATGCGCCTTGTCTTAGTAACAACCTACCTTTCTTTTACTTTCTGGTGTTTTGTCCTGCAATTTCCCTCTGATTGATATTTCTTCCGGTTGTCGACGCAAACGTTCATATTGCCGCAATAGTTTTTTTTGATATGTTGCTGAGAAGAACTTTCGTTCCGCACGACATCAGTTAAGACAAAAACAGGACGGGGAAATGGCTAAGGTATCACTGGAAAAAGACAAAATTAAATTTCTGCTGGTTGAAGGTGTGCATCAAAAAGCGGTGGACAGCCTCCGCGCAGCAGGCTACACCAATATCGAATTTCACAAAGGCGCGCTGGACAGCGAAGAGCTGAAAGCGTCCATTCGTGATGCCCATTTCATCGGCCTGCGTTCCCGTACTCATCTGACTGAAGAGATCTTCGCGGCGGCGGAAAAACTGGTTGCGGTTGGCTGCTTCTGTATCGGTACTAATCAGGTTGACTTAAATGCGGCGGCAAAACGCGGTATTCCGGTATTTAACGCCCCGTTCTCTAATACCCGTTCCGTTGCGGAGCTGGTGATCGGCGAGCTGCTGCTCATGCTACGCGGCGTGCCGGCGGCAAACGCCAAAGCGCACCGCGGCGTATGGAACAAGCTGGCGGTTGGCAGCTTTGAAGCACGCGGCAAAAAGCTGGGTATTATCGGCTATGGTCACATCGGTACGCAGCTGGGCATTCTTGCCGAATCGTTGGGGATGCACGTCTATTTCTACGATATTGAAAGCAAACTGCCGTTGGGTAACGCGACTCAGGTACAGCATCTCTCCGATCTGTTGAACATGAGCGATGTGGTAAGCCTGCACGTGCCGGAAAATGCCTCAACGAAGAATATGATTGGCGCGGAAGAGCTGGCGCTGATGAAACCGGGTGCGCTGCTGATCAACGCCTCACGCGGTACCGTGGTAGATATTCCGGCGCTGTGCGATGCGCTGGCGAGCAAGCACCTGGCGGGCGCGGCGATCGACGTGTTCCCGACCGAACCGGCGACCAACAGCGATCCGTTCAACTCTCCGCTGTGTGAGTTCGACAACGTTATCCTGACCCCGCATATTGGCGGCTCAACTCAGGAAGCGCAGGAAAACATCGGTCTGGAAGTGGCGGGCAAGCTGGCGAAATACTCCGATAACGGTTCTACGCTCTCGGCGGTGAACTTCCCGGAAGTGTCGCTGCCGCTGCACGGCGGGCGCCGTCTGCTGCATATCCATGAAAACCGTCCGGGCGTTCTGACCGCGATTAACCAGATTTTCGCCGCGCAGGGCATTAACATTGCGGCGCAGTATCTGCAGACCACTCCGCAAATGGGCTACGTGGTCATTGATATTGAAGCCGAAGAAGATGTGGCGCAGGCTGCGCTGCAGGCGATGAAGGCTATTCCTGGTACCATCCGCGCCCGTCTGCTGTTCTAACTCCTTTTATGCCAGCGGGCAGGTCATCGACCTGCCCCTTTTCTCCTGCTAGACCCTTCTGCAATTTCCCGTCGCCACCCAAAGCTTGCGAGTCTTGCCGCAAACGGCGATTAAAACCGTCGGATGTCGTTGTGCCTGAAAGAAAGGTATTTACGATAAAGACTCAGCGTGGGGCTGAAACGGGAAAGCCCCTACCGAGGCAGGGGCTCTAAAAGGAAAGGGACGATGATGAGACTCTTCATCATGCTGCTTATCCTGTTAATCATCGCCTGGCCAGCATATTAACAGAGAGAATGCAGGAGGGAGGTTCGCCTCCCTCACCCTTTACCCAGGAATTTAGGTGAAAAAAACAGCAATGTCAATTGTTCGGACGTTTTACCAGAGCCAGGTTTTTGACGGCGTGATGACCGCTGGCAGCGGGATATCCCACTGCTCCGTTGGCAGCGCGTCGACCTGCTGGCAATCATGCGCGTAGCCGACCGGCTGCAGGCGATGCTGCCGCCAGTTTTGCAGCGTCCGGTCGTAAAATCCGCCGCCCATACCCAGGCGCTGTCCGGCGGCATCAAATGCTACCAGCGGCGTTACCAGCACATCCAGCTGGCTAAGCGGGAGGACATCGCGCACGTCGAGTTTCGGTTCGCGGATTTTCAGACGATTCACCACCAGCTCGCTGCTTGGGTGGTAGTGCAGAAACAGAAGATTGCCGGGGCTGAACGGATGAAGCACGGGGAGATAAACCCGTTTGCCTGCCCGCCAGAGCTGGTCAATAAGCGGCAGCGTATCCAGCTCGCCATCAAACGAAAGAAATACCGCGACCGTCTGCGCGAGCAGAACCGGCGGATAAGCCATCATTCTGTCCGCCGCCTGGAGGGCGAACTGCGTTTGCTGCTCCGGCGTTAACGCGCGTCGGCGCTGGCGGATCTGCTGGCGAATTTGCTGTCTGGTATAGGGGGCATCTGGCAATAGGGTCATACCTGAGTCTCATCGGTGAGCAAACGATACAAACAGGCGTAGTCTAATACACGACGGTAAAAGCCGAAAATTAACTTATGGGGGATAAAACGAAAGGAAGGGAATCTCCGAGATGCCGCCGCAGGCTGTAACCCTTGAACCCTTGGTTCAAGGTGAATGTGTCGTCACAGTTTTAAGGCTTCTCGGACGGACCGAGCATGCTCACCAACCGTGGAGCGCCACATTCTTGTGGTATGAAATATCGGCTCAGGGGACTGGCCCGCTTGCAAACATCTCAGAGAAATTTTGTTCTTGCGATTACTCTAACACAGTTAAATGCAAAGTGTTATTCAAACTTCTGCCCGGGTCTTTCGCTTATGCGACCTTGCTCAAGCAATGCTTGCTCGATGGTCTGCTGAAGCATCCGAATACGCTGTTCCATGCTGGCGGCGTAGTCGCGGGTTTTCGCTTTTTCCTGAGTCAACTCATAGCTGATGTTCAACGCGGCGATGAAGACCAGCTGCTCAGTATTTGTGACTCTAGTGCGTTCTTTTAAATCTTGCAACCGCTGATTCAGGTCGTCAGCTGCCTGGTTCAGGGCATCCCTTTGTTCAGGCGGGCAATTCACTCGCAGTGAACGGCCAAAAATTTGGAGATCTACGGGTTGTGCAGACATGCCACCTTCCTGCTGATTGACTGCGCGGCCTTCACGCCCTGGGAGGGTCTGCGAAGGGGCGACACTATAGCTACCCTGGTTCTAAGATACAAGCCCTATTCTGGTTCACCAGGGTCCAAAGTGGTAGCATATCATGAATATTCCTCCCAACGATGACGAATGCGCATGTCTATACAGAACGAAATGCCTGGTTACAACGCTGTAGACCAGTTACTGAACCAACAAGGGGTAGGATTAACCCCTGCCGAAATGCACGGTCTGATCAGCGGGATCCTGTGCGGCGGCAATAAAGACAGCAGCTGGCAGCCGTTGGTGCACGACCTGACCAACGAAGGCCTGGCTTTTGGGCATGAGCTGGCGCAGTCGCTGCGTAACATGCATTCCGCCACCAGTGATTCGCTGGAGGACGACGGCTTCTTATTCCAGCTCTACCTCCCGGATGGCGATGAGGTGAGCGTGTTCGATCGCGCCGATGCGCTGGCGGGTTGGGTGAACCATTTTCTGCTTGGGCTGGGCGTAACGCAGCCCAAGCTGGATAAAGTCAAAGACGAAACGGGTGAAGCCATCGACGATCTGCGCAATATTGCTCAGCTCGGGTATGACGAAGACGAGGATCAGGAAGAGCTCGAAATGTCTCTGGAAGAGATTATCGAATACGTACGCGTTGCCGCGTTGCTGTGTCACGACACTTTCTCTCTCCAGAAACCCACTGCGCCGGAAGTGCAAAAACCGACGCTACACTAATTAATCATTAAATCGTTCAGGGGGCGTCATGACTCAGCAGGAATTTCTCTCTCGTCGCCAGGCTCTACTGGCGCAGATGCAGCCAGGCAGCGCCGCGTTAATTTTTGCCGCGCCGGAAGCGGTACGCAGCGCAGATTCGGAATATCCCTACCGCCAGAGCAGCGATTTTTGGTACTTCACCGGCTTTAATGAGCCTGAAGCGCTGCTGGTATTGATTAAAAGCGATGAGACGCATAACCACAGCGTGTTGTTTAACCGCGTGCGCGATCTGACTGCTGAAATCTGGTTTGGCCGACGCCTTGGGCAGGATGCCGCGCCTGAGAAGCTGGGCGTCGATCGCGCGCTGGCATTTAGTGAAATCAATCAGCAGCTGTTCCAGCTCCTTAACGGCCTCGATGCTATCTATTTTGCGCAGGGCGAATATGCCTACGCCGACGAAATCGTGTTCAACGCGCTGGAAAAACTGCGCAAAGGCGTGCGGCAGAATCTGCAGGCGCCAAACTCGGTCATTGACTGGCGGCCGATGGTGCATGAGATGCGCCTGTTTAAGTCGGCGGAAGAGCTGGAGGTGATGCGCCGCGCAGGCGAGATCTCCGCCCTTGCGCATACCCGCGCCATGGAAAAATGTCGTCCGGGGATGTTTGAATATCATCTGGAAGGCGAGATCCTCCACGAGTTCAACCGTCACGGCGCGCGCTATCCCTCTTACAACACCATCGTGGGCAGCGGCGAAAATGGCTGCATCCTGCACTACACCGAAAACGAAAGCGAACTGCGCGATGGGGATCTGGTGCTGATTGACGCAGGCTGCGAATATCGCGGCTATGCGGGCGATATCACCCGAACCTTCCCGGTAAACGGCAAGTTTAGCCCGGCGCAGCGCGAGATTTACGATATCGTTCTTGAGTCTCTGGAAACCTCGCTGAAGCTTTATCGCCCCGGCACCTCCATTAACGAGGTTAATCAGCAGGTAGTGCGGATCATGATTACCGGCCTGGTGCGTTTGGGGATCCTGAAAGGTGAAATTGATGAGCTAATTGCTAATAACGCTCATCGTCCTTTCTTTATGCATGGCCTGAGCCACTGGCTGGGGCTCGACGTACATGATGTCGGCAACTATGACGTCGACCGCTCGCGTATTCTCGAACCGGGAATGGTGCTGACCGTGGAACCGGGGCTGTATATCGCGATGGATGCCGACGTCCCGGCCCAGTACCGCGGCATCGGCATTCGTATTGAAGACGACATCGTCATTACTGAAGACGGTAATGAAAACCTCACCGCTGGCGTAGTGAAAAAAGCGGATGATATCGAGGCGCTGATGGCGGCGGCGCGCCAGCTATGAGCGTACTGATCGTTGGCGGCGGAATGACCGGCGCGACGCTGGCGCTGGCAATATCTCGTCTGACCGGCGGCAAGCTGCCGGTGCACCTGATTGAAGCAACAGCGCCGGAATCTGCCCGGCATCCGGGCTTTGACGCCCGGGCAATCGCACTTGCTGCCGGCACCTGTCAGCAGCTGGCTCGCGTTGATATCTGGCAGGAAATTGCCGACCGCGCCACGGCTATTCAGCGCGTTCACGTCAGCGATCGCGGTCACGCCGGGTTTGTGACGCTCGAGGCTAAGGACTATGGGCTGGCGGCGCTGGGGCAGGTGGTTGAGCTGCACGACGTCGGCCAACGCTTGTTTGCCCAGCTGCGTAAAGCGCCGGGCGTGACGCTACACTGTCCGGCAAAAGTGGAAAATGTTAGCCGCAGTGAAGAGAGCGTAAGCCTGGTTCTGGACAACGGCGAAACGCTCAGCGGTAAACTGCTGGTCGCGGCCGATGGCTCGCGCTCAACGCTCGGGGCCCGCTGCGGTATCAGCTGGCAGCAAGAGCCCTATGAACAGCTGGCGATTATTGCCAACGTCAGTACCGCTGTGCCGCACAACGGGCGCGCCTTCGAGCGTTTTACCCAACACGGCCCGCTGGCGATGCTGCCCATGTCGCAGGGCCGCTGCTCCCTGGTGTGGTGTCATCCGCAGTCGCGGCAAGAAGAGGTTCTGAGCTGGTCGGACGAACGCTTCTGTCATGAACTTCAGCAGGCATTCGGCTGGCGTCTTGGCCGGATCGTCCAGGCAGGCAAGCGCAGCGCGTATCCGCTCTCGCTCACCCGAGCTACCCGCACCATTGCCCATCGTCTGGCGCTGGTCGGCAATGCGGCGCAAACGCTGCATCCTATTGCCGGACAGGGTTTTAACCTTGGCCTGCGCGACGTGATGAGCCTGGCGGAAATGCTGGCGCAGACGCATGCCGAAGGAGAGGATCCGGGTGGCTATTCGCTACTGAGCCGCTATCAGGCCCGCCGCGCCGCAGATAAAGCCGCCACCGTCGGTGTGACCGATGGGCTGGTGCATCTGTTCGCTAATCGCTGGGCGCCGCTGGTGGCGGGGCGCAACGCAGGCCTGATGGCGATGGAATTATTTACCCCGGCGCGCGATGCGCTGGCGCAGCGTACCCTCGGTTGGGTCCCCCGTTAAGGAGTGAAACGTGCAAAGTGTTGATGTCGCTATTGTTGGCGGTGGAATGGTGGGGCTGGCGGTTGCCTGTGGTTTGCAGGGCAGTGGATTGCGCGTCGCCGTGCTGGAGCAGGCCGCGCCGCAGCCGTTAAGCGCGGATGCGCCGCCGGCGCTGCGGGTGTCGGCAATTAATGCCGCCAGCGAGAAGCTGCTGAACAAACTGGGCGTCTGGGAGGACATAGTCGCCCGGCGCGCCAGCTGCTACCACGGTATGGAAGTGTGGGACAAAGACAGTTTTGGCCGTATCAGCTTTGATGACCAGAGCATGGGCTTTAGCCACCTTGGGCATATTATTGAAAACGCCGTGGTGCATCATGTTCTGTGGCAAAAAGCGCAGCGCTGTGCTGACGTCACGCTACTGGCCCCGGCGCAGCTGCAGCAGGTCGCGTGGGGCGAGAATGAGGCCTTTCTTAGCCTGCAGGACGGCAGCATGTTAACCGCCCGGCTGGTGGTTGGCGCCGATGGCGCCAATTCGTGGTTGCGTAATAAAGCCGATATCCCGCTGACCTTTTGGGATTATCAACATCATGCGCTGGTTGCCACTATTCGCACCGAAGAGCCGCACGAAGCGGTGGCGCGTCAGGTATTTCACGGCGATGGTATTCTGGCGTTCCTGCCGTTAAGCGATCCTCATCTCTGTTCTATTGTCTGGTCGTTGTCTCCTGAAGAGGCGGAACGAATGCGGCAGGCAGACGAGGCCGCTTTTAATCAGGCGCTGAATATTGCCTTCGATAACCGTCTGGGTTTGTGTTCCGTAGAGAGCGAACGTCAGGTTTTTCCGCTCACCGGCCGCTACGCGCGGCAGTTTGCCGCCCACCGTCTGGCGCTGGTTGGCGATGCCGCCCATACCATTCATCCGCTGGCGGGGCAGGGCGTTAATCTTGGCTTTATGGATGCCGCCGAACTGATTGATGAGCTGAAGCGCCTGCATGCGCAGGGCAAGGACATCGGCCAGCATCTCTATCTGCGTCGCTATGAGCGCAGCCGCAAGCACAGCGCTGCGGTGATGCTCGCAGGGATGCAGGGCTTCCGCGACATGTTCTCCGGCAGCCATCCGGCGAAAAAGCTGCTGCGCGATATTGGACTCAAGCTGGCGGATACTCTCCCTGGCGTGAAGCCGCAGCTTATTCGACAAGCAATGGGGCTAAACGATCTCCCGGCCTGGTTACGTTAAGTACGTCACACTTCTCTCTCCCGGCCTGCGCGCCGGGTTTTCCCTCTCATTTGAAATAATCTAATTTCACCTCTTTTTTCGCATTAGTTTTATTAATGTCACCTTTTTTTTGTTATAGAAATTAGGCTCATCTTTTCGCAGAAAATATCATCATGCTCTGCTTTTTTAACGCTGTTGTTTGTTTTTGTGCGGGCTTAATCGCTTTTTTGTAGGTAAAAATTCTGTAGCCTCTTCGGGTGATTTTGGTCATAAGCTAATGTGATGTCCTGACCGGGCTTATGGTTTAGTGCGGATATCGGTGGTAAGTTCAGGCCAAAGAGAACGTTTGCGTCGGCATCCGTTTGCGATGCTGGCGGCGCGTTTCGTGGCGCAATATTGGCAAAAATAGTGGCTGGTTCCGTTTTATTCGATGAGGAAAAGATGGCTCAACAGACTCCGTTGTTTGAACAACACACGCTATGCGGCGCGCGCATGGTGGATTTCCATGGCTGGATGATGCCGCTGCATTACGGATCCCAGATCGATGAGCACCATGCGGTACGCGGTGATGCCGGAATGTTCGATGTGTCGCACATGACCATCGTTGATTTTCACGGCAGCCGAATTCGCGAGTTCCTGCGCTATTTGCTGGCTAACGACGTGGCGAAGCTCACCATCCCGGGCAAAGCGCTCTATAGCGGCATGCTGACCGCCTCTGGCGGCGTCATTGACGACCTGATTGTTTATTTCCTTTCTGAAGATTATTTCCGCCTCGTTGTTAACTCCGCCACCCGTGAAAAAGACCTCGCCTGGATCACCCAGCAGTCTGAATCCTATGGTCTTGAAATGACCGTGCGTGACGATCTTTCCCTGATCGCTGTACAAGGTCCAAAGGCAAAAGAGAAAGCGGCGACGCTGTTTACCGACGCGCAGCGCCAGGCTGTAGAAGGCATGAAGCCTTTCTTTGGCGTGCAGGCGGGCGATCTGTTTATTGCAACCACCGGCTATACCGGCGAAGCGGGTTATGAAATCGCGCTGCCGAACGAGCAGGCGGTGGATTTCTGGCGCGGCCTGCTGGACGCGGGCGTTAAGCCGTGCGGCCTTGGCGCGCGCGATACGCTGCGTCTGGAAGCGGGAATGAATCTTTATGGCCAGGAGATGGACGAAGGCGTCTCTCCGCTGGCGGCTAACATGGGCTGGACCATTGCCTGGGAGCCTGCTGACCGTGACTTTATCGGGCGTGAGGCGCTGGAACTCCAGCGTGAAAAAGGCTCCGAACAGCTGGTCGGTCTGGTGATGACCGAGAAAGGCGTTCTGCGCGGCGGCCTGCCGGTACGCTTCAGCGATGCCGAGGGCAATCAGAAAGAAGGCATTATCACCAGCGGGACCTTCTCCCCGACGCTGGGCTACAGTATTGCCCTGGCGCGCGTACCGGAAGGCATCGGTGAAACCGCCGTGGTGCAGATTCGCAACCGCGAAATGCCGGTCAAAGTGACGAAACCCGTTTTTGTACGCAACGGCAAAGCCGTGGTGTGATTTCCCATTTGGAGATGAATTAATGAGCAACGTACCAGCAGAACTGAAATACAGCAAAGAACACGAATGGCTGCGTAAAGAAGCGGACGGTACCTATACCGTCGGAATCACCGAGCACGCGCAGGAGCTGCTTGGCGATATGGTTTTCGTTGACCTGCCTGAAGTGGGCGCCGCCGTTGAAGCGGGCGCCGACTGCGCGGTGGCCGAATCCGTCAAGGCGGCTTCCGATATCTACGCGCCAATTAGCGGCGAAATCGTTGCCGTCAATGAAGAGCTGAACGACTCACCTGAGCTGGTCAACAGCGAGCCGTACACCGGCGGCTGGATTTTTAAAATTAAAGCCAGCGATGAAGCTCAGGTTGCCGCGCTGCTGGATGCGACCGCATACGAAGCTCTGTTAGAAGACGAATAAATACGCATCTTCCTTCACGTAGCAGTGGCGTTGGCTTCCTGCAACGCGAATGATTTTGCATATTCTGGCCCGGTAAGCATCAGTGCTCGCCGGGCAAACCAGTCAGACAATCACGATTCACCGCACGTTCAGGAACCATCGCTCATGACCCAGACTTTAGGCCAGCTTGAAAACCGTGACGCCTTTATTGAACGTCACATCGGCCCGGACGCCCGACAGCAGCAGGAGATGCTGAATACCGTTGGCGCCGATTCGCTTAACGACCTGATTGGCCAGATTGTGCCGCAGGATATTCAGCTGGCGACGCCGCCGCAGGTGGGTGAAGCAACCACAGAATTCGCCGCGCTGGCGGAGCTGAAGGCGATTGCCGGTCGTAACAAGCGCTTCAAGTCGTACATTGGCATGGGTTACACCGCCGTGCAGCTGCCTCCGGTTATTCAGCGCAATATGCTGGAGAACCCGGGCTGGTATACCGCCTACACGCCTTATCAGCCGGAGGTTTCCCAGGGTCGCCTGGAATCACTGCTGAACTTTCAGCAGGTAACGCTCGACCTGACCGGTCTGGATATTGCTTCGGCCTCGCTGCTGGACGAAGCCACTGCCGCCGCGGAAGCGATGGCAATGGCCAAACGCGTGAGCAAACTGAAAAACGCTAACCGTTTCTTTGTTGCCGCCGATGTTCATCCGCAGACGCTGGACGTGGTGCGCACCCGCGCGGAAACCTTTGGTTTCGATGTGATTGTCGATGATGCGGAGAAAGCCCTCGACCATCAGGACGTCTTCGGCGTGCTGCTGCAGCAGGTAGGGACGACCGGCGAGGTTCATGATTACAGCAAACTGATTGCTGATCTGAAAGCGCGCAAAGTGATTGTCAGCGTCGCAGCCGATTTTATGGCGCTGGTTCTGCTGACGGCTCCGGGCAAGCAGGGCGCGGACATTGTGTTTGGCTCCGCCCAGCGCTTCGGCGTACCTATGGGCTACGGCGGCCCGCACGCGGCGTTTTTTGCCGCAAAAGATGAATTCAAACGTTCCATGCCGGGCCGTATTATCGGCGTATCGAAAGATGCGGCGGGCAATACCGCGCTCCGCATGGCGATGCAGACCCGCGAGCAGCATATCCGCCGCGAGAAAGCGAACTCCAATATCTGTACCTCCCAGGTACTGCTGGCTAATATTGCCAGCCTGTACGCCGTGTTCCACGGCCCGGCCGGCCTGAAGCGTATCGCCAGCCGCATTCATCGCCTGACCGATATTCTGGCCGCAGGTCTGCAGAAAAAAGGCCTCAAGCTCCGCCATGCGCACTACTTTGACACCCTGTGCGTGGAAGTGGCTGATAAAGCGGCTGTGCTGGCGCGGGCGGAAGCGCTGCAGATCAACCTGCGTAGCGATATTCATCACGCCGTCGGGATCACGCTCGACGAAGCCACCACTCGTGAAGACGTTCTGAACCTGTTCCACGCTATCGTTGGCGACGATCGTGGCCTGGATATCGACGCTCTGGATAAAGACGTGGCTCTGGACAGCCGTTCAATCCCGGCCAGCATGCTGCGCGACGATGCGATCCTCACTCATCCGGTGTTCAACCGCTATCACAGCGAAACCGAGATGATGCGCTATATGCACGCGCTGGAGCGTAAGGATCTGGCGCTGAACCAGGCGATGATCCCGCTGGGCTCCTGCACGATGAAGCTGAATGCCGCCGCCGAGATGATCCCTATCACCTGGCCGGAATTTGCCGAACTGCATCCGTTCTGCCCGGTCGATCAGGCCGAAGGCTATCACCAGATGATCGCTCAGCTCTCCGACTGGTTGGTTAAGCTGACCGGCTATGATGCGGTATGCATGCAGCCGAACTCCGGCGCGCAGGGTGAATACGCGGGCCTGCTGGCGATTCGCCATTACCACGAGAGCCGTAACGAAGGGCATCGCGATATTTGCCTGATCCCAAGCTCCGCACACGGTACTAACCCGGCTTCCGCGCAGATGGCGGGGATGCAGGTGGTGGTGGTCGCCTGCGATAAAAACGGCAATATCGACCTGGCGGATCTGCGGGCCAAAGCCGAGCAGTATGCGGCGAACCTCTCGTGCATTATGGTCACCTATCCTTCCACCCACGGCGTCTACGAAGAGACCATCCGCGAAGTGTGCGAAGTGGTGCATCAGTTTGGCGGCCAGGTTTACCTTGACGGCGCCAATATGAACGCCCAGGTCGGCATTACCTCTCCGGGCTTTATCGGCGCGGACGTCTCGCACCTTAACCTGCATAAAACCTTCTGCATTCCGCACGGCGGCGGCGGTCCGGGGATGGGACCTATCGGCGTCAAATCGCACCTGGCGCCGTTTGTACCGGGCCACAGCGTGGTGCAAATTGAAGGCATGCTGACCCGTCAGGGCGCAGTTTCCGCCGCGCCGTTCGGCAGCGCCTCCATTCTGCCGATCAGCTGGATGTATATCCGGATGATGGGCGCAGAAGGGCTAAAACAGGCAAGCCAGATGGCGATTCTGAACGCCAACTACATTGCTACCCGTCTGAAAAACGCGTTCCCGGTGCTGTATACCGGCCGTGACGGTCGCGTGGCGCACGAATGCATTCTGGATATTCGTCCGCTGAAAGAAGAGACCGGCATCAGCGAGCTGGATATCGCTAAGAGACTGATCGATTATGGTTTCCACGCCCCTACCATGTCCTTCCCGGTCGCCGGCACGCTGATGGTGGAACCGACCGAATCGGAAAGCAAAGTGGAGCTGGACCGCTTTATCGATGCGATGCTGGCGATTCGCGGCGAGATCGACCGCGTGAAAGCCGGCGAGTGGCCGCTGGAGGATAACCCGCTGGTGAATGCGCCGCATACTCAGGGTGAACTGGTGAGCGAGTGGAACCATCCGTACGCTCGTGAACTGGCGGTGTTCCCGGCCGGGCTGAACAATAAATACTGGCCGACCGTTAAGCGTCTGGACGATGTTTACGGCGACCGCAATCTGTTCTGCTCCTGCGTACCGATGAGTGAATATCAGTAATCTGCTGATTAGGCTATTTTTTAAAGGCGCTGCGGCGCCTTTATTTTTTGGGAGAATGGTATGACGATAGCATTGGTGACGGGCGGTAGCCGCGGAATAGGTAAAGCAACGGCGCTGCTGCTGGCGCAGGAAGGCTATACCGTGGTAGTGAATTACCATCAGAATAGCGCTGCCGCGACCGACGTGGTGAATGAGATTCGCGCCTGCGGCGGCAACGCCGTTGCGCTCCGGGCGGACGTCAGCGATGAAGCACAGGTGATGGAGATGTTCGCCGCTATCGACCGCCTCGGTGAACCGCTTTCCGCGCTGGTCAATAACGCCGGGATTTTATTTACCCAGGGGACGATTGAAAGCCTTTGCGCCGAGCGAATTAACCGGGTGCTGGCCACCAATGTTACCGGCTACTTCCTTTGCTGCCGGGAGGCGGTAAAGCGGATGTCACACAAGCATGGCGGTAAAGGTGGGGCGATTGTGAATGTTTCATCCGCAGCATCGCGCCTCGGGGCGCCGGGAGAGTACGTGGATTATGCCGCTTCAAAAGGCGCGGTTGATTCCCTGACCACCGGATTGTCGCTGGAGGTCGCGGCGCAGGGCATTCGGGTTAACGGCGTGCGCCCCGGATTAATCTATACCGATATGCACGCCAGCGGCGGCGAGCCGGGACGCGTGGATCGCGTCAAGTCGATGCTGCCCATGCAGCGCGGCGGGCAGCCGGAAGAGGTGGCGCAGGCGATCGTCTGGCTACTGAGTGATAAGGCCTCCTACGTTACCGGCAGCTTCCTCGAGCTGGCGGGCGGGAGATAGCAGGCAATCCATTTCCCGGGGCGCGGCTAACGCCTTGCCCAGGGAACAAAATCGGTATATCGCAGCGAACGGGTAGCCCTGCTAAGCGCAGCGCGAGCAGGGAAATACGCTATGACGCCAGCCATAGCCGCAGGCGCATTCCCCAGTTGCTGGTCCAGCCGGTGGTGACTGACTTCACCTCACCGCGCGAGATAACGATAAGGGTCGGCGTGACCTGTACCTCCCACCCTTGGGATAGCTGACCGCTGGCGTCATTGATCGTCGGCAGCGCTATTTTTTTATGCGCCAGCCAGCGCGCCAGGGTGGCGTTATCGCCCGAACGTAACGCTACCGTCATAACATTACCGCCATCGTCGGCTAAAGCAGCCACCGACGGGGTGGTATAGCGGCATACGCTGCACCAGGTTGCCCAGACGTATAGCAATAAGGGACGCTCCTGGCTCATTGCCGCCAGATCGACCGTTCGGCCATCAAGCGTTTGCAGCGGCATGCTGGAGAAATTCTGCGGCAGTGCGGGCCTGCGTAGATAATCCACCGTCAGACTGACGGCGGCAACAATCAGGATCCATGTCAGGAGCTGTCTGAAGACTTTAAGCATCATTTTTCTACATTGTAATGCGCCGTAACGGCCGGCAGCGTGCGGCGTTGATTCACTGAGTAAACGTCAGCAGCTCAACGATTGTTGCGGTTTATCTTATCGGTTGAGGGCGCGTAAGCAACGCTAATGCTGTAAAGAAGTGTCTGTTTTGTGGGAAGTTTTGCCCCTCCCGAGGGGAGGGGCAAGATGATTACAGTTTCTCGCCGTTGCTGGCGATAACCTCTTTGTACCAGTTAAAGCTCTTTTTGCGCGAGCGGGACATATCCCCGGTGCCGTCGTCATGCTTGTTGACGTAGATGAAGCCGTAGCGCTTGCTGTACTGACCGGTTGTGAAGGAGACGCAGTCGATGCAGCCCCACGGGGTGTAGCCCATGAGTTCAACGCCATCGTAGGTCACCGCTTTGATCATCTCTTCAACGTGAGCGCGAAGATAGTCGATGCGGTAGTCGTCGTTGATGCTGCCGTCTTCTTCTACTTTATCGTACGCGCCAAAGCCGTTTTCGACGATGAACAGCGGTTTCTGATAGCGTTCATACAGTTCGCACAGCGCATAGCGCAGGCCAACCGGGTCAATTTGCCATCCCCAGTCGGAGGCTTTGACATGCGGATTGGGCACGCTGCCTTCAAAGCCGGAAATTGCGTCGCCGGTGCCGCCTTCCGCTCTCACCGCGTTGGTCATGTAGTAGCTGAAACCGAGATACGCACAGGTGCCTTCACGCAGGATTTGCGCATCGCCTTCATCCATTTTGATATTGAAACCGCGGCGTTCCCACTCGTTCAGGACGTAGCTCGGGTAGTAGCCGCGCAGCTGTACGTCGGTAAAGACGTAGCGTTCACGCATCGATTCCTGCGCAAACATCACATCTTCCGGCTTACAGGAGTACGGATAGAGAGGAACCATCGCCAGCATGCAGCCAACCTGCATTTCCGGGTTGATTTGACGCGCCGCTTTCACCGCCAGCGCGCTGGCGACGAATTGATGATGCAGCACCTGGTACATGGTCTCTTCCGGGTTTTCATGTTCGGTATAGACTACGCCGGAGCAGCAGTAGCCAAACAGCGGCGCGCGCCAGTTACGCTGGTTGTTGATCTCGTTGAAGGTCATCCAGTATTTCACTTTGTGCTTATAGCGCTCGAAGACCGTTTCGGCAAAACGCACAAAGAAATCGACCACTTTGCGGTTGGTCCAGCCGCCGTACTGCTGAACAAGATGCAGCGGCATCTCAAAGTGGGAGAGGGTGATAACCGGCTCGATGTTGTACTTCAGCAGTTCATCGAACATGTCATCGTAAAATTTTAGCCCTTCTTCATTTGGCTGGGTTTCGTCGCCTTGCGGAAAGATGCGCGTCCAGGCGATGGAAGTACGGAAGCACTTGAAGCCCATCTCGGCGAACAGCTTGATGTCTTCTTTATAGCGGCCGTGGAAGTCGATGGCTTCGTGGTTGGGGTAGTATTTACCCGGCTCGACCTGCTGGGTTATCTCACGCGGTACGCCGTGCGCGCCGCCGGTTAGCACGTCGCAGATGCTCGGGCCTTTGCCGTCTTTATTCCAGCCGCCTTCAACCTGATGTGCGGCGACCGCACCGCCCCATAAAAAGTCTTTTGGTAAAGGGATTTTTTTCATCTTTGCTCATCTCGTCATAATGGCTGTTGGCTGCGAGTCTAACAAAGGGAATATAAATGTCACGATATAACAATTTGCCTGAAATGGAATTTGTTACATCGGAAAAACACCCTGTTATTTTCAGACGAGTTTGCGCGCTAATTTACGGCCCAACGTTTCCAGAATATAAATAACCGGGATCTGCGTGGTAATATCGTAGACGCCGCCGATGCGCGTTTGCGGAACGTGCCAGGAGAGATTGAAGTCGGCGAGCTTTGCCAGCCGCGAGTGCTCGTGGCTGGTGATGGACATCACTTTACAGCGATGCAGGCTGAACTGGCTGGCAAAGCGCAGGATTTCTTCGGTTTCACCGGAGACCGACAGCACAATAGCCAGAGCATTACGCGCCATATCATTGGTCACCGGAAAATAAGGATCGTCGATATGATTGCTGAATTTTCCGACGTTAGAAAAGAAACGTGCGCCATATTTTGCCAGCGCGCCGGAGGTGCCGGCGCCGACGAAAATAATTCTTTCCGAAGCGAGTATAATATCAACCGCCTGCTCGAGCAGTTGGTCAAATTCATCGTTATTGATGCTTTTAAAAAAGCTCATTATTTCGCTGGCGCCGATATTTGCCTGTTGAGGCTCATTCTGCTCCAGATATAATTTAAAGCGTACGCGAAACTCCGAGTAGCCTTCGCACTGCAGCTTGCGGCAGAAGCGCAGAACGGTAGTCGTGGAGACTCCGGCCGCTTCCGCCAGCTCGCGGATGGTCATGTACATCACTTTGTCGCGATTTTTAATGACGTAGTGATAGACCATCATCTCAAGATTATTGAGACTGGCGATAGCGGCGTGGGAGAAGATACTCACAGTGGCAAACTCACAATTCATAATGACCAGGACGGAATGATATCATGCAGCCAAATGACATAACCTTTTTTCAGCGTTTTCAGGACGACATTCTCGCCGGACGCAAAACGATTACCATCCGCGATGCTGCTGAATCGCACTTTAAAATGGGCGATGTGCTGCGCGTTGGCCGCTATGAAGATGACGGCTATTTTTGCACTATTCGTGTGGTGGCCACCTCAACGGTAACGCTGGATACGCTGACCGAACTGCATGCGCAGCAGGAAAACATGACGCTGGCGCAGCTGCGTGAGGTGATTGCGGAGATCTATCCTGAAGAAAAGCAGTTTTATGTTATTGAATTCGAAAAGCTTTAATAAAATAGTGAACGTCTGTTAGTTGAAATTTTTATGTAAGCTTTTGATTTTATACTGTTCATAAATATTCACCTTTTTATTTTAGCGAACAGGTGTTCACTGGAATCATTCTCAGTTAACCTAAGTGTGCATTGAAAGCGTACGGGTTTTCGGAGTCAAATATGGTTCGCAAATCGTTAATCACACAGGGATATTCTCTGGCAGAGGAAGTTGCCAACAGCATCAGTCACGGGATCGGGCTGGTGTTCGGTATCGTTGGTCTGGTGCTGTTGTTGGTGCAGGCGGTAGATAGCAACGCCGGCGCAACGGCTATCACCAGCTACAGTCTGTACGGCGGCAGCATGATTTTGCTGTTCCTCGCCTCGACCCTCTATCACGCGATTCCGCATCAGCGGGCTAAGCTGTGGCTAAAAAAATTCGACCACTGCGCCATCTACCTGCTGATTGCCGGAACCTACACGCCGTTTCTGCTGGTGGGGCTAAATTCGCCGCTCTCGCGCGGGCTGATGATCGTCATCTGGAGCCTGGCGCTGCTGGGGATCCTGTTTAAGCTGACGATTGCGCATCGTTTTAAGATCCTCTCTTTAGTGACCTATCTGACTATGGGCTGGCTGTCGCTGATCGTCGTTTATCAGCTGGCGATTAAGCTGGCGATTGGCGGCGTGACGCTGCTTGCGGTGGGCGGGGTCGTCTATTCGCTGGGGGTTATTTTCTACGTTTGTAAGCGTATTCCGTACAACCACGCTATCTGGCACGGCTTTGTGCTGGGCGGCAGCGTGTGCCACTTCCTGGCGATTTATTTGTACGTCGGGCAGGCTTAAATTTTGAGAAATCTCCCGGCTCGCGCTACGCTTAGCCGGGCTACAGGTTCACCGTCGTCTGAGGGCTGGTAGCCGGGACAGGCGCGTTATCGCCGCCTCCAGGAAGAAGGCGGCGGGGAATATCGCTTTAACTCTCTTCCAGCGAATACGGCAGCGGCTCAATGCTCAGGCTGCCGGCATCGTCGCGCACGCGGAATACGCTGCCCGGCTCCATATCGTTATTCATCACTACCTGCACCAGCAGGCGACCATCATCCAGCTGCACGGCCGCTAAAACGGTACCGGTACGACGCCAGTTGTCACCCATCTTCATTTCCAAGTCTTCCCCGGCTTCAGGCACGCGGCTGGCGGTCCCGGCCAGATACCACAGGGCGCGCTTATTGGCACCGCGGAATTTAGCGCGGGCAACCATCTCCTGACCGGTATAGCAGCCTTTTTTGAAGCTGATGCCGCCCAGCGCCTGCAGGTTGGTGGCCTGCGGAATAAACTGCGCGCTGTTGGCGCTGTCGATGACCGGCAGGCCAGCTTCAATATTCAGCGCCAGCCACTGCTGGCTATTGTTTAGCTGTGCTTCGCCGCGCAGCGCGTCGGTGATGCGGGTGGCGGTTGCCACATCGGTCACCAGCAGGAAGCGCTCGGCGGGATGCTCAAACCACAGCACGCTGGTGGCACCTTCGCTGACAACCTGTTTATCGGCATTTGGCAGCTCGTTAAACAGCGGCGTCAGCGCAGCGCGTGCCTGGAACCCGGCAACGCCCAGCAGCACGGATTCATCGTCGGCGGCGATGGTCACTTTAGAGAACACCGCATACTTTTTCAGTTCAGTCAGCTGCGCATCGCGCAGGCTGCGGCGCTCAATCCACGCAAAACCCTCGTTGCGACGGAAAACGCGCAGATTGCTCCACATCTTGCCCTTGGCGTCACAATGCGCGGCAAGCAGATGCTGCTCGTCGGTCAGGTGGCTGACGTCAGCGGTGATCTGCCCCTGCAGATATTTCTCGCCATCCGGCCCGGTAATCGTCGCCAGCGCCCAGTCATCCAGCGTCATCAGCGTTAACGGCAGACGAGCGGAAGAGGAGGGCTGACGCGGAGGAAAAGGTGTAAAAGCCATAGTCATATCCTGAATAGCTTAACGCAGAGTGTGTGACTAATGGTAAAAGAGCTATGGTGCAATGCAAGCGCTTTTGCCAGGCCATTCGTGCCCTCAAAACTGGGCGCTAACGCGAACGAAATTATCAATAACCTGATTATTTTAGAGATTTCATGGAATAGCGCTCGTGAATCTTGATATTCCAGTGAAGTCAGCGGCGAAAACGGGTTAAACTAAGCAATATTTATAAGCAGGAAGTAAAACATGGATATTAACAATAAAGCTCGCATCCACTGGGCATGCCGCCGGGGAATGCGTGAACTCGATATCTCCATCATGCCGTTTTTTGAGCATGAGTACGATACGCTCAGTGATGACGATAAGCGGTTGTTCATCCGCCTGCTGGAAAATGACGATCCGGACCTGTTCAACTGGTTGATGAACCATGGCGAACCGGCTGATGCAGAACTGCAGCGGATGGTAAAATTAATTCAGACACGGAATCGGGAACGTGGTCCTGTGGCAATCTGATTTACGCATCTCGTGGCGAGCGCAATGGTTCTCACTGTTGATGCACGGCGTGGTGGCGGCGCTGGTGCTGGTGTTGCCCTGGCCGCTGAGCTATACCCCGCTGTGGCTGATACTGCTGTCGCTGGTGGTGTTCGACTGCGTGCGCAGCCAGCGGCGGATCCATGCCCGACAGGGGGAAATAAAGCTGCTGATTGACTCTCGCCTGCGCTGGCAAAAAGCGGAGTGGGATATCGTCGGCACCCCGTGGGTAATCAATAGCGGAATGCTGCTGCGTCTGCGAAATACGGAAAACCAACGCACTCAGCATCTATGGGTGGCGGCGGATAGCATGGACGCGGGCGAGTGGCGCGATCTGCGTCGGCTGGTGTTACAGAAACCGACGCAAGATTAAGCCTGGACTCAGGCGAACTGCTCAGCCATTTCGCCGAGGATTTGCTCGCACCAGTTCTGAATACGCTCATCGCTCAGGTCATACTGGTTGGTTTCATCGAGCGCCAGACCAACGAACAGCTGGCCGTCGGCGATGACCGGTTTCGGGCTGGTAAATTCATAGCCTTCGGTTGGCCAGTAGCCGATGAACTTAACCCCTTTTGTTGCCAGCTTATCGTGCAGCATGCCGAGCGCGTCAAGGAACCATTCGCCGTAGCCTAGCTGGTCGCCCATGCCATAGAGCGCGACGATTTTACCCTGCAGATCCAGCGTATCAAGCTGCTGCCAGACCGCCTCCCAGTCCTCCTGGATCTCGCCAAAATCCCAGGTTGGAATGCCGAGGATCAGCACATCATATTGCGTCATCAGGGCAGGGGAATCATCTTTCAGGTTATGCAGCGTCACCAGTTCAGGGCCGATGATATCGCGGATTTTTTCCGCCGCCATTTCTGTGTAGCAGGTGCTGGAGCCGTAAAAAAGACCTATGTTCATCGCGGAAACGTCTCAATTCTTGCTGTGACTTTGCGCTTAGTGTACCAGAAAGGCCGCGCCCGCCTGCAACTCGAATTATTTAGGGTATAATGGCGCCGTTTTAATATACAAAGAGGCCGGAGTGGAACAGGATCTCGCACAAATCGAGCAGTTTCTTGATGCCTTGTGGCTGGAGCGGAATCTGGCGGAAAACACGCTGAGCGCCTACCGCCGGGATCTGACGATGGTCGTGGAATGGCTGCATCATCGTGGCCTGTCGCTTGCTAGCGTCAGCGGCGAAGATCTCCAGTCGCTGCTGGCGGAGCGGCAAACCGGCGGTTATAAAGCCACCAGCACCGCGCGCCTGCTAAGCGCCGTGCGTCGCTTCTTCCAGCATCTGTACCGGGAAAAAATTCGCCCCGATGACCCCAGCGCGCTGCTCGCATCGCCAAAGCTGCCGCAGCGGCTGCCGAAGGATCTGAGCGAGGCGCAGGTTGAACGCCTGCTTCAGGCCCCTTTGGTTGAACAACCGCTGGAACTGCGTGATAAAGCGATGCTGGAAGTGCTGTACGCCACCGGTCTGCGCGTTTCTGAACTGGTGGGCCTGACCATGAGCGATATCAGCCTGCGTCAGGGCGTGCTGCGCGTGATCGGTAAAGGAAATAAAGAACGTCTGGTGCCGTTAGGCGAAGAGGCGGTACTGTGGGTTGAGAATTACCTGGAATACGGGCGTCCCTGGCTGCTGAACGGCGTGGCTTCCGATGTGCTTTTTCCCAGCCAGCGCGCGCAGCAGATGACGCGCCAGACGTTCTGGCATCGAATTAAGCACTATGCCGTACTGGCGGGAATTGATAGCGAAAAGCTCTCTCCGCACGTGCTGCGCCATGCGTTCGCTACCCATTTACTTAATCACGGCGCCGACTTACGCGTGGTGCAGATGCTGTTAGGACACAGCGATCTCTCCACGACGCAGATCTATACCCACGTGGCGACCGAGCGTCTGCGACAACTCCATCAACAGCATCACCCGCGTGCGTGAGTGCTGAAAAAAAGGACTGAGTATGAAAAAAGGTTTACTGATGTTCACTCTGCTGGCGACCACCTTATCCGGTGCGGCGCATGCCGATAGCGCGGCGATCAAGCAACTGCTGGCGAAGCTTGGCGTGCAGAGCTCGGACGTGCAGCCTTCGCCGGTCAAAGGCATCAGCACCGTGTTGACGGACAGCGGCGTGCTGTACGTCACCGATGATGGTAAACACATTATCCAGGGGCCGATGTACGATGTCAGCGGCGCGCAGCCGGTAAACGTTACCAATGCGCTGCTGGGGGGGAAGCTAAACGCCCTGGAAAAAGAGATGATCGTCTACAAAGCGCCGCAGGAAAAACATGTCATCACCGTCTTCACCGATATTACCTGCGGTTATTGCCACAAGCTGCATGAGCAGATGAGCGACTATAACGCGCTGGGGATTACCGTGCGCTATCTGGCCTTCCCGCGCCAGGGGCTGCAAAGCGAAGCCGAGCAGAATATGAAGGCTATCTGGTGCGCCAAAGATCGCAACAAAGCGCTGGATAACGCGATGAGCGGCAAAGGCGTGCAGCCAGCGAGCTGCGATGTTGATATCGCTAAACACTACACGCTCGGCGTGCAGCTTGGCGTTAACGGCACGCCGGCGATGGTGCTGAGCGACGGTACGCTGATGCCTGGCTATCGCGATCCTAAAGACCTGAAAGCGCTCCTTGATGAGCATCAAAAACAGATAAGCGGTAACTGATTCGCGTGAAACAACAGATACAACTACGCCGCCGCGAGGCGGCTGACGGCGTCGATTTACCTGACGATCTCCCTCCGCTGCTGCAGCGGCTGTACGCCAGCCGCGGCGTGCGTAGCGCGCAGGAGCTGGAACGCGGTGTAAAAGGTATGCTGCCATGGTCGCAGCTGACCGGCGTCGAAAAAGCGGTAGAGATGCTCTACGGCGCATTTAAGCAGGAGCTGCACATTGTGGTGGTCGGCGATTTTGACGCCGACGGCGCTACCAGCACTGCGCTTAGCGTTCTGGCCCTGCGGGGGCTGGGCTACGGCAACGTCTCGTACCTGGTGCCAAACCGTTTTGAGGATGGCTATGGCCTGAGTCCGGAAGTGGTCGATCAGGCTCACGCCCGCGGCGCGCAGATGATAATGACCGTGGATAACGGCATTTCCTCCCACGCCGGCGTCGAGCGCGCCCATGCGCTGGGTATTCCGGTGCTGGTGACCGATCACCATCTGCCGGGGGATACGCTGCCTGCCGCCGAAGCGATTATTAACCCGAACCTGCGGGACTGCGAGTTCCCGTCAAAATCGCTGGCCGGGGTTGGCGTGGCCTTTTATCTGATGCTGGCGCTGCGCACTTTTCTGCGTGATAAAGGTTGGTTTGATGAGCGCGGCATTGCGCCGCCGAATCTGGCGGATTTACTCGATCTGGTGGCGCTTGGCACCGTGGCGGACGTCGTACCGCTGGATGCCAACAACCGTATTCTGACCTGGCAGGGGCTGAGCCGCATTCGGGCAGGTAAATGCCGTCCGGGCATCAAGGCGCTGCTGGAAATCGCCAACCGCGATCCGCAAAAGCTGGCGGCAAGCGATCTCGGCTTCGCGCTTGGCCCGCGCCTTAATGCGGCAGGGCGGCTGGACGACATGTCCGTCGGCGTGGCGCTGCTGCTGTGCGACAACACCGGCGAAGCGCGGGTGCTGGCCAATGAGCTGGACGCGTTAAACCAGACGCGTAAAGAGATAGAACAGGGGATGCAGGCGGAAGCGCTGACCCTGTGTGAAAAGCTGGAACGCAGCAGCGAGACGCTGCCCGGCGGCCTGGCGATGTACCACCCGCAGTGGCATCAGGGCGTCGTCGGCATTCTGGCCTCGCGTATTAAAGAGCGCTTCCATCGCCCGGTTATCGCCTTTGCGCCCACCGGTGACGGTACGCTCAAAGGCTCAGGTCGGTCGATTCAGGGGCTGCATATGCGCGATGCGCTGGAGCGTCTGGATACCCTCTATCCCGGGCTGATTCTGAAGTTCGGTGGTCATGCCATGGCGGCGGGTTTGTCGTTAGAAGAGGCGCGTTTTGAGGAGTTTCAGCAGCGTTTCGGCGAACTGGTGACCGAGTGGCTCGATCCTGCGCTACTGCAGGGCGAAGTGGTCTCCGACGGCCCGCTGGCGGCGGCAGAGATGAGCATGGAGGTCGCACAAATGCTGCGCGACGCCGGGCCATGGGGGCAGATGTTCCCTGAGCCGCTGTTCGATGGCCGTTTTCGTCTGCTACAACAGCGTCTGGTCGGCGAGCGTCACCTGAAGGTGATGGTTGAGCCGGTCGGCGGCGGCCCGCTGCTGGACGGTATTGCGTTCAATGTGGATACTTCCATTTGGCCGGATAACGGCGTTCGCGAAGTTCAGCTTGCCTATAAGCTGGATATCAATGAGTTCCGCGGCAACCGCAGCCTGCAGCTGATCATTGACCACCTCTGGCCAAATTGAGAACAGTATATTAATGAGAGCGCGAATCCGGTAGAATTCCGCTCTTATCACCGCATTTTGACGAATCCATTAAAAGAAACCGACCATGTTTGAAATAAATCCGGTAAAAAACCGTATTCAGGACCTCACGGAGCGCTCGGACGTTCTTAGGGGGTATCTTTGACTACGATGCTAAGAAAGAGCGTCTTGAAGAAGTAAACGCCGAGCTGGAGCAGCCTGACGTCTGGAACGAACCAGAACGTGCGCAGGCGCTGGGCAAAGAGCGTTCCTCGCTGGAAGCCATCGTTGATACGCTGGATCAGATGTCTCAGGGGCTGGAGGATGTTTCCGGTCTGCTGGAGCTGGCCGTTGAAGCCGACGACGAAGAGACCTTTAACGAAGCCGTTGCTGAGCTTGATGTGCTGGAAGAGAAGCTGGCGCAGCTTGAGTTCCGCCGCATGTTCTCCGGCGAATACGACAGCGCCGATTGCTACCTCGACATCCAGGCCGGTTCCGGCGGTACGGAAGCGCAGGACTGGGCGAGCATGCTGATGCGCATGTATCTGCGCTGGGCCGAAGCGCGCGGCTTCAAGACCGAGATCATCGAAGAGTCTGAAGGCGAAGTGGCGGGCATTAAGTCCGTGACCATCAAGATTATTGGCGACTACGCTTACGGCTGGCTGCGTACCGAAACCGGCGTTCATCGTCTGGTACGTAAGAGCCCGTTCGATTCCGGCGGCCGCCGCCATACCTCTTTCAGCTCCGCATTCGTTTATCCGGAAGTGGATGACGATATTGATATCGAAATCAACCCGGCGGATCTGCGCATTGACGTTTATCGCGCATCCGGCGCGGGCGGTCAGCACGTTAACCGTACGGAATCCGCGGTGCGTATCACCCATATTCCGACCGGCTTAGTGACTCAGTGCCAGAACGACCGTTCACAGCACAAGAACAAAGACCAGGCCATGAAGCAGATGAAAGCGAAGCTTTATGAGCTGGAAATGCAGAAGAAAAATGCCGAGAAGCAGGCGATGGAAGATACCAAATCCGACATCGGCTGGGGCAGCCAGATCCGTTCTTACGTGCTGGATGACTCCCGCATTAAAGATCTGCGTACCGGGGTGGAAACCCGCAACACTCAGGCGGTGCTGGACGGCAGCCTGGATCAATTTATCGAAGCAAGTTTGAAAGCAGGGTTATGAGGAACCAACATGTCTGAACAACAAGCACAGGGCGCTGACGCGGCAATTGACCTTAATAATGAACTGAAAGCCCGTCGTGAGAAGCTGGCTGCGCTGCGTGAGCAGGGTATCCCGTTCCCGAATGATTTCCGTCGTGACCACACCTCTGACCAACTGCACGCTGAATTCGATGCCAAAGAAAACGAAGAGCTGGAAGCGCTGAACGTTGAAGTCGCCGTTGCTGGCCGCATGATGACCCGCCGTATCATGGGTAAAGCCTCCTTCGTTACGCTGCAGGACGTTGGCGGCCGCATTCAGCTGTACGTCGCCCGCGACGATCTGGCGGAAGGCGTCTACAACGAGCAGTTCAAAAAATGGGACCTCGGGGACATCATCGCGGCGCGCGGTAAGCTGTTCAAAACCAAGACCGGTGAACTCTCCATCCATTGCACCGAGCTGCGCCTGCTGACCAAAGCCCTGCGCCCGCTGCCGGACAAATTCCACGGCCTGCAGGATCAGGAAGCGCGCTATCGTCAGCGCTACCTGGATCTGATCTCCAACGATGAATCGCGCAACACCTTTAAAGTGCGTTCGCAGATCCTGGCCGGCATCCGCCAGTTCATGGTCGGCCGCGGCTTTATGGAAGTGGAAACCCCGATGATGCAGGTGATCCCCGGTGGCGCTTCCGCCCGTCCGTTCATCACCCATCACAACGCGCTGGATCTGGATATGTACCTGCGCATCGCGCCGGAACTGTACCTGAAGCGTCTGGTGGTTGGCGGCTTCGAGCGCGTGTTCGAAATCAACCGTAACTTCCGTAACGAAGGTATCTCCGTTCGTCATAACCCAGAGTTCACCATGATGGAACTCTATATGGCCTATGCGGACTATAAAGACCTGATCGAGCTGACCGAATCCCTGTTCCGCACCCTGGCGCAGGACGTTCTCGGCCATACCGAAGTGCCTTACGGCGATCAGACCTTTGATTTCGGCAAGCCGTTTGAAAAACTGACGATGCGCGAAGCGATCAAGAAGTACCGTCCGGAAACCGAGATGGCCGATCTGGATAACTTCGATTCTGCAAAAGCCATTGCGGAAAGCATCGGCATTCACGTTGAGAAGAGCTGGGGTCTGGGCCGCATCGTGACCGAGATCTTCGAAGAAGTGGCGGAAGCGCATCTGATTCAGCCAACCTTCATCACCGAATATCCGGCAGAAGTCTCTCCGCTGGCGCGTCGTAACGACGAGAACCCGGAAATCACCGATCGTTTTGAATTCTTCATCGGCGGGCGTGAAATCGGTAACGGCTTTAGCGAGCTGAACGATGCGGAAGACCAGGCGCAGCGTTTCCTCGATCAGGTTAACGCGAAAGCTGCCGGTGACGACGAAGCCATGTTCTATGACGAAGACTACGTCACCGCGCTGGAGCACGGCCTGCCGCCGACCGCGGGCCTCGGTATCGGTATCGACCGTATGGTGATGCTGTTTACCAACAGCCACACTATCCGCGACGTGATCCTGTTCCCGGCGATGCGTCCGGTAAAATAAGTTCTGAACCCTGAATCATTCGAGTTGCATGAAAGCCAACGCACATGCAACCTGAAGTATGGCGGGTAGACTGTAATAAACGAAACCCCAGCGCTGCTGGGGTTTTTTATGCCTGGCGGCTAAAGCTTATTAAGGCATTACGCGCATTATCATCCGCAGCCTGCATGACCATCCACGGGCTAAAAGCCCAGGGCGTCGCGCGAATTGCGCTTAAAACATCCTCAATATGGCTCCACTGAAAATCCATCACTTCGTCAGGATTTATCCGTAACGCGCTGGCTACTCGTGCCGCATAGACCGGACAGACCTCGTTTTCGACAATGCCATTCGGCGCGACGGCCCGGTAACGGAACCCCGGAAAGACCGGGACGATACGGGTTATCTCGACGCCGAGCTCAAAGCGGCAGCGGCGCTCAACGGCCTGTTCAAAGGTTTCACCGGTTTGCGGATGCCCGCAGACTGAGTTCGTCCATACGCCTGGCCAGGCTTTTTTGCCCAGCGAGCGGCGCGTGACCAGCAGTTGGCCTTGTTCATTGAACAGCCAGCTGGAAAACGCGAGATGCAGAGGGGTATTGAGGGTGTGGGCGGCATACTTCTCCAGCATACCTGTAGGCTTATCTTGCTCGTCCAGCAAAATGACATGTTCCCCGGCCATGACAACTCCTGAAATAGAAAATGACCCGGCACAAACCCGCCGGGTCATGTACTCAGGCCACTAGGGTAGCCCATAAATGGGACAAAGGCATTACCAAAACAAGCCCTGGCAACATGTTGGCTACCGGAAAGAGCTTAATGTTACAGATACGCAACCCGGTCGCCACCATCAGCAGCCCGCCGGCGCAGGAGAAATCCGCCATCATATCAGGCGAGATCGACGGCAGAATAACCACCGCCAGCATCGCCAGCGCCACCTGAATAATGACCTGCGGGATAGCAATGGTCATCACCGCGTAGCCCAGCAGCGTCGCGAAAATCCCGGCGGTAAATAGATCGAGAATCGTTTTGATATACAGAATTGACGGATCGCCGCTCATGCCTTCGGTCATCGCGCCGAAAATACCGGTGCCGCTGGCGCAAAACAGAACCAGGATGGCGACAAATTTCTCGGTAAACTCTTCATGGCCGAGGCCATTGACCGGCGGCAGCACTTTGTTGATCAAACCGCGGGTGGAACCTGCGGCTTTACCGATGCCCTTTTCCAGATGCAGCAGTTCGCCGAGGATGGCGCCAATCACCATTGCCAGCACGACGGCGGGCATATATTTCACTTTGAGCACCAGCGTAATACCAAGACCAACGGAGCACAGGCCGAAGGTCATCGGCAGCGCCGTTTTGACGCGCTCGGGGAGCTTGCCGCCCGCCGCAGCGCCGATGAGTCCGCCGATAATCACGGCGGCTCCGTTTACATATGGGCCGATTAACATTGAATAATTTCCGGTTAATTAAAACGTAGCTCGCCTTCACCCCAGCGGGGGATGTTGTTGACCTGCAGGTCAAACAGATCGAGCGCGCGATTGACGCTATGGGTAACGATGTCGTCCGCCGTTTGCGGACGCTGGTAAAGCGCCGGGACCGGCGGAAAGATAATTCCGCCCATTTCGGTTACGGCGGCCATATTGCGGATGTGGCCGAGGTTCAGCGGCGTTTCCCGGGCCAGCAGCACCAGGCGGCGACGTTCTTTCAGCACCACGTCTGCCGCGCGGGTGAGCAGGTTGTCGGTCAGGCAGTGGGCGATGGCGCCTAAAGAACGCATTGAACACGGCGCGACCAGCATCCCCAGCGTTTTAAATGAACCGCTGGAGATAGCTGCGCCAAGATTGGCGATGGGATGCACCACGTCGGCCAGCGCCATCACCTCGTCCAGGCGGTAATCCGTCTCCAGCTCGCAGGTTTTTTCCGCGCCTTTAGAGACGACCAGGTGGACTTCAACGGGATGCGGGCGCAGTAGCTCCAGCGCCTTAACGCCGTACTGAAACCCGGATGCGCCGCTGATACCAATGATGATGCGTGCCGTCATGAGGTTCTCCTTTTATTCGAAATCCGGCAGGAAGCGCTTCACGTCCACTTCTTTAAATCTGGAGCGCTGGAAGTTGTGCTTCAGATGGAACGGCACGGTGCAGTCGAATATCGTTTTGCAGGACATTCCCTGCTGCAGGATGCTCGGGCTGTATTCCGGTACCTGCGACGGATCGAGCGGATGGCAGCGAACGCCGGGAATAGTGATTGTATCGACATCGCCCTGGTAGCGGGTTTGCATGGCCCAAAGCACGTCGTCGCTGTCGAAAATATCGACGTCTTCATCAACCAGAATGACGTGCTTCAGTTCCGGGAAGGCTGAGAACGCCAGCAGAGCAGCCTGACGCTGGCGCCCTTCGTCCGCCGGGGAGGATTTTTTGAACTGCAGCACCGCCAGCAGCTTGCCGCCGCCAGCCGAATGGGCAAAGACGTTCAGCAGCTTGCCAGGCATCGCGCGTTCGACCATATCCAGAATGCTGGCTTCGGTCGGGATACCGGCCATATTGACGTGTTCTTCGCCTGGTCCAACGGTGGTGCGCCAGATGGGATTGATACGGTGAGTGACGGCTTTCACTTTGATGACTGGGATCGCCTCTTTAGCTTCGCCGGTATAGCCCGGAAACTCAGGCATCGCGCGGCCGGTATGGGTGTTCTGATCTTCTCGTACGCGCGCGTTGGGCAGCAGTTCGCCTTCAATCACGATCTCAGCGTGGGCGATCGCTTTCTCGTTAATGGTTTTACACTGCGTCATCTCCACCGCTTTGCCGCGCAGCGCGCCGGCGATGCTTAACTCGTTGAAGCCCAGCGGGGTGGTCGGCGGCTCGAAACAGGCGGCAATTTCAATGGCCGGATCGACGCCGATGCTGATTGAAATCGGCAGCGGCTGGCCTGCCGCTTCCGCCTTCATGCGAAAAGCATCGATATGGCGGCCGGGCGTTAGCCACATGGAGAGTTCGTCGCGGCTCTGGACGCACAGGCGATGAATGGTGATATCGGACTCATGTGTTTCTGGATCGGAGGCGTAGCACAGGCCCATCGTAATATAGGGGCCGGCGTCTTCTTCGGTATTCGTCGGTGCCGGCAGCAGCTTGCGCAGATCGAAATCGGCATCGCTTGCCAGATGGACCACTTGCTGGCATACCGCTGCGCCCTGGGTCATCACCGGGGCTATTGCGTTTTCTACTGAATCCTTCAGCAGATGCCCCAGTTTAGCCGGTTCACACTGGAGAAAATGGCTGACGCGCTGGCGGGAGCCATTCAGGCCAATCGCCACGCTGATATTTTCAAAACCTTTGATTTTATTGAAGACCATGACCGGGCCATTCTTGCGGGTCGGACGCTGGCAGGTCCCGCCGGCGCCTACGTAACGATAGACGCCGGAGAGTTCGGCGTGCGGGTCGACTTCGGTATTGGTTTCAACATACTCGCCGGGAAGCGTTTTCAGCAGCTCCAGCGCGGAGCGTAAATCATGTACCGATGAGGGTGTTTTGTTATCACTATTTGTCATGGGATATTCCTTCGGAAAAGAAGCTTTGCTCCCGGCACAATATTTTCCCTGGCGCGGATAAACAAATACCGTTTACCGGATGGTCAGTAGATCAAAAAAGTTTATTTTAACAAGGTGTTAAATAATGATTAATTAATATGAGGAGCAACGCTGCGGCTTTTTATTTCTCCGGCTAAGTGTGATACTGGTGATAAATTACACTGCGGATAATGATGATGGATTTAAAGCGCTTACGCTATTTTTGTCGGGTGGTGGAACAAGGTTCGGTGAGCCAGGCGGCGAAGTCGCTGAACATGGCGCAGCCGCCGCTCAGCAAGCGAATTCAGGAGCTGGAAGAGGAGCTTCAGGTATCGCTTTTTGTTCGCCGGGGAAACCGCATTGAGCCTACGGAAGCCGGTTTTTTTCTCTATCGAAAAGCGTGTGAAATATTACGCCAGGTAGAGGATACGGCGCGGGAAACGACGGATATTGCGCACAAAAACAGAACTGAATTGAGAATCGGCTTAACTCATCTCTATCAGAATTATTTTAAAGCATTGCTGATGGAGGTATATCGACGTCATCCCGACACTTCCATAAATATTTCCGTTACTGACTCCAGCCATCTCGAAACGTTATTAACCGAGGGCGCAATTGATTTAGCCTTAATCCAGCGCCCCTACCGTAGCGAAGGCTTTGATTATGTCTCTTTTGACCCGATTAAGCTGGTCGCGGTGATCAATAAAAGCTGCCTGCCGGAGCCGCCGTCTAATCCGTATAGCTACACATCGCTGGCGGCGCTGCCGCTGGTATTACTTCATAGAGCAAAAGATTCAGGGACTTACGAGATGCTAATGGAGCTGTTTCGTAAGTCCGGGGTCAACGCGAAGGTGATTATGCACATTACGCAGCCGGGCGTAATTCTCGACTGGCTGGAGTCCGGACTGCAGGCTGCGACGCTGCTACCTTCTTCTGAAGTGGATGCTGATAAGCTTAACCAGTGCTACGTGGTCGATGTTTTCCCCTCGCCGCAAATATTCTACCCGGCGCTGGTAAAATTGCCGTCTATGCCTTATCTGCCCGCGTTGATGGATATTATTACGCATGGCTATCCGTTTAATACTTCTGTATGAAGGGTAGCGATTGGGGATTGCCTTAGGGACTGGTATGATAATCGCCTCTGGTTGAGAGGTGAATGTACGTGTTAAGCGCAGGACGCCTGATGAGAAAACGCTTTGTTATTGCAATAATGTTGCTGAGCAGCCTGATCGTCGCGGGGTGTTCCAGCTCATCCGATTCCGGGTCCACCTACACCGTGAAGCGCGGCGACACGCTGTACGCTATTTCACGTTCCACTGGCACCAGCGTCAGGGATCTCGCCCGTCTCAACAATATTTCACCTCCCTATACCATCGAGGTTGGGCAAAAGCTGAAGCTGAACAGTGGTTCAGGGGCCACGGCGAAGGCGGGGGCATCCGGCAAGAAATCCTCCGCGAAGCGCACCGCTGCCGTGACGCCATCTTCGGCGGTGCCGCAATCCTCCTGGCCGCCGGTCGGGCAACGCTGCTGGCGCTGGCCGACCAGCGGCAAAGTTATACTGCCGTACTCCACCAGCGATGGCGGCAATAAAGGTATCGATATTGCCGGTAAGCGCGGCCAGCCGGTGTATGCGGCAGGGGCGGGCAAAGTGGTGTACGTGGGTAACCAGCTGCGCGGCTACGGCAACCTGATTATGATTAAACATAATGAGGACTATATCAGCGCCTATGCACACAACGACAAGCTGATGGTGAATAACGGCCAGAGTGTGAAGATCGGCCAGCAGATTGCCACCATGGGCAGCTCGGATGCGGATTCCGTGCGCCTGCACTTCCAGATTCGCTACCGGGCGACGGCGATCGACCCGCTGCGCTATTTGCCGCCGCAGGGCAGTAAGCCTAAGTGCTAAAAGGTTATTTTATCGACAGTTAGCCTGTTATGGGCTTGTCAGCGGGTGCGTAAGGTCTATAATGACCCTCGCACCTCCTCGCGGGCGTAGTTCAATGGTAGAACGAGAGCTTCCCAAGCTCTATACGAGGGTTCGATTCCCTTCGCCCGCTCCAGACTCAAGTCTCCTGAAGTCCACTCAACTCAATTTTCCCTTGATAAATCAGCAGTTATAGCATTCTATTAGTCTATTGAACTCAATTGTACTCCCCCAGGGTCAAGCTCAATGTGGGGGTATGGATGGGGGTATAATTGTACCCCCTGCTGAGAGGTACCCCAATGAAGCTGACTGCTCGTCAGGTTGAAACTGCTAAACCCAAAGAGAACCCTTGGAAACTGGCCGATAGCGTTGGTTTTTAAGGAAATCGCCGATGCTCAAAGAAAATTTCAACGAACTGCAAATCTTTCTTGTAGTAGCAAGGGAGCGAAGTTTCACCAAAGCGGCGGGTAAACTGGGCGTTTCTCAGTCTGCACTCAGCCACGCGATGAAGGCCCTGGAGGAAAGGCTGAATATACGCCTTCTGACCCGTACGACCCGAAGCGTTGCCCCTACAGAAGCCGGTGAGAGAATTATTGCCTGCCTTGAACCGCGTATTGCCGATCTCGAGCAGGAGCTAGAATCGCTGGTTCAACTGAACGGCACCGCCTCTGGCAATATCCGTTTATCTGCCGGGGAGCATGCCGTGCGAAGTCTGGTATGGCCGAAGCTAAAACCCTTCCTCAGGGAATATCCGGAAATTAATCTCGAACTGGTGGTGGATAACGGCTTTGTCGATATTGTTGAGGGGCGTTTTGACGCCGGGATCCGCCTGGGCGAAAGCGTGGATAAGGACATGATTGCGGTAAGAATTGGGCCGGACATGAGAATGGCTGTGGTAGGAGCGCCGTCTTATTTCGCTGCAAATCCTGCACCTGAAACGCCGCACGAGCTGCAAAATCATCGGTGTATCAATATGCGCCTGCCGACAGCCGGTGGGCTTTACCACTGGGAGTTTGAGAAGGATGGGAAGCCGTTACGGGTTAGAGTGGAAGGGCAGGTTACGTTTAATCTGCAGGCGGAACGAATTGATGCGGCGTTATCCGGTTTTGGCATCGCCTGTATACCTGAAGACAGGGTGCAGGATTATATAAAGTCAGGAGAGCTTATTCAGGTTCTGCAGGACTGGTGCCCATCTTTCCCCGGATACTATCTTTACTACCCGAGCC
The DNA here is from genome assembly GCF_051209435.1 of Klebsiella sp. HN106. Lineage (NCBI taxonomy): Bacteria > Pseudomonadati > Pseudomonadota > Gammaproteobacteria > Enterobacterales > Enterobacteriaceae > Klebsiella > Klebsiella sp. HN106. The sequence continues at coordinate 52,153 of NZ_JBLURD010000016.1, read as the reverse complement.
GTAAGCAGCATCCGCCCGCTTTTGCGCTGATGATCGATGCACTTCGCTACGTGGAATAATGGGTCCGATATTTACTGCGGACCCGTCTAAGAATCAACTACCTGCATAGGATATTTGCAAGGGGAGCTTACAGATATTGACTCAGCAGTGCCTCAAGACTGTTCTGGTCCACGGCAAACAGGCGAATACCTTCGGCGAGCTTTTCCACTGCCATCGCATCCTGATTATGAGCCCAGTAGAACTCAGCCTCGGTCATCGCTGTGGGCTTCGCCTGGATTTCACCTTCATACGTCAGCGGCATTGGTACCGCCCCCTGAGTTTGCTGCAACTGCGCCAGCAACGCCGGGGAAACGGTCAGACGATCGCATCCGTTAAGCGCCAGCACCTGTTCCGGCGTACGGAAACTGGCCCCCATCACCACGGTGCGGTAGCCGTGCATTTTATAAAAGCGATAGATCTTCTGCACTGATTCGACACCCGGATCGTTCTCGACGGTGAAGGTGGTATCAGGGTTGTTTTTCTTGTACCAGTCGTAGATACGGCCCACAAACGGGGAAATCAGGAAAACATTGGCATCGGCACAGGCTCTGGCCTGGGCAAAGGAGAACAGTAGCGTGAGGTTACACTGGATACCCTCTTTTTCCAGCGTTTCTGCGGCACGGATCCCTTGCCAGGTGGCAGCAAGCTTAATCAAAACCCGATCTTTACCAATACCTTTCTCTTCATACAGTGCAATAATTTCCCGCGCTTTAGCAATACTGGCCTGGGTATCAAACGAGAGGCGAGCATCCACTTCAGTTGAAATACGACCCGGAACGTTTTTCAGGATCAGCACCCCGATACTCACCGCCAGGTAATCGGCAATATCCGCAGGCTGTACCGGCTTTCCATTCTGGCGGGACTTCACCGCCGCGACGGCATCTTTCACCAGTTTCTGGTATTGCGGAAGCTGCGCCGCTTTATAAATAAGCGAAGGGTTGGTGGTCGCATCTTCAGGCTGGTAAGCCATAATGCTGTCAATATCCCCGCTGTCGGCAACAATTGTGGTTCGCTGCTTTAGTTGTTCAAGCTGATTCATGGCATAAACCTGTATTTCATAATTGGGCAGCAAATAGCAAGGAGGGGCCAGAGCCCGCTCCTTATTGCTAAGCTGGATAGGTGGTTATTTTGCCTGCGCGACGCGGGTGGTCAGGCCTGGCATATTGAAGCACTCTGCTTCGTTCTGGATCATATCTTTAATTTTATTAACCACATAACGCTCGGGTTCGACACCAAACGACTTCAGATTAGCAAACATGGTCTGCATCTCTTTGACTACCGCTGGTTTTTCGTAGTTGTAGTGGCCGCTGAGTTCGAGAATCTCTTTCAACAATTCCGGCTCGTTAAAGATCTGTTCCTCGGACTTATTTTTGTGCTCATCGGTCATCCATTTTTCCCATTTGTGGCTCAGCACGCACTCGCGGGTCAGGACGGTTTTTAAATCAGATGCTGACTTGATAAAGCCTTTCGCTGCCAGATCTTTCTCGACTTCCGCCAGCTTCAGATAAGCGCGGGTTTCAATGGTGCCGTAGGCTGGGGCGACGTTCATTGCCGTGATGCCCAGACCTGGATGTTTCAACAGGATCTCATCCGGAAGATAGTCACCATTATGCTCTTTCAGACCGACGCCGTGACGGGTGCTGATAGCCGAAAGCTCTGCGGACTGCTTATCGTTAAAATGGCCAACGTTTTTGGTCAGGCGGGTCAGGGTACCGGTCTGACCAACGATAAACAGCGGCTGCGGTAGCGATTCGGCAGCAAGACGCTTATTCAGCTCAATAATAAACCCTTCATAGGCGCTGACGTCGGTCAGGCCGCCATTGGTCTCTTCAGTTCCGACTTCATAGAAGAACTCCTTCAGGTTATTTGCCTTACGGTACTCTTCGCAGAAGCGGATCAGCTCAACGGTACGACTCAGCACCAGTTCGATATCAATGACTTTACCGACGACATACGGGTCTTTTGTCGGGTCGATATGCAACAGGTCGAAACCGGCGTCCATATCTACCTGATAAGAGCGGCGCGCTAGCGCCATCGCTTCGGCTTCCGGAATATGGTCTTTACGTTCTTTATCACGCTGCCATGGGCCACCATGGTCACGACAGAGGAAGTAATCACCGTCGAAGCCGACTTTTTCCGCCATCGCTTTCAGGTCGGCGGCAAAGCGAAATTGATCCCAGTTGTTAACGTAACCCGCGCCAAACTCATCTGCATCAACCTGGTTGCGGCTGGCAATAAACATCAGCGGCAGGTCTTTTTCTTTACCCAGCTCAAAACAGGCCTGAATTAATGCCGGAGACATGGGGCCAATTCCCAGCATTGTTGATTTTCCACCGTTAACAATATAATCGACGTACTGTTTCATTGTGTTTTTCATGATGACTCCTCAGACTTTATTCATATCAGAAGTGATTGTTTTTTTAGCCGACTCTTTTTTTACCGGCTCGCTTATGTTGGGGCGCAGAATATATAGGCAGATTGCGGTGACAATAACGCCGATAACCATATCGATGGCATACCATACAGGTGCTTTATTGACGCCTGCGATAGCAATTAACCCGCCGTGGGGAACCATAGATTCAACGCCGTGAACCATTGCCAGGCCAGCACCGACAGCGCTGCCGATAATTATTGATGGCAGAACGGTCTTCAGGTTTTTAACGGCGAAAGGAATGGCGCCCTCGGTAATGCCAATTAACCCCATAAAGGCAGCAGAGGTTCCCATTCGTCTTTCATCTTCAGCCCATTTACGTGGTGAAATAAAAGTAGAGAGAGCAATGCCCAGTGGCGGAATAGCGCAGGCAACACGGTAAGCGCCGTTAGGACCATAAATACCTTCAGCCATTAATGCGAGAGTAAATGCCGTTGCGGTTTTATTTACCGGGCCACCCATATCAAAGGCTGCCATGGCACCGACAATCAGACCAAGTACCAGTCCACTGCTTCCCTGCATATGGGAGAGCATGGAAACCAGCCATTTCATGGCAAAACCGATGGGTCCAATCAGTACATACAGATAGAGCATGCCGACGATGACGCTTGAGACGATAGGAATAATCATGATCGGCATAACCGGCATCAGCACCTTACCGACTTTCCAGCCTTTTACCCATTTAGCCACGTAGCCGCTGAGAATACCGAGCAGCATCGCCCCCAGAAAACCGGTTACCACGTGATCTGCGCCCAGCGGCGTGCTGGCCATAAAACCGGTGATTAAACCCGGAGTCAGCCCCGGTTTACCGGCGATAGAGTAGGAGATATAAGCCGCCAGCACCGGGATCATCATTCCGAGGCCCGCGCTGCCGATAGCGCCGAGGTTTAATAAGAATGGGTTGGTCACCACCATGCCTTTACCCGCGACCGGCTCACCCCCAATCAAGGAGAGTGCCAGGCAGATACCGCCGACCACCACCACCGGCATCATATATGACACCCCGGTACTGAATGCTTTAACTAAATCATCCTTGATGACTTTCATTTTTTCCGACATTTTCATCCTCCAGGACCCTTTATTTTTATGATGACTGCGATATTCAGGCACAATCATCCCCGGACGCGTTTGCGTCGTAATTTAAATAAAGAGTTCGCAGAAATTTAATTAACGTTATTATTCACCGGTACCGAATGTCGAAAGTAAATAAGGACCGGTGGGTTGTTTTATTGCACCAGTTTTTCAGCCCGGTCAATAATCGCTGCTGGATCGCGAACCACTTCTGCCGGGTTCAGCGAAATAACCAGTCCGGCGTCTTCTTTTTCTTCAAAACGCTCGACGCCTTCTATACCAATAGCAATCGCCAGAATAACCACGTCCGCTTCGGCAATCTCATCTTCGCTTAATTCATTTTCAATTCCCATGCCGCCCTGAGTTTCGACCTTGACGTCATAACCTCTTTTTTTGCACTCCTGCTCGATAGCTTCCTGTGCCATATAGGTGTGGGCGACACCGGTAATGCATGCTGCGACTCCGACAATCTTCATGAGTGACTCCTGATTTTTTATTTGGCTGTGGTTTTAAACATTGCTTAATAAATCCTGATTTCATACGGCCAAAGTATTGGCCATCAGGTTGTAGAGTACGTTGACGTTTTCGGCCTGTTTTATTTCATTGCGGAAATCCTCTTTCATTAGCTTTCGGGCAAGCGTGGAGAAATATTTCATATGCTCATTAGGGTCGGCGGATTTACTCACCGTCAGCATGAATACGGTTTCGACTTCCTGATCGCCCCACATAATGGGCGACGCAAGGGTTGCCATACTGATGGTGGAGTAGTGAATATGGTCTGACTTGGTGTGCGGAATGGCGAAGCCATAGCCCACGGCGGTGGAGAATGAGTCTTCGCGGGCCCAGATATCATCGGTTAATTGATCCCGATTATCGGTGCGATGGTGCAGCCACAGATTGTCGGTCATCTTTTTGATAACTTCGTTTTTATCGCTGGCCTGTAGTCCGCAGAGAATAAACTCTGGAGCGAGGATCGGCTTTTTGCTGACCGCTTTTACGTCCGGTGAACTCAGCGCGACTTTGACATCAGCGGAACGTTTTAACGCCACAATATCCTGTACCAGCCCCTGGCATTTGGCAAAACTCAGCTCCCGCAGCGCATGTTTTACACCCGGAATAGAGGTGCCACTCATGCTGAGTTCGTCAAAGCCCATGCCAACGAACAGCGGCAGAAAATCTTTGCTGGCACCCAGCTCTCCGCAGATACCTATCCACTTGCCCGCGCGGTGGACTTCGGCGGCGGCATACTGCATGGCGCGCAGGAATGCCGGAGCATAGTTATCGTATACCGCCTCAACCTGCGTATTTCCACGGTCGGCGGCAAAAAAGTACTGCGTCAGGTCGTTGCTGCCCACGCTGAAGAAATCTGCGTATTCCGCTATTTCACTAATCGCGAAGATAACGGAGGGGATCTCCAGCATCACGCCGAGCGAGATGCTGTCGTTGAATGCCAGCCCTTCATCACGCATCGTACTTTTGACCTCTTCGAGGACTTCACGGCACCAGATAACTTCATCAACGTTGGCGATCATCGGGATCATGATTTTGGCATCGCCAAAAGCCGAGGCGCTGAGGATAGCCTTGAGCTGCATGGCGAAAAGGTCGCGATAACGCGGATAAGTTCGCACCGCCCGGAAGCCGAGAAACGGGTTTTCTTCTTCGCCGATGCTCATATAGTCGACAGGCTTATCACCGCCAATGTCGAAGGTGCGGAAGATAACCGGCTTCCCTTGTGCAACCTGTATCACCTGGCTGTAGAGCTCAGCCAGTTCGTGGTAGTCCGGTGCGGATTCGCGGTCCATGAATGACATTTCGGTACGAAATAGTCCGATGCCTTCAGCGCCGTTACTGAAGGCTGCCTCGGCTTCCGCCAGGCTGGCAATATTGGCGGCTATCTCAACGCTATGATGATCGCTGGTGGTTGCTGCCTGATAGACGTTAGCCAGCATTTGCTGCTGCATACTCTGCTGAACGGCAATTTCATTCTGGTAATAGCGCAGAACTTTCTCATCCGGTGCGATAATTAAAATACCCGGATTGCCATCGATAATAATGTCCATGTCTGCATTCAGCTGTAGGGTCGAAAAATCAATATCTGTCAGAGTCGGGATACCGAGCGAACGTGCAAGGATAGCGGTGTGCGACGTTTTACCCGTGGCGGATAATACCATCCCGGCAAGAAACTCTTTATTGATCCCGAGAAACTGGCTTGGTGTCAGACTGTTGGCCAGAATAATCGATGGTTGCGTTAATTCAAGACTGTTCTGCGGTAATATACCCGGGCCATAGATCGCAGAAAGTAATTGTCCGGTAATATCGAGAACATCCAGGGTCCGCTCTTTAATGTATTTGCTTGATGAGCGAGTAAGAATTTCACAGAATTCCATTGCAGCTTTAATCACCGCATCCCAGGTATTGTCACCACCGGAAATCGCCGAGGAGATATGGCTTTGAAAGGTCGCATCGGTGATAATGGAAAAATGCGCCTGTAAAATATCGTGTTCAACGCCTTTTTTAATTTCCAGCGCAGCCTGCTTCTCTTGCTTAAGCGCCTCTAAACCCGCCAGAAAAATACGCTGCTGATGCTCCGTGGAATACTCACCGCCCGGGTTACGCGCCAGCATTTCGTCCAGAGACAGACTCTGAATACGAACGGGTTTGGCAATGGCAACACCGCCGCTGATGCGTGAACCCTGAATAAAACTGAGCTGAGTCTCCCGCAGCGAACGCGGGAGATAACCCGCAGGCACTGCGGCTTCATCTGCATGGCTAACCTCGAAGGAGGGCAGTTTTTTAAGCAGCGCACTCAGCTGCTGAGCCGCGTTTGCAGCATCTTTACCGCTGATGGTAATTTCACAGGCGTCGTTGAGTAAGGTATCGGTGGCGACAATCGAGAGAGCGCTTTTACCATTACCCTGAATGCCGCTGCGAATATTATTCCAGCACACCTCAGATTGAAAGGTATTACACAATCGTTCGATATGTCCCGCCGGTCTGGCGTGAATACCATCCTTCAGCTCACATTGATACGTAATTATCTGTGACATCATTGCTCCCGATAATCTTTTAGCCCTGGCTAATTAATTTTTTCTGCAGGTTTGAGTGCCTGCCTTTCATGTTTTATATCCTTCATCGTTCTCAGCTAGCTTTGAATAGAAAAAAAGTGACCTTTGCTTGAATAAAAAAGCCTGATTATTATTTTGTGATCGAGGTCATGAAATTATATAGAATTACTGTGATGTGTGTATTGCGAGATGATTTAAGTAATTGTGATGGCAGCCGTACTATTATTAACGGGTGAGCAGTGGTCACGTAATTGCTATTAAAGTGACTTTCTTTCTATTCAATGGTCATGGGTAATGGAGTACAAAATAATACACACTCTATTTATTTCGTTGTGGTAATTACGATGCATTTTCGTGGAATATTACTGGATTTAGACGGGACGCTGGTGAACTCGCTGGATTTCGTTGAGGCCTCCTGGCGTTTATGGGCCACTACAAAAGAGCTGGATCCGAGGGCGGTATGCCATTATCTCCACGGTAAACCCGCTTTGAGTACGCTGCGCCACTTTATGCCCGATGCCAGCGAACAGATCATCATCGACGAATTTCTCGCGCTGGAAGAGTTTGAAGCGAGCAATACTGACGGCATCACTGCGGTTAACGGGGCTGTTGATTTTCTCCGCCAGCTTGAGCAGTTGCAGGTCCCTTGGGCCATTGTGACTTCCGGGTCGCTGAAGGTTGCCTCAGCACGGATCCGACAAGCCGGTTTCCCCGTTCCGCCGGTGCTGGTGACCAGCGAAGATATTCATCATGGCAAGCCGCATCCGGAGCCGTTCCTGACGGGTGCAGCCCGACTCGGTCTTTCTCCCGCTAATTGCCTCGCTTTTGAAGACTCCACTGCCGGTCTGCTTTCTGCCACCCAGGCAGGGTGCGTGGTGGTTGAAGTCCTGACCCGCCAGTCTGTAGTTCACGATATCGATACCTGGAAAACCATTGATAACTACCTCGACCTGCGCGTAACGCGCAAGGGCGAGGCAGATTTTTTACTTAAGATTCAGAGGGAGTTTTAAATGTCATCACGAAAAACCCTGGCCAATGCCATCCGTATGCTGAGTGTCGATGCCGTTCAGCGGGCAAATTCCGGTCATCCGGGCGCACCGATGGGAATGGCGGATATTGCCGAAGTCCTGTGGCGGGATTTTCTCAACCATAACCCGAATAACCCCGCGTGGGCCAACCGCGACCGTTTTGTACTCTCCAACGGTCACGGCTCAATGCTGCTCTACAGCCTGCTGCACCTTACCGGCTACGATTTGCCGATTGATGAGCTGAAAAACTTCCGTCAGCTGCATTCGAAAACGCCGGGGCACCCGGAAGTGGGTTACACCGCGGGCATCGAAACCACCACCGGGCCGCTGGGGCAGGGGATAGCCAATGCGGTCGGCATGGCTATCGCCGAGAAAACTCTCGCGGCGCAATTTAACCGCCCGGGCCACGACATTGTCGATCACTTCACATATACCTTTATGGGCGACGGTTGCATGATGGAGGGCATTTCTCATGAAGTTTGCTCCCTGGCCGGGACGCTGAAGCTCGGTAAGCTGGTGGCGTTCTACGACGATAACGGCATCTCTATCGATGGTCACGTCGAGGGATGGTTCACCGACGACACCGCCAAACGCTTTGAGGCTTACGGCTGGCATGTGGTACGCGGAGTCGATGGGCATGATCCTGAATCCATCCGTGCCGCGATTGATGTTGCAAAGTCGATTACCACCATGCCGACGTTAATTATCTGCAAAACGGTGATTGGTTTTGGCTCTCCGCATAAAGCGGGTACTCATGATGTCCACGGCGCGCCGCTGGGCGAGGCTGAAGTGGCGGCAACGCGTGAAGCGCTGGACTGGCCGTATCCACCGTTTGTTATCCCCACTGAGATAGCTTCGCAGTGGGACGCCCGCAAATCAGGGCAGGCTAAGGAGGCTGCGTGGAACCAGCAGTTTGCCACATACGCGAAAGCGTTCCCCGAGCTGGCAGATGAATTTACCCGTCGGGTGAATGGGCAACTGCCTGCAGATTTTGCCAGCAAGGCGCAGGCGTTTATTGAAAAATTGCAGGCCAAACCGGCGAAAATCGCCAGCCGTAAAGCGTCGCAGAATGCGATTGAAGCCTTTGGTCCGCTGTTGCCGGAATTCCTCGGCGGATCTGCGGATCTGGCTCCATCGAACCTGACCTTGTGGTCCGGCTCTAAAGCGATTAACGAAGACAGCGCCGGGAACTACATTCACTACGGCGTGCGTGAGTTCGGTATGACAGCTATCGCCAACGGTATTGCGCTGCACGGTGGCTTCCTGCCGTACACCTCGACGTTCCTGATGTTTGTCGAATACGCACGCAACGCGGTGCGCATGGCGGCGCTGATGAAGCAGCGTCAGGTGATGGTTTATACCCATGACTCCATTGGCCTGGGCGAAGATGGCCCGACCCATCAGCCGGTCGAGCAGATTGCCTCACTACGCATGACGCCGAACCTCAGCACCTGGCGTCCCTGCGATCAGGTTGAATCGGCGGTGGCGTGGAAATATGGTGTTGAGCGACAGGACGGTCCGACTGCGCTCATTTTTTCCCGGCAAAACCTGACCCAGCAGGAACGGACCTGGCAGCAGGTGCAGGATATCGCGCGCGGCGGCTATGTACTGAAGAATTGCGAGGGGCAACCGCAGCTGATCCTTATCTCGACCGGCTCGGAGGTGGAGCTGGCGGTAGCCGCATGGCAGCAACTGACGGCTGAAGGTGTGAAGGCACGGGTGGTCTCCATGCCGTCCACCGATGTCTTCGACAAGCAGGATGCGGCGTATCGTGAAGCGGTGTTGCCGCAGGCGGTTTCTGCGCGTATTGCCGTGGAAGCGGGGATCGCGGATTACTGGTTTAAATATGTCGGGCTGAATGGCGCGATTATCGGTATGCAGACCTACGGCGAGTCCGCCCCGGCGGAACAGCTTTATCAGGAGTTTGGCATTACCGTTGAGGTGGTGTTGCAGCAGGCAAAAGCGCTTCTGGCTTAACCTTTAACGGCCCCTTACATGCTAAGGGGCCGCTTTTCATTAAAGGGAGAGATAACATGTATCCCGTTGACCTTCATATGCATACCCTGGCCAGCACCCACGCCTATAGCACGGTTCATGACTATATCGCCGCCGCGGTGCGTAAACATATTCGCCTGATCGCCATTACCGACCATGGCCCGGAAATGGTTGATGCGCCGCATCCGTTTCACTTTAATAATTTGCGTGTGCTGCCGCGCGTTGTCGATGGTGTGGGGATCCTGCGCGGTATTGAGGCCAATATCAAACCTGGTGGTGAGACCGACTGTAGCGACAAAATGCGTGCGTCGCTGGATTTAGTGATTGCTGGATTCCATAAGCAGGTGTTTGCGCCAGCGGACATTACCACCAATACCGATGCGCTGATTGCAGTAATAGCGAGCGGTAAGGTGCATATTATCAGCCACCCCGGTAACCCGGAGTATCCGATTGATATCCCGGCGGTGGTGGCCGTGGCTAAGGAGTGTCATGTGGCGTTGGAGGTCAATAACGCCTCTTTCGTCCATTCACGTAAGGGCAGTGAGGGGAACTGTCGCAAAATTGTAGCAGCCGTGCGCGACAGCGGCGGACTTCTCTCATTGGGTAGCGATTCACACAGCGCGTTTTCTCTGGGGGACTTTAGCGCCTGTCAGCATCTGCTGGTGGAGGCTGATTTTCCAGCATCAAGAGTGCTGAATACCTCTGTGCGACGAGTGCTGACGTTTCTGGAACAGCACGGCGGGGGGCGGATAGCCGAGCTTTATGCGCTTCCTGGCTAAAAATCTTGTGGGTTAAACCCTCTCCCAATAATGGGAGAGGAAGTTCGGCGTGTCTGTGCGGTTTTGAGACTGGACTGTTAGAGCCAGGGAAAACCACCTACAGGTCAATAACGTTGCCTCGCGGCAGATTTAAAGACTTACGAATGGCGGCGATAACCTCAGTTGGTTTGAGTAACAGCGAATTAATACAAACATTCAGAATACGGCAACCCTCAAAGCGTGAAGGATTATCGATAGTAATATCGGATGCGATGATGGTGAGCTCAGACTCGAAAATATCTTTATCGGTAATTGGATTCTTAAGCCCCAGTACGCCCTGAGTCTCAATTTTGATCGCAAAGTGATACTGCTTCGCCAGTTTTTCCAGCTGCTCTGCGGCCATGTACGTATGCGCCACGCCGGTCGCGCACGCGGTCACCGCCACAATATGCAGATGACGTTCGCTGGAGAAAGGCTGAATCTCATCTCTTGTTGCACGAGTGGTCATGATCTTGCTCCTTTATTTTTGCGGCGGTATTCAAGCGGCGTACAGTCGTTGATATCGCGAAACACCTTGCAGAAATAGTTAGTATCTGTGAAACCGCACTTTTCTGAAACTTCGTTTATTTTCAGATTGGTATTGGTCAGCAGCGTTTTTGAACGTGAAATGCGGGCTAACTTGAGATATTCGTTAAATTTCACGTCTGACTCCTTCGAAAACAGACGCGACAGATAGCCTGGGGAAATATTAAACGTTTCGGCGACGCTTTCCCGGCTAATGTCCGTGTGGTAGTGACTATCGATATGGCTCTTAATTTCGTCCAGCAGTGAGAAGGGAGCCCGCTGGTTATTCAGGCCATCGGTAATTTGATATAGCAGGTCGTTAAGCAGCGCATAGACCACGTGGGCAAAGGTCTCGCTGGTGGTATCTTGCGACCACGCCAGCGATTCAGCCAGGTCGAGAAGCCGATCGCGAACCGTACTGCTTGAGTTTTGCAGATTGTACTTCTCTACCTCTTTAAACTGCGTGCCATCCCAGTTGCTGATGCTGAAACCGACGTCCTGCTTCCAGAAGACTATCGACATGCAAATAACCGGGCTTTCCCACAGCGGCGAGTTCCAGCTATTGGCGGGGATATAGGTGATGGTGCCGACCGGACGTTCATATTTCACGATGCGGTCCACGCCTTTCGGCAGCAGCATGCGAAGTGTGCCCTTTACCGTCAACTCAATGCGCGGAACGTGCAGATGGTAGGCCATCGCCGGAGCCTGCGTATTGCCGTTAGCTACCATGACGCCTTTGTCTATCGAGCCCTGAGCGCTGAATTCACTGAGAATAGATTGAATAAATGTAGCCATATTATGCCCGAGGTTTGATAACTGTCTTCAGGATTTTCACCGCAAAGGCGGTGGTGATGCTCCCGGCGACCACCGAAACGATGTAGCCAAAATGGTTGCTGACTACCGGTAATACGATAAGTCCGCCCCACGGGGCGGCGTTGGTTGCGCCAAACCATAGTGAGAGGATCGCCGCAACCGCACTGCCAAGCATAATTGCCGGGATCACCCGTACCGGATCCGCCGCCGCAAACGGAATTGCCCCTTCTGTTATCCCCATAAAGCCCATAATTATCGCTGGCTTACCGGCTTCTCGCTCCACATCATTAAAGATGTCTTTAAACAGAAAGGTTGCCAGCGCCAGCCCCAGAGGCGGAGTACAGTCGGCGGCAGCGACTGCCGCCATCAGCTGCGGGTTCGTTGAGATCAGTGCAACAGCAAAGAAAAAAGCGGTTTTATTCATTGGGCCGCCCATGTCAACGGCGATCATGCAGCCCAGGATGGTACCGAGGATAATAAACGACGCGCCCTGCATATTGCCAAGCCAGACGCTAAGCCACTTCATCAGCCCGGCAATCGGGTCGCCAATGATGTAATACACCGCCATGCCGGTGAGGAAGGTCCCGATCAGCGGAATAATAAATATCGGTAATACCATGCGCAGGAAGTGGGGGATTTTAAGCCGGGCGATCAGGTTCAACAGAACATAGACGACCAGCCCGGCAATAATCCCGGAGAGCATGCCGCCTAAAAATCCGGCGCCCATCTGATAAGCCATCAGGCCGCCGATGGCACCCGGCGCGATGCCCGGTTTATCGACCATCGAATACGCGATAAATCCTGACAGGATGGGGATAAACAGGGTTAAGCCAGCCATACCAATTTGCGACATGGCCTTCAGGAAACCATGGTCCGGTACGGCGGCTTCCCCGTTAAACATCACCGCGAGCGCCAACAGAACACCACCAGCGACGACAAACGGGATCATGTAGGAGACGCCGGTCATAAAATGTCGTTTAGTATTTTTTAATAGTTTTAACATGTCAGCCTCGTAACGTTTGCTGCTCAGAAGACCAGAGTTCTGGATATCAGCGTGTAAAGCGCTTCCGGGCTTTTTGCCGCTTTAATCTGGCTGACAAATTCATCATTCATGAGCATGCGCGCCAGGCTGGAGAAGTACTTCATATGCTCGTTATCCTGCGCGGATTTGCTAATCGTCAGCATGAACAGGGTATCCACCATGACGCCGCCCCAGGCGATAGGTTGCCTGAGCGTGGCAATACTGACGGAGGAATCCCTGACAGCGTCCGTTTGGGCATGGGGGATAGCAAAGCCCGAGCCAACGACGGTAGGAAAAGGCACTTCGCGAGCCCAGATATCACTGCAGAGCCTGTCACGTGTATTGGTGCGCTGCTGAAGCCACAGGTTATCAACCATCATTTTGATAGCCTCGTTTTTATCAGCGGCGTCAATTCCCCATAAAACCATCTCCGGCGACAGTAGCGGCTTTTGCGCCGCACTAACGCTCGAGTTTTGTAATGCGGCTTTGAACTGTTGTGCGTTGTGATTTTGCAAAAGATTCTGCGTCAGCGACCGGCAATCTCCGGCACTGAGTTGGCCCAGGGCGTGCTTAATCCCCGGAATCGCGGTGTAGTTCATACTCAATTCATCAAAGCCAATGCCGATAAGCAGTGGGAGAATGGTTTCGTCAGCAGCGAGTTCACCGCACAACCCGACAGGCTTACCGGCGCGATGAGCCTCTTTCACTGCGAATTGCAGGGCGCGTAAAAACGGTGGCGTGCAACTGTCATAAAGCGTTTTTACCTGTGCATTACCTCGGTCTGCGGCGAAAAAGTATTGCGTCAGGTCATTACTGCCCACGCTGAAGAAATCCGCATGTTCTGCCATCTCTGCCATAGAAAAGAGTACCGAAGGTACTTCCAGCATGATTCCGAGCGCTGTCTGTTCATCAAATGCCAGACCCTCGTGGCGCATCTCCTGTTTAACCGATTCCAGTACCTCACGACACCAGATAAGTTCTTCCACCCGAGAAATCATCGGCAGCATAATTTTGGCTTTACCTGATGTTGAGGCGCTCAGAATAGCCTTCAGTTGGGTGGAAAAAAGGTCGCGATATTGCGGATAAGTACGCACTGCCCGGAAACCAAGAAACGGGTTTTCTTCATTGTCGACGCTTAGGTATCCAACCGGTTTATCACCGCCGATATCGAAGGTGCGAAAGATAACGGGCTTCCCCCCTGCCAGAGTAACAACCTGTTTATACAGGTTTGTCAGTTCAGCGCAGGAGGGCGGGTAATCGCGGCCCATATAGGTTATCTCGGTGCGAAACAGGCCGATGCTTTCCGCGCCGTTTTCAAAGGCCGCCTGCGCTTCGGCCAGGCTTGCAATATTAGCGGCTACCTCTACGCGATGCCCATCGCGGGTTCTTGCGGGCGCTAAAGCATTTTCCCGCAGCCGCTGCTGCATATCCTGCTGGACGGCAATTTCATGACGGTAGTAGCGCAGAACTTTCTCATCCGGATGGGTAATCAGGATCCCCGGCTCACCATCAATGATTATCAGCTGATCGACATCGAAATCCAGCGATGAAAAATCGATATCCGCCAGGGTTGGGATACCTGACGAACGAGCCAGTATGGCTGTATGGGAGGTTTTCCCCGTAGAGGAGAGCACCAGACCTGCAAGGTGTTTGCGGTTTAGCGCCAGAAACTGGTTGGGGGTCAGATGACTGGCGAAAACAATTGTCGGTTCATTTAGCAAAGGTGGGTGGTAAGCCAGAGCCTGTTCGCCATAGATCGCACTGATGAGCTGCGTCGCAATATCAAGAATATCCAGGGCGCGCTCCTGCAGATACTGGCTAGGCGAGCGCTCAAGCTGATGGCAAAAGTCAAGGGACGCCTGCGCGATGGCCGACCAGGCATTCATGTTGTTATTCAGATAACCGATCGCACTATCCTGAAATGCGATGTCGGTTATCAGAGATAGATGTGCCGCAATAAGATCGTGTTCAATACCCTGGTTTTTTCCGAGTGCGGCCTCTTGCTCTACGCGTAACGCATCTAATCCGGTAAGAAAGCGGGCTTTTTCACTTTCAATATTGCCGATATACCCTGGATTGCGGGCGATAATATCGGTGAAAGTCAGGCTCTGCATTATCTGTGGTCTGGCGATGGCTGCGCCTTTATTTATGCGAGTTCCCTGAATCACCTGTGGGTTCAACTCGCGCAGGCAGCGGGGCAGATACCCCTGCGTGGTTATTGGTTCCGGTTCAAAGCTAAAAGTCGGGAGATCCGAAAGCAGCGTGAGCAACTTGACTGCGTCCATCGTATCAAACTCTCCGCAAAGGGTGATGCGGCATGTATCGTTTACCAGCGTGTCACTGGCAATCAGCGAGAGGGCGCTTTTCGCATTTGCCAGTAGTCCCGTACGGGTGTTTTCCCAGTCGATATCTGCCCGGAACAGATTACATAGCCGCGCGATGTATCCGGCAGGCCGGGCATGAACACCTTCGTGAAGCTCACATACATAGGTTATAACCACCGCCATCTCGACTCCTGAATGCCTTCGCGCGTCAATGTGTTGCCGATCTCGCTATCTTTCCCTGTTCGCAACGGTGATGACATAGTAAAAAAGTGACCTTTTCTTAAAAATAGTAACCTGATTGTGATTTTGTGACTTTTGTCATATTTATGAATGATTAATTCTCAATTACTTGTTTGATTTAGTTTGTTTTTTTGTTTCTGGCTTTTGAACCGTTTTTGCAATATGGATCACAAATTTAAAGCTAATACAAACAGGTTCATGAAATGGTGCGGGGGTAGGCAGGATAATCTGTTTCCGGCATGTCTATTCACGACTTCTCCGGCGGCATCTATCACTATGGCGTTAGCAGATATGTATCTGATTCAAAACTATCTGAGTTATCTGCCTGATTAATCAAACGAAATAAGGGTCCGCAATAGAGCACGGACCCGTCCGGGTATTAACGGCCCACGCGAGCCTGATGTTCAGGGGAGTAACGTTCGCCGACGATTTTAATGGTTTCAAGCGCCTGGGTTATCTGCCGTGAGTCATCCTGAGAAAGGATGATGTCGGCAGCCCCAAGGTTTTCTTCCAGTCGATGCAGTTTGGTGGTACCAGGGATAGGAACAATCCACGGCTTTTGTGCCAGCAGCCACGCCAGCGCGATTTGTGCAGACGTCACACCTTTCTCTGCCGCCAGTTCACCCAGCAATGAAACCAGCTTTTCATTGGCTTCAATCGCCTGCCCGGCGAAACGCGGTACTGTGCTGCGGTAGTCATCCTTGCCAAAAGTGGTTCCTGGCCTAATCGATCCTGTCAGGAAGCCCTTACCTAATGGACTGAAGGGTACAAAACCAATACCCAATTCCTCCAGCAACGGCAGGATCTCCCGCTCAGGCTCGCGCCACCACATTGAGTATTCGCTTTGTAGGGCAGTGACAGGTTGTACGGCATGCGCACGACGAATAGTTTGCGCACCCGCTTCGGACAGACCGAAATGTTTAACTTTGCCTTCAGCGATCAGGTCTTTCACCGTTCCCGCAACATCTTCAATAGGGACATCTGGATCTATTCTTTGCTATTTTCACCTGGTTGATCAGGCGTTGGGTCTCTCCGGAGCCTGAACCAACGATCATCAAGTCGTTTTTGCGAGAATGTGGAGAGCTAATTTCTCCTACCACGCTGACGGACAGACCAAGGTGCATCAGTCGGTTATTGTATCGGTTATTACCAATATTCCAATCCCGAGTCAGTGGCGTACCCTGCGTCTCGATGAAATATTGTGGGAAGAAAACATTACCACTCTTCAGGCGATTATCGACATTGAAACCTATCCTTGCGGATTCAGTAGATTAGTGAAATTTAAGAGATATTCTGGAGGGCGAAGGGATTAGAACAAGCTGTTCAGTAAATTGAAAAATATGAAGTTTTCAAGTTATAACTTTACTTATACCCCCAAAGCACAGAGGCTTTAAATTCAAGCAATTACCTTTGTCGATGAATCAGCAGGAAGCGAGAAGATACCAAATGGCAGGCATACTCAAAAGCAGCGATACCGTTAACATCAGACTAATTACGATTCATTAAACCCAGATCGCGGCGGGCCCTCATGATATCAATAATCGTGAGATATGGCGTTTGTTCTTGCCAGCTAAACCCTCTGCAATCGATACGAACTAGTTCGTACTTTTCCACTAGAAAGTTAATGGCATTAGCGAGAGTAATACCGGGATCGATATGTTCTGAATTACCGTTTCATCACTGAATGGTGTGTCGGTCATAATGTTATTCCAGCAAGCATGCAAGCAGCATTTGTCAGGCAGCAACGGGGGACAGGCATGGTTTCGCCGACCGCAAGTTTGTTGCAGGTAGAAATTTCATTTTTGCTCTCGTGAAAGTAATTAACGTTCAGTGGGATAACAGGCACCAGGTCTGGGGCGGTATATCATGCGGTTGCAGATTGATCCTGCATGCTGAGCCACAATTAGCCCCCCCTGATTTGTATATGATTAACGCCATGTCGCCAGTAAAGCTTAATGAACTGCGCGCAACTGCCTACTGCCATCCATGAGATGGCATACATGAGCATATCGAAGCCCTGGATTCACATGATTCAATATAATGAAGGCTCTTTTCATCAGCTCTTTAAAAAGTATTCTGTTCAAACAGTGATTTCAGGTACACAATTTCATCATCACTGAATTCTATCTGAAACTTAGTCTCCAGAGCATGTAGCTCTTTTGAGAAAATCTTCAGTACCGGATCCCTGGAAAAGGCCTGATTTCCGGCACGTGTTTGACGAATGGGAGCGGAAGCAGGTCCTTCAGTCAACTTTTTATCGATAAGACAGGACAGATGCATGGCAATCCCGATATGAGCGTTAGCCGTCAGGTTAAGCCTCTGCGCTTCCGAAATTTTCAGTACGGCTTTACGCACTTCAGTAACAACCCGGGAAGCACTGGTGTTTTTCAGTAACCCGTTGAGGGGTTCAACCAGCAGGACATAGGTGGTTGCAAGCCTTCTTGTCACATTCATTTTCTGCCATCTACCTTATTGTCCCGTCAGGCCGAGGGAGGCGTAACCCGTACATAAAACAATATGAAGCGCAGAATCTGTAGTTTGGCAGGAGTGCAATTGTAAGAAAAAATCCCTTTTCTGCTATGGGGTTAGGCGTATTCTTCAGCCAGACTGGATCAAGATGCGTTCTCCAATGCGAGAATCGCAGTTGAGATGCTCACGGGTCGATGAGCATCTCAACTGCGTTAGGGATATCTTTGGCAGGGCCGCCGGATGGTGAGCCAGAATAGCGTATTTTAACGTGGGCAGCGGTAAACGGTTCCGCTTAATGTCACATTGGTTTGCTGGCTTGAGCCTGTGCCATGATAGGCGCTTCCGGTTTGGCCAGCCCTTTGGGTTAACAGTACCACCACGTTCCCCCCCATTTTCCACGCTTTATTTTTTAGATCGTTACGGGCACCCGTCTCCAGATTGCTGTTTGACGTCCAGCCTCCCGTGAAAAAATTCCCCTGGCTACCGGTGACATCGCCTAAATAGGTGCACGAAGTGTCCGGTTCATTATGCGTTACCCGCACGCCTTCAGCACCGTGCTGGAGGGAATTAGCGCTGCAAGCTGTGAGCATAAGAGCGGAGAGAAAGACTAATTTTTTGTTCATGTAAAATCCTTAATCAAAATCGCTAAAAATAATCAAATAGGGTGCGAAGCCAGTCGGATGTTGAGGCGCATCGTGCTGGCAATAAAATGTTCTACCCGGAGGATTTAAGGGGTGTATAGCTTATAAGAATAATTTTATATAAATACTTAAAAGGGCTATAACGTCTCTTACCGTAGTGATGATATTCTTTTTTTTTGTCAGAGATGATGAATTCCTTGCCATAAACAGAGGCATCTTTATTTATTAAAAACGATAACCTACGCTCACGCCAAATGTGTTTGTATCAACGTAAAGTAATTTGGCTGTTTCCCATGACACATCCAGGGAAAGGTTAGTGAATGGATTAAAAATAAGACCTGCACCATAGGCAAAAGCATCTTCTGAGGAAGATTGATTGTCACGGTTTTTGACCTTCATACCAGCCATACCTACATTACCATATAAACTAACATAGTCATTAATCCGGTAGGTCGGTCCTACCATTAACGAACTATAGCTAGTGGTATTATCGCCATCTTTATGTAGTTTTCCTGCGTCCCAACGGTAATGTTGTACTTCATGACGAGTTGCCGTGAGAGAGGTCAATACACCCCAGTCAGAATTGAACTCATAGCGATATTTTAGATTGAGCCCGCGAAGATCCTTACTTGCAGATTTCTTTAACGCGCTAAGATGCGTTTGGGCATAGCCAAGGGAGAGGGTATGGTTTTCCATCGCCAACGCTAATGAGGGCGAAAATAATAGTGCTGCCATAATCCATGGTGAAAAAGCACGCTGCATGTAAAGCTCCTTGTTGGTGAAAAGAACAATGCTTATGTATAAGCAATAACCGTAGAAGGATGATTGCGGCAGCCATATAACCAGAAAAAGCGAGTAAAAGTTATGAAATTAGTCTTACATGTATTTTACCGACGTTTTCAGAAAAAAGTAAGATTTTATAACTTTTTGATATTACTGGTTTTATATCAATTCTTTCACGCCGGCGTTGGTTTATTGCGCGGTACATACGTTATATATCTGCCGATTGATTGAGTACAAATAAGTGCTGTTACCGACCCTGGTGATGCGAATTTCATTGGCGGCATCGGGGTGCAATACGCGAAAATGTGCTAAAAAATCACCGGCGGTGTCGGTAGAAAAAACTTTTACCGAATCGACATCAAATGTATAAATGCCGGGGCCAGGCATTTGCAGGTTCTTCATATACACATCGCGATACAACACTTTTTTGATTTGCTCTTTAGTGGTGATGTCATACTGCAATGTAATGCGTTTGTTTTTGAAATCGAGGACGATATTGCCATTAGCGAGAAAATTGCCAGGCAGGACTGAAGTTACCGTTTTAGTGGTGCATAGAAATGAATCCGCATCTGACAGAGGATAGCGCTGCTGGCGTGTCTGTAAAATCAGCAGCACAAAAGATGCTGCCAGAATAAGTAGCGTAATGCCTCTTAATACCGTTCTTTGATAGTGATGCATTTGGGCTCCGAAACATTCAGTTGATTCAGACACTGAACAAAAATATTGGTGTCAGGAACGCGAATATAATAAATGAAATTGCCGTTTTGCTTATAGACTTGCTGACTCAGTTCGGAAAAAGCCCCCACCGCATCCTCGAGAGACCGATTATCTTCAGTGACACCATAAAAGGTATATCCGTTATAGGTTCCCAGCTCAGAAAAGTAGTCTGGATGGCGTTTGCTGTAGAGATAAATGACCATCAGCAGGAACAGCGTTGCGCAGATTAAAAATAGCCACTCTTTTCGGTTTGAAACTGCCTGCGAAGACTGCGTTGGCTCAGGCAACGATTCTGCAACTGGCGCAACGGTGTCGCTGGCTCTATTTTGCGTTACGGGTGTTGATTCATCTGGCAGTGGTTCGATAGTTACCGAGAGCGTCACACCAACCTTAGGGCGCGTTAATACCGCAGAACTGGGAAGGCCGATTTTTTCAAACGAACCGCGTAATTGATTGATTAATTTGTAATAGCTGGCACTGGAAACCACCACACCTTTTCGTCCCCACACCCAGGCGATTAAATCATCTTTTTTAAAGAGTCCCTGATGAAAAGCAAGGAGCAAATTGCATTCAGATTCAGAAATTTTTAAGCTTTCGCGATCGCGTGATAAGGTCATCCGCTCGCAATCAAGAATGACTTTCTTATCAATTAGGTACTTATTCTTACTCATAGGGCCTTCTGCTAAGAATGAGTCGTTCTGGTTTAACCATTATGTTACCTCAGCGCCTACCGATCTATTGAAAGGTTTTTACTTTTAATCCTTTCATTTTGCTCATTGCCCCGTGTATCAAGCCAGACCGTAAAATCAGCTGAATTCATCGGCTTTGCGTAAAGATAGCCCTGTATAAAACCTACGTTATGATCGAGGATATAGCGCAGCTGATGCTCTGAACTGACGCCTTCCGCAACGATATTAAGTCCCAGTCTTTGACTAAGCATAATAATGGTATCCAGAATGGGCACGTCGCTGCCGCTGGTATCAATCGTATCGACAAAAGTACGATCGATTTTCAGATAATCAGCCGGAAGCTGCTGAAGGTAAGAAAGCGAGCAGTAGCCGGTACCAAAATCGTCAATCGCTATCAGTACGCCTTTCTCACGCAGCTGCATGAGCTTATCTGACACTAAAGCCGGTTGGACAATGAGGCTGCGTTCGGTGAGCTCCAGCATGAGGCGCAGTTTCCCTAAGCTTGCCAGTAGCGATTCAACATCGGCAATAAAACTCTCATGCACCAGATGTTCAGGTGAAATATTTACGCTGATATAAAAATCCCCGGCAACCTGCCACCGTTCGACATCCTGGGCGATGAGCTTAAATAAGTGACGCGAAAGCGGAACGATCATCCCTTCGTTTTCTGCCGCGGTGATGAAGATGTCGGGAGTAATAAAACTCCCATCCGGAAGGGGCCAGCGCATTAATGCCTCCACGCCGCCGCAATGAGCGCGGCTGACGTTAAATACAGGTTGATAATGCACTGTGAACTGCCCGTTTTTCATACCGCGGGTGATTTCTCGGGCCATGGATAGCCGTTTCTGGGCCCAATGTCGGTAAAGAAAAAGGGTCATAAATGAGAAGCAAAGCGAGAAAGGGATAAAGATAAGCAGAGATTTCATCCACAGAGCCATCAATGCCGCGAGAGGCGCGCCGACGGTAAGCGAAATCTTACCGTCGGCGGTGACGAAATGCTGGGTCATCACTATTCTGTCACGCTGCGCTGGTTGGCTGATAATCCTATCGCCCTCGCCAAACCGCAGGCTGAATACGGCGGCTCTTTCCTCTGCGAGGACATCCATCAGTTCCTGAATATAGCGAGAATCGACGATGACAAACGCTGATTTTTGCGCCGTCACCTGCTCCGTGTAAACCACCGCGGGTCTGCCTGGTCCTCCGGCCATCAAGTCAAATGAACGGACCCATCTGGCAGGTAATGGCGTCGGGAGCGATTTACCCGGCGGCAAAGGAAAAGGGTGCGCCTGCTCCCTGGTAACAAAGGAACAGAGCAGGTTGCCGTTTTCCAGCAGACCGATATCGCGGATATAAGGGGTAAAGGCGCGGGTTCGGTTAAGCTCCGACAGCATTTCAGCGCAGGGTCTGTCCGCTATTTTTACGGTTTTTGCGGTGACCCGCCATGAGGCGGTTGATACATCGTTACTGAAACGTAATAAGGTATTCGCGCTCAGGGCGACGTCCTGTTTAAACTGTAGTACGCTGACCAGCAGCGCTAATATAATCATCACGACCAGCGGCAAAAGCACTGAACAAATCACAAAAGATAGCTTTAGTTTCACTGGTTTTGTCTCTCATTCACGAAGGGATGCGCGGCTGTCTCGATGGTCGCAATACTCATTATGCTTTAGCGCCGCCGCTGGTGGTGCAGAAATTATAGATCTGCCGGTTCAGTGAAAAAAGATAGGCCCTCGGACCGATTTTATTTATCGTCAGCTCATTCTCGGTTGCCGGCTGCAGGAGACGCAGCCAGGAAAACATCTCACCCGTCGTATCAGAATTAAATTTGTGCACGGCTTTAACCCGAAAGGTGTAGGTTTTCATGCCGGTGCGGTTAAGCGGGGTGATTGCAACATCCTGAAAGAATAACCGCTGCTCTCGCCGTTGATCCTGCACGGAATAATGAATAGCAATGCGGTTCGACTTAAGATCCAGCACCAAAGTTCCGTTCAGTATGAGCTCTCTCGGCTTTATATAAATAGTTGATTTGGCAGTGCAAATAAGATTATGTATTTCGTCTGCGTCGCGCCTGGCTCCTTGATATACCAGCGTTGCCAGCATGATACATCCGCAGAGCAGACCGCACAGGATGACTAGTAGCGTTCTTTGATGGTAATGCATTTAGGTACCGCCGTTTCAACAGGGTTCAGACACTGCAAAAAAAGATTCATATTCGGTTCGCGGAGATAATAAAGATAATGTCCGTTCTGGCGAGATAGCGGCAGCGTCAGGGTGTGATAAGCCGAAACCACCTCCTTAAATGTCACTTTATCGGTGGCCATCTTAAAGAAGATATAGTCATCCTCATTACCGAGCATCCTGAAGCTACTGTTGTGTTTATTTTGCTCTGGCGCATGCTGAAATAGCATCGCAACACCCGTTAACAACAATAGTGTAATGGTCAGGACGAGAGGGCGTATTTTGGCTGAAATCTTTTTAACGTCCGGCGTGAGAGCCCGTTGGCTATCTTTTTCGCACCCTGCATCCCTGACGTTTTCGCATCGTGGCGTAGGTTCTTTTTTGATGGGTTCTAACGCCAATGATAACGAGACGCCAATTCGTGGTCGCGTAACAATATCGGCCGCATTCAGGCCAACAAGAACAAAGTTATTCCGCATCTGGTTAATGAGCTTGTAATAACTCGATTCGGAAACACAACCCGCACGGTTCTTCCAGACAAAATTAATAATATCTTCCTTTTTATATATTCCGCGATAGAAGGCAAGGAGTAAATTTGTCTCCGATTCTGAAATTTTAATGATTTTATCACCGTTGGTTAATGTCATTTTAGCGCTGTCAAATATCACCTTTTTAGCTATTAGTAACGATTTCTCATCCATGGCAAACCCGATCTTTAATACGTTTTGCTGTCGCTTGCTATATTAACATGGGGCAGGAGGATTTCATCCCTCTTTGCATCAGTAGCCTTCTGTGACGACATTCATACTGATGCTAAAAATGTTTTTTATTTAGTTTACTTGCTTTTAAATCATGTGGTTATTTGGTTTTTGTGAATTTTTCTTACCGGCATTTGAATTTATGAATTTCCGCATGCCAGGTAAGTAAGGAAAATTTAAGGGTTATTCAGCACGTCAGGAAGCTCTTTTCCGAAAATTATTTCTAAGATTGGCCTTAAGCATGATAGCGCCGCGGGGCTATAACGCCAGTTGCTATACGCCCTGTTTCAAAGGGGCGCACAATAAAACTTGCCCGGCGACAAGCTATTTTGTTTGGCCTCAACCAAAGGACGTTTGCTTTATCTGCTTTATTAGCAGAGCGAGTAGCGTTAGTTGAAAATAAACAGCAATAAAGGAATAAACGACCATGTTCAAGAAAACGACACTGGCTTTGCTTACAGCCTCACTTTTTATTTCTACCAGTACATTTGCGATGTCCAATAATACCATTACCTTTCGTGGTGAAGTTTCCGATGAAACCTGTTCTGTAGCCATTAACGGTAATCAGGCAAAACCGGTAGTTATTCTGCCGACGGTGAGTGCCAAAGAACTGGCGAAAGGCGGCGATACCGCAGGTCAGGTGACATTTGATATTGGTCTCACCGGCTGTACGGGTAATGCCGATAAACCGACCAAAATCTCTACCGTTTTTGTCGGTAACCAGGTGACCAGCAACGGTAATCTTGGAAATACCGGGGACGCCGCCAATGTAGAAGTCCAGATTCTCGATACGGCTGAGAAAGTTATCAATCTGACCAACGGTTTCAAAGGTGAAGGCGATCTGCAGCTGAAGCCGGGAGAGACGGAAGCCAGCGCCACTTATACCGCGCAGTATTACGCCAACGGCGCGGCATCGGCTGGTACGGTCGAAGCCACTCTCCAGTACGCCGTTTCCTACCTGTAAAAACGCTTCCTGGTCCGGTGCTTGTCGTCGGACCCTTTTGATAGCAATGGAGTTGTTGCAATGAAAAAGGATGCTACCCGTTCAGGGCTGCGCTATCTGATGGCGCTGCTACTCCTGTTTCTTCCCGCTGCCGCGGTATGGGCCAGCGTCACCATTGTAGGCAGTCGGATTATCTACCCGTCGACCGTACCCTCTGTCGATGTACAGCTAAAAAATAACGATGACTTTCCCTATGTCGTACAAACCTGGTTTGACGATGGCGATATGCGTATTGGGCCAGAGAACGCGAGCGGCATTCCTTTTATCTCGACGCCGCCGGTATTTCGTATCCAGCCAAAAGCAGGCCAGGTGGTGCGCGTGGTGTATAGCCAGCGTAAAGTGCTGCCGCCCGATCGTGAATCTGTCTTCTGGTTCAATGCATTGCAGGTACCGCCGGCCAATATCGGCGGCCGTCAGCAGAATAAAGTGCTGGTGATGTTACGGACGCGGATCAAACTTTTTTACAGGCCGGAAGGGATTGGTTCACCGGGCAATCTGGCTAAAAAGCTGCACGTTACCGTAGTGCGTAATGCCCGAAAAGGTGCCGGTATTGTTATCAGCAACCCGCAGCCCTGGTATGCATCCCTCAGCAACCTGAGCGTGACGGCAAGCGGCGTATCACGTCAGCTTAATGTCGAAATGGTTCCACCTTTCTCCAGCCGTACTTTCTGGATACCTGGAAAATTCAGCGCCAACTCGCTTAACGGTACCGTCACCGTGACGTTGGTTAACGACCAGGGTGCAAGGATAAGCGAGCGTTATCATGTCGCCGAAGGTTAAGTTCTGTCGCAAAAACATCTTCGTTTTCTTAGCCGTAGCCTGCTCCGGTCAGGCTTTTGGCGAAGAATACTATTTTGATCCTTCTCTGCTGCAGGGGACGGCTTACGGGCAAGGTATGGCGAGCGTTAACGGACCCGGTACGCCCGCCGGAGAGTATCTGGTTGACGTTATGGTCAATGGCTCGCTGCTAAAATCCGGCGTAAAGATCCGCTTTACTCCAGTCAATGGCGAACAACGCACGGAGCCCTGCCTTCCGTTATCGCTGATGCAGGCCGCTCGGGTAAAATCGCTCCCGGACAAAGCGCCTCAAAATAGCTGTCGTCCGCTCAGGGAATGGGTATCCCAGGGCGAATGGCAATTTGATAGCGCGATGCTACAGCTCCGGCTTACGCTGCCGATGAGCGAGCTGATACACAGGCCGCGCGGCTATCTTCCGCCTTCGCAGTGGGACAGCGGCGTGCTGGCTCTGTTTTTACGCCATAACACCAACTGGACCCACACGGGCAACACCCGCCAGCACTTCCGCTACCAGTATTTGTGGAGCGGGATCAACGCTGGCAGCAACATTGGACTGTGGCAGCTCCGCCATCAGGGTAACCTGCGCTATGCCGACAGCAACCAGAGCGGTAGCGACTGGCATTACAATCGCGTACGCAGTTGGGTGCAGCGACCACTCGCCGCAATCGACAGCATCCTGACGTTTGGCGATAACTACACTGACTCCAGTTTATTCGGCAGCCTGTCGTTTAATGGTATGAAACTCGCCACGGATGAGCGCATGTGGCCGCAGGGCAAACGCGGCTATGCGCCAGAGGTACGCGGCGTGGCGGCAAGCAGCGCGCGGGTGGTCGTCAAACAGCTGGGCAAAGTTATCTATGAAACCCATGTTCCGCCCGGACCGTTCGCTATTGACGATCTTTACAACACCCGCTATCAGGGTGATTTGCAGGTTGAAGTGATTGAGGCTAACGGAAAAGTATCGCGCTTTACCGTGCCCTATTCTGCGGTTCCCGACTCGGTGCGACCAGGCAACTGGCACTACTCTTTTGCTGTTGGCAAGGTCCGCCAGTACTACCGCATCGACAACCGCTTCCTTGAGGGGACGCTGCAGCACGGGGTAAATAATAATCTCACTCTTAACCTCGGATCGCGGTTGGCGCATGATTATCAGGCCTGGCTGATCGGCGGCGTATGGGCGACCCGCCTTGGCGCATTCGGCATGAACGCCACCTGGTCTGGCGCGCGAGTGGAGCATAATGACCGTCAGCAGGGCTGGCGAGCGGAGCTGAGCTATAGCAAGACCTTTTCCACAGGCACGAATCTGGTGCTGGCGGCCTATCGCTACTCAACCGGTGGATTCCGCGATTTGGAGGATGTATTTGGCGTACGTCGACAGGCGCAAAACGGCATTGATTACTACTCCGATACGCTGCATCAACGTCAACGCCTTTCGGCGACCGTCAGCCAGCCCTTAGGCCATTCAGGTACGCTCAATCTCAGCGCCAGTACCGCCGATTACTACAATAATCAGTCGCGGATCACGCAGCTGCAGCTAGGCTACAGCAACCAGTGGCAAAAAGTGAGTTATGGATTTAACCTCGCCAGGCAGCGTTCCACCTGGGACTATGGCCGCTTCTACCGCAGCGTTAACGAACCGCAGGATCTGAGCCAGCGGCAAAAATATACCGAGACGACGCTGTCTTTTACTCTCTCCATTCCATTTGACTGGGGCGATAGCCCGACATCCGTAGCGATGAACTATAACCAGTCGCGCGCGAATCACTCTTCAACCCTGTCGATGACCGGGACCCGTGGCGAGCAGAGCGAACTCTCCTGGTCTGTTTATGGCGGCTATGAGCGCTATCGCAATGGGGACGAAGGGGCATCGACGACTTTCGGCGGTAATCTCCAGCAAAACACCCGTTTTGGCGCGCTGCGTGCGGGCTACGACCAGGGAAAGGACTATCGGCAGGTGGCGCTGGGCTCCTCCGGGACCCTGGTGCTGCATTCCGGTGGCGTAACGCTCGGTCCTTACGCCAGCGACACTTTTGCATTAATTCACGCCGATGGCGCGCAGGGCGCAGTCGTCCAGAACGGTCAGGGGGCGGTAATCGACAGTTTCGGTTACGCCATTTTACCTGCGCTATCTCCGTATCGTCGCAACAACGTCTCACTCGATACTCGCCAGATGCGCAGCGATGCTGAACTGACGGGGGGAAGCCAACAAGTTGTTCCCTATGCCGGCGCGATCGCGCGGGTGAACTTCTCCACGATTACCGGCAAAGCGGTGCTTATCGCGGTGAAAATGGCGGATGGCGGCATCCCGCCGATGGGGGCCGAGGTCATTAACAGCGAAGGGGCCGTCATTGGGATGGTCGGGCAGGGTGGGCAGGTTTATGCCCGTATCAGCACTCCCTCAGGCTCATTGCTGGTGCGTTGGGGAAAAGGGACCGATCGACGTTGCCATGTGCCCTACCAGTTCGATCTACATTCGCCTGAAAACGTGATTTATCTTACAACGACCTGCGAGAGGGAATAGTCTCATGTGTTATCTTCGCCAAACGCTGCTACTTGCTGCTACCCTGCTTTTCAGCACCGCGTCCTGGGCTAACTGCGTTAAAGTGACGGATAATAGTTTCCTTTCGGAGGCGGCGATTAAAGCAGGCTATACCGCGCGCTTCTGGCGCGGCGCCTTTGATGACAATATCGGTCATCTTGGTCTGCCGTCAGTCATTAGCGTTAGCGCGAATAATAAGTTTCAGCCTTCCGGCACCGTGCTTGCCAGTACGGTGGGTAATTTCCTCACTGCAGGCGTTCAGACGTCCTATACGGCAAAGCAGGTGCTTTACCGCTGTGATTTGCAGGACGCCGGGAAGCTGTATGAATTGTATTCAACCAACGGCGATAACTACTTTGTTGGCGGGCGTCGGGCGAAAGAAGTGGAGGGAGCCTACTATGACGCGGAACGTAACGTCGCGGTACGCATGACGAATCTGAGTACCGGCGAATACTATAGCCGCTTCTGGAAGCAGCGCCAGCTCACTGCGGATAGTTGGTTTCAGGACGATCGCGCAATTTATATTCCCGCAGGCGCATTTAGTAATGTCCTGTATGAGATGCTTAAAATCGCCGCCTCGGATCAATATATTTTTAACGACAGAATTAACAAAGACACCTATAACCAGCCGCGCGGTTATATCGCATTCAAGGGGCCTGGCTTACTGACCTCCGCTATTCAACCCGGTATGGATCATGCTTCAAGTTATTATGGTTGGCCCGAATCCTGGCCCGGTGCGTGGAGTAGCTACAATCAGGTCACCTATATTCGCGGCGCGGCCTGCTCCATTGAAGATTATCCCGCGACGGTGCTGCTTCCTACCATTACAGCGGAGGCGCTCTCTTCTGGCGAAAGCAGCGAAGCGCCTTTCAGCATAACGCTGGAGTGCGAAGCTGGCGCGATGTCCTCGACTCATCCCACCACTAGTGTCGCTAACGTAGCCATGGGTTTTTTAGTCAATCAGCCCGGCGCCGTGGCCGCCGCGCGCCGCCTTGGCCTGACGACCACCGGCGGTGGGTTGACCTGGTTACTGGACACGCATTATGGCGGAAAGGGCGTGGCTTCCGGAGTAGGAATACGGATTTACGATCAGGGCGGTGTGCCGCTTAACCTTTTGCCGGACAAAGTGAGTACCGGGACGGGCAACTCCCGTGGCTGGTATGGATATAAAGAGCTCACCGTACTAACGAGCAAAAAAGACCGTGGTTCGGTAGAGGTCTGGCATGGTGATTTTACCGCCTCCCTTGAGGCGCTCGGTGGACAACCGGTAACGGTAGGGAGCGTGAATGCGCAGTTACAGGCAGTGGTTAGTTTTCAGTAAGGCGGTGTTAGCGCTGCTGTTGCTGGCAGGCGTCAATTCCGCGCCGTTTGCTGCGGTTAACGTTGACCGAACCCGGCTCGTATTCGCCGCTAACGATATTGCCCAGTCGCTGACGCTCGCAAACGACAGCGTAACGCCAATGCTGTTACAAGTCTGGACCGATGCCGGAGAGACCGCCTCCTCACCCGATAATAGCCGTACGCCGCTGGTGGTATTGCCGCCCGTCTTTAAAATGCAGCCGGATGAGTTGAGAACGCTTCGCGTGATGCTGAGCTCGCGGCGCAGTCTGCCAGAGGATCGGGAGAGCCTGTTCTGGCTCAACATTTACCAGATACCGCCCGAACTGAGCGCGACGAAAAGCGCTACCCGCAAGCTAGTGTTACCCCTACGGCTGCGGTTGAAAGTATTTATTCGTCCGACCGGCTTAAAGGCGCCCACCGTCAATGATGAACAGAAACTGCGCTTCAGCATCGCTTCGCAGGGCATCACGATAACCAACCCAACGCCGTGGTATATGAGCCTGACAGTAACGGCAACAAAAGGAATCAGGATCGGTTACATGATGCTCGCGCCGTATGAGCGGCGGGATGTGGTGCTCTCTCAGGCACCGGCCGTGGGAACGACGGTAAACTATGCGGTGATCAATGACTCCGGAAACTGGCGAACCTATACCGCAATCATTATGGCGAAAGAGAGTTGAACCCTGTTTTTTTACCCCATCCCTCCCCGCGCCGCAGTAACGGATGTTTCCGTCGCGCATCCCTTCCTCACGCCGGGCTGCATAAGCGTGACGGCTGTGGTTTAATATTGACCAGGATTGACCCGGGCATCACTTGAGCGGGCTAACCCGCATGATTCTGGTGACGTCGCCGGGGCGGGGGCGGAAGAGATAAAAGGCGACGAAGCAGGCAGAGCAGCATGCCGCAGGGGGAATGACGCGGTGTGCTGTGATGAAACTGCCGCAGATCAAGCCTGCCAGTGCAACATTGTTAGCGCAAGAGTGAGCATTTCGGATTGATGCGAACCCAAATATGGTTTTTTATAAAATTATATTTGGGTTTACTCCAGGTTATCTAATAGTAAGAATCTGCTATAACTTAAAAAAATCGTTGAGTTTCTGTCTGCATTATTCCCCATTGCAATAAAATAAAGGCGTGCTGACAAAGCTGATGATATAGTCTGTTTGATTAACGGAATTAATGAGGAAGTTTAACTTTTTATTTTCTTTAAGGAAAAAAGAGGGGTAGTGTTGTTGTGCTAATAACTCCGGCAACGTATCAATCGGATTGGTATAGACTCTTTGGCTGGTGAGAAGATAGTCATCACCGCTTTGTCTTTTATAATTAAAATAGACTTCGCGACTTATCGCATATCGTTCCGGGCCAAGGTGCGCGGTACCATTAATCAAAATAACGCCGCTGTTATCATTCATGATAAACCGGTAAGTTGCTTTAATTGCAAATTGGCCATGATATAAAGAGTGTTTCGCTTCGCAAACGATTTTGTCATTAGCATTGGCGTTAACCTGTTGAGGTAACCCTGTAAAGAACAATAAGAAAGCGAGCCATTTAATTTTTTTCATTTTTTGCCACAATGTAAGTTGTTGAGTCACATTTTAAAGACGCTTCCTTTCCGCACGTAAACACGGTTAACCGTGGTGACGTTGAAAAATATGAAATGAAATATTTGATGTCTTTATTACACACTAACCCTTCGTCATGAATAAAGTTAATGGCAAAATCGTTATTTATATTTCTGGCATTGGCAAAGTAGCAAGGTGGCGTGCCGTTGATATGCGAGTAACCTTCGATAATGAATTCATGATGAAAAGGGGAACGATATAAAAAAAAGGCGAACAAACCTATCAATGGAAGGAAAATTGCCAGACAATACGAGATCATTTTGATGGTTTTTTTATTTTCAGGCGTAAGCGGTGCTACTGTGTCAGGCTGCGCGAAAATTTCACCGGTTTGTATGCCTTTTTTATCCGCTAGCTGGTCATCCTGATACCGGTTATCTGTAACGGGAAAGATATTACGATCGTCTGAGACTGAGTGGATACGCTCTATCGAATTTTGTGGATTATCCTCATACTTTTCCACGGCAATGTAGGCATTCAGCCGCACACCCTTGCCACGAATAGTCAACAGAATGTTATCCGGGCAACCCAGTTTTTTTAATACGTTGCGTAAATTAACAAAGGACTGATAGTAAGCCGAATTTGATACCGTACGCTTAGCATCCTCACCCCAACCTGCAACCATTAAATCAGAGTGCGATACCAGCTGTCCTTGCCGTTCCAGAAGTAACTCCAGGCAATGGGCGCTACTCTTAAGTATCGTAAATCGGGTCCCATCCTTTATCGATAACAATTGTTTCTCACCGGGAAGGAAAATAACTTGCTTATTCATGATGTATTTAACCATAAAAATCACCAAAAACTAAAATTTATGAAACAAATTCCAAACCTTTAACCTTAAATATTTTCTCTCACTGGAGCCCGGAAAAATATGAAAATTCGCCAAAAAAATAATTTTGACAACTAATGATGAAATTTTGTTATGGTTTTTAACTCATTGTTTTAATTGTATTTTGAATTCATTTTTAGTTAATAAACTACCCCGACCAGGAATCTTCCCGCATCATAAGAATCTTCCAGCGCACAGGCCTGAACAGCCATGGTAATGGTGGGTTCTTGATGATTTTCACGAGGGAATATTATAGATGATTTATGAATTTTAAGTCACTTTTATCACATCAGTATGGCGTCACTACCAGGGGGCACTCTAAATCCAGAGTGCATGGAAACGATTGATTCTAGGCACTACATAAAATATTTCAATAAACAATCAATAAACAAAGGACAGGAAAAAGTGAACACAAAAACTTCAATTAAAACAATGCTGGCTTTATTTTCATTTGCAGCATTATCCGGGTCTGCATTTGCGGTAACGCCGACGGTCACATTCCAGGGCGAAGTCACCAGCCAGACCTGCTCGGTCAGCATCAATGGTGAGACAAACTCCGTTGTTCTGTTACCGACAGTCTCTACCGCTGACTTTGGCGGAAACCTGGCGAATGGACAGACCGCCGGGCTGACGCCATTTACCGTGACGGTGAGCGGTTGTACTGCCCCGGCGGCAGGCGAGGGCCCTCAGTTGATTAAAACCCGTTTCCTGGGGTTTGATGTCGACAGCGCCAGCGGTACGCTGGGTAACCGCGCAGTCACTGATGCTGCGGTCGGTTATGGTATCCAGCTGACCACCACCGATGCCGGAACGACGCCTGTCGTGCTGTCAGGAGTAACCGATGTTGCAGGCCTCTCTTTACCCGAGGGAGACACCTCCACCAGCCACTCCTTTGGGGCACAATATTATGTTATTGATGCCGCTTCTGCTACGCCGGGTGCGATTACTGCCGTAGCGGAATATACCCTGAGCTACCTCTGAGTTTATAAAAACACAGGCCGTATACCCGGCCTGTGTTTTAAAAAGTAAATGATATTAATATTAAAATAATCTTGCGGAATATTTTCCCGATGCGATTGATACTGCGATTGTTTGTTCTGTTGATATTCGGTTTTACCGGCTATGCAAATGCAGGCGTGATATTAACGGGTACGCGAATTATTTATCCGGAAGGCGCCAAAGATAAAACGCTCCAGTTAACTAACCAGGAGTCTCAGTCTTATATTGTACAGGTACAGATTGACAATGGAACGCCGGAGGGTTTTGCCCCGTTTATAGTCACTCCGCCGGTTTTTCGTATGGAGCCTCATAGCGGTCAGTCTGTCCGTTTGACCTATTCCGGAGAGCCGTTGCCGGGCGATCGGGAATCTGTCTTCTATTTTAATTTCAGCCAGCTGCCGTCGTTAAAAGCCGGAACGACGCAACAAAATAAGTTAATTTTCGCCATCACTAATCGGGTGAAAGTTTTCTACCGCCCGGCGTCGCTTTCGGGGCATCCGGAAAAAACGTCAGAGCATATCCATCTCAGCATGGAAGGTAAGCAGATCAGGATAGTAAACCAGAGCGAATATCACGCCTCTGTTCGTCGGGCCACGCTTGTCCGCAACGGAAAGGATATTCGCCTCGCGGAAGGGGTGATGATTTCACCTAAATCCGGACTGGTCGTTACCCCGTCGTCAGAAATAACCAGCCTCAGAGGCCTTCTTTTACGTCTTGTGCTTGTTAACGACTATGGGGTGGATATTGTGACTGAGCGTCGATTGTAATGCGTTTTTATTTGAGCGAATATCCCATGGCAGGTATCAGGTTATTTCTCCTGACCCTTTTAATCCCCGCTTCCGTAACGTTTGCTTCCGGCACGAGTATTACCGGAGCGGCAGGGATAGCTGAAGAAAATGATTATACTTTTGACCCTGCTTTGTTTCGCGGCGGTCGTTTCAGTGAAACCGCGCTGATGCGGCTGAGCAAACCGGGAAATATTGCCCCCGGCAACTTCAAAGTAGATGTTTACGTGAATGGTGGATTCGTCAGCAGCGATAATATTACCTTCAGTGAAACAGAAAGCGGGCAGGTGCGGCCGTGCCTGACGCCCGGTCAGCTTGCGGCAGCCGGGAT
This sequence comes from Klebsiella sp. HN106, assembly GCF_051209435.1. NCBI lineage: Bacteria > Pseudomonadati > Pseudomonadota > Gammaproteobacteria > Enterobacterales > Enterobacteriaceae > Klebsiella > Klebsiella sp. HN106. The sequence goes on along the minus strand of NZ_JBLURD010000016.1, from coordinate 18,325 downwards.
TGCGCCCCGCAACGGTCTGCCTGCCGGCGCAAAAGAGAACAATACCTGTCTCTCCCTCAGCTCGCTGATTGAAGGCAGCAGCAGCCATTTTGACACATCCCGGCTGCGGCTCGAGCTGAGTATACCGCAGGCTGACATGAATATCCGGCCGCGCGGCTATGTTGATCCCGGCGAACTGGAAGCCGGCAGTTCTCTGGGATTTATTAACTACATCACAAACTATTATCACGTCTCTTACTCCGGTAATAACGCCCGGGACCTGGACTCCGGCTGGCTGTCCATGAACGGCGGGATAAATCTGGGGCTGTGGCAGTTCCGCCAGTTATCAAATGTACAGTGGAATCGTGATTCGGGCGCAAACTGGAATACCCTCCGCCGGTATCTGCAGCGCCCGTTGCCGGCATTCAACAGCCAGCTTACCGCCGGTGAACTGAGCACGACCGGGCGTCTGTTTTCAGGTCTGAGCTATAAGGGGATAAGCCTGGCCACCGATGAGAGAATGTTGCCGGATTCCATGCGAGGGTATGCCCCGGCCATTCGCGGAGTGGCAGGCAGTACGTCGAAGGTGACGGTCTCCCAGAATGGACGGCAGATTTACCAGACCACGGTCGCTCCTGGCCCGTTTGATATTAACGATCTCTATCCGACCAGCTACAGCGGCGATCTGGATGTTGAAGTCACTGGGGCCGACGGCAGCGTAAGCCGGTTCAGCGTGCCGTTCTCCGCCGTACCGGAGTCCATGCGTCCGGGGATCTCACGCTATGGACTGGCTGTCGGGCGTACCGTTGACGCCGGCGATAACTCTCTGTTCAGCGACTTGACCTGGCAGTACGGGCTGAGCAATGCCCTGACGCTCAATACGGGGCTGCGGATCGCGGATGACTATCAGGCGGTCATTGGCGGTGGGGTCTACGCCTCTTCTGTAGGCGCTCTGGGCCTGGACATCACCGCCTCCCGTGCGGGGATGCCGGAGGGCGATGACGTGAAGGGCTACATGGCCCACATTTCCTGGAGTAAAACATTCCAGCCGACAGCAACCACCGTGACGCTTGCGGGCTACCGCTATTCGACCTCAGGCTATCGCGAACTTGGTGACGTCCTGGGCGTAAGAAAAGCCATGCGCGACCACGATCGCTGGACCTCATCCTCCTGGCAGCAACAATCCCGGTTTGATATCTCCCTTAACCAGGGGTTTGGTTCCTTCGGCAATATTTATCTCTCAGGCTCCACGCAGAATTACCGGGACGGCCGGAGCCGGGATACGCAGCTGCAGGCGGGTTACAGCAACAGTTTTCATAACGGTATGAGCTTCAACATTTCCCTTTCCCGCCAGCACGCAGGCGGGAGCTATGAGGCCGGCAGAAAGGAAACCGTGACCGCAGTATCCGTCTCCTTTCCGCTGGGATTCAGCGATAAAAATAACACCCAGATTATCAGCAACTCCTGGACCCACGCCTCCGGCGGCGGCGACCAGTTTCAGAGCAATACCTCAGGCATGATCGATGATGCCCGGACGCTGAGTTATAACCTGGGGGTGATGCGCGACCAGCAGTATCATCAGACAACGATAAGCGGCGGCCTGCAAAAACGGCTGCCCAACGTCAGCGTGGGGCTCAATGCCTCCCGGGGTGAGGGGTACTGGCAGGCGTCGGGTAATGCGCAGGGGGCGCTCGCCATTCATTCTGGCGGCGTGACGTTCGGACCTTATCTGAGCGACACCTTCGCGCTGGTTGAGGCTAAAGGCGCTTCAGGGGCAAGCGTATATAACTCCGGCCAGTCGATTATTGACAGCCAGGGTTACGCCCTGGTGCCCTCCGTCACACCCTATCGTTACAGCAGGGTAACGCTCGATCCCCAGGGAATTGATGGCAACGCAGAACTGGTTGACAGCGAGCGGCGGGTCGCGCCGGTGGCCGGCGCTGCCGTCAGGGTGGTATTCCGCACCAGGACGGGCCATGCCATGCTGATTAATGCTCGTCTGCCAGACGGAGAGCCGGTCCCGCTCGGGGCGGATGTCACTGAACCGGACGGGACGATTATCGGTATGGCCGGACAGAACGGACAGCTCTATTTACGTACGGAGCACGCTGAGGGAGAGCTGATCGTTCGCTGGGGTGACGACGAGCGGGATCGCTGCCGTCTGGCCTACCGCATAAACCCCAAAGAAACCACCCGGCACCTGACAAAACTCAGCGCAGTCTGCCGACAGACGCCTGATGCGCAGCGATGAAGATAATGATGATGAAAAGACGAACTTTCCTGCTTAACTTGCTGTTTGCCTGCCTGACGCTTTTCAGCCTCCGGGCCGGCGCCAGCTGTTCCCTGACCCTGGTTACCCAGACCGAAGACTCCTATGTCGCGCAGATACCGTTCGGGAAAATTAACCTGACGGATACTTATCTGCAGCCGGTCGGTACCATGCTGGCCAGCATCGTGGTGCCGCCAACGAATTACACTCACGGCGGGGCTAACGGCGCTTCGGTACTCTGGGAATGTGATGCCGCGGATCTTCCCAATATCTATTTTCTGGTCGCCACGAATGGCGACGATCGCGTCGGCGGTTTTTATGATATTGGCACGGTCGACGGCCTGAGCGACGTCTATGCCACCTGGTTCGCCTACGTCGGAATCAGACAGACCATGTCCGGCGTCACGCTGACCCGCCACTGGCAGAAGGTTCCCATCACATCATACGCCACAAGCTCAACGGGGAAGATTCAGATCCGTCTGCAGGATATCCCGCCTCTGGTCGCCGAGCTGTACCGGATCAGCAGCCTGCCGGGAACCTCCGCCGCATCGGCCTATTGTGGTAACAACAATGATGATGGGGTTGGTATTGGCTATGCTTCCGCGACGGGGCGTAACTATTACTGTCAAAATTCCGTCATGACTCAGCCCAACGCCTACATCCAGCTGTCCGGCGACAGCAGCGTCAGCTTCAGTTTCGCACGCGATTTCCCGGGTGAGGACAGCGCCTATAACTACGATTTCTGGGGAGCGGATAACGGTTTTGGCTACGGCATGCGGCTGGCGAACACCCTCTATTCCCTGCCTACCTGCGTGGCGCGCAATGCCACCCCGCAGGTTTTATTTCGCACAATTTCTATTGCTGAACTCGAACAGGGGGGGAGCGCCAGCGCCAGCTTCACCGTGCAGGTAGAGTGCAGTGATTCAGCCGAGTCGGGTACGGCTGCAGGCCAGACGGCGATTGGTATTCAGGTTTCGCCGGGGTCATACAGCGCGGCCAGCACGCTGGGGCTGGTGAACGGCAGCGGCGGCGTGACGTATCTGCTCTCTGATGATTATTTTGGCGAAAACATGGCCCAGGGCGTGGGAATTACCCTGCAGAATGCGCAGGGGAAAAGAATGAACTTCGTGGGCCAGCCGGGGACGGTATCCCTGACCACGCCCGGTGGCGAAAATGCCGGATGGTATCCGGTACTGGAGGCGGCCGATAACGCTGGAAGCACCATGGCGGGATATACGCACTACAGCAGCACATTTTTAGCCACCCTGCAGAAACTGGACGGCCAGGCGGTCACCCCCGGTAAAGTTTATGCCACAGCCTATGTTCTGGTGAAAATACAGTGAACAAAGTTCGCCGCGTTGGCTGGATAACGGTGCTGTTGATAATGTTTCTCGCGCCATTACGTGTTTATGCCGGACTGATAGCGAGCGGCACGCGAGTCATCTATACCGAAGGAACCCGGGAAATCAGCCTGATGCTGGCTAATACCAATTCCTGGCCGGTCATTGTGCAGAGCTGGGTTGATGACGGCAGCGGCAATCCGGCCTATACGGGGGCGCCTTTTATTGTGCTGCCTTCCGTGTTTCGCCTGCAGCCGGAAGGAATACAGGGGCTGCGGATTGTCTATAACCAGACCCCTTTGCCACGAGACCGCGAGAGCGTGTTCTGGATTAACCTCTATGAAATTCCGCCCGTCAGTAAAAATATGCCGGAGCAATCCCGGCTGCAGCTGGCAATGAACACCCAGTTAAAAATATTTTATCGTCCGCAAGGTCTCTCTCCCGCTCCCGAGAGTGCGGCCGCACGTCTTAAATTCCGGGCAGTACAAGAAGGCGGGCGCTGGTACGTGGAGTGCGACAATCCCACGCCCTGGCATATATCGTTTACGGACATTATTGTTCGTCACGGAAAAACGCAACGGCATGTTGAGCGGGAAATGGATATGATGACCGCGCCTTTTAGTCAGCGCCGTTATGCTCTTTCGGGGAATATACCGGTGACGAGCGCCAGCGAGATTCAGTTCTACTATGTTGACGACCGGGGTGCCATTCTAAATGACCATACTCGGTTATGATGTCTGCTCACGGCCTTGAACGATTGAAAATTTAAACGACGTACCCCCCGCCATTTTATATGATTTAAGTTTCTTAACCTCTTAAACCTGCAGGGCATTACCCATTTGGTTTCTCATGCAGCCTATTGTTTATATTGGTTTTTTACTTTGTTTTTGACTTCTGTGATTAACAGGCTGGTGGTCGGTGATTTATATTGTTTATTAATAAATATTAAACCGGAGTTTAATAGCTTTGAACATCATCAACATAATTACCGACGATGTGTATTTTTTGCAGGGGGCCAGGCATTTATTGAATGAGGCGGCAGAAAATCATGCCGTGTTATACAATGACATAAATGCATCGGGACTGAGAGCGGTGGTGAGATCTTTTGCTACCTACGATCAAAAAGTTATTTTATATATTCATTGCATCAGGAAACGACGAGTATTATTACGCCTTGTTGCGGCTTATAATCTGCAGGTGTTTGTTATTACTCATTGTAAAGTATCAGATTGCAACAATGATAAGGACCCTATGATCATTCCTTCATTCCTATCGAAAAAAGAGTTTTTGCAAAAAATAAAATCAGCAAAGAGAAGCGTGTATAGAAAAAGCTCGCAGCGGTCTAAAAGGATATTTAAAGGACTGTCGGCAGGAGCCAGTGTGAAGGATCTCGCGGAAACCTTGAATATCACGCAAAAAGCTGTTTATGCCATTAAGAATCACACTATAAAAAAATTTGGTTTTAAATCCACGAAAATGAATGGCTTTTTACTTTGCCGCGATTTATTAGAAATGAATGAAATAGGCTTGCGCTATAAGAGGATCGTAGACGGGAACTTTGTGTCGATGAATGCCAGGAGATCCTAGAGCCTGCGCGCGGCAAATCGCTGGCATCCGCTCTCGCAGGAAGGCATACGACCTCCTCGTTTTGCACTACAGTTTCTGAGCGTCGGTCTGCGGCGGCGCAGAACTATCCTGATACCGCTTACGCAGTTTCAGCAGCCGGGAAACCAGTATTACCACGGCGAGACCGGCCATCAGCGCCGCGCAGTGGAAGGCGATTCTGCCACCGGCATGGAAGTAGATCCAACGGGTTGCCTCAATGGAAGCGGCAAACGCGCTCAGGGCCAGAATATTCAGCGTGGCGGACACGGTGCCTTTTGGCAGATGATGGGAAAAGAGCGTGAAGCGGAACAGCACCGGGTAAAGTAGCCCAATCCCCAGCGCATAAATGCTGGTACCCAGCACCGACCAGAACCAGACATGCGGCCACATAAGATTACCGGCCAGCAGGATCAGCAGGCCGGTCAGCTGTATCGGAACGGTACGCCAGATAAAGCGCGGCGAAGTGGGGTCTTTTACCACGTTCGCCACGATCGCGCTGGCGATAATCAGCCCACTGAACACCGGCACCTGAGTCCAGGCATATGCCGCGGGAGACATGCCGCCGTGCTCAATCAGAATCACCGGAGAGAGCGCCACCCAGGTGATCATCGGCACGTTGCCAAAGGCCACCGCCAGCGAACCTGTCAGCACCACGGGATGACGAAACGCCGCGATGAAATCAGCCAGCACTTCCCCCGGTTTAAATCCCCGCCCCTGAGAGATAACGGTTTCCGGCATCTTAAAAAGCAGCAGGGCCCAGGCCACCAGGCCCAGCGCGCCAATAATGGCAAACAGCAGTTTCCAGTGCATCACCGTCATTAGCGCCGCGCCGGCCAGCGGTCCGATAACCGGCGCAAGCAGGACGATAGAGGTCAGCGCAGCCATGATTCTGATTGAATCGGTTTCCCCAAACGCTTCCTGAATCGACACATAGCCCACGGTCGAGATAAAACAGATGCTGGTTCCCTGGATAAAGCGGGCGACGAAGTATTGCGCGATCGAAGCGACAAACAGCATGCTCAGGCAGGAGAGAGCAAAAACCAGGGCGCCGGTGAGCAGAACGGGGCGGCGGCCGATACGATCTGACAGAGGGCCCAGCAGCCACTGCAGCGCCAGGCCTCCAGCCATATACAGGCTGACCGATGCCGGAGCAAGGGTGACATCAGCCTGAAGCTCGTTGATGATATGAATGATGCCTGGCTGAATAAGATCCGTGGTCAGGTAAGCCGAAAAATCATAAATAATCATCGCCAGCGGAAACAACATGACGCTGCCGTACTGGATTAAACGCCGTGGCGGGGTATTCATGCGGGCTCCGGGGATCTGCCATCCTGCATCTTAGTATCTGTAAACCAACTCAACCGACCCTAAACGGAGATAAAATAATCCTGTTTTTTGTGTGGTTTTTGGGCCTTATACCACGTGCGCGCATCAGCGCTGGACGTGAGGCAATCGGCGCTCTATTGTCATCAACGTGCGGAAATTGTCATCCATTAAAGGCTCTTGAATAACGGGATATCTATGTTACTGATCTTTGGCGGCCTGCCCGGTACCGGGAAATCAACCATTGCTCGCCTGCTGGCCGCCAGGCTGGGGGCCGTCTGGTTACGAATCGATTCGATTGAACAGGCGCTGATCCGCGCCGAAACCGTCACCCGGCACGATATAGGACCGGCCGGATATCTGGCGGCGTACGCCATTGCTGCGGATAACCTCAGGCTGGGCAACGTGGTGATTGCCGATGCGGTGAATCCCATCGCCATTACCCGCCAGGCCTGGAGAGAGGTCGCGACCGAGAATGCCGCGCCTTATCTGGAGATAGAAGTGACCTGCTCCGACCAAACGCAGCATCGGTATCGCGTGGAAAACCGCGCAGCGGACATTCGCGGCCATATCCTGCCGGACTGGCAAAAGGTCATCACCCGTGATTACGAACCCTGGCATTCTGCCAGCCTGGTGCTGGATACCTCAGTACTGAGCGCCGAAGAGGCGGTAGAGCGGATCGTTGCGCATATTGAGTCGCACCGCCGGTAAGCCTATGAACACTCCCCAGGCGAGGGAAAAAAGCGGTCGCTCAGACGACCGCGTGGTATCAGAAAACGTCGCCGGTAAAGATATTCTTTTTCAGTTGAGTAAAGTCGTAAGTCGCCAGCTCTTCAGCGCTTTGGGTATAGTAAGTCAGACTTTCTGAAATCATCAGGTTTAGCTTATTCCCTTTTTCCTGAACGATAATCAACGGCTTTTTAAACGCGTGGGCATAGCCGATTTCGTACGCCGTACCGCTATTGACGTGATCGTCAAAGAAATCAACAACGGCAACCACCACCGTGGCTTCGTCGAGATGCTTGATATCGTTCTTAAAGATGAAATCGCGCCAGGGTAAAGTGCCGTATTCCAGATTCTCCGCATCGGCCAGGCGCGGTGAGAAAAATTTATCTACCGTTTTATTGACGGTCAGCGCCTGTTCGACGCGCTGGACGCGATCAACCTGGTCGTCGCTGAAAAAAGGACTCGCAATATAAATATTTACCATCAATCGATTCTCCTGAAGATTCATTGAAGGCTGCAGTCGACCGGTAAAAGTTCGCCTGACAGTCTTCTTCCCTGATAGGCAGTTAGTCTATTCACCTGAGTCGTTAGAATAACTTTATCGATGGATGCTGACTATGTTACGTGCGGCAAAGTGCGCTTTCTCTCGTCTGGCCGATGCCGCCCGGCATCGGCGGCAAGACTTTACATAAAGAACTTCACGGCCTGCTGGAGGGTGGTGCCGACGCCCCATAAAAGCGGCACGCTCACCGCTAACCAGCTTACGGTTAACAGCAGCGTGGACGGGCGGGCCTCCCACGTGAGCTGAGCATCCTTATTGATGGTATACAGACCTTTCGCCTGCTGCTGCTGTTCCGCGGTCATCGCATGCTCTTCCGTCAGCGGACGCACCAGCTGATTACAGATAAAACCCAACACCAGCAGGCCGGTCAGGACCATCAGCGTTATATCGTAGACGCGCTCGGGCGGGACCCCGTGCGTCAACTGATACTCGCGCAGATAGTTCACCAGAACCGGGCCGCTGATCCCGGCCGCCGACCAGGCGGTTAACAAGCGTCCATGAATCGCGCCCACCATTTGTGAGCCAAAGACATCAGCCAGATAGGCGGGAATACTGGCAAAACCTCCGCCGTACATCGAAATGATAATGCACATCGCGCAGACATAAAGCGCGATATAGCCGCCGTGATTCACCAGCGGCAACGTCCCGTACAGCACGGCGCCCAGGCAGAAAATGATCGCAAAGGTCATTTTTCGCCCGCACAGATCGGATACCGATGCCCAGAAAAACCGTCCCAGGATGTTAAACAGGCTGAGCAGGCCGGTAAATCCTGCGGCCATGGTAGCAATGCGTTTCAGCTGCTCGCCGTTCAGCTCATGCCAGCTGAGATCGAGCGACAGCAGTTTGCCGGCAAAGATCTCCTGCAGCATCGGCGAAGCCATACCGAGAATACCGATCCCCGCGGTGACGTTGAGCCATAGCACCATCCACAGCAGCCAGAACTGTGGGGTACGGCAGGCGACGCGGACGTGCACCTGGATCGTGGGATTATTGCGGATCGTTTTTTGCGCCTTCTCGCCCGAAGGGTGCCAGCCCATGGGCGGCAGGCGATAGCCAAAGGTACCGGCAAGCATAAATAGCGCATAAATCGCCGCCAGCGCCAGAATGCTTTGCCATACCCCGTTGCCGGTCGGACCGGCGAAGTAATTCATCAGACCATTTGCCAGCGGCGCCCCCACCAGCGCTCCCCCGCCAAAACCCATGATCGCCATCCCGGCCGCCATTCCGCGCTTGTCAGGGAACCAGCGCAACAGCGTCGAAACCGGTGAAATATAGCCCAGTCCGAGACCGATTCCGCCGATGACCCCGGCCCCCAGCCACAGCAACCATAGCTGATGGAAATAGATGGCGACGCTGGATAGCAGCAGGCCGCCGCACCAGCATAAGGTGGCAATAAAGCTCACCAGCCGCGGTCCAACCTTCTCAAGCCAGCTGCCCCACAGCGCCGCCGAACAGCCGAGAAAAACAAAAAACAGCGTGTAGGTCCAGCCGAGCATGGAGATTTTCCAGTCGCAATCGCGGGTAAACAGCTGCTGCCAGAACGACATATTGACGGGGCATTGAAGGGACTCGCTTCCTCCTATGAGCTGCGACATAGGCAGCCAGTAAACGGAAAACCCATAGGCCATACCTATGCAGAGATGAACGGCCAGTGCGGCCGGTGGCACCAGCCAGCGGTTAAAACCGGGCCTGGCGATGATACGTGGTTTCGCGAAAAAATCGCGTAGGGGAGAGACCGGTGCGGTCGCGATGTTTTCATTCATTTGCGCCATTTTCCTGTCCTTTTTATCTACATTGGCCGACGAATGCTGCGGTCGGGGAACGTAGATAAAAGGCAAGAAAGGTGCCATTTGATTAATTTGTGTACAAAAATGGCGACTGAAGCGAGCAAGCTTCGCTGAAGGGATGAGGCGAAAAGCCAGCCCTCGGCAACGAAGGCGCCTGTCGGGATAAAATCGCCGGGCGCGCTATTATTTTGATAAACGTCGATCTCAGAGTGATACGCGGTGCGAGGTGGCGATGGCGTGCGGCGCTGAGCGTCTTTGACGTCAGCGCTCTCCTCTGCTGGCCAGCAGAACGCGACCGGCACGGTGTTTGCTGTGAAGGGCGGGCGAGGGCGCGTACCGGCCTGCTCGCCCGGCGCACGTTAGCTTAAGGTATCAATCCATTCGCTCTGGCGCGGGTTCTGCCGACGATAGCAGTGTACCGACACCGCCAGCTGCGTCAGGTCGGTGAAAACCATCGGATCGAGCTGAATATGCTTTTTAATCTGCTGCAGCCGGTAGGTGAGCGTATTGCGATGAATCCCCAACAGCAGCGACGTTTTTCCCGGCTCGGCGTTATTGGCAATAAAGCTGCTGAGGGTATCCAGCAGCACTTCGCCGGAATCATGCTCAAGCAGCTGGCGTACGTTATTGATAAAAAAATTGACCATATAGCTGTCTTCCAGCACCCGGAACAGGCAGAGCATCGCCATTTCGCGAAAGTAGTAGATCTGCCGCTGCGGCTGTACTTTGCTCCCGACCTCAATCACCGAACGGGCGAATCGGATGGCCTCGCGAATATCCGGAGCGCTGTCCGCCTGCACGCCAATGCCGATATGGTAATGGCTGATCTGATTGCTGAGGACAAACTCGATGCCCCGCAGCAGCGTTTCCTGGGATTCGCTCAGCGTATTGAGGATCAGGATCTCATTGCTGCCCAGCAAAATGACGTCTCTTACCCCGGCCAACTGCGAGAATTCTCGCAGCAGCGTACTCAGTATTTCGCTTAGCTGATGCTGTTCAACCTGCACGGTCACCACGACCGGCACCAGCGGCGCATCAAAAGCGAAGCCAAGCTCCATCAGGCGATGAAGCGCTTCCTGTCCGGCGGGCGAAGCGCCTTGATCAAGATATTGACCAAACAGGGTATCGCGCAGACGCTGTCGCCAGTTGGTTTCCCGCATCTCTATGGCCTGGCGGACCAGCAGCTCGGCGGTGAGTACCGCCAGTTCAGCATAGCGGCTGATCGCTGCGGGATCGCCGCTGATGCCCACCACCATCACCACGCGATCGTCATAGATAATGGGATGATTAATACCGGGATGCACATTCTGGAAACGCGCGGCTTCCGCGGTGTTGTTAATACAAATGCGTTTACCGGTGCGTATCACCTCACGGGCGATCTCATGCTGCTCGCCGATACGATGCCGTTCACCTGAGGCAATGATCTGTCCATGATGGTCAATCACGTTCACGTTATGATGAATTATCGCCATTGCCCGGGCGACAATTTCATTAGCCAGCGCCGTCGTAATAATCATACAGTTATCCGCTTATGTGCCTCTCCGCGCCGCCCGCTCAGAAAGGTTCGTAGAACATTCTCCGCTGCGTCGGCGAGGAGCTGTTCGCATGTGTTCATCGACTCCGCCAGCGGCATAGGGCGCTGGCAAATAGACCACATCGCGTCAATATGGTGTTGATACAATTGCCGACTGCTCTCATCGCGTCCGCCGCAAAGGGCCACAACCGGTACGCCGTGGCGCGCCGCTTTGCCCGCCACGCCCACCGGGGCTTTACCAAAGGCGCTCTGACGATCGAGCCAGCCTTCCCCGACGATGGTCAGCGAGGCATCGCTAAGATGGCGGTCGGCGTTAAGCAGTTCCAGCACCAGGTCAATGCCCGGGCGCAGCGTGGCGCCCGCATAAGCGATCAGCGCGGCCCCCATACCGCCCGCGGCCCCGGCGCCGGGCCGTTCGCTGACGTCGTAGCCGAGCGTTTGCGTAAGCTGCCGACTGTAGTGCGCCATACCCGCCTCCAGTTCCCTGAGCGCGGCCTCGTCCGCGCCTTTCTGCGCGCCATACACCCAGGTGGCGCCATTTTCCCCAAGCAGAGGATTCGTGACGTCGCAGGAGGCCTGTATTTCGGCCTGTCGTAAGCGTGGATCCATGGCGCTTAAATCGATGCGCTGAATATGCGCAAGATCCTGACCCGCTGCGGGAACCGGCAGCAGCGTGCCGTCCTCGCGCCAGAAGCGGGCGCCAAGCGCCTGGGCAAAACCGATACCGCCATCGTTGGTCGCGCTGCCGCCCAGCCCGATAATCAAACGCCGACAACCGGCATCCAGCGCCGCTTTTACCTGCTCGCCCAGCCCAAAGCTGCTGGCCAGACGCACATCCCGCTGCGCTTTCGGCGTGAGCTCCAGCCCACAGCTTTGCGCCATCTCGATAATGGCCCGTTCGCCGGGCAGGATCAGAAACGCGGCCTCTACGGAGAGACCGTAAGGCGAGGTGCAATGCTGCTGCTGCCACCTTGCGCCCTTCAGCTGCGGACTTTCCGCAAGGGCCGAGAGCAGCCCCTCTCCGCCGTCCGACACGGGCATTTCGACCAGCTCCAGCCCCTCGTCAACCCGGCGCAACCCCTGTGCTACCGCTGCGCAAGCGGCCTGCGCGCTACAGCTACCCTTAAACGAATCCAGCGCGATAACAATCTTCATGCGTTCTCCTGCGTTAATGCGCTTTGCGCGGCGTTTTATCGGTGGTCATGAGCTGCAATAACATCCCCAGCAGCGCGCATCCCGCCATGGTAAAGAAGGCGTAGATATAACCCGCCGGATTTTCCCATCCCCCACCGAACTGGATGAGCCAGCCCATAAGCAATGGCGAAATGCCGCCGCCGATAAACATCGCCGTGGTGATAATGCCGTTGGCGGTAGAGGTGGCGCGTTCTTCGGCGGAGTCCGAAGCCATTGCGTAGTAGATAGGCCACACGGCGTTGGCCACCAGGCCAAAAAATAGCTGAATGGCGATAAGACGCGGCATATTGGTGGCGAAATAGAACAGCGCAATGCCGATACTCATCCACAGACCGCAGACGATCAGAGTACGTTTACGGCCAAAGCTATCGGACAGCCAGGGCCAAATTATCTGGCCCACGGTACCGGTAAGCGTGAAGATAATACTTAGCCCGGCGGATGCTGCCAGCGACAGGCCGGAGACGTGATAAAGATACGGCGGCAGCACAACGTTAATGCCCATATAGACAATTTGCGTCAGCAGGGTATTGCCCGCCGTTAGCGAAATATTGCGGTTGCGCAGGGTGCGTAAAAAGGTCTTCATCCCTTCGCCTTTGGCAACATGGCTGCTTTCCTGGGTCGCCGGGCGCGTCATCCCCTGGCTATCGATATGCAGATAAAGCGTGTTGATGCGATCGGCGGTGGAATATTTCGCCCAGAAAATCATCAGCGGGATGGCGACGATCAGCGCCAGCAGGAAGCAGTAGCGCCAGCTGCCTTCGCCAAATGCGGAAAGCACCAGACTTGCCACCACGCCGCTCAGCAGCGCGCCAATCGGATAGCCGGTATGATGCACCCCCAGCGCGAAGCCGCGTTTCTCTTTCGGCCACCACTCTGCGGTGTTGCTGACGCCGACGGGCTCGCCCCAGCCGGCCCCGAGGTTGACGCCAACGCGCAGCAGCACAAAGGCCGTCAGCCCGTGGCTGATCGCTTTAATACCGGAAAGAAAAGAGAGGGCGGTATAGCCCAGCACCAGCGGTACCTGAAAGCGCGCTCGTTTCCAGCCTGAACCGTAGCGATCGCTCCAGATGGAGCCGGGGATATCCAGCACCGCGAGGGCAACCATAATCAGGGCGACGACGTTGCCCCACTGTTCCGGCGAGAGCGAAAACTCTTTAGAGATGACCGGGCCAAGGCGCAGGATCATCTCGCGATCGTAGGCGTTAAGCACCCAGATTAGCCAGCAAACCAGCAGCGAAACCCAGGAGAAACGATGTATCAGCCGCTTTTTTCCACCTTGTTCGCCGGCAGGTGTGTGATTGATTGTTGTCATAGTCGTGTTTACTCCGCGGCGTCGCGACAGCATGATGCGCGCCGCCTGGTGTCAGGGTCAGAGTCAGTTCGCCGGGTATTATTGTTATCGCGGCGAGCCGGAGGTTCGCTTAGCCGGCAAAACGCCGTTCCGCTACGCCGGTCACGCCCAGGTCGTACAGGGCGAACAGGCTGCCGCGCAGCTGATTATCTTCCGGGAAGCGCGGGAGGGGCGGCTGCGCCATTGAGGTGACGTACAGCACGTCGAGGTTTTCGCCGCCGAACATAACGCTGGTCACTTTTTTCACCGGCATCTCAATGATGCGATCGATCTTGCCCTCCGGCGTGTAGCGCACCAGCTTGCCCGCGTAGACCAGCGCGTTCCACAGATAGCCTTCGCTGTCCACGGTGGCGCCATCCGCCGCGCCGCCTTCGCTGCTATCGACACGGCAAAAGACTCGTTCTCCGGAGAGATCGCCGGTCGCGGTGTTGTAGTCCCAGGCGCAGATTTCGCCCGTCCAGGTATCGGCAAAATAGAACGTCTCGCCGGAGGGGCTCCAGCAGGGGGCGTTAGAGACGATGATATTTTTCTTCAGCACGTGTAGTGACAGATCGGCGTCCAGGCGATATAACGCGCCGCTCGGCTCCTCTTCACGCATATCCATCGAACCGAACAGAAAACGTCCCTGACGATCGACTTTGCCGTCGTTGAGCCGGTTAAAGGGCCGGTCCGCTTCCGGATGGTGCAGCAGCGTCAGCTCGCCGCTGGCGAAGTCGAGCAGATGCACGCCATTCTGTAGCGCCACCACCGCGCCTTCGCCGTTCTGGCGCAGGGCGAACGAGCCAATTTTCTGCCGCACGTCCCAGCTCTTAATCGCGTCGCCCTGCGCGTTACAGGCGAACAGGCGCCCGTCGAGGCTGTCCACCCACCAAAGACGCTGCTGTTCGACATCCCAGACCGGGCTTTCGCCGAGTCGAGTTTTTAAATCCAGTAAGACTTCGATGCGCATAAGGACCTCCTGATTACGCTTTTTCGCCGCCGGCTTGTTTTGCCGATGCTCTGCCAGGAGATGACGAACTTTTGATGAACAGAGACACCAGCGCGCCGATGATCAGTAGCGCGACGGCGAACCATAAGCCGGACGTTGCCGCGCCGGTGCGATCCTCAAACGCGCCGAGAATAAACGGCCCGAGAAAGCCCCCACACAGCCCGAGGCAGTTAAGCAGGCCGAAGCTGCCCGCCAGCATATGCCCGCTCATGATCGAGGGGAGCCAGTTAAAAATGATGGATTGCATGGCGAAGAACATGAAGGCGGCCAGCGAGAAGCCAAGCAGCGCCACGCCGTGGCCGGCAATCGCGCCAATCGCCATGCCGGTCGCCATGACCAGATATCCGGCCATCAGCATGCTGCGCGAACGCTGTTCCGTCCGGGCGAAACGCGGCAGCAGGATCCCGCCAGCGGCGGCTGCGATCCACGGGATGGCGGTCAGCAGACCGATCTGCAGCGGAGTAAGCAGGCCCCAGCTACCGATGATCCCCGGCAGGAAATAACTCAGGCCGTAAACCGAAAACTGATGGGTAAAGTAAATCAGCACCAGTAACAAAAACACCCGGGTGGTGAGCGCGGTTTTCAGGGAAAATCGGCTTGGCGTATGGCGCGTCTCCTCGGCTTCTTTCTCCAGTACC
Source organism: Klebsiella sp. HN106 (assembly GCF_051209435.1). Taxonomy (NCBI): domain Bacteria; kingdom Pseudomonadati; phylum Pseudomonadota; class Gammaproteobacteria; order Enterobacterales; family Enterobacteriaceae; genus Klebsiella; species Klebsiella sp. HN106. The sequence continues at coordinate 3,029 of NZ_JBLURD010000016.1, read as the reverse complement.
GCGTTGATAGCCTGCACGTCGTCGCTGTCCAGCCAGCGGGCGTCGGCCGGTTTATCCGGCAGTCTGCGCCAGACGACGAAAGCCAGCGCTATCGCGGGCAGCCCTTCGATAAAGAACATCCACTGCCAGCCGTGCCAGCCGGACATTCCATCAAGGCTTAATAACAAACCGCCCAGCGGCGCGCCGATAATGTTGGCCAGGCAGACCCCCAGCAGGAACAGACCGGTGGCTTTAGCGCGCTCTTCGCGGCCAAACCAGAGGGTCAGGTAGTAAATAATGCCCGGATAGAGCCCCGCTTCGGCAGCGCCGAGCAAAAGGCGCATCACGTAAAAGGACGTAGGCCCGGTGACAAACGCCATACCGCAGGAGATGATCCCCCAGGTGATCATGATGCGGGCGATCCAGCGCCGCGCGCCAATCCGGGTTAAAAACAGGTTGCTGGGGATCTCCAGCACCGCGTAGGTGAGAAAAAACAACCCGGCCCCGAGGCCGAATGCGGTTGCGGAAAGGCCGATATCCACCGACATGGTCGCTTTCGCCATGCCAATATTGGTGCGATCAATAAAGCTGATGATGTACGCCACGATAAGCAGCGGCATCAAATGGCGGTAGATCTTTTTATGGGTGCGCTGTAGCGGCGTCCCGTTTACCGCCTTTTCATTTATTGCGGACATGGTTATTATTTCCCCGTATTCGTGGTCAGAAGCCTTGCCGGGATCGAGACGATCCCGTTCGTCAGCTCACAGGTTGTCGCCGGGTGCTGACCCGAACGACGCCCGGCCCGAAGCCCCACTTCGGGCCGTCTTTTCCTAAGCGCCTTCGCGCTCGAACAGCATAGAAATCCCCTGGCCGCCGCCGATGCACATGGTGACCAGACCGGTGCGCGCGCCGCTGCGCGCCATTTCATACATCAGTTTGACCGGCAGGATCGCACCGCTGGCGCCCACCGGGTGGCCGAGGGCGATCGCGCCGCCGTTGACGTTAACGCGGGCTGGATCGAGACGCAGATCGTTCATCACCGCCAGCGCCTGGGCGGCGAAGGCCTCATTGAGTTCAATTAAATCGATGGCGTGAACATCCATATTGAGACGGTCCATCAGGCGTCGGGTGGCGGGAGAGGGGCCAAACCCCATAATCTCCGCGCCGCAGCCGGCGACCGCCCAGCCGCGAATGCGCATGCGCGGAGTTAAGCCGCGCTGTTCCGCCTGCTGGCGGGTCATCATCACCAGCGCGGCCGCGCCGTCGTTAATGCCGGAGGAGTTGGCTGCCGTCACCACGCCGTCGGCTTTAAATGCCGGACGCAGCGCGGCGAGCTTTTCGCGTGGGGTGTCGCGCGGGTGTTCATCGGTCGCGAACAGGCGGGTCGCTTTTTTGCCGTCCGGCACCTCAAGGGCCAGAATCTGCTCACGGAAGCGATCCTCAGCGATCGCCTTCAGCGCCTTCTGCTGGCTCGACCAGGCGAAATCGTCCATCGCTTCACGGGTAATACCGAAGCGTTGCGCAACGTTTTCCGCCGTGATGCCGTTGTGATAAGGCCCTTCCGGCCAGGTGAGGATGGAGATCAGTCCATCTTCCAGCTCGCCGTGGCCCATGCGATAGCCATCGCGCGCTTTGCGCAGGTAGTAGGGCAGCTGGGTCATATTTTCTGTTCCGCAGGCGACGACCACCTCGGCCTGGCCGCTTTGCAGCTGCATCATGCCGTCCGCCAGGGCCTGAAGTCCGGAGCCGCACTGGCGGTTAACCGAATACGCGGTGCTCTCCTGCGGGATCCCCGCCCGCAGCTGGCAGATGCGGGCGATAAAACCGCTTTCGGCGATTTGCCCGACGTTGCCGACGATCGTTTCGTCGATATCCTGCGGCGCAAGTCCGGCGCGGGCGATCGCTTCGCGAATGACCGCTGCTCCGAGGTCATGCTGGTGGGTATGCTTAAGACTGCCGTTAAACGTGCCAATAGCGGTACGGACGCCGCTGACAACCACAATATCATTAGCCTGTGTCATCGTTTTTCTCCTTACAGCACCATGCCGCCGCCGACGTTAATCACTTCACCGTTGATATAGCGCGCGCCGTCAGACGCCAGAAACGCCACGCACTCGCCAACGTCTTTCGCCTCCCCGGCGTAGCCCGCAGGGATTTTGTTGATCATGATTTGCCAGACGTTTTCCGGGACGCCGCGCGTCATATCGGTATCGATAAAGCCCGGGCAGATGGCGTTAACCGTGACGCCTTTTTTCGCCAGTTCGCGGCAGGCGGTTTTGGTCATTCCCACCACGCCGGCTTTTGACGCCGAATAGTTGGTTTGTCCGACGTTGCCAAGCCAGCTGGCGGAAGCGATATTGATAATGCGGCCCGCGCCGCGCTCGCGCATGCGGACGGCGGCCTGCTGCATACAGAGAAAAGTGCCCTTCAGATTGATATCGATCACCGTGTCCCAGTCCGCTTCGGAGAGTTTGTGCAGCATGGCGTCGCGGTTGATTCCGGCGTTATTCACCACAATATCCACCGGGCCAAACGCCTCTTCGGCCTGGGAAAACAGCGCTTCGACCTGCGCTTTTTCACCGATATTGCAGCTGATAAACAGCGCCTGTGCGCCCGATTCGCGCAGGGACGCGGCGGCGGCTTCGCCGTGCGCGTCGCGATCGGCGATGATCACTCGCGCGCCTTCCCGCGCAAGCACCTGAGCAATGCCAAAGCCGATACCGCGCGCGGCGCCGGTAACAATGGCGGTTTTACTGGCAAGTTTCATAGCTAATTTCCTTGTGAGTCAGAGGATGAATTCCGGGACAGATGTTCCGCGAGGCCGCAGGGCTGCGGGGTGAACAAGCGACTGTCCATAACCTGAAGATCCGCGGCGATCGCCGGACGAAAATCCATATGCGCCAGGATGTCGCGCTCAAGATCGATGGCACTGTTGCAAATAGTCGGTGGTGATAAACTTATCATCCCCTTTTGCTGATGGAGCTGCACATGAACCCATTCAAAGGCCGGCATTTTCAGCGTGACATCATTCTGTGGGCCGTACGCTGGTA
>NZ_JBLURD010000015.1:0-117712 GCF_051209435.1 Klebsiella sp. HN106 | reverse complement strand
CCGAACTCAGAAGTGAAACGCCGTAGCGCCGATGGTAGTGTGGGGTCTCCCCATGTGAGAGTAGGGAACTGCCAGGCATCAAACAAGTGAAGAGCCCATCCTGACGGATGGGCTTTTTGCGTTTTTGTCGTCTGAAAATACCAACAGAAACCTTCAGGTCGATAGATCATGGCTATGTACCTGAAAATTTACCTGCTCCTGGCTAAACCCCTTTTAACCACTGCATAATAAAAGCGGCTATCTGCGGAACATCGTTTAAATCTAACAGTGGAAGCGACGTCTCGACCGGCCTATCGCTGGCGATAGCAATCACATTATCGTCAAACACTAATTCTTCTGTACTATGCCCGCTGTTGTGCCGATAAAGCAGGATTTTGGGCACGGGTTCATGTTTAAAACCCTCAACCAGGACTAAATCCAACGTTGAGGCATCCATTCGGCTGACCAGCCATGCCAGATCCAGTGAAGGCTTATCTGGCGTTTCCGTCATTAATGCCCAACGCTGCGAACTGGCGACAATGGTCTGAGCCGCTCCGGCTTTACGCAGTTCATAACTGTCTTTACCCGGCTTATCCACGTCCATATCGTGATGGGTATGTTTAATTAGCCCTGGCCGTAAACCTTCTGCGCGCAGTGCCGGAATCAGAGCCTTCAATAAGGTTGTTTTACCTGTGCCGCTCCAGGCGGCGATGGCTAAAAGTGGGATCATGATGGCACCTGCATATGTTGCAAATCGTCGAGAGTATTAACGTTTATAAATGCTGATTTTACATCGCTAAAATCGACGCTATGACCGCCAATTTTGTGCAGAAATACCATTACTCGCCGCTCTCCTGCGGCCAGATACGTTTCCAGTTCGCCGATCACCTTGCGATTTACCAGAGCAATGGCCGGATGGTCTCGTTCACCATCGTGTACCCAAACGGCCAGGGCTGATGTTTTGTGCTGCACTAAGCGAGTCGCCAGAAATGATGGGATAAATGGCGTATCGCACGGACAAAACAGAAACCATTCGCCCTCGACCTGATGCATTACGGAAAGCATGCCGGCCAACGGCCCGGGAAAGTCGTTCAGAGAGTCGGTAATAATCGGGTAGCCGCTGCTTCGCCAGCAATCAAGATTGCGGTTAGCGCTAATCACCAGCCTGGCGACCTGAGGCTGCAGCGTATCGGCGACATGACGCCACAGGGCCTTACCATTCAGCAGCTGTAATCCTTTATCTATTCCTCCCATGCGCGTGCCTCTTCCCCCCGCCAGCACGACGCCGGTTATTACCTCACCCTGCATATCAATATCGCCTCTTTCATTGTGGGTTTGTCCCTGCTAACGTACTCCTATCAAGATTAAGGAGCATTGCTATGAAATGTAAACGCCTGAATGAAGTGATTGAACTCCTCCAGCCGGCCTGGCAGAAAGAACCTGAACTGAATTTGATGCAATTCTTGCAAAAACTAGCGAAAGAAGCGGGTTATGCTGGCGAATTGAGCGATCTTTCCGACGATATTCTGATCTACCATTTGAAAATGCGCGACTCGGCAAAAGAGGCCGTTATTCCAGGTATCCAGAAAGATTATGAAGAAGATTTTAAAACCGCCTTGCTACGCGCCCGCGGCGTGATTAAAGAGTAAAAGGTTGTAAGCGCTGCCGCGGAATCGACAATGAGATGATATCCTGTATCATTCGTACGATTATCGGATGTCAGGATGCACGATAAGGCTTTCACTTTTCAGACGCTTCACCCGGATACCATCATTGATGGTTTATTTGATCTGGGTATGCGGGTAGATTCCGGTCTTACTCCGCTTAATAGCTATGAGAACCGAGTTTACCAGTTTCAGGACGAAGATCGTCGCCGCTATGTGGTGAAGTTCTATCGTCCTGAGCGCTGGTCTGCCGAACAAATCCTCGAAGAACACCACTTTTCGCTTCAGCTCGTTGAGGACGACGTGCCCGTTGCGGCGCCTTTGTTGTTTAACGAGAGCACGCTTCACCAACATCAGGGATTCTTTTTCGCCGTTTTCCCCAGCCTGGGTGGACGTCAGTTTGAGGCGGATAATCTCGATCAGATGGAGTGGGTTGGGCGTTATCTTGGCCGTATGCATCAAACGGGACGCAAACAGCGCTTTGTCGCTCGTCCGGAGATAGGCACCAATGAGTATCTTCTGGAGCCCCGACAGGTCTTTGAGCTCTCCCCACTGATTCCTGCTGGCCTGAAAGATGCCTTTCTCAGCGCTACCGATAAACTCATTGACGCGGTAATGGCGCAATGGCACGGACGCGCCAATATTTTACGGTTACACGGTGATTGCCATGCGGGAAACATCCTCTGGCGCGATGGCCCCTTGTTTGTTGATTTAGATGATTCACGTAACGGCCCTGCTATCCAGGATCTGTGGATGCTGTTGAACGGTGATAAACCCGAGCAGCGTATGCAGCTTGAGATGATTATTGAAGCGTATGAAGAGTTTAGCCCTTTCAATACGGATGAGATTGCTCTCATCGAGCCTTTACGTGCAATGCGGTTAGTTTATTATCTGGCGTGGTTGTTAAGGCGCTGGGAAGATCCCGCTTTCCCTAAAAATTTCCCATGGTTGACCGGGGAAGATTACTGGCGCGGGCAGACAACAACTTTTCTTGAGCAGGTAAAGGTTCTGCAAGAACCGCCTCTTCAGTTAACGCCAATGTATTAATGTGATATATCCAGGAGAGAGTTAATCATGAAAAAAATTTGGCTGGCGCTGGCTGGTATGATTCTGGCTTTTAGTGCATCCGCTGCCCAGATCACCGACGGTAAGCAGTATATTACCCTCGATAAACCCGTTGCTGGTGAGCCTCAGGTGCTCGAGTTTTTCTCGTTCTATTGCCCGCATTGCTATCAGTTTGAAGAAGTCCTTCACGTATCAGATAACGTGAAGAAAAAGCTGCCGGAAGGCGTCAAAATGACAAAATACCACGTTGAGTTCCTGGGTCCACTAGGCAAGGATCTGACTCAGGCATGGGCTGTGGCGATGGCGCTGGGCGTGGAAGATAAGATCACCGTCCCAATGTTTGAAGCGGTACAGAAAAACCAGACCGTCCAGACCGTGGCCGATATTCGTAAGGTCTTCGTTGATGCCGGCGTCAAAGGTGAAGATTACGATGCGGCCTGGAACAGCTTTGTGGTGAAATCTCTGGTGGCTCAGCAAGAGAAAGCCGCTGCTGATTTCCAGCTGCAGGGCGTGCCTGCTATGTACGTTAATGGTAAATACCAGCTTAATCCGCAGGGTATGGATACCAGCAACATGGACGCATTTGTTGCCCAGTATGCTGATACCGTTAAGCAGCTGGTTGATAAGAAATAAAAAATAAACGCCGGTCACTGACCGGCGTTTTTCTTTTCTGCGTCCCAAGTCACTTCTTTGCCTGCTGCATGATTTCCGTTAGCTGCCGATCTTTCTCTTCCCAGAGCGTATTTAGCCAACGCTGAAAGCGTCGCTTAAAGTTTTTATCATTTACATAGTCGCCATGCAGCTCTTCCGCTACGGGCTCAAGATGGATTCGCACCACAATGCGTGTTAATCGACCGCTCAGCATATCGTAAAACGGTCTTTGGTTATTTTCCGGGTAACACACCGTGACGTTCAACAGCTTATCAAACTGCGAGCCCAGCACGCTTAATGCCATTGCGATACCTGCCGCTTTTGGCGCTAACAGATTGTGGTATGGCGAACGGGTTAGCTGTCGCTTTTCTTCAGTAAAACGTGAACCTTCAACAAAGTTGACGATAGTGGTGGGATGCGCGCGGAATTTCTCGCAGGAGCGGCGAGTAGTTTCAACATCTCTGCCACGGCGCTCGGGATGGCGGAGTAAATAGCCTCGGGAATAACGGCGCATAAAAGGCATATCCAGCGCCCAGCAGGCCAGCCCAATAAACGGAACCCAGGCGAGCTGTTGCTTGAGGAAATATTTATTCATCGGAATATGTTTGCGGAACAGGACGCAAAGTACCACGATATCGGCCCAGCTGTGATGGTTGCTGATAAGCAGATACCAGTTCTTTTTACTCAGACCATCAAGGCCCTGTACATCCCATTTAAGACAGGGATTAAGGCGCAGCAGCCACGCCAGTCCTTCACACCAGCAGTACATCATGAAATTGCAAAAAACGGATATCGAGCGCCAGACCGCAGGAACGGGCACAAGAAGTTTAATCAGCCCGGCGATGATGATTGGCACGGAGCAGATGACGGTGACTATGATAGTCAGGGCGATACTCAGCGGGAGCGTTATCGCGGCGAGTAATCTCGGCATAGTTAAATTATTCAGAAAGTTAGGCTGATAAAGAACGCCTATAAACAGCGCAAGGGGCTGATTTTATCAGAAAATAGAGTAAATAACGGGTCTTACCAGAACAGAAAAATTTCTGGATCTTATATCCACATGGAACATCGAGTCGCCATGATGATAATAAAGCAGGTTGTGAACCTATAATTGCATGATAAATATGGAATATTTTTCCGTTATATTATTTTATTAATCATTGGTCGATCAACGTTATAAAACTATTCACAAAGTTATCCACAGGTTAGGCCGCAACGCGATCCTGGGGATCGCTGAATCTTTTCGACGAAATGTGGGAAAAATTCAGGATTTAATGTCCGTCTGTGGCATCCTTTACCGATAATCTGATAAACAGGCACGGAAAATATGGTTCAGATCCCAGAAAACCCTCTCATCCTCGTTGACGGCTCTTCTTACCTTTATCGGGCATACCACGCGTTCCCCCCGCTGACGAACAGCGCAGGCGAACCGACAGGCGCCATGTATGGCGTGCTGAATATGCTGCGAAGCCTGATCCTGCAGTATCAACCGACCCATGCTGTCGTTGTGTTTGATGCCAAGGGAAAGACTTTCCGGGATGAACTGTTTGAGCACTATAAATCTCATCGTCCACCGATGCCGGACGATCTCCGTGCGCAGATCGAGCCGCTGCATGCCATGGTGAAAGCGATGGGCCTTCCGCTAATGGCCGTTCCTGGCGTGGAAGCAGACGATGTCATCGGTACCCTGGCCCGTGAAGCTGAAAAAGTAGGGCGTCCGGTGCTGATCAGCACCGGTGATAAAGATATGGCTCAGCTGGTTACGCCGGGTATTACGCTCATTAATACCATGACTAACACCATCCTTGGCCCCGACGAAGTCGTGACAAAATACGGCGTTCCACCGGAACTGATCATCGATTTTCTGGCCCTGATGGGTGACTCCTCGGATAACATTCCGGGCGTGCCTGGGGTGGGGGAGAAAACCGCGCAGGCGCTTCTGCAGGGACTGGGTGGTCTTGATACGTTATATGCTGAGCCTGAAAAAATCGCCGGATTGACTTTCCGCGGCGCGAAAACGATGGCGGCAAAGCTGGAACAGAATAAAGAGGTGGCTTACCTCTCTTATCAGCTGGCGACGATCAAAACGGACGTTGAACTGGATTTGGGCTGTGAAGATCTGCTGGTTGAACAACCTGTTGCGGATGAACTGCTGACGCTGTTTAAAAAATATGAATTTAAACGCTGGATCACTGATGTAGAGTCCGGTAAGTGGATGCAGGCAAAAGGCGCTAAGTCTGCGGCCAGGCCGCTGGCAGCGGCTGCCGAAGTGGCCGAGGCAGAAGAAGAAACCGCGACAGTGCTCTCCGCTGAAAACTACGTCACCATTCTGGATGAACAAACATTGCTCACCTGGATTGAAAACCTGAAGAAAGCGCCGCTTTTTGCCTTTGATACCGAAACCGACAGCCTGGATAACGTATCCGCCAATATGGTGGGCCTCTCCTTCGCCATTGAACCTGGCGTGGCGGCCTATGTACCGGTCGCCCATGATTATCTGGACGCGCCGGATCAAATCCCTCGCGACCGCGTCCTGGAATTGCTGAAACCGTTACTGGAAGATGGCAAGGTTCTGAAGGTTGGACAAAACCTCAAATATGACCGCGGGATCCTGGCTAACTACGGCATTGAACTGCGCGGTATTGCCTTCGATACCATGCTGGAGTCCTACATTCTCGACAGCGTGGCGGGCCGTCATGATATGGATAGTCTCTCCGATCGCTGGCTGAAGCACAAAACCATTACCTTCGAAGAAATCGCGGGGAAAGGTAAAAACCAGCTCACATTTAACCAAATTGCGCTGGAAGAAGCAGGCCGCTACGCGGCGGAAGATGCGGATGTCACCCTGCAGCTGCACCTCAAAATGTGGCCTGAACTTCAGCAAAATGAAGGTCCGCTGAACGTCTTTAAAAATATTGAAATGCCGCTGGTGCCGGTGCTATCCCGCGTGGAGCGTAACGGCGTGAAGATTGATCCGGCCGTGCTGCATGCGCATTCTCAGGAGATAGCCAAGCGCCTGATTGAACTGGAGAAGAAGGCGTACGATATTGCGGGTGAAGAGTTTAACCTCTCGTCGCCGAAGCAGCTGCAAACGATCTTGTTTGAAAAACAAGGCATTAAGCCGCTGAAGAAAACCCCTGGCGGTGCGCCTTCTACCTCGGAAGAGGTGCTGGAAGAGCTGGCGCTGGACTATCCGCTGCCGAAAGTTATCCTCGAATATCGTGGACTGGCAAAACTTAAATCCACCTATACCGATAAGCTGCCGCTGATGATCAGCCCGAAAACGGGGCGGGTTCATACTTCCTATCACCAGGCGGTGACCGCTACGGGGCGTTTGTCGTCTACCGACCCGAACCTGCAGAATATTCCGGTACGCAACGAAGAAGGGCGACGTATCCGCCAGGCGTTTATTGCACCGGAAGATTATCTCATTGTCTCGGCCGACTACTCGCAAATTGAACTGCGCATCATGGCGCATCTCTCCCGCGATAAGGGCCTGCTGACCGCATTTGCGGAAGGCAAAGATATCCACCGCGCGACGGCGGCTGAGGTCTTTGGTTTGCCGCTGGAGAGCGTTAGCAGCGAGCAGCGCCGTAGCGCGAAGGCGATCAACTTTGGTCTGATTTACGGCATGAGCGCATTCGGTCTTGCGCGACAGCTCAATATCCCACGCAAAGAAGCGCAAAAGTATATGGATCTCTACTTTGAGCGCTATCCGGGCGTTCTGGAGTATATGGAGCGTACTCGCACCCAGGCCAAAGAGCAGGGGTATGTTGAAACGCTGGACGGTCGTCGTCTCTATCTGCCGGACATTAAATCCAGCAATGGCGCGCGCCGCGCTGGCGCCGAACGTGCGGCGATCAATGCGCCAATGCAGGGTACCGCGGCCGATATCATTAAACGCGCGATGATCGCGGTAGACGGCTGGCTGCTAAGCGAAAAACCCCGCGTGCGGATGATCATGCAGGTGCACGATGAACTGGTCTTTGAAGTGCATAAGGATGATCTTGAGGCGGTCGCGAAAAAGATCCACGAACTGATGGAGAGCAGTACGACGCTGGCGGTTCCGCTGCTGGTGGAAGTCGGTAGTGGAGAAAACTGGGATCAAGCGCACTAAGTATTCGTCGGGTAAGGTCATTTTTTGTAAGTGAGTAACATAACTTATCGTGTTTTGTGATGATCATTTGAATTTGCTATGTAAAGAGTGAAAAAAAACTACAAAAAATGCTTTATCCGTAACCGAAAGAAGAGTAGAGTTAAAGACGTAGGGTACAGAGGTAAGATGTTCTATCTTTCAGACCTTTTACTTCACGTAATCGGATTTGGCTGAATATTTTAGCCGCCCCGGTCATTTATGACCGGGGCGTTTTTTATTGCGCGAAAGAAAATTTTACGCATCGATGCATGCAAAGGCGGGGAGCCCGGATAAGGCTTCACGCGCCGCTATCCGGGTTTTTTGCGAACTTATTCGCCGTCTTCGGGTTCTTCCTGCGGCGGGATATCGTTATACCAGCTATCCAGCTTCTGACGCAGTTTATCCACACCTTGCTTCTTCAGGGAAGAAAACGCTTCTACCTGCACATCTCCGTTAAAGGCGATGACCGCTTCGCGAACCATATTGATCTGCGCTTTCCGCGCACCGCTGGCGAGCTTATCGGCTTTAGTCAGCAGTACCAGCACCGGGATATCGCTTTCGACGGCCCACTGGATCATCTGCTGATCGAGATCTTTAAGCGGATGACGAATATCCATCAGCACCACCAGCCCTTTCAGACAGAGGCGTTTCTCAAGATATTCACCCAGCGCGCGCTGCCACTTGATCTTCATCTCTTCCGGAACCTGGGCGTAACCATAGCCCGGCAGGTCGACAAGGCGTTTGCCCTCAGCGACTTCAAACAGGTTAATCAGCTGCGTACGCCCGGGCGTCTTCGACGTGCGCGCCAGGCTTTTTTGGTTAGTCAGCGTATTCAGAGCGCTGGATTTCCCGGCGTTAGAGCGGCCAGCAAATGCCACTTCAATACCGGTATCGGCAGGAAGATGGCGGATATCTGGCGCGCTAGTGACAAAATGCGTCAGTTGATAATTCCAGTTGGTCAAGACGGTCGTCTCCGTTAAATCAGGCTATGGCGGGGATTATACCTGAACAACAGAAAAAGACTGTTTTTACCGCATCTCATTGATGTAAGTTAAAACCACACTCTTTGTGAGATATTGGCTATTGGTTATATGAGATATGAGTGAGAAAAATCCGAGCATAAATAACACAAAAGCTTATAAATCATGATATTAAGCTGAAAGAAAATTCTGAAATTAGATTTTTTTCTGTACAGTCAGTTGTAGGTTTTCCTCAAACCAGTAAAGTAGTGACCAAGGGCGAGGATGCTAACAGGATGATGACTCAGGATGAGGGGTCAGGAAGCGCCAGGAGGCGAGGACTACGGATTGTCAGGATGACAAACGTCTGGAAGACGTTTTAAAGGGAAATGGAAGTAACAGGGACCGTTGGTAGCTGAAGGAAAGACAGGGTGTGTCGTTAGCTAACAGGGAAAGTAGAAGCCCTTTAAGGGTTGTCAGTACGGAAAAAGGCGACAGAGTAATCTGTCGCCTTTTTTCTTTGCTTGCTTTCTGCTAGATTCCGCCTCAATTCTATACTGAAGAAAATGGCCTGAAGATTACCCAACATGAAAAAACCGACATCCGTACCTCGTGGCAAAAAAAATCGCAAAACGCGTGAAGAATTGAACCAGGAAGCTCGCGAGCGTAAGCATCAGAAGAAGCATCGCGGCCATGCGGCAGGCAGTCGTGCGACCGGTGGCGACACCGCTTCAGCAGCAAAAAAACAAGGTCAGCAGCAAGATCCCCGAATTGGCAGTAAAAAACCCATCCCGCTGGGCGTAACTGAAAGCGCTCCGGCGATTAAGCAGCATAAACCAAAGAGCGAGAAACCTATGCTTTCACCGCAGGCTGAGCTGGATTTGCTGGAGAACGATGAGCGCCTGGATGCGCTGCTGGAACGCCTTGAAGAGGGCGGCACCCTGAATGCTGAAGAGCAAACCTGGGTTGATGCCAAACTGGATCGCATTGATGAGCTGATGCAGCAGCTGGGCCTCTCCTATGATGATGACGAAGATGAAGAAGAGGAAGAGCGCAAAGAAGATATGATGCGCCTGCTGAAGGGTGGAAACTAACGTTTGCATCCCATCGGATTCCCGGTCCTGCTTATAACCCTTCTGGTTATATGTTATCTGCTGTGGTTATTCGTTAAACTACGACGGTTGTCGCGGCGTCAGAAATGGCTGCGCAACCGGCTCATTACCCGAGGTGCGGTTGGGCCGGGGCGGCGTACCCGCCGACGGCACCATCGGAAGGAGTGAGCATGTCTGTGCAGTTAATCGACTGGGATCTGGCCCTGATCCAGAAATATAATTATTCCGGGCCGCGTTATACTTCGTATCCCACCGCGCTGGAGTTTTCTCCAGAATTTGGCGCTGCTGAATTTGATGCGGCGGTTGCCCGCTATCCGCAGCGTCCTCTATCGCTATACGTGCATATCCCGTTTTGCCATAAACTCTGCTATTTCTGCGGCTGCAACAAAATCGTCACCCGCCAGCAGCATAAGGCTGACCAGTATCTGGATGTGCTTGAGCAGGAGATTATTCATCGCGCTCCGCTTTTTGCTGGCCGCAAGGTTAATCAGCTGCACTGGGGCGGCGGTACGCCGACGTATCTGAACAAAGCGCAAATTAGCCGCCTGATGGGGTTGCTGCGTACGCATTTCGATTTTAACGCGGATGCAGAGATTTCCATTGAAGTCGATCCGCGTGAAATTGAGCTTGATGTCCTGGATCATTTACGCGCCGAAGGCTTTAACCGCCTGAGCATGGGCGTGCAGGACTTCAACAAAGAAGTGCAGCGTCTGGTGAACCGCGAGCAGGATGAAGCATTTATCTTCGCGCTCCTTAATCACGCGCGTGATATCGGCTTTACCTCAACCAATATCGACCTGATTTACGGTCTGCCGAAGCAAACGCCGCAGAGCTTCGCTTATACGCTACAGAAAGTGGCGGAGCTTAATCCCGATCGTCTGAGCGTATTTAACTATGCGCATCTGCCAACGCTGTTTGCTGCACAGCGCAAAATCAAAGATGCCGATTTGCCCTCAGCTGAACAAAAGCTGGATATTCTTCAGGAGACGATTGCTTCGTTAACCTCTGCGGGATATCAGTTTATCGGCATGGACCACTTTGCCCGCCCTGATGATGAGCTGGCGATAGCCCAACGGGAAGGTATTCTGCATCGCAACTTCCAGGGATATACCACCCAGGGAGACACCGACCTGCTGGGGATGGGCGTGTCGGCGATCAGTATGATTGGCGATTGCTATGCGCAGAACCAGAAAGAGTTGAAACAGTATTATCAACAGGTCGATGAAACCGGGACGGCGCTGTGGCGCGGTATTGCGTTGACGCGCGATGACTGCATTCGTCGTGATGTCATTAAGGCGCTGATTTGTAACTTCCGTCTCGACTTTGCGGCGGTAGAGAAACAGTGGGCGCTCATCTACGATGACTACTTTGCCGAAGATATGAAATTGTTGGCGCCGCTGGCTAAAGACGGGCTGGTGGATGTGGATGAGAAGGGCATTCAGGTTACGCCGAAAGGCCGGCTGCTGATTCGCAATATCTGTATGTGTTTTGATGCTTACCTGCGGCAGAAAGCGCGGATGCAGCAGTTTTCTCGCGTGATATAAGCTATATCCCCTCTCCTTACCGGAGAGGGGATATTATCAGTTAAACAGCCCAACCATCGCCGCGCACAGGACGGCAGCTACCGCCGTCTGCGGCGTATGACCTGCTGCAACTCCGCTCGATATAATATTAATGAGTGATTCAAGCATGATTACCCCCCGTCTTTCCGGGCAAGATCATACTCAACGCATAGCAACAGTAAAGTACAAAATAGCAGCAGTTTGCGCTGGATGACTATTTTTTACGCGCCGCTGCGCTGCTACTCCATTCCCAACTCTTTTAACTTACGCGTCAGAGTATTACGGCCCCACCCTAGCAGCCGCGCCGCCTCTTGTTTATGCCCCTGAGTATGGCGTAACGCGGTGGTCAGCAGCGTACGCTCCATCTCCGGCTGCGCTTCTGAGAGCAGGTTTTGATGACCGGAGCGCAGCGCGCGATCGGCCCATTGCCCCAGCAGCGTCGCCCAGCTATCCGGCAGCATTTGCGTCGGATTATCCGGTATCGCGGTTTCAAACAGCTCACTGGGGAGATCCTGCGTCAGAACTTCCTGACCCGCGGCCATCACCGTCAGCCAGCGGCAAGTGTTTTCCAGCTGACGAACGTTGCCCGGCCACGCCAGCCGGGTTAACGCCATCTCCGTCTCCGGATGCAGCTGTTTGGCCTCCACGCCCAGTTCACGAGCGGCAATTTGCAGGAAATGCCTCGCCAGGCGAGGAATATCTTCCCGACGCTCGCGCAGCGGCGGCAGATGGACGCGAATCACGTTCAGGCGATGGAACAAATCCTCACGGAATTTCCCCTCCTGGACGCGCAGCTCAAGGTTCTGGTGGGTGGCGGCAATAATACGCACATCCACTTTCACCGGCGCATAGCCGCCCACGCGGTAAAACTGACCATCGGCCAGGACGCGCAGCAGACGGGTCTGGACGTCCAGCGGCATATCGCCAATCTCGTCAAGGAACAGCGTACCGCCGTCTGCCTGCTCAAAACGTCCCTGACGCACGGTATTGGCGCCGGTAAAAGCGCCTTTCTCGTGGCCAAAGAGCTCTGACTCAATCAAGTCTTTAGGGATTGCCGCCATATTCAGCGCAATAAATGGCGCCTTGGCGCGCGGGCTGTGGCGATGCAGAGCATGGGCAACCAACTCTTTGCCGGTACCGGATTCGCCGTTGATCAGCACGCTGATAGAAGAGCGAGACAGGCGGCCGATAATGCGAAAGACGTCCTGCATTGCCGGCGCTTCGCCGATGATATCGGCCGTTGGGCTATTAATCGGCGCATTACGCGGCTGTTGTTGCTCCTGGTAATGGCTAATTGCCCGGTCAACCAGCGCTACCGCTTCATCGATATCAAACGGTTTCGGCAGATAATCAAAGGCGCCTTGCTGATAGGCGCTGACCGCCGCATCAAGATCCGAATGCGCCGTCATTATGATGACCGGTAGCATTGGATGGCGCTGTTTAATTTGCTTTAACAGCGCCAGCCCATCCATTCCCGGCATGCGGATATCAGACAGCAGCACATCCGGGGTTTTGGTCGTGAGGGCATCAAGCACCTCGTTACCGCTCTCAAACGTTGTACAACTCAAGCCTGCCCCGGTGAGCGCGCGTTCAAGCACCCAACGGATGGAGCTATCGTCGTCAACGATCCATGCTATCCCTCGTTGCATAAACACCTCTACTTCCGAATAGGCAGGTACACCGAGAATTCGGTATGCCCTGGCCAACTGGTAAATTCAATTTTCCCGGAGTGCTGATCGATAAGGCTGCGGGCAATAGACAGACCGAGTCCGGTACCGCCTTCGCGCCCGCTCACCATCGGATAAAACAGCGTGTCCTGTAAATGAGACGGTATTCCCGGGCCGTTATCTTCAACGTCAATGCGCGCAGCGAGGCGATAGCGTACGCCGTGTAAGGTTAACTGGAAGGCCGTGCGGGTGCGCAGAGTGATCTCGCCGCCCTCGGGTCCCAGCGCCTGCAGCGCATTACGGACGATATTCAGCAACACCTGTTCGATTTGGTCAGGGTCGTGCGGGAGTTCCGGCAGGCTGGGGTCGTAATCGCGAACCAGTTTGACGTTATCCGGCAGCTCCATCGACACCAGCTTCACTACCCGCTCAGCGACCTTATGGATGCTTTCCGTCACGTGCATCCCGGGATGCTGCGGCCCCAGCAGACGGTCGACCAGATTTCTTAACCGATCGGCCTGTTCAATAATGACTTTGGTATATTCCATTAGCGCAGGATCGGGCAGCGCTTTGCTCAACAGCTGTGCCGCTCCGCGTAAACCGCCCAGCGGGTTTTTAATCTCATGGGCCAGACCACGCACTAAGTCGCGTGCGGCAATCTGCTGTGCGTGCTGCAGCTGCTCCTGGCTCAGACGACGCTGATTATCCATCGGCGCCATTTCCAGCAGAATATAGCCTTCCGGCAGGCGCTGCGCCGTCAGGGAAAGGATATGCGAGCGGCTATCAATGACCAGCGTCACTTCGTTATCGGTAAAACCTTGCCCCGCAGCGAGGCTCTCCTGCATGAGGCCGATATTCAGCGAGAAATAGCTCAACAGTTCCGGCAGCGGCGTGCCGAATAGCTTACGAGAACTTTGCGCCAGCAGCTGCTGCGCTGCCGGGTTCGCGTAATGAACCGCCAGGTCATCATCGACCAGTAAGATACTGTTGATTAAAGAGTTAAGGATCTGCCCAGCATCGGGCAGTGTGCCTGTTGCCATTCGACAGTCTCCAGAAAAAGAGTGCACCATTTTAGTGCAGTATAGCTTTTTATGAATAAAAAGCTCACGAGATCAGCGTGTTGGTGGAGAAAAAAGCCCATCCTGAGATGGGCTGAAAGTTTCCACGGCAACAAAACATCCCTGGTACCTCGCGCCACAACACGAAGCACCATGGATTTACAGCAAAATCAGACGCTGTAGTACAGCTCGAATTCAACCGGGTGCGGAGTCATACGGATGCGGTCGTTTTCTTCCATACGCAGGGCGATGTAAGCATCGATAGCGTCGTTGGTGAATACGCCGCCGGCGGTCAGGAATTCACGGTCTGCGTCCAGCGCGTTCAGTGCTTCTTCCAGAGAGCCTGCAACCTGTGGGATCTCTTTCGCTTCTTCCGGCGGCAGATCGTACAGGTTTTTATCCATGGCTTCGCCCGGATGGATTTTGTTCTTGATACCGTCAAGGCCAGCCATCAGCAGCGCGGCGAAGCACAGGTACGGGTTAGCCGCCGGGTCCGGGAAGCGCACTTCGATACGGCGCGCTTTCGGAGAGGTGACAACCGGAATACGGATAGACGCGGAACGGTTACGGGCAGAGTAAGCCAGCATTACCGGCGCTTCGTAGCCCGGGACCAGACGCTTGTAGGAGTTGGTGGTCGGGTTAGCCAGGGCGTTAATCGCTTTAGCGTGTTTGATAACGCCGCCGATGTAGTACAGCGCTTGTTCAGACAGGCCCGCGTATTTGTCGCCGGAGAACAGGTTTACGCCGTTCTTGGACAGGGACATGTGGCAGTGCATACCGGAACCGTTATCGCCAAACATCGGTTTTGGCATGAAGGTCGCGGTTTTGCCGAAACGGTGTGCGACGTTGTGCACAACGTATTTGTAAATCTGAATTTCATCCGCTTTTTTGGTCATGGTGTTAAAGCGGGTGGCGATTTCGTTCTGACCGGCAGTCGCCACTTCGTGGTGGTGAGCTTCAACAACCAGGCCCATCTCTTCCATGATCATACACATGGTGGAGCGGATATCCTGAGAGGAGTCTACCGGCGGAACCGGGAAGTAACCGCCTTTCACGCCCGGACGGTGGCCTTTGTTGCCGCCTTCGTATTTGGTGGAGGAGTTCCATGCGCCTTCGATATCATCGATAGCGACGTGGGAACCGGAAATGGACGCACCAAAACGGATGTCATCGAACAGGAAGAATTCTGGTTCTGGCCCGAACAGTACGGTGTCAGCCAGGCCGGTAGAGCGCAGATACTCTTCAGCGCGCTTAGCAATGGAACGCGGGTCGCGGTCATAGCCCTGCAGAGTGCCGGGTTCCAGGATGTCGCAGCGGATGATCAGAGTCGGTTCTTCATAGAACGGGTCGATCAGCGCGGTGGTTGCGTCCGGCATCAGAACCATGTCGGATTCGTTAATACCTTTCCAACCGCCAATCGAGGAGCCATCAAACATTTTGCCTTCTTCGAAGAATTCGGCATTTACCTGATGAGAAGGAATAGTTACGTGCTGTTCTTTACCTTTGGTATCGGTGAAGCGCAGATCGACAAACTTCACTTCATGCTCGTTCAGCATCGTCAAAACGTGTTCAGCGGACATACTTAAACTCTCCCGGATTGGTCTGTGTCGTCGTGGAAACGAAAACTTTTTTGCTACTAAAAGTGGCGTTGTTGCCTTAAAAAATACAAAGCGAAATCTGTGCCAACTTTTAAATTGCCCCCAAAAGGCGTTATCATGCACGTCATCGTGCAAAAGGGCTGCACCAAAATGAATACATTGCACCAATATAGTGCATTTGTGTGAACATTGGGCACTTATTTGGTGCAATTGGACTCGAATAACCCTTTTAATGCTCCGTGAAAGCGATCACAAAGAATCTCTGCAATACTTGTTTGCGGAGGATGTTTGTGATCCTGTTTTGTACTGCGATTAATCCGTGTACAATAACGCGCTATTTCTAATGCCTGAGGCAAAGTTGTGATCGAAAATCTGCGTAATATCGCCATCATCGCGCACGTTGACCATGGTAAAACTACCCTGGTTGATAAGCTGCTACAGCAATCTGGTACGTTCGACGCGCGTACTGAAGCACAAGAACGAGTGATGGACTCCAACGATTTGGAGAAAGAGCGTGGGATTACCATCCTCGCTAAAAACACTGCTATCAAATGGAATGATTACCGTATCAACATCGTTGATACCCCTGGGCACGCCGACTTCGGTGGTGAAGTTGAACGTGTCATGTCCATGGTAGATTCTGTGCTGCTGGTGGTTGATGCCTTTGATGGTCCGATGCCGCAGACGCGCTTCGTCACCAAGAAAGCTTTTGCCCACGGTCTGAAGCCGATTGTTGTTATCAACAAAGTTGACCGTCCTGGCGCGCGCCCTGACTGGGTTGTTGATCAGGTATTCGACCTGTTCGTTAACCTTGATGCTACCGACGAACAGCTGGACTTCCCTATCGTTTACGCTTCCGCGCTGAACGGTATCGCGGGTCTGGATCACGAAGATATGGCTGAGGATATGACTCCGCTGTATCAGACTATCGTCGATCGCGTACCGGCACCGAACGTTGACCTTGATGGCCCGCTGCAGATGCAAATCTCCCAGCTGGACTACAACAACTACGTTGGCGTCATCGGCATCGGCCGCATCAAGCGCGGTAAAGTGAAGCCGAACCAGCAGGTCACTATCGTTGATAGCGAAGGCAAAACCCGTAATGGTAAAGTCGGTAAAGTTCTGACCCATCTGGGTCTGGAGCGTATCGAGAGCGACATCGCTGAAGCGGGCGATATCATCGCGATCACCGGTCTGGGCGAGCTGAACATCTCTGACACCATCTGCGATACGCAGAATGTTGAAGCGCTGCCGGCGCTGTCCGTCGATGAGCCGACCGTTTCCATGTTCTTCTGCGTTAACACCTCTCCGTTCTGCGGTAAAGAAGGTAAGTACGTTACCTCTCGTCAGATCCTTGACCGCCTGAACAAAGAGCTGGTGCACAACGTGGCGCTGCGCGTTGAAGAAACTCCGGATGCAGACGCATTCCGCGTTTCTGGCCGTGGTGAACTGCACCTGTCCGTTCTTATCGAAAACATGCGTCGTGAAGGTTTCGAAATGGCGGTTTCCCGTCCGAAAGTTATCTTCCGCGAAATCGACGGCCGTAAGCAAGAGCCGTTCGAGAACGTGACGCTGGACGTCGAAGAGCAGCACCAGGGGTCTGTTATGCAGGCGCTGGGTGAGCGTAAAGGCGACCTGAAAAACATGAATCCAGATGGCAAAGGCCGCGTACGTCTCGACTACGTGATCCCAAGCCGTGGTCTGATCGGCTTCCGTTCAGAATTCATGACCATGACCTCCGGTACCGGTCTGCTGTACTCCACCTTCAGCCACTACGATGACGTTCGTGCGGGTGATGTGGGTCAGCGTCAGAACGGCGTTCTGATCTCCAACGGTCAGGGTAAAGCGGTGGCGTTTGCGCTGTTCAGCCTGCAGGATCGCGGTAAGCTGTTCCTGGGCCACGGCGCAGAAGTTTACGAAGGCCAGATCATCGGTATTCACAGCCGTTCTAACGACCTGACGGTAAACTGCCTGACTGGTAAGAAACTGACCAACATGCGTGCGTCCGGTACTGACGAAGCAACGGTTCTGGTTCCGCCGGTTAAGATGACCCTGGAGCAGGCTCTGGAGTTCATCGATGACGACGAACTGGTTGAAGTTACCCCTACTTCCGTTCGTATCCGTAAACGTCATCTGACCGAGAACGACCGTAAACGCGCAATGCGCGGCGCGAAAGAAGAGTAATTAACGCTTCTTTTCGCTATCTGAACCCTGCCTCAATGGCAGGGTTTCTTTTTTGTACAAAGCCCTGCCACCCATAGTCAAACTCCCCCTTTCCCGCTACAGTTAATTTTCCACGGTGCAAAAGGAGAGGGCCATGCTCTATATCTTTGATTTAGGTAATGTGATTGTCGATATTGACTTCAACCGGGTGCTCGGGACGTGGAGCGATTTAACGCGGATCCCTCTTGCGACGCTGAAGCAGCATTTCACTATGGGTGAAGCGTTCCATCAGCACGAGCGCGGCGAAATTAGCGATGAGGATTTTGCGGCGGCGATGTGCCACGAAATGAACATGCCGCTTAGCTACGAGCAGTTCTCCCACGGCTGGCAGGCGGTTTTCGTCGCCCTGCGACCGGAGGTGACGGCAATTATGCAAAAATTACGCGAGCAGGGGCATCGAGTCGTGGTCCTGTCCAATACTAACCGTTTGCATACCACCTTCTGGCCGGATGAATATCCAGAAATACGCGCCGTGGCTGACCATATCTATCTCTCCCAGGAGATGGGGATGCGTAAACCCGAAGCGCGGATCTACCAGAGCGTGCTCGAATCGGAAGGTTTCTCCGCAGAGGATACGGTTTTCTTCGATGATAACGCCGATAATATTGCCGGCGCTGATCAGTTAGGTATCACGTCAATTCTGGTGACCGGAAAGGAGACGATACCGAACTACTTTGCGAAGCAGCTATGCTAAAAACCGTTCATCAAAAAACAGCGCGCCATCTGCGGCCGCTGGTGGCCTGGCTGAAGCTGCTATGGCGGCGTATTGATGAAGATCATATGACGACCCTGGCGGGAAACCTGGCCTATGTGTCGTTACTCTCCCTGGTGCCGCTTATCGCCGTTATATTTGCGCTGTTTGCGGCCTTTCCGATGTTTTCTGATGTCAGTATCCAGATTCGACACTTTATTTTTGCCAATTTTATTCCGACCACCGGCGATGTGATTCAGGGCTATATCGAGCAGTTTGTCGCCAACTCCAGTCGGATGACCGCCGTGGGCGCTTTCGGCCTGATTGTGACATCGCTGCTGCTGATGTATTCCATTGATAGCGCATTGAATACTATCTGGCGCAGCACCCGAACCCGGCCAAAAACCTACTCCTTTGCCGTCTATTGGATGATCCTCACGCTGGGGCCGCTGCTGGCGGGGGCCAGCCTTGCGATCAGCTCCTATCTCCTGTCGTTACGCTGGGCCAGCGATCTGAATAGTGTGATTGACGATGTGCTGCGTATTTTTCCGCTCATTTTATCGTGGGTGGCATTCTGGCTGCTATACAGCATTGTGCCGACGGCCGAGGTACGTAACCGCGATGCGATAATCGGTTCCCTGGTTGCGGCGCTGCTCTTTGAGGCGGGGAAGAAAGCTTTTGCTTTATATATCACTGCGTTCCCGTCCTATCAGCTGATTTATGGCGTGCTTGCCGTGGTACCCATTTTGTTCGTCTGGGTGTACTGGACGTGGTGTATCGTCTTGCTTGGCGCTGAAATTACTGTCACTCTCGGTGAATACCGCAAACTGAAAAAAGAAGAAACAGAACAATCATGATTGCATTAATTCAACGCGTATCCCGAGCTAGCGTTACCGTGGAGGATGAAGTGACGGGCGAAATCGGTCCCGGGCTTCTGGTGCTGTTAGGCGTCGAGAGAGACGATGATGAGCAAAAGGCGAATCGCCTGTGCGAACGCGTGCTGGGATACCGTATTTTTAGCGATGCTGAAGGCAAAATGAATCTTAATGTGCAGCAGGCTGGCGGCGGCGTGCTGGTGGTTTCACAGTTTACGCTGGCAGCGGATACCGAGCGCGGGATGCGTCCTGGATTTTCTAAAGGCGCGGCACCGGATAAAGCAGAAGCGCTGTACGAGTATTTCGTTGAGCGCTGCCGCCAGCAGAAAATGAATACGCAGACCGGGAGATTTGCTGCCGATATGCAGGTTTCTCTGGTGAATGATGGTCCTGTGACCTTTTGGTTGCAGGTATGAGCCAGCTTCCGGGCAGGCTGCGGGTAACAAAAGAGAGTACAGCTATGTATCACCTTCGCGTACCGCAAACAGAAGAAGAGTTAGAGAGCTACTACCAGTTCCGCTGGGAGATGCTGCGTAAGCCGCTGCATCAGCCGAAAGGGTCCGAGCGCGATGCGTGGGATGCGATGGCGCACCATCAAATGGTGGTCGATGAAGAGGGTAATCTGGTTGCCGTTGGGCGACTGTATGTGAACGCGGAAAACGAAGCCTCGATCCGTTTTATGGCCGTACATCCGTCAGTACAGGATAAGGGGCTGGGAACCCTGATGGCGATGACGCTGGAGTCCGTCGCCCGTCAGGAAGGCGTTAAGCGCGTGACCTGTAGCGCCCGTGAAGACGCGGTAGAATTCTTTGCCAAGCTCGGGTTTGTGAACCAGGGGGAAATCACGACGCCGACCACCACGCCGATTCGTCATTTTTTGATGATTAAGCCAATAGCCTCGCTGGACGATATTTTACATCGCGGCGACTGGTGCGCTCAGCTGCAGCAGGCCTGGTATCAGCACATCCCTCTTAGTGAAAAAATGGGCGTGCGTATTCAGCAGTATACCGGGCAAAAGTTTATCACCACTATGCCGGAAGCCGGTAACCAGAACCCCCACCATACGCTGTTTGCCGGCAGCCTGTTTTCGCAGGCAACGTTAACCGGCTGGGGGCTTATCTGGCTGATGCTGCGCGAGCGGCATCTTGGCGGCACAATTATTCTCGCAGATGCTCATATTCGTTACAGTCAGCCCATTAGCGGACGCCCCAGCGCTGTTGCCGATCTCGGCTCATTAAGCGGCGATCTCGATCGCCTGGCGCGTGGGCGCAAAGCGCGCGTTCAGCTGCAGGTTGAGCTATTCGGTGACGATCGGCTCGGCGCGGTTTTTGAGGGTATCTATATCGTGCTTCCTGCGAAGCCGTTCGGCTCTTATGAAGAGGGTGGCAACGAAGAGGAGTAGCCTCCCTTTACGCTTATCTACTGGCCCGGTGATTTTACCCGCCAGGCGATATCTCTCATCGCGCTGGCTGCCGCTGGGCTGATACCGCCCAGCTGGAAGAAGCCGTGAATCACTCCGAGATAGCGCTGACAGGTGCACTCTACGCCCTGTTCAAGCAGGCGCTGGTAAAGCGCTTCGCCTTCATCACGCAAAGGATCGTATTCTGCCGTCAGAATATGCACCGGCGGTAAGCCGTTAAAGTCTTTACGCCATAGCGGGCTGGCTTCCGGGTGGTGGAGTGTCGTCGACGAAAGGTACATTTCATAGCCGCTGAGCAGAGTGTCTTCGGTGATAATGTAATCTTTACCGTTATCGATATAGCTCTTCATATTGGCGGTGGCATCCAGCATCGGGTAAATCAAAACAAGCTGCGCGGGTTGCCATGCCCGGGTGGTTTTCAGCCGCAGAGCGGTGACCAAGGCCAGATGACCCCCGGCGCTATCGCCCGCAAGCGTAATACGCGAAACGTCGATGCCTAACTGCGGCGCGTGGCGGTGAATAATCAGTGCGCCTTTTTCCGCATCGTCATGGGCGGCGGGAAAAGCGTGCTCCGGCGCCAGCCGGTATTGCACGGCGATAACCCGGCAGCCGCTGTGGTAAGCCAGCTGACGGAGTTGATGTTCATGCGTGGCGAAACCACCGCTGATAAAGCAGCCGCCGTGAAAATAGATGACCGCAGGGAGAGCGCCTGAGGCGTTGAGGGGGGAGACAATGCGAAATGTCATGCCTTCGAGCTCGATATCTTCTACCTGAACGCGCTTTTCTTGCTCCCCAGCCAGTACCGTGCTGGCGATATAGCCGCGTCTCCGGTCATCAATACTCTGATCGCGCGATGAGGGGCGACCCGCCTCGATAAACTCCCGCACCTGTATTGCAATACCCTTTTCAAGCGCCATTTTTATTCCCTTAACCTGTTTGGATATACAGGTTTATAGCCTGATTGTGAGCAAAAGAAAACCGGGGATTTTCGTTGGGAAGTGATTCTGGAAAGCGGCTCGCAAAAGTGAAACCCATTGCTGGACGAAGCAGCAAACGCAGGGAGGAGTATGGGATAAAGTTGCCGGATGCCATCGTACTGGCAACAGCGCAAATAGATCGTTATGAACTGGTCACGCGCAAAGCAAAAGTTTTGCCGGCATACCGGGAGTGATTACGCTTTATCATTTGTAAGTCGGGCAGCAGAAGAGGCTGCCCGACATGCTGCTCGCCGTTACTCCCCCTCTCCCGGGAACAGGAACGGGTTGATGGAGCTGCGGGCAAAGCCCTCTTGTTCCATCCGTGCGTCCAGCACCAGTGAGGCGAGGTCGTCGGCCACGGCTTCTACTTTGGGATCCTTTTCCTGATAAAGAATCTTCAGGTAGGTACCGCAGTCGCCGCAGCTTTCGGCTTTAATGGCCGCCTGCTCGTTATCTAAAGACCAGTAGTGCAGATCGCGCGTCTGTTCGCAGTTGCTGCATTTCACGCGCACCACGTGCCACTCGGTTTCACACAGGTTGCAGTGCAAATAGCGCAGGCCCTGAGTGGTGCCAATTTGCACTATGCTGGAGACCGGCATCGAGCCGCAAACCGGGCAGAATTGACGCTGTTCACCGTATTCGGCGCGAGCTTTACCGGGTATCAGGCTGGCCATCTGCGCCCAATAGAGCGATAGCGCGGCCCAGATAAACGGTGCTTTATCGCTGCTAACGGAGGCAAAATCGGAGACAAATAGCGCGCTTGCCATCAGTTCCAGCTCTTGCTCTGACGCTTTTTCCAGATTCTCGATAACCGCCAGCGCCGGGCCGCTCATCTCTGGCTTCAGTTCGGCAATCAGCGAATGCAGTAGCTTGTGCCAGTGCTTGTCGCGCGGTAAAACGTGAATATCGAGCGGCGGTTTGCCCTGATCGTTCGCTTCTTTAATGCGTGCGGTGAGATCCATCTGCAGGGGATGATCGTACAGCACCACTTCCTGCGCGTGGGCGATAAGCGCAGCAAAGCGCAGATAATCCCCCAGCGGATTATTTTCAGCCAGTTCGCGCAGGCGCTCGGCACGACGGTTATATAAATTTTTGAGTCGAGGAAACAACAACGGTGGAATCATATCCGTCGCGCGTTTCTCGCTCTTTTCCAGCTCATCTTGCGGGATGATACGAATGCTCATTCAGTCACTTCCTGGTTTCAGCAGATTCGGCGATGGTCGCGTCCGCTCTGTGATTTGGCGGGCATCATGCGCCCGCTCTGGTGATGTCATTAATGATAACCGTAATCGGCATACGGGATATACCCATGACATCGCAATGTGTGCGCTACGATACCTGATATCGATACCCCAGACTATGCACCGTTAGGATTAGCCATCCTGCCCCATGAGTTTAGCGAAGCGGAAAGAGTGCCAATCCCGCCTGCGGTGCATGAGGGCTGGAGGCAGCAAAAGCGAACGGTATCCGCAAAAAAATGGCGTCGATATACGACGCCATTTATAAGACCAGCAAAACGCACGCTTACGACTGGCGCTTATCCTGCTTTTCGCGGACTTCACGATACCAGCGTGGATGATGCTTCTTCGCCCAGGTCTTCGTGACCCAGCCTTCCACCATCGCGGTTATCGTGCCCTTCACCCACAGCGCGGCGTAAATATGCACCATGATCACCACAATCAGCGCCACCGCAGAGAAGGAGTGCAGCATCAGCGCGAAGCGGATAACCGGGATGGAGAACGCCGGCGCAAAGTACGGACGCCAGATAATCACCCCGCTGACCAGCAGCAGCACCAGGAAGATAATCGCTGCCCAGAACACGCATTTCTGGCCGAAGTTATAGCGTCCGGTATCGCCCACTTCCTCGTTGACGACAATCTTGCGAATATTCTTCGCCCAGAAAATATCGTCCCGGTTGATCAGGTTGTGGTGCCAGTAGCGGAAGAACATGATGATGAACGAGGCAAACATGATCACGCCCACAAACGGGTGCAGAATGCGCGCCAGCTGCGGTGTGCCCATGATTTGCATCAGCCAGTTGAAGGACGGGAAGAAAAAGCCCAGCCCGCTCACCGCCGCCAGCACGAAGCAGAAGGCGGTGACCCAATGGTTGATTCGCTCCGGCGCGGTGTAGCGCACGATGGTGTCACGTCTTTTCATTTGCGCACCTCGTCTTTCTCTTCATCCAGATTGTCCTCTTCCTCTTCCGCGCGGTTCGGACCGACGCCGACGTAGTGGAAGATGCTGGCGGCGAAGGTGGCCGCAAATCCGACCGCGGCCAGCGGTTTCCAGATCCCTTTCCAGAACTTCACGGTAGCGCTGATTTCCGGATTTTCCGGCAGGCCGTGATAGAGATTCGGCTTGTCGGCGTGGTGCAGCACGTACATCACGTGCGTGCCGCCAACGCCTGCCGGATCGTACAGACCTGCGTTGTCATAACCGCGGGTTTTCAGCTCTGCGACGCGCTCGCCTGCCAGCGTTTTCATATCCTCTTTGGAGCCAAAGTGGATAGCACCGGTCGGGCAGGTTTTCACGCAGGCCGGTTCCTGGCCAACGTTAACGCGGTCCACGCACAGTGTGCATTTATAGACGCGGTTGTCTTCCGGGTTCAGACGCGGCACGTTGAACGGGCAGCCAGCAATGCAGTAGCCGCAGCCGATGCACTGCTCAGACTGGAAGTCGACGATGCCGTTGGCATACTGAATGATTGCCCCTTCCGCCGGGCAGGCCTTCAGGCAGCCCGGATCGGCGCAGTGCATACAGCCATCCTTACGGATGAGCCACTCCAGTTTGTCGTTCTGCTCCACTTCCGAGAAGCGCATCACGGTCCAGGATTTGGCGGTCAGATCGGCGGGGTTATCGTACACCCCGACGTTATGACCCACTTCATCACGAATGTCGTTCCACTCGGAGCAGGCCACCTGACAGGCTTTACAGCCGATACAGGTCGTGACGTCGATAAGCTTCGCCACCTCTTCCTGATGGTCCCGCGCGTGCGGCGCGGGGGTGAAGCCGTTAGTCGCGGAACGACGGATAATGTCTTGCGATTGATAAGCCATAATTCGTCTCCGTTACGCCTTTTCCACGTTCACGAGGAAAGCCTTGAACTCCGGCGTCTGCGTGTTCGCATCCCCGACAAACGGCGTCAGGGTATTGGCGATAAACCCTTTCTTCGCCACGCCTTCGTAGCCCCAGTGAATCGGAATACCGATAGTATCGATATCTTTGCCGTCCGCTTTCAGCGTGCGAATACGCTTGGTCACCACCGCCTTGGCTTTAATATAGCCGCGGTTAGAGGAGACCTTCACGGTATCGCCATGGGCGATGCCGAGCTTGTTCGCCAGCTTCTCGCCGATCTCCACAAACTGCTCCGGCTGCGCGATGGCGTTGAGAAGCGCGTGCTTGGTCCAGTAGTGGAAGTGCTCGGTCAGACGGTAAGTGGTACCGACGTAAGGGAATTTTTCCGCTTTGCCCATCTGCTCAAGGTCGCCTTTAAAGACGCGAGCGGCCGGGTTAGAGACGACATTCGGGTGCAGCGGGTTAGTGCCCAGCGGTGTTTCAAACGGCTCGTAGTGTTCCGGGAACGGCCCCTCCGCCATCTTATCGATAGCGAACAGACGTCCCATCCCTTCCGGCTGCATGATAAACGGCCCGACATCGCTGTCCGGCGCCGCGGCGCTGTAGTCTGGAATATCCACGCCGCCCCACTTCGCGCCGTCCCATTTCAGGAGCTGACGCTTCGGATCCCACGGTTTACCCTGCGGGTCAGCGGAGGCGCGGTTATACAGGATACGGCGATTAAGCGGCCACGCCCATGCCCAGCCGAGGGTATTGCCAAGGCCAGATGGATCGGCGTTATCGCGACGGGCCATCTGGTTGCCGTCAGGCGTCCAGCTGCCGGCGAAGATCCAGCAGCCGCTGGAGGTCGTGCCGTCGTCACGCAGCTGCGCAAACGAACTGAGCTGCTGGCCTTTCTTGACGATCACAGCACCGGTTGCCGGGTCGGTGATGTCAGCCAGCGCCTTGCCGTTGCTCTCCATCGCCACTTCTTCCGATGCCGGTTCATGCGGCGTGGCGTAGTTCCACGTCATGTTCAGCACCGGTTCCGGCGCCGGTCCGCCCTGTTCGGCGTACATCTTGCGCAGGCGTAAGAAGATACCGGCGAGGATTTCACCGTCGGTGGCCGCAATCCCCGGGGCGTCAGCGCCTTTCCAGTGCCACTGCAGCCAGCGGCCGGAGTTAACGATGGAACCGTTCTCTTCGGCGAAGCAGGTGGACGGCAGGCGGAACACTTCGGTCTGGATTTTCGCCGGATCGACGTCGTTCGACTCTCCGTGGTTTTGCCAGAAAGTGGAGGTTTCGGTGTTGAGCGGATCGATGGTCACCAGGAACTTCAGCTTCGACAGCGACGCAACAACCTTGTTTTTGTTCGGGAACGAGGCTACCGGGTTAAAGCCCTGGCAGATATAGCCATTCACTTTACCCTGATTCATCATCTCGAAGTATTGCAGGACGTCGTAGCCCTTGTCCCACTTCGGCAGCCAGTCAAAGCCCCAGCTGTTTTCCGCCGTTGCTTTATCGCCAAAGAAGGCCTTCATCATCGAGACGAAGAATTTCGGGTAGTTACCCCAGTAGTTCACCTGATCCTTCAACAGCGGTTTCGGCGTATTGGCGGCGAGGTAGGTTTGCAGGTCAGTCTGTTTCTCGCTCGGCAGCGTCATATAGCCAGGCAGGCTCTGCGACAGCAATCCTAAGTCGGTGAGACCCTGAATATTGGAGTGGCCGCGCAGGGCGTTTACGCCGCCGCCCGCCATGCCCATATTACCGAGCAGCAGCTGGATCATCGCCATGGTGCGAATGTTCTGCGCGCCGATGGAGTGCTGCGTCCAGCCCAGTGCGTACAGGAAAGACGCGGTTTTATCAGGAGCGCTGGTTTCCGCAATGTACTCGCAGACTTTCAGGAAGTCCGCTTTTGGCGTCCCGCAGATATTTTCGACAACTTCTGGCGTATAGCGGGAAACGTGCTGCTTCAGCAAATTCCAGACGCAGCGCGGATGCTGCAGCGTGGTATCGCGTTTAGCAAAGCCGTTTTCATCCAGCTCATAGTTCCAGGACGTTTTGTCGTACTTGCGGGCTTCGGCGTCATAGCCGCTGAATAAACCGTCTTCAAAGCTGTAATCTTCACGCACGATCAGGCTGGCGTTGGTATAGGCTTCGGTATATTCACGGTTAATCTTTTCATTGTTCAACAGGTACAGGATGACGCCTGACAGGAAGGTAATGTCAGTACCGGAACGAATTGGGGTATAGAAATCAGCCACCGACGCGGTACGCGTAAAGCGCGGATCGATCACAATCAGCTTCGCGCCATTGTGGATCTTGGCTTCCATCGCCCAGCGGAACCCAACCGGGTGAGCTTCAGCGGCGTTGCCGCCCATCACCACGATAAGATTGGCGTTCTTTATGTCGACCCAGTGGTTGGTCATCGCACCGCGACCAAATGTTGGAGCAAGACTTGCTACCGTTGGTCCGTGTCAGACGCGCGCCTGGTTGTCGACCGCGAGCATACCGAGCGCGCGGGTAAATTTCTGGGTTAAATAACCGGTTTCGTTACTGGAGGCGGAGGCGCACAGCATACCGGTGGTCAGCCAGCGGTTGACGGTGGTGCCTTCGCTATTCTGCGCGACAAAATTGGCGTCGCGGTCTTCTTTCATCAGCTTAGCGATACGGTCGAATGCTTCATCCCAGCTGATTTGCTGCCATTTATCAGAGCCTGGCGCGCGATATTCTGGAAATTTCAGGCGACTTTCGGAGTGGATAAAGTCTACCAGACCGGCCCCTTTAGGGCAGAGCGCACCACGGTTGACCGGATGGTCCGGATCACCTTCGATATGGAAGATAGACGCTTTGGCATTTTTTGCGCCGTCGCCGAGGCTGTACATTAACAGCCCACAGCCAACGGAACAGTAAGTGCAGGTGTTACGGGTTTCGCGGGTGCGCAGCAGCTTGTACTGCCGTGTTTCCGCTAGCGCTAAACCGGGCGCAAAGCCCAGCGCCGCTGCCGTGGTTCCTGCCATACCGCCAGCGCAGATCTTAAAGAACTGCCTTCTGCTGACCTGCATGGTTCGCTCCTTGTTTCGACATTGTCACGTATAGTTATTTGCTTTGCGGTAAGGGCCACAAAGGTTCAGAATTGGGGGTAATTTCCCTCGTTCCCGGAGGGATATAAACAGAATACCACATTGTGTGTATGCCTGTTCCAATACGGTTAAGACAAAGTGAACAAGAAGCCTCTTGAACAAATCGAAAATGTGATCGATATCACAGGTTATCGCCAGGTATCGCTCTGGAAGCGCCCAAATTTGCAACATCCCCAGCCAGACGAGTTAGCTGAAGAGGTACCCGTTGCGCTGGTTTATAACGGCATCTCGCACGTGGTGATGATGGCGACGCCGAAAGACCTGGCGCAGTTCGCCGTCGGCTTTTCCTTATCCGAAGGGATTATAGAGAACCGGCGCGAGATTTATGGCATCGACGTCGTTCAGGCCTGTAACGGCCTGGAAGTGCAAATTGAGCTCTCCAGCCGCCGCTTTATGGGATTGAAAGAGCGCCGTCGTGCGCTAGCCGGCCGCACCGGCTGTGGCGTATGCGGCGTGGAACAGCTCAACGATATCGGTAAGCCCGTGCAGCCTCTGCCTTTTACCCAGACGTTCGATCTGGCGAATCTCGATCGCGCGTTGGCGCATCTGCGGGATTTTCAGCCGATAGGCTGCCTTACCGGCTGCACGCATGCGGCGGCTTGGGTAACGCTTTCCGGCGAGCTCGCGGGCGGCCACGAAGACGTTGGCCGCCACGTGGCGCTGGACAAACTCCTCGGACACCGCGCGGAAGATGATGGCGCCTGGCAAAACGGTGCGGCGCTCGTCTCCAGCCGCGCCAGCTATGAAATGGTGCAGAAGGCGGCGATGTGCGGGGTGGAAATTCTTTTTGCGGTCTCTGCCGCGACCACGCTGGCGGTTGAAGTTGCCGAGCGCTGTAACCTGACGCTGGTGGGCTTCTGCAAGCCGGGTAGGGCAACCGTGTACACGCATCCGCAGCGGTTAATTGCAGGTTAAAATTAAGTCAATTTTTTTGAATGATAACAGCAAATCCTTCCGCTTTTTGTTTGACGATGTGAGGGCTACTATTTATCACATCAAGGCACGGCGCCTTATTAAAACAACTAACGTAAAGGGTTTATCTCATGAAAAGCATCAAAACTTTTGTCGCTGTTATCGCACTTTCCGCTTCTTTTGGTTCCTTTGCTGCGGAAACCGTCACCGCTACCGCAGCAACGATGGACGGTGCGGAAGCGAAGATCGCCGCTCAGGCCCAGGCCGCAGGCGCGTCGTCTTACAAAATTACCGAAGCGTTTACCGGTAACCGCGTGCACATGACCGCTGAACTGAATAAATAAGCTTAAAGCTACTGTCGAAAGAGCGCCCAAGGGGCGCTTTTTTTGTCTTTTTGTGGCCTGCGGATGTGCATCAGCTATGGAGATTGTGCTTATCATTGGCCGGGCGGTGCGTCAGGCGCCGCCCGGCAGAAATGCGGGCACAATAGCTGTTGCCCTTGCATCCTTTAATCGAAGTAATAGCGAATGCCGAGGCGGAATCGTACCTGATCGTCGTGATTCTGATCCTGATCGAGCCAGGCCACTTCTGCATAGGGAAGCCAGTGTTTATCGACGCGGTAGCGCGCCACAATGCTTGGCTCCCAGTGGGTTTTCTGCCCGTTAGAGGCATTGAAGTCGTTAGCGTTGACGAAGAACTCAGGGTTGAGCTGGAGCCACAGTTTTTCGGTCGCCTGGTAATTAAGGAACAGGTCGAGCTGATGGCTGTCGTTATAATCCATATAGCCATTATAATCGCGATCTTTATGGGTCATATGGTTATAGCGATAGCGGCTGCTGAAACTCAATGTTTTACTGATTTTATAGTCGAGACTGATATAAGGAGCCAGTTTTGTTCCTTTATTATCAATATCGGTTAATCCGCCAGGCGTCAGCGTCCATTTTTCATTAAGCGGTAGCGGAACCAGCCTTCAAACTCCTGAAATGAGCTTTTCATTTGATTAAAGTCTTGCCCGAGGTCGTACATTGCGGAAGCCAGAACGCCTGCGCCATTATCAAATATATGACCCAGGCCAATTTTATACTGGTTTTTCTCAGAGGCCGTCGTGTGAGCGTAGCGATTATCAACCCAGGTTGCTGCGGCAATTGCATTTAGCGTAAAGCAGGACAGCGGTATGGCGATACAAAGCGTGCGTGATTTTTTCATTTTTATTCCTGTAGGATTTAATAAGTGCCATAATTTCTGGAGAGAAATAAAAGACACTTATTAAATAGCAATTGCTGTGCCAGAATATAAAGTTCTTAAAATAAATGGAGTTGTTTTTATGTGTTGAGCCTTAATTCGACACTGACTGATTTTTTATTTGCGTCGATACTCATCACGAGTAAGAGGACGGCTCCCTTTTATTAAAGGGAGCCAGGGGATGCGTTAAATTATGCCAATACCCGCAGCGGCAAAACCGAAGACAATCAACATAATTAATACTTTATTGGGGCTAACTTTTTTATTCAGAAGCTTCAGGCAGCCCAGAACTAAAAGCAGAGGAATCAATCCGACGCAAATTTTGTCGAGGATCTCTTGCAGTACAAAGGGTTGGCCGGCGATGGTGGTTTTAAAGGTGGTGGTAAACTTCACCATGCTGGCGCTCATCGCTCCCACCATCATCAAACCCATAATTGATGAGGCTTTCGTTATACAGCTCAGTAACCCTGATTGCGTCGCTTCGGCGATATACTTAGAGCCTAAACGGTAGCCCATGACGCCGCCGTAATAGCGCAGCAGATAGCTGGGAATATTGTAAATCAGCAGGAACAGCAGCGGTCCCAGCGGATTCCCTTGCGATGCCAGACCGATGGCAATCCCGGTGGCGATAATACGCAGTACGCCATAAAAGAAGGAATCCCCGACGCCAGCGAAGGGTCCCATCAGCGCCACTTTGATGCCGTTAATACTGGAAGTATCAAAGTTCGGATTGGCTGCGTTCTCTTTCTCCATCGACAGCGTCAGGCCCATAATAAAAGGAGCCAGATGCTGGTTGGTATTAAAAAACTGGCTGTTACGTTTTAACGACTCAATATAGCCGTGTGGATTGCCGGTATAGATTTTTTTCAGCAGCGGCGCAAGGATCCAGCCGTAGCTCAGCCCCTCCATGCGGGTAAAGTTCATGGAGCCCAGCAGCTGGAACTGGCGGAAGAACAGCTGACGGAACATCTTTTTTTCGCCTTTGCTGTCATTTTGTGCGCTGAGCGCACTGTGTTGGATATCAGTCATTGAAAAACCCATCCTTATCATCAACTGACGCTGGGGCAGCGGTTGCCGCCTGTTTATTGGCTTTAAGCTGATTAAATTCGTTAAAGCACAGATAGACCGCTACCGAGGCCGCGATAATGGCAATGCCCATAATCGGTAGCTGCAGATAGGCCGCCATCGCAAAACCGATAAAGAAGAAGGCGGCGATATTCTTGTTCCATAATGCTTTGAGCAAAATTGCGAAGCCCAGCGCCGGGAGAATGCCGCCAACGGCAGTCATTCCACGCATCACCGTATCCGGGATACTTTCGACCAGACTGCGAATGACGTCGGTGCCAAACAGAATGCCGAAGAACGCCAGTACCGCAAACGGCACGCCGTAAAACAGGGTCATGCCGAAAGTGATACCCAGCGCCGCACGGTCGCGGCCTTCTTCCAGTAAGGCGTCATATTTTTCAACCAGTCCGGTATAAACCAGCTTTAGTACCTGATAGACGAAAACCGCCAGCAGGCTGATGGGCAGCGCCAGCGCGACGGCCACCGCTGGTTCCGCGTGAGTAAGAATGGTAAAGGCCGTCGCCAGGACTGAACCCACAGCCAGATCTGCGGGAACGGAGCCGCCGATAGTGATAGTGCCCAGAAAAATGAGTTCCAGCGTGGCGCCGATAATAATGCCCTGTTGAAAATCCCCCAGCACCAGTCCTACCATCGCGCCGCAGATCAGCGGCCTTTCGATGAGCGGTTGTCCCAGGGTGTGATCCGCGAACTTGGCGATATACATCACCAGCGCGACAAGGAGTGCAGACGTTAACATAGCGACCTCGCTTAGCTGGCGGCGTTGCCCAGCATCTCAATCAGGTTTTTTACCGGATGAGAAGGCAGGACCTGATATTCAACGGCAATGCCGCGGTTGGCGATGGCGTGGAAATCCGCCACATCTTCCGGCGTCACGTAGACGGTATCGCTGATGCGCTTTTTCGCCGCCAGATTGTCGGTGATGCGCCCAAAGTTAGCGACATTTAACGTTTTTATTCCCGGAACCTGTTCGACGAGTCGACGGGCGTCGGCGGCGTTGTTGACGATCACCATAATTTTCATTGCGTCCGAACGCGGGTCGTTAAGCACATCCCCTGCATCCTTTACCGCCATGATGGCGCATTTTGCGGTATCAGGAGCCGCCATGCGCAGCGACATTTTTTGCACTTCGTTATTCACGATCTGGTCATTGGCGACCAGAATGCGGTTCACGCCCAGATGCTTGGTCCAGACCACGGCAACCTGTCCGTGGATTAGACGATCGTCAATACGTACTAAAGAAATCATGGTGTAGCTCCAGTTAGCAAAAGTAGGGTGTCCAGACGCGGGAAAGGCGAACCAGGGCTTCGAAATAGAAGTAATCGCCCCAGAGGTTTGGTTCGTTAATGCCCATATTGCGGCCAAAGTTATAAACGCCTTCGCGCAGCAGGCCGTCCTGCGTGTGGGCAAGGTAGCGCTCGTGTAAACTGCGCATCATCAGTTCGATAGCATTGCTGTAGGCCGGGCGCAGCGGGTCGGTGAGCGGTAACAGCTTCAGTAGTTCCGCCAGACCGCAGGCGGCTATCGCCGCTGCGGAAGTGTCCCGATACTGGTTATCCCTGGCGGTGAAAATCAGATCCCAGTAGCAGACAAAATCTTCCGGCAGGCGGTTAAGAAAATAGTGCGCTAGGCGGCGAGAGAGCTCGGGCTGCCAGGCATCGCCGGTGTGGGTGTATCCCAGCGCAAAACCGTAAATTCCCCACGCCTGGCCGCGCGACCAGCAAGAGCTATCGCTGAATCCCTGGTGCGTATCCCCGCGTAGCGGCTTACCGTTATGAATATCCATATAGAACGTATGAAAAGTAGAAGCATCATCACGTACCAGATAGCGTGCGGCCTGTGCCAGATGACGGCAGGCGGCTTCGCGCCATTGTTGATTTCCGGTTTCGTTGGCGGCCCAAAACAGCAGCGGAACATTAAGATTGCAGTCGATGATCATTCGCCCCTGGCGTGCCGGGTCGTTTAAATCTCCCCAGGCCTGAATGACGCCCGCCGTGGCGTTAAAGCGGCGATAGAGCAGCTCGGCCGCGCGCAGGGCGAGTTCGCGAGCGCGCAGGTTGCCGGTGAGCTTCCAGGCGTTAACGCAGGAGAGGAGATAGAGAAAGCCCAGATCGTGGGTATCCACTTTAATCTGCTTATCGAGACGTTCTTCAAAGCTATCGAGCAGACTTTCCGCCACCGCCCGATATTTATCATCGCCGGTGACCTCCCAGGCGAGCCACAGCATGCCGGTCCAGAATCCCTCGGTCCAGTCGACTTTCTCCACGCTTTCATAACGGCCCCGTGTCGCACTGGCGGAGGGAAAGGTCGCCGTAAAGCGCGGCAGTATAGCATCGAGGCGGATCAGAACGTCGCCGATGGCGCCGTCAAGCCAGGCGCGGTCCAGCCCTGGCTGCGGTGAGAAGTAGCGAGTATCAAGCGCTTCGAGTGCGATAGTCATAGCTTTCCCTCCCCGGCAAAAAAATCGTCAATATCATCCTGGGAGTGAGGCTGTTTCGTCTGGCGCGCAGTGATGATTTCCGGCAGCTGGTTCATGTACTGCATTGCTCCGCTGGCGGCGGCAAATGCGTCCTGGAGGCGCTGGGCGGTATCAGTGTGCTCCGACATACAAAACTCCATCAGCATAATCAGGTTAGCGCCGCTGATTACGTGAGCGTGGGGATATTTAACCATCATCTGTACGGCGGTATTGTTGACACTGCCGCCCGGCATATCGGTAAACAGCACCAGCTCATTGCCGCGACCGGCAGCCTGTTGGGCTATAACATCAAAGCGGGCTGCTAACTCTGCGGTTGAGCCAATTTCGCCGCAGTAGGCGCAGACGGGCGTGACGCCATGGTCGTCGCCAATCAGCAGATTTAATGCCGACACTATCCCTTCTGCGTAGCGGCCGTGAGTTGCGATGTACATCTCTCGCATTGCGTATTCCTTAATCTTTACAGGTGTCTGAGAAAGAATTAGCAATCAGCGTGCCATGTTTTTATTGCTATGATTTTAAAGGATAAAAATATTTTTTTGGACGCTCTTTGCAGTGTTGAATAGGCAGCTTATGCAGTGTCGACAGGTTTGCCAGCCGAAGCTGGCGGCGGGGGATTAATGGCCGGGATCAAAGGCAATCCACGGTTCCATAATTTCATAAATCATCAGCACTTCGGTAAGCGGCAGGGTGATATTGTATTTGCGGTTCAGAGCCTGAAAAAAGGTGTCATGGACGGCGACAAACGCCTGCTGTTCCAGCGTTAACTCCGCCTCTTCGCGATGGCGGACCCCATTGTTGACCATGACCCGTTCGATCATCAGCGCGATGTGCATGAACAGGTTGATGCGCAGATAGCTTTCAAAATGGATTTTGTAGAAGGATTCATACTGCTTAATGACCGCTTCGACTTCATCAATAATCACTACCGGATTGAGGAAGTTAAGGCGGCTGGCGACGCCTTCGACGGTAAACAGTTTAACCACTTCATCAATCATGGGCTCCAGACCGCCTTCCATCAACAGCCCGTTGAAGTAGTCGCGTTTTAACACCAGCGTCTTTTCTTTAATCAGCTGTTCCACGCTAAGCAGAGGAATATAGCCTGCTTCCAGATCGGTCGTGGTGATGATTAGCCGCGTACCGTTTAGCGCCGGGTCAGCATGGGCGATTTTCCATTTCAGATCGTCATACTCCATCGTAATAATGTCGATCTCCTCCTGGGCCAGGAAGCGCTGGACAATATCTTTTAGCTTGCGGGAGATCCCTTCGCCGGAGATACAGGAGATAATAATTTTATTGCCCGGTAACACGCCCGCGTAGTAGCGCGTTTCCACCTCGTACGCACCTTTAGCACTTTCAATAATCGCCTCCATCGACAGCTTATCCTGAATTTTACCCGCAATATCCAGCGCCATGGCCGTGCTGACGTTATTGATAACCAGGAGTTCGCCATGCAGATGGAGCTTTATCTCTTCATAGATCTCTTTCAGCGACCCCATGTCCACCAGGATAATCAGCCCGGCTCCTTGCCTGAGGCGCGAAACGTGAGCAATCAGCAGGTCGATGATCTCTCGGGTAGAGGTCGCGTTCGCCATGTCGAAGGCTTTAAAGTAATAGCCGCCGGTCAGCTGGTTGGCGATCCCGGCAATGCTCGACGCGGTGGCGCGGCCGTGGGAAACGATAATGCCCTGAATCGGATCGTCTTCACCGGCGAGGGTGTGAAATGCGCAGCTTAGCAGCGGGAGCAGCAGGGGCAGCGGCTGCCGGGTGACATGTTTGCTAAGTAAAGCCAGGCACTCCTCGGCCAGCAGGCGCGCCTTTCCGGAAACATAATCGGAAATCGTTTGCAGTTCGCCTGGGTCGACCGCCTCTTCCGGAGCATGGAGCGCATAGCTTAGACAGAGCCAGACCGCCTTGCGGATCTCCAGGCTACAGGAGACGCCGGTCAAGTTCTCCAGCTCCTCCAGAGCATGAACGGTGTTCTGCCAGATATAGCCGCTGTACAGCGACTCGGCGGCAACTGCGCCGCCGAACGTCGTCAGCCGCTGTTCCATTTTGCGATTCAGCAACAGCACGTTACCGCTATGGCAAAAGTCGCGAAAAATAACGTCGTCGCGCATTGCTTTTGGCAGTAGATGGCTAATATTCAGCGCATCATCATGTGGGTTAGCGTTAATGCTAATTATCTCACCGCCGGATATGGGGCCGCGTAGCGTGATGGCGTCGGCCTCGCGACTATCGCTCCAGGCGCTGGCGCACATTACTTTGATCTGGTTTTTTAACTCGCCGATATTGCCGCGTACCGGGGAGGTTACCAGCTGATGCATCAGTTGGTTATCGAGATGGATACTGCGCCGCAGGCTGAGCGCTTCCTGATGCAAAAAATGGCTAACCTGAGCGACGCGTTCGGTAAGCGGGCGTGAAATATAGTTGGGTAGCGTGACGCGCACCGGGATACGCCGGCGAAAGGTATTGAGCAGTACGGTGTCGATATTTTCCGTGGTGGCGAAGATGAACCGCAGCGATGCAGGGTGGCGCGTGCGATTATCGCCAAGACGGTAGAAATACCCCTTGTCCATAAACAGAAACAGCTTTTCCTGATTCTCTGCCGAGAGGCGATGCACTTCATCAAGAAACAGAAATCCGCCATCGGCATCATCAAAGGCGCCGCGTTTCTCGCGGTCGGCTCCAGTGAAGGCGCCGCGGGTATAGCCGAAAAGTGTCGCCGAAAGCAGCTCCGGGTTGTTAGCGTAATCCGCGCAGTTAAGCTCGACGAAGGGGTTGTCCGCCGCGATAGCCCCGCGCTCAATAGCATATTGATAGATCAGCGTCGCCAGATGGCTTTTACCGACGCCGCTTTCTCCGGACAAGAGGATAGGTAAGCCGTCCGGATAGTCCACCGCAGAGCGGCACAGCGCGACGGCTTCCGCCAGGCTCCCGTGGGCACCAATCAGCGGCAGAAAGGCGTCATGTTTTTTCGACACTATGCTAGACGCCTGAGTAGTTTCCCCGCCTTTTTGCTGTACATAGAAGCGTACCGGACGGGTGTTTTCTTTGCGCAGATGACCGTCATCGCACAGTCTATTGAGATAATGACTAATGACGCTGCGATTAACCTGCATAAAATCCGCACAGTCCTGAGCCGTGAATCCTGCGGCTTTCTGCGCGTAATGGGTGACTATTTTCTGGAATAATTTTTCTTTTGCCGACAGCGCCATCTCTCAATGCCCCGCGTAGAGTAGAAAATAGCGTCGATTTTATTTAGACACTAGACACTACTGTTTTTATTAGACACTGAGTACTTTCTACGGCATTAGATAAAAATGAAACTGTGTTTTGATTGAAGTGTGATGAAGATCGCCACAGATTTTACAGGGCATAACATCTGGTCTCTCCATCGCGAGCGTGACAGCCTGAACCGCGAGATTAAGCGCTGTGAACCCTCCCGACGCAAAAAAATGCGCTATTTATCACATTTCCGCCTTTTCATTACCGCCGGGTTTATTGGTCGAAACCGTCAAGCTGGCCGCAGAACGGCTCATTCAGGCAACTTAATGATCTTAAAGAAAATAAAAAAATAATTGTTAAGGCGATCGCCTTTTATAAAGGAGAGATTGATCACAAAAAACGTGATGATAAACCCGGTGTCAATATTAGGTGTGTCTAAATTTATCGACATATTGTGATCTCTATTGCAAATAACAGCCTTGAAGTCGGGGAAAAATGTTGGCAGGAAAAACGGCGGGGGCAGACAATGAAAATTGGCATTGTTATTAGCGGTGGCGATGTTTCTGGAATTAATAACTTTATATTTCAGATTGCCAGACTGGCGAGCGCCGATATCACCGTTTTTAACGGGGGCATACCCGGGTTATTGGATAAAAATCATCACGAAGTTGCGTGGCGCGATCTGGTTGATTTCTCCATAACGTCTATTCCGATCATCACATCCGGTCGGACCAGCCGCAAGCTGTTGCGCAGTGAATATGAAACCATAGCTAAAAAAATTAAATCATTGCGTATCGATGTGCTGATTATGGCCGGCGGCGACGGCAGCCTGCAGTTTCTCAATACGCTGAGTGAATTTGATATTAACTGCTTTGGCGTCGGGATGACTATCGATAATGATGTATACGGCAGCGATTATACGATTGGTTTTTCTACTGCCTGCGAGCAGATTATTAAAGAAGTTTCCCGTTTAAGAAATACCGGAAGAGCATTACCGGGTCGGGTATTTATGGTTGAAATATTAGGAGGCTATTGTGGAGAGTTAACGTTGCAATCCGCTATTAAATCTAATGCTGATATTGCCCTGATTCCGGAATCACAGATGCCGTTAGAAGCGCTGGCCGAGCGGGTGAAGCACAAGCTAAAACAGCAAAATAGCGTGGTGATCCTCTGCTCTGAAGGCTACACCAGAGAGTATTCTCCCGGTTTTCAGGGGGCCATTGATACCATGATTAAGCAGCTCGAACCGCAAATTGGCGTACGCATCCGCAAAACCATCGTGGGCTACGGTTTACGCAGCGGCGACCCGACCTGCGAAGAAATCTATCAGGGGACGATTATGGCCTGCGAAGTGGTTCGCTGCATTCAGTCCGGCATGAAAAATAAAGCCATTATAATTAATTCCAGTAACAAACCTATTCCGATTGATTTAGTCAGTATGAAAAAACGTCTGGTCGATACCGAAGGACACCATTATAAACTTGCCAAACAACTCAATATTATTTGAGGAGACCCTACATGCTGAAAATTCTTTGCGTATGTGGCTGCGGCCTCGGTTCTAGCTTTGCCATCGAAATGACGGCGAAGGCGGTTTTAAAGAAACTGGAAATTCCGGCGCAAATTGAACATACCACAATTTCCGAAGCCGGGGCGTTTAAATCAGACATGATTCTGACGCAAAAAACCTTTGCCGATATATTAACCGCAGATGCTAGTGAGGAGGAAATTAAACGTGTGGTGGTACTGCATAAACTGACGGACAAAGATGAGGTTGAAGCCAAAATCGTCGCATTCTTAAAAGAGCGTAACCTGAAGGTGGCAGATTATGAATAGCTTTGTAGAGTTTATCGTCAAAGATTTGCTCGGCCAGGCTTCGATATTAATTGCATTTATTGCGATGCTGGGCCTGATTTTGCAAAAAAAATCAGCGGGCAAAACGGCGGAGGGAACCTTTAAAACGCTGCTCGGTTTCTTAATAATGATGGCCGGAATCAACATTATTGTCGCCACGCTAACGTTCCTTAACGATATCTTCACCCAGGGATTCGGCATGAAAGGCTACATTACTGATGTTGCCGCCATCGCCGGGTTAGCCAATCGTGAATTAGGTTCCGAAGTGGCGCTGACCCTGATGGTCATTTTTGCCGTTAACATTATTATCGCCCGCCTGACGCCGCTCAAATATATCTTCCTGACCGGCCAGGCTCTGCTGTGGATGGCGACCATCGGCGCGGTAATAGGCTATAAAGCCGGGCTGACCGGACTGTCGCTGATTTTAACCGGCGGTATTTTCGGCGGCGTAATGGCGGTATTGATGCCCGCTCTTGCGCAGCCGGTGGTCAGACGTATTACCGGTTCCGATGATGTGGCGCTGGGGCACTTCTGCACCATCGGCTATCTGGTGCAGGCGGCGGTGGCTAAAGTGGTCGGGAAAGGTTCCCGCTCAACCGAAGATCTTGAGCTACCTGATAACTTTAAGTTCCTCCAGGATACCTACCTTGCGATGGCGGTGGTAATGGTGCCGATGTACCTCATTCCCGCGCTTGCCGCAGGCCCGGAATATATCGCGCAGTTTTCCGGCGGTATTAACTACCTGATGTACGCCTTTATGCAGTCTATACAGTTTGTGGCGGGGGTATTCGTTCTCTATAGCGGCGTGCGCTTATTGCTTAACGAGCTGGTTC
Organism: Klebsiella sp. HN106; assembly: GCF_051209435.1. NCBI lineage: Bacteria > Pseudomonadati > Pseudomonadota > Gammaproteobacteria > Enterobacterales > Enterobacteriaceae > Klebsiella > Klebsiella sp. HN106. Next base: position 78,251 of record NZ_JBLURD010000015.1, on the reverse strand, counting down.
CGGCATTCCGCGGCATCGCCATGCGCATTGTCCCGGATGCAAAACCCGCGCTGGATTGCCCGGTACTGTTCCCCTATGCGCCCAATGCGGTGATTGTCGGCTTCCTGGCAACGACCGTCGGCTCCATTATCGGCATGCTGGTATTCCCGATGTTTGGTCTGGCGATGATCCTGCCCGGCCTGTTAACCAACTTCTTTGCCGGCGGTACGGCAGGCGTGTTTGGCAACGCGCTGGGCGGCCGGCGCGGAGCGATGATTGGCGGCGTCATTCACGGCCTGTTTATTACCTTTCTGCCCGCCATTTTAGTGCCGATGCTGGAAAGCTACGGCTTTACCGGCGTCACTTTCAGCGATTCTGACGTCATTAGTTCCGGTCTGGTATTGGGCCACGCCTTCCAGAATAACTGGCTATTTGTTGCTCTGTTCATTGTTTTTGTTGCCGCACTGGCATGGTTCGTAAACGGTAAATCAGCTAAGCCAAAAGGGGAAAATATTCATGAGTCTGTATAACTTCAACGCGATTCTGAAAATTGCGCAGGAAAGAGATTTTAAAGCCATTGGCTCGTTTAATTTGCACTGTATTGAAATGCTGCCCGCCTTTTTTAAAGCGGCGCAGATAAGCGATAGCCCATTGATGATTCAAATCTCTACCGGGACGGCGGAATATCTCGGCTATCGTTTACTGGTGGATGCCGTGCGCTCGCTCGCGGAAAGTGAAAACGTGCCGACCTGTCTGCATCTGGATCACTGCTCTGATATCAGCGCCATTGAAACGGCAATGGATGCCGGATTTTCATCAGTGATGTATGACGGCTCCCATCTGGGGCTGGAGGAGAATATCGGCAATACGCGTATCGTGGTGGAGATGGCGCGCCCGCGGAATATCACGGTAGAAGGCGAGCTGGGGGCGATAGGCGGCTCGGAAGATGGCAAAGCCGTTGCCGCAGAAGATATTTGTTTCACCACGGTGGAAGACGCCAAACGCTTTGTGAAGGAGACGCAGGTGGATATGCTGGCGGTCTCCGTAGGCACGGTACATGGCCTCTATACCGGCAAAGCGCAGATCCAGCATCAGCGGCTGAAAGAGATTAGCGCCGCCACAGGCGTACCGTTAGTGCTCCACGGCGGTACCGGCGTCAGCGATGATGATATGCGCCTGGCCGTAACGGAAGGCATCAACAAAGTGAACGTCGGTACTGAAATGAACGTTCAGTGGGTCGATCAATGTAAAACCACTTTTGAAAAAGGCAAAGTTAACGACAGCGTGCGCAAATTCTTAATTCCGGCGAATAATGCGGTCACCCAGGTATTAATGGAAAAAATCGCGCTGTTTAAATAATACTTTATTTTTAATCGTATTCCGTTGCCCTGCTGTCCGTCAGGGAGGAGCTCGCTATGTTTGAATCTTTGAAAACGCTGTGGAAAAAAGAGAGTAGCCCGCCGCAGGATTATGACGCACAGTCCCGCCAGCTGGCGGGGGAAATCGCCAGGCTGGAAGGCGAATTACGGGGCGACCCGGGAAATGGCGAAGTACAGAAAGCATTAATGCTGGTTTATAACCGGGCACTGTCGGTATATGCCAAAAGCCATACGCATCGCCAGGAAATAGATGCGCTTTTTGTGCGCATTGATGAGTTACGTAATGTTATTCGCCGTAATATATAGGAAGTGATAATGACGATAAAAGAACTGCTTATTGAGGCCGATGCGATTCAGGTCGGCGTCACGGAGTCCGACTGGCAGAAGGTGATCCAACTGGCGGCCAGCCCGCTGGTGGCAAAGGGATATATCTCGGCAGATTACGGTCAGGCGGTGATCGATAATACCCTGCATCATGGCGCCTATTACGTTTTTGATGAGGGCATCGCCATCCCGCATGCCAGACCGGAGTGCGGCGTAAAGCGCAACTGCTTTAGCCTTGTTGTGCTGGATAAGCCAATTCAGTTTGCTGATAGCGAGAAGGCGGATATCGTCATTATGTTCGGCGCGCAGGACAGCAATGCCCATATAGAAGAGGGGATTCGTGCGATTGTCGCTCTGCTCGATAATAACGAGACCATGGAGAAGCTGCGGGCCGCCAGCAGCAAGGAGGAGGTCGTTGCGTTGCTATGAACAGATATCTCACACCCGGCTGCAAAACGGTAATTTTAATTAACGGCATTCCCGCCTCGGGTAAAAGCACCGTCACCCGGCAGCTATCGGCAGCGTTTAATCTGCCGCAGCTGACCATCGACGGTATTAAAGAGCCGTTTATGGCGTGCTTTACCGGGATCGATCGGTCCTTCAACCGGCAACTGGGCTGCGCCGCGTATGAAGTGATATGGTCGATTGTCGGTCAGTCACCGGCAGGCTGCATCTGGCTCATTGACGCCTGGTTTGGCTTTCAACCGCGCGACACGCTGCAGCAGCTGCTACAACAAGCGGGCGTTGAAAAGGTTCTGGAGGTCTGGAATCACATCCCGCCTGAGCTTGCGGTGGCGCGCTATGCCAGCCGGTTACACGATCGTAAGCCGGGGCATCCGGGCGAAGAGTATCTGCCGGAACTGGCTCGGCTGGCGCAGCAGGCGGAACCAATGCGACTGGGGCCGGTATTGACCGTGGATCAGCAAAAACCGCTGGATATCGAGCGCGTTATTCTTTGGATTGCAGCACAGATTTAGTCAGGCTAAATAACATCATTAGTTTAAAAGCGCCTGCGGGCGCTTTTTTTGTATCGGCATAAAACGATTATGCGATATGATTTATCCTCCTGTCTTTAGATTGGTTTAATTGTTTTTAATAAAGGATAGTTATGAAAAGGAATTTATTGGCGGCAGCAATAAGCTGCGTCTTATTAATGGGGCTTGTTGGATGCGACGATAATAAATTACCCGAAAGCGCTCCTGCTCCTGCAGCAGCTCCGGCTAGTCCATCCGCATCTTCAGGTGCAGATAACAAGGAAGTTAAAAACGCCAGCCCAGACCGCATTATTAGCGAAAAGATGAGCGTATATATTGAGTGCTATAATGATATCGATGAAGATATTTATCGTAGCATTAAATACTATGCTCGCTGGTTAGACGATCTGAAGGTCGGTCCCACCGGAAAAGAAAAGAGTGTTGGTGGTATCACGGATGTTTCCGCAGAGTTTGATAAGTGCCTGGCCAATATGACGCACGTTTCGAGTTTAAAGCCGTCGCTGGATCCTATCGATAATCTCGCTTTACCTTATATTAATTCATCCATTAAGCTGGCAGAAGTCATCAATAAGATGAATAAATATTACGAACAGCAAGATTATAAAGATGATGCTTTCGCTAAAGGCAAAGCGCTGCATACTCAGTTTATTCAGGCATTAGCCGCGTTCAAACCCGCATCAGATGCTTACTCAGAAGCGATTCATGAAATTAATAACCGCCGTCAGGAACAGCAGTTGAAAAAGATTGAGGCCAAAGAAGGCAAGTCTTTTGATTACTATTCGCTATCCATTATGTTGACCAGCAAAAAGGTTAACCAGGCGCTTGAGGCGGATAAATTTGATACCGATGCTGCGATGAAACTCGTCCAGGATCTGGGTGAACAAATTGAGCAATTGAAGTCAAAACAGGGCGAAACCAAAAAAGGTCCCCGGATGCGTGAGATCAGAGCCCCGACGTTTATCGAAGCGGCGGAAAAGTACCTTCTGGATGCCAAAACGCGCGTCCGCCGCGTTCGCGATAACACGCCGCTGACGTCTGGGGAAGCCATGTTGATGGATGGCGCCCCGCAAATGGTGGATGGCTCCTTTGAACATCTCATGGCGAGCTATAACCAGCTCGTAAGATGGTTTAATACATTGAGTGATTAACCTGGCTGAAGAACGATAAAAGCGCCTGTGGGCGCTTTTATCGTAAACCCGCCATCCGCAGCAGCGCCGTCACCACGGCAGCGGCGATAATCACCACGATCAGCGGCATCTTACGCCAGGCAAGAAATACCGCAAAGCCCACGCCCAGTACCCGCGCCATCCCGGCAAAATATTCACCTTCGTAGAAGGTGGTTGCCAGCGCGACGGAAAAGAGCAGCACCGTTGCCGCATCGGAGAGTAGCGCCTGTGAGCGCTCAGAAAAGGCCAGCCGGCTGCCGAGCTTCGCTCCGCCTAAGCGCATCAAGTAAGTGCCCAGCGACAGAATCGCGATACCGGCGATAAACAGCGTCATATTGCCCATTATTTTCTCCTCGTCAGCAGGCCAAACAGCGACAGCAAAACCGGCAGACCAACCGGCGCAAAAGGTACGGCGGCCAGCGACAGAGCTGCTCCGCTGCAGGCGCGGATCAAGGTGGTGCGATTTTTAAATGCCGGAACCACCAGCGCCAGCAGAATGGCCGGAAAGACCGCATCGAGGCCAATGGTTTCCGGAGCCGGGAGCAGTTTGCCGACCCCCGCGCCCAATAGCGCGCCCAATGGCCAGATCAGCGCCACGCCCAGACCGCACAGCCAGTAGGCCGCCCGCCGCTGCTCGGGGGTTTTCTGCGACAGACCAAACACCACGCTTTCATCGTTCATAATATGGCAGCCGAGGAAGCTGGCGGCGCGCTGGCCGACCAGGTCGCGAACCGTCACGCCGAAGGGAATATGACGAGCGTTGACCAGTAAACCGGCCGCCGCCGCCGCCAGGGGATTTCCGCCGCTGGCGACAATGCCGATAAACATAAACTCCGAGGCGCCCGCCAGGACGCTGACCGAAAGCACAAAGGGCACCCAAATCGGGAAACCGTAGGCAATGGCCAGCGAGCCATAGGACATACCAACGATGCCCACTGCAAGGCAGACTAAAACAATTGCTCTGAGGGTGTCGCCTTTAAGACTGGCGAAGTGATGTTTCATACTCTTTAGCCATATCGAACGAATTTCCATTATAATGAACGCAACAGAATCGTATTTCAAGACGAACGAAACGTTCGTTATAAAAAACACGGAGGGCTGGATGACTCAGCCAATTAGCCTGATTGCCAAAAGCCTGGTTCGTGAACGCGCGCGCACCGGTCTTTCCCTTGCTGAAGTTGCGCGACGGGCGGGAATTGCCAAATCAACGTTATCGCAGCTGGAGTCCGGTAACGGTAACCCGAGTCTGGAAACGCTGTGGGCGCTGTGCGTGGCCCTCGATATTCCTTTTGCCCGGCTGCTGGAGCCGCAGGTCAACACCACCCAGGTGATCCGCCGCGGCGAGGGGACGAAAGTGATTGCCGAGCAGGCAAACTATCAGGCAATTTTACTCGCCGCCTGCCCGCCGGGCGCGCGGCGCGATATCTATCTCCTGCTAACCCAGCCGGGGGCTGACCGTATCTCTCACCCTCATCCACCGGGTTCCGTGGAACATATTATTATCACCCAGGGGCGGGCGCGGGTCGGCCTCACGGAGGCGCCGGAAGAGTTGGGAGAGGGGGATTACATCTGCTATCCCGCCGATCGGGAGCACGTTTTCCAGGCGCTGGAACCGGATACCCAGGCGCTATTGGTCGCCGAGCAGAACTAGTCACGGCGGCAGGGTGGACGCCATGCCCGTATTGCGGGACACTAGCCGCATTCTCCCGCGAAGACAGGGAAACTTATGTCGCTGAAAGCCATTGCTAAAGAACTTGGGATCTCGGTTACAACCGTCAGCCGCGCGTTGAACGGCTATGACGACGTGTCGCAGGAGACGCGCGCCCGCGTCGAGGCCGAAGCGCAGCGTCGCGGCTATCGGCCAAACACCTTTGCGCGCCGCCTGAAAATGGGCAAAATCGACGCCGTCGGCCTGGTGTTCCCCGTGCGTCCCGCGCCGTTGAATAACAACGTCTTTCTCGAAATGGTAGGCGAAATCAGCCACGAGCTGGCGCGCTATGAGATCGATTTACTGCTGATAGCCGATGACGAACAGGCCGATAAACACGGTTATATGCGTATGGTGCAGAGTCGTCGTGTTGATGCGCTGATTGTTGCCCATACCCTGGACGATGATCCGCGCCTGATTCAGCTGCTCTCTTCCGGCTTTCCTTTTCTCGCCCTGGGGCGCAGCCGTCTGCCACAGCCCTATGCCTGGTTTGATTTCGATAACCAGGCGGGAACGTACCGCGCAACCCGCCATCTGATTAGCCAGGGGCACCAGCGTATAGCGCTGCTGAGCGAAAATAACAATCAGGCGTTTATTACGCAGCGCCGCAATGGTTACCTGCAAGCCCTGCGCGAAGCGGGGCTGGCGGAAACCTGGCTGCGCAGCGTGTCGCCCACCCGCCGCGGAGGGTTTCAGGCGACGATGGAGCTGCTGCGTCTGCCCGAACCGCCTACGGCGATAGTCACCGATTGCAACACCCACGGCGACGGCGCGGCGATGGCACTTGCCCAGCTCGGGCGTCTTACCGGCTCCGATCGCGTCTCACTGGTGGTTTATGATGGCTTGCCGCAGGACAGCATCATCGAAACTCCGGTGGGCGCGGTGATCCAGTCCACCCGGCAGGGCGTGGGCCGCCAGATAGCCAGCATGGTTCGCCGCTTAATCGCCGGCGACGATCTCGCCTCTCTCCAGGTGCTCTGGCAGCCTGAATTTATCCCCGGCGAAACTGCCTGATTCCCCTCCCGTCAGATTAATTTCCTGAACTCGATCACGGATCCGAAACGTTTTGGTTGGCGTCCGAAACGTTTCGGATCAACAGTAAGCTATTCCTTGTTGTGGAGAAGTCTGATGTCTGATTCGATTTTACGCCTGCAAAGCGCAGCGGCTGATGTGGTGATCAAAACCCGCCCGTTCGCCGAAATTATCTACTGGGGGCCGCATTTAAGCCATTTTTCGCCGCAGGATGCCTTGAGCATTGCCCGCCCGGTGGCCAATGGTCGTCTTGATGTGGATTCACCGGTGACCTTAATGGCTGAGCTGGGTCACGGCCTGTTCGGCGCGCCGGGCATCGAAGGCCACCGTCAGGGGCTGGACGCTTCGCCGATGTTCACCACGACCGAGGTGGCGCAGGATGGGCAGAATTTAACCATCATCAGTGAAGATGCTCAGGCAGGCCTGCGGTTATGCAGTGAAATTCAGCTTGATAACAGCGGCGTGCTGAGCGTTCGCCATGGCTTGACCAACCTGCGTCCGCAGCCGTGGCAGGTAGATCGCCTGGCCGTCACGCTACCGGTCGCCGAGCGCGCCCGCGAAGTCATGGCCTTTCATGGCCGCTGGATCCGCGAATTCCAGCCCCATCGTCTGCTCATTGAACATGACAGCTTCGTGCTGGAAAACCGTCGCGGACGCACTTCCCATGAACATTTTCCGGCGCTGATTACCGGCAGCCAGGCCTTTAGCGAGATGCAGGGGGAAGTATGGGGCGTGCATCTGGGCTGGAGCGGTAACCATCGCCTGCGGGCGGAAGTGAAAACCGATGGCCGTCGCTACCTGCAGGCGGAAGCGCTCTATCTGGCGGGCGAAATGGCGTTGGCGGAGGGGGAAACCCTGTGGACTCCGCACCTCTACGGTAGCTATTCAGCGCAGGGGCTGAACGGCATGAGCCAGCAGTTCCATCGTTATCTGCGCGAACGGATTATTCGCTTTCCGGGCAACAAACCGCGCCCGGTGCATCTCAATACCTGGGAAGGGATCTATTTCGACCACGACCCACAGTACATCATGCGCATGGCGGATGAGGCGGCGGAACTGGGCGTTGAGCGCTTTATCATTGATGACGGCTGGTTTAAAGGGCGCAACGACGACTGGGCGGCGCTCGGCGACTGGTATCTTGATGAGCAAAAATATCCGCACGGTCTGACCCCGGTTATCGACCACGTAAAATCGCTGGGCATGGAGTTCGGCATCTGGGTTGAGCCAGAAATGATTAACCCTGACTCCGATTTATACCGCGCGCATCCTGACTGGGTGCTGGCGCTGCCGGGCTATACGCCGCTTCCCGGGCGCCATCAATTTGTGCTGAATCTGAATATCCCGGAAGCCTTTGATTATCTGCTGGAGCGGATGAGCTGGCTGCTGGGCGAGCACGCGGTGGATTATGTTAAGTGGGATATGAACCGCGAACTGGTACAGCCCGGGCATAACGGTAAAGCTGCCGCCGATGCGCAAACCCGCCAGTTCTATCGCCTGCTCGATACGCTGGTGGCTCGCTTCCCGCATATTGAATTTGAGTCCTGCTCCTCCGGCGGCGGGCGAATCGACTACGAAGTGCTGAAGCGCAGCCATCGCTTCTGGGCTTCAGATAATAACGATGCCCTGGAGCGCAACACTATCCAGCGCGGCATGAGCTACTTCTTCCCGCCGGAAGTCATGGGCGCGCATATCGGCAACCGCCACTGTCACGCCACCTTCCGCCAGCACAGCATTGCGTTTCGCGGTCTGACAGCGCTGTTCGGCCATATGGGGCTTGAGCTGGACCCGGTAAGCGCTGACGAACAAGAGCGTGCCGGCTACCGCAAATACGCGGCGTTGCATAAGCAGTGGCGCGATGTGATTCATCACGGCGTGCAGTGGCGTATTGATATGCCGGACGCCACGACGCTGGCGCACGGCGTGGTAAGCGAAGACCGGAGCCAGGCGATTTTCCTCGTCAGCCAGCTGGCGATGCCGGACTACACCCTGATGGCGCCGCTGCGCGTGCCGGGACTGGAAGCGGGAGCGCGCTACCAGGTCACGCTGCTCGACCATCCGAATATTCAGATTACGGGAGAGGGCGGCCACACCATGCGTAAGCTGCCGGAATGGATGACGACGCCGCAGACCGTAAGCGGCGAGTGGTTGCAACTGGCGGGGCTGGCGCTGCCAATCCTTGACCCGGAAAGCGCCATTTTGATTGGCCTGCAACGCGTGTGATGACGACGGGCCGCGCGGCGGCCCTTTTTGAGGAATACACCATGAACCCGACCGTCTGTACCCATAAAAACAACCCCAATTTCTGGATTTTCGGGCTGTTCTTCTTTCTCTACTTTTTCATTATGGCCACCTGCTTTCCGTTTTTGCCGATCTGGTTATCGGATGTCATCGGCCTGAATAAAACCGAGACCGGGATTGTTTTCTCCAGCCTGTCGCTGTTTGCTATCTGTTTTCAGCCGATACTGGGCGTGATCTCCGATAAGCTGGGGCTGAAAAAGCATCTGATGTGGATTGTCACCGTGCTGCTGGTGCTGATCGCGCCCTTTTTCCTCTACGTTTTTGCGCCGTTGCTGAAAACCAATATCTGGCTCGGCGCGCTGAGCGGTGGAGCCTATATTGGCTTTGTGTTCTCCGCCGGCGCCGGGGCGATGGAGGCCTATATCGAACGCGTGAGCCGCAATAGTGGGTTTGAATACGGCAAGGCGCGGACTTTTGGCTGCCTCGGCTGGGCCCTGTGCGCCACCACGGCGGGGATGCTGTTCAGCGTTAACCCGGAGTGGGTGTTCTGGATGGGCTCCGCCGCCGCGCTGGTACTGGTTGTGCTGGTGGCTATCGCTAAACCGCAGGCCAGTCAGAGCGCACAGGTGATGGATTCTTTAGGGGCCAATCGTCCGGCGGTGGATTTAAAAACTGCCGTGAGCATGTTCCGCCAGCGCAAAATGTGGATGTTTATTCTGTACGTCATCGGCGTCGCCTGCGTTTATGATGTCTTCGATCAGCAGTTTGCCACCTTCTTTAAATCCTTTTTTGCCACCCCTGAATCGGGCACCCGCGCTTTTGGTTTTGCGACCACCGCCGGGGAAATATGCAACGCGATTATTATGTTCAGCTCGCCGTGGATTATTAACCGCATCGGGGCGAAAAATACGTTACTGATTGCCGGAATGGTGATGGCGGCAAGGATGATCGGTTCATCGTTTGCCACGACGGCTGCGGAAGTGGTGGCGCTGAAAATGCTCCACGCGCTGGAAGTGCCGTTCCTGCTGGTAGGGGCCTTTAAATATATCACCGGCGTATTTGACGTCCGCCTGTCGGCGACGATTTATCTGGTTGGCTTCCAGTTTTCCAAACAGGTGGCGGCGATCTTCCTCTCCGCTTTTGCCGGCAACATGTATGACCGCATCGGCTTCCAGGACACCTATATGATCCTCGGCGGAATTGCCCTGGCCGTTACGCTAATATCCGCCTTTACCTTATCGGGTAAGGCAAAGCCGGAAAAGATTAGCGATAGCGCTATGACGGTTTAGCCAACGGCGCAATTATTCACCGTGACAGGAGCGGTTTGTATGATGGATATGAAAGAAAGAATGAACAGCGGCGAGCTCTATATTGATTCAGGATATGGCTTACCGCAGCAGCGGTTGATGGGGAAGGCGCGAGCCTATGAGTACAACCACTCCCATCCGTTTAACCAGGAATTAAGAAACGACATTATTCAGCGGATGTTTGCCCGCGTGGGTAAAGAATGCTGGATAGAACCACCGATTAATTTTGCCTACGGAACTCACATCTCCATTGGCGATAATTTTTACGCTAACTTTAATCTGACGCTAGTTGATGATGCTGAGATCACCATTGGTAATAACGTGATGTTTGCGCCAAATGTGACGATTTCAACCGCCGGCCACCCGATCCATCCGGATCTGCGCCACACCCAGCAGCAGTTCTCTTTGCCGGTGGTTATTGAAGACGGCGTCTGGCTGGGCACCGGGGTGATTATCAATCCTGGCGTCACTATCGGAAAAAACTCGGTCATTGGCGCCGGGAGCGTGGTGAACCGTTCCATACCGGCAAATGTTGTCGCCGCAGGCGTCCCTTGTCGGGTATTAAGAGACATTACCGATGAGGATAAAAATAAATATCAGCTGTTCGCAGGCTGAACTTCAATAATAAAATAGAAAATCTTCCTGATATAAAAAATAAAAATATATACGGGTGAGTTTATGACTCACCTGGCCCTCTTTTACCTCCGGAAAATAAAAATGAATAAAACAGCATTATCGATAGCCATAGGTTTGTCTTTGATAACCGGTTCAGCGGTAGCGAAAAATAATCATCTGACGCTGGAACAAAGGATGGAGCTGCTTGAAGCGCGGCTTGCCGCCGCTGAAAGCCGGGCGGCGGTGGCCGAAGGCCAGGTGCGGGATTTACAGGCGAAGCAGAATTCCGCTATACAGGCGGCGCAAACCAGCGTAGCGGTTAAAAGCATGGCCCCGACCGCTGAGAGTAAAAAAAATATTTCAGTTCCTGAGCTGAAATTATCCGGCTATGGCGATCTGAAAATCTACGGCGATGTCGAATTCAATATGGATGCGGAAAGCAAACATGGCTTGCTGGCCATGACCAATGCCGACGTTGGCAGCGATACAACCTATGATAAGTGGGATTTAAACGGCCGCATTCTGCTCGGTTTTGACGGTATCCGTAAAATGGAAAACGGCTATTTTGCCGGGTTCTCTATCCAGCCGCTAGCGGACATGACCGGTTCGATGAACCTTGATGATGCGGTTTTCTTCTTTGGTCAGGAGAACGACTGGAAGGTGAAAGTGGGGCGTTTTGAGGCGTACGATATGTTCCCGCTAAATCAGGATACCTTCGTTGAGCACTCAGGAAATACCGCTAACGACCTGTACAGTGACGGTCATGGCTATATCTATATGATGAAAGAGGGACGCGGTCGTTCTGACGCAGGCGGTAACTTCTTACTGAGTAAACAGTTAGATAACTGGTATTTTGAGCTTAATACACTGTTGGAAGACGGTACTTCGTTGTATAACGACGGCGGTTATCACGGTCGCGACATGGAGCAGAAAAAGAACGTGGCGTACCTGCGTCCGGTGGTGTCCTGGGCAAAGGATGAATTTTCCGTTGCGGCGGCCGTGGAAGCGAACGTGGTACAGAATGCCTACGGCTATAAAGATACGCAGGGTCACTTCGTCGACCAGTCTGACCGCAACGGCTATGGCCTGACCATGACCTGGAACGGCCTGAAGAGCGACCCGGCGGACGGTGTGGTAGTAAACCTGAATACCGCTTATATGGATGCCAATAACGAGAAGGATTTCACCTCCGGGGTGAACGCGCTATGGCGGCGCTTTGAGCTGGGATATATCTACGCGCATAATAAAATCAGCGATTATGCCGGCGTGATTTGCGAGAACGACTGCTGGATTAAGGACCAGGGCACTTACAATATTCATACTTTGCACGTGTCGTATCAAATTCCGAACGTCATGAACATGCAGAACTTTAATATTTATCTCGGCGCTTATTACTCCTTTCTTGACAGCGACGACAAGCTGAGTCAGGGGGATGATGACGATCGCTACGGCGCGCGGGTGCGCTTTAAGTATTTCTTCTGATAATTATCATTATAGCCACAGTACATTCTATTAAATTGCACATTACTTTAATGAACGGTAGCCGCTATATATAATTAAGCCAGCACTTCTCATGCCTCATCCTGAGTGAAGATGTCATCTGACACTCTGTCGTTTACTCGGCAAAAAGGATGAGGCGCCTTCATGCGTTCAATATCTTTCAGCTAAATCCCACACGACCACCAGCAATATTTTTTTGACATAATATATTATTCTTTTACGCTGAGTTATGCTTTTGTATAGTCCGGTCTTTAAGCTATGTAAGGAATAATAAAATTGCGAAGGCTAAACGTCATTCCATGTAACGCGACAACATGTGAACTGGCTTACATTTTCGATTTAGCTCACAATTTATAGTGAGCTCCAGGAGTCAGAAGGCGTATTCAATTACCATGGCATCGATTAAAGACGTAGCAAAAAGAGCTGGGGTCTCGACGGCAACCGTATCACGAGTCCTGAATAATCATCCCAGCGTGGTCGCGGAAACGCGTAAGGCGGTGCGGGAGGCGATGGATTATCTTTGCTATGTTCCCAGCAAAAGTTCGTTTCAGCTTAGCGGTAAATGTTCCGGACTGATTGGTGTGGTTGTGCCTAATCTGGTCAATCCTCACTTCTGTGAACTGTTGGCGACAGTGGAAGAAGAGGCCCGGTACATCGGTAAATCGGTGATCGTCAAAACGCACCAGAATCAACCGCAACAAGATAAGCATATTATTCATACCCTGGTGGGGATGGGCATTGACAGTTTGCTATGGGTGCCGACAGAAGCAGAAGCCGGTCTTTCAGAATGGTTAACTATTACCCGAATCCCGGTTGTCGTCGTTACGCAGGTGTCCCGGTTCTTTAATTCTGTATCGATTAATCAGGATCGCGGGGCTGAAAGTATTGCGGAGCATTTCATACACACCGGACATGTTGCATTTGGTTTTGTTGCCCAGGAAGGCGTTGATAACCGCAAGGTATCGTCGTACAGCAAAAAAATAGCGAGTCACGGTTTAAAGCTTGCCAAAGATAATTCGTTCTGGATAACAAAAGGTGAGGGTGAGAAGGTCTCAGGTCATATAAGCATTCTTGATGATATTATTGAGAAACTCAGCGAGCCGAAGCGAACCTGTACATGTCTGTTAGTTTATAACGATATTGCGGCAAACTATCTTATCGATGGGCTAGAAGCAAAAGGCATCGCCGTTCCAGAAGATATTGCGATTGCCAGTTTTGATAATACCTTGCTGGCGCAAACAAAAAGAATTACCAGCGTTGCGCAGCCGGTAAGTGAAATCGCTCATCTCGCTTTCCAGATGGTGAAATATCAACAGCAGCCGGACAGTATTGAAATGCACGAAATTGTCTCTCGGTTAATTATTCGTGAGAGCAGCGTAAAAATTAATATTACTACCCTGTAAGAGATTTATGTTTAGTAATGGCGCGACGACTGGCGCCATCGGTCCCTTTTAATAAAAAAATAGGTATATTTATGTCTGCTACCGCAATGGAAAGGCCGAGCGCTTATGAAAAGCTGGGGCTGAGGGAGAAGATCGGCTACGGCATGGGTGACGCCGGATCAGGAATGATATGGAGCGTGCTCGCACTGTATCTGACATGGTTTTATACCGACGTGTATGGCTTAAGTGCCGGAGTTGTGGGGACCTTATTCCTGGTTATCCGTATCTTTGACGCTTTTAGCGATCCGCTGATGGGGGCCATCTGCGACCGCACCGTGACCCGTTGGGGTAAGTTCCGCCCATGGTTATTATGGATGGCGTTTCCGTTTGGGCTGGGTGCGGTGCTGATGTTCACTACGCCAGAGCTAAGCATGAATGGCAAGATTATCTATGCCTGGGTCACCTATTTAATGATGTCGCTGATTTATACCGCGATCAATATTCCCTATTGCTCGGTCGGCGGCGTGATTACTCTCAATCAGAAAGAGCGTATGGGCTGCCTGTCATGGCGTTTTTTCCTTAACGGGCTGGCAACGTTAATTATCTCCTCATCTATTTTGCCGTTAACGGACTGGCTGGGTAATGGCGACCGCGCCTCCGGTTTCCAGCTGACGATGATGATTATGGGCGGTGCGGCAACCCTGATGTTCCTCTTCTGCTTTTCCAGCATAAAAGAGCGCGTGGTGTCGGTTAAGGAAAACGAGTCATTAAAGAAAGACCTGCGGGATATTATCAAGAACGATCAGTGGCTATTGATGATCTCTATAACCTTTCTAAATGTTTTCCCGGCCTTCATCCGCGGCGGCGTCACCATTTATTATGCTACCTATGTGATGAAGGCCTCTGTCGGATTTATCACATTGTTTATGGCGCTGGGCGTGGCCTGTAATATGCTGGGCAGCGTGCTTGCCAAACCGCTGACCGATCGCTTTGATAAACTCGCGCTGTTCCGCATTATTAATATTATTCTCGGTGTTCTGTCATTTGCGCTGTGGTTTATCGATCCGCAATCCCTGACCCCGCTGATGGCGTTATTCATCATTATTAACGTTCTGCATTTAATTCAGTCAGGCCCGATTCTGTGGGCGATGATGTCCGACGTTGATGACTACGGTGACTGGAAGTTCGGCAAGCGCCTGACCGGTATCTCCTTCGCGGGTAACCTTTTTATGCTGAAAATGGGTTTGGCGGTGGCCGGCGCTATCGTTGCGTGGATTCTGGCGTTTACCGGCTATGTCGCTAATGAGCCGCAGCAAAATGCGCAGACCATTCAGGGCATCATCATGATGTTCTCACTACTGCCGATGGTGAGCTATTTCATCAGCGCGTATCTGGTGCGCTACTTCAAGCTGAATAACGCGTTCCTTGAAAAAATCAAAGCCGATCTTGCAAAACGTGAACTGGAAAAAGGACGCGATTAATCGCCAGCGGATCAGGCTATCCGTATTATTTATCATTAAATATCAGTGTTAATCAAAACAGTTTTTTTTAATTGATTTTCTGTTCATAGCAGAGGAGGTTCTTCATGACGCATAATAATTATTATGACGTGACGCAGTGGCATATCGGTAATCCGTATAAGGATATCGGCGAAGTTATCAACAGTATTATTCTCGATATTAAAAATCGGCAAACCGCAACCGACATGAATAATGGTGGAAAACCCGGCGCCGCTATCTATATCCCGCCCGGCGATTATTATCTGACGACTCAGGTTTTGATTGATATCAGTTATTTAAAAATAATGGGCGCCGGACACGGGTTTGTCTCTTCAAGTATTCGCTTTAATACGCCGGCTGACGAGTGGGCGAATTTGCATGATATATGGCCGGGTGGCAGCCGTATCCTGGTCGATCTTTGCCCGCAGCCCGGTGATGAAGAACACGCTGGCGCTGCATTTTACGTGAAACGCAGCGGAGCACCGCGAATAAGTTCAGTGGCGTTTGAAAACTTCTGTATTGATGGCTTGCATTTTATTGATGATGGGCTGGGAAACAACGATCCGGAAAATAGCTATATTAACGGCAAAACCGGGATTTATATCGCCAGCGCTCAGGATGCTTTCCGGATTACCGGCATGGGATTTATCTATCTTGAGCATGGTCTCACGACGTACAATAGTGATGCTATGGCGATCCATAATAACTTTATCGCCGAATGCGGCAACTGCATCGAGCTTCGTGGCGCTGGACAGGCTTCTAAAATAACCGATAACCTGATTGGCGCAGGCTATAAAGGCTATTCGATTTATGCCCAAAACTTTGGTGGGTTATTAATTTCTGGCAATAATATCTTTCCGCGTGGCGCCAGCAGCGTTCATTTATCTGGCGTTGTTCGTTCTACCGTGACCGGTAATCGGTTGCACTCATTTTATCCAGGGATGTTGGTACTGGAGAATAACAGTGCGGAGAATCTCATCGCGGCCAATCATTTTTTCCGCGATCGCGAACCCTGGCCGCCGATGCAGACCTATGACAACGGCCTGGATGATGCCTATGGTCTGCTGCATATCAATGGTAGTCATAATTCGTTGATTGCCAATCATATTTCCGAAACGATTGATATCCAGTATCTCAAGCCGCTGGGAATAAAACCGGTCATCATCCGGCTGGTTTCCGGGAAAGGGAATTATATTGCCAATAACCATATCGTGGCGACCACGGAGACGTCAGCGGCGCAGGCGCAGCCCTCCGAAGAGGATGCCTGCTTTGCGGCGCAGGTCAGCGCTTTGCTGACGACGGCCAGGTTAAAGGAGCTTGATGCGGTTGCCGTGCAGGTAGAAAAAGAATCCGCGCAAAACACGATACTGGATAGCGGAAGCGACGATCGGGTGCTGATGGACAGGGCGGTAAACGCCTTCAGGGCCACGCCCGTTCCCGGAACGATGTAACGCTCTTAGATCTGAAGCGGTGGCCCCGCTAAATGCAGCGGGGCCGTCATGGATTTAATCGAGATAAAACACCTCTTTGAGCTCCGCGCTTACCGGACTGTTGTCCGGATTGGCCGGCATAACATCGCGCATATGCTGCCACCAGCGCTGACACACCTCGGTCCCGGCGACGGCGTTCCAGCGCGCTTCGGATTCAATCTCCACCGTGGCGAACAGCAGATGGCGCTCTTTATCGAGATAAATCGCGTAATGGTGCGCGCCGTGGGCTTTCAGCACCGCTTCCAGCTCCGGCCAGATGGGATTATGGCGGCGCTGATACTCTTCATGCGCGTCCGGGTTTACCTGCATCACGAAAGCTTTGCGGATCATAATGCCTCCAGATACAGGTCGCGGACTTCGTCGCGGCTGGCGGTGCGCGGGTTGCACGGCGCGCACGGGTCGGCCAGCGCTTTGTCCAGCCAGCCTTCGATATCGGCTTTGCTGACGCCAAGCTGGCTGAAGCCTTGCGGAATGCCGACGCGTTTGCTCAGCGCGCGGATGGCGTTGATGGCCTCCATGCTGGCCGCTTCATCGCTCATACCGCGGGTATCGACGCCCATCGCCTGCGCCACGCGCGCGAAGCGGGCAACCGCGTTCGGCCGGTTAAAGTTTTCGATGATCGGCAGCAGGATGGCGTTGCACACGCCGTGCGGCAGGTTGTGGGTGGCGCCCGGCTGATGGGCCAGCGCGTGCACCAGGCCGAGACCGGCGCTGTTAAACGCCATGCCCGCCAGATACTGGCCAAACGCCATCTGCTCGCGGGCTTCAAGGTTATGTCCGTCGTCCACGGCTATCGGCAGCCACAGGTTGATCAGGCGAATCGCCTCCAGGGCGTTGGCATCGGTCAACGGATGCGCGCCAACGGACACGAAGGCTTCAATGGCGTGGGTCAGCGCGTCCATGCCGGTGGCGGCGGTAATGGATGGCGGGATATCCAGCATCACGCTGGCGTCATCGACGGCGATATCGGGAATGATATTGGGGTCGATAATTACCTCTTTTACCTGGCGCTCGGCGTCGATAATAACCGCATTGCTGGTCATCTCCGCCGCGGTGCCGGCGGTCGTGTTGATGGCCACCAGCGGCACGCCGGCGTTTTTCACTTTGCCGACGCCGGAATAGGCGGTCGATGGCCCCGGGTTGGCGGTAAGGATTTTGACCGCTTTGGCGGTATCAATCGGGCTGCCGCCGCCGAAGGCGATAAGGTAATCGCACCCGGCATCGCAATACGCCGCGTAGCCTTTTTGCACCAGCGCCTCGGTGGGGTTAGGGAACACCTCGTCAAACAGATGGTAAGCCATCTGCTGTTCATCCATGGCGGCGAACAGGCTGTCGAGCAGCCCCAGCTTCACCAGCTGGCCGTCGGTGACGATCAGCGCTTTGCCCCAGCGTTTACCCGCCACCAGCTTGACCATATCGCCGATTGCGCCCGCGCCGTGGAGGCTGATTTTGGGCAGTGCCAACATAAAACTCATGATAATTCTCCTTAATATTGATTTTGGGAAATCCGTTTCCCCTCACCCGCCCCGGGTCGCGGCTGGCGCCTTACCCGGGCTACATGTACCGGTCAGATTAGGGTGAAGGGGAAATTAAATTCGTCTTCGCTGCATCATCCGCCGGGTAATAATCGGCAGCGAGATCACCACGATCAGCATCGCGCCGATGATGATCGACATTACGATCCCCGGCACGTTGAGCAGGCTCAGGCCAAACGTCACCAGCCCCATCAGGAAAGCGGCGATAATCACCCCCACCATGCTGCCGGAGCCGCCGAGAATATTGACGCCGCCGAGCACCGCCATCGTGACGACCGCCAGCTCCCAGCCCATCGCCAGCGTCGGGCGGGTGCTGCCGAGCCTCGAGGTCAGCAGGACCGCCGCCAGCCCGGCCATCAGCCCGACCAGCGCGAACAGCGCCAGATTGTGGCGCTTGACGTTGATCCCGGAGAACCAGGCTCCGGTCGGGTTATTGCCGATGGCGTAGGTCCGGCGGCCAAAGTTGGTTTTATGCAGCAGGAAGGTAAAGGCGGCGGCGAGGAGGATAAACAGCGCGAACTCAAAAGAGAGCGCCCCCCACACGTAGCCCTGGCCGAACCAGGCGAAGCTCTCCGGGTAGTGATTGAGCGCCTTGTCGCCGAGCAGAATGTAGGTTATCCCGCGATACAGGCTCATGGTGCCGATGGTGATGACGATCGACGACAGGTTAAAGCGCGTCACCAGGATACCGTTGAACAGGCCGCACAGCAGCCCCACGCCCAGCCCGACGGCCACCAGCAGCGGCGTATCCATACCCGCTGCCGCGCAGAAGCCCATCGCCGTTGAGCTCAGCGCCATCGTCGATGCCACCGAAAGATCGATCTCTCTGGCGATAATCAGCATCGCCATCGGCAACACGATGATCGCTTTTTCGGTGAAGTTAAACGTGGCGTCCGACAGGTTCCAGATATTAAGGAACCAGGGCGACGCCAGGGCGTTAACCACGAATACCGCCAGGGTCACCGCCAGCAGAAAACCCTCCCAGCACAGTAGACGGCGCAGCGGCGACGGCGTGGCCGGGGCGCTTTTCATCTCTTCAGACATCATTATTTTGCTCATGATTTCACCGCCTGTTTCTGCCGCGCCAGCGCCGCGTTGCGCAGGATTAACCGCCCGTGGGTCTTATTGCCGCGCTCGTTAAGCAGCACCGCAATGACGATCACCGCGCCGGAAATGGCCATTTGCCAGAACGGCGAAATACCAATCACCGGCAGCGCGTTATTGATAACGCCGAGGAACAGCGCGCCGCACAGGCAGCCGAACACGCGACCGGTGCCGCCCATGGTGCTGATGCCGCCGATGACGCAGGCGGCGACCACCTGCAGTTCAAAACCGTTGGCGACATCGACATAGGCGACGGCGAAGCGCGAGATCCACAGATAGCCGCAGAACCCGGCCAGCGCGCCGGAGAGGCAGAAGCTGACAAACTGCATTTTCCCGGCGTTAATCCCGGTGTAGTACGCCGCCGTCGCGTTGCCGCCCGCGGTGTACAAAGCCCGGCCGGTGCGGCTGTAGCGCAGGAAATAGCCTACCAGCAGCAGCGCGGCGATGGCGCACCAGCTCAGCAGCGGCATTCCCAGCAGCGAGGCGCGCGGCAGGCCGAGAAAATCGGCGCTCATCTGGTGCGAGTTAACCCAGCTACCCTCGGAAAGCAGAAAGATAATCCCGCGATAAATACTCATGGTGCCCAGCGTGACCACGATGGCCGGAATACCGAGCCGCCAGACCAGCAGGCCGTTAATCATCCCCATCAGCAGACCAAGCAGGGTCGCCAGCGCCAGCAGCGCCGTCACCGGGATACCCGGATAGTGGGCGTTGAGCAGAGCGACGATCATTCCGGTCAGCGCCAGATTGGCGGCCATCGACAGATCGATGCCTTTGGTGAGCAGCACCATCATCTGCCCGAGGGCGAGGATGATCAGAATGGCGGTGTCGTTAAACATCTCCACCAGATTGCCCGGCGAGACGAACGACGGCGCCCGGCTGCCGATAGCGCCGATCATCAAAATGATCACCGCCGCCAGCAGCGCTTCGCGGTGTTTAAGCAGCTGTTTGCCCATTACGCTGCCTCCTGATTCACGCCGCTGGCGGCGCTGACGATGGTTTCCGCCGTCGCTTCACCGGCGCGATACTCGGCCACCATCAGCCCCTCGTGCATCACGATAATCCGGTCGGCCATACCCATCACTTCCGGCAGCTCCGAAGAGACCATAATGACCGCCAACCCCTGGCTGACCAGTTCGGACATAAACTGGTGCACCGCCGCTTTGGAACCGATATCGATGCCTTTGGTCGGTTCGTCGAGGATAATCACCTCGGGATGGGTCGCCAGCCATTTGCCGATCACCACTTTTTGCTGATTGCCGCCGGAAAGGGTTTCCACCGCCTGCCGCCAGCTAAAAGCTTTGACCTGTAAGCGCGAAGCGTACTCATCCGCCAGCCGCCATTCGCGGGCGTCGTTCAGTACGCCGTTGGGGTTGAGTTTGCTGAGCAGCGGCAGGCTGATGTTCTGGGCGATCGGCAGGGCGATAATCGCCCCTTGTTTCTGCCGCTCTTCCGGCACGCAGACGATACCGGCGTTGATGGCGTCGACCGGCTGGCGAAAGCGCATCGCTTTGCCCTTCAGTACGATGTTGCCGGAGGAGGGGGTCGAGACCCCGGAGAGCGCCTGCATCAGCTCGGTGCGCCCGGCGCCCACCAGGCCGTAAAAGCCAAGAATCTCCCCTTTGCGCAGGCTGAAATTGATATGGGCAAACTCGGTGGGGTGACAGAGGTCTTGCACCTCCAGCACCGTTTCCCCTGGGGTACAGTCAACTTTCGGGTAGGTTTGGGTAATCGCGCGGCCCACCATCATCGCCACCATCCGCTCTTCGGTGATGTCGTTTATCGCTCCGGAGCTGACGTAAACGCCGTCGCGCAGAATGGTGTAGTAGTCCGCCAGCTCGAAAATCTCATCAAACTTATGCGAGATAAAAAGAATCGCTTTGCCGTCCTGCTTCAGGCGCTCAACGATTTGATAAAACTCCAGAATTTCATGCTGTGAGAGCGCGGCAGTCGGCTCATCGAGGATCACCACCTGGGCTTCAAAGGAGAGCGCCCGGGCGATGGCCACCATATGGCGCTGGGCGATGCTGAGGGTTTTCAACGTCGCGCGCGGGTCAATCTGCACCTCCAGGCGGGTGAGAATCTCGCTGGCTTTGCGGTACATGGCGGGCCAGTCGAGCCTCTTCAGCAGACCGCGATGCAGATACTGGCCGACGAAAATATTTTCAGTGACCGACAGCTCGTCGAACAGCACGGTTTCCTGATGAATGGCGGTGATCCCGACCTTGTGCGCTGACTCCGGGGTCGGCAGCTGGATAGGGATCGCTTTATAGAGAATCTCGCCCTCTTCGGGCTGATAAATACCGGTCATCACTTTGACCAGCGTGGATTTGCCCGCGCCGTTTTCGCCGATTAAGGCGGTGACTTTGCCGGGCCAGAGATCGAGCTGTACGTTCTCAAGTGCGCGCACGCCGGGGAAAACCTTGGTGATGCCCTTAAGCGACAGCAGTGGGGTGGATGCTGACATGATAGTTCTCCGTAAAATCACCCTAACCCTCTCCCCAAAGGGGCGAGGGAACCGCTCAGAGCTCTCTGCCAACATTGCGCAGAGGGCCTGGCTTTCTCCCTCTCCCTTCGGGAGCGGGCCGGGGTGAGGAAGCAGGGTTAGAAAATCTTCGAGAACTTATCGATATTGCTCGCATCGTAGACGAACGGTTCGGCCATCGCGCCGCTACCGTCGGCGTCGAGCTTCACTTTGCCCAGCTTGCCCATATTGGCTTCGGTTTTGGTCGCCGTGCCTTTGACTAAATCGTCGGCCAGATACGTGGCGGCATAGCCAAGGTCGATCGGATTCCAGATAGCAAAGCTTTTGCTGGCGCCGGACTTAATCGCCCCCGCCATTTCCGATGGCAACCCCAGGCCAGTCACGTAGACCTTGCCGATTTTGCCCTGATCTTTCACCGCCTGCGCGGCGGCAACGATCCCCACCGACGAAGGCGAAACAATTACTTTCAGGTCAGGATATGACTTCAGCAGGCCCACCGCTTCGCGGTAGCTTTTATCCGACAGATCGTCACCGTAGGCGACGGTCACCAGATTGACGGACGGATACTGCGGCAGCACCTTTTTCATCTCCTCAATCCAGATGTTCTGGTTGGTGGAGGTTGGGGTAGCGCTTAAAATCGCCACCTCGCCTTTTTCCACGTTCAGCGCCTTCAGCGCATCGGCGGCGAGCTTAACGTTGGTTTCGCCAATCAAGGCGTTATTGGACGGATTAAGATGGATCTGGCGTCCCGCCGGCGCGACGCCGGAGTCCCAGGAGACCACCTTAATGCCGCGCTGCATCGCTTTCTTCAGCACCGGCACCACGGCATCGGGATCGTTAGCGGAAATGGCGATCGCATCCACCCCTTGGGCGATCAAACCATTCAGCACTTCGATCTGTGCTTCGGCGGTGGTGGTGGTCGGGCCGGTATAGATCACGTTGACATCGCCTAACTCTTTGGCCGCTTCCTGCGCGCCGACGTTCGCTGCTTCGAAGAATCCATTTCCCAATGATTTCGCCACGAGGGCGATTTTGACTTCGGCTAAAGCGGAACCGGACAACGCCAGGATGGCAACGGTGAGGATCAAGCTTGTCTTTGTTTTCATTGCTTTTACTCCACAAGAGTCAGTTTGGTAGGGTTTGCAGGTGATGTTTCGCCCCGTCTCGATGAGCGGGGCGCGATGTTGTTATTGATAAAGGTCTAACGCGGACTGCATCGGTTGAACGTTGAAGCGTTTGCCAAGAGCGACCAGCTCTTCGCGGGTGATGGTTTGTTTCATCCCGCCCATTGAATAGACTTTCACCAGCACCTCAGCGGATTTCTCGGCGGTATCGATCAGGCCGAAGGTTTCATCCAGATTGGGGCCGCTACCAAAGACGCCGTGGAACGGCCACAGCACCAGCGAGTGTTTCTGCATCGCCTCAGCGGTGGCCTGGCCGATTTCGTCGGTGCCCGGCACCATCCACGGCAGAATGCCGACGCCGTCCGGGAAGACCACCAGGCATTCGGTGCTGCCTTCCCAGAGCTTACGGGTGAACAGATCGCTGTTGTTCTCCAGCACGTAGGTCAGGGCAATCAGGTTAGTGGCGTGGCAGTGCATGATCACCCGGTCTTTGCCGTTGGTCAGGCGGATGCGCTCGCTGTGCGACAGGAAGTGCGCCGGTAGCTCGGATGTCGGTACCGCATCGTTGGTCAGACCCCAAAGAATATGGTATCCCGCGCCGTCGCTGTCGACTTTCACCACGCCGAGGTTCGCCGCCGGGTCGAGCTGGACGTTACGGAAGAATTTACCGGAACCGGTGACGATAAACGGCTGGTTGGCCAGCGTTGGCATCGGCTGGCTCAGGGCGATATAGCGCGGTTTAGCGTGGAAATCCGCCGCGTAGGGTTCAATATCCGCTTCGTCGAGGCGCAGCGTCAGGTTGCCGCCGTTGCGCTCGTCCCAGCCTTTCAGCCAGGCGTCGGAAGTGGCTTTAATCATGCCCTGGACGAACCAGGCGTCGATAATGGTCTGCATAGTCTTGTCTTTCCTGTTGATTCGGCGCGGGGTTGGCCCCTCGCCCTGAATATGTGTGAGCCCCCGGATTGCGCCGTAAATGGCTTATCCGGGCTACCGGTTCGTAGCCCGGCTGCGTCCAGGGAAGTCCAGGCATTACCCGCGCTGGCTCAGAACCGTATTTTCATAAGCGCGTACGTTATCCAGCCACTGGCTGCCTGCCGGCGTATCGTGACGCTGACAGTACATTTCCCAGATGGCCTGCCACGGCAGGCACTTCTGCTCTTCCAGCAGCGCCAGACGGGCGGTGTAATCGCCGTCGAGCTCCAGCTGACGCAGCTGCTCGGTTGGTTCCAGCAGAGCGCGCAGCAGCGCTTTCTTCATATTGCGGGTACCAATCACCCACGCCGCGATGCGGTTGATCGAGGCGTCGAAGAAATCGAGACCGATATGCACGCGGTCGAACAGATCGTGGCGGATGATTTCGCTGGCGATGGCCTGGGTTTCATCATCCAGCAGCACCACGTGGTCGCTGTCCCAGCGTACCGGACGGCTTACGTGCAGCAGCAGACGCGGGATATAGAGCATGGCGGCGGAAATCTTATCGGAGATGACCTCCGTCGGATGGAAGTGGCCGGCATCCAGGCACAGGGCAGTCTGGCGGCTGGTGGCGTAGCCCATATAGAACTCATTGGAACCGACGGTGTAGCTTTCCGCGCCGATACCGAACAGTTTGCTCTCTACGGCGTCAATATGGTGCGCCGGGTCCAGCTTCTCGCTGATCACTTCATCAAGCGCGTTCAGCAGGCGCTGGCGCGGCGCGAAGCGGTCAACGGTAATATCCTTCATGCCGTCCGGGATCCAGATATTCATCACCGACGGCGTGCCCAGCTGCTCGCCGAAGTAAGCGGAAATGCGGCGGCTGGCCTTGCAGTGATCGATCCAGAACTGGCGGATTTCATCGTTGGCGTGCGACAGCGTAAAGCCATCAGCGCTCAGCGGATGCGAGAAGCAGGAGGGGTTAAAATCCAGCCCCAGCTTGTTGGCTTTCGCCCACTCAACCCAGTTTTTAAAGTGCTCTGGCTTAATTTCATTACGCGCTACCGGCGCGTCGGATTCCAGATAGAGGGCGTGCAGGTTCAGGCGTTTTGGCCCGGGGATCAGGCTCAACGCCTGCTCAAGGTCGGCGCGCAGCTCGCTGGCGTTACGCGCTTTCCCCGGGTAGTTGCCGGTGGCCTGAATACCGCCGGTCAGGCTTCCTTCCGGGTTTTCGAAACCGACGACGTCATCGCCTTGCCAGCAGTGCATGGAAACGGGCAGGCGGTCCAGCTGGCGCAAGGCCTCCTCGACATCCACGCCGACGCTGGCGTAGCGCTGTTTGGCAATTTCCCAGGCTTGTTCAAGTTGAGTGGTCATGCGCAAAGCTCCTTGGTCTGTTGTGGCTGAAACTGCGCGCTAAAGCGGGCAATTTCACTTTCATGATTGGGGGTAAAGGTGGTGAGGGCGTAGTTTTGCCGCACGACCTGACGGAATTCATCGACGTTGTGCAGCTCGTCCAGGGTCATCAGCTGAATGCCGATATTGCCCAGGGTGGAGGCCTCAACCGGGCCAGCGACCACGGTGATGCCGCAGGCGTCGGCGCAAAGCTGATTGAGCAGTTCGTTCTGGCAGCCGCCGCCGACAATATGCAGCTGGCTGAACGGCTGACCGCGCAGCGCCGCCAGTTCGTTAAGCACCCGAGCGTAGAGCAGCGCCAGGCTGTCGAAAATGCAGCGGGCCAGCTCGGCGTCGCCGGCAGGAACCGGCTGCCCGGATTCGCGGCAGGCGGCCTGGATTTCCGCGCTCATGTTGTCCGGGTTGATAAAGCGGTCATCGTTACAGTCGATAACGCAGCGGCAGGCCGGAAGCGCAGCGGTGCGTGCGATCAGCGCCGGCAGGTCGCTGACGTTTTGCTCCTTGAGCACCCGCTGCAGCAGCCAAAGACCCATAATATTTTTCAGTACCCGATAGCGGCCTTCGGCCCCGCCTTCGTTGGTGATATTGGCCTTTAGCGCCGCATCGCTGGTGCAGGGGGTTTTGCTTTCAAAGCCCATCAGCGACCAGGTGCCGGAAGAGAGATACGCGGCGTTTTTGCTGGCCAGCGGCGAGGCGATAACCGCGCTGGCGGTATCGTGACTGGCGACGGCGACCACCGGGATGTTATTGCCCTGCGGACATATCCAGTGGCCGATAACGTTGCCGGGGTGCGTCGGCGTACCGAACCATTCGCGCGGCGCGCCGCTCCAGTTCAGCAGCTCTTCATCCCAGTTATCGCTGTTAATGTTGACCAGTTGCGTGGTGGTGGCGTTGGTGTACTCCCAGTTCATGTTGCCAGTCAGGCGGAAGCTAAAGTAGTCCGGGATCAGCAGCGCATGCGCGGCCTGGCTGACCAGTTCCGGCTGTTGTTCAACCAGCGCGCGGAGCTGGTAAAGGGTGTTAAACGGCAGAAACTGAATGCCGCTGCGGCGGTAGATCTCCGCCCGGCCCAGCTGCTCTTCGGCATGGCGCATCAGCCCCTGGGTACGAGAATCGCGATAGGAAACCGGCAGGCCGACGCGCTGGCCCGCTTTATCCAGCAGGACATAATCCACGCCCCAGGTATCGATGCCGATGCTGTCGATCAGGATGCCCTGTTCGCAGACCTTCTCCAGACCGCGGCGAATTTCCCCTTCCAGGCTATCGAGATCCCAGCAGTCGAAACCATCCACCTTCTGCAGGCTATTGGTAAAACGGTGAATTTCACGCAGCGCCAGCGTTTGCTGCCCGGGTTGATAACCGGCGAGCATCACCCGCCCGCTGGAGGCGCCTAAATCAACGGCGACACAATGACGAAAACTCATGGGAAGATCCTTGTGAAAATCATTGCATGCAGTCTAAAAAAGTCGCCTCAGGCTCACCTTCTTGTTACTGACAGGGAAAATTGGCCGCTGGCAAGAAAGCAAAGGTGACCGTGAGAGAGGTCACAGTTTCGTTTTATCTGCGCTGGATGGAGGGATGTGATGTTGTCCGCAGTTCCCGATCTTTCCCGCCATTTCTTGAAAAAGCGGCAGGCTTTACGAATTTTGCGGTCAAAAATTGAAGGCCGGATCGCCGCCCCTTAATTACTATTTGCTCCACTGATTGATAACTTTTCTCATTTCGAGGAGCGGCTATGACTATGTTGCACAGTGTGGATTTCTTTAAGTCCGGCGTTTCAGCTGTCGCCATTGAGCCGCGGCTCCCGCAATCCGCTTTTCCTGAGCATCATCATGATTTTCATGAGATTGTTATTGTGGAGCACGGCACCGGGATTCACGTTTTCAACGGCCAGCCCTATACCATCAGCGGCGGATCGGTGTGCTTTATCCGCGATCACGATCGTCATCTCTACGAGCACACGGATAATTTATGCCTGACTAATGTGCTCTATCGCGCGCCGGACGCATTTCGCTTTTTGTCCGGCCTGAACGAACTGTTACCGCAGGAGCAGGAGGGGAACTATCTCTCACACTGGCGGGTGAATCAGAATGCATTGCAGCAGGTGCGGCAGATTGTGGAGCAGATGGAGAACGTTGGCGCGGATGCGGATATGCACGCCATCGCCAGCCGCGAGATTTTATTTATGCAGCTGCTGGTGCACCTGCGTAAAAGCAGCCTCGCCGAAGGCGCAGCCAACAATGACGCGCGGCTCAACCATTTAATGGCCTGGCTGGAAGATCATTTTGCCGAAGATATCTGCTGGGAAGAGGTGGCGGCGCGGTTTTCGCTCTCTTTGCGAACTCTGCATCGTCAGTTAAAACAGCAAACCGGACTGACGCCGCAGCGCTACCTGAATCGGGTGCGGTTGATGAAAGCGCGCCATCTGCTGCGCCACAGCGATGACAGCGTGACCGATATCGCCTATCGCTGCGGATTCGGCGACAGTAACCACTTTTCGACGCTTTTTCGCCGTGAATTTGACTGGTCTCCGCGCGATATTCGCCAGGGGCGCGACGCCATTCTTCAGTAACGGGAGAGCAGTCAACGTTTTAGCAGACATAAACGCGAATAATGAAACGTTATTTATGTTCGGAGTTGATGTCGTGGCAGGTCAGCTGATTCTTCGCAAAGATGAATTTTTTGCCTCCCCCGCTCAGGCGGTGGCGGTAGCGGATCGCTATCCGCAAAACGTCTTCGCCGAGCACACCCATGAGTTCTGCGAACTGGTGCTGGTGTGGCGGGGAAACGGCCTGCACGTTCTTAACGATCGCCCGTGGCGCATTACCCGCGGCGATCTGTTCTATATCCGCGCGGAAGATAAGCACTCCTACGCCTCGGTAAACGATCTCGTCCTGCAAAACGTCATTTATTGCCCGGATCGGCTGCGGCTTAACTTTGACTGGGCGGCGCACATTCCGGGCCTGTTCGGCACCCCGTGGGTTCCGCACTGGAGGATTGGCAGCAGCGGCATGGCCCAGGTCAGACAGGTGATTACCCAGCTGGAGCATGAGAGCAGCCGCAGTGATGCCCAGGCCAATAATATGGCCGAACTGCTGTTTGCGCAGCTGGTGCTTATTCTTCAGCGCTATCGCTACGCCACCGATAATCTGGCGGCAACTCAAAGCGAAGCGCTGCTCGATAAGCTGCTCACCGAGCTGGCGGGCAGCCTCAATCGTCCCTTCTTTCTTGACCGTTTTTGCGAGCGGGAAGGGTGCAGCGAGCGCGCGCTGCGCCAGCAGTTTCGTCAGCAGACGGGGATGACTATCAACCACTACCTGCGCCAGCTGCGTATTTGCCACGCGCAGTATCTGCTGCAGCATACCGAACGGCTGATTGGCGAAGTGGCGATGCAGTGCGGGTTTGAAGACAGTAATTACTTTTCGGTGGTGTTTAACCGCGAGATAGGCATGACGCCGGGGCAGTGGCGGCAGCGCAGTCGCGCCGCCGCCTGACGACGCTAGTTCGCCATTCCCAGACCGACGATATTGGCGGCGATGATAATCACCACGCAGCCGAGGCTGAGGACGCCCACAGGACGACGACCGGCGTTGTTCCACTCTTTGAGGATCAGGCCTACAAGCCCGCCGCACAGCACATAGAAGCTCATATGCAGCATCCAGCTCATGTAGTCGTACTGCGCCGGGATGCTGGCGTGGCCCCAGGCGTAGAAGAAGAACTGGAGATACCACATCAGGCCGCCTAACGCGGAAAGCAGGATATTGCTGATAATGAGCGGTTTTGCCAGCGAGAAGTCGGCTTTTATCGACAAATTCTTCACTTTTGCCAGCCGGATAAAGCAGAAGCCGAGGTTAACCAGCGCGCCGCCGCCCATGATCACCACATAGCTTGGCAGCGCGGTGTAAAGCGGGTCGACGCCGAGCGCGGCGGCGGCTTCGTGCATCGGCTTGGCGGCGTTCATGGCGAACGACATACCTGCGGAGAAGATGCCGCACATCACCGCCAGCAGCAGGCCCT
The DNA here is from genome assembly GCF_051209435.1 of Klebsiella sp. HN106. NCBI lineage: Bacteria > Pseudomonadati > Pseudomonadota > Gammaproteobacteria > Enterobacterales > Enterobacteriaceae > Klebsiella > Klebsiella sp. HN106. The sequence goes on along the minus strand of NZ_JBLURD010000015.1, from coordinate 49,044 downwards.
TTTTCAGATTGAAGTCTTCGGCCTTGATGCCCATTTTGCGTTCTTTCAACTGGCCTGCCCGGGTGACGATGCCCACGCCAATCACCGCAACCAGCACGCCGAGCAGCGTCATCTGGCCGCCTTTAGTGTTAATGAGAACATCAAACTGACCATTGAGAATCGGGGTCATGAGCGTACCGACAATCAACGTAATACCAATGGCGATGCCGATCCCCATCGACATGCCGAGATAGCGCATCGTCAGGCCGTAGTTAATATTACCGATGCCCCACATGGCGCCGAACAGGAAAACGGGCAGAAGCGTGGAGGCGTTAAAAGAACCGTAATAGGCCCAGAAGTCGGGCAGCAGCATGGCGCTGATGGCCCAGGGGAGGATCAGCCAGGAGACGATCCCGCCGATTGACCACATTGTTTCCCAGGACCAATGTTTAACTTTCTTGAACGGGGCATAGAAACAGGCTGCACTGGCTGCACCTATCAAATGCCAAAAAATACCCATCGTAATCGCGTGATTCATTGATTTTATCCTCATCTATTTTTTATCGGATAAATCTTCTTCCGACCCGATGAGTGTAAAAATCGGTCAGTTTTTCCGCCTTTAAGCTGTTGCCACCAGAAGGCGGAACCTGGCAACCAAAAACTTAATTAGTTGTTCTGTATCACAAAACTACATCTATTCCCCCTTGTTATAACCTTATTAAAAATACGGCATTGATAAGCGTTTTCAATATCATTTAATTAACTATAATGAACCAACTGCTTACGCGGCATTAACACTTTCCGCCGCTCGACAATAATGGAGATGATTATGAGTTATACACTGCCTGCCCTGCCGTACGCTTATGACGCCCTGGAACCGCATTTTGACAAGCAGACGATGGAAATCCATCACACTAAACACCACCAGACCTACGTTAATAATGCCAACGCAGCGCTGGAAAGCCTGCCTGAATTCGCGAACCTGTCCGCAGAAGAGCTGATTACCAAACTGGATCAGCTGCCGGCAGACAAAAAAACCGTGCTGCGTAACAACGCCGGCGGCCACGCTAACCACAGCCTGTTCTGGAAAGGCCTGAAAACAGGTACCACCCTGCAGGGCGACCTGAAAGCGGCTATCGAGCGTGATTTCGGTTCCGTTGACAACTTTAAAGCGGAATTTGAAAAAGCGGCTGCTACCCGTTTCGGCTCCGGCTGGGCGTGGCTGGTGCTGAAAGGCGACAAGCTGGCGGTGGTTTCTACCGCTAACCAGGACTCCCCGCTGATGGGCGAAGCAATCTCCGGCGCTTCCGGCTTCCCGATTCTGGGCCTGGACGTATGGGAACACGCTTACTACCTGAAATTCCAGAACCGTCGTCCGGACTACATTAAAGCGTTCTGGGACGTGGTGAACTGGGACGAAGCCGCAGCGCGTTTTGCCGCCAAAAAATAAGGTTGCATTGTGCTGAGCGAGAAGCGAGTCTGATGACTCGCTTTTTTTATATCCGCAGCAAAGGAGCAGCGATGCACTATCCGGTGAATGTCTTTGTGGGCAAGGTAAGGGATTACGACGGCAGCCGTCCAAGCGCCATCGGTAAAATTCAGATCGACGGTGAACTGACCCTCGGCGATTTGGGGCTGGAGGGCGATGAGCAGGCGGAGAAGAAAATTCACGGCGGGCCGGACCGCGCGCTGTGCCACTATCCCCGTGAACACTATGCCCACTGGGCCCGTGAACTTCCGCAGCAGGCGGATCTTTTCTGCGCCCCGGCGTTTGGCGAAAATCTCTCGACCGAAGGGCTGACGGAAAAAAATGTCTATATTGGCGATATCTTCCGCTGGGGAGAGGCGCTGATTCAGGTGACGCAGCCGCGATCGCCGTGCTTCAAGCTTAACTACCATTTTGCCGTCAGCGACATGGCGCAGCTTATGCAGAATAGCGGCAAAACCGGCTGGCTGTATCGGGTAGTGGCGGGCGGACGAGTGTCCGGCGATGCGCCGCTGGCGCTGGTTTCCCGCCTCAGCGACGTTAGCGTTCACGAGGCGGGAGCTATTGCCTGGCAAATGCCGTTCGATGACGAACAGTATCACCGCCTGCTATCAGCGGCGGGGCTGTCGGTAAGCTGGAGCCGTACCATGCAGAAACGGCGCCTGAGCGGGAAGATCGAAAATAATTCGCGGAGATTGTGGGGGAAATAGCGCTTCCGTGCGCGTTCCCGGATGGCGGCGCGTTGCGCCTTATCCGGGCTACCCGTTTCGAACCCGGCCTGGCGAAGCGCAGGCCGGGGGAGTCAGGTACGCTTGTACAGCGGCAGCCACAGGGTTAAGCGCAAGCCGCCCAGCGGGCTGTCGTCGGCTTTCACCCAACCGCGATGCTGCTGGATTGCCGCTTCGACAATCGCCAGCCCCAGCCCGGTACCGCCAGACTCGCGATCGCGCGCCTCATCGGTACGGTAGAACGGACGGAAAATCTGCTCGCGATCCTCCGGACTTACGCCCGGGCCGTCATCATCGACGTTAACCGTGATGCCATCTTTATCCACCGAGAAGCTTACCGAAATTTTGGTATGCGAGTAGCGCAGCGCGTTACGCACGATATTCTCCAGCGCGCTTTCCAGCGCATTGGGGTTACCGTACAGCGGCCAGGGCCCCGGCGGATACTCGACGGTGAACGATTTCCCCATCTGTTCGGCTTCAAAGGCGGCGTTATCCAGCACCTCGCCCCACAGCTGGTTGGCTTTCACCGTCTCGCTGACCAGCGCGGTTTTCGCCTGATTGCGCGACATCACCAGCAGGTCGTTGATCATGCTATCCAGCCGGTGCGCTTCCATCTCAATCCGCTCCAGCTCTTTGCTTTCCCCGCTGCGGCGGCGCAGCAATGCGGTGCCTAACTGCAGGCGGGTCAGCGGCGTGCGCAGTTCGTGCGAGATATCGGACAGCAGACGATGCTGGCTGGACATCATGCGCTCCAGCGCGGTCACCATCTGGTTAAAACTGGTCCCGGCGGCTAAAAACTCCTGCGGACCGGCTTCCAGCTCCGGATGCTGACGCAGGTTGCCCTGGGCGACTTCATCGGCGGCATTTTTGAGCTTACGCGCGGGTTTCGCCAGGCTCCACGCCAGCCATAGCAGCAGCGGGGCGCTGACTAACATCGTGACGATGAGCAGCAACAAAGGCCGGTCGAACAGCAGATTGATGAAGTCTGATTGTGAGGTATTAGCAGGGCGAATCAGATAGAGCTGGTAGTTATCTTCTCCATCCCTGACGGAAAAAGGCCCGACCATTTCCAGACGACCATAGCGTTTTTTCTGCGGATGGTCGGCGTTATCCGCCTGGCCGATAAAGTTGCGGATAATCTGCATTTCGTTGCGTTCCGCGCCGATGACGCGACCCTCGCTGGTGACCAGCAGCAAACGCTGGCCCGGCGGAGCCCACTTATCGATAGCGCGAAACAGACGACGCCACCACATCAGGTCGTTCGGCGGATCGTTCGCCAGTTCGGCCTCGACGTGCTGTTCAATCATGATGCCCTGACGTTGCTCGCTCTCCAGCAGCTCGGTCATCTGGCGCGAGTCCAGCTTGGGCAGCATCAGAACCAGCATCAACACCAGCGCCAGCGTGAGCCAGAAAATAGCGAAGATGCGTGCGGTTAAACTTCCAATCATGAAGCCGATACCATCAGATAGCCGCGTCCGCGCAGCGTTTTAAACCACGGATGGCCGTCCTTGCGCTCCGGCAGCTTACGCCGCAGGTTGGAGATGTGCATATCGATTGCGCGGTCGAATGGCGTCAGGCGTTTACCTAATACTTCCTGGCTAAGATGTTCACGCGATACCACCTGGCCAAGATGCTGCGCCAGAAGATAGAGCAGGGTGAACTCGGTGCCGGTCAGTTCCAGGGTCACGCCATCGAAGCTGGCTTCCTGGCGACCGGGGTTAAGGCTTAGCGCATCCACTTCCAGCGTCGGTGAACCGGCTTCGGTTGTCTGCTGCTGCTCGCTCCAGTGCGATCGGCGCAGAATAGCGCGTATACGCGCTACCAGCTCACGATCGTTGAACGGCTTAGGCAGATAATCGTCCGCGCCCAGCTCGAGGCCGAGAACGCGATCCAGCTCGCTCCCGCGGGCCGTTAGCATGATAACCGGGGTCTGGTGCGTCTGACGCAACTCTTTGAGTGTATCGATACCGTTTTTCTTCGGCATCATCACATCAAGCAAAAGTAAATCGATGCTGTCGTCCAGAAGGGCCAGCGCCTGTTCCCCGTCATGGGCTACGAGCACATTAAAACCTTCCATATCGAGCAGCTCTTTTAACAGGGAGGTGAGCTCCCGGTCATCATCTACTAACAGGATTTTATTCATTGTTTAAATACCTCCGAGGCAGAAATTACGTCATCAAGGCTCGCTAATCCATGACTTTACGTTGTTTTACACCCCCTGACGCATGTTTGCAGCCTGCATCGTAAACTCTCTATCGTTGAATCGCGACACAAACGTTTTGGGAGTATGTGATGCGCAATGTTATCGCTGCCGTCATGGCCTCAACGCTGGCGCTAAGTGCATATAGCCAAGCCGCTGAAGTCGTCACCAGCGTTAACTGGCTCCCCGGAGACGAAGGGGTCCAGCGCAGCAGCCAGAGCCATATGTTTGACGGCATAAGTTTAACTGAACACCAACGGCAACAGTTACGAGATCTTATGCAGCGGGCACGCCACGAAAGGCCACCCGTTAATGTTAGCGAAATGGAGACAATGCATCGCCTTGTCACCGCAGAAAATTTTGATGAAAACGCTGTACGCGCTCAGGCAGATAAGATGGCGCAGGAACAGGTTGCCCGCCAGGTTGAAATGGCAAAAGTTCGCAACCAGATGTACCACCTGTTAACGCCAGAGCAGCAAGCGGTTTTAAACGCTAAGCACCAGCAACGAATGAACCAGTTGCGTGAGGTTGCAAGGATGCAAAAAGGCTCAGCGATGATGCTTTCGAGTAGTAGCAATACCCTGCAACCCCAGTAACAACCCTGTTTTCCTTGCCATAGACACCATCCCTGTCTTCCCCCACATGATGTGGGGGTTTTTTTTTGCCTGTTATTCAGCCTCTTCCCGGCTCCCCGTCGCGGTAAATTATCGGGTTATACTAAGCGCATCGCGAAGTAAGGAGCGTTTATGAATCAATCCTATGGGCAGCTGGTGAGTCGCGCGGCGATTGCGGCGACGGTGATGGCCTCTGCGTTACTTTTAATTAAGATTTTTGCGTGGTGGTATACCGGCTCAGTGAGTATTCTGGCGGCGCTGGTTGATTCGCTGGTGGATATCGCCGCCTCGTTAACCAACCTGCTGGTGGTGCGTTATTCGCTACAACCCGCCGATGAAGAACATACCTTTGGTCACGGCAAGGCGGAATCGCTGGCCGCGCTGGCGCAAAGCATGTTTATTTCCGGATCGGCACTGTTTCTGTTCTTGACGGGTATTCAGCATCTCGTGCGGCCTGAGCCGATGAACGCGGCGGGTGTCGGGATGGTAGTGACGCTGGTTGCGCTGATAAGCACGCTGGTGCTGGTGACCTTTCAGCGCTGGGTGGTGAGAAAAACGCAAAGTCAGGCGGTGCGGGCGGATATGCTTCATTATCAGTCTGATGTTATGATGAACGGCGCAATTCTGGTGGCGCTGGCTCTCTCATGGTACGGCTGGCATCGTGCTGATGCGCTGTTTGCATTAGGTATAGGCGTCTATATTTTATATAGCGCGCTGCGCATGGGTTATGACGCCGTTCAGTCGTTATTAGACCGCGCGTTACCTGATGAGGAACGCCAGGAAATTATCAATATCGTGACCGCATGGCCAGGCGTCAGCGGGGCGCACGATCTACGTACGCGGCAGTCAGGGCCGACTCGCTTTATTCAGATTCATTTGGAAATGGAAGATAATCTCCCGCTGGTTCAGGCACATGTGATTGCCGATCAGGTGGAGCAGGCGCTGTTGCTCCGATTCCCGGGTTCCGATGTGATTATCCACCAGGACCCCTGTTCGGTGGTGCCGTTAGCGCAGCAGGGTGTTTTATGATCTTTAAGTTGTTATCTGTAAACTCGATGTAAAAATGTGGGGCGGATCGGCATTATTTGTATAAATTACCGCCATTTGGTCTGACCTGAATCAATTCAGCCAGAAGCGTTTGATATACTATTGCAATTATCGTTGTGCACTCCTGGTGAGGGGCGCTTCAGGCAACAGGATTATTTTTTGCTTCCTAAGTTCAGAGGTAGTCATGATTAAGAAAATCGGTGTGTTGACAAGTGGCGGTGATGCCCCGGGCATGAACGCAGCAATTCGCGGCGTTGTGCGCGCGGCATTAACGGAAGGTCTGGAAGTTTTTGGAATCTATGACGGTTACCTCGGCCTGTATGAAGATCGCATGGTTCAGCTCGACCGCTACAGCGTTTCCGATATGATCAACCGCGGCGGCACCTTCCTGGGTTCGGCGCGTTTTCCAGAATTCCGCGAAGAACATATTCGCGCCGTCGCGATTGAAAATATGAGAAAGCGCGGCCTCGATGCGCTGGTAGTCATCGGCGGTGACGGTTCTTATATGGGCGCCGTACGCCTGACTGAGATGGGCTTCCCTTGCATCGGTCTGCCGGGCACCATCGACAACGATATTAAAGGCACCGACTACACCATCGGTTTCTTTACCGCTCTGAGCACCGTGGTTGAGGCTATTGACCGCCTGCGTGATACTTCTTCCTCTCACCAGCGTATTTCCGTTGTTGAAGTGATGGGCCGTTACTGCGGCGACCTGACCCTGGCGGCAGCCATCTCCGGCGGCTGCGAATTCATCATGGTTCCTGAGGTTGAGTACACTCGCGACGATCTGGTTGCTGAAATCAAGGCGGGTATCGCGAAAGGCAAAAAACACGCGATTGTGGCGATCACCGAGCATATGTGCGACGTCGACGAGCTGGCTCACTATATTGAGAAAGAGACCGGCCGTGAAACTCGCGCAACCGTACTGGGCCACATTCAGCGCGGCGGCTCCCCGGTTCCTTATGACCGTATTCTGGCATCCCGCATGGGCGCGTACGCGATTGACCTGCTGCTGCAGGGATTCGGCGGCCGTTGCGTCGGTATTCAGAACGAGAAGCTGGTTCACCACGACATCATCGACGCTATCGAAAACATGAAGCGTCCGTTTAAAAGCGACTGGCTGGATTGCGCTAAGAAGCTGTACTAAGCTCAGACGCCAACAAAAAGGCCTTCTCAGAGAGAAGGCCTTTTTTATGGGCGGGACACGCTACTCAATATCCAGAGCATCCTCCGAAAGGATGATCCCGGTGTTATCGGCGTAGAGATGGTCGCCGGAAAAGAAGGTGACGCCGCCGAAGTTGACGCGAACGTCGCTTTCGCCGATGCCTTCCCCTGCGGCGCCAACGGGAATGGCGGCCAGCGCCTGGATACCGATATCCAGATCTTCCAGATCGTCAACCTGACGCACTGCGCCATAGACGACCAGCCCCTCCCACTCGTTTTGTACGGCCAGACGCGCCAGGTCAGCGTCAATCAATGCGCGCCGAACGGAACCACCACCGTCAACTAACAGGACATGGCCACGACCGTTCTGTTCGAGCATATCGTAGAGCAACCCGTTATCCTCGAAACATTTTACCGTGATGATTTGTCCACCAAACGACGAGCGCCCCCCAAAGTTGGAGAACAGAGGTTCCACGACGTTGACATCTTCCTGGTAGATGTCACAAAGCTCGGAAGTATCGTATTTCATAGGCTTAACGTTCAGTTGCTGCGAGAATTTTCAGTATATCTCGTGAATCGTGCTGTTGGCAAAATCATCAATTGTTAATTGATATTTGTCAGTTAAGCCGCGAGTCGGCTGCAAATAATCCCGATAACAAACAGCAGGTTGGTTAACAGGGCGCCTTTTACGGTTCTTTCCAGCATTGGGCGCATGGCGACCGGATCGCGCTCGCGCATGACATAACGCGCCTGCTTAACCAGCAGCGGGGTGGCCAGCAGGAACAGCCAGCCCCACGGATTATGCAGTGAGATCAGATTAAACAGCGCCAGGCATAGCAGCGCGCCAAGCAGCAGGCAGGCATGATAGCGACGAGCGTTAACCGGCCCGAGGCGTACCGCAAGGGTGTTTTTACCGTTTTCACGATCGCTGTCGATATCACGCAGATTGTTAATATTCAGCACCGCCGTCGCCAGCAAACCGCAGGCCGTGGCGGGTAAGAAAATGACCGCTTCCACGCTGTGCGCCTGAAGATACCAGCTTCCCACGACGCTCAGCCAGCCGAAGAAAATCAGCACTGAAATATCGCCAAGGCCGATGTAGCCGTAAGGACGGGTGCCGACGGTATAGGTAATTGCAGCAACGATTGAGAGTCCGCCAAGCACCATAAAACCGATAAAATCGGCCATGGTTTGCCAGGCCAGGAATAGCAGCGCCAGGCCAGAAAGGCAAATCAGCGCTACGGTGAGTATCAACGCGCGTTTCATCTGCGCCTGGGTAATTGCCCCTTTCTGCATGCCGCGAAGGGGGCCGATACGGTCGGGCTTATCGCTGCCTTTTACCGCGTCGCCATAATCATTGGCCAGATTGGAGAGGATTTGCAGTAAACCGGCGGTAATGATTGCCAGCAGGGCAACCCAGGGATCGAAACTTCCCTGATGCCAGGCCAGAGCGGAGCCGACAATAATGGCGGCAAAGGCCAGAGGCAACGTTTTGGGGCGCAGGCTTTCCAGCCAGGCCTGAGTGCGAGTGATAGCGTGTTCGGTCATAAGTCCCGGCCAATAAAAAATGGGGCTCTACCCTTCATACGTCAAGCTGCAGGTGCGTTGGCTACGCTCATTCAACCCAGCCATGTACTCAGGTACACTGCCGGGAAAAATGAGGGCACTCAGCCAAAGGCCGCCTTGCGACAACTCGAATTATTTAGGGTATCTATAGCCCCATCTATAGTGATGAAAATATATTGAACCGGATTATAAGATAAAACGACTCAGATCTTCATCTGCCACCAGAACATCCAGATGCTTACCGACATATTCCGCATCAATGGTGACGGTTTGGCCATTCATTTCGCTGGCATCGTAGGAGATATCTTCGATCAGACGCTCCAGGACGGTATGCAGGCGACGCGCGCCGATGTTCTCGGTGGTTTCGTTGACCTGCCAGGCAGCCTGCGCGATACGCTTGATGCCGTCATCCGTGAATTCGATATTGACGCCTTCGGTGGCCATCAGCGCTTTATACTGTACGGTGATGGACGCGTTCGGCTCGGTCAGAATACGTTCGAAGTCGTGGGTGGTCAGCGCTTTCAGCTCAACGCGAATCGGCAGACGACCCTGTAGTTCAGGAATCAGGTCGGATGGGCTGGCTACCTGGAACGCGCCGGAGGCGATAAACAGGATGTGATCGGTTTTCACCATGCCGTGCTTGGTGGAAACGGTGCAGCCTTCAACCAGCGGCAGCAGATCGCGCTGTACGCCTTCACGAGAGACATCAGGACCGGACGAGTTGCCGCCGCGCTTACAAATTTTGTCGATCTCATCGATAAACACGATACCGTGCTGTTCAACGGCGTCGATGGCATCCTGCTTCAGCTCTTCCGGATTGACCAGCTTAGCCGCTTCTTCTTCGATCAGCAGCTTCATCGCGTCTTTGATTTTCAGCTTACGCGGTTTTTGCTTCTGTCCGCCCAGGTTCTGGAACATCGACTGCAGCTGGCTGGTCATCTCTTCCATGCCCGGAGGGGACATGATTTCTACGCCCATCGGCGCGGCGGCGAGGTCGATCTCAATCTCTTTGTCGTCGAGCTGCCCTTCGCGCAGTTTTTTACGGAAAGACTGGCGCGCGGCGGAGGGTTCCTGAGGCTGTTCAGCCTGGCCCCAGTTGTTTTTCGCCGGTGGGATAAGCACGTCGAGGATGCGCTCTTCCGCCAGCTCTTCGGCACGGTAGCGGTTTTTATCGATGGACTGCATGCGTACCATTTTGATCGCCGCATCGGTCAGATCGCGGATAATCGAGTCCACTTCCTTACCAACATAGCCCACTTCGGTGAATTTAGTGGCTTCCACCTTGATGAACGGCGCGTTGGCGAGCTTTGCCAGACGACGGGCGATTTCTGTTTTACCGACGCCGGTCGGACCGATCATCAGAATGTTTTTTGGCGTGACTTCGTGACGCAGCTCTTCGTTGAGCTGCATACGACGCCAGCGGTTACGCAGAGCGATGGCGACGGAGCGCTTGGCTGCGTCCTGGCCGATAATGTGTTTGTCCAGTTCGCTGACAATTTCGCGTGGGGTCATTTCAGACATGGGAGATCCTTACGCTTTAGACGGTAATTCTTCGATGGTATGGAAGTGGTTGGTATAAATGCAGATATCACCTGCAATATTCAACGCTTTCTCTGCGATATCGCGTGCGCCCATATCGGTATTTTCCAGCAGGGCGCGAGCCGCGGCCTGGGCGTAAGGACCGCCGGAGCCGATAGCAATCAAATCATTTTCTGGCTGCACCACGTCACCGTTACCGGTGATGATGAGGGATGCGTTTTCGTCAGCCACGGCCAGCAAGGCTTCCAGCTTGCGCAGCATGCGGTCGGTACGCCAGTCTTTCGCCAGCTCAACGGCGGCTTTCACCAGATGGCCCTGATGCATTTCCAGCTTACGTTCAAACAGTTCGAACAGCGTGAAGGCGTCAGCGGTGCCGCCCGCAAAGCCGGCGATCACTTTGTCGTTGTACAGGCGGCGCACTTTTTTCACGTTGCCTTTCATTACGGTGTTGCCCAGCGTAGCCTGGCCATCACCGGCAATAACGACATGGCCATTACGGCGAACACTTACAATTGTAGTCACGAGCAGACCCCTTGGTTGCAAAAGCGGAATAGGGGCCCCGCGGTTTACGCGGGGCAGAATGCAATTATAGATGGGGGGGTTTTTAAGGGTTTCAACCCCTGGCGGCGAGACGAATGCAGTTTGCGTGTCCGGCCATCTTCAGCCGTTCAATCATATTGCTGGCGTTTTCTTTGCCCTTCAGCGGCCCAATCACTACGCGGTTCCAGCCGTTATTGGTGGTGATATGCGAGGCGAAGCCTTCAAACGCCAGCTGCGCGCGAACGGTCTCCGCCTGCTCTGCGCCTTTAAAGGACCCGCACTGGATCATCCAGCTGCGATCGTCTTTTTTCTCCGCGGTAGCGGTTTTAGGCGCTTCTTCAACGCGGGTTACCGGCGCGGCGGCCTGCGTTTTTGGCTGGGCGGTGCTGGTATGCGCCGGCGTTTGCAGCAGATCCTGATACGGCTGCTGATTCGATGCCGTTTGCTTCGGCTGCTGCTGTACCGGTTTGGCCTGCTCGACGGCCCGAGGCTGCGTACGCGGTTGCTGTACCTGCGTCTGGGCCTGCGCTAACTGCTGTTGCTGCACCTGCTGTTGCGCTAAACGCTGACGCTGTAGGGTTTGCTGGCGCTGCGCCGGGGTTTGTTCATTCCACGGCACCTCGGTCAGCTGCGTAGGCTGCTGACGCATATCAGCCTGCATTTGCGCTAACAGCTGGCGCTGCTCGTCCGTCAGCTGCTCCGGTTTCATGACTTCACCGCCTGCCGTGGGTTCCGTAGGCGCGCGGACGCCGGGCTGGCGACTCTCCAGCTCTTTAATATAGCGCCAGCGTTCTTCGGGCTTCGGCGGCAAGCCATTGCCCGCCGCCTGGCGATTCTGCAGCGCTTCAGCTTCTTCTTTCTTGTGGTGCGTGATGAAGTACAGTCCACCGATAAAGGCCACCAGCACCGCCGCGGCGATCGCCACCATAGCAGGTGAAACCGCCGAAAGGCCGCCTTGCTTGTTCCTTGAGCTTCGGGAGTTGCTCTTTTTGCGCCGCGAAGAAGCCGGTTGGCTGCGGCGTACATAATCTCGTTGTGCCACTATCGTTTCGCTGTCTTATTCGTTTTTCAGCCCGCCATGTTACTTAAGCGGCGGGCCTTTGACCAGAAGAGCAGGCCCGAAAGCCTGAAGATTATGTTCGGATTTTGCGCGTACTGCCGCGAACGATAAGCTCGCAGTCGAGCAATCGTGACCCGCTGCTGACGCTGTGGCCGTGCAGTTGATCCAGTAAAAGTAGCATCGCTTCGCGGCCAATATCAAAACGTGGTTGCGAGACCGTCGTCAATGGCGGATCGCAAAATTCAGACAAAGAGATGTTATCAAAACCAATAATAGACAGATCTTCAGGAACTTTCAGGCCGCGACGCTTCGCCAGCGATAATGCGCCCAGCGCCATGATATCGCTATGGCAGAAAATCGCCGTCGGTGGTTCCGGGAGCGTCAGCAACTGCTCCAGGGCGTTGGCGCCGGCTTCATAGGTAAAATTACCGCGGGCGATATAGTGCGGATCGACGGTTATTCCGCTCCGGCGTAGCGCCTGGACATAGCCCTGCAGGCGGTAATGGCATAACGGCATCTCTTCCGGACCGGCGATACAGCCAATGCGGCGATGCCCCAGTTCGTGCAGATAGTTAACGGCGTTGAACGCGGCGGTGAGGTTGTCGATATGCACCGTCGGCAGTTCCAGCTCGGGAGCGAATTCATTGGCCATGACCATCGGCGGCAGGTTGCGCTGTTCTTCTACGCCCGCATCGAAGGGCAGACGAGAGCCCAGCAGCAGCATGCCGTCGATCTGCTTGGTAATAATCAGGTCAATAAAGGTCTTTTCCTGACGATTCTGATGGGCGCAATCGCCAATCAGTACCAGATACTCTTGCTCCGCCGCGGTGACTTCAATGCCGCGAATAATCTCGCTAAAGAAGGGATCGCAGATATCCGGCACTATCACCAGAATGGTGCGCGACTCGTTGCGTTTCATGTTGCGCCCGAGCGATTGCGGTAAATAGCCGACTTCAAGCGCGGCCTGTTCAACCCGGTTGCGCGTGCTCTGCGAAACCTTATCCGGGTTCATTAACGCTCGGGATACGGTTGCCGTGGAGACGTTTGCCTTCTGGGCGACGTCTTTCATGGTGGCGGCAACGATCTGTTTTTTGGGCTTCACCTGTTTTCTCCTCGCTGGCTTGCGCAGACACATCCCTGGCGTTCTGACATCAGCCACATTTTTAACAGATAGTACATCCAGAGAGTTACAGAATTTTCATGAAAAACGTGATGGTGGTTGAATTTTTCGATCCGCCTCGCAACAGAAGCCTTAACCTTCAATAGGATCGACATCCAGAACCCATTTCACTTTTCGCGCTTCCGGCAGCGTGTTGATCAACGCCAGCGTCCCGCTGACGATATGCTGTAGCTGACTACGCGACGGATGCTGCAGGAGTATTTGCCAGCGCCAGCGGCCTCCGCGCTTTGGCGCCAGCGCCGGAACCGGACCGAGCACCCAGAGCTTGTTATCCGCCAGCGGGCTGGCCTGCAGTAAATTCCGCAACTGCTGTAAAAAGAGCGGCGCCTGCTGATTGTTATGGTCTTCGGCGCGAATCAGCACGTGGCTGGTCCACGGCGGCAGCTGCATGCTTTGCCGCTCCGCCAGCGCCTGCTCAGCAAACGCGTCGTATCCTTTATAGAGGAGCGTTTGCAGCAGCGGATGTTCAGGATGATGGGTCTGCAGGATCACCTCGCCCTGTTTGCCGGCACGGCCTGCGCGGCCCGATACCTGGGTATAAAGCTGAGCGAAGCGTTCCGCCGAGCGGAAATCGGCGGAGAACAGCGCACCGTCAACGTCCAGCAGGGAAACCAGGGTGACATCCGGGAAGTGGTGACCCTTCGCCAGCATCTGTGTGCCGATAAGAATGCGCGCGCCGCCGCGATTAACATCGGCAAGATATTGCTCAAGCGCGCCTTTGCGGCTGGTGGTATCTCTGTCGATACGGGAAATCGGGATATCGGGGAACAGCGGTCCCAGCGCCTGCTCAAGCTGCTCAGTGCCCAAACCTACCGGCACCAGATGCGTAGAGCCGCAGGAGGGGCACTGGCGCGGGATCGGACGCTGGCTGTCGCAGTGGTGGCAGCGCAGATGATGCTGAGCCTGATGCAGCGTGTAGTAGCTGTCGCAGCGCGGGCACTCTGCTATCCAGCCGCAGTCGTGGCACAACAGCGCCGGCGCGAATCCGCGGCGGTTCAAAAACAGAATGACCTGGTTATCGGCCTGCAGATGCTGGCGCATGCGGCTAATCAGCGTCGGGGACAGCCCGGCCTGCAGCTGCTGGCCTTTTAAATCCAGGACATGCTGTTGAGCCGGCCGCGCATTTCCCGCGCGCCTGGTCAGCTTGAGCTGGCGATACTTGCCCTGGCGGACGTTATGAAGCGTTTCCAGCGCCGGGGTTGCCGTGCCCAGGATGATCGGGATTTGCTCGCTGTGGGCGCGCCAGACCGCCAGATCGCGCGCATGGTAGCGCCAGCCCTCCTGCTGTTTGTAAGAGCTGTCGTGCTCTTCATCGATCACGATTACCCCGAGGTCTTTAAAAGGGGTAAATAGCGACGAGCGGGTTCCAATCACAATCGCCGCTTCGCCGTTTTTGGCTTTTAGCCACGCGGAGAGGCGCTCGCTGTCGTTCAGCCCGGAGTGCAGGACCTCTACCGGGGCGTTAAAACGGTGGCGGAAACGGGCGATTGTCTGCGGCGTCAGGCCGATTTCCGGCACCATTACCAGCGCCTGGCGCCCCTGCGACAGCACGTTTTCAAGGACGCTCAGATAAACTTCCGTTTTGCCGGAGCCGGTGATCCCGGCCAGCAGCCAGGCGGAAAAACGGTCCGAGGCGCTATGAATCGCGCCAACGGCGGTGGCCTGTTCGGTATTAAGCCGCAGGCGCTCTCCGGGCACCGAGAAGCCTGTTCGCCAGTCGGTGATAGCGGGCGCTTCGCTGGCGAGTTCGGCAAGGCCTTTACCCCGCAGCGCCTGCAGCGCGGCATCGTTAAATTCCAGTTCGGCAACCTGATGGCGCCAGATTTTTCCCTGACGCAGCGCCGCCAGCGCCTGCTGCTGTTTGCGCGAGCGCTTAAGGCTGTTGATATCAACCGCTTGCCCCTGTTCGGTGGCAAACCAGTACCACATTGGCGCCGCGCTGGCGGGCTTCCCCTGGCGCAGCATGATCGGTAGCGCGTGAAACAGAACATCGCCGATGGGGTGGTGGTAATAGTCCGCCGCCCACAGCAGCAGCCGCCAGACTGAAGAGGAGAAGACCGGCTCGGCATCAAGAACTTCGGCCACCGGCTTGAGTTCGTCAAGCGGCAGCTCGCTGCGTTCGCTGACTGCCGTCACGATACCTATCCGCTCCTGCTTGCCGAACGGAACGCGCACGCGACAGCCCGCTTTGACCGGCATACCTTCAGGCAGCAAATAGTCAAAAGTGCGGGGCAGCGGAACGGGCAGGGCAACATGAGCGACGGGCATTTAATCTTCCTGACTTGAAATCTGGCGGGTTAGTATACACATTGTGATAAGGGCTCGCGGATCAGTTTGCATATGCTGGTCAAATTCTGTATGATTCGCCGCCTTTGATGTGCTTCGTGCAGCATCAAAATCTATTACCCGGTAGTGTAATCGCTCCGGGAATTATTAACATCGCGTGGTGTCTGGCGTTAGGGCTGGAAGAGCGACGCGGCCTTAACTGAGGTTCTCCCATGAAAAAAGATATTCATCCGAAATACGAAGAAGTTACTGCTTCCTGCTCTTGCGGTAACGTCATGAAAATCCGTTCTACCGTAGGTCACGACCTGAACCTCGACGTGTGCGGTAAATGCCACCCGTTCTACACTGGCAAACAGCGTGATGTTGCTACCGGTGGTCGTGTTGACCGCTTCAACAAGCGTTTCAGCGTACCGGGTACCAGCAAGTAATTTGCTGAAGAAGCCGCCTCAGGGCGGCTTTTTTGTCTCTGCTTTACAGAGGATAGCAGTATCGATTCAGACAGCTTTTATTCTCTTCTACCGCCTTCATCACGCTTCCCGCCGTCAGTTTTAACGAAGTGTTCATGGCCATTCCCGCGCTTTCCAGTCCCTTTGCCGTCCATTTATTACAGGTATTAAATATCCCGTAGCGGCCGTTTGCTGCGTAAAACTGGCTGTCGCCGTAGATCCCTTTTTTCAACGGTATCAGCTCCCCTCGTTCATTACGGGCAAAGCTGCGACCGATGTAGCGCAGCAGGCTATTATTCTGGCCCGGGGTAAGGCTTAATGCCGTCATTGCGCTTGCGGAAAAATAGCTTTCGGGCGCTCCTGAAAAGGCGACTACGTGCATTACCGCGCCGGATGACCAGAACATAGCCTGCAGCGTAAGTCGGGTGGTTATCTCCTGCGATTGATAAAAACCTTTATCGCCCCAGCCGATCTCATACCACTGTTCCCGCTGAGGAAAGCGTACTTTAAGCTGCGGCAGAATTTTGTTCACGTCATTGGCGGCCAGGATGATCCCGGTGTGCCAGCCGTGATTGACGAGATAGATTTCTGGCCCGGACGACGGTTTTTCTGGCATCGGTTTGATGGCCTGAGGATAGGTGGCGCAGCCGTAAAGCAGGAAGACTATCCAGGCAACAAGCAGATTTTTCACGATCAATTACCTCGGGAACAGAGGCCAGTTTTTTCAACGGTTCCCAGCTGCGGCGCGTCAAATAGCGCCTGCGGCGAGATGACGGTTTCGTCCATCGGGATCGCCTGACCGTAACGCTCTCTGAGTCTGGCACGAACGAGCGGCGATCCGAGGTCGAACTCGCTCAGCTTTTGCAGCGGCGTGTAAACCACGGGCCCGATGGCTTCAAAGACGTAAGGTTTTTTATTACTGATCACCACCATACCGGTGTGGCTGTAAGCGGAATGGGTCGCCAGCTGAATGGCTTTGCTTTGCGATAGGCGGGAGATTTGAAAAACGATATCGCCGGTTTGCGGCACCCAGGCGTGCGCCGGAAAGGCCGACGCCAGGCTCAGCGCCAGTACGCAGTATTTCATGGCATAACATCCTTGTTATCCAACTAAAAAGAGCGGCTGGTTTACCCCGCCGCCCTGAGTGATTTTAGTATTCCCACGTATCCGGGTCGATGCCCAGTTCGCGCATAATCTCTTTTGCCGCTTCCGGGATTTCATCGCTGCGCTCTTTACGCAGGTCTTCATCGTTAGGCAACGGTTGACCGGTAAAGGCATGCAGGAACGCTTCGCACAGCAGTTCGCTGTTAGTCGCGTGACGCAGGTTGTTCACCTGACGACGCGTGCGTTCATCGGTGAGGATTTTTAACACCTTCAGAGGAATGGAAACCGTAATTTTTTTTACTTGTTCACTCTTCTTACCGTGCTCAGCGTATGGGCTGATATATTCGCCGCTCCATTCAGCCATGAGTTACCTTTAATCCTCTATTCATTAGTTAAGGGCCTGAACGTGGGTCCCGGCCATAATTGCGCGTAGTTTACCGTAGAGGGGCGCGTCTGACACCAAACAAGCCGCCACGGATGTGCGCTAATGCATATAATTTTAACGGCTATTTCCGGTTTGCTCAATCTATACGCAAAGAAGTTTAGATGTCCAGATGTATTGACGTCTATTATAACAATGATTACTCTGACACCTGACTTTTCACCGACTCAGCCAGGAACTCCCCAACATGACGCGTAAACAGGCCACCATCGCAGTGCGTAGCGGTTTAAATGACGACGAGCAGTACGGTTGCGTTGTCCCGCCCATTCATCTTTCCAGCACCTATAACTTCACCGGATTTAACGAACCGCGCGCCCACGACTACTCTCGTCGCGGTAATCCGACACGTGATGTTGTGCAGCGCGCGCTGGCGGAGCTGGAGGGCGGCGCAGGAGCGGTCCTGACGAATACCGGGATGTCGGCAATTCTGCTGGTGACTACCGTCTTCCTGAAACCGGGCGATCTGCTGGTGGCGCCTCACGACTGCTACGGCGGCAGCTACCGTCTGTTTGATAGCCTGGCGAAGCGTGGCTGCTATCGCGTGCTGTTTGTCGATCAGAATGACGAACAGGCGCTGCGCGCCGCACTGGCGGAAAAACCGAAGCTGGTTCTGGTCGAAAGCCCAAGTAATCCATTGCTGAGAGTTGTGGATATTGCGAAAATCTGCGGTCTGGCGCGTGAGGCTGGAGCGGTCAGCGTGGTTGATAACACCTTCCTGAGCCCGGCTTTGCAGAATCCGCTGGCGCTGGGCGCCGATCTGGTGTTGCATTCATGCACCAAATATTTGAACGGTCATTCTGATGTGGTGGCCGGGGTGGTTATCGCCAAAGATCCGGCGACCGTCACCGAACTGGCATGGTGGGCGAATAATATCGGCGTCACCGGCGGGGCGTTTGATAGCTATCTGCTGCTGCGTGGTTTACGTACGCTTTCTCCGCGTATGGAAGTGGCGCAGCGCAACGCGCTGGCGATTGTCGACTACCTGAAAACCCAGCCGCTGGTGAAAAAACTGTACCATCCGTCCCTGCCGGAAAACCAGGGGCATGAGATTGCGGCGCGTCAGCAAAAAGGCTTTGGGGCGATGTTAAGCTTCGAGCTGGATGGCGATGAGCAGACGCTGCGTCGTTTCCTGAGCGGGTTATCGCTGTTTACGCTGGCGGAATCGCTGGGCGGCGTGGAAAGCCTGATTTCTCACGCCGCGACGATGACCCATGCGGGCATGGCGCCTGAAGCGCGTGCGGCCGCCGGGATCTCAGAAACGCTTCTGCGTATTTCGACCGGTATTGAAGATGGTGAAGATTTAATTGCCGACCTGGAAAATGGCTTCCGGGCAGCAAACGAGGAATAAACATGAGTGTGATTGCGCAGGCAGGGGCGAAGGGTCGTCAGCTGCACAAATTTGGTGGGAGTAGTTTAGCGGATGCGAAATGTTACCTGCGCGTCGCGGGTATCATGACGGAGTATTCGCAGGCGGGCGATATGATGGTCGTCTCCGCCGCCGGCAGTACCACCAACCAGTTGATCAGCTGGCTGAAGCTCAGCCAGACCGATCGCCTCTCTGCGCATCAGGTGCAACAATCGCTTCGTCGTTATCAGATGGAGCTGATTTCCGGACTGCTTGCTCCGGACGCTGCCGACGCGCTAATCGCCACGTTTATTCTGGATCTTGAACGCCTTGCCGGGCTGCTTGATGGCGGCGTAACGGACGCGGTCTATGCCGAAGTCGTCGGCCACGGCGAAATCTGGTCGGCCCGCCTGATGGCGGCGGTGTTGAATCACCTGGGCGTAGAAGCCGCCTGGCTGGATGCGCGTAGCTTCTTACGCGCCGAGCGCTCCCCACAGCCGCAGGTGGATGAAGGTTTATCCTATCCGCTTTTGCAGCAGCTGATAGCGCAGCATCCGAATAAACGCCTGGTTGTAACCGGCTTTATCTCGCGTAACAACGCCGGGGAAACCGTACTGCTCGGGCGTAACGGTTCCGACTATTCCGCCACCCAGATCGGCGCGCTGGCCGGGGCGTCCCGCGTCACTATCTGGAGCGACGTGGCCGGGGTCTACAGCGCGGATCCGCGCAAAGTGAAAGATGCCTGCCTGTTACCGCTGCTGCGTCTTGATGAAGCCAGCGAACTGGCCCGTCTGGCGGCTCCGGTACTGCACGCCCGTACGCTGCAGCCGGTTTCCGGCAGCGATATCGATTTACAATTACGCTGTAGCTACACCCCGGATCAGGGCTCTACGCGCATCGAACGCGTACTGGCTTCCGGTACCGGCGCGCGAATCGTTACCAGCCATGATGATGTCTGCCTGATTGAGTTCCAGGTGCCCGGCGGCCAGGATTTCAAACTGGCGCATAAAGAGCTGGACGCGATTTTAAAACGCGCTCAGCTGCGTCCACTGGCGGTTGGCGTACATGCCGACCGTAAGCTGCTGCAGTTCTGCTACACCTCTGAAGTCGCCGACAGCGCCCTGAAGCTGCTCGACGAAGCGGGGTTGCCGGGCGAGCTGCGCCTGCGTCAGAAGCTGGCGCTGGTGGCGATGGTCGGCGCTGGCGTGACCCGTAACCCGCTGCACTGCCACCGCTTCTGGCAGCAGCTAAAAGGCCAGCCGGTAGAGTTCACCTGGCAATCAGAAGAGGGGATTAGCCTGGTCGCGGTGCTGCGCGCCGGGCCGACAGAAAGCCTTATCCAGGGCCTGCATCAGTCGCTGTTCCGCGCGGAAAAACGCATTGGTCTGATACTGTTTGGTAAAGGCAACATTGGTTCCCGCTGGCTGGAGCTGTTTGCTCGCGAGCAGACCACGCTTTCCGCCCGCACCGGGTTTGAATTCATCCTTGCCGGCGTCGTGGATAGCCGCCGCAGTCTGCTCAATTATGAAGGGCTAGACGCCAGTCGCGCGCTGGCTTTCTTTAATGATGAGGCCGTTGAGCAGGATGAAGAGTCGTTGTTCTTATGGATGCGCGCGCATCCGTATGATGATTTAGTGGTGCTGGATGTAACCGCCAGCGAGCAGCTGGCCGATCAGTACCTCGATTTTGCCAGCCATGGCTTCCACGTTATCAGCGCGAATAAGCTGGCTGGCGCCAGTAGCAGCAGTAAATATCGCCAGATCCACGATGCGTTCGAGAAAACCGGGCGCCACTGGCTGTACAACGCCACCGTCGGCGCCGGTCTGCCGGTCAACCATACGGTGCGCGATTTGATTGATAGCGGCGATACCATTTTGGCGCTGAGCGGTATTTTCTCCGGCACTCTCTCGTGGCTGTTCCTGCAGTTTGACGGCACCGTACCGTTTACTGATCTGGTCGATCAGGCCTGGCAGCAGGGGCTGACGGAACCGGACCCGCGCGTCGATCTTTCCGGGAAAGACGTCATGCGTAAGCTGGTGATCCTGGCACGAGAAGCGGGCTACGACATCGAGCCGGATCAGGTGCGCGTAGAATCGCTGGTGCCCGCCCACTGTGAAGAAGGTTCGGTGGATCACTTCTTCGAGAACGGTGAAGCGCTGAACGACCAGATGCTGCAGCGTCTGGAAGCAGCGCGCGAGATGGGGCTGGTGCTGCGCTACGTGGCGCGTTTTGACGCCAACGGTAAAGCTCGCGTCGGCGTGGAAGCGGTGCGCGAAGAGCACCCGCTGGCGGCGCTGCTGCCGTGTGATAACGTCTTTGCCATTGAGAGCCGCTGGTATCGCGATAACCCGCTGGTGATCCGCGGCCCGGGCGCTGGTCGCGATGTGACCGCCGGGGCGATACAGTCGGATATCAATCGTCTGGCGCAGCTGCTGTAAGCGTCGCGTTATACTCTTGAGCCAATGAGACCAGTATTTGCGTCACCCGCCCTGCTGAAAACAGGGCGCTTTGCGTGAACTCGGGTCTCTTTTCCAGCCAGGTTGTGAAGCGTCGGCTGGCCGCGAGGTCAGGGGGCGAGGCGTTCTCGTCCGGCGTTCCGGCAAGCTGGCAGACCATTTTTCGGTTCTCTCCCTGCGTCCAGAGCTGCCACGGATTTTGCCACCAGCCATGATGCGTTTTGCCCTGCAGCCGCCACGGTGCCGAACTGGCGGGGTTGTTTATCTCTTCCTCCACATACCACAGCTCTCCTTTCCGCTGGCGAAACAGAGGCGCCCAGGCAACGATCGCCGCACCGCGTAAAAAACATTCATGAGCAATGATGTGCGTTTTTATCGCTGGAAAACGACGGCTGAGCAGCTTGAAATGACCGTGTGCGGCGATGACCGGGCGCAGAATGGCGCCGCGAGAATGACGCTTTGGCGCGGCGCTGCCGTACTGTATCTCATCGAATTGACTGCGCTGTAAAAAGCCCGCTTCGGTCTGAGAGATTCGCTGAACGATATCGCCCGCAATGCCCTGAGGCGCTTCTCTTCCCCGCCAGCGATAGCGTAGTGATGCGCCAACCGGAAAAGGCGTGAAGTTCGACGAAAGATGGAGAACATTGCCGCGTACGGCGTCGAAGCTGAGTAAGAGATAGAGTTTCTGCCCGGCCTCATGGCCCTGAAACGGCACAATCAACGGTACGCTGCAGATATGCTGCGGGTACTCCATTACCGGGCTATGGTGATGTTTTGGCGTCCAGACTTTTTCACAGCGGCGGCACTGAAGCCGCTGGGTTCCCTTCGGATTGTAGCCATAGCGAATTATATCTCGCCGATAACAGGCCGGGCAAAAATAGCCAGAGCGCCGGGCGTTATCCGTCAGATAGGCGGCCAGCCAGGGTCGGAACTCATCATCATTAAACAGCGGTGGATAGCTGCCGCAGGCTGCGCAGTACAGCGCGGGATAACCCAGCCGATAGTCCGGAAAACGGTAGTCGGCCGCAGAGGATAAACCCAGGTTACGGCAACCGTAGGTTTTACAGGCGTTAATGGTAAAAAGAGTCTCCACGAGCGGGCCAGCACCAACGATTTTTGCAGGTCGTTAATTTTGCCCTGCTCAGGTTGCATACAAATGTGAATACTCTCACATAAAAAAGTCTTTCAGAACGTAACTTAGCGCTTCTTGACCTCTCTGAAAGGAACTCCGATGAAATTAAAAACAATTAGCGCCGCCCTCCTGCTGACTTTGCCTTTCTGGGCCTGCGCCAAAGATGTCACCCTCATTTACACCAACGATCTCCATGCCCACGTCGAACCCTATAAAGTGCCGTGGATTGCCGACGGTAAACGGGACATCGGCGGCTGGGCGAATATCACCACGATGGTTAAGCAGGAAAAGGCGAAAAATAGCGCGACCTGGTTTTTTGATGCCGGCGACTATTTTACCGGACCCTATATCAGCAGCCTGACAAAGGGCAAAGCAATTATCGATATCATGAACACCATGCCCTACGATGCGGCGACGATAGGTAACCATGAGTTCGATCACGGCTGGGACAATACGCTGCTCCAGCTTAGCCAGGCGAAATTCCCGATTGTGCAGGGCAACATTTTTTATCAGAACAGCGATAAAGCGTTCTGGGATAAGCCCTATACCATTATCGAAAAAGAGGGCGTGAAAATCGGCGTGATCGGCCTGCACGGCGTTTTTGCCTTTGACGATACGGTATCCGCCGCAACGCGGGTGGGTATCGAAGCGCGCGACGAGGTGAAATGGTTACAGCACTATATCGATGAACTGAAAGGTAAAGTGGATCTGACCGTAGCTCTGATTCACGAAGGCGTCCCGGCACGCCAGTCGAGTCAGGGGGGGACCGATGTACGGCGTGCGCTGGATAAAGATATTCAGACCGCAAGCCAGGTCAACGGGCTGGACATTTTGATTACCGGCCATGCCCATGTCGGCACGCCGGAACCGATTAAAGTCGGTAATACGTTAATTCTTTCTACCGATAGCGGCGGCATCGACGTAGGGAAACTGGTGCTGGATTATCAGGAAAAACCGCATCAGTTCACCGTGAAGAACTTCGAGCTGAAGACTATCTATGCCGATGAGTGGAAACCTGACCCGCAGACGCAGCAGGTCATCGACGGCTGGAATAAAAAGCTGGATCGCGTGGTGCAGCAGGTTATTGCTCAAGCGCCGGTCGAGCTTACTCGCGCTTATGGCGTCTCTTCACCGCTGGGCAACCTTGCCGCGGATGCCTTGATGCAGGCGGCAGGTAAGGAGACGCAGCTGGCGTTAACTAACTCAGGCGGTATTCGTAATGAAATTCCCGCCGGGGCAGTGAGCATGGGAGCCGTTATCAGTACCTTCCCGTTCCCTAACGAGCTGGTCACCATGGATTTAACCGGGAAGCAGCTACGTAGCCTGATGGAGCATGGCGCGGGATTAAGCAACGGCGTGCTGCAGGTCTCCAGAGGCCTGGAAATGAACTACGACAGCAGTAAACCGGTGGGCCAGCGCGTCGTATCGTTTTTGCTCAATGGTCAGCCGATTGAAGATGACACGGTTTATCATATTGCCACCAACAGCTTCCTTGCCGATGGCGGCGATGGTTTTGCCGCGTTTACCCAAGGGCAAGCGCGTAATACTTCCGGCGGCTACTACGTTTCAAATGCGGTAGTGGACTACTTCAAAGCCGGAAATAAGGTGACGGACGAGCAGCTTAACGACATGCGTGTCGTCGATGTGAAGAAATAGTCGTTTCAGGCCGGGCGGTTAGTCCGGCCTGCCGATCGCTGCGCTGCGAAAACTTCTTTAGCGGCAAACAGGCCATTCAGGGCCGCCGGGAATCCGGCATAGACCGCCATTTGCATGATAACTTCCGTCATCTCTTCTTGCGTCAGACCGACATTTAATCCGGCGGCGATATGCACTTTTAGCTGCGGCGCGGCGTTGCCGAGAGCCGTAAGCGCCGCGATGGTCGCGATTTCCCGGCTGCGTAAATCGAGCCCTGGCCTGGCGTAAATATCGCCGAAGGGAAACTCAATCAGATAGCGGGCGAAATCGGGGGCAATATCCTTCAGGCTATTGACGACGGCATCACCGCCTTTGCCATCCACGCGCTGTAGCATTTCTTGTCCGATAGTAAAACGTTCGCTGGTCATCGCTTTTTCCTCAGTGTGATTGTGCATAGCGATGAAGGTTAGGGAAGTTTACCGGGCTTGAGTAATACCCTTTTCGTGATACCTTTTCAGTATGACAAATTCACGTTTACAGAATCTGGATATTCGCCTGCTGCGCTACTTCGCCGTTGTTGCGGAGGAAAACAACATCAGCCGGGCGGCGCAGCGGCTATTTATTTCGCAGCCGCCGCTGAGCCGTCATATCCGCCATCTCGAGGCGCAGCTGGGGCTGACGTTATTTTTGCGCCATACCAAAGGCCTGATTCTTACCGAAGAGGGAAGGCGAGTGCTGGACATGGTCCGGCCGCTGCTGGCGCTTCAGGAACGCACTCTGGCAGCGCTGAGCCAGCTCTCGGCACACTCGCAGCAGCCTCTTCGTCTGGGCCTGACGACCGCTTTTGAACAAGGAGTTTTCGCCGCCGCAGAAGCTGCTTTGGGCGAACATAACCGCGCTTTGCATATTACCCGTCAGCCCTCGCCGGCGCTGGCTCAGCGGGTGCGCAAGGGTACACTTGATGCGGCGCTGATCGCCCTGCCGCTGAATACCGATGGCCTTCACCTGCGCGCTTTATCGTATTATGAACCGCTCATCGCGGCCCTACCGGCAGCCTGGCCAGAGGCCGGTCAGGCGGATCTGGCGTTAAGCGCGCTCAATCACCGGCCGCTGTTTTGGTTTAAACGCGAGCGTAATCCCGATTTTTTTGACTATACGCGGCGCATTTTTGACCGGGCTGGCTATACGCCCGCCTACGTGGAGGAGCCCGCCGAGCACGATGTTCTGCTGGCGCGGATTGCGCGTGGGGAAGGGATGATTTTACTGCCGGCATCCTTTTCTGCTATTCAGCGTCAGGGTGTGGTTTTCTGTCCTCTTCAGGATGCCAGTCAGCAGCTTCCGCTCAGGCTGGGCGTGGTCACGATGCCGACAAATAAGATGTTGTTGGAAGAGTTGACCGCAGTACTTGAAAAATCATTGCCTTAGTACAGAGGAGATGAATTAATTTCATCCAGGCTGAATATTCCTCACTGTTTACGCTGATTTTTCTATTGACGCCAGTGTCCTTTTCCGTCATTTTTACATCTGGACGTCTAAACGTATAGAAGTTCGCGATACAACAAACAATAAAATGCGATTGATGAGGTAAGGTATGAGCTTTTTTCACGCCAATCAGCGGGAAGCCCTGAATCAGAGCCTGGCGGAAGTACAGGGCCAGATTAACGTCTCCTTTGAATTCTTTCCGCCGCGCACCAGTGAAATGGAGCAAACCCTCTGGAAATCCATCGATCGCCTCAGCAGCCTGAAGCCGAAGTTTGTCTCCGTAACCTACGGCGCCAACTCCGGTGAACGTGACCGTACCCATAGCATTATCAAAGGTATTAAGGAGCGTACCGGGCTTGAGGCCGCGCCGCATCTGACCTGTATCGATGCCAGCCGTGATGAGCTGCGTACCATTGCCAAAGATTACTGGGATAGCGGGATCCGCCATATTGTTGCGCTGCGCGGCGACTTGCCGCCGGGCAGCGGAAAGCCGGATATGTATGCCGCTGACCTGGTGACTCTGCTGAAAGAGGTCGGGGATTTTGATATTTCCGTCGCGGCTTATCCGGAGGTTCATCCCGAAGCTAAAAGCGCGCAGGCAGACTTGCTCAACCTGAAGCGTAAAGTCGAAGCCGGAGCAAACCGCGCGATTACCCAGTTCTTCTTCGATGTGGAAAGCTACCTGCGTTTCCGCGACCGCTGCGTCTCCGCGGGTATCGATGTCGAAATCATTCCGGGTATTCTGCCGGTCTCTAACTTTAAGCAGGCGAAAAAATTTGCCGACATGACCAACGTGCGTATCCCGACGTGGATGGCGAAAATGTTTGAAGGTCTGGACAATGACCCCGAAACCCGCCAGCTGGTAGGGGCGAATATCGCAATGGATATGGTGAAGATTTTAAGTCGTGAAGGGGTGAAAGATTTCCACTTCTATACCCTGAACCGCGCGGAAATGAGCTACGCGATTTGCCACACGCTGGGCGTGCGTCCGGCGTAAACAAGATTCAGTTTCCTCCCCTTATCTTCCTTCTTTTCTCTGCGGTGCCGAAAACGCATTCGACGCCGCTGCTTTTGGTTTATCGTCCCGCCAGCAAAGCGAGTATAGTGCCCGCAAAATATTCATGATGGTTGGATGATGATTATGGCAGGGAAAAATAGCCCGTTGGCCTTCGGCGGCCTGATTGTGCTGACGCTTATCTGGAGCTACAGCTGGATTGCGATGAAGCAGGTGACGCTCTATATCGGCGCGTTCGATTTTACCGCGCTGCGCTGTATTTTGGGGGCGGCTTTGCTGTTTATCGTTTTGCTGCTGCGCGGTCGCGGAATGCGGCCCACGCCATTTGGCTACACGCTGGCGATTGCCCTGCTGCAGACCTGCGGGATGGTTGGGCTTGCCCAGTGGGCGCTGGTCAGCGGCGGGGCCGGGAAGGTTGCGGTTCTAAGCTATACCATGCCGTTTTGGGTGGTCATGATGGCGGCGCTATTTTTAGGCGAACGCATGCGGCGGCTGCAGTATGCCGCGATAGGCGTGGCGGCGCTGGGTTTATTGCTGGTGCTGCAGCCGTGGCAGCTCGATTTTTCGTCGATGAAAAGCGCCCTGCTGGCAATCCTCTCTGGCATAAGCTGGGGGGCCAGCGCGATTGTGGTTAAGCGGATGTATGCCCGCTATCCGCGCGTGGATTTACTGGCCTTGACCAGCTGGCAAATGCTGTATGGCGCGCTGGTGATGAGCGCCGTCGCCTGGCTGGTGCCGCAGCGCAGCATTGACTGGCAGCCTGGGGTTTTTTGGGCGTTGGGATATAGCGCGATTCTGGCCACGGCGCTGGCCTGGTGCCTCTGGTTATTTGTGTTACGTAATTTGCCCGCCAGCGTCGCGGGGCTGAGCACCCTGGCGGTCCCGGTCTGCGGAGTCCTGTTTTCATGGTGGCTCTTAGGGGAAAACCCGGGTCCGGTTGAAGGCGCCGGTATTGTGCTGATTGTCCTCGCGCTGACCCTAATCAGCCTCAAGAAGCGTGACGCTCGGGGGCAGGACGCATAAGTATTATCAACGCAAAACGCTCAATTACCCCTATGCGGACGCCGGGCCATCAGAAGCGATTTCAGCCAGCAGTAGCTGTACGTTTTGCCTGTCCATCAGAGAGAGAATATCGGCGGAAAGACCGGACTGGCAAACGGCGAAGTCAAGGTCTGCCAGACGACCGTAACCCGCAAGAAACGTTTGGCCAAATTTCGTTTTGTCCGCCAGCAGGATTTTCTGTCTTCCGGCCCGCATCAGCGTTTGCTTGACGTGCGCGCCGGCCATGGTTGCTACCGTCAGCTCGCCCTCGTCGTTGATTCCCTGAGTGCCAAGGAAGACCTTGTCGGCATGGATGTTATGAAAGAAGTCGGCGGTACTGAAAGAAATCATTCCCTGAGCCTCCTCGTCATATTCGCCAGGCGCTACGATCAATTTAATATTTTTTCGTCCTTTCAGCAGATTAACGACCGGGAAGGAATTGGTTATCACCATGATTCTTTTATCTAAAATAAACTGAGCGAGCGCCAGCGGAGTAGCGCCGCAGTCGATAATAAGGGTATCGCCATCTTCAATCAGTTCGGCGGCTTTCTGGCCTATGAGATGCTTATCATCATCCATTTGAATCGAGTTCAGCAGAAAGCTGTGACCGGCGCTGGCGCCGCTGGTCAAATAGGCTCCGCCGTAGGTCGTTTTAACAATACCTTGTTTTTCAAAGAAGGAGAGGTCGCGACGGATGGTCATTTTAGTGACAGCGAACTTTGCGGCGAGCTCATTGACGACGACTTTTTTGTCCTGCTGCAGAATAGCGTAAATGCTCATTCTTCGATCTGATGACTGCATATCTACGACTCACCCAAAGGAAAATCGCACTATAAAATACATCGTTTTGGCGGGCAATGGCGGGTGAAAAGAAGATACCCGCCTGCTGGCGGGTATGTCGGGAGGGGTTATTCCCACTCTTGCAGGAAGCGTTGACCATATTGGTCGGCAACCAGAAGCGCGGCATAAACCTGATCCGGCGTTGCGCCGCCGGGCATATTATGGATGGTTTCGCCTTCTGCGCAGGCGGCTTCCGCTACGGTACGCATTTTGCCTGGGATATCGGCTTTAATATCCAGCTGCGCCAGGGTGATAGGCAGTCCGACGCTATGGCACAGCGCCGCTACGGTTTCGATCTCTTCTACCGGCGCGTTTTCCAGTACCAGCTGCGTGAGCGTACCGAAAGCTACTTTTTCACCATGATAGTAGTGGTGAGCATCCGGGATCGCGGTCAGGCCGTTGTGGATAGCGTGCGCAGCCGCCAGGCCGCCGCTTTCAAAGCCGACGCCGCTCAGGTAGGTGTTGGCTTCAATCACCCGCTCCAGCGCTGGCGTCACAACGTGCTGCTCTGCCGCCAGCATCGCTTTTTCACCTTCTTCAATCAGCGTGTTGTAGCACAGTTCAGCCAGCGCCAGCGCTGCCTGAGTACATTTGCCGCCCGCCATAGTGGTGGCGCCGCTGCGGGAGCAGGCACGCGCTTCAAACCAGGTCGCCAGCGCGTCGCCGATACCGGCCGCCAGCAGGCGCGCCGGGGCTCCGGCAACGATTTGCGTATCGACAATGACCATGTTCGGGTTGCGCGGCAGCATCAGGTAGCTATCAAACTCGCCGTCATCGGTATAGATGACAGAGAGCGCGCTGCAGGGGGCATCGGTGGAGGCAATCGTCGGGGCAATCACCACCGGCAGATTCATAAAGTGTGCTAATGCTTTTGCGGTATCCAGCGTCTTGCCGCCGCCGATACCCAGCACGGCTGTGCAGCGGGCGGAACCGGCAATATCACGCAACCGGTTGATTTCATTGTGTGAGCATTCGCCGCCAAACGGCGCGATTTCGCCAACCAGATCGGCATCCGCCAGGCTTTTACGCAGTTTTTCTTCGGCAAAACCGAGTACAAATTTATCGCCAACGATGAGCCAGCGCTCAGCCAGCGGTTTGAGGTATCCGCCAAGGCGAGAAATTACGTCCGCGCCCTGAATGTACTTACCGGGTGATTGAATAATGCGATCCATTTCTATTCCTCCTGGATGACCGGAATGCCGCCTCCTGGGGCGGTCCGCCGATCGGGTTACAGGTTCAGAGTTCCAAAAGCGTTATTCCAGTCCTGCTCAAACTTCTCAATGGCTGACTCTACCGCAGGGGTGCCGAGCATTTGTTGCGCTACATCTAACGGCAGGGTAATAGCTTCGCAACCGGCTAACAGGCAATCCAGCGCCTGGCGCGGCGTCTTAAAGCTGGCGGCCAGCACTTTGCTTTCCGGCGCATGCAGCTCCAGCAGAGATTGCAGCTCCTGGACCATGCGGATGCCGTCGCCGCCCTGGGCGTCGACGCGGTTTACGTAAGGTGCAACGTATTTTGCCCCGGCCAGCGCAGCCAGCAGGCCCTGAGATGCGCTATAGACCGCCGTACCAAGCGTGGGGATACCTTCTTTTTTCAACAGTTTGATCGCAGCGAGGCCTTCGGCTGTCACCGGAATTTTTACCACAATACCGGGAACGGCGTTGCTCAGGCGTTTGGCTTCTTCCACCATGCCCTGCGCGTCGCGGCTCATGGTCTGGGCGAACAAAATACCTTCCGGGCCGACGGCTTTTTGCAGGCGCGGCAGAACATCCCAAACCGGCGTTTTGCCTGCGGCGATAATGCTCGGGTTGGTGGTCACGCCTGCCAGCGGGTAAATACGGGCCAGGCGTTCAACTTCTGCTACGTTTGCGGTGTCCAGATAGAGTTCCATATTGCTTTCCTCAGTGCTTAATTCGTGGTGTCGTTGAGGTAAGAATACGGCTTTCACTCGAAGGGTCGCCAGATGACAAATTTGCCAAAAACTGGATAAATGTACGCATTACGACTAAGGGTGATTTAGATCACATTTATCTCGAGAGCAGGATCAACAGTGGGATAAAACTACGTACAAAAGTCAGGTTTAACACACAAAAATCTAGTTTTCCGGCGAAGCGGTTTTTTCCGTCAACTGGCTATGATACTGACGGCGATACTCTGACGGCGAGCGTTCGGTGTTTTTGCGGAACAGGCGGCAGAAGTAGTTGCTGTCGGCAAAACCGCAGGCATGAGCGATATCTTTCACTTTCATATCGTGGCCTTTTAACAGCATTCTGGCCTGTTCCAGGCGAATATGATTCAGGTATTCGTTAAACCCCATTGGCCCGCATTTCTGGAACAGATGGGAAAGATAGTTAGGCGAGAGATAAAACGCTTGCGCCACCGACTCCCGGGTTAACGGGTCGGCAAAGTGGGCATCAATATGCTTACGAATCGCTTCAAACAGCGCCTGGCTGCGCGATGACGTTTGCACCTGACTGCCCAGCAGATCGGCGCAGTGGCTGAGCAGGCTGGTGACGATACAGCGGGCCGTGTGCTGTTCCTGCGGCTGCATCTGCATTTCATTTAGCGCCTGCAGAAGAAAAGATCCGACCCGGGGGCCGCGGCGCGGAACCTGCTGTTTATCCAGCACGCTAAGCGCGCCGCCGTCCCAGCAGCGCAGGGCGAATTCCAGCTGTTGTTTACCGAACAGGATGGTTAACAGCGTGGAGGGCTCCAGCCATTGAGGAGCGTTCCATCCACCAGCCGGAATATAGAGCACATCGTGCGGCATGAGCCGGGCGCAATCGGCTTTAATCGCCGGATCCTGAAGCTGACCCTCAAGCATGATTTCGAGGCGCGGAAAATCGACGCATAGCGTTTTTTCAGAAGCCGGTCTGGACTCTGTGGAAAAATGGACTTTGCCGATTACCGCCTGACCTTTAATAAAAGAATCAATAACCTGATTGATGCCGTTATCCATTATCGCTCCGCAAAACATGCTTTATCTGCATCATACCGAACATCGTGGAAAAGGCAGAATACCAGAGGGTGGCATAAGATACTCCATCGAAGCAGGATTATTCTTCGGCTCTGTCTGTTTTTATATTTTTGCAATCATGTGCTTACAAGTTATTTCTGCGTACGGCGGATTGCTTCTGGCGGCATCACATATCAGGATTTTTCATTACTTAACATGGGAGTGAGCGAGGGGAATATCTTGTCGACAATCAGCTAACGGAAAGAGAGCTGGCTTAACCAGGAGGTTAGTCCAGTCTCTTTTCTTTATTGCCTGGTCAGTGACTGATTGAGGCCAGATTGTACTTCCATAAGCTCATTTTTGGCTTCTTGTAGCTTCTTCTCTTTTTTTCTGATTTTTTCAGGATCGCCTGAAGCCTGGGCGTGGCGTAGTTCTTCCATGCGCTCGCGGACCTTACTCTCCTTGTCTGCAACCTTCTCTTGCCACTCAGAAGTAAGTTTACCGTCTGTGCAGTAGCGTTGTACTTTTGTCAGCGCGCTTTCCAGCCCCCTGATTCTATGTATATTTCCGTAAGCTTTGGCATACTCCAGCTGTTTTTGAATTTGATATTCTTTTTGCGCACAACCAGACCATTTATCGGATGCAGTGGCTGCGGCAGAAACAAAAGGGCTAAGTAATATAAAATAGGTAAGTGATTTAATTATAAACTTCATGATAAGTCCTTTATCAATTTAAACAGTAAGGGCGAGAGTTTTGTAGTTATTTAATATTGAATGTTATTTGAGAAAAGAGACCCGGTCAATAACCATAGACCAGGATTTCTCTTATAATTATATGATGTAAAGTTAATTGTTAACTTTATGATTTATAATCAAAAATATGAAATACAACAATCCCGTTGAGTTGCGTGTGGCTACCTCGCTGGTAAAATATAAAGTAAAAGGTGCGCGGACATTTAGATGATGGTTTTTTAATAAATCACTCACTTTATTTTTTTAGAAATATTGATATCTATGAGGTTTATTTGTTTGTCGATGTTTTGCCCTTTTGCAAGAAAACGCACAACCACTATTGATGGATAAATTAGGCCATAGGTTTTTTCATGATATCTGCTGTTTTTTTATCTGGCCACTGAAAACCCATCTGCTAAAACAGATCTCAGGGATTATTTTCTGACCAAAGCGGCTTCTTTTCGGCACAATGGGTATCCCGAAAAGGGGAAGTCAGGGTATGAAAGTGTGTTGCATAATATTAATGTTATGTTATACCGTAACATATTATTGCTAACCTAAACTCAGGAGAGAGTGATGACCCGAAAGATTTCCGCGCTTATGCTTGGTATGAGCCTGGTCCTGGCGAGCAGCCAGGCTGTTGCCCACGGCCACCATAGTCATGGCCCGGCGCTGACCGAAGCAGAGCAAAAGGCGAGTGAAGGCATTTTTGCCGACCAGGATGTAAAGGACAGGACGTTGAGCGACTGGGACGGTATCTGGCAGTCGGTAAATCCCTATCTGCTGAACGGCGATTTAGATGCCGTGCTGGAGCAGAAGGCCAAAAAAGCCGGTAAAAGCGTGGCGGAATATCGGGAATACTATAAGAAGGGCTATGCCACCGATGTGGACCAGATTGGTATCGAAGATAACGTCATGGAGTTTCACATCGGAAAAACCGTGAATACCTGTAAGTACGCCTATTCCGGTTACAAAATCCTGACCTACGCATCCGGTAAAAAAGGCGTGCGCTACCTCTTTGAATGCCAGCAGGCGGATTCAAAAGCGCCAAAGTTCGTCCAGTTTAGCGATCACACCATTGCGCCGCGCAAATCCCAACATTTCCATATCTTTATGGGCAATGAGTCGCAGGAAGCGCTGCTGAAAGAGATGGATAACTGGCCGACCTACTACCCTTACGCGCTGCATAAAGAGCAGATTGTCGACGAAATGCTGCATCACTAAAAAAAAGCCCCGGTAAACGCGATGCTTACCGGGGCTGAGGTTTTTACCCGGCTCGCGCTACGCACGCTTAGCCGGGCTACAGGTTTCTCAAGGCGAATTAGCCGGTGTTACGCATACCAGCCGCAACGCCTGCGATGGTGACCATCAGCGCTTGTTCAACGCGCGGATCCGGTTTTTCACCTTTCTCTTCCGCCAGGCGTGAACGATGCAGCAGTTCGGCCTGAAGTACGTTCAGCGGGTCGGTATAGATATTACGCAGCTGGATGGACTCCGCGATCCACGGCAGGTCGGCCATCAGGTGGGAATCGTTGGCGATGGCCAGCACCACGTTGATGTCAGCAGACAGCAGTTCGCGCAGCTCTTCGCCCAGCTTCCACAGTTCGGGTTTCACCAGACGCTGATCGTAATATTCCGCCAGCCACAGATCGGCTTTTGAATAGACCATCTCCAGCATGCCGAGACGAGTAGAGAAGAACGGCCAGTCGCGGCACATGCTCTCCAGCTCGCTCTGCTTGCCGCCTTCGACGACTTTTTGCAGCGCAGCGCCGGCACCCAGCCAGGCTGGCAGCATCAGGCGGTTTTGCGTCCATGCGAAGATCCACGGGATGGCGCGCAGCGACTCGACGCCGCCGGTCGGGCGACGTTTGGCCGGGCGCGAGCCCAGCGGCAGTTTACCCAGCTCCTGCTCCGGCGTAGCGGAACGGAAGTAAGGAACGAAATCTTTATTTTCACGCACGTAGCCGCGGTACATCTCGCAGGAGACGTCGGACAGCTCGGCCATGATGTCACGCCATTGCGCTTTTGGCTCTGGCGGCGGCAGCAGGTTGGCTTCCAGAATCGCGCTGGTGTAGAGCGACAGGCTGCTGATGGTGACTTCCGGCAGACCGTATTTAAAGCGGATCATCTCGCCCTGTTCGGTGACGCGCAGGCCGCCTTTCAGGCTTCCCGGAGGCTGAGAGAGCAGGGCCGCGTGCGCCGGCGCGCCGCCGCGACCGATAGAACCACCGCGGCCGTGGAACAGCGTCAGCTCAATGCCGGCCTTTTCACAGGTTTTAATTAACGCGTCCTGCGCCTGGTACTGCGCCCAGGAGGCGGCCATTACGCCCGCATCTTTCGCCGAGTCGGAATAGCCGATCATGACCATCTGCTTGCCCTGGATAAAGCCGCGATACCAGTCGATATTCAGCAGTTGGGTCATAACGTCGTCGGCGTTATTCAGGTCGTCCAGGGTTTCGAACAGCGGAGCGACCGGCAGCGCAAAGCCGATACCGGCTTCTTTCAGCAGCAGATGTACTGCCAGGACGTCTGACGGCGTTTTGGCCATCGAAATCACATAGGCTGCAATAGAGCCTCGCGGCGCTTCGGAGATGACTTTGCAGGTCTCAAGCACTTCGCGGGTTTCTTCGCTCGGCTCCCACTGACGCGGCAGCAGAGGACGTTTGGAATTCAGTTCGCGGATCAGGAAGGCCTGTTTGTCAGCTTCTGACCAGCTTTCATAGTCGCCGATGCCGAGGTAGCGGGTCATCTCGCCCAGCGCTTCGGTGTGACGGGTGCTTTCCTGACGGATATCGATACGCACCAGCGGTACGCCAAAGGCTTTTACGCGGCGCAGGGTATCGAGCAGCTCGCCGTTGGCGATAATCCCCATACCGCAGGCCTGGAGCGACTGGTAACAGGCGTAGAGCGGTTCCCATAGCTGCTCGTTTTGCGTGATAAGGCCCGCCGGTTTCGGCAGCTTCTGCCCCTTCAGGCGCGCTTCCAGCCAGGCCTGCGTCTCCATCAGCTGCGTGCGCAGTTTTTTCATCAGGTAACGATAGGGTTCCTGCGCGCCTTCCGCGCCTGCCAGTTCACGAAGCTCGTCGGTACACTCGACCATTGACAGCTCGGAAATCAGCAGCTGCACGTCTTTCAGGAACAGATCGGTGGCTTTCCAGCGGCTGAGCAGCAGGACGTGGCGGGTAATGTCGGCGGTTACGTTCGGGTTGCCGTCGCGGTCGCCGCCCATCCACGAGGTAAAGCGGACCGGGACAAAATCCACCGGCAGCCGATAGTTCAGGTTATCTTCCAGCTGCTCATTTAGCTCACGCAGGTAGTTTGGTACGCCTTCCCACAGGCTATTTTCGACAACCGCGAAGCCCCATTTGGCTTCATCCACCGGGGTAGGGCGATGCTTACGGATTTCATCGGTATGCCAGGACTGGGCAATCAGTTGGCGAAGACGGCGCATGACCTGGTGGCGCTCATAGTCAGCAATATCGTTATTATCGAGCAGCTTCAGGCAGTTGTTGATCTCGCCCATCTTGTGGATCAGCGTACGACGCGTGATTTCTGTCGGGTGCGCGGTCAGCACCAGTTCCAGCGACAGGGATTCAACGGCTTGTTTAATAATCGTTTCGTTGAGATTCGGTTGCTCTTTGAGCTTTCTCAGGGTGCGGGCAATCACTTCAGGATTACTGGCCGCTTCGCCTTTTGGCGAAATGCTGTGGTATTGCTCAGCGGTATTAGCCAGGTTCAGAAACTGGCTAAAGGCGCGCGCCACCGGCAGCAGCTCGTCGTTGGACAAGTTTTGCAGCGTGGTGAGCAGCTCCTGGCGGTTGGCTTCATTGCCAGCGCGAGAAGATTTGGACAACTTACGGATAGTTTCGACACGATCAAGAATGTTTTCTCCTAGCGCATCCTTGATGGTGTCGCCCAGCACCTTACCGAGCATACTGACATTACTACGCAAAGCGGAATATTGTTCGTTCATGTTACCCCAGACACCCCATCTCATTTTATTTTGTTATATCCGGCGCTCGAAAATTTGAGCAGTGGATAAGCAACCGTCTTTTATAAAGCCACGTAAAACCCCCCGCGTCAATTGTTGCGAAATCGCTTCAGCAAACGAATAAATAGCGGCAATTTGCGAAATTTAACTCAGAGGTCGCTTGATAAGTGTTGCTTATGAAAACGTGATAATTGTCACCCTCTCGTGCGGAAAAAAATCACCAGAGGGCGCGCGTTTTAATGCCAGCAGAAATGGTGGACCACCTGGGTAATGAGCTCGCGGGTTGGCTTAATAAAGCGCGTTTCCAGATACTCATCCGGCTGGTGGGCCTGGTTAATCGAGCCCGGGCCTAATACCAGCGTCGGACAGAGGGTCTGAATAAACGGCGCTTCGGTGCAGTAGTTGACCACGTCGGTCTGCGCGCCGAGCAGTTTTTCGACTACCTCAACCAGCTTATGGTCCGGTGGGCATTCGTAGCCAGGGATCGGCGGATGCAGTTCAGCAACGGTCAGGCGACCAGGCCAACGCTCACTCACCGGTGCCAGCGCCTCGTTCAGCAGCCCGTTAAGATCGTTGAGGGTCATTCCGGGCAGCGGGCGAATATCCATATGCAGTTCGCAACAGGCGCAAATGCGGTTGGAGGCATCGCCGCCGTGAATGGCCCCAAGGTTAAGTGTGGGATACGGGACGGTAAATGCGGCGTAGTGATAACGCTCTTTCAGGTCATCGCGCAGCTGCATGATGCGGCCGATGGCATCGTGCATTAGCTCAATGGCGTTGACGCCGCGTGCCGGGTCGCTGGAGTGGCCAGACTGCCCCTGAACGCGAACGGCAGTAGACATATGGCCTTTGTGCGCGCGTACCGGCTGCAGCGAAGTCGGTTCGCCGATAATGGCGCAGCCCGGCCGCAGTTGGGTCGTTTCGGCGAAATAGCGCGCGCCGGCCATGCTGGTCTCTTCATCGGCCGTCGCCAGAATATAGAGCGGCTTTTTCAGTTTAGCCACATCGACGTCGCGCAGGGCATCGAGAATAAAGGCGAAGAAGCCTTTCATATCCGCAGTGCCCAGGCCGTATAGCTTATTGTCGTGCTCGGTCAGGGTAAAAGGATCGCGAGTCCAGCGGCCATCATCAAACGGGACGGTATCGGTGTGCCCGGCAAGCAGCAGGCCGCCTGCGCCGTGGCCGGTACTCGCCAGCAGGTTGAATTTATTACGCGTATCCGGCACCGGCTGAACTTCAACATTAAAGCCGATATCACGGAACCAGCCCGCCAGTAAATTGATTAAAGACTCATTGCTTTGATCCAGCGCCTCTTCGGTTGCGCTGATGGAAGGTGTGGCGATCAGCGCGCGGTAAATCTCGATAAAGGGCGGTAAATTGTTTTTCATTGTTGACACACCTCGGGTCGTGATAGTATCAATATTCATGCATTATTTGTGAATAAAAATACATTATCGTTGAGCGTAAGGAAACCCATCGAACGTAAGGATGATGCGCTTACGGCTCAACAGGGTGGGGAAGGCAACGGTCTTCCAGGGCAAATATACGTAAGCAAGAAGGTGAAGAGCCCCAATGTTGAACACGCTGATTGTGGGCGCCAGCGGTTATGCCGGCGCAGAGCTAGTGGCCTATGTAAATCGCCATCCTCATATGACCATAACCGCTTTGACGGTCTCCGCGCAAAGCAATGATGCGGGAAAATTAGTTTCCGATTTGCATCCGCAACTGAAAGGGATTGTCGATCTGCCGCTGCAGCCGATGTCTGATATCAGCGAGTTTAGCGCCGGAGTCGATGTCGTTTTTCTGGCTACCGCCCATGAAGTGAGCCACGATCTGGCGCCGCAGTTTCTCGCGGCGGGCTGCGTGGTGTTCGATCTCTCCGGGGCGTTCCGCGTGAATGACGGCGCCTTCTATGAAAAATATTATGGTTTCACTCATCAGCACCCTGAACTGCTTGAACAGGCGGTTTACGGCCTGGCCGAGTGGAGCGTCGAAAAGCTAAAAGAAGCAAATCTGATTGCCGTACCCGGCTGCTACCCGACGGCGGCTCAGCTATCGTTAAAACCGCTGATCGATGCGGGACTGCTGGATCTTAACCAGTGGCCGGTGATCAACGCGACCAGCGGGGTCAGCGGCGCCGGGCGTAAAGCCTCTCTCGGTAACAGCTTCTGCGAAGTCAGCCTGCAACCCTACGGCGTTTTCAATCACCGCCATCACCCGGAAATCTCCACCCACCTGGGCGCGGACGTTATTTTTACCCCGCATCTGGGCAATTTTAAGCGTGGGATTCTGGAAACCATTACCTGCCGTCTGAAGCCCGGCGTCAGTAAAGAACAGGTCGCGGCGGTGTTCCAGCAGGCCTATGCGGATAAACCGCTGGTACGTTTATACGATCGTGGGGTCCCTGCATTGAAAAATGTCGTGGGTCTGCCATTCTGTGATATCGGTTTTGCAGTCCAGGATGAACATATCATCGTGGTGGCGGCGGAAGATAACCTGCTGAAAGGTGCGGCCGCGCAGGCCGTACAGTGCGCTAACATTCGTTTCGGCTTCGCTGAGACGCAGTCTCTTATTTAAGGTGTGATGATGAATCCTTTAATTATCAAACTCGGCGGCGTCCTGCTGGACAGCGAAGAAGCGCTGGAGCGCCTGTTTACTGCCCTGGTGAACTACCGTGAATCACATCAGCGCCCGCTAATTATTGTGCACGGCGGCGGCTGCGTGGTGGATGAACTGATGAAGCAGCTCAATCTGCCGGTGAACAAGAAAAATGGTCTGCGGGTCACCCCGGCGGATCAGATCGACATTATTACCGGCGCGCTGGCGGGAACCGCCAATAAAACGCTGCTGGCGTGGGCGAAGAAACACGGCCTGGCTTCCGTTGGGCTATTCCTCGGCGATGGCGATAGCGTCAAAGTGACGCAGCTTGATGAAGAGCTCGGCCATGTCGGATTTGCTCAGCCGGGTTCTCCGGCGCTGATTAACACGCTGCTGGCGGGCGGTTATCTGCCGGTTGTCAGCTCCATCGGCGTTACCGATGACGGTAAGTTAATGAACGTCAACGCTGACCAGGCGGCGACCGCGCTGGCGGCAACGCTTGGCGCAGACCTGATTCTGCTGTCAGACGTGAGCGGCATTCTCGATGGCAAAGGTCAGCGTATTGCTGAAATGACCGCCGGGAAAGCTGAACAACTGATCGAGCAGGGCATTATCACCGACGGAATGATCGTCAAAGTGAATGCGGCTCTGGACGCGGCGCGGACATTAGGCCGCCCGGTCGATATCGCCTCCTGGCGGCACGCAGAGCAGCTCCCTGCGCTGTTTAACGGTACGCCGATCGGCACGCGTATTCTGGCATAATCAATTTATCATTTTGTCGGCCCGGTAAGCGCAGCGCCGCCGGGCAATAAAATTCAAAGATATTAAGGAAGCATGTTATGGCACTTTGGGGTGGGCGTTTTACTCAGGCAGCGGATCAGCGGTTCAAACAGTTCAACGACTCTTTGCGCTTTGACTATCGCCTGGCGGAGCAGGATATCGTTGGCTCTGTTGCCTGGTCCAAAGCGCTGGTGACGGTGGGCGTACTGACCGCTGATGAACAGCAGAAGCTGGAAGAGGCGCTGAACATTCTGCTGGAAGAAGTACGGGCTAATCCGCAGCAGATCCTCGAAAGCGATGCGGAAGATATTCATAGCTGGGTAGAAGGTAAACTGATCGACAAGGTTGGCCAACTGGGCAAAAAGCTGCACACCGGGCGCAGCCGTAATGACCAGGTCGCAACGGACCTGAAGCTGTGGTGCAAAGATACCGTGGTGGAGCTGCTGTCGGCGAATCGTCAGCTGCAAAGCGCGCTGGTTGAGACGGCGGAGGCTAATCAGGACGCGGTCATGCCGGGCTATACTCACCTGCAGCGCGCGCAGCCGGTGACGTTCGCTCACTGGTGTCTGGCCTATGTCGAAATGCTGGCGCGTGATGAAAGCCGCCTGCAGGATGCGCTGAAGCGTCTGGACGTCAGCCCGCTGGGCTGCGGCGCGCTGGCGGGGACCGCCTATGAAATCGATCGCGAACAGCTTGCCGGCTGGCTGGGTTTCGCAACGGCGACCCGCAATAGCCTGGACAGCGTGTCCGATCGCGATCACGTCCTGGAACTGCTGTCCGATGCCTCAATCGGCATGGTCCACCTGTCGCGTTTTGCCGAAGATCTGATCTTCTTTAATACCGGCGAAGCGGGCTTTGTGGAGCTTTCTGACCGCGTGACGTCGGGTTCATCCCTGATGCCGCAGAAGAAAAACCCGGATGCGCTGGAGCTGATCCGCGGTAAATGCGGCCGCGTGCAGGGTGCCCTGACCGGCATGATGATGACCCTTAAAGGGCTGCCGCTGGCCTACAACAAAGATATGCAGGAAGATAAAGAAGGCCTGTTTGACGCGCTTGATACCTGGCTCGACTGCCTGCATATGGCGGCGCTGGTGCTTGACGGTATTCAGGTGAAACGCCCGCGCTGTGAAGAAGCCGCGCAGCAGGGATACGCGAATGCCACCGAGCTGGCGGACTATCTGGTAGCTAAAGGCGTACCGTTCCGTGAGGCGCACCATATTGTGGGTGAAGCGGTAGTAGAAGCCATTGCCCAGGGCAAACCGCTGGAAGATCTCCCTCTGGCCAATTTACAAAAATTTAGCGGCGTTATTGCTGATGACGTCTATCCGATTCTTTCGCTGCAGTCGTGTCTGGATAAGCGAGCGGCTAAAGGCGGCGTTTCTCCGCAGCAGGTTGCTCAGGCGATTGCCGACGCTAAATCGCGCCTGGTTTGAGCTATCTGTTCGCTGCCTGAAAGGCATTAAATAAAGGAAGCTCGGGTAACCCCGGGCTTTTTTATGCAAAAAAAAGCGGACACAAGGTCCGCAAAAGTTCACGTTGGCTTTAGTTATCCGGGTAGAGAACTGATGAGGAAGCTCAATGATTTTCTGCAGTTTTCCTCATTTATGGGTTTATTATTGAACAGAAACCTTGATAGGGATAATCGTTCGTTGCTATTCTATCTATCGCCATGGACTATCGTGGCGATGGAGGATGAATAATGAATATTCGCGATCTTGAATATCTGGTAGCGCTAGCTGAACACCGCCACTTCCGCCGTGCGGCGGATTCTTGCCACGTCAGTCAACCTACGCTTAGCGGGCAGATCCGTAAGCTGGAGGATGAACTCGGCGTGATGTTGCTGGAGCGCACCAGCCGTAAGGTTCTGTTCACCCAGGCAGGGCTGCTGCTGGTGGATCAAGCGCGTACCGTGCTACGCGAAGTCAAAGTGCTTAAGGAAATGGCGAGCCAGCAGGGAGAGACCATGTCCGGGCCATTGCATATCGGACTGATCCCGACCATTGGCCCTTATCTGCTGCCGCTGATTATCCCCATGCTGCACCAGACCTTTCCGAAGCTGGAAATGTATCTGCATGAAGCGCAAACCCATCAGCTGCTGGCCCAGCTTGATAGCGGTAAGCTCGACTGCGCAATTCTGGCGCTGGTCAAAGAGAGCGAAGCTTTTATTGAGGTGCCGCTGTTTGATGAGCCAATGATGCTGGCTATCTATGAAGATCATCCTTGGGCAAACCGCGAGTGCGTGCCGATGTCGGATCTGGCCGGTGAAAAACTGCTGATGCTGGAAGATGGCCACTGCCTGCGCGATCAGGCGATGGGCTTTTGCTTTGAAGCCGGCGCCGATGAAGACACCCACTTCCGCGCGACCAGTCTCGAAACGCTGCGTAACATGGTGGCTGCCGGTAGCGGCATCACCCTCTTGCCCGCCTTAGCCGTGCCGCAGGAGAGAAAGCGCGATGGCGTGGTCTATGTGCCTTGCATTAAGCCGG
Organism: Klebsiella sp. HN106; assembly: GCF_051209435.1. Classification (NCBI taxonomy): domain Bacteria; kingdom Pseudomonadati; phylum Pseudomonadota; class Gammaproteobacteria; order Enterobacterales; family Enterobacteriaceae; genus Klebsiella; species Klebsiella sp. HN106. The sequence continues at coordinate 7,175 of NZ_JBLURD010000015.1, read as the reverse complement.
AACCGAGACGTACCGTTGGGCTGGTTTATCGCCCGGGTTCTCCGCTGCGTAGCCGTTATGAACATCTGGCGGAGGCCATCCGCAGTAAAATGGATGGCCATTTCGACGCGGCGTTAAAACAGGCGGTTTAAGCCATTCAACGCGGCTACCCGATAGGCTTCCGCCATTGTCGGGTAGTTAAAGGTGGTGTTAACGAAGTACTCAATGGTGTTACCGCCGCCTTTCTGCTCCATTATCGCCTGGCCGATGTGAATAATTTCGGCCGCGCGCTCGCCGAAACAATGAATGCCGAGGATCTCTTTCGTTTCGCGATGAAACAGGATCTTCAACGTACCGACGCTCATACCGACAATCTGCGCTCGCGCCAGGTGCTTGAACTGCGCGCGCCCGACCTCATAAGGCACCTTCATTGCCGTCAGCTGCTGCTCGGTTTTGCCGACCGAGCTGATTTCCGGAATGGTGTAAATCCCGGTAGGAATATCCTCAATCAGATGCGCAGATGCTTCGCCTTTCACCAGCGCCTGGGCCGCAATGCGCCCCTGATCGTACGCGGCGGAGGCCAGGCTCGGATAGCCAATCACATCGCCGACGGCATAGATGTGCGGCAGGGCGGTCTGGTACATGCTGTTGACCTTTAGCTGACCGCGGCTATCGGTCTGCAGACCGATATTTTCCAGCGCCAGAGAGTCGGTATTCCCGGTACGGCCGTTGGCGTAGAGCAGGCAGTCCGCCTTGAGCTTTTTGCCGGATTTCAGATGCATGATGACGCCGTCATCAACGCCTTCAATCTTTTCGTACTCTTCGTTGTGACGAATCACCACGCCGCTGTTCCAGAAGTGATAGGAGAGCGAATCAGACATCTCTTGATCGAGAAACGCCAGCAGACGATCGCGGGTGTTGATCAGATCCACTTTGACCTCCATCCCGCGGAAGATCGACGCATATTCGCAGCCGATCACCCCGGCGCCATAAATGATCACATGGCGCGGTTCGTGATGCAGGCTAAGGATCGAGTCGCTGTCATAAATGCGCGGATGATGAAAGTCGACGTCTGCCGGGTGATAGGGGCGTGAACCGCAGGCAATGACGAACTTTTCCGCCGTCACCGTCTCCACGGTACCGTCGTGGCATTCCAGCGCGATAGTGTGTTCATCGACAAAATGGGCGTTGCCCTGCAGGATTTCACAGTGGTTGCGCTCATAGAAACCCTGACGCATATGGGTTTGCTGGTTAATGACGCTGTCGGCATGGTTCAGGATGTCGGCGAAGGAAGAACGAAGAAGACGGGAATGGTCGCTGTAGAGGGGGTTTTGGTTAAACTCGATAATACGGCTGACGGCATGGCGGAGGGCTTTTGACGGGATGGTACCCCAGTGGGTACAACCGCCGCCGACGTTATGGTAGCGCTCGATGACGGCAACGCGTGCTCCCTGTTTCACCAGCCCCATGGCGGCACCTTCTCCGCCCGGACCGGAACCAATCACAATTGCATCATAATCCCAAGAGTGTGACATGGCATTACTCACCTGTTTTATACATAAAATAAACACGATGATAACATTCGCCGCGCTTTAACCCAATTATCGTTGTGCTTTTTTGCGGCATAAAAGCAGAAACAGCTCGTAAACAATCATTCACAATCCAGTGTAAACCGATTAGTTCTAATCTCTGGTATAGTGCCGGAAGGGCTTATGGAAGGATTCAGACAACGTGATGGGCGTAAGAGCGCAACAAAAAGAAAAAACCCGGCGTTCGCTGGTGGAAGCAGCATTTAGCCAGCTAAGTGCTGAACGAAGTTTTGCCAGCTTGAGCCTGCGCGAAGTGGCGCGGGAAGCCGGGATCGCCCCAACGTCCTTCTATCGCCATTTCCGCGATGTCGATGAGCTGGGTTTGACCATGGTGGATGAAAGCGGGCTGATGCTGCGTCAGCTGATGCGTCAGGCGCGGCAGCGTATCGCCAAAGGGGGCAGCGTCATTCGTACCTCTGTTTCCACCTTTATGGAATTCATCGGTAACAACCCGAATGCCTTCCGTCTGCTGCTGCGTGAACGCTCCGGTACATCCGCGGCGTTTCGTGCCGCCGTGGCGCGTGAAATTCAGCATTTCATCGCGGAACTTGCCGACTATTTAGAAATCGAAAACCATATGCCGCGCGCCTTTACCGAAGCGCAGGCTGAAGCTATGGTCACCATCGTATTTAGCGCCGGCGCCGAGGCCCTGGATGTAGGTCCGGAGCAGCGTCGGCAGCTGGAAGAGCGCCTGGTGCTGCAGCTCAGAATGATCTCGAAAGGCGCGTATTATTGGTATCGCCGTGAACAAGAAAAAATTTCAAATCATTCCGAATAACGTGAAGGACGAGCAATGAAACACTCAGTACAAGATAGAGGTACGCTGCTGCTGGCGCTGATCGCAGGTTTATCCATTAATGGAACCTTCGCTGCGCTATTCAGTTCAATTGTCCCTTTTTCCATTTTCCCTGTTTTGTCGCTGGTGCTGACGGTTTACTGTCTGCATCAGCGCTATCAAAATCGTAGTATGCCCGTGGGTCTGCCGGGGCTTGCCGCCGCCTGTTTTATTCTCGGCGTGCTGGTTTATAGCACCGTTGTGCGCGCGGAATATCCGGACATCGGCTCTAACTTCTTCCCGGCGGTTCTGTCGGTGATTATGGTGTTCTGGATTGGCTACAAAGTGCGCAACCGCAAGAGCGCGATCGCTGAATAATCTATCGCCCGGCAACAGCGCTGTTGCCGGGTTTCCTGCCGCAGCTTTACTTCTTCGTTAACAGTACGCCGCATTCCATATGGTGGGTATACGGGAACTGGTCGAACAGCGCCAGGCGCGTGATCTCGTGGGTATCACTGAGCGTTTCCAGGTTCTGGCATAGGGTCTCCGGATTGCAGGAGATATACAGAATACGCGGATACGCCTGCACCATTTTCTCCGTTTCGCTATCCAGCCCGCTGCGCGGCGGATCGACGAAAATCGTCTGGCACTGATAGCTCTTCAGATCGATGCCCTGCAGGCGATTAAACTCCCGCACGCCGTTCATCGCTTGAGTAAACTCTTCCGCCGACATGCGGATAATCTGCACATTATCAATGTGGTTCGCGGCAATGTTGTATTGCGCTGCTGCGACGGATGGTTTAGCAATCTCTGTTGCCAGCACGCGATCGAAATTACGCGCCAGCGCCAGCGAAAAGTTGCCGTTGCCGCAATACAGCTCAAGCAGGTCGCCGGTTGCGCCTTTCGTGGTATCAATAGCCCACTCCAGCATCTGGATGTTCATCGCTGCGTTCGGCTGGGTGAAGCTATTCTCTACCTGGCGATAGACCATTTCACGCCCACCAACCGGTAAGCGTTCATCAATATAATCCTGATCCAGCTCGATTTTCGTCTTCGTTGCGCGGCCAATCAGATGCACATTCAGGTTTTGCGCCCGCAGCGCATCGCGCAAACGCTCCGCCTGCTGGCGCCACTCGTCGTCGAGCTTTTTATGATACAGCAGCGATATCACCGCCTGGTTGCTTAGGGTGGTCAGATAATCCACCTGAAACAGTTTATGGCGCAGTACCGGGTTATCGCGTACGCCGGCAATCACGGCAGTCATCAATTGATTAATGAGTTCACTGGCGGCCGGGAAGGTATCGACGCGAATACGGGATTTGGTCTGCTGATCAAACATAATGTGGTACAGGTCATCGCCATCGTGCCACAGGCGGAACTCTGCGCGCATGCGATAGTGGCTGACCGGCGAACGAAACACTTCCGGAACCGGGGCGCTGAAAGGCGCCATCATTTTCTGCAAACGGACGACTTTCTCTGCCAACTGCGCTTCATATTGTTCGGTAGGAAGGTGTTCGGGGGTCATGATGTATCCTGAATAAAATAAGTACGCGGGGATTGTAGGGAAAGCGCTGGGGATGTCCAGCCCTGATGATATCAGGAAATATCACCGTAGAAGTCTGGACATCTATATGTTTCTAATTATAGCATCGTGTTACCGGTCCTATGAGTTAATAGGGAATCCAGTGCAAATCTGGAGCTGACGCGCAGCGGTAAGGAAAAGTGGGATGAGCGCATAGTGCAGACACTGCGGTTATTTAGCGGGAAGTCCTCATCCATTAAACACCCCAAGCCCGAAGACCTGCCGGAATACGTCGCATTTGGTTTCTATCATCGCGTGCTATTGATAGAGCCGGCGGCATCCTTTGCATATTACGGATGCTTTTAAAATGATTAAAAAAGCTTCGCTGATGACGGCGCTCTCCGTCACGGCTTTTTCCGGCTGGGCGCAGGATAGCAATTCAGATACGTTAGTGGTGACAGCAAATCGTTTTCAACAACCGGTCAACACGGTCCTTGCGCCGACCGATGTTGTGACGCGGGAAGAGATCGATCGCTGGCAGGCGAAAGATTTGAACGATGTAATGCGCCGATTGCCTGGCGTGGACGTCGCGCAAAATGGGGGGATGGGGCAATCTTCCTCGCTCTTCATCCGTGGTACTGAAGCCAAACAGGTGCTGGTTCTGGTTGATGGCGTTCCCATGGCCCGACCGGGTATCACCAATAATCCTGACCTGAACCAGATTCCGCTATCGCTGGTGCAGAGAGTTGAATATATCCGCGGCCCGCGTTCGGCGATTTATGGTTCCGGCGCAATGGGCGGCGTGATTAACGTCATTACGCATTCCGATAAAGAACAATCCAAAATTACCGCTGGGGTGGGTTCTAAAGGTTACCAACAATATGACGGTACTCTGCGCCATCGCTTTGGCGATACGGTCGCGACGGTTGCGGGCTCTTATGAGGGCAATAAAGGCTTTAACGTTCAGCCTGATTCAACCTGGGATCACGACGGCGATCGCGATGGTTTCCGTAATAAAACGTTTTGGGGCAGTCTTGAGCATAAATTTAACGAGAATTTTGACGGTTTCTTCCGCGGACACAGCTACACCAACAACTCTGATTACGATCTTGGAAGCCCGCCGTATAGTCCGGCCAACAGCGCAGATGAAAACCAGCTCTATAACCAAAGCTGGGATGCCGGGCTGAACTTCAATTCCGGTATTTACTCCTCTCAGCTTATCGCCAGCTATCAGAAGGTAAAGGACTATAACTACAGCAGTATTTATGGTCGTTATAATGATGGGACGACGCTCGACAGGATGACGCAGCGTAATCTTCAATGGGGCAATAACGTTATTGTCGGTCACGGCTCGGTCAGCGCAGGGGTCGATTGGCAGCAGCAGCGTTTAACGTCGTCAGATACGGCGCTGTCGGATACCTACAAGCGTGATAACACGGGGCTGTATCTGACGGGCCAGCAGCAAGTGGGTGATGTCACCCTCGAAGCTTCCGGACGTGAAGACCACGATGAGCAGTTTGGCTGGCACGGTACCTGGCAGACTACCGCAGGATGGGAGTTTGTTGAAAATTATCGCCTGACTATCGGTTACGGTACCGGCTTTCTTGCGCCTTCTTTAGGACAACAGTTTGGCTCAACCCGATTTGGTATCAACGCGAATCCTAATTTGAAACCTGAAGAGTCGAAACAGTGGGAGGCGGGGCTGGAAGGGCTTACCGGCCCTGTTGACTGGCGCTTATCCGCGTACCATTACAAGATTAGCAATCTGATTACCTATTACTCCGATCCTGTTACCTATGAGGGGGAGTACGACAATATCAATGCCGCCACGATTAAAGGCGTGGAATGGACGGGAAGTATTGATACCGGTATTTTTAGCCATCGCGTAACGTTGCAGTATGTTGATCCGCGTAACGATGATAACGGTGAAGTGCTGGCCCGGCGTTCTAAACGACAGGCAAAATATCAGCTGGACTGGTCCGTGTTTGATGTCGATATGGATGTGTCGTGGCAGTATTATGGGAAGCGTTACGACAACAACACCTCCCAATACAACAATACGCAAAGAATTTTGCCAAGCTACAGCACGGTAGACGTTTCTGCAGCGTATCCGATCACCGATCGACTGACAGTTCGTGGTAAAATAGCTAACCTGTTCGATAAAGATTACGAGACAGCTTATGGCTACCAAACTGCAGGACGAGAATACTACTTGTCTGGCAGCTACACCTTCTGATCCACGTCCCACCGTGCTGGTGTTTGATTCCGGCGTCGGTGGGCTGTCGGTTTACAATGAGATTCGGCAGCTTTTGCCGAATCTGCATTATATCTACGCTTTCGACAACGTTGCTTTCCCCTACGGCGAGAAAAGCGAAGAGTTTATTGTTGAACGCGTTCTGGAGATTGTCACCGCGGTTCAGCAGCGTTACCCCCTGGCGCTGGCCGTCATTGCCTGTAATACCGCAAGTACCGTTTCCCTCCCCGCCTTGCGCGACAAATTTGCGTTTCCGGTTGTCGGCGTGGTTCCTGCGATAAAACCCGCGGCACGATTAACGGCGAATGGCGTTGTTGGTCTGCTGGCGACGCGCGGGACGGTAAAACGTCCTTATACGCGCGAACTGATTGCTCGTTTTGCGAATGAATGCAAAATCGAAATGCTGGGATCGGCAGAGCTGGTTGAGCTGGCAGAAGCCAAGCTGCACGGCGAGCCGGTTCCGCTGGATGAGCTGCGACGTATTCTGCGTCCCTGGCTGCGAATGCAGGAGCCGCCTGATACGGTTGTGTTGGGCTGTACGCATTTCCCTCTATTACAAGAGGAGCTGCAGCAGGTTCTGCCGGAAGGGACAAGAATGATCGACTCCGGGGCGGCGATTGCGCGTCGAACCGCCTGGCTATTAGAGCATGAAGCGCCTGATGCAAAATCGGGTGATGCCAATATTGCGTACTGTATGGCGTTAACGGCTGAAACTGAACAGCTTTTGAGCGTTTTGCAGCGTTACGGCTTCGAATCGCTGGAAAAACTACCGCTTTCATAGCGTTTTGCACAAAAAAGAGACGGTTGAAAGATTTTTTGCAAACAGGGCTTGTCAACGTCTCAGAACTCCCTATAATGCGCCTCCACTGACACGGAACAACGGCTTACAGCCCGCCGGGTCAGCGGGATTCAGCGATGAATGCCGGCAGAAAAAAGCGAAATTAAACGCTTGACTCTGAATGAGGAAAACGTATTATACGGGACCTCGCAACGGTGAGCGAAAGCCGCGTTGCACTGCTCTTTAACAATTTATCAGACAATCTGTGTGGGCACTCA
>NZ_JBLURD010000014.1:0-133722 GCF_051209435.1 Klebsiella sp. HN106 | reverse complement strand
CCAGGCCTCAGCATTTTATTATGGTGATCCCCTGGGCGAAATGCGCCTGGTAAGCAGAGTTTTTGAAATGTAAGGCCTTTGAATAAGACAAAAGGCTGCCTCATCGCTAACTTTGCAACAGTGCCCTTACACCTGCCCAGGTTGTAAGAGCCCCCTGACCCCGGTAATGGGCGAGTTCAACGCTAAGCACTTTCGCCATTCGGAAGAATGCTGTGCCCTTGAAACCTATCTTCACAAGTGCGGCAAAGAAGCATTCTTCTATCGCTACCAACAAGCTCTCAGCCGTGAAATGCCTATTAGCCTTGAGCTGGAGCGCCGGGTTGCCTGTAATGGTTCTCGTTTAGCCTTGGTTAGAGACGAAGCACGTCAGTGCGTAAAATCCGTGCCTGCACGCTACAACTTGACTCAATTTTTCGATCAGGCAGAGCTGGAAAAACACGATAAGGTCACAGGGCTGCGACCAGACGTGATGTTGTATGATACGACTGGCGAAAGGCGTTGCTACGTAGAGATTTGTGTCACACACCCCTGCTCTCAAGACAAGATCGAAGCCGGTATCCCGATTCTTGAGTTTAAGGTCCAATCTGCCTCTGATATTCAGATGTTGCTTACCGGGGCCTACTCGATCAAGGAGAAGATCCTGAGAGTATTCAACTGGCTTCCCCCGTTTCAATCTGTGGACACCTGTAGCGGCGTCTGCTCAGTAGGTAACGTGGATATGTCTGTCTGGAGTTTAAGTGGTTCCGGCCGACTCAACGAACAAACGATGCCGCTCGCTGAAGTGGATTTAACAATCAATTCTGACGTGAACACATGGCCTAGATCGTTAGGGGCCGCTGAGCTGGCTGATAACTTACGAGCTTTTATCCGTCACGCCGATCCTCATTCACTATTTCCCAACTGCATTATGTGCGAGCAAGCAGGCCGATGGGAGGATGGCTATCTGCAATGTCACAGTAAGGCAAAGATCGTTCCCTACACCGAGGCCCGTCAGTGCGCCAATTACAAGGTTAAGGCATGACCAAAAGACTGACTTGGGAGCAGAAAAGTATTGTCAGCCATGACACCGGACATGCGTTGGTAAAAGCCGTACCTGGTAGCGGGAAAACAACCACACTTGTAAAGCGCGTTGAGCGGCTGGTCAAGACGGGAACTGATCCTCGCTCCATTCTGATCCTGATGTACAACAAGTCGGCGCAGGTGAGCTTCACGGAGAACTTGAAGACGGCACTGATGTCGAGCGTGATTCCAGAAATCCGCACGTTCCACAGCTTGGCCTTAAAGATTGTTGGTTACGGAGAACGCCAACAGATAATCAAGAAGAAAGACCTCATTACTCCAAGCGACTACCGCTATGAGCAACTGGTAAAGCAAGCCTACCGCTATGGCTTTGACCATGAGGCGAATTATATTGACCCCAATGAAATTGAAAACTTCGAGCTGTTTATTGCTCGCTGCCGGGCGGCGGCCGTAACTCCTGTTGATGCTGCCAATGATCCAACGTTCAGCAACATCAAACGGGAGTTTATTCACGCCTATGGCCGCTATTGTGAGCTGCTGGAGGAAAACAGTCTGCGAACCTTTGATGACTGTTTGATTGAGGCTGTCGCACTGTTGCGTAATGACAGCAGCCTTGGTGCCCACTTCAAGCACATCATTGTTGATGAATATCAGGACGTTAACCTGATACAGCATGACATGACCCGCTTGCTATCTAAGTCGGATACGTCGGTTATGGCTGTTGGTGATGTTAACCAGTGTATTTATGAGTGGCGTGGTGCTCGACCAGACTTTATCGGCGGACTGTTTGAAAGGCACTACCCGAATACGAAGGTGTTTCAACTGTCATGCACGTTCAGATTTGGCCATGAGCTTTCCTTGATGGCTAACTCGGTAATTCGGCGCAACTCTACAAAGCTGACCAAGCTTTGTGTCAGTCATCCTAGCACCCCCAAAACAGAGGTCAGATTGCACTTTGATAACTGCCTATCCAAGGTGCTATCAAACCTCTCGGTGAGCAGTGGAACACAAGCCATATTGTCCCGCACTAAGGCGAACCTTGCTGAGGCGGAAATTGCTTTACGCCTGTGTGGGCTACCTTATCGCTACCTCAATGGTTCAAGCGCATTACACACCCGCACCGAAATCGGGATACTGGTAGTTGGCGTCTTGCTGTCTGTGTACGGCGATCTGCGGCTACTGGAAAACCATCCCAACAAACAAGCGATTGTTTACGGCTTTCTGAAGGAGGCTGGTTTTAGATGGCAGAAAGGGCAATTCAAAGCGGCGCTCAGTGGATTGATGGCTCCGCACGCCGACCTATGGTCTGCTCTAGGTCAGTTATTCGAGGGCGCACAATACCAAAAAGATCGGCTGGGCAGGCTCGCCACTATCTGCCAGAAAGACGGAGAGGAAACGCCTGCTATCGATGTGTTACGACGCCTGAGTATGGAGGGTTTCATTGATAGTGTTGGCTCTGAGGGTGTAACTCGCACTGGATCGAACGACCAGCAACGAGGGGTCGTGAGGATCGGGGAGCTACTTGACTCCAGTAAGATCGATTCCCGCACGTTTTTAAACCTTATCTTGAATCCAGGCGAGGCTGCTACTGACTGCGATCCCTTCATCCTTTCCACACTGCATGGTTCCAAGGGGCTGGAGTGGGATAACGTAATACTGATCGGGCTGAATGAGCAGGAATTTCCTGGCGGCAAACCCGATGATGTTTACAGCGTTCGCACATCGATGAACACCCCTCCGGCCGAAGAGGAAATCGAGGAGGAACGTCGGCTGTTTTATGTCGGTATCACTCGCACAAAACAGCAGCTAAATCTGGTGGTCCCTCTTGATGAAGGGCTTGCGCGGTGGCTCAAAAACCGCTGGGATAGCACCCCGAAGAAGTCACCGATAGCTACTCGCTTCGTCTATGAGGCTGGCTGGACTGCTTGTGCGGTTACCAGTGATGCGATCTATAACAGCACGGTAGAGAAACAGAAGGCTGACTTCAGCAAGTTTCACCAATGGTATCTAAGAGATCTTCAGCGGCTAAAAGTCTAGGGCTACCGATACTTTTCGATTTCAGACAGGTGCTCGTTATCCAGATCAATTGTGGCTTTTCTTTCAGAAGCGAGCTTCTTCGCTCGCTTTGCATACTGAAGCCCCTTGGCTGGCTGCTCTCCGCGTAGGATCTGTTCAGCCTGCTTGCTCGTGCTGTGCCCCAGAAAGCGTTCGTACTGCTCGTCAGATACCTCAGTGCCGATCAGTCGTTCGATCCAGCCGCTTTTCGGCGGGTAACTTACGCCCAGCGCAAGCAACTGCCTTTTCTGTACCCACTATTTCCGGCGCGGCCGGCTTCAATCAAGGCTTTGGTTAGAACTACAGCCATTTGGGGACTCTCATACACAAACCTGAACCATGCGGGTCTGATTGGCGGTCAAGATAGCAGCGCATCGAAATCAACACTGAACTCTGCTTCTAAGAACTCAATCGTGGCTGGTTGGCTATCGAGCGATGCTTCCCGTGTAGACTCCAGTGCGCACTCCAATCGACGCAGCAGAGTAAACGGCAAAATGATCTTGCCGAAGTCGGTATGCTTGAAATCCCCCCCACAGGTCTTCCGCGTTCTTCCAAATGAAATCAGCTTGCGAAGCAGCCGAACCTACGAACTCTGCCATCTTGGCCTCCAACCAACTTTTGCACGAAACGGCACATCTTCCAAAAGAGGGTTGTCAACCAAGTTTTGCACAAAACGGACTTTGATCCATTTCTAACTAAAATCTACAATCCAACCTCAGATTGCAAATAGCCTATGTTTATTACAGATGGTATGGTTCGTGTTTTTGTTTATTCGATGGCAACTGTACTCTTTCTGCCGCTTGGCTTGTTGAAAAGCACGTGGTGGTTTTCACCATTGTTTGCGATAGCTGCTATTGATTACTTAATGTTTCTGCGTCGACAAGGCTAGTTGCTGAACCTCATACCTCAGAGCAATCTGTATGTTTTTTACACCACTGGTTAAAAGGTCAGGCTACGTTCCTGACGTTTTTTAAAAAACAGTTTTATGTTTGATGCGTTACTGGTCTGTCTGGTAACCCAGTGGTACATTACCATTATTAAGGCTGGCTGGCGGTGGTGCATCATGCTTAAACGACCCTCTCTGAGCGTACTTTCCGACAGTCCTGTGCACCGCACCACTTACCCGGCAGGCCTATGTCTTGGTTATTCTTCGTTGTACCTTTTTCTTCAGCTTTATCCCTGACATGTCTGTCTGAACAGTTCTAAGCAAACCGGAATGTTGTCATGGCCAAAGTACAAGGGCTCTTTGTTGGATACCGAAAATTCGCTGTTGATCGCGACTGGCTTCGTCAGCAGGAAGAACAACGTTATCGGGATCGCCAGCGACAATTTGATGAATGGTCCAGGAAATGGGTCACTGTAACCAGGCTCAAAGAGACTCGTTTATGGACTGACGGAGCCATCAGGCGATGGTTGGGTGAACCTCAGCAGCAGGGTAAATATAAAGTTTTCCCCGTTGAAGCGGTTTTGGCTGCTGAGAAGTTGAATGAGTTTCGGCTCTGGCTTAAACCCCGACTGGAAAAGAAACGTGCCCAGCACCACCACTTTTTAATTCCATTTCTGTAAAGTAGAAACAACGGCAGTTCCGGCCGCATTCAAGGCTTCGGCATCTGGTCAGAAATAAAGCGCCATTTTTCAGTATAAGGGAGGTTAGATAGTGGAAGGTATTGAGACACTGAGTTTGCAGCTTGATGAGAATGAAACTATGGCCCTTGCTCAATTAGTTAAACGTCTGAGCTGGAGCGATCTTCGTGGCTGTGCTGTGAGTGACGAAGAAGCCTGGGTAATGAAAAGCGCAATTGAAAAATTACAACAGGCGTTAAGGGAAGAAGGTTATGCGCCTCGATGAGGCTGGCTTCGTTCTTTATTCCGATAACAAATTTGCTTAAGGACTAACTATGAGCCAGCACTGGTATGAGGTGAAAAGCAATCAGGGAATTGTTCAGGTGATTGTTGGGAGAAGATATTAATGTAATGCGTTTCTGCATTACATCAAGCAGATTAGCTTTTTCTGGTCAAAATAGACGATGTGATTTTTCTTTAGCCGAAGTCCATCCGCTCCCCACGCAACCGGTAAAGGTTCGCAGGTTTAATAAAGATAGGTTTCGTATCTCCCTAAGGGTGGGATAGGTAAACTCATAATGGCATCTGTGTTTACTATGTAAGTATTCGGGTAAAATTCATCTAATACAGTAAAGTTTAGTTTCTTACAAAAGCTTAATAAATATGGGTTTTTCACGTCTTCTATTACAACATCGCACCAGGGATTCGATTCACAGCAAAGCTTCAGAAAAGACTTAAACCATCCCTTGTTTTGTATTTCTTCCGGAAGCCGTACCACATGTATGGTCAGACAATCTCCATGATAACGATTAGTACTTTGTCTAAGCCCTACAACAATCCCCTTTTCTTGAATCTGTACACCTGCCTGATGCTCTTTCATGTCGGGCGTATAGTGCCTTGCTCTGTTTAACCAGGCCACCAGCTGCTGAGCCGTACTTGGTGATTCTTCAGCTATCCATTTCAGGTACTTGATGCGGTCCATATGCGCCTCCCTGTACGATTTCCAATGAACAAAGGCTCTACAGTATTAAGCTGCTGTAGAGCTCATTCAACCAAGCTCAAACTGTGCGTATTAAAGGATGCCTAACCTTTTTGTTTCATCGATCCACGGTCTGAATTCTTCCAGTAGATTATCATATAACTTTTCATCGCTAATCGAACCGAAATCATCCATGGCAAAGAAGTGGGTGTTATCAACCCGGCGGTCAGTAAAGTCATCCAGATTTTTGAGGATACCGTAGCTTGAACCACCCAGGCCGACAAACTTCCAGAAGATGGGGTAGTTGGCAGAACGCCGGATTGCATCTTTAATCGCCCGGGTCTTGCTGATCCCGCCATCGGTAATAAATACAACATACACCGGGATTTTCGAGTCCTTAAAGTAGTCGACTATTTCTTCCATCACAGGAGGCTCGTTGTTTGTCCCTCCGAGGCCCGGCAGGTTCTCCCAGGCTGAACGCTTTCCAGCCCCGCGAATGGACTGAATATATGTGTCCAGGTTGTCCAGTGTGACGTTTGGATACTTCTTATGCTTCTCTCCAAATCCCCAGACATCCATTTCACCGTCGTCGTCGAACTGGGCGGCAAGAACGGCGATGCGGTCCAGCACAGACTGAACGTTACCCTTACTGAACTGGCCACTCATTGAGCCGGATGCGTCAAGTACAAATGCAACCGCTGCCTCAAGGGTGTCCAGTTTATTTTTAGTAAGACTGACCGAGGCTTTTTTAGCGAGGCTTACAAGGCGCGGAGATCTGGTTTCCAGTTTCTTTTCCAGACTGATACGAGCAGGCTTTGCTGGCTGCGGAGCTGGCTGTGCGACATCAACGCCATAGCTAATGGCCAGAGGCTCAAGACCACCGTTGAAACCCTGCCCGAGCGCACGAAGCTTCCAGGCGCCATTGTGCCGATATACTTCACCCAGGATAATTGCTTTCTCACTGCGGCCCTGAGTCTCAGCCTGGAACTCAGCGATTCCTTGAGCCTGCATGCTCAACGAACTGAGCCCACTGATGGTATCTTCACCATCAATGACAACTGTGATTGCAATTTTACTGATGTTCGCAGGAACACGATCCAGTGCTATCTCAATGCTGGACTGCTGAGAACCGGTAACGAGCTTTACTGCCCCTTCAGGAGAAGACAGATTATTGTAAAAGATAAAGTCAGAATCGCCGCTGACCTTTCCCTGAGCATTAAGCAGGAACAGGCAGGTATCGGGTTCGCCTTTAAAGCCGGATTTGGTAGGGTACTGAAGATTCAGCCTGATCGCAGATTGCTGAAGTGGTATGTTTTGTCCGGATTGTAGATTCACATTAACTCTCCTGATTTTTGATTATTTTAAAGCGCAGCGTTTATATAGGTTCCCCTGGCTTAGTTCAGGACGCTGGATTTCTGGTGAGGCGTATATATGGTGTGACACCATATTTCATCACGTTGAAGTTTCTATACCTGTTGAATTGGAATTTCCATTGGTCGGGTATTTTATCTTCCAGAACCCGTGCCTTCATAAGTCGCAAACGTAACATATATCAGAGGGGCATGCTGTTGATATAAGGCACGGAATACAGGCTTTAACCAGCAACCAGAGAAAAATCCGTTTCCTGCCTTTAAAAGGCTCACGTCAGAATTAACATCTCTCTGCTTTCTGAGATTCCCGAACCCTTTCTGCCCCCCCCCTCCTGATAGCGGATCGCAACCAAAAAAAACCCCGGCATTGCCGGGGTATGATTCAGCGTTATTTTAGATGTTAACGCCGTGCTGGGAGGCAAGAGCCGCCAGGCCACCGGCAAAGCCCTGACCGACAGCTTTAAACTTCCACTCAGCGCCATGACGATACAGTTCACCGAAGACCATAGCGGTTTCGGTTGAGGCATCTTCAGACAGATCGAAACGGGCAATTTCCGTGCCGTTGTCGTTGTTGTAAACGCGCATGAAGCTGTTGCTCACCATGCCGAAGTTTTGTTTACGCGCTTCTGCATCATAGATGGTAACGGCAAACACCAGTTTTTTGATATCTGCTGAGACTTTGGTCAGATCGATTTTGACCTGCTCATCGTCGCCGTCGCCTTCACCGGTACGGTTGTCGCCCTGGTGCTCTACCGCGCCATCAGGGCTGGTTTTGTTATTGAAGAAAATGAAATGCGCATCTGACAACACTTTACCGTCTTCGCCTACTGCGAACACGGAAGCGTCCAGGTCAAAACCCTGACCATCGGTTACACGGGCATCCCAGCCTAGGCCAACCATAGCAACATTCATGGTTGGTGCTTCTTTGGTCAGAGATACATTGCCGCCTTTTACGAGAGAAACTGCCATTTTTAGCTCCTGCAAACAGTTGAATGAGGGCTGCATTAACAGCCCCGGGTAGAAAAGTTACTTTTTGATCAGGACGCGTTAATGCCGTACTGAGCACATACAGATGCCAGACCACCAGCATAACCCTGACCTACTGCGCGGAATTTCCACTCACCATTGTGGCGATACAGCTCGCCGAACAGCATGGCAGTCTCAGTGGACGCATCTTCGGTCAGATCGTAGCGAGCAACTTCAGTCTGGTTATCGTCATTAACCAGACGAATAAACGCACCGGATACCTGACCAAAGCTCTGGCGACGAGCCTGAGCATCGTGGATGGTCACAACGAAGATGATCTTGTCAACTTCAGACGGGACGGCGTCCAGTTTAATTTTCAGCGATTCATCATCACCATCGCCCTCACCGGTGCGGTTATCGCCGGTGTGCGTTACGGAACCGTCGGATGACGTCAGGTTGTTATAGAAGATGAAATCTGAATCGCCGCGCACTTTGCCGTTTGAGGCCAGCAGGAATGCTGAAGCATCCAGGTCAAAGTCCTGACCGTCTGTTGAACGCGCATCCCAGCCAAGGCCCACCAGGACGTTTTTCATTGACGGAGCTGCTTTACTTAGGGAGACGTTCCCGCCTTTGGAAAGAGAAACACTCATAAAATAACCTCTTCGATTAGTAATTGTTCAGGTTAACACTTAAGGGGATTAACTCCCCTTTTCCTCAGATTCAGGTTTGCCCGGGAACATGACGCTTGCGAGAATGCCCAGCGCCAGTACACCCAGTACAACATACAGGCTGGTTGTTGCCGCGATGCTGTAACCATGATGCCAGATGTGATCGGTCGCATTCAGGCCGAGTTTTGCCGCGATGAAGAACAGCAGCACGATAACGGCCTTCTCCAGATGAACCAGGTACTGTTTCAGTGCCTCAAGGACAAAGTACAGAGTACGCAGGCCCAGGATAGCAAACATCATGGCACTATAGACGATAAGCGGTTCACGACTGACGGCAATGATTGCCGGTACCGAGTCAAACGCGAACATTACGTCCGAGAGTTCAACCACAGCCACACACAGGAACAGCGGGGTCGCATACAGCGCCGCTTTTTTACCACGGCCAATGGTGACATCGCTGTTTTCTGGTTTCGCCAGTTCAGCATCCACTTCCTTCTGGTTAAGCAGGAAGGCATGCCCTCTGAGCTTCGGCCAGATAGGGAAGAAGCGTTTAACCATGCGGTAAGCCAGATGCTGGGAGTAATCCTCAATTTCATCATCGTCATCACCGCTTTTAAGCATCATGACCGCTGTCCAGGCAACGATAATAGCGAAGACAACTTCAACATACGGCCCCAGACTCAGCAGGCTCGTACCGATGGCGACAAAGATGCCCCTGAAGACAATGGCACCAATGATCCCCCAGTAGAGAACACGGTGGCGATAACGATCCGGAACGGCGAACCAGGAGAAGATGGCCATCATGACGAACAGGTTATCGACCGACAGCACTTTCTCCAGCGCATAACCCGTGACAAACAGACTGGCAACCTCAGCACCGTGGTGGATATAGAGGAAACCGGCAAATGCCATCGCAACCACAACCCAGAATACGGACCAGAGCGCCGCACTCTTCAGCGAAATAGGCTTGTCATCACGGTGCATAAACAGGTCAATAAAGATGGCACCGACTGAAAGCGCAATAAAAACAATGACCGTTTCAGTCGGGAAGCCGATGTGTGTGGAAACCATATTTTACCCTTAGGGATGTGGATCAGAGGCCAAATTCAGCCGGGTCGAAGCCCAACGCGATAGCGATCTCGCGGGAGGCCAGTTTCTCGTCCTGATCGAAGTTACCGTCACTTTTCGCAACGGCAATACCAACACGTAAGGCCAGCTGAGCGGCCTCAGGCTGATCTTTCAGCGCCAGGATGTATTTCATGGTTTCGCCCTTGCCGATTTCAACATCGAAATCGAAGCTTGAAACCAGTTTATTGAAGAACTCAATCACCTCATTGGTATCGAAGACCTTCAGCTCTTCTGAAGAGCGCAGAAAGCCCATCATTTTCTGCTTTTCTTCCGAACTTACGCCGTCACTCGATACGGCAATACGGGCACATACAGCAACGGTGCCCTGCATGAATTTTTTGTTTTTGAAACGGCCAACCTGGCGGGTCAGTTCGTCACGGCCTGAGTTAATGGCACCTTTAACTTTGTCGAAAAAGCTCATACCTGTTTCCTTTGTTGCTGTGTTATTTAGAACCGGCGCTCCAGCGAAATCCCCAGCCAAATGCCCGGTCCATTTCGTCCTGGCCTTTGAAGTACTGGTTAATTCGCTCGACTTTAATTGCGCCGTTTTCGTTTACGAGTCTGGCAATGGCGCACAATGTGCGACGGTTTTCACCTTCGGTCAGGCGGGTCTCAATGGGCGGTTGATCCGGCACATGAATGGTGACCACACCATCAGTCTTGTCCCAGCTGGGAACACCTTCATAAATAAAGGCGTAAATCAGCACTTCGCGGATATGCTTCCATTCACGTCCATTGATATGCAGCCACTCGCCGTCTGATACATCACCCGTCCGGTCATCGCCCTTGAGCTGAACATACGGTTCATCGCGATAATCACCGAATGCATTACCGAGCGCCTGAATGACCGATTTATACCCGTCCTGAAGCTCAACAAAGGCCCCCAGATCCAGGTCGATTCCTTTGGAGCCGAACATGCCTGCAAAGCCTGATTTGCCGCTGCCCCGGTGCCAGTTCAGGTTGATCCGGATTTCACCGAAGTTATCCCGTTTGGTCAGGCTGATTGCAGGCTTCTCTTTTGTCAGCGATACCTTGCTCAGGCTGATTTTTGTCTCAACTGGCGGAGGGGTTACAACCGGAGGAGTCGGGGCTGCGGGAGCCGGTTCGTCGGCAATATTTACGCCGAAATGCTCTGCCAGCGGTTTAAGTCCACCGTTGAACCCCTGCGCAACGAAGCGGAATTTCCAGTCATTATTACGACGGTAAAATTCACCCAGAATTAAGGCTGCTTCCTGACGGCCGCTCAGTTCGACACTGCCGCTAACCAGGCCGGTAGCCCCTTGCTCCACGTCGATGGAAAGATTACGAAGACCGGACACCGTCTGCCCACCGTCACAGGTCACGGTGAACGCAATTTTCTGGACATCAGGTTTCAGCCGGTTGAGCGCGACAGTAAAGGTTGAGTACTGGCCTTCACTGACCAGGCTGACGGTACCATCATCGTTACGTGGCTGACCATAAAACACCATGTCCGCATCACCCTGCACCTTCCCGTCGGCATACAGGCGAAACGCCGAAGCATCCACCTGGCCGCCCGAGGTGATCCGGACCCGCAACTCCTGGGCTGGAACGGGGGCATTGCCCCCCGGCGTCAGGTTCATTAGCGAATAACCGCTGAAACGATATCGGAGTGCATATCGTCAATTGTGCGGCCGCGACAGGCATGGCCAAGGGCGGTAAAGTCCCAGTTGCCGTTATTACGGCGCAGCGAAGAAATAACGATCCCGGTATGTGAGCCCTGCTCAGTCAGCTTGTAGCGAGCCAGCTCTTTGCCGGTTTGATCGACAACGCGGCAGAACGCGTTTTCGACGTCATTGAACGACTGACCACGGAAGCTGTTTACCGTAAACGCCAGGTATTCAACGTTTGCAGGCAGTCGGGAGAGGTTGACATTAATCACCTCATCGTCACCGTCACCTTCACCGGTCAGGTTATCGCCACTGTGCACAACAGCGCCGCAGGTGGATTCCAGTTTGCGGAACCAGATGGTGTCAATTGTTTTACCGGTGCTGTCCATTAATACGCAGCCAGCATCGAGATCGATTGAGTCGTTGCCTCCAAACAATCCTCCAAGAAGACCTTTTTTCTTAACCGGATCCCAACCGAGACCGAAATGAAGCTGGCTTAATGCAGATGATTCTTTGCTGAGTGATACCGTCTGGTTCTTAACTAATGAAACCATGTTTTATTCCTTAAAATGGTAATGACCGAGACAATCAAAGGTATATTTAGTAACTGACGAAGAAAATCATATCATGATGAAGTTCTCTGACAAGGGAAATTTTGGTAGTTTTCTGTAAAAACACAAAAAGAAATCCTTTTCAGGGTGTTAATTTTCTAAGTTTAATTTAAATATCAATGTGTTATCAGGAATCCAAAAAACCTGACGCACTCCATAACCACAGGAGTTATTAATCATATTATGATTGACATGTAGCTTAGACACTCATAGACTCACTTCTCAATCATAAATTTGCATGGCGTTCCGGATAATTAAAAAAAATGAACAAGAAAATTTGGTTTATGGAAGGTTTATCCTCCCAGCGAGATATTATTCAGGGGGTAAAATCATTTGCAAAAAAAAATAATTTTGCCATTACCGTTTTTGCCTCCCACCGTAACGAAAGAAATGAAATCCTTTCCGTTGCCGACTATTCTTTGACTGAACCTGAAGATCCTCAAAAACGTCTTCAGTTTATCCAGGAAACCATTCAGTCCTACGGCATCCACCATATTCATACTGGCCGTAACAGCCAGTGGTTTGAAGAACACCGTTCAGCCATTGAATCGACCGGTGCCACCCTTACTACCGGTGCAACGGGCGTCGACTGGTTAACTCTGGCTGACGAAAAAGTTACTTTTGCTCAGTTTATGGAGCAAAAGGGTCTCCCGGTCGTACCATCCTGGCGGGTGAATACGCTGACAGAATTAAAAACACACCTCGCGGCCCCGCCGTTCACTGACAGCCCGGTATGCGTGAAGCCGGTGACGGGTATCTATGGCATGGGATTCTGGCGCTTTGATGACAGTGCTTCGCCTATGGCCGTCTTTAATCATCCCGAACATCGTCTGGTCAGTCCGCAACAGTATATTGCAGCAGCATCAGCTGCTGAGTCGTTTAAACCCCTTGTTTTGATGCCGTACCTGCCAGGCCCGGAATTTTCCGTCGATATCCTCGCGGATAAGGGCGAAATACTCGCAGCCGTGGGACGCCGTAAGGAAGGGGTTATCCAGTATCTGGTAAACGAAGGAAGCGCCTGGGAACTGGCGTGTGACTGCGCCAGGGTTATGAAGGCCGACGGGCTGGTGAATGTTCAGACGCGAAACGATGTGAATGGCAACCCGGTGCTGCTTGAAACCAACATGCGTCCGTCAGGGGGGGTGGGTTATACCCTTCACAGCGGGGTGAACCTTCCTGGGTTATTTGCTGCCTTTAAGCTCGGTCTGATGTCTGAAGATATGGTGCGCCAGAGCGCTAAAAACACCTTTTCTCCGGTTGCGGTGAGATCCATTACGGATGTAATTGCATACCCGGAATCACTCTCTAACCTTCTGAATTAAGGCGTATTTATGTCTGATATCCTCGAAGATATGATTTATCGCCGTACCCTCTCATGCGGTACGATTCAGGTAACCCGCGACCAGGGTGAAGTTTCGCTCGATGACCTGTTTGACATCGCTGAAAGACGTAACCCGAAACGCGCCTTTCTGTTTGTCAGCAAAGTACTCGGCAGGCACATTCCCGTGCCACCCTCAGTCATGCGGCAGGCCTACAGACAGCTTGCCAGCCAGTTCCCCTCGACACTGACAGGACCCGTACTGTTTATCGGTATGGCTGAAACCGCCGTTGGGCTTGGGGCCGGTGTATTTGATGAAGTGCGCCACCAGCATCCTGAATCTGTCTATCTGACCTCTACCCGTCACCCGGTTGATGGCACGTTGCTTTGCGAGTTCAAGGAAGAACACAGCCACGCCACCGATCATCTGATCTATCTGCCAGATGATGAAGAGAAAAGACGTCGTGTTACCAACGCACGAACGCTGGTTTTGATTGATGACGAGGCAACCACCGGTAATACCTTTATTAACCTGCTTTCAGCCCTGCGTAATACCGGCAAGCTTCAACATATTGAACAGGTTATAGCCGTTACGCTTACCGACTGGAGTGGCAAAGCCTTGTCCGAGCGCAGCACCTTACCAGTCACTTCGGTTTCTCTTGTAAGCGGTAAGTGGGGATGGACCCCATTACCTGATGCACCTGTCCCGGACATGCCGAAAGTCAACGTAACTTCACGAGGAGAATGGGACATCCAGGGAAAACAGTCCTGGGGCCGACTGGGGATGCTCGCACCTGCGGCCGATCTCGGCCATGAGGTCTCCGTCCACAAGGGGGAACGTATTCTGGTTCTCGGGACCGGGGAATTCGTCTGGGAGCCGTTCCTGCTTGCTGAACGGCTCGAAGCTGCCGGAGCACAGGCATTTTATGGATCGACCACCCGCTCCCCTATCGCCGTTGGTTATGCCATTGAGTCCGCCATTTCCTTTACGGATAACTACGGGCTGGGCATCCCCAATTTTGTCTATAACGTCGCCCACCAGCAGTTTGACCGCATTCTTGTGTGTACTGAGACACCCGCAGAAAGTATTGACACGCAGCTTCTTAAAGCGCTGGCTGAGGTTGCGGCCGTCGTGGAGATTGTTACCTATGAATAAACCCGTTGTTCTGAGCGACCTTGACGACACGCTCTTTCAGACCCGTCGTAAAATGGTGGACGAGCTGGCCCTGGAGCCATTCCGTACCGGTGCCGTTGATCGCACCCTGAATCCACGAAGCTTTATGACGGAAGAACAGTCCATGTTGGTGGACTGGCTCCTGGAGCAGGCTGAACTCATACCCGTTACCGCACGGGGAACTGAAGAAATCAGCCGCGTACGGATCCCTTTCCACTCCTGGGCAATCACCACTCACGGGGCCGTCATTCTCACGCCAGAAGGCAAACCCGACGAGGAGTGGAAGGCCCATATGCTCGGCCAGCTGGCTCCCTATCAGGAAAAGCTGACATCGATGCAGCGTCTGATCACTGAAATGATGGACGCAAAAGGGATCAATGCCTGGGCAAGGCTGAACTTCGAATACGGTGAAACGGCGGTTTATATGGTGATGAAGCACCGCGACAGCACCCGCCTTGACGAGCTCAATGCCATTGCAGATGAGATAGAAACGGTGTTTCCGACCGAGGGCTTCTACATCCACCGCAACAGTAATAACGTGGCCTGGCTTCCCACCGCGGTTGAGAAAGGGCTGGCAGTCAGATGGCTGCTTGAAAAACTTCGGGCTGAACGCGGAGTCTTCCCCGTAATTGGTCTGGGCGACAGCCTGAGCGATCATCGTTTTATGAAACTGTGCAGCTGGTTTGGCATCCCGCGTCAGAGTCAGTTTGCAGATGCCATTTCACAGCGAATTTTTGGAGAAAATTAAAATGCAGCCACATGACACATTTACCGGCTCATACCAGCCCGGTGACGTGGAATTTCTGCTAAAGCCGGTAGTCATTGAGATGACGCCGGTTGAGCAAAAAGAAGAGCTGATTCAGTCAGGGAAGAAACATTATTCGGACATGCTCAGTCAGGAGCCAGCGCCAACACAATGGCATCTTGATTTGTTTCACCGGGCGCTGGATCGGGGCGCAGAGAGACTTGCAAAAGAAGTCACACAGCTCGCTATTGCTCTGGCCGAACGCTTCGGTGATGAGCCCATTGTACTGGCCAGTCTCGTCAGAGCTGGCGTGCCGCTCGGCGTTATGCTGCACCAGGCCCTGCGTGACATGGGGAAAACCTCATGGCATTACGGTATCAGCATTATCCGGGATCGTGGAATTGACGGTGCAGCCCTCGACGTCATTGAAGAGCGCCATGGTACCAGCGGTATTGTCTTTGTTGACGGATGGACAGGTAAAGGCGCAATTACCGGAGAGCTTGTACGCGCACTGAAAGATCGCCCGGGCTATCCTGAGCAGCCGCGACTGGTTGTCCTGGCCGATCCCTGTGGCTGCTCCTGGCTTGCAGCCAGTGATGATGACTGGCTCATTCCTTTTGGCATCATGGGTGCGCCGGTATCAGGCCTGATCTCCCGGTCAGTATGGTCCTCTGAAGGATTACATGGGTGCATGGTTTGCGAGCATCTCAGTGAATTCGAATGCAGCCGGATGCTTGTCGATACCGTCGCCCATTTCCGTAAGAAGTTAACCCCGTCATCCCTCGCTACCCTGAGCTGGAATATGGAGTCAGCCCGGGTCTTATGGCAGACAAGTCGCGACGTTATCGCGTTCCTGGCCGATGAATTTAAAGTGGACAGCGTCAATCGTATTAAACCCGGTATTGCTGAAGCAACCCGGGCTGTATTACGTCGGGTACCGGACCATGTATTTGTGCGTTCTATTGACGACCCGGACGTTGCCTTGCTTGTAGGGCTTGCTCGTGAAAAGGGAATAGTTGTTACAGAAATGGGGGGAACCCTCGGCCAGTATCGGGCTGTAACCATTATCAAGAAGGTACTCTGATGAAAAATCGTCTTTCTCCCTGGAATCTGGGAGCCACGCTATACATGCCTGCAACACGGGAAGATATTGCTGATGCCGTCCTGCACGGGAAAATCCCGGGTTTGCGCTCTCTGGTGATTTGCCTGGAGGATGCTGTCAGTGAAGCAGACATCCCCATCGCCCTCAAAAATCTGGAGCACCTGCTGCACGAGCTCAGTAACAGCATGCGTAGCCTGGGTAAAAATGACTGGCCTCTGGTGTTCATTCGCCCTCGGCATGCCGAAATGGGCAGATGGTTAAAAGCGCATTATGATCTTTCCGCTGTCGATGGGTTTGTGTTGCCGAAATTTACCCTCAGTTCGTTAGCTGAATGGTGGGATATCATGGGCGGGACTCACCTGTGCATGATGCCAACGCTGGAAACAGAAGACGTCTTTGACGTGGTTCAGATGCGCGAGCTGGCCACTCGCCTGGTGGAACATCCCTGCCACGACCGCATTATTGCGCTTCGAATCGGCGGCAACGATCTTATGAACGTTGTGTCGCTTCGCCGCCCCCGGGACCTGACGCTGTATGACAGCCCGATGGGCTACGTCATCAAAATGCTCGTTTCAGTCTTCGGCCCGCGTGATTTTGCCCTGACCGCGCCCGTATGTGAGCATATTGACGATCATGCCGTTATGGCCAGAGAGCTGGCTCTTGATATGGCACATGGGCTTGTTGGGAAAACGGCCATTCACCCGGGTCAGATAGAGGTCATTCAAAACGCGCTGATGGTCACTCAGGGTGAGTATTCTGACGCTCTGCGGATCCTGAACTCTACCCAGGCCGTGTTTAAGTCGCAGGGAGCAATGTGTGAACCCGCCACACATCGCCGCTGGGCGGCTGGCATTCTGGACAGAGCTCGTTTTTATGGGTTACAGAACGAGCAAAGCGCTGATGGAATCAGATTACTTACCGTGACCCAGCATCATTAAGGAAATCATAATGGGGTTCAGGTTCAGAAAGTCGATCAACATTATTCCTGGCGTTCGCCTCAACCTGAGTAACGGTGCACCGAGCCTGAGTGTCGGGCCGAGAGGTGCTTCCGTTTCTTTTGGTAGCCGGGGGACCTATGCCAATCTGGGCTTGCCCGGTACCGGGCTGAGTTACCGTACCCGGCTTGACCGGGCCGCGCGTTCCGGAGGTGGAAACCGGACGGCAACCGACCCGGGGCTCAGACAGGCGCTTGAGCAGGAAGCCGCTGAACTCATGTCAGCGGTAACCGCAATCCGTAATATTCACGAGCTGACGCCGGATCCAAAAACAGGCATCAGCTGGGCAGAGCTGGAAGCAGTATACCTGCATAACAGAACGTCGCCTTTTCAGGTTCCGGCACCGGTGCGTCCAGAAAAGCCAGACTACCTTGCATTGCCGGAAAAGCCTGCCGAGAGCGAAGGCATTAGTTTTCTGGGTAAATGGTTTGAATCGGAATCAGCTAAAGCTGAGCGCCACGCCGAAAATCTTCGCCGGTGGCAGCAGGAGCTGATTGATGTGGAGCGTGAGAATACCCTTCGACAGCACCGGTACCAGCAACAACGGACGGCCTGGGCCGAACAGTATGCAAACTGGAAGTTTGAAGCAGAAGAACATGAAAAACGGCTCGCCACGGCTCAGGCAGATGCCCGGCAGCAGTTCCGGACAGACGCCGCGTTTTTCGAATCATACCTGGCGGGTGTGCTGGCAGAAACTGAATGGCCGCGTGAAACGATTGTTGCATTTGAAGTAAAGCCGGAGCTATCAGCAGTCCTGCTGGACGTTGATTTAGCTGAGATTGAAGATTTCCCTGATAAGATTTACGGCGTTAATGCCCGGGGCACGGAGCTGACGGAAAAAGCCATGACGCAAAAAGCCGTACGCGAAAACTATGCCCGCCACGTCCATGGCTGCTTGTTCCGCCTGGTCGGTATCGTTTTACATACGCTACCTTTCGACAACGTGATTGTGTCAGGCTTTACGCAACGGGTCAGTAAGCGGACCGGCTATCTGGAGGATGAGTATATCCTGTCCTGCAAATGCACTCGCAGCCAGATGTCGTCAGTAAATTTTGCAGGCATAGAACACATTGATCCGGTTGAAGCGTTAGGCGATCACCCGGTTATTCGAAAGATGAGCAGTACCTTCATTTTTCAGCCTATTGAACCACTAACCCTTTAAGCAGGCTAAATCTTACGATGCAATTAAATACCAGACAGGCCCGGATTTTTAAGCTTGCCAACTTACTGGGCACCGGCAAGCCCGTTTCCGCTGCCGACATTATAACCAGTCTGGAATGCTCAGAGCCGACATTAACCCGGGCCCTCAAAGAGCTACGCGAGTCATATTCTGCGGAGATCAAATACAGCAAGGCAGGTCATTCCTACCATCTCGTTAATCCGGGCCAGCTGGATAAAAAGACCCTTCGCCGGATGAATGAAGCGCTCGCACAGAATGCTGAACTGAAAACCGGTGAGTCTACAGGGAAGGTCGTACTCGATAAGGATAAAAAAACAGCCGTGTCCTTATCGCTACGCATGCGGATCTTAAGAAAAATTGACCGTCTGGCTGCGCTGAGTGGCTCGACCCGAAGTGAAGCGGTAGAGAAGCTGGCTCTGCACTCCGTTGACGAACTGATAAAAGAATACAGCGCTAAAAAGTCCTGACGCTAAATCTCAGACCGGGGTGAAAACCCCGGTTTTGTCATATTTTACCTCTGTATTGGCGTGACGTAGTTTTGATCTATTCTCCTCCCGCAATGCCAGCAGCGCCTTACTGACTACAAAACCTGGTGTCTTGACATCCTCTTGTGCTACACATCAATCTTTGGGCGTTTTACACTCCATTCATGCAGATCTGTGATGTATGATGAATTTCATACATAAGACAGTTTATTTGTCCGAGTTTTTTCAGAAATCTTATATTCCAGTCCGGTCTGAATTATTTTTCTGTTGATAAGAGGCCATTCACATGTCGGTAATTCTATGGTGGTTAACTTATTTCTTTAATGCCGCTTCTGAGTATTTAATCTCCACCCGACAGATGTCGTGCCGTTTTATCAAATCAACAAACCCTGGCCTCTTCCTGAAACTACTCTCCTCTTACGATCACTTAAGAAGGAATTACATTTGAGACGCTTACCCGTATATCTGCTACTCGACACGTCCGGCTCTATGCACGGAGAGCCTATCGAAGCGGTTAAAAATGGCGTTCAGACGCTGCTTACCACGCTGAAACAGGATCCGTATGCACTCGAAACGGCTCACGTGTCAGTGATCACCTTTGATTCTTCAGCCCGACAGGCAGTCCCCCTGACAGACCTCCTGAGTTTCCAGATGCCAGCACTAACAGCCAGCGGCACCACGTCTCTTGGCGAAGCGCTTTCCCTCACGGCCAGCTCCATTGCCAAAGAAGTACAGAAAACGACGGCTGACACTAAAGGTGACTGGCGTCCCCTTGTATTCCTGATGACGGATGGAAGTCCGAATGATGACTGGCGTAAAGGCCTGAATGACTTTAAAGCGGCCAGAACCGGCGTTGTTGTGGCATGTGCAGCCGGGCATGATGCCGATACCAGCGTCCTCAAAGAAATCACTGAAATCGTGGTTCAGCTCGATACAGCTGACAGTTCGACGATTAAAGCTTTCTTTAAATGGGTCAGTGCGAGCATTTCGGTAGGCAGTCAGAAAGTGGAGTCCAGCAAAAAAGAAGTGATCGGTCTTGAAGACCTGCCACCGCCGCCGCCAGAAGTAAATGTGGTCTTATAATTTTATTGATTAAGGGGATATCATGTCTGTCAGTCTGAGCAAAGGCCAGGGCGTAAGCCTGAAAAAAAATGAATACGATCTCTCGTCCGTTACTATCGGCCTCGGTTGGGATATTAATGAGGAAAAGAAAGGTTTTCTCGGCGGGATCTTTGGTAAAAAAGAAGAAGAATACGACCTTGATGTGATCGCTTTCCTGTGTAATTCAGCCGGAAAGGTGACCGATCTCGGCAATGTGGAAAATGGTAAACCAACGCTTGTGAATGGCGATATCATCTTTTTCAACAGCCTTCGCCATAAGTCAGGCAATATCTGGCTGACGGGCGATAACCGAACCGGAGCCGGTGACGGTGACGATGAGCAAATTATTGTGCGCCTGAATTCCCTTGACGCTCAGTACGAGAAAATTGTGTTCATCGTTCAGATCTACAATGGTGAAAAGCTCCAGCAGCACTTTGGTAAAGTTCAGAATGCCTTCATCCGGGCAGTAGATGCCCGTAATATTGAAATGGCACGATTCGATCTTTCTGGCGGACCCGCCTTCGCCAGCCAGCGCTCCATGGTCTTTGCCGAGCTGATACGCGAGGCTACAGGCTGGAAACTCAGGGCAATTGGTGAGCCTTCAGAATCAGATTCGTTTGTCTCGCACCTGAGGAATTACATGTGATGCGCCGCCTGCCTGTTTACCTTGTTATCGACACATCCGGCTCGATGCGCGGTGAGTCAATCCATTCCGTTAACGTTGGAATTCAGGCGATGCTTAGCGCTCTTCGCCAGGATCCCTACGCCCTCGAAAGCGTTCATATCTCCATTATCACCTATGACAATGAGGCGCGTGAGTTCATTCCTCTCACGCCGCTGGAAGACTTCCAGTTTTCTGACATCGTTGTGCCAAGCGCAGGCGGGACGTTCACCGGTGCTGCCCTTGAATGTCTGATGCAGTGTGTTGAACGGGATGTACGTCGCTCAGATGGTGATACCAAAGGAGACTGGCGTCCTCTGGTATTCCTGATGACTGATGGAACCCCTTCTGATGCCCTGGCGTACGGTGAAGCGGTAAAAGCGATTCGCGGCCGGGGATTCGGATCCATCATTGCCTGCGCCGTTGGTCCTAAAGCAGGCCATGAGCACTTAAAACAGCTCACCGATAAGGTTGTGTCTCTGGAGACGCTAGATTCAACCGCGTTTGCAGGTTTCTTTAAATGGGTATCGGCCAGCGTGTCTTCCGGCAGCACAAGCGCGGGGATCAATAACGGAACTGATACCCTTCCCCCTCCTCCACCAGAAATCCAGCTGGTGCTCTGACAGACAGAAAGGTGCTGTTTCCGGGCAGCACCTTTCTGTACAGCAACGTTTTCTGCTGGCCGTACCAGCCGTACGAGGAAAATTATGAGACGCCTTCCCGTGTTTTTTGTCCTGGACTGTTCAGAGTCCATGATTGGTGAAAACCTGAAAAAAATGACTGATGGTCTGCAAATGATCGTCGGAGATTTAAGAAAGGATCCACACGCACTTGAAACAGCCTGGGTCTCGGTAATCGCATTTGCCGGTGTAGCCCGTACGATTGTACCTCTTCACGAAATTGCCTCGTTCTACCCTCCCCGCCTTCCCGTTGGCGGCGGTACGAGCCTTGGAGCTGCATTGCGTGAGCTGACCGTGCAAATTGATACCCAGGTCAGAAAAACCACTCATGAGGCTAAAGGCGACTGGAAACCCGTCGTGTATCTCCTTACCGACGGACGTCCGACTGACGACACAACCGCAGAAGTGAAGCGCTGGAAGGATCACTACGCGAGTAAAGTGAATCTCATTGCCGTTGGCCTGGGGCCGTCAGCGGACCTGAATATCCTGCGGCAACTGACAGAGAATGTCATGCTGTTCACCGAATCTCAGGAAGGGGACTTTACCCGCTTCATCAAATGGATCACGGCCTCGGTTACGGCGCACAGCCGCAGCGTCGGGGACGACAAACAACCTGAGCTCAGCCAGACTGAATACATAGTCCGGCTGGCCAAGGACGAGCCAGTAAAAGCGTACGACGAAAACTGCGTTACGCTTACCGGCCGTTGCAGCAAGACCCGTCGTCCGTACCTGATGAAGTATGAACGGCCACCAGCAAGGGTTTCCGGGCTCGATTTCAGTCTGAACCTGAACAGCTTTAATATTGCCGGATGCTATCCCATCGATGAGGACTATTTTGCGTGGTCAGATGCCACCGCTACCGGTTTGCAGGTAAATACCAGCGAACTGCATGGCGTACCGGGTTGCCCCCACTGCGGTAATGCCAGTGCGTTTGCCCTGTGCTCATGCGGAAAGTTGCTGTGTATTGACGGCCCGGATGACGTGATCTGCCCGTGGTGTGAAACAGGCCTGTCATTCAGCAATGATGGCGGAAACACTAACTTCGACGTAAACAGAGGGAGAGGTTGATGTCGCAAAATGCTTTACTTGAAGAGAAGATTATCCGCTTAGTTCTGTCTGAGCTGGGCCACCCTGTTGAAGGTGAGCGGCTTTTACTTCTATCGCAGGACCCATCCCTTACCGAAGAAATTATGCGGCTTAAAGAGCGGATTGAGAGCCTTGCACAGGGTTTATCTGCGCGGGTTAGCGAAGGTGATAACGACGCAGAGATTGCCGCCTCGTCAGCATCCAGTCTTTCCGATCAGCAACAAACGGTCGTAAGTGTTGCTGATAACCCGGGCATTGACGCTACCGATACATCAGCACTGCAACCCCTGCCAGAAAATGAGCCTCATCCTCCGTTCTGGAAGCTGATGCCTTATTACGAATTTGATAAACCAGCACAGAGGGAAGACGAAAACCTGTCTTCCCTGGTATTAAAACCCGGGCAGATACCGACAGGCCAGCAGCGGGCCAGCTTAGCTGTGCCACCTGCCGTTCCCCCGAGAGCTAAAATAACGATCCCCAACGCCCGCGCAGGCGAACGTTTCTCTTCGCCGGTTGCTATCGTTCTGGGTGAGGGCCAGCAGGCTACTGTCAGGGACGTTGTCTTTCCCCGGAACATTGGCCTGTCTTTTGACAAAGAACAGGAGTTGCTGACAGGTACTCCCACCGAAAGCGGCGATATAGAGCTTTCAGTAATCTGGTCATGCACGTCGCACGACGAATGTGAAACAAAACAGCTATTTATAATCAATCCCGATCCGAGAAGCCTGTGGAAGGTGGTAGAGCCACCAGCAGACGCTCCCTACCCTAAGTCCCATCTGGACGCTGCTGGCCTGGTCAGGGGTGATATACGTATTGCTGCCGCCAGTCGCCGGGGACGCTCTCATGAGCATGCCGGAAGCTTCAGAGATGACGACTTCTACATCAACCACTGCCAGGAAACAGGATGGTCTGTCATGCTGGTCGCAGACGGAGCCGGTAGTGCGGTAAATTCCCGGGAAGGCTCCCGGATTGCAGTCAAAACGGCTGGCGATTACCTTTTAAATCAGCTCAGTGGTGTGAAAGGCGTCCATTTAAAGCAGCACATCACGGCGTGGGAAGGGAGCGATCAGCAGGCAACAATAAACGCCATGCTTCATCATTTTAAACAGGCAGCTACGCTCGCGGTCAACAGTATCCAGAACGAAGCCATTTGTGCAGAACAACCTGTGAAATCCTATTCAACAACCCTTCTGGCAACTGTAGCGCTACGAACTGATAACGAGCTGTTTGCGGCTGCATTCTGGCTTGGTGATGGTGCGATAGGTGCATACAGCCCTTCCGGTAAAGTCAGGATACTGGGAAATCCCGATAGCGGAGAATACGCAGGACAAACCCGTTTCCTTGACCAGAGCATTATCGCAGACCCCTCGTTTAGCGGCCGCATCAGCGTGGGTAAATGGAATGATGTATCTCACTTGATCCTCATGACAGACGGCGTCTCAGACCCTCTGTTTGAGACGGATAATGGGCTTCGCAGTGACGAAAAATGGACCCGTCTCGTTGATGAGCTCAACCCTGTCCTTACAGACGCCAGTATTGCGCCTGAGAGGTTAGGCGACTGGCTTAACTTTTTCTCCACAGGGAACCATGATGACCGCACTATTGCGGTGTTGTGGTAAGGGATACGCTTTTTCGGTGATCAATATGGCAAATATCGTTACGTGCAAAACAAAGGACGGCGAAACAGTCCAGTATGTTGACGAGGTAATTGGTTCGGGCTCGATGAAGGATGTTTACTTTTCGCCTGATAAATCATACGTCGTCGCTTTTTATCATAAACCGCAGAACGAGCAGGCCCGGGATCGGATTGATATGATCACCGGACGCTACAGGCAAAACATTTTTGGCCAGTCCGGAGGTGAATACTGGAAGGACCTGTTTTGCTGGCCGACCCATGTTGTTGAGCATGGGGATAAAATCGGCATCGTGGTTCCAACCTACAAAAGCTACTTTTTCTTTAAATACGGCTCTAAAAACGATGATTTTCTTGGCATAAAAGGTCGTGAAAAGGAAGGCAAATGGTTTGCCAGCGCCAGCAACCAGAACAAATTTCTCGACCCACGTGAACGAGGCAATACGCTTACCTATCTCAAGGTCTGTCTGCTGCTGACAAGAGCCGTCAGAAGGATGCATGCGGCAGGTCTCTGTCACAGCGATCTAAGCTATAAAAACGTGCTTATCGATCCAGAAATGGGACATGCCTGCATCATTGACGTAGACGGCCTGGTTGTCCCTGGAAAGTATCCTCCCGACGTGGTGGGCACCCCGGATTTTATCGCTCCGGAAGTGGTGAAAACCAGTCATCTTTCCAAAGAGGATCCGAACCGCGTATTGCCAAGCATTACTACTGACCGTCATGCGCTGTCGGTGCTTATCTACATGTATCTGTTCTTCCGTCATCCGCTACGTGGCGGAAAAATACATGACATGTCGGATGAAGTACGTGATGAGACCTTATCTATGGGTGAGAAGGCACTCTTCATTGAACATCCGACAGACAAAAGCAATGCAGTCAAAGTCAGTCAGCTATCGTCCTTTTCACTGCCCTGGGCTGACCCGGAGAAAATTCCTTACACCATCATGGGCCCTTATCTGACACCTTTGTTTGAGCGCGCCTTTATAGATGGCTTACACGATGCCACTAAACGCCCGACCGCCGATGAGTGGGAAAGCGCCCTGGTTAAAACAGTCGATCTGATACAGCCCTGCCAGAACAAGGCGTGTGAACAGAAATGGTACGTTTTCTCGGGTAAGACAAAGCCGGTTTGTCCCTACTGCGGTACGCCATACAAGGGTAAATTACCGGTTCTAAATTTATATTCTTCCCGAAAGGAAGGCAGTTATCGTCCTGACGACCACCGGTTGATGGTGTGGAGCGGGCAGTCAATCTATGCGTGGCATGTGAATCGCCTCATTGCGCCAAATGAGCGTACAACCGATTTGCAAAGGAAACGAGTTGGGTATTTTGTTTTCCATAACGATCAGTGGTGGTTAGTAAATGAAGGCATAAATGGGCTTATGTCATTACCGGATAAACGACAGATTGCCATTGGGGAAAAAATTGAACTGACGAATAACGCTCAGTTTGTTCTGTCAAAGGAGGAAGGCGGCAGGCTGGTCGTCGTTCAGTTAGTAGAAAACTAACGGACGCCCATAACGACTAAAACGTTCTGGCAGCATACTGAACCTGTTTAATGAATCACTATATTAAGCTGTGTCAAATTTAAGCTGCCAGAAAAACTGACTGTCTGTGCCGGATATGCGGTACACCTCCTGCGGCAAGGGTTTAATGCGCAAAGCCCAATTTATTTATAAGAGTGAATAGTTTTGTGGCTCTACCCTGCCGCTCTCCTTTCCTGTGTCATGGTTTTTAACATCTGAAATACTGACATTGTTAAGCCGGTGATTGTATAAGGCGATGCGGACAATCTCATGAAGATATTCAAGTTCGTTTTGTGTCAAGGACTGGCCTTCCTGGGTTTTTGAAATCATTTCCTGCCAGCAGATCAGTCTTTCGTAACTGACATGTTCGCTGTTTTCCAGGCAGTGCAACCTGAAATAGCGAAGGAACAAAGGAAATTCATCGGTCTGAGCGATGTCATAAGCCCGAACCGTTAACCGACACAGACATACAATCGTATCCTGCTGTAACCTGACTAACGCGTTATGACTGCCCGGAAGGATATCAGGCAATTTCATCTTACAGTCAGCAAGGCGCTGAAGAAGAGGCCCTTCCTCTGAAGGCTCCCGTCCCCGATACTCCTGAAGAGGTTCAGATTCAAGTTCATGCATTAATGGATGATATAGCCATTCCCGGGAACTGGTCTCATCAATGATCAGGCTTTCAATGCACTCACTGTATGTTGTTTTACGTCGCCCGAGCTGCACCTGACTGATTTCATATTCAATATCTGGAAGATCGATACGCAATGCGGCAACTCTTTCGGAAGGATGAAGGTGGTCAAAGGTTAACTTCGCAGAAATGCTACGATCCCTGTCCAGAAAGACGGCCACACATAAATCATTAACCTTTACGAACAGATCAGCTGTGCCTCCGAACATACTGCCGCTTCCAATAACCTCATTCAGTGAAACCGGCCCACCATCGTCGCCAGCGA
Source organism: Klebsiella sp. HN106 (assembly GCF_051209435.1). Lineage (NCBI taxonomy): Bacteria > Pseudomonadati > Pseudomonadota > Gammaproteobacteria > Enterobacterales > Enterobacteriaceae > Klebsiella > Klebsiella sp. HN106. The sequence continues at coordinate 107,089 of NZ_JBLURD010000014.1, read as the reverse complement.
GAAGATTTGGGAAACCAAGAACCTGGTGCTCGTTGATGACTTCAATAATTTTTCCCCGGATGGCTTCCATCAGACCATCACAGTCACCGGCTACAGCAGTACTGTGTGAGAAATGCCAAAGCTTGACCTCCCCCTGCTTTGCTAACAGATCAGTTTTGCAAGCGGGGCAGATGCAGTTACAGTCGATACCCCGGCTGACCTCTGTAATATCTAAAAAGAGTCCTGATTCTCTCTGGAGTCCAAATGGAATACCAAATGTGTAACTCTTACGCATGGCTGCACCCCGTTTTTGATAATTATTCAAACTATATCCGAAATAACGGAGGAGGATTTCTGTAAAACGAATTAAAAGAAATGATTTTTTAGCTTTCCAGATTAATGTTTGACAAGAATCAAATGAGAGCCTTACAAATATGGAGAGAGAAGTTTAGGTAAAGTAACTTTTATCACAACTTCTAAAATTAAGGAGAATATCGGATGTATTTAGCAGTGGGCTTGGCTTATGATTAAAGTCTTTCTCCGAACTTAATAAGAAAGTTAAAAAGACAGGCTATTACAGTGCCTTTAGCCCCGAAAGGGGCATAAACTATTTTCAAATCCAGACACAGTCTTTTTGTTGTGCCAATATCAATAATTACTCGCGAACAAAGGTCCACACACTCGCAGGAACTTTGTCATATAACTTTTTCATTGTCAGTTCAGCTTTACGATGATCATAAGCACCAGAAATTTCAAGAGAGGCGACACCCGAGTTTTTTTCACATAACCTTTCAAATACTTTTTCGAGCGTTTCGAACGAACTACACTTACGGAATTTCATTAAATAAGACTGCTTTGTGTCAGACATAATCAACCTTCTTTAGACAGGCCTCAACTGGCCAGGGATAATCTTAATATCATTTTTCACTTAAGCCTAACGATTTCACAACCTTTTTCGTTGTTTCCACCCTGTTCATAACCAGGTACATGAGTGCTAAAATGACTGTAAATAAAACCAGTGTATCCCGGTGAGCAGGATGAAGAATCAATCAGTGATCAGACAGTTTTCGGAAAGCGAATTGCATCAGCAGCTGGAAACGTTCGGCAACCATGATAAACAGCTTTCACGCTTGATCCGTTACTTTTCCCATCTGAGATACAACACAGCTAAAACCTATCTGCACTGGCTACGAGTATGGAACGAATGGTATCAGGCGAATGCCCGGTTGCATACAGACTGGCCAGTAAGTTCGCTCCCCGTGTCTGAGGAAGCTCTGCTGGCGTTTATGGGGCATCTTGAAGGCAAATTGTCACGAAGCAGCATAAACAGCTGTCTTCAGGCCTTAAACAGTATCCATAAAAAAGGGCTTAACCTGCCCGGGATTATTACGTCTGAAGCATGGTACATGCTGGAAGCCTTAAAACAATCGGAAGCCCGGAAGCGAAAGACGACTAAACAGGCAACTCCCTTTCTTATTGGCGATCTCAAGGCTCTGATAAAGTTACGCAGTACTACAAACTCAGTTCGTAAGCTTCGTGACCTGTGCCTGATCTGGACAGGCTTTGAAACACTGCTCCGTTCATCCGAAATTCGCCGTATACGTCTGAAAGATCTGTCTCTGGATAGTATGACCGGTGAATTTAACCTGACGGTATACCGTACAAAAACGAACATCAGTACACTTCTTACCTACCGGCTGACACGTCAGTTAACTAACTGCCTCTTGAGATTGATGAACCTTGTGAAAATGGATCAGCACAGTCATCCGGATGAATACCTTTTCCAGGCCGTAAATTTCCATGATACAGGCTATATGCCACCCGGCTGGAAGCTTCGGAGTAAAGGGAATGAGCTATCTGAGCTTCTTAAACGGCATAACCTGCCCTACCGTGCTAAACAAAGTCTTCTGAACGATGAAGATGAGGAAGACACTGTGGACGATGCCGGTATGCTCAGCAAAAATTCCCTTTTACGGGCATTTAAAGAAATGTGGAATGAGCTTTATCCAAATGAGACTAAAACCCGTTACTGGACAGGGCACAGCGTTCGTGTAGGCGGTGCGATACAGCTGGATATTGAAGGTTACTCGCTACCACAGATTATGGAAATGGGGAACTGGTCGAATGAAGAAATGGTTATGCGCTACATTCGCAATATTGAAGCTGGTAAAAAAGCCATGATCAAGCTTATGCGAAATGCCTTTGATGAATAGCGCCCTCACGGGCGCATAACTTTATTTTTTCTTGAACGGGTTAAGTCTGGTGAGATTAGAGAGTGCCCCTCCCGGAGGCAAAATTCCCGTCCTTTTATATTTGTACACGCCATTTAATTTCATTGTCTGGATTCCAAGATTAATAAGCGTGACAAGTTTAAGGGTATACAGGAGTGTAAATTGGGGAGCAACCTGAATAAAAACTAATAACAAGCCTGCACACATTACACGTAGCCATGCCGCGTACTCCATGCTCAGCGGACGCTTGAAATAGAATCTTTCGAGCAAATCAACTGTCTTATTACTGATCCACGCCGCCGCCACTGAGAGTAACAACACGATGCACACCATAATGCCCAGTTCCATTTTCACTCCCTTCTCTTTTAGTCTGTTTAAGTTGAGGCTTAGCCACAGTAGTTTTGTTTTTTGCTTTTTTCTTAGGTTTGGTATGGTGAAACAGAAAACAATCCACCATTACCCAACCATTTTTATATCGAGCCACCAGCATCTTCTGGCTGGGGTAATGAGCATGAAACAGCATTTTCACGTCCATGGTGCCCATCAACGACTGTTTGCGCTTTAGCTCATCCTCAGCCATCTGAAATTCTTGTAAGAATTCTGAAGACAGACGCTGACGCAGAATTCTTATGGCACTGGAGTTTTCATCATTCTTTGCCAGGTGCCCGAAGCGTACAAGTGCCTTGTGGGTTATCTGGATGGGTCCCAGATGAGAGCTGAGCTGTTCGTACTGCCAGAAGTAGGTCAAATCCACCTTAACCCAGCTGATGCTGTCCAGCAGAGCCTCGTTCATGATGGTTCCGGACATAGGTACCATTGTCAGCCTGGCCAGACGCATATGTATGTAGTCCGTAAGCAACCTCAGCGACTCAGGAACGTTTTTATTGAGTAGGAGATGCTGAAGCACCGGGGTTGCGGTCTGCCAACACAGATTGCGCCCGTCAGGCAGGAAAGCAAACTTTTGATCGTCAGGCGCAGAGTTCGAAGCGTTTTCCTTACGAAGCAAAAAATAATGGCCGCACAGCAGCTCTGCTCTTACCTGGTCCTCGTCAGGGTCATGTCGGGCTTTACTTAGATCAACGGTTAGCACAACGCGGTTAATCGCATCAGCGTGATATTTTTTTACCCAGACGCAGACACGATAGAGACGCTCATCGATTTTCTGGCTGGCTGTGGAAATCCATTGCATTGTTGTTCCTTAATTTTCGGGGCTGACAATGAAAATGCCCAGCTCAGCCCCCGGCACGAGTTCTGTATATTTCAGGCTCAGCTTCCGTTGGTTGGACGGACCCTGGCTGTTTTCAGGAGCCCAGTCAGAGAGCGTTTTTAATTGAGGTATGTTGCCTGCTGCGAAAATGGGCAAGGATGCTTTTACTACTGAATAATCAGTCTCAGCATATTTATTCCCGTTTCGTTCCTGCCCTTCAGGCCTAAATGCAAAAATGTGAGCAATCGGAACAGGGAAAGAGTTAGTTCGACAAAGGCGATAAGATTCGCCCTGCTTCAGTGGGTGAAATTCAAGACGGTGTAAAGCCTTATCGATATTAGACACGACATTCAAATTGGTAGTTGCTACATTTTTTACTTCTGAGGCTCTCCTGCGCTCCAACAAACTCACAAGTTGCTCTGCTGTTTTAACTTCCTGGTTTCGGTTTAGCCGCCATGAAAAAGTAACTTTTTTAAGCTGGGACTTGATGAAAAGGATATTTCTTGTTGAGTGCATAGCGACAAGGCCCGGGAGCTTCTTGTGCACTTTATCAAAACGGACATTCTTTTTATTATCGATACGCCTCATTGCCGCAGCAAAATCATTTTTTGCTTCGTTTATAGAAGTGATCAAGCTTTCGAGAAGATCTGCTCTTTCGGGGACAATGATTAGACCCGGGTATTTAGTGGTTACTTTGGTGGAATCATGACTTAATGACTCTATGTCATCCACACAGATGTCAGTAAGTGCCTGAATAATTTCCTCAACCGAAGCATCGTCTTTAATACTAACCCTGATGGGTTTAACCTGCTTCAAGCGCTCTTCTGTTCTAGATACGGTGGAGACAGTCATCAGGTTTGCCATCATCGGGGGGGTGTTCGAAAGAAAACACTTGAGCGAGTCGATGCGTTCCAGAATCTGGTCACGAAAATAGGGCAAATCGTCATAACTCATACGTTTCTCCAGGCTCATGTTATTTCCAATCAATTTTGCTGCCCAGGCTGACCTTGCAGAACATAAATGTCATGTAAACCTCTAAAGAAGTCATTTTGAAACAGCTTTCACAGCATGCGATTTATGTTCGATAGGGCTCATGAACAAAGGATGATAATGGAGACGCCATGGATAGTGGATAGTCTTACCCACCTGGGTGATCCGATTGAGGCGAAAACGACCATTTATACAGTCAACTGACCAAAGCCCGGGAGAAACTAACCTCTTCCAGCGGTAAAAAGAGAAACCTGCAACACAGAGGTCATGCTCCAGGAAATGTTGAGTTTCGACGACGCGAACTTTTATCAAAAACCCCAGCATTGGCGAAAACCAGATCAACAACCATGTTGGCGGCAGGATGACTTTGTTCAGGAGATGATCTGTCATAAGCAAGGCAGATAACATCAGAAAACTGATAGTCAACCACAGGGCCATCCAACCGGCCCATACGCGGCTCTGACAGGGTTTCCATTCGAGAAGAAAAAGTTTTTTATGCATTCTGCCCCGCCTAATTTTAATGTATTGCCGAAGTATGCTGCATCATGATGGTGGTGCGGGGAAAGATTTCAAACTTCCACAATTCTGAAGCCGTGTTCCAACCATGAAAGATCCCGTCTCCACAGCGAGTGTTAAAAGCAAGAATTTCATCCCTGACCTGGTAAGCGAGCACTTCTGGCATATCAATAAACTCAGGTAAGGAAAGAAGAATTCCATGGATAACTTCTCCGGTTAACTTACTCATAACCTCTTCCTCAGACAGGGCAGCGTCCGGGAACAAACACAACGGAAGTGAAAAACAACATAGGTCAAGACCAATAGCAGCCCTTCCTGCGTCGTAGCCTTCTTCATTAACGACAAAACGAAAGAATTTTTCTGTCTCACCCCGTAATGATGACGGTCCTTCAGACGGAACTTCAATACCACTGAAGACTTTATCGGTCCAGTTGGTAAAAGGACTGGTGAAAACCCAACAAATTAAGGATAACGCCAGCTCTTCCTTAAACATACGTTCAGTGCCGGTAGTTCTGGAAAGTTGCTTTTGAGTACTCATGTTTTACCTGTTGCATGAAATTATTGATGTTATATAAACACAACCGGCATTTTATCTAATAGGTTTGAAAACACTAAAAATCGCAAATGCTGGTACCTTTCTGTTTTAAGAGATTTTCAAGGTAAAGTGAGGCTAGATCAATTGGCTGGTTCTCTTCAAGACAGGCTCGAACAAGATCTTCAATAGAGACCGAATCAACCCCCCTTCCCTGTAAAATTTCTTTAGCAGATGCCAGCGTTTTATGAACGCTTCGACTTAGTTGTAATCTGACTTGTGTGCGGGTATCAAAAAGACAATCTTCTGTGACACTTTGTGAAACGGTTCTACTCATTGAAAAATCACTCCATTTCTGGGATCGAATGAAAATTAACAGCTATAGATGTATCAGGTTTCCCATTTTCTACGATACTCAACCACGTACGCGCTGAGATTTGTTGTTCACAGACGAGTATGTAACCTGTTCCCTGTTGATGATGTAGCTCAAGAGCTTTTAGGATAGGCTCTGAATGAGGTCCGAGAGCATCACGCGTGTGAATAAGCGTTTGCTCTGGCAATACGTTGCTAAGCATAGACAGCAGAACATTACGCTCATCCTCATTATCCGACAAAACAAGAATTATACGAAAACCCGTTTTTATACGAAATCTGATTTCTGAAACTAACTTTCTTAATCTTAATTTATATATGACCAGGCGGAATCGAGTCATCAGTAAAGAGACCACTGTGAAGATAACGATTACTGCGCCATATTTTGACCTGTAGAACCACCAGTTAAGGCCTCCAGCAACTATCAGGATTAACATTAAAATTAAACTCCCATAGAAAAAAAGTGCTGGGTAGCGAGTTGTCTTTCCTTCAATTAGTGCTGAGGCAAATATCAAAATGGATATTCCGTAAATTACCCAGTCAAAAATACTTTCTCCAATCATTCTTTAGTGAACATCCTTAAAAGTGGAAATGTAGGTTTATGGGTTTATGCATTTTCCTGATGGCCTTGACAACCAAGGATTTCACAGAAATTGTCACAGTGTGAAGCTGTAACAAAGCGCTCTCCACGTTCGAATCGCTCAACCAAATCCTTTCTTACTTCACTTCCAGGTTTCTGGAAGATGTACTCAAGCTGGAGATCCTCGGCCGTTGAAAGTAGTCGTTCTATGCTGAAATCAACATGGTAAAAGCAAAACTGATTATCAACCGGGGGAAAGTTGCTTTTGGTACTGTTCTCGTTTTTGGATTTTAGTTCATTCATGAGCTCTCCTTGGTTGAGAACAGTATACAAATCTCTTTAGGGATTTTTTTTCGTTAATAGCACTTTTTTGAGTTTAAAGAGTATGTTCATACCAGAGCATTAGAGGCTACGAAAAGGATAATGGAATTAGAAAGATAGATTTTAAGTGGTGATGTAAGGTGGGATAGGTAGAAGAGGAGTAGACGCTTGTAAGCGAGGCAAAAAAAAGGCACGGAAACCGTGCCATAAGAGTATGTGAGAAAAAATCAAAATCAGGGAAAGAATCAAGCAGCTTGTGAAACTGAATCTCCAACTGCAAGATTTAAATTTCTTAGGTTATCGAAAACTTCAGATACTAAGTCATTACGGTCGTGGATTTTAATCCGCCCACCGGTTAACTCTGAAACATAAACGGTATGGCAGAGGTCAGTAACCACTTCGCCGTATTCATCAACGACTTCCAAAGATGCAATCATCGGAATATAAGAAGCCGCAGCATAGCTCTCATAAATACTTATTATGGAGTCATTGTTGCGTCGAGAAATTACCCTACCAGAAGGTAAAGCCTCATCTTCCATATAGCAATCAGATAGGTCCTCACAGAAGTCATTTTCTTTAAGTGAAATATTAAGGGTCAATTCACTGTTGATAGAGCGTGAATAAGAATATTCACTCAGTTTATAGCAAGCCAAACTTATATCACTAAAAGTTTCATAAGCTTTATAGAGGCTCGATGTTATAGACTCAGATACAAATGTTATTAGTCCAATAAAATGAGTATCCCAGAACTGTTGCAAAGCAAAACGGGCAATCATAACCTGACCATCAACCTGCATCAGTCTGTTATATTCATCCCGGTCATAACCTTTCGACTGAGAAACATCATTAGACATGCTAAGAACTTCACTACAAACATCATCATATTCAAAACGGCTAGTTGCAAAGTGTTTTCCTGAAATCTCAAGGTACTGACCAGAGACTGCGTCAAACACCTCAAGAAAGTAACAGAGTCGAGATTTTAAAGATTCTCTGTTTAAAGCTTCTATTTCATTCTCAGAGATACTATCGACATATAAATCAACAGCATTCTTGAGTTCAATAGCTTTGATATTACAGGTAAAAGAAAGCTCGTCACTTTGACAATGGCAAACACTTAATACTATATCCGCCTCATCAAAATCTATGCCAAGATAGCTCAGAACTGCTCGGACATAGTTTTTATCATCAGATGAATGTGTCATATACACTACCTCAAATTTGAGAGGAAGTGCCCCAGAAGGGAAGCGACTTCCCCACTGGGTTAGATAAAAGTTTGGTTAAGCTAAAAGAAGATGCCAGCGACAGATTTTACATTGTCATAGACAAGTGTCTTCAGCCAACCAAAGTTACTTTTTTGGACTGAAGCAAAAGGATCATTGAGACGCGTTACGAAAATCGTCAAAAGCTTCAGTTATTAGTAATGTGCGATCAGTTACTCTGTATCGGTCATTACTTTCGAGAGATACGTAAGTTGAATGCGAAGAATCACAGACAACACGCCCTCTTTTATTGATCAATCTTACTTCCATCATCACCGGCACATTGATAATTGAAGCAACATCGGTATAGAGGGATATGAGGGCATCATTGTCACAATATAACGCCCCGTTCCCATCAAATGTATCGTTAAACTTAATATATATATCTGGCATATTTGCCGGATAATCATCAGTATTGAAATCAATGCATAACTTTAAGTCATCATTAATACGGCGATTAATCTTATGCTGCCCAACACGTACAAAGCCATGTTCAACAGCTTTGATAATCCTTAAAGTTTCATTAAGACAATCTGTAATTCTTTTCTCGACAAATGAGATAAAGTCACCAAAGTCGGAATGAAAAAACTGTTTAAGTGCAAATTTCGCAACTAACACTTTCCCATCCACCTTCATTTTATCGAGATAAAGATTTCTTATAGCATCAGTAGAAGAATTAGCTTTAGATAACTCTTCACAGTCATTAATAATCATTGAAACAATATCAATAACTTTAACTGGGCTTAAAGTATTACTATATCCGCGAATATCAAACGTAAAAAATCCGAAATTCTTAAATACTCCAAGAAAATAAATTATTTTTTGTTTCAAAAGAATAGAATCGGAGTAAGATGCGTTGTGCTTTATTAGTTCAGATATGTAGAGATCCAACATACAATTTAAATTATCGATATCTACATCGTAATCAAAGGTTACTTTGTCGAACGAAGTATCAGATAATTGAACGGTTATATCGTCAGCGGGAACATTAAGGCCTAAATTTTGATAAAGAAAGGCACTAACAAATTCCACGTGGTCAGATTCTTTAAACATTTACACTACCTCATGACTAAAAAGGAAGTGCTTCCCACCGGGAAGCAAGTTCCCGGATGGGTTAGATTAATTATAAAAGAGTTCTTCAGAAGGTACATGCATTTCTGGTTTGAACTGTTTTAAGGAGTTGTTTATAGCTTTTCGATATAACCCTGAAGAGTGTGGCTTAAACATTTGATATTCCGTAACGAGCAGAGGAGACGTAAAGCATCCTAAGTTCACTAGTGAAATATTTGATGTTTCTTCACAAACATCTAATTCAGCGTATATCCGCCTCTTCATTACCCTGCCTGCTAAATAGCGACGAACATGATTTATAAACTTGTCCGCATCTGATATAGAATTAACTATATAATCAGATGTGACTATCTGATTAGATACAGTTTCAGGTATAGCTTCGGCTATTATTTTTACGTTCATTTCATAATCAACACTATGGAAGCAAGCAAGAATTTGTGGCTTCGCGCTTTCTAAAATCTTTTCAAGAACAGAAAAAATCAGAGAGAACTCGTTTAAAATTCGCTTTTGTATAAGTCCATGTAGATGTTTTATGAAAGGAGAACCGTGTTCAACAAGGCCTAGTATAAGATCCTTAGAGGCCAAATCTGAGCGGTAATAAACGTATTCTAGATTATCCCGGTTAAATCCTTTGATAAGCAAATCAGGCTGCTCTGAGACCAGTCGTAAATGAGTTGAAGCTATAGAAACTTCAAAACGAAAGTTCGCGAGATTTACAGGGCCTGCTTTTAATGTAGCCGCTTCGGAAAAATAAATGAAAAGAGGATGCAAATCATCGTTACCACAGTAAAGATGGTCTGCGCCCTTAAGATATTTCACCAAATGAGGTAGAAAAGATATTACTGGAATATCAGCCACAAATCGAATATGCCGAAATGGTTTTGAATCCAAATATATATTTTCCACTACAGCGCCAACAAAACCCATTTTAACAAGAATAGATTCAACTAACTTTTGTATCGCATTCATTTAAATACCCTCTTAATAGAGGGATTTCTCCCAAAGGGAGAAATCCCTATGGGAGAAAATAATTTTAATTAATAATTGTAGCGAAGCGCATGTTCTTTTTCACTAAGATGGTTTTCATATTCCGACTTACCAGAACTTAAACACTCTTTGAAAAAGACCTTTGAAAAATTCTTCAAGTCACTTCGGTTATTAATTTCTTTGTCAGACATCAACTTAGCTGAGTGTGAGGTATCCACAGGCCCCAACCACCATTCATATTTAATATAAACACAATTGGTTTTTGTATGTCCATTTAGAAATCGTTTTGCATTTCTAAGTATTTTTCTACAACCGTTAAGGTCTGAAAGTAAGATATCTGGAGCAATGAGCTCTTCCAGAATATGACCAGGTAAGCCTTTCCTAAAAAGCTCAACATCGTAACTACAATACCAGTCACGATAATTAAAAGCTTTAATAAGTCTTTCAGGTGTATCCAAAGATATCTTATTCAGGATTTTTAATGCAAAGCATACAGCATCTTTTAACAACTCGTGCACCTCAACATTGATAAATGAGAAAAACGAGCTTAATTCTTTCTCTAAGGAATTATACAACTTACCGTAAATATCCTGAGAAAAAAGATACTGCAATCTTTCTTTATTATAAGTGCAATTCGAAATTGAATAGACTTCTCCTCTTTCGATTTTGCACCCTTCCCTTAAAACTATAGGAAACCTCAAATGGTTAACAATGAAAGAATGATTCTTTCTTTGCTTCAAAGCATCTAATTGAAATTTCGTAATTTCCTCCAGATTTGCATCTTCAAAACCTGGAAAGGGAATATCACAGAAACAAGAACTATATGCTTTTGCTGATTCATACATAAACTCCAGTGAAACATCAGCATCAAAAGACATACCAGAGAACATGCCCTGCCCATTGTCTAAAAATGTAATGTTTTTAACCTGTATTTTTTTATGTTGAACAACCAAAAAGGCATTAATGATTTTTTCGATAATTTTCATGTGATCCTCTCTCAATAAAAAAGGGATCACTCCCATATGGGGTGTGATCCCCACATGGGTATAATTTAATTAAAAATCTGTAAGACCTAAATCTTTATTTCTACCACAAACTGTAGAAGATATAAGACGTTTTACTCGCTTTCGAGCACTTCGGCCTGACGTATCTTTCAAGTACATCGGTAATGACAATGATGAGATTTGATTACTTCGCTTATGATGGCAGACTATATAGCCCTGCCTCCACCCCGAACGCACAAACTCACGGATGCGGTTAATATATGCCGAAGCTTGAGATTTTGTACTTATCGATTCAGAACACTTTAAGTTCTGTTCGATAGAGTAAAGCTCAGCCGCCATTAATTTCACCTCATACAGGTCATCCCCATAACTTATAGTTTTCAACAGCTCTTCCTTTTCCCGAATGAAAAATACTTGCTGCATTCCAAGGATCAGGTCATAGGCCTCTCGAAAGAGGTCGATAAGCTTATTACGAACATAAATCATAAACTCCTCAAAGTGCTGAAGCCAGAAATAAGCCGCATTACTTATTTGTGAATTGTGAGAACAAACAAGCCCTTTAGCAAGCTCGACCTCTTCCTCCCGAAAAGTAAAGTTACTTTTCTTAAACCGACTTTGTTCAAAAATGCTTTGATGCATTTCTATCCATACAGAAACAAAACCGAGGGATTCAAATTCTTCGTTTAACAAATGTAAACTTTCGAAGATTTTCTGAATTTCGATCCCGATGTCATATGACAGTGGACATTCTTTTATAGAATAAACATAACCGGGTAGGAAGTGAGATAAATGCTCAGTTCGCAAATATAAACTGAATTTAAGTTCTGTCAGTGGTTGTTTCAAAGATAATTTAGATGATTCGCTTATATTTACTGGTTCAACACCATTTCTAATCAAAATAGCTTTTACCAGGTCCGTAGCTAACTTCATACAGCCTCCAGTCGTTATTGAGGCCTCCCTGATGCAGGTTGGCCATCAGGGAAAATATGTAAATCAATTAGCAACCAATCAGACCGTTGCCATTACATTGTCAATGTATCTGACAAGGGATGGGCGGTCGTCCTGTAAGGCAAAACGGCGAAGGTCATCAAGATTATACGCAGGAAGATAATCAGCGTAACCTCGAATACGAAGGTCCTCAACCACAACTTTTATATACTCAAATCGTCCAAGATTTCCTTTTAATGGGGGTTTTCCTGGACTAGACAGCATATCGTCTGCTTGCTCCCATGTGATTTCTTTAGCTTCACCACTATGTAGATCAAGATGGACATATATGAATGACTTATAATCTCCACGGCAACGAAGATAATATTTCGGATAGAAATATTTGTCACAACGCAACAAACACGTTCCTGAAGGACGAACTACGTACAACAGGTTTCTGTCATTTTCTAATATGCCATGTTTCAAAATCGTTATATCTATCTCATTATCATGCAGCAAATAGCATGACGATGGTTCATTGACGATGCGCGATTTTATAACAGCAGCAAATTTATTAAAAACTTCGTTAGTTTGAAAATTCATTAAAATGCTCTCCGATGTAAAACGACGAGCATCACCATAACGGTAATACTCCCGCTATGGGTTTTAATAGTTTATGGAATAACCATGTCATACAACCGACCATAGCCAGTAGTACCGCACATTTATTTAACTGAGCAAGCATCTCAGCCGTGAAAAGACCTTAAAGGCAGGTAATTATCACGAAGGAAAGCGGTTATCTTATCAATACAATTTAAAAAATAATATTGATAAGATAACCCCCCCCGCAAAATGCGGGGGAGTTATCGTTGTTACAGCTGATTAAGACATTCAGGAGCCCAGTGAATCGGGAATCCATCCTGCCCTGTTAACTGGAGAACATCGTTCCAGTCGATACCCTTTTTCCCATCAGGAATATCTTGTGCTGGTTCGAAGACTTCAATTGTCAGCTTTGATGCGGGATATCGTTTAGCCAAAAACTCAACCATGCGGCTTTGAAGTCGCTGAGCAGCTTCGATACCGGCACGAGTGCCTTGTGAGTTAGCAATATCCTTATCTGCCCAGATATAAAAGTTTATATATTTTACATCCGGCGGAGGCAGTAAAAAATCAGGAACAGTAACGTTTTCAAGGCACCATGCGGAGCTGGCTGCCCAGCATGGTGTTGAAGTCGCTTCTACAACAGAAAGCGCATTCTCGATCCCTTCAGCCACTCCCAGTGTCCAGGTCGAACTACCTGAATCATAGTGAGGGTCAAACAACTGAATTGAGCCACCTGTCATATCGGCAGGAGGCTTCATCATCAGCTTTGGATTTTCTACAGGTGCCTTATCACCGTTTTTGTCTACGTATGTTCTATGGATAGTCAGAGGCCGACCTCGGGTGTCACGATAGATTGCAATCATTCCCGGATAGATAATCGATTTCTGCTTATCTTTATCCCAATAGTAGATCCGGTTATTAAAGCCTAAATCCTTTGGTAAGTGACTCAGTAAGCGGGAGATCCCACGATTACGGAGGTACAAAGCAACAGGAGTATTAGGCTTTATTTCACCGGTATAGTGATACATCACATCAAGTTTTCGCATTCGCTTTGCCACTTCCTCTCGGTCAAGAGTTTCTGTGGCACGAACTGCTGATTTATAGCGTCGTTCATTTTCAATGTCGGCGTCAGTTAACGGAGCATGCAGATCCATCCCGAAAAAATCTGAGAGAATCTTTTTGCAAGTCTGCGTTTTACTTAATTCATAATATTTCGCCAGAACATCAATTCCGTCGCAAAACTCATTTACCGGAAAGTCATTATGGATCGCACATCCGGTATAAAGGTCTTTTTGTCGGAAACGAAACTTCGATTTCCCTGCGCCAGTAAACGGGCAAGGAACCTGGCTCGGGGCTTTTGCACAAGCGTCTTTGAAAGCAGGTATTCTTTCGAATATATACTTCCAGCCAGACACTTCAGCAATTCGAGCATGAACGAGTTTAATAAAGTGTTCAGATACTTCCTGTGGTTTACGACGAAGAGCCGGGGATGCATAAGTCATGATGATCTCTCTTATCTGGCATTGTGAGTTTCTCAATGCCTTCTGCGGTGCAGAAGACAGGGAGAAACCCACAACGCAGAATTTAAGAAAGAGGGCCCGGGGGCCCTCAACATTTATGCTTCAGTCGTGAAGCCATTATTCTCAAGACGCTGTATGTAGTTATCTACAAGTAACGCAGCCTGCTGGCTATTACCCTCCGCTATAGTGACTTCGCGGAAGATTCTTTCCTGAGGGCTATCATTGCTTATAACTTCACCAACACGTCCGAAAATACGGACTTTATGCATCGCACCGACTTTTTCATGTTCTACACGGTAAGTTTTTATCTGAGTCATATTTTGCTCCTTATTCCTTCATGGAGCAAAAAGACCCACCGGGGCCTTTTTGCCCCGATTGGGTAGAGTTTATTAAGAAAGTATTTGATGAACTAGCTTACTGACTTCAATAGACAATAAAGAAGTATCATCAACTGTTACGAAAGTGTCCGTTTCAAAACCAATTATTTCATCAGTCTTAATACCAACACCAACGATTTCTATTCCATTACATTTAGCCTTTTCCATAACTTCGACGATAGTAAATTCCGATTTATTCGGATAACCATCAGTTATAAGAAAAATTATTTTCCTATCGAATTGGCTGTCAAGTAACAGATCAACAGCTGCCATTAAAGCAGATCCCGTAGGGGTATAATAACCCTTACATCCAAGAGTGAATTTCGATAGAGATTCCTCAACGCTTTGATCAAACGTTTTGATAATCTCAAATTCACTTTCCTTGAAGGGAAAAACTATATTGGAGACATGCATTTTTGACAAACTTTCAGCGGCCATCGATAAAGCAAGATCTGACTTAATGGCATGAATATATCTTTCATCATTAGCCATTGACGCTGAAATATCACGAACTAATACGAGGCCAACATGCCCTCTATTTTTAGATTCGCTTTGAGCTCTGAAGACATCACGAACTCCCATTTGTGACAGAATTAATCGATTTCCATCGAAGGTAATTCCACGCTCATGAGTTTTGTTTCGGCCACGCATTTTAACCTGCTGTAAAACAGACAAGTCGCTACCGATTGAATGACTCAGAGACAAAGCCTCATTGTAAACATTCAAATCGATAAGGAGATCAGGGATATCCCATTCAGAAGCACCGAATTCGGCTTTCACGTCATCGGATACTTTTGATGCAATACCTTCAATCTCTTTAGCCAAAGCATCGTGATAATCTTCGCTATCCTCATCACTGCTAAGAAAGGCATCCAACAAATCTGCCAGTATCTCCCATTGAGCCGATGAAAAGTTACTTTCATCTTCAACGTTAGTCGAACTGGCTTCATCTGATTCACTCTCGGAAGGGTTAATCGCATCAGTATCGTCTTCAATAATGTTATCACCCGTGGGATTGCCACCGGTGGGTTCATTATTTCCCTCGTTATCTTCAGCAAGTTCTGAAGGCTCAGAACATCCCTCTTGAGCAAGATCAGCGTTATCGGAAGTATCTGCCTGACCTTCACTATCGTCCTCAGAATCATCCTCACGACTATCAGTCGACGTAAGCGATTTATCTTCTGATTCGGTATCGGTATCGGTCTCGGATTCATCATATGCCTCCTGCTCCTCCTGCTCTGTCTGCTGCTGTTGTTCCTTTGCCTCATCCCGCAGTCTCTCTAAAAGAGCCAGGGTCTTACGAGCAAGGGATTCACAGCCCTGAGTATTTTCACAACCAAGAGCATCATGAAAAATTTCCTCAACATCAGAAATTACTGGAGAAAGTATCTTTTGGGCATAGTCAAAAAACGGATCGAGGGTTTCTTTGTGACCTACCTGCTGAAGGACTTTTACTCGCAATGAGTTAAGCAGATACCACTCAATAAATAGGACAGGATTTTCCGGACGAGAAGATATATCAGGAGTCATCCTTCCGGCTTTAACCATCAGTGCGTAAGTGGCTGCAAGCCGCCGCTTTGCATCCGGATAATCGTTACCAACCTTCTCTTCCATCTGTACATCATCGAACAGATTTATAAGCCCGGTAAGACGTTTTGCCCTGCTATAAGCTTTACGTTTCTCAGCGAGGCTCTCAAACTCTGCATTCATTCCGTCATCGAAGCGTGTAAACCCTTCAGATGACATGAGAACACTATTAAAGGCGTCACTGTAAACCTCACTGACGGTATAGCGACCATGACCAGCTTCATGACAGGTAAAACCTTCAATCAGACTGACAAAGTCATCATCGCTATAATCGCCGTTTGGTAAAACACAAACTTTATTGACAGGATCAAAATACGGTCCTTTGGTATTGTCGTCTATTACAACTCTTACATCGCCTAAGCCGCTAATGACTTTTGCTATATTCTGTAAACGCTTAATATGGCGCGGCGATGATTTAAGATCTAATTTCATAGAATACCTCTTTATAAAAAAGGGGTACTCACCCAGATGGTGAAGTACCCATCTGGGGTTTTTAATAAAGCAAACAGTTACCAGCCTTTGAGCTCGATATCAAAACCATTTTCAGCATTGTCTTCCTGTTGCGAAACTGATTTCTCAGGTTCAGCTACAGAATCAGTCTTTGAAAACGTGCTGTTTTTTATATCGTTCTCTACGACAGGTTCAACCTGAAACACATTTGTTGAATCTAAAATAGCTTCAATACCTGTGTTCTGTAGCGCGTTCGGTTCTGTTTGTGAGCTTTGATTAAATGATCTGGTAATAGATTCCAACCAGTCAGTAACCTTTTGCTCTCCTGAAATAATACGCTTTAACATTGAAGCATCACTCATGAAATAAAACCACTGCTGTAACACCGCAACGTCGCGAGGTTCAGAAATGGCACCTTTAGGTAAATTATTCATTATGTGTTTTATAGCTTCTGCAAGTACTGCCGCCTCTTTATGTATAAACATGAAGCTAATGATCTTATTTTGCATTTGCTTCAGTCGGTCAATAGTACTTGAGCGCAAATTATTATTTTTACTAATTTTTTCATAAACCCTCATTGCTTCTTCTGCCAGATCTGTTATCAATTGTTCCTGATAGTAGTCCTGGGTTTCATCACCTTCAACGCTAATAGGCGTAAAAGGAATAAAGTGAGCAATATTAAATCTAAAGGATTTTATGAAATCATCTTTAGTTAATTTCAACTGATCAATCAAAGAAGACATTCTTGGGCTTCTATTTTTTTCAGCCTCAATATGCATCTCATAATTGTCTACAACGTTTTGAATACCTGCCTGAAACTCTCGTTCAATCTCTTGGGCCCCTTCCAGAAACTCTTCCATACTGGAAACTGGTAAAATCCACATATTGCTATAGCGGATGCACAAGCGTGAGCAAAGGGTTGATATTCTGCTGGTAATCGTACTTTTGAAGCTAAGGGCTTTTATGTCAATCCAACGTACTTCGCTTTTAGATACGCTTTTTTGATCCGTAATATCATCTCCATCATAAGACAAATCGATTTTATCGGTTCGACGCGATCCTTGACAGCCACTTATTTCAATTTTTGTTATAACTGCACCTTCCAGTAAATCTGGATATGATTTTGCAAAATTCTCAGAGATTTGTTTTGCAGATACTTTGTTAAGCATTGAAGTATTTAAAGTCATGGGTTTCTCCAAAAAAAAGGGGAAACCCTCCCCAACGGGAAAGATTTCCCGATAGGGTTGATATTAAAGCTTCTCTGGTGCAATTAAAAGAATACCGGGAAACTCAGCGGCAACATCATCATTGCCCATTGCTCCCTGATACATATAACCTTTTAATTCCATTTCTTTAATTAGACCTTCCATATTTATTTTACCATCATGATAAAACAATAAAGAATAGTCGTTATTCAGTTGCATAAGTCCAGTAAAATTAGTTCCGTTTTTTGCTATAGCAATGGTAGCAGCACCATCCGTACTTAAAAACGCACTAAATTCAAGATGGGATAACTCTGAGATACAAATATCAGAGGTTTCATAACAAATCCCATCTAACTCGACTTTTTTGCTGTGAAATACTCCAGCGATTTATCCTTGTCTTCGCCAAGAGAAAGATCTATAGCTTGAAGAACAAGATCGACCACATGTAAAGGTAAAGCAGAAGCAAAAGCTATTTTGAAAGTGTCAAGAAGACTAAAGGTTTTTAACGTCATCGACGTGCCAACCCAAGCTACTAATTGACGAATATCCATCACACTGTCTTCTGTACCAGAGTCATTTACTGCAATCGCTACTCTTACGAACTTCTCAATGACCTGAAAAGGCAAAGAGCTATATCGTTTAGTAAGCACATTGGTTAAAGCAACTTTGTCGGGCTTCTCCATTTCAACTATCAAGAACCGCTTTATAAAAGCTGCATCTTGACGTTGAGAAGAAACGAACCGGCGAGCGCCTCCACTCATGTTTGTGTTTGCAGTACCAATAAATCGCGTGTAGCCATTAGCAGTTATAACCTCACCACCATTAGCACTGAGTGACCAGGGCTTACGTTCAATGGGCATGTGAAGTTTTGCTGCCGTATCAGGATCGATTTTGTCCACTTCATCCAGAAGAATGAGGTGACCATTACGAAATCCCGTTACCAAATCGCTGTGTACAAAACCTGTATTACCACCATTAAGACTGCGCTCACCTTCAAGCTCATCAACTCGAATATTGCTGTTGATCTGCTTAATTGTCAGCGGCCAATTCATCATGTGGCTAATGTACATTACCATTTCAGTCTTGCCAGAACCGGACTCACCTTTAAGACACACACTTAAATCTATATCCGGACTGATAAGCAGTTTAACCACTTGTTCAAGTATTCGGGGATTTGGTATGTAGTCTTTGTTCAGCGGAGCTCGATACGAGGTTTTAGTTTTGAAAACAGGCACAGCCATCTTTGGATCCATTTCTGGAATACCAAAAAGGTCCTTTGCTAGAACTAAAAGATACTCACCTTTATCCACATAATGTTTTAACTTTATAACATCCGGGGAAAGAAGAGCTTCTAATTTTTCATAAGCATCAGAAGATGTTTCATTTAACTTCATAGCGGCATTAGACATTTTTAACTCCGGTAAAATGCAAACACCGCCCTCTGGCAGATGTTTGCCAGTGGCATTTTATTTGAGATTCATTTGGCAAATAGTTGCCATCAGTTTCCTGATTTGAGGCACATTATAACCAAGATGATTTCCCACTATTTCAAAAGCTTCAGACATGATCCATTCAAAATGATTTTCGAATATTGGATTTATTTCTAACTTGCCAAAAGCGTTTCGTTTAGTTAACAGATCACATGAAACAAGCTCGTCAAACAACTCTAATGTGGATTTAAAAGCTTTTATGTAAACATCCATAATTTCCCTGTCAGTCCATTTAACAGCCAGTTTTTTTTCTGACATTAAATAATCCTGATCAAAGAAGATGTCCCAGCCCATATCGTCATTGCAATCATGCAAAATGATTTCATCATCATTCCTGCATTCAGCTAATTTCGTGTTTTCACTAATCGAACGATGCGAATGATAATAGAGCCATGATTTTAATTCCGCTCTAAATTCACATGCATCAAGTCCATGAGATAAACAAGTGTATTCAAATGATTTTGACATATACCACCGTGTTTCAGCTTCTAAAAGTGGATTCACTGTGATATTACCATTGTCATCTTTGAAGAATAACTTTCTCCTCAACACTAGTTCTTTAATGATTTCCAAAGACTCTTCCATAGCGGATAGAAAAACAACATACACATCCTCAGGGGTCCATTCTATTACCAGACCACCCAAATCTGGGTTATATTCTTCAACCGAATATAGATAATCTGTTTCTGCTGCAAAATTAATTGTATGCAAAATCTGATTTTTAAGTAATTTGGATTTTTCATAAAGGTGATTTTCACGCCTTTCAGAATCATAATTTATCTCAGAAATGTTACTTTCATCTGATTTAAAGTTTAATCCGGACGTGTATGCATCATTTAAATGCTCTTTGGGTGAATCAACTATTTGCGTTATTTCATCTTCATCTATATCGAATATAGAAAAAAAACTAAGTTGATTACTACTTATTGCAGTAGCCCTAAATTTTTGTTTCATGGGGACTCCAAAAGGAGAAATCCCATGAAGGGATTTCTCCCCTTTAGGGTGGGTTTAATGTCAGATCTGATTAAAGCTACTTTGTCCAAAACCTTTTAGAGGTTTAGGTATGTGAGCCAACTTACTTGTTGCTACCACTCTCATGTAGTCAAGAGGATGTTCTCTCCCTTCAATCATAATAGTATCGACAACAATATAACCGGAGACCATCAACTCATCACCCTGATTTATACCAGTGAAACAGGTTGAATACATTTCAGGCGACACCTTGATTTGAACTGAAAATTCTCTCTCAGTGATTTCACCATCAACTTCTGTCTTCATCCTATTTTTGAGCTTTATTAACAAACCTATACTCTGGTCAGTCATTTTTTTCTCCACAGCACTGATAACTATCCCGGACACTTTTACTTCATTGATATATTCAAGATATGACATTTTCCGCTCCTCGATTTGTTCAAAGAGAAGCCCCGTTAGGGTTCCCCCTTAACAGGATTAAATAAATTTATTAGTTACATACATGAACGTGCAGACTACCAAACAGGCAATTCCGGCAATATGTAACCAATTTCTTGTTGGTTTAGTTGGTGCAATCGCTAAAGAGTTCTCCAACTTCTCTGTTACAAGACGTCGATTCTCTGCTTTAGCCGCATCATCTAAATATTGAGTTTCACGCTTAGCGAGAGTCTCAATTTTCGATTTTATTGCATGGTCCCATCCTTTAGTTTCAAAAACGCTTAACTCACTAAAGGTGTGCGTCATGAGATCTTCTGGGAAACCCAGTTTTTTCATTAACGGACGAATGGTATCATACATTTTTTCTACATTTTCGTAGTGGGCCTTTACTGCGACATCAAAACGCTTACGTAAAGTTAATTTTTCACGTTTGCAAATGATGTCCGAAACCCAATTTATTAACTGCTCATTTTTGAGTTCACTGGCTTTTTCAAGTGAGTAATCCAGATTATCCACGTCAAGAAATGAATTTAATCCGTATTTTTCAAACTCCTCAACAAGATATTTATCCAGTTCAGTTAAGCTTTTAAAAAGTGGTACATCTGGGGAAGCTTTAAGAAGCTTATAAGCTCCTTCGAAATCAATTTTCTTGACCACGAGCTCCACAACATCCACATGATAATAGCTTGAATAAGCAGAAAGCTTTTCGGCCAACAAAGACACAGGCTTAAGAGACTTAAGTTCAATGATATTTGGGCCGTCCTCATTCAAAATAACAATCAGTTCATTATCACGTTCTGTATATTTCATCAGAACTTCTAAGAGCTGTTTGTTTAGCGCCTTATCCATCTCTGGAATAATTTCACTAAAGGTTTGATGAAGGGCTTTACTGCGAGCTTTATTTTTAGACATTTGGGGTCACCTATATATAGTAAGAAGGAAGAAACAAATTTTCGTTTCAACACGAAGGCAAAGCCTGTCATTCATCTCCCGTAAGCTATGAACCGCCTGATTTATACTATCTGGCATTAGAAGTACGCAACAAAAATAGCCCCAGGAGGAGCTAAATTAGTTACGGTTTGGTAAATTCAGATTGCCTTTTGCAGGCATGGGAAGTGCACCAGCGACAAAGGTGACATTTTGCCGGTGGTGTCTTACAGCTTGTTTAAGCTGGCCGCTTTTCACGGCTAAATCAACGCTTAACGCGAAAGTAACTTTAAGCAAAGTTACTCAAATTTGGGAGCTGATATTTAAGCTCATTGTTTTTATACTATAGCTTTAAGCATAAGTAAATGCCCATATCGAATTATTCTGTATAAAGTGGAGAAATTCGAATATTAGCTGCTTCTTTTATCTTTTCTTCACTGCATTCTCTTAAAAAGAAAGAAGGATCACCATACCACATTACAAAAAGTTGCTTTTCTGCACGCGTAAATCCAACATAAAGCAAACGTCTTTCTTCTTCTATTGCCTCCTCCCCAACTGATCTTTTACTTGGTATCTGATCCGCATTACAACTCATTATTATTACTTTATTCCACTCAAGACCCTTTGAACCATGCAAGGTTGATAGGACTACTTTCTCTGGGCTGTATTCCTCGTCCTTCTTCCTAGGGCCTAATGACATTGCAGCAGCACGATTTATCATATTCATCCAACCAGTCTTTTCTGCCCACTGTTTACAAGTGTCTAAAGCAATTTTTGTTAAGGTTGCTGTACCTTTATTACTCCTCATCTTGATTGACGACGATTCCATCCATTTCGTAAGGTTGGCGAAACGTTTTGCTATCTCAACTTTATCAGAACTTTCCTGGGTAAAGCGCACGAAGTTTGAATGTAATGTTTTTGTTTCGAGAGAACTGTCCTCCGGGATGGCAAGGTCGCCAAAAGTAACTTTTCTTCCTCTCATACTCAATGCCACTTCATCCAAAACTGATTCCTGTTCTCCAAACAATGCCAATACTCTCTTCATTAAGCGATGATCATTTGATTGTCGGAAAAAGGCCATAAGGCTTAACACATCGCTTGTTTCTTTTTCATCCCAGAATGATTTACCTCCGTAACGAATTACTGGCTGTTCGATCAAACTTTCTAGCTCATCCAAGTGAGCATTATTGCGGCTTAGAATTGCCCATCCATGTGGATCCTGATTTATAAGGCTTAAAATACCCTGTATCTGTTCCTCCATATCTACATATGAACGAAAAGTGACCTTTCCCCCTCCCTTTTTTGCCGAGCGTAACTCTTTGGCATAACGGTAAACATTCTTTCCTATCAGTGCTCCGGCCACCTCTAAAATTTCAGGTTCACACCTAAAGCATGTGTTTAAGTAAAATATGTTAGGTCTGAAGTGTTTTTCAAACTGTTGAAATATTTTGACTCCTCCTGAGGATCTGAAGGAGTAGATGGCCTGATCATCGTCTCCAACTATACTCGTATAGACTCCAGCTCTTGTATGCAATGCTATCCATGAGAATTGTATAGAGTCAGTATCCTGAACTTCGTCTACTATCAAATGTGTCAAATCTAACGTGCGCATTTTTCCCGAATGCATTTGACCGACAACAAATTTTGAAAGAGCATTGAGGTCCGCCACATGGTCTTTCTGGCATAACGCCTGATAGGTATTAAACAAATGGATCTGTTGTCTGTTATGCCGAACTGAAATCACATCCGTATCCATTTCTCTGCCGATAGCATCAATAACGAATTCAGCTTCAGCAAACTTCATCGTTACACCGGATTCTTTCAAAGCCCGGTGAATGACAGATCTCTGTGCTGGCCCTATCAACATCTTTCCCGGCCAGCGAATCATGTCCAGTTGCTTCTTAACGAGTCCGTGAAAAGTATCCACCAGCACCCGGTCAAGATCCTTCTTGCTCAATCGCTTTTGTAACTTTGCTGCAAGTGCGTTTGTTGCAGCGCGAGTAAAGGTCACCATCCCGATTCTTGCATATGGATACTTTTTGAGAATCGATATAACCGCTTCTATCATGGTGAACGATTTGCCTGATCCAGGCGCTGCTATCACCATATTGTTTGCGCTAGCATTCTCGATAACAGGTCTTTGCTCTTCTGTTGGCTTACCCATTTCAACCTCATTACTTCGTTTTAATAATTATACATTTTTATAAAAGCGCTTTTCTTGTGTACTGCTGGTTCTACTGGAAATCACTTTTTTTCCTTTTTTATGCAATCAGGTTGTTTGTGAAACGCGTGACTATGGAATAATGGTTCCATCTCCAAAAGACATTACAAAAAGGGCTTTAAATGAAACTTTTACGTTTAGTATCTCTGGTCTCTTCTGTCGTCATTGGTTTTTCCCTATCGGGTTGTGCCGGTGACACCGGCACTACGCCAGGCACCGCTCTGAATGCGTACAGTCACGGCCAGTACTGGCATGCTAATGCAAATGATTCTGTCGCCAAGAATGCCTATTCGTTTGCTGGTTTCGACGTTAATTTTAAGGAGCAAGAGGTTACTCCTGGAGGGGATGCCGACAACTTTCTTTCTAAGTATCTCATCAATAGTTCGATGGGCTACGTAACAGGCGGTCTAAAAGGTTTTGGGATCATGAGCCTCAGCTCTTTGTACAGTTCTTCTGACGCCGAATACATCCAGGTCAATCAATACCTAGTGTTCGTCCCCAATCCAAAAAAATTGCCTTACAATGATGAAAGTTTGGTACGTGAGGGAGCTAAGTATGTTTTTGAGCATACAAAAGCAACTCAGGCCTCATTTGGATACAACCCTGAAAAACAGAAAGCAGCTCTGGCCACATGTAAAATTGATATGGCAGTCGTCAATAAATGGAGTACCTGTGATCTGCCCTCTAAGCCTGATGCTGATGTTTTCCCTACAGATTCAATGTACAGCTTTCAGGCGATTCGCCCCGCAACAGGAACCGAAATTCCTGAGCTAAACCTTCCCGCTGGTGATTACGCTGTAATTCGTTATGTGTTCATCCCATTTAAAGGAAACGAAACAAGCGCTGATTTTTCGGGTATCATTTTCCGTTCTGATAGCCCAAATACAACAACTCCAGGGGGTGTTGCAGCCTCCATCAACGGAAAAGATTATTACCTCTTTACCGGTGAATACGGTAAAAAAGGCTTCCCAGAAAAAACATTGAAAGCCAAGTAATTAAAAAAGGGGCCTAACGGCCCCTTCTTCAATATTTCGGCAACTGCTTGCCCGTAACCGGATCCAGCGTAGTTGAACCTACCTCACATATGGCCGGTCGAGGTAAATAGCTACAATCTACATTTTCCTCTTTTATAGCCTGAGCATTTTCTTGTCTGGCCTTTATCATATTTTCTTCACCGCCCATTGCTTCCTTGGTACGTTCTGATGGAAGTTGATAGTTCTCATTCTGGAATGGTAAGTTTTCCACAATTGATTCTTCGGAGAATTTTGAATATTGATCAGGAACTTCTCCTACCTGAACTGCATCATTAATCCACTCCGTCAGATCAATTTTATCGAAATCCAGTTGCTGTATTTGCTTTATTGATAGCCCCACGCAATTAGAGGCGACAGGGTCTATTCCTAATTGCGGATAAGCTTGTTGCATAATAACGCGTGACAACATGGAATTATAACAGCACATGTCTGTTGCTTTTTTAACGCATTTCTTTGTGAAACCAACATTCAGATATTTGACGCATCGTTCCGTATCTAATGTAAAACAGGATTTTTGATTCTTATGAATAGAAGCTTCCATCTCTTTCTGGTCGCATGCTACCAACATTTCTAAAAGCATTTTAGTGACCTGATAGGCTGTATAAATCCAACCGATCACGTTTAATGCAAGCATAAAGTTTTGAACCGCAGCCGAGAAGACAACCTCTCCTCCGGTAGTAGCAACGTTCTTAAAGACAAAGTCACGAA
The DNA here is from genome assembly GCF_051209435.1 of Klebsiella sp. HN106. NCBI lineage: Bacteria > Pseudomonadati > Pseudomonadota > Gammaproteobacteria > Enterobacterales > Enterobacteriaceae > Klebsiella > Klebsiella sp. HN106. The sequence continues at coordinate 81,581 of NZ_JBLURD010000014.1, read as the reverse complement.
CTGTATCTGGTAGCAATTCGTAGGCTTTCTTCATTGCCATCTGCTTAAGCTGACCTATACCGAAGCTGGACATTGTTTCCTGTGCCAACTGGCCAGCACCTCCTGCCCCTCCAGAAGTTGCGGAAGACCCAACTGCCCTGCTTAGATTACCAGCGACGTTTTCATATACGCTCGTTAAGGAGCTCGTGACGTTGTTCCACATTTGCCCTACTGTTTTACCAGCTGATGCAGTCCACTCTCCGACCGCATTAGACATAGAAGCCCATGTACCTGTATCACCGCCGGTCCATTTTATTAGCTGAGCATTAACTCTGGTCCAGTTTGTGTTTCTGATCATAGATCCGGCAAGCATGATACCTTCAAGTGCTCCTGCGGTTCCCTGTGGTGCTTCGCAGCAGTCCGTCTTTGCCAGGCCATTTACAAAGCCTACTGAACGACCACACCATTCAGGTTTTCCTTCAAAGACGGAACATGAATTGGCATCGTTAGGGTCTTCGCATTTGGCTTCGCCCTGCATGTACTGAACCATGTTTGAATAAGCCGCAACTTTTCCAAAATCGTTGTTCTCTTCCTTTGGCCCAGTTTCGCATGTTCCACCTGAACATGGGATCATGCCAACACAGGCATTTGTAGAAGATTCAACCTCCCGAACTACATCCTTCCCTCTGTCACAGGTGTATTTCTGTTCATACATGTAGCAACTGTTAGTGCCCTCATCGAACCAACCCTCTGCACATGTTTGTTTATCGAGTACACATGCTGCATCATTTTTATAAGCACTACATGCATCAGGCATACTCTTTATTTCTTCATAGTTGTAACAGAGGTCCTTTCCATTAGCGTCTTTCATAATTTTTCCACTAGCGTCATAAGAGCAAATTTTGTCTTTGGCCAATGGATCACAAAAGTAGCCTTCAAGGTTTGTCTTCCAGGTAAGAAATCCTTTATCACCTTCATACAGAGGCTTTGCCAATGAAAGCACGCTTTCCGGAAGCCGTTTTGTGCCAACATCCATATCTTTAAACCGATCGAAACGGCAGAATGTATTCGGAGCTTGTACAGCATCGTAACAACCAGCTGGTTCCTGGACGTGCTTATCTTCGAGCTTCATATTTTCAAAAGTCAGCTCAACCTCAAAATACCCTTCACCCTTCCCACCAACCCATACTCTGGATGCCATTGTCACTTCTCGATCAGGCTCCTCATACACCGATTTTCTGACCTTATCAGTCACATCGTAAACCTTGTCGAGTTTCCACGATTTTTTTAACTCCCAAGATCCCTTAGGAGCCGGATAGTCACTTTCTCGATATGCACCATCTATGTGAGCAAAAATCTGCGTGCCATCAAGTGTTACCCGCATGTGGTCATCCCACTCCGCGTTAACAATCTTTGCTGAGGCCAATTTTGCATCCGGATGGAATTTTAATGTCAGTTCGTTATCATATACCCCGTCACTCCAGTAGTTGTCATCACGGCGACCAAACCATATACGCACACAATTATCGCCGCACATCGACATGTCTCCGTTTCCGCCTGAAATGTAAACAGGGACTGAAAAATCACGGGTTATCGTGCAGCTGCTGAAGTTATCTTGCTTAGGCGAGTTACAGTAGAACTCTTTGTAATCAGGATAGTGTGTGGTTACTGTTTTTTTAGAGGTCTCAACATTACAGTTCTGAAGCCAGTTTCCAGTACCAGCAACAGCATTTGTTATCTCATTTCTCCCCGCAGTAAACATGGGATCGTTAGGCTTTATAGATGATGCCGGGTTGTCCTTGTTAGCATTTACGAGGGTGCGGTAGGCAACGCCATCATAACTTTGAGCATCAAATAACTGGCTTTTCCGATTCTTTATATCGTTTACAAAGCCATCCTCATCCCCATAACGATCTGCGGCATTGAACTTAATATCGCTGTGCTTTTGCTCTGAGCTGAAAATCTCTCCGGTATTTGTTTTGGTTCCAGGAGTAGTATTGGGATTACTGCTTATACCAATGTTGCCATTAGCATCCCGAGAGAGCAGCTTTGCCCCTTCCTTGGTATAGTTTGAATTGATTGTCCCTCCAGACATACTCGGCAGTTGTACGGCGCTACCAATGGACTTTCCATCGGATGCGGCATTTTTCATGACACTTTCATTTGAGTTCCCTGCCCCATACTTTCCGAGATTAAGATTAGCGGATTCGGCTTTACCCACGTATTTCTCGGTGATCTTCCCACTGACATTCTCGCCTGAATCCGCATTCTTGTACTTCTCAACAATGTCCTGAGCACTGGTTGTCGCATTGCGATTTGCGTTAGGATTAGCAAGATTAAAGTTACTTTCGAGCTGGTCAAATATAGCGTCTGCCGCATAAATACGAGGAGTCATTACCATATTTATGAGAGAGATATAAAAAGCCCAACTCATAGTATTGGCAATCATTGATGCAATAATAGTTGAAGCTATCGTTTTTCTAAGTTTCATTATTTTTACCCTTAGAAATCAAGCGCCTGGTATATATCTGACGCAACAGTCATTGTAACGCCACAACATATAGACATAATTATCATTGCCTATTTTTTTGCGCCCACCTTTAAGGGTTGACCAGTCATGTACCGAATCACCAAGACGATGACAGCAATCCGGCCCTTTCGCCTCAGGAGTTGGGAAAAGCATTGAAAGCCGATACTGGGAACGAGGTGTAAAGTATTCCCACGTTTTCTCACACATTGCGTCTGCTCCCATCGTTCGCATCAGCATTCCCTGGCGATGTAGTTTAGTCAGAAGACGCTGGGTTATCAGTGAACTCGTCCTTACAGCGTCATCATTTGCGTAAATGTGGCCGGTTAATGGATAAAGGTTGCCATCGCATCCGGCACAAAAGTATGCAGCGAGATTATCCTTTCCTGCTGTTACTGCTACACAGTCAGCAGCGCACACCATTGAGGCAATTGGGTTTGCAAAAACTACTGCCTCTGGATTCAGGACGAGTGTAAGCAGATCACTTTCCCACATAGGGTCCACTTCGCTTATATAGGTCAGGCTGGCATCTATATAGGGTTCAGCAGTGCACTCGCCAATAATCAGTAATTTGAGCATTGTCATGATTGGGAACTCCCAAAGATGAACATCGTAAAATCCGGCTTCAGTTGCTGTCATTGGCTGATTTGTGTTGCTTTTACCAATATCAAACTGCGATTTTTGAAGCATCGTGCCTTCAAGAAAGGGGCTGCACCAGGGGCTCTTTACAACTTCTACAATCTTCACCGGCTGAAAGAAGCTCAATTGCCAACCTATTTCCGGTACGCCGTTCTGATCTGTGCAGTAGCAACCCGGACGTGAAGGAGCAGCGCCTTCTGGAGCTGCCCCTATGCCCATTATCCTCATGGGAAAAATGCAGCTCCAACAGATATTCTTAATCAAGCCCTGCCACACTCCAGCTGACTGACACATAGCCCCAGGGACTCCAGCATCTGCTGCCATAGCCATACCCGGTATAGAAAGCGAAAGCATAACTGCTACAATGAACTCTAAAAGTAACTTTTTGAATTTTTTCACCATCATGCTCACTTGGATGTAATAAATGTTGCAACACTTTCGATATAGTCGACGGCTTTGGTAAAATAACTTCTCATCTGGTCCGGATAATTTAGCGTCAGCCATGTTGCAAAGAGAGCGCCTATAATAAATCCGAGTTTCATCTTATTTTTCCTCTGAAAGATTTGGGGCTCCGATACCACGGACTTCTGCCTCGCTAAACAGGGTGATCCGGAATTTATCTTGGTCAGTAGTTATAAGCGCAGGTGTGTTTTTAATCTGAAAGCGTGAGATAATCTGTTCGTTAACTTTAAACACCTTACCGTTAAATTTTTCACGTAAATCATTTAGGTGATCCCATCCATTATCTTTTTGGATACGGGTAAACATTGGCATTACTTTTCCACTACCCAGACGTTGTCGATACTGCTGCTCAGCCCATACCAGCTGGCCCGGATTGAGTGGATCGAAAATTATCATCGTCAGGTTTTGAGGAAATCTCGAAAGTGGATTAATCAACTCACCGGCGGAAGCTATTACACGGCCCTGCTTATCTTTTACGTCCTGAGTGACCCTCACTGTAGGGTCAATTAAAAATTCTTTGTGTTCCTGGGCAGGAGGGAGGTCGACCATCCATTGATTTTTCCATGTGTCAGAAACGGCCCTTTTTTTTGCACCTTCCCAGTCATATTTTTGTGCACGTTCTTCCAGTTCTTTAATGATGCTCTTTTCTTCAACGGGATAAGTGGTACCAGCAACCGGGAAAATATCCTGATCGGGTTTTTTAGCAAGTTCTCGCTGAAAAAACTCAACGTTGAAGGAGCCTACCATTTTTGCAAAACGAGCTTGCTCCCTAGAAATAATTGTCGGTACTTGAGTTACTTGATACTGACTGAAGCTATCAGGATCAATTGTAATCAAAGGAGATTCAAATTTTCCTTTGACAATCATTTGGTTTATTGCTGCCTGTGTCTCTGGTAGCCGAGTAGTTCCTTTCTTTAGACCATTGAAAACTACACGAGCTTTATGCTCTGAGGCCGTACGTAGAAGGTCTTCCAGTACATAATCCGGCAAGCTAAATGAAGCAAAGATCGTTATTCCATTTTCAGTTGATAGTGCTTCTTCACGTGTGCTATCCATTTTTCTTTCGAAGTCAGCAGCTGTGATGCCCGAGGAACCAAACAATTTTTCGATATTTTTAGATTGTCCTCGCATGACTTCCGGCTTATTTTCCACAGCTTTCAGAGCCGCTTCATTAAGGCTGGCGTTTTCTTGAATTTCATCACGTCTTCTAATTATATCGTTGACAGCTTCAGAGTTATTACTTTGGGCCCTGATAGCCTGGGTATGGTCTATAACTGCTTGAACACTATCCGCATTCATACCGGGGACGTAACCACGGTTTATTTGCTTGCTCAGGTCCTGGTTTTTTTGGAGTGCTTCAGCTTGCGCTATGTACTTCTGCACATCTGGTGATTTTAGCGTAGCATCAAGGCTAAGAGCCCCATCTGGCTGCTGTGCACCTTTAGCCTGTGCCCCAAGCCCTTTTGCTTGCTGAGCGATTAGGTCAGCATCATGTTGATACTCAGTGCTTGCATTTGTATTACTTAAAACTGCACATAACGCAAGTCCAGGAAGTATTGGTAAATATTTTTTATTTACATTAAAAGATCGCATATGTTTTCCCAATTACTGAATTCAGCTTTACTGTTCCCCAAAAACGGGAATCCCATGAGTGATCGGTTTGCCCAATTAGGAAAACTTCGCCTTCAGGAATTATCAATTCTTTTTCAATCAAAATGGACGGAATATTGTATTTCTTCGAAATACGACGTGCATTAGCTTCAAAAAATTTGTCCCCGTTATAAACCCCATCCATTGTTACTTTAAGTTTGTCACCGCCCACACCGGCAACAATTTTTATGACTCGTTCATTTTCTGGGATAAAACGTACCGATTTCGGCATGTTAAATGCTATGAGTTCACCAGTTTTAATACTTTTATCCGAATGATCAATCATATAAAAATCAGCAGGCAGGCACCCATTCAATAAACCGTATCCAAATGTATAACGGGTGAAAAAGACACACATAACGAGAATCAGCAATAAAATATTAAGGGGGACATACCAATCCAGTATAAGCAGCCCTCTCTTTTTAGGTATGTAGTCGCTCATATTTTTCTCACTGGCACTGAAGAATATTTTTACTAGGCAGATGCACCTCTATCCAAGTAACTATTATCCATGTTTTTCAACGCTCGGAAGTCTGCAAACTAACCTAATATTCACCTATAAGAATGTTAATTCCTCAGCATGTATACGCAGCTTTGTTAGCGGCCATGAAAGATGCCTTTGGAGCAAAGTTACTTTCCGACATTAATTTTTCAAAGGTCCAATTATTGGGTATAAAAAAGCCGGGACATAATGTCCCGGCTTTATATTTAAAAATTAACTACTCACTGCTTGGTATTGATACAGTGTTTTCAGACTTACTTGCCTCTTCAGCCGGTCCGAAAACTGTCACGTGCTGTGTTGCAAAGTCTCCACTATCATCATAAGCAATTACTTTTATGTCCTGCTTACCACGGTTAAGGTTTTTAGAAAGTGTAGCCGTACTACCGAAAACGTTCCTTAATTCGCCGTTGATGAACCATTCATATCTAACCATTTTTCCATCAGTATCATCACATTTATTGGTAAAGCTCCAGCTTAGGTTGGTTTCCGTGTAGCTCAATGTACAATTAGGCACTGCGTTTTTAACGACATCAAACTCAACAGATGCTGAACCTCTCTGTCCAAGTTTACTAACAACATCAATTGTAATCTCGTATTTCTTTTCTTTTAAACCCGAGATCAGTTGAGCCCAATAATTTTTGCCGCTGGGTATTACTTCACCGTTCACCTTGTATGTGACCGTATCTATCGAGTCCGCCGAATGAGATAGCTTGATGTTTGACCTTAAGGTTACATCGAGTGGAGCTCTCATATATTTGTTAGAGAACTTGGGTGTCATCTCAACGTTCATTGGCGTTTGTTCATCGACAACAAAGGTATTTTCGATACGCTGTTCATTGTTTCGGTTATCTTTGAAAACAACCATCAATGTATATTTGCCAGGATTTTCAATTGTAAATTCTTTGGTGTCACCTTCATCTTTAGTGATTACCAGATTCTCTTTGTCGTAGATCCATTCACGGGAATAAGTAACACCAGGATAGTCTCCATCCTTAATACCGCTCAACGCAACGCGTAGGGTGGTCGGTGCCATGTCGTATTTAAGTTTGGAGCTTATTTTCATCTCGGGAAATTTATAAACCCACGATTTGACAGAAACTCTACGGGTAGAAACCGTATTCTCCTTATTGTCCGCTAACCATGCACTGTATTCAAAAGCAGCATATCCCTGTTTATCCAACATTTGCTCAGTAAGGGTAACAGACAGTGAAGAGCCCTTAAATGTCTGGCCATCCGGTGTTTTCCATTCTTCAACTACGTTATTACCATTCTGGTACTTACTGTTAGGGTTCGTGAACTTACCTTCCAAAGTAACTTTTTGACCAACCTCTACCTTTGAAACCCCCGTTACCGAGACAGAAAGGCGCTTGGGTTTTGCGGCTGCCAACCGAGCAGACGTTTCCTTCCATGAAGACTCCTCTGCCAGTTCATCGGAATCAAGGTAACGCATCCGGGCATAAATCGTAGACGGTAGGGTATCAGCTGAAGCCACAGTGTAAGTTGTATCTCCCTGCACCCAGTTGACTTTATCCTCTGACCAGAGAACCTCAGCGGTGCCTGCTGGTATAGGTTCATCGTTATCAAGCAGGGTTACAGGTATATCTGAGCCCTGAAGAATGTCTGTAACATCTATACTGAGCTTAGGCTGCTTGTAGGTAACTACCGTTAAGGCATCTGTGTAGGAAATCTTGGATGTGAATTTATTAGTCATTTTTGCCCTATAAAGCCACTTTCCTACTTCTGTCTTTTTGATACTTACACTTCTCTTTCCGGTCATGTCGGAAAGCATGGTCCAGGTTTGACCATTATCAGAGGACTGCTGCCATTCGGTGGGGGCGAGTGCATCAGAGTTAGCCGTACTGGCAGATTTGAAGCTTACCAGAGTACTAAGTGGGATCCTTCCGATAATAAGGCTTTTCGACAGGTTACCCTCCAGTTCCTCACCTTTATAGATTCGAATGCCTACAGCACTGGTCTCACGTTTCATTTCAAAATCAGAGAATGGCGATCTGACCTTAGCCACACCAACCAGACGCATATTACCCAGATCCATATTTTCAATTTTAATCTTGGTTTCGACAATGCCCGCATCATTGACCGGCAATGCTTCAGTCAGCGCAGTTCTTTCGTATGTAGTTTTATAACGGCCTGTTTCTGGATCTTTGCCGTATACACTTTTTTGAGAGTATATCGTGACGTCCCATTCTCCCATTGTTTTACGGTCAAATGCACTTTTACGTGTGGAGTTGTTATAACGCCCCACTGTTACCTTTAAGGGCACTTCAAGAGATGTGGCTGTTTTTTTGTCATCCACTTCCATCGATGCTCGAATATTGAAATCAGGCACCGTATATACGTTGAGGGTGTCTGTAGTTCTTAATTCTGGATCCTTTGAGTATTCTACAGCTATGTCAAAGACGTTCTTTGTCCACAATGGTGCAGCAGCAACCTTGACCCTTTGTACAAAGGTCGTTGCATCGTTGTTTGAGGAACGATTTTTAAATGACGTTTTGACAGCCTCAGAGCCGTTTTGAGAGACGATCATCGTAACGTCAGCTGGTACCACCTTCGCTAATATTCGAGCGGCCTCCCCCCCGGTCGTATAAGCCAGAGCAGTGTTCGGATTGATGCCTGCTATGACTTTATTCTTTTTGTAAGAGATGATCGGGTTGTATGGTAATTGTGTGGTCAGAGTACGGCGATTCCTTGCGGAAACCGCTTTAGAGCCCTTCCCGTTAATCATATAGACTTGATAGTCGAGCAGATTCTCACCTGTTTTATTAAAGAATCCAGTTAGACCCGGGGTACGTCCTTTAAAATAGAACTCCAACCCATCAGGGACATTGTTCCACTGAGGGTAGCATGCTGTAACATCTGATTTTTCCCCATACCAGGCGAGGTAAGCATTCGCATTTTCCTCTGTGGTAAACAGAGTGCATTTATCACCAGCTGTTTGACTAAGCAGGTCCGTATACTGACGTACGCGCGAGTAAAGAGTTACGTTTTTTTCCAGATTCTTAAGAGTGAATCCAGTAGGTTGATAAGTGAACACGGTACTGAAATTTACGTTTTTTCCATAAAGGTTTTCAGCCACCACAGTAATCTCGTGATCCGAATTAACTGCTAAATCGTCTCCAACCGGCAGGTAGTAAATACCTTTATAATTTGTAGGTGTTAACGAAACTACTTTGTTGTCTATTGTTACTGATTTTATGTCAGCAACCCCAGCCTGCCCCTGGAAAGCTGCAACGATAATCTCGTTCAGGAAGTATACGGGTGCTCGTTTAGTTAATACCTGCCCATCTTTGAGAACCATAAGCGTTGGGTTATCAGACAGCATCAGTTTGCTTTCAGGCTCAGTGTACGTAGAAGAGTTTTTGCTCGTATTTTCTACTGTAAAAGTCGCTGCGTAGGACCCGTTTATAAGATCCGTTAAGTCAAAGATATAGAGGTACTCATCACCGACTTTTTGAGGTCCACTTACCGGCTGTAAAGTTCTACGTAAAGGGGTTGCCCAGGACTGTTTGAAATCAATCTCAGTGCCATCATCTAAAGTCACTTTAGTCGTCGGCTTAAACACGCCATCCGGAGTCATAGTGAGCGACATAGCTGTTGGGAGCCACCATTCACCTTCTGTTTCTTGCTGGGGTACCTTAACGGCCACAGCAACGGTTTTGGCTCCGGTATAGATGTCCTGGCCACCTACTTTGATTGTTTTAGCCTCATCGGTAAAATTCCAAAGTGTATGGTCTACTACAGGAGGCCGATAATCCCAGTTAACAACAAGCTTTTTGGATTCAGGAGGTGCGAAATAATTATTCTTAGAGTTTGCTGTAATTGTGATATCACGTGAACCCAAAAGTTCATCTGTATCACTGGCCTTAATGCTTCCAACTTCAATGGTACAGGAAGTTCCGCCAATAGGTACTTCACAGGCGGAGCCTGAACCTATTGAGATGTATTGAATATAATTGCGGGGTTCAACAGAAACAGCGATATCTTTGATCGCTTCATCCTTTAAATACGATTTGAAAGAAAAGCCGTCATAGACTAATCCGTTCAGGGATGATTTAAGACCGGTGATAGTTGGTTTTACCGGTGCCACACTTTTGATTGAATATTCACCTTTTACTATTTCAACTTTTTTCCGTTCAGAACCAGAGAAGTAAGAAATCTTGTAAGGTAGTTTTAAATCACCGGTGGTGTTGGGAACGCCTGAAAGAGTGAAGCCGTTAGAAGTTAATCCCAAGGTATTGGGTAACCACTCAAAAAAACAAACGAGGTTATCAACAGAGGAAGTCGCTCGATCATCAACCGTTACATTACAGGCTGTGCCTGCACCTGAGGCAGTGATAGTGTTAGAATTAACGTATGCAACAAAGTCGCCCGGCCCCGGGTCAAAGGATACGGCTGGCAGATCAGCCTGTAGCTTTCCTGAAATCATAATCGCTTCAGCATAGACCGCTTTAATCGGAGCAATTAAAGAAAACAACAGGGCTAAACCTAAACCTGATTTTCTCATGACGAATACCTGTTTTTCTGAGCAAAATTAAACTCACTTTACGATGAAAAACAGAAATATCCGTTCGTATAACATTTAAAAAAACCTGTATTTTTCCGTATATTCCGTATGTTAATGCGCTATTTTGAATTCTTGGCTTCAGATAAGCGAAGCGCGGTAATTATAGACTCGGAGCTTACCCAGGGCGTTTTTTGAGCAAGATATCCAAGTATGTAGAGGCCAATTTTAACGCAATCCATTTGTGAGACGGGGACCATGTGCATGAAGGGTTTTAAGCCATCTTTATCGACTGGAACTATCCCTGCGGATAACAACAAACCGCCCCTCTCGTTTGGGGTAACGCTTATATTTTTGTATACGACGTGGCCATGATGTGAGGTTTTCCTCTTATCAATCTTTAAAGTATGCATGATTCTAAGAAATACAGATGCCATCTGCATAACTTCATTCGTCGACAATTTTAGAAGTACAGAACGGTTTGAGCCCCAGTCATAATCTTTTTTTGCGTTCCTTGGAGCGACGTGCAATGTAAGATAATAATTATCAATCTCATTTGAAAAAGGTGAAGGTTTTGATGAGCTAACATCTTCATTGTTCATCTCAATGACAAGGGCTGCATCCTGACCAAATGCTTTAACATTATGGTTTTTAAGAGCGAAGTCTGAAGTTGCCATATAAAAAGTCACTTTTGATAAAACCACATACCGCCTAATGATTCATCATCGGCAAGATGCTTGAAATTTGATAGTGTAAATCCTGTTTTGGTTTCAGAAATCACCAGGCTGTAAGATGCCGTATGTACAAGGCGAGAATTGTTTAGATCAAGATCATCACAAAAACCAGGGCTTTTGACGGGGTCAGCCTTTTCAACAAAAGTTACTTTTGAAGCGATGCCGTTGATCACGATTTTCTCGTTATCAGCAATTTTAATGTTTAAAGAAGGCGAGCTTTTATCACATGGCAGGAAGAGTGATGTCTTTTTAAATGTGTTTCCAGTGAAGTCCAAAAGGTCAGGTTTAACCGGAACATTGTTTAGGATTTTATAAACTCCAGCAAATGCACATAACACAACAAAACCAGATAAAACATATCTAATCTTAGACTTCATCCCCCAGTTCCTCTCCTAAAAGTTTTAACGCGCTTACGCACATAAGCCTCAACTGATACAGTAAGTTATCAGCGGTTATTCCACCAACGAAGGTAACTGTACGTCGTATTGATGCTCCGCCAGGCTCGCACTGGATATGGCCAATACCAGAATCACGGAGGAAGTCATTTTCTGCACTTACAAGGTCTGACTCTACAGGTGGAATGATAACTTCAATGAGTATTGTATCAACTGGGGCCCACTCCCAATCGAACTTAAGAGAGGAAATTGGGGATATAGAAACAAGAAGCTCATCAATATTAAAAATTACGGGTTTTATTCCCATAACCTCAGACTGAATGAAGTGGCTTTCTACCATAACTACCGGAAACTCTGAAATAGTCAGAACTCCGATTAACTGGTCTCGGCGTAAACCATGTATTAGTGAGTTGCGAGATAGCATTCGATCAGCCTTTATTATAATAATCAATCATTTGGGACAAGGACAAAAGGGATTACAGAAACGAAGATTCTACATGAACATCGTTGTCAGTGACCTTAGGTCCATCGGGTATAAGGGTATCAAAAAATCCTTACATAACCATTAAACCACAAAGACTTTTTACGTAAAATAATAATTAAGTACCAGATTTATTAAGATAATTCTTAGGTTTTTTACAAATTTAGGAAAAATCCGCACTTCCTGTAACAGCATCCAAATTAACCTAAAATACCGTTTCATTAACAGTAATTTTACAGATTCAGCTGAAGCCTGAGTTTATTATAACAAAAAAAAGGCCAGCAAGTATGCTGGCTTTACTGGTAAGACAAGTTGAACTCAGAAGTCGATTGTACTGTCTCTCACCTATCTTGCCAAAGTCGCTAGTCGCTTGTTTGCCTTAGCTTTAGATTTTATGCTTATGGAGGCGGTTTGATTTTCATCCGATACTTTTTCTAGCACTGGCACCACAGAGGAAATGGACTTTTCTTTTGAAATTTTGGATGCACCTGAAGAAAGTGGGCTTTCAGATGGTATAGAGGTATCGCTTCCCTCATTTTCAATCTTCACACCAAAGCAGGCATGTTCCTTTTGTACAAGGAAGGTTTCTTTTACAGAAACAGAATCCTGCTTTGAATTATCTAATTGTAGAGGTGTTAAATACTCCTTAAACTTTTGATCTAAGACATTCTCTAGCAATACATTAATAGGAGGCTTAGGTTCAGTATCTATAGTATTTCCATCATTCAGAAACCTATTAAGATCTGCAAGTGTTAATCTTTCGTTTAAACCATTTATAAAATTTGCCAAGTCAGGAAATAAATTATTTAATACCAACCCGGTACTAATAGCCGACCTAATTAAATCCAGTTGGTCACCCCTATGAGAAAGTTCTGTTTTTTTCAAGAAACTATAAACATAGGGTGCTTTTCTTTCGGATATCCAGAAAGACCGGATCTGAATCCGGTCGTTATCTGCCTTATTTGAGATAGGGTTTTTAGCCATGCTCTAGCTCATTATTCTGAATAAATAGTATCAGCAATTGCCAAAGATAATGCGAACTGCGGATTGTCTACCATGATAACTTTAGCCGTTTCAAAATGTTTACGAATAGCTGTTTCGATGAGATATGAACCTCCCCCAACAAGGAAAACATTATGAGGCCTCTCTTCGACTTGTGTAACCGCTCTGATTACTTTACTTTGCAACTTCTGTACCGCAGAGTTTACCGCATCAAAAACACCGTCACGCTTGTCCTCTGCAACCTTCAAAGCTGATTTATCATGACGATTATCAACAAGATGATGAATGTAAGCATTACTCGTATTCAGTTTCTCAGATTCAAGATACCTGCTGATCTCATCGTAAACAATAGAACAACCAATACGGTCAAAACCTTTTACTTTCGAAATCTGTTCTAATTGCCCAGTAATACTTGCAACATCAAGAGTAGTACCACCAAGATCAATTACCAAACTTGATTCAAATGAAGCAATATCCTCAATTTCATCTGCCCGGGTCACAGCTGGTAAAGATTCAGGGAAAACAGTCACAGACAAAACGTTAAAAGAATAGCGTTTACCGTCAAGATAACGCTCTACTGGTTTCATCAGATTATCTTTTTTTCTCTGAATATTTTCAATATTCGTTTCCCCTAAAGCAGTATAGAACTGGCTAAGTGGTAAAGTAACAAAGAGGTGAACATCCTGAGGAACTAAACCAGAAGCATGAAGTGCATGGTGAACATTTAACCGGCTAATTTCATCGTATTGGTGAGATACATCAGTCGATTCCAGTGAGTTACTAGATTCGCTGTGATGCGAAAACCTTTCCAGCCCATCAATAAGATAGTTAAAAGGATTGAGACCCTCATGGCGAACACGGAAATCTGGAACAAAACTATTTTGTGTAAGCAAGGGAACTAATTCGTTTCTTTCATTAAGACAAACCAGTTTTGCAGCTTTACTTCCATCATCGACAACGATTTTTAAAGCTTCAGTGATATCCTGCACTGATGGTGAAACAGGACTTTCAGATTTTAATAGTTCAGCCATAAAAACTCTCTTTTATTAATAGGACCATATTAGATATTAACTTTATACATTAATGGTGACCTATTATCAACATTAACACTATTAAAAAAATACGTAAGTCTATGTTATTTCAGCATCCTTCCATTTTAAATACCTTACCGTTAAATTTCCTGTATTCATGTATTAACCATGTTTATAAAGGAGCCAATTATAATCAGAAAGTTACTTTGCATCCTAAGTATGAACTGTTTGAGAGCCAGGACTGGGGCCTTTACCTGTAAGTAACAAAGGTCCTTAGGCTTAGAATCCAAAATGACGCCTTTTTGTAAAAAAATCATAGTTCGAAATACCGTATCATCGATGTAAACATACGTAGAGGAATTTATGGCAGCTGAGCACGTCCAAACTATAGACCTTACAAACTTCTCCGGAAGGATTTTCTTTCTGGCAGATCCTCATGGACATTACTCTGCGCTGTGCAACTTGATCCAATCAGTTACAAAGCCAGAAGAAGAGATAGTAATTTTCTCTACTGGAAATTTGTTTGACTATGGGCCGGAACCCATAGAATTGATGAAGGCGATAAACAGTGGCTTTTTCGATGGACGTTTTGTGAGGCATTTCTCAGCTGCCGGAGCCGGAGAAGAAATGTTAAAAAAATTGTTACCATTAAACAAAGACCGGAGAACATTTTACCCCAGCACATACCTCAATGAGAGATGGTGTGTAATGGGCGGAAAGTGGCATAAAGCTGTGAATCGTTACTATTTAGAGGAAGAGGTAAAAAAACTTCTTAATACCCAGCTTGGTACGATGATGCAGATTTTACTAAAAGGCGATATAAAAATTGGGGTTTGCCCTTCTGATTACGCCCCTATCCGCACATCATTCACTGATACTTATAATGCGCTTCAAGCATTCAACTATGCCAATGTGAATATTTTTCAGAGCCAGTTTCTATTCGGTATGGACCATGCCGTAATACCAATGATGATAAATGACGTCAACCTTATGGTCCTAGGTAGGAATCCTGTAAACAGCATTCGAAAAGCCCATGGTCGTACTCAAAACAATCTTCCAGTACTGATCGGTAATTGTTTGCATATAAATACTGGATCACTCTATATGTCAAAATTAGAAGACCAGGTAATAGTTGCTCCGGGTATACCGCAAACTGACTCACCAGCACTTACATTAGTAGAAATAATCATGAAGAACAATCCAGTTTTATTGTGTCATCAGCTAATACAAACAACAAACAAGTTTTATTCACTTAAAACCTATCCTTTAGAACTCGATTCGATTGAAAACAACATTGAGGTAACAAGATGAAGATAAATTGGAAGATTATCTCAATTTCAACATTACTTTTGCATCTTCACGCAGCAGCTGCACCACATCAAGAGAAAGAGCATAGAAAAGATGCTTTTTCTTCTGCCGCACAGAAAAGTGATTCACTTATATCTGCTAAAGCGGAGCTTATAAACGGAAGGTGGTTTATAAATGGTAAATATAGGCCTGTTCTAAAGACCAGCATGACCAAAACCAATTTCTTAGAAATCATGAATGTTTCAAATAAAGAATCACTTTTTATTGTGATACCAAAACTTGAGTATAATATCATTGCCAAAAATAAAATCTTACTAAATGAAAAAATTGCATTAAGCGAAGGCACATCCGGAAAAAGCATTGTTTGGGTCGAGCCAAAATCAAGTCTAACTATATCGTTTATAAATGACCTTGCTAATACGCCCCTTCAGGCTATCGTTTCGATCACAAGAAACAACAAAGATATAATTGCCATCTTTGGACCGGATCAGGGTAAAGGGTTTACTCTTCCCGGAAATACGTCTAATGATCAAGTGTCCGTTCCTGACTATTCTGACCTAAATATAAAAAAACTTAACATACCTCAAAGTGTTGGTAATCCAGTAACCATCAATCCTAAAGAGAAGAATTACCTCTTAGTTGGACAAGGAAAATATGAAATCTTATCTCTTCCTAAATATCAACATTTAGTATTTTCTGAACCCGTTTATATTGAGAAAAGAAAAAATATCCTCGGTGGTTATGGTTATTGGACGAAAGAAACAATTCTCTACCCCGGTGAATCATTATCTTTTATAACGAGCGCCAAAAACAATCTAAGGAAGCGGGATGATTAAAGTTATCACACTTTTATTGTTTGCATTACTGACTGGTTGTCAGTCAGTAGAAAGTAAAATCGAAGAACTCCCGACAGTTGGTTTTGACCCTATTCTATACAATAAAAGTGAGGCCTTTACTGACGGAAAAGTTACTTTACGTGTCGAAAGTTCAGGAACTGATGTTTGGCTTGTCGCCAAGAATGGAACCAGAAGTTTTATTGAGCTTTCAGGCCTAACGCTAGGTGGTAGTCGTTGTGCTTACAATGCCCGTAGTAAGCAACTTTTGCCCCCAGGCAGCGTAAGCACATTCGTAGTTCCTACGGTTGGAATGCTTGGACTTTGCTTCAACAATGAAGATCAACTTATGTTTATTAACCGTGCTTTTAGCAGAATCTCTCCCAAAGCAAAAGGAAAAGATTCGCTTTCGCTTTTATTTTCTGTTAGTTACGATTTTCCCGGAAAAGCGGACCTAATTACTAACCACGATTTTCAAGAGTTATATCTTTTATTTTTGAATGAGGATAATCTATGAAACAAACATTAATTGTTATTTTAATATGTTTTTGTCACACGGCTTTAGCATATCCATACCGTATCTATACTGTCCCGGAAGGGGCATTAGTAAAAAACATACTAACTAATGAATATCTAGGAAAAACCCCTGTGGTTGTGGACGTGAGCAATACCGAAGCTGGTTCTACTTTTGGGATTTCATTATTTAGACATGAAAATGTTGCTATAAAGATTTTTACAGTAATGCCTTCAGCAGAAAATAATTTTGCTGTTTCTGGACCTGACGTTGCAACTATGTCATTGCCGGGAAAAGCACCTTTAAACGTAGTAAATGATGGGAATGGCGCTTCTGTTCATATAGAACTAAGACCTTATATGTCTGAACCTGCGCACACCCCATATTAATATAACAAGAAATTAAAAATATAAATCATATGAACTGCATCATAAAGATGCAGTTCAATATTTATTCTGATACTTTTAATTTTTCTTTTATGAACTCCTCTAGTTCCTTAATAAAACCCGCATTTATCCTATTGAATTCAAAGCGAATTTTTCTACCAGTATTGTTTTTACTGATTCTTGCATACTTATCTTTGTTATCAAAAGTAATAAGATCACTTGTTTCCCATTTTGTGGAATAAGTTTTTTCACAAACACTTTCCACAGATTGTGTGATTTTTTCCATTACAACTTTTTGAGCAACCTGGAGATCTCCAATGTCTAAATCTTTTGTTTCCTCTTTAACATTATCTATTACTTCATCTAAAGGAAATAGATTTTTTTGCACATATTTCTGTAAACGAGACAAGCGACTATAATAGGAGTTCGGGATTCCTTCATAATCCGGGAATAAAGAGATCAATGTTTCGTCAATACGGGCCGCCTGGATTCTTTTGGCTACCGATACATGACTAATCCCAAGATATGCTGCGAGTTCTTCATTAGTAGAAAATCCTTTTTCTTCCATTTTTTTGATAAATTGAAACCCAACTTCTCTATATGAAAATTTTCGAGATGTTTGTGCTGCGGATATAATTGAATTTATATCATCTTCGGTTAGTTCATCCGGAAGAACCCACAGGGGGAGATCCTTTTCTGCCTTTATACAGCAGAAACGTCTGCGACTTCCTTCTATTAATAAATAAACCCCATCTCTTTTTACAGCGATCCCTTCGGTATCGACCCCTCTTTCTTCAATCTGCTTAAGAATATCTCTAACAGAATAATCTGTAAGGGCTTCTTGATTTCGTGGGTTCGCTGGATGGACTAAGGTCTCCTTCTCCACTCTCTGGGCTGGAACAATCACATGTTCCGCTTCAAGTCTCCGGCCCTTATGAAGAGTGAATAACTTTTTTATGCGAGGTGCTGTTTTCAAACCCGCAAGACCTGAACGGTGACCGACTTCTGTCCGCTTTGGTGCGTTTAAATATCGAGATTTATCATTCCCGATATGTTGCTCATCGCTCATGCGTTAACTCCTTGCTTAGCTGAAAAACTTTTTATTTCATTTATAAATTGCTGATATACCTGTAATACAGATTCTTCTGCGACATCAAGCTGCTTTGCGGAACAAAGTTCCTCTGATTTTTTGATATCAAGCACTGTACGCCCTTTGGAAGCAGCTGCCTTAAATGCTTCAGAATTTTTTATGTTAGCGGACATCAAAAGGTCCTGAACAGTTCTGATTAATTTATCCAAAACTATTCTTTCATATGGACTTTTGTCATCTACATTGACAGCAAGAACTTTGAACCATTTTAAATTGTCGCCCTTACTTGGTGATTGTTTAAACCTTTCACTTATTGTAAGCATGAAGTCTGTAGTAGAGGCGTAATCATATTCACGTGGTGACACTGCGACAAGAATCCCATCGGCCGCTTCGTCAGCAGCCCAGATCAAAGGTGAATCTTCAGGTGGAGTGTCTATAATAATCAAATCATAGTTCTGCTTCAGTACCGGTAAGATAACTTCCTTGAAACGTAGTAACAAAGACGTACGTTCTTCTCTAGAACATTGCCAGTATTTATCTTTAAAACGAGCATCTGTCGGAAAAGCCGTTATTACGTCCAAGTTTGGCAGATGCGTTGAAAAAGGCATATTAGTGATGATTTCTTCTTCAGAGAATCCTGAATCTAAATATTTTTTATACTCAGAATTTTCTTCATAAATTCCAAGGATTGCATCAATTGCTGTAAGGAAGACATCATCTTCTGAGACACTTTGAATCATGCTGCTTCCAATCGAACCTTGTGGGTCCCATTCGATCATTAATACACGTGCATTGAGTTGTAGATCTAAAGCAGCTGCTACTGCTAAAGCTACAGATGTAGTGCTTTTCCCTGTACCGCCTTTATGATTCTGAGTAACAATAGCTCTGCTAAAGTAATGATCGCGGTACTTGGGATAACCCAGGGCATCCATTATTTTTTGAACATCCCAGCGGGTGTAAAGATGATTTTTGTTTTGATAAATAGGTGCACCAACAAGTTCTTTTTCTTCTAAGTCCGAAAGTATTTTATTGAACGTTACTCGTGACTTCCCAAAAAAATCAGAGAGATTTTTTTTATTCAAACAGTGGTTATAGATCAGTCTATCAACACCATCAACACTATCATCAGAAACAGATACTCTTGATGAAGCCATCAGAGATTCCTTTAGAGAAATCTGCTCGCTTTTCATGCGCTGACCAACGAGGGCGATCTTTTCAAGTAAATTCATGGTTATGACCTTTTTGCACTGAAAACCGACTTTTACGCATATATGTAAACTTTACGTATAATGCGTCCATTTCCTTGTTATGCGTACAATTCTATCCTTAGTTTCAATCTTAAGCTAATGTTTGTTTACTTTTTTATGATTTTTTGTGAGCTTAACTTGCAGATGTGAGCTCAGACTCTCTAGTCCATACCTAATGCACAACCTGTTTAAACCACGATTCTTGTCTCCTTCTCTACGCTTTGAAGTTAAGAGCTCCATTAATGAATCTTCACGCCTACCCTATTTCTTGCTTAGACCCTAAAATCTATCTCACCGGTGTGCTGATATACGTTTCCTAACTGTGAACCGTTGTCGTCAGTCCAGTCTAAAGATATGAGGTGTTAATCTCTTGAGGAGGCACACTACGAATTATGGGAGCAGAGTTAGCAACCTCACCCCGAACTGAAACCCAACTTAAGGAGGCAACCCCAGTGTGGAGATTAAGGGGGTTAAATCTGCCAGCGGCTGACAGTGTCCCAGCTGCTGCTCAGTCACACCACGCCCTGATTTAATCCCCTGCCCGGTATTGTAATGACCGAAAAAAACCCGTGCACTGGTGTCGGCAGACCGGCATGCATGAATATGACGTTAATCTGTATCAGCAGGCACTTTTCGCATAATGGGAGCAAGTGATAGCAACGCCGCCCAGAACGGAATGCCAACATCAGGACTGAACCCAAGTTTGGCGATTAAGGGGGTTAAATTTGCAAGCGGATGACAGTGCCCCCAGCTGCTGCTCAGTCACACCACGCTTGATTAAATCTCTCGCCAGGTCTTGTTTTGACCGAAAATAGCCCAAGCACTGATGTCGGCAGACCGGCATATAGGAATATGACGTTAATCTGTATCAGCAGGTACATTTCGCATTATGTGAGCAAGTGATAGCAACCCAGCCCGGAACTGAAGGCCAGCATGAGGACAGAACCCCAGTTTGGCGATTAAGGGGGTTAAATCTCACAGCGGCTGACAGTGCCTTCAGATGCTGCTCAGGCATACTACTCTCCCTGATATAATCTCCCATATGTTCTTGAGATCGTCGGAAATCGCCCATGCACCGGTGTCGGCAGACCGGTATGCAGTAATGTGAATTTAATCTGCATCATCAAGCACATTTCGTATTATGGAAGTAAGTGTTAGTAAACCAAAGCCCGCCCAGAACGGAAGGTCAACATCAGAACAGAATCCCAGTTTGGCGATTAAGGGTGTTAAATCTGCAAGCTGCTGACAGTGCCCCAGTTGCTGCTCAGTCACACCACGCCCTGATAGAATCTCCTGCCCGGAAATGTGATGACCGAAAAAAGCCCGTGCACTGGTGTCGGCAGACCGGCACGCAGGAATATGACGTTAATCTGTATCAGGAGGCACATTTCGCATTATGGGAGCAAGCGATAGCAACCCAAGCCCAGAACTGAAGGCCAGCATCAGGACAGAACCCCAGTATGGCGATTAAGGGGGTTAAATCCGCCAGTGGCAATAAGATCCCGAGCGGTGTTTAAGAAATATTTCCCGAAGGACAATCTTCCGCTCGTACGATGAATATAGTGTTCAACCCGGGAGAGGGATCACTTAACCTGCTTAGCCTAAATCTTACGTCATTCTCTAAACGGAGTTTAAGCTTAATGGTCCTGAGAAAGTTAAAAGGACTACCCATAATGACGGTTTGAGATGGCGAATAAGGGTTTTTTCTGCCAGCGGCTGACATTGCCCCAGCTTCTGCTCAGTCACACCACGCCTGATTAAATCTTCCGCCAGGTCTTGTTATGACCGAAAATTGTCCGTGCACTAGAGTCGTAAGACCTGCATACAGGAATGAGGCGTAAATCTTTATCAGGTGGCAAGGTTCGCATCATGGGAGCAAGGGTCTTGAACTGGAGGTTAACATCATAAAATCCCAGATTGGCGATTAAGGGTGTTAAATCTGACAGCGACTGAAAGTGCCTTCAGATGCTGCTCAGGTATATTACACCCTGAAAAAATCAAGCATCTGTGCTTGCGAATATCGGAAAAGGCCATGCACCGGTGTCGGCAGACCGGCATGGGCAATGAGACGTTAATCTGTATCAGCTGGCGCATTTCGTATCATGGGAACAAGTGTTAGCAACCCTCTCCAGGACGGAAGGACACTATCAGGACTGATCCCAGTTTGGCGATTAAGGGGGTTAAATCTGCCAGCGGCTGACAGTGCCTTCTGATGCTGCTCAGACATACTATGCACAGATATAATCACCCGTCCGTCCTTGTGATTATCGGAAAAGGCCATGCACCGGAGTCGGCAGACCGGTATGCAGTGATGTGACTTTAATCTTTATCAGCAGGCGCATTTCGTATTAAGGGAGCAAGTGTTAGCAACCCTGCCCAGGACGGAAGGACACTATCAGGACTGAACGCCAGTTTGGCGATTAAGGGGGTTAAATCTGCCAGTGGCTGACAGTGCCTTCTGATGCTGCTCAGACATACTATGCACAGATATAATCACCCGTCCGTCCTTGTGATTATCGGAAAAGGCCATGCACCGGAGTCGGCAAACCGGTATGCAGTGATGTGACTTTAATCTTTATCAGCAGGCGCATTTCGTATTAAGGGAGCCAGTGTTAGCAACCCTGCCCAGGACGGAAGGACACTATCAGGACTGAACGCCAGTTTGGCGATTAAGGGGGTTAAATCTGCAAGCGGATGACAGTGCCCCAGCTGCTGCTCAGTCACACCACGTCCTGATAAAATCTCCTGCCCGGTAATGTGATGACCGAAAAAAGCCCGTGCACTGGTGTCGGCAGACCGGCACGCAGGAATATGACGTTAATCTGTATCAGCAGGTACATCTCGCATTAGGGAGCAAGTGATAGCAACCCCGCCCAGAACTGAAGGCCAGCATGAGGACAGAACCCCAGTTTGGCGATTAAGGGGGTTAAATCCGGCAGCGTGAGTAAGTGCCCGTGCTGTGTTAAAGAAATATTCCCTAAGGACAATCTTCCGCTCGGCCTTTTGTATAAAGTTGTCACCCCGGGAGCGGGGATCACTTTACCTGCTTAGCCTAAATCTTACGTCAATCGCTATCCGGAATTTTAGCTTAATGGTCCTGAGCAAGTTAAAAGGGCTACCCATAATGACGTCCCCAGATGGTGATAAAGGAGTTAATTCCGCCTTCGGCTTACAGTGCCGCAGCTGCTGCTCAGCAACACCACGCCCTGATTAAATCTCCCGCCTGTCCTTGTGATGACCAAAAATAGTCCGTGCACTGGCGTCGTAAGACCGGCATACAGGAATGAGGCGTTAATCTTTATTAGGTGGCAGGATTCGCATCATGGGAGCAAGGGCCCTAGAACTGTAGACTAACATTAGAAAATCACAGTTTGGCGATAAAGGGGGTTAAATAAGTTAAAAGTCTTCGGTGAGCAAATTGGATAAATTTTCAGAAACCAAACCGTTAATAATAAACTTTTAGAAGAATGATTAAAGGATATTAAGTTTTGTATGCAAAATGACACCAGTGATCTGTTTTCACTAATAATGCCGCGCTACTTTGATTACCTTTGGTAAACAAAAATGTAATTTACGTGATTTTCATCTTATAATGTCAGTATTGAAGTTATAAATTTTGTTTACTTAATGCGTACACAACCTAACTGCGATTTGTATTTATGTCACTGTTTTTACACCACATTAATTATAAAACCAAAATTTGCAGCACAGTGATGAACTCATTAAGTCACAACCTCATTTGTTTACTTAAGGCATACAATAAAAAACCAGATTCTTATGAGACATCTGGTTTAATTATTTTTGCTTGAAGATATTTACTCTACGCGGCCAAACCCGCTGCTACTTCTTGAGCATAGAGAATTTCTATTGCCTCGCCATAGCTACAATTCTCGCGGCTTTGAATTTCCCATAATTTACTCCTGTCAGCACTATCCGTAGTAAAACAAAGCTCCATTTTCCGGTCTACGTATAACCGACAGATCTCTTGGAAGTTTTCGAACCTGACTAACATCTCTGAAAACACCTTTTTGACTGTACGAATATTTTTCATACGTTCATATTCTGCATCTGAAGTAGAAAAATATTTATTAGCCTTCATTGCTTCAATGCTTTCTTTTTCTTGTTTCATGATTATCTTCCAAGGCGAGTTAGCAGTCAGGGCCCGGCCAACAGAAGAAGTAAAATAATCTTCAAACGACTGTGTGATACAGATGCCAGCGCAGTTTGTTTTCCTGAACCTACGCCATGCCGCTTCGAGGAAGGAAGAGAAGAATTGGTTTGATTGATTTCCGGCACCTGATGAATTATCAGGACGAATGTACTCCCATGCTTCATCAAGGATGAACAAGCGACGACGCCCATCTTTTTTGATGAACATTGCATGCTGAGCAGCCTGAATGATAGACATTAATACAACTGTCTGAAGGTGGGGGGTGCCTTTTAGCTCCTCCAGTTCCAAAACAATAAATCTGCTGTCGAAGTTGATTGGAGGCAACGTATCGGTAAACCGGTGCCCATAAATTCCACCTTCGCACCATGCTCCGAGTTGCTCCCCAATATCCTTTATACGTTTGTCTTCATGCTTCTTGCAACGCAGAGCAAAGCCGGTTATTGAACCGGTCCGACCTGATTTTCTGGATTCTTGGTACTCTTCTGCAATAAGCTGAAGCATCACTGATTGTTGATAATCATCGATAAGGCCTTTCTCTGAAGCCATAATTTTTAGCTGATTCAAAACCATTATGGTCTGAGCAACTTTGTCTTTTTCTGCATCGTTTGAAGTTGATTCACCGGTAAATTCAGGTGCTTCGTTAAATACATCGTCGTTAACAGTGATGTCAGTTAGGAAGGCAAAGGGATTTAGGGTGAAGTCAGGGGTTTTACCGAAATCAATAAATTGACTGTTTGTATATTGTTCCGCAATCCCCTGGTAAGAACGGCCCACGTCCACAACAAATACTTGAGCACCGTCAGGATCATCATCTGGGTATTCGTTTTCTAAAAAATGCTTAAATGTTGAGCGATAATGAACGAGGTTATTAGATCGCGGTCCAGCTCCAAGATAGTTATTGATTAGATATGCTGTCCAGAATGACTTCCCTGCACCTGACGTTGCACCAATAACCATGTTATAGCTTGCAGAAGTCTTGAAAATATCAAGTCCCATGAGTTGACCTTCACGAGAAACTAAACTCAGTACTGGTCTATCTGTATTACCTTTCCAGGGCCCAAAGATCGGTGTCATATGAGCCGCTCCGGTGTTGCTCACTACTTCGGAACGGTCAAGGTCGAAAATTGTCTTTGGGTCATTGCACATTGGCAGACATGACATAAATGACGGGAAAACGATAAAGGAATCATCTGCTACTTTGACCCGGCTTTCGAGGTAAAAGGATTTGAGATCGTTAGCTGCTGTCTGCACAGAATTGGCATTACTACCCATAACAGTGAAAGTAAGATACCCTCTTAAAAGCTTTGCGCCATCCTCAAGCTCGCGAGTTACGGCCATGTAGTCATTATCCATATCCCGCAGGCGAGGGCAGAATGTGACAACTGAAGGTATACTTGCCTGTTTATTAGTGATTGCTTTGTAGCGGACGTTTTCTTTTGACAACTTGAGCGGATCGGCAAACTGAACAGTCTGAGTGATCATAAATGGGCTGAAAATTGTCTTACGTCCATGCATCCAGTTAACTACTAACTCATACATACAACCGAAATTGACGTATTCAGGAAACTTTACAACGGAAAGTTGTTTGAAGTAACGATGCTCAGATTCGTCGTCACTTTGTGTGACTGATGAGAAATGATTTTCTGTGACTGTATACTTACGGCCGGGAACGTTAACTTGTTCATTAAGCCTTTTCATAGTGTTAACGTCTATGAAACCTTCAGCCCACCGGGAGTTCTTTCCGGGGTTTACGACCTTATCTATACAATAGAGCCAGTTTTCTGCATCGACCTTAAACGGATGCAATCCAATCGTAATTAACTTACTTACAAGTTCAGAGTAAAGTGAATCGATACGCGAATGTTCCAGCTCGGTAGGAAGGGCAGACTGTAAAGGAATCGATAGCGAGATCCATACCTGAAAATCCCTCAACATAAGGTTATCATGATCAGGTTTTAAAGGCTTATGCATACTTCTGTCGTAGTAGTCCAACTGATAACCATTAAGCAGATCTGCTTTAAGCTTATCGTTCCCAGTCATACGCCCACCTCGCACAGCTGACCAAGCACTAAGCTGTAAAGTCAGGTCTGGCAATGCAGTCAGAGATATTTGACAGACAGTATCTGTAGGGAAATCCATTTTGAACATTTCAGCAAGAACATCTTGCTGATTATCAAAAACTCCAGGGGATGGATTACAGATAAACATAAACCCTAATCTGTTGCCATCAATCAAAAAATAGTGAGTCCCTGCTAATTGATCGT
This sequence comes from Klebsiella sp. HN106, assembly GCF_051209435.1. Taxonomy (NCBI): domain Bacteria; kingdom Pseudomonadati; phylum Pseudomonadota; class Gammaproteobacteria; order Enterobacterales; family Enterobacteriaceae; genus Klebsiella; species Klebsiella sp. HN106. Next base: position 55,847 of record NZ_JBLURD010000014.1, on the reverse strand, counting down.
AAACAGGGATAAACCCACCTAATTGATGGCGATTTAAACCGCTATTGTAATTATTGATAGCTTCCATATTTGACCTTACAGTTGTCTAACAATGCCGTTCGAAGAGACAGCTTTAGTTGCTTTTTGTTGCTGCTGCATATTTTCCCGGGCCGCATCCTGTACTTCTAAAGGAACTATGCGAGCTGGGTTTGAGGTCGAATTCTTGCCAGCAATCCATGTTTGCGGTTTTACGTTGACATAAACGTAGCCGGGAAGATTAAGCGCATCGTTATCATCGGTATAAGGTGCAAAAGTAATTCTCATTACTTTCCCCTGTTGCAGAACAGCAAGTGGTTCAGGAGCCACTACAGCTTGTTTATAACCTTGCGAACGGTATTGCTGGATCTGCCCAGGGTTGAGAGTCGGGTTAACGGGCTGGCCATTGTAAAGAGAGTACATATCCTTACCAGGGCTGATATCAGAATTAGGTGCAACGTAGCGTGGGGCATTTCCAGCAGAAACCGGATAGCTTGTTTGTTTAACGACTTCCGCAGCCGGATGAACGAAAGGGTTACCAGTTGAAGAGGCAGTGCTATAACTGCTAGTCATCCTTACGTTTGAATTAACCGGTACACCAGAAATAGGCCGTGGTCCAATGGATGAAGTAGGGGCACCCATTTTTAAAGTTTTATCGTACATGACAGGTAACTGACCAACTGGCTTAATTTCGGTTTTTGAATAAGCCACAGGCTGATTTTTAAGGGTAGTAGACTGTGGATATTTGACTTCCCCTGGAGGGCTAATTTCAGTTGGATAACGGCTGTCATTGACAGCCGATTTCTCCTTTCCCGATTCCGACTCTTCCCCCGCCAGTGCAGACAGATCATCTCGATTATTAGTTAACTCCATAACTTCGCGAGGACCTTTACAGATAACGCCCTTTTCAATGCCTGGACATTCGGATTCGGAACTACCGATGGAGCACCCCGTAAGATATGAGGATGTACCTACAACCAGAGCACTGAGTACCAATCTTTTGATGTTCATAAACTAGCCTTAATTTGTCTCAAATGGATTTTTTAAGAGAGGTTCAACGCTTTGGTTCAACCAGTAGTCGAAATCTTTTGGAATGCCATTACCAGCCAAACCATCCTGTCTGACAACTGAAGGTACACCCTGCAATTTATAAATTCCTGCGAGCATCAATGACGCTACCAAAGGTTCCGCCGGACATTCTTCTGCTTCTTTTTGAGAGAGCAATCTTTTTTCAATGTCGGATTTGCTTCCCATTAGCCAACGAAGAATATCGAGGTTGTTTATTTTTCCTTTTTCTTTACTACACCAGAGCCTTCTAAGCTCTTCTTTTGGCTCACCGGGTGAGGGAACTAAAACAATATCTATCCGATACTTGTCCCGATCTGCATAGAATTTCTTAACAAGTTCCATGCAACCGTCACAATCAAGTGTTATGAAAATGGCTGCTTGTCTTTTAAGCTTTGAATTTCCCAGAGGAATGGACGCTACAGTTTCCAGAGGGAAGGGGGCCTCATCAAGACTAATAAAATAGGAATTCCTGATTTCTTCTACAGTCAGAACAGGTTTACGTTTAATTACATCAACAAGGCTTCCCCCAGTAAGGGAGTATCGGCCATCGGTCGTTACTGCCATTAGCTGCGAACGTTCGTCCTGAAAGAGGTATAGCCCACCAGAAGGAATGTATATGGCATCCTTAGGTTTATATCCTTTCATTTTTGATAACACACCCGAGATCTGACTGGGTGAAACGCCACCTTCCTTTGCCTTTGCCATTAACGCAGCAGCATCACTATTAGTTAGGACCTGCTCTGAAGCATAAGTGACCGTATTCGCCATAATGGCGAAAGCCGCCATTAAAGGGAAAAGTAACTTTTTCACTATTGGGTGCCCTCTACTTCTTTGCATTATAAGAACTTGATTGTACCGCTTCAGAGCTATCTTCAAGTTCCATATAAGTGACGATTTCAACACTATCCGGTACAGTAACGGCAAGCGTTGCATCAATAATTAAATAGCCACGGTCACGGTAGATCTTCATTAATGTTCTGAAATATTCTTCGAATTGAGATCTATCATTGTCAGCAGTACGGCCTCCGTGATGCTTGAAAAATTCCTTACGTAATTCAGGCATGTCAAGCACTGCAATCTTGTACGAAGGCTGGGATTGTTTATTGAAGTAATCGTAAACATTCATAAAGCCTTTATAACCATAAATAATGACCAATACGGCAAAGGCGAAGAAAAATAAATACTTCAATATTTTTTCAATATCAATTTCGAAGGTAATTTTTTTTGTTGTCCTTTCTCGCACCATTTTTTTAGTGATTTCAGGTCCAGCTGATTCAGGCGATTCTTTTTTTTCTAAACTATCCATTTAAACCTCAGCGACTGGTCAGATTCGTTGGAATTGTAGTTCCGGTCTGAACGACAAATGTAATAGCTCGGCCAGGGCTAATTTCTACGATTGGCCACTGTTGTTCTGCAATTGCGGTGTAGTAATCGACGAGTCGATTAAGACCACCTTGAGCTGCACCAGCCCCGGCTAATGCCCCAAGTGCACCAAAATTAGGGGACTGATACTGAGCCTGTGAATTAGGGTCGATGTTAAGTGAAGATACCTTACTGGGACTTAAGCTACCGGCAAGTGAAGAAAGTCCACCGGCAAATGCAGCTCCTGCAATTGCGTTACCATTTCGGCTGATAAGCGTGCCTCGGATCCCATTTTTTCCGTCATTTTCACTTACAGCATATGCTTCCAGTTTTACGTCAAAAGCTTTCCCTTTTGAATTAACACAAGAGATAGAAGTGGCACGTATGTAAGCACGCTGTGACGCCAGATCACCAACAGCTGAACCCAGAAGATTACAGTCACGCAAATCCATGGTGAAATTATTGGGCATGATGACATCTTTTTTAATACGCATCGTTACTGGCATTGGTTCTGATTTGGAAGAAAGGCTTGTAGGCGCTTCAAGCCCGGTAATCAGAACACCAGTGATAATAGATGTTGCCGGAAGAAACATTTCATCTTTTCGGGCAGCATGCCGCGCTTTGCTATCAACTGGCGCAGTACCATCACCTCGTACAGTCCGAGTTGGCGCTTTATCTCCTGCAATGACCTCTCTGCCTTCCTTGATTCTGTTTTCAGACACGGGCATAACCTGAATGACACCATCGGTACCATTAGTCTTAATGGAACTTTGTGTGATTGTTCTCATTGGGCTATTACGCGTAGGTGTGATAGAAGCGTAATTAGGGTTTACGCCATTAATCGGCGCATTAGCATTAAGCTGATAAGGAGCTGCCGGTGCCTGCTCATTAATCGTTTTACGCGAACTACCAGCATCCAAGTTACGATTGCCGTTTCGATTTGTCTGCATATCATTAATTTGCTGAGACAGCTGCTGAAGTTGAGAAGTTAAACTTGCAACTTGGGCTTTAGTTTCCTGTTGGGCTTTTTCTGCTTTTTCGCGGTCCTCTTTCGCCGCATTTTGGTCAAGTCGGTTTTGCTTAACCATTTCTTTATATACTTTCTGGCTTTCTTCATTACTCAATTTGTTCATTTGCGAATCATCTAACAACAAATTGGTCTGCATGTCTTTTTTCTGTGTTTTCTTTTCTTTCTTAACTGGTGTGGAAAAAATAGACTGGCTAATAATATAAACAATCACTACCAGCAGAGCGCCAATAACAGAAAGTCTGACGGTCTTATTTTCCCAGGCCTTTTTAATGTCCATGATTAGCTCCACTTGTAGGTTTCTGGAATCGTTTAATTTTTAGATTTCGTTCGCTGTCAGACATCTGAGGAACGATATAGGGTTCACCTGCTCTGGCCCAGTTTTCACGAACAGATGGATGATTCATTTCAGCTTTATCTATCTGGCTCGTTCTAGATATTTCATGTTTGTAATTAGGTTCCAAAACGTTACTTTTGTGATAGTCAAAAGCATTCTCCTCATTAATATTGCCCTCTCCTACAAATTTATCAATAAGAGTTGGATCGTTCATTATTACTGTCTGAACGGGAAAAGCGTTACTGCCATCTTCGATACTAATGGGTGCGTCCGGAACGATTAATACACTCCTTTTTGGTATATATTCTGACCTGTAGTAAAAGCTGGTTAAAGCAAATACGACAAAACCAATCACGGTGGCCCCAAGCAGAGCAGGCAAAGTAACTTTTCCCATATTATTTTCTGATTAGACTTGGTCTGGTTGTAACCCGGGCCTCGCGTTCCTTGAACAATTTATCCCGGACTATGTAAAGCTCTGTTTCTTCTCCCGGTTGCAGGTATGCTTTATCAAATAAAGCACTTGCAATAACGCCTTCTGCCATACACTGCTGATCAGCAACGATTTGACCGTATGGTTTATCGTTTTTCACAAGAATTACATCAATAAGTTCACGTGAGCCAACCAGTCTCTGACCGAGCTTTGCATACATATTAAAGTTACATGGTGACTGCTCTGGCGCAGGAATACGAGAAAGTCGGTCCTGTTGTAAACTGAATCCTGAAGGGACCTCACCAAGAGCCACAGGAGTCAATAAATCAATGATTCTTTGTTTATGATCGTCTTGTTTTGGATCCGTTGGAGCCAGTTCTTCTGACTGGGAGCGGGCCAACATTTCCTCATAGTTTTGCTTATCCAATGAGGTTTCACGTTTGGCTTGCATAGATGGGCTTAAAGATGTAGTAACTGAAATCATCGCACCGGGAACATCAAGCGGTACCAGGGTCAGGTTATAGGTCGATTCAGGTACCTGATCTTCAGACAACATAATCCCGATTGGTTTATCGGTATTAGTTGAAATAAAGACATCGCCACCATTAACAAATATGCTTGCCTCTTCAGCAGGGGTAGAAGTACTGACAGAAGCATTCTTGAAGCTGGTCGATATTCTGTTTTGAAGTCCTCGTGAAACTGGCAGTACCACATTCCCACCAGGCGGCACATTTACACGCTGAACTTCTTTATATCGGTTACGAGCTTCGACATAAAGTTCATCGGCTTTTGACGTGGCGGTCGCATTGGTTGCATTCTGCTGGGAAGAGGTACCTGTTGGTCTCCCATAGCTATCAATTGCACCAGATCGGGTCTGTGCGTCAAATCCGGGGAGACTAGGATTATTTGATAATGCTCCAGTAATAGCGCTTACCGCAGGCGAAGCATTGCTGGCTGGGGAAAGTTGCACGGTAGGGAGATCAGTTGTAGGTTTTTGTCCCTGCGCATTACCGGCTTCACTAAGGTTTGTTTGTGCACCTGACTGTTCAGAACCAGCTTGACCCGGAATAATGGCTTTTGCAGCTCCATTCTGAAATCCGTCAGCACCAACTGGCATTACAACCGGGTTATTAATTGTTGCTGGCAATTGGTATTCTTCAGCGATTACGCAGTTCGAAGTCGTGAGCATGATCAATGCTGTAATTGCGTTGAAGCCTAAGCCCTTTTTTTTAATCATCACTTGTTACCTGTAGACGGTGGCGGATTATCCAGCGTTGCCAGTTGCTCTTTGCCGTTTATCGTAATTTTTTTAATATTCGGTGTTCCGGAATATTGATTTACATATGCAATTCTTGGGCGACCATTTTTCATCCCGAGAACCCATTCATAAGTCCATTTCGATGATTCAGTTTTGTCCGGAACATTTACAAGTCGAGTCGTTTTGGTACCCCAGACATAGACCATGTCATTTTTTGGATCAAAGTAAATATCATTAGGCTTAAAGGTCTGCTCAACACCACGAGCCTGCATGATATTTATCTGCTCCTGTAAAGACTCACTCGTTTTAGCCTGTAGTTCAGGTGAAAGGGCATCGAGGACATAGGCCGTCACAAAGGAAATATTAGTTGGATTAATATTCCCTAAAAGGGTACTAAAAAAGAGAGCCCATTGTGTTTTATAAGATTCCGATGCTTTGTTACCAACAACCGTGATCTCTTCATTCATGTTTGGAGGGGTAACAATCGTCACTGGGTCAGTGAAAAAAAGAATCTTTGCAACCAATAACCCAATGACGGCTATTGAAACAGTATTAATGCGGATAAGTTTTGTATCACGATTAATCAGGGCGCTGTATGTAATTCCAGCACCTGACGCTTCAGCTTGTGGGCTAAATCGTTTTTTAATGTCCAAAAAACGTCCCTTAGCACTTTCATCTTTCTTTACGTATGACTGTTCAAGATCACCGTTTTCATCCTTTTTAGATTTTTTGAAAAAAGGGATGTTAATGCCACTTAGCATTTTCATTCATAGCTCCATCAAGAATACAAATCTCTGATAAATGGATCGTTGAAATAACGGCTACTAAAAACTGCTTTACCTGGCAAAAAACCGAGCCACCAGAGTTTGTGTTTTAGCAATCCTCTTATTCCTGACTCAGCTGCTTTGTTATACGCAATCCAATACACAACCGCTGCTACAACAGAAAACCCGAAGCATTCGAAGATATTCCCAAATGCAACCAGAATGAATGCAAGCCCTAATTTTTTGGCATCCCAAAACAAAATCAGTAGAGGCATGTTGATCCTGAAAGGGAATCTATAGGTATGCTGAGGAACGTCGTTCTGCTTACTCATTAAAAATCCAGAGAGGGGGATGAACCCCCTCATGCATGATTAACAATAAATTACAGCGGTACGCCAGCATCCATAAAGGTGCTGATAATTTTCTCGCCGTTGGCCATTACCAGCATCATGAATAATGAAACCAGTGCCAGGCCCGGGTTAGGCTTAAGGACAGAGAAATATACGCTTGAGATCAACATCGCGGCTGCCAGAATTTTGCCCGGAGCTCCAGTCATACTTTCACTCATGTATGACCAAATATCTCCCAGTGCCCCATCATCTGAACCCGCATATGCCAGACCGCAAAAAAGCACGGTCAGCAGAACAAACAAAATCACTTTTGCGCTTTTTGTTTTAAAAAGTGCAGCCGTGTTAGATTTCTTTTCACTAAGGCCAATATTTAAAGAAAGTTCCATAATTACTCCGTGTAGATTTGAGTTCACGTAAACGCGAATGAATAATACTTTTTTATTCCGATCCTTCCGTTCGCATAAACCCCCTTTTTTTAACGTTTAGCGATTGGTGAATTTTTAAGCAAAGGGCCTAAAGCATAATCTTTGAAAGGTACCAGTGAACGCTTAGTAAAAGTTTGAAAGAGGGGAGGGGGTAAGATTACGTTAAGCTCAATCCTGAAGCTGATGAGACTCCTCAAGCATAAAAGTCACTTTTGATGGTTTGAAAAGCTCTAACTAGATATCGGGCAGGTAACTAAGCTTCATATCTAATCTTTTTTGTTCCCTTATTATCTATCTCTTGATTCTGAGAAGGCCGCATATCACTGTGCTCCCTGGTTCGGCAACTATCAGTTGGAGAAACTACATACAATCCTCGGGCCGGTGCGTCATTCATCTAAATGCCTTTTACACCTCTGGGCGTGAGTGGGACTTTGTCTTGTCCATACGAACATCATTCATTCGAATGCTTTTGGCCAATGCTATTTAAGCAAATGCTTTCTGGCTGAGTCCTTTTGCGAATGAGTCTTTGATATAACTGCATGAATTTTGGGTTGTTTGGTGTACTAACAAAACAAAGGCATTTCTTTGAATGCCATTGGAGTTGTGATGCTTCTGATATTTTTTTGATCTCATATCAAGCACATAGTCCTTCTGATGCCCAATGTCATAGATGTCTTGGACCATTCTCGCTCTTAACAAAGCTGAACTGTGTGTCATTCGACCTAATGCCATTCACCAAAATGCCTTTTTATACCACTGCATAGCTATGCTCGGGATACAGTGGCAAACAAAAGCATTTCAATGAATGAATTTTTGGGATACCGACATCAAAAGCATTTGTATGAATGTAAGAGGCGTAATCCACAAAAGGCATTCACGTGAATAGAGTGCGCACGAAACCATCTTGCTCAACGGCATTTAATGAATGGGCTAGCATGTACGCTTGAGTCAGAAAGGCATACAGATGAATAGTCAGGAGTTCGTTTGAAAAGTTACTTTTTTGCACATTAAGCCGAGATGTAAGACCAGTAGTAAAAGAAGCACTAAGCATAGCACTGATAAATAACTTATTTTTCAGCAGGTTATAACCAGTGCATACCAGATAGCTTTCAACCTTGTTTGGCAAGGGCCAGCTTAGGGCTTCTTTTGAAGATCTGAAATTGTATGTCGCGACCTTTCTTAACTTCTTGATAATCGAGATATCCGATAGATTCAAGTTCCCGCATTGCTTTACGAATTATCTGGTTTTGCGTACGAATAGGGGTTGTAAGAAGCAACCTTTCCCTCAACCGTTTCATATTAACGAACAACGTACCAGCTGGCATTGCTTCAAAATAAATATAGAGAGATTGCGCAGCTTCTTTTTTAGCCAAAATGTATAGAACCTGAAGGCTTAACAATGTCTTATGGTCGTAACGATACAGTTCCCACATAGAAGGATCCCCAACCAGCTCAACAGTATCGCTTTTTGGATCAATCATAGCCTTCTGCACCAGATGCGTTACTGTGAACCGACCACTACGAGAGTCTGAGAAGGCAAGCACTACCGATGCAAGGTTCATTAATGACTCTTTAAAGCGCGCACGAGTTCGTTTGTTGATGTTTGTTGAACTGATACCACACATCTTCGCAAACTCGTTAAAAGTCAGGCTAATCTTCTCGGAAGTAAAACCATATTTACTGAAAGCCATGATGATCCCGAGCCAGCACTTAAAGTCGGTAGACATAGATAGTTTGACACCAGTTATCTTGATGTCGTCATAACCCTCCGATCTTGCAATTTCCATACACGAAAGCTCATCAGAGGCATCAACTTCAAAGTTTCGGTCGCGGTTTTCTTTTGTGCCGACAGGGGTAAATACACTCAATCTCAGCAGGGCCACGGGCTGAACCGACTTGGACGAGTTAGGCGTCAGTTGATAAGTCTTACCTGATTCATTACTGGTTACGTCAAAAGGATGGATTAACTCGTTGTTTTTAATCATTAACTTAACTCGTCGGTGATAAGATTTTCATTTGGCAAACTGTTTATAACATATTCTTGCAAATGCTTTTTACGCATTTACCTAAATGCCATAAGCATTCCAGTAAATGCCTTCCTTATTCATTCAAATGCTTTTCGCATGCATCCGAATGCCGGATCCTTTCATAAAGTTACTATAATCAATGAGTTAAAGATGCCGTGATCTTTACTTGAACTCTATTGATCTTTAGTGATCTAAAGAATTGATCTAACCTGTTGAAAACAATGATAAGTCCATATAAAACAAGGAATAGCGCTCCTTTATCAATATCTACAGATCGCAAACGGAAATGAAAGTGGGTTTACTATCATTGTTTTATTCAAGACAGTTTTTATTTTAATTTTATTAAGCAAATTTTTTGAGTTTACCTTTTAGATGTATCAGCCCTATTTGGCAAATTTGAGGTTCATGTATCATGTAGTAAACAGGAGGAAGATATGAACAACAGCAAACATACAGTCATTGAAGTGGATACTAATCTAGTTGAAATTGAAAAGGGATTTAATCCCCGAGAGGCGGTAATCGGAGATTTGTGTTACGAACAAGAACCTGTCAAATCGATGATTGTGTCAATCAAACAAGCCTTTAAGGAAGGAAGGCAGGTTGATATGATCAAGGTCGTAAAAAGAAAAGGTAAATATTTAGTTCGTCAAGGTCATACTCGTTTTCATGGCTTAAAATTAGCAATTTCTGAAGGTGCTAATATTCCAAAATTATCTGTTATCTTAATCGATTATAAAAACGAAATTGAAGAATACCTTGAGAACCTCGATGGTAACAGAAGCAATGGGCTAAATCCGGTTGGGCAAGCTCATGCATTAGCTCATGCTGTTAGTCTCGGGTATTCGGTTGAAGAACTAGCAATGCGATATCAACGATCAACTACCGCAATTCGTAATATGCTAAAAATCCTTGATATGCCATTAGAGCTTCAACGTTTGATTAGCCTAAATCTAATCAAAAAAACGCTCGCCATTGAAATAATGTTAAAATATTCCAACGATCACAAAATGGTTTTAAAACATATAGAAGGTTTCTTACCTGGCGTTAAGAATATTGAGACTACAACGAGCAAAATTGTAGGCATACCTGAACACAATGCAGCTGGAGCAGGACCAGACACCTTAAATAAAGGCGGACCAGAAAAGAAAAATTCGGCAGTCACACGTAAGACTTTGGGTATTAAGCGCCTCTCGCATAAGAAAACAGAACGGCTAAAATCTGAATTTCTTGAGCTTGTGGAAAGTACACATACGGAATCTATAACGAATACTCAAACAGAACTAAAATTTGGTAGAGATAGTGCACACTTGTTCAAAAATGTTGATAGTAAAAATGTAATATTTTCTGATGATGGTGTTCAAATAATCTTGAATGATGAAAAGCTAAATATTTTATTGTCTTTACTTAACGACGAAAATACAGCAATCATTCTTTCTAAACCAAAATTAGAAGAGCTTCTGGAAATTCGAGATCTCCTTAAGGAATAAAAAACCGAGGATTAGTTGAGTGATTAAACCTATAAAGCTGACTCTTATCGATAATTATAATGATTTGCTTCTAACTCATGAAGTCCTTAAACGCAACATGGAAGAGTTAGAACACGGTAAACGTTTTGACCAATTTCCTGAAGGGCATGACCACTATGAAAAAACTGTGAAAGAAGCTGTAGCAATCGTAGAGGCACGTTTGGAGGTGTTTCGAAAATGAAATCTCTTTTCTTTACTCTTGATGGTCATATGGTACCAGCCTCAGTGAATGTATCCCTTAACGGAGATGGAAATTATTATGCACCTATCGAAAGAGAATGTAACGAATGTGCGGGCACAGGCCACAAAGGGGCTGATGTATGTGAAAAGTGTCATGGGGTACAAACAGTTGGACCCATTATTGAAAAATTAGTGGTACTAGAGCCAATTACCTTTCTCGATAACATTCCGGAACTGCGTGTTAACCCAACACTCGAAGCATGGAAATCCAGAAACCACGTACTTATTGAGAAAGCAAAAAAGGCTAACACTAAGTTTTCTAATAGTATATTGGCGCAACTAGACAATAACCGTTTTTTGACAGAACGCCAGCTGGATTGTTTCTTTACAACCTTTGATGTGATGTTGTCTGAAACTCCGGAAAATGAACAAGAAATTTTAAAACATAGCTACAATATCGGCCAGGTCATAAGCATTGAACTAACATTTACTGAAGTCAGGGCCGCGTACGCAAAAAGTAAAGGGAGTTATTTTTTTACATTTACTGGTAAAGTTAGAAATGACGGGATCGCTTTAACGGCCGATAAACAGGATCACATTTTATTGGGTGAACGTTATCATTTGACTGGAAAAGTCAGAAAATTCTATGATTTTGATTCGAAAAATTATGCTGCAATAACAGTTTTTAAGTTAAGTAAACTCCAAGACAGTTAAATGTTTTACTGCTTAAATATAGAGCCAAGACTTAAACTGTCGTTAGGACTCACTCACGTAATATTGTTGCTTACGCAATGGGTTTTATCCCTCATAAAGATCTGCGAGTATAAATCTTTTACATTTAAATTCCCCTCTATCACAACCTTTTCAATAGTAAAAAAATGATAATCTTATTAATTATAATTTTTAATTTTTTGTATACCAATACCATACAGTTAAGGCTAAAAGGTGATGATGGAGATGGACTTTAAAATGCACAATGATCTGGGTCTCGGTTTCATTTGTAAAAATGCAAGAACATCGTCAAAGCCAACGTTAAGAAAAGTTACTTTTCCGGTAAGCGCATATGAAACGTCTAAGCTTTCTTTAACCGGTTTTCAATGCCCCACAGCCTGCCGATTTCCTTTTTTTGTGCTATGCATGATAATCCATAACCATCTTTCGTCTGCATGCCCTATCAACCAAAATGAATGTTCAAATCATATATCGCAATTTTCTATCGACATTAAAGTACAAGATTGGCTTAGCCGTTCAAGAGTAGCGTTTATTGATTTCCATAATCTAAGAAATACAGATAAAACCACATTAATAACAGTGGAACATCTTGAAGCTTTACTTACTGTTATGTCAACTACTCTTGTCGCTTACGCTCCATATTCAAAAAAGAGACTTAACTTTAGCTTTCTAAATTCATTTACTTTGTCTAAAACTTCTCAAAGTTACACATTAACTTTCCCGGTAGTTCTCAGTCCGCTTTTAGATGCTCTTGGCGGTTTCATTCAGGAATGCATAACCGAAAAATTGTTAAAACGACGAAATTCGAATTTCATGGTTTACGAGTATCTTAAACGTTCAGGCCAGAGCTCTCATAAAGTGGAGGACATTAATAACGACTTACAGCTTAAAACTCTAAATATAAGACTTATGAGCGTCCTTACTGGGCTTTCTCAGCAAGGACTCATTTCATTTATTTGCGAAGGAAAGAGGGGCGACCGGAGAATAGAAGAGCTTCAGTTTATACCTTATGTTCAACGAACTCACCCTGAGGTATTAACTTTTCAGGAATGGATTAGCCCCGTTGATTAGAATTAACTCTATTTCAGCACGGCCAGTATTTCTGTTTCCGTTTTCCGTGTATTTGGCTTACTTCCTACGGATCGGTAAGCGCTGAGTCTGTGTATGACGAATCCACGCTCTTCATAGAGGCCCAAAGTGAATGGTGTCAGGCTATTTGATATCGCAACAGCAGCGCCTTTTCTGTGAGCGTCAACGAGCATATTTGCTAACAGCACGTGGTCGCTTTGGCTGAACGGTTTACCATCGTAACTGACAAAACTAGTTTTGCTTGTTTTGTCATATGGCGGATCACAATAAATCTGATCTCCTTCGCCGGTTGCGGCCAGAGTCTCCTCAAAACCAGCGGTGATCAGTTCAATACCTGAAAGACGAAATGAAAGGTAGTCTATTTTATTGAAGTCAAGCTTCAGTTCTGTATGTTTCCCCCAGGGCACTGAATAGATTCTTTCTGAGTTATAGCGGCACATACCGTTATAGCCCAGGCGATTCAGGGAGTAAAACAAAGCCGCTCTTTGAAGCGGTTGACCAGAAATACAGGTTTTGTTGAAACGGTCCCTCATCTCATAGTAGTCCTTTTCGACAAAGGTTTTATCCGCTAGGTTTTGGACCTGATTTATAAAGTTAGTTTTCTGTCTTTGAATAGTCCTGTATAGGTTGATCAAGTCTGGATTGCTATCTGCAAGCAATGCATTTTGTGCAAACATGTTCAGAAAAACGGCACCACCGCCTATAAAGGGTTCTACCCACCGGCAACTATGATCGTGTGGGTAGTGATGGCTGATGAAAGGCATCAGTTTCGTTTTTCCACCAGCCCATTTGATTATCGGCATGTGTCTGAGATGTCGAGTCAAAGTGTCTATACCTGAGAGAGAAATTTAGGTGCTGGTATCGTACCTAACCACGGGCTTTAACTAATAACTTAGGGAGCAAAAAAAAGTTGTTTAAGACGCACAGTTTTGACTTTCAGCATTGCGGATTTATAAGATTTTTCCTCACTGATACCTGAACTTTATGTTTTGGATTTATGTCTTTGTTTATGAAGCGATTTTGATGCCATCACAAGAAATGGGGAGCCCTCTTTTTTTGTGAAAAATCAGAATAGGCTCAAAAAGTACCTTTTTTGCGAAAAATTATGGATTTTTTTTTCGGTAGTATCCCCGCTACGCAGAAAGTAAGCAGAAAAATGTAACGGAGCCCCTATGAGTGTTTTACTGACAGAACCTACACAGCAAGCTAATGACAAGGTCTTTAAAACGGCCCATGTTGCCTTTTCAGTAGTTACTGGCACAGGTCGTTACGTCACTGGGCTTAAACAGTTCCGTGATGCAAACCCTGAACTTTGTACTGAAGTAAGTGACCAGAAAGCATGGGCTATCCACCCTTCAGTAATTCAGGTCACGCCAGGCTTCAACTCCCGCGAAATGGGAATGGGTGACGATTACTATAAGCTCCCTGAGGTTGAAGAACACATCTACAACATCAAGAATGCCTACATTCGAGGTGACTATGTAGACCCTATCCGAGTACGTGTCATTGATGGGGTACCTTTTGTTCGCCAGGGGCACTGCCGTTTAAAAGCCGCAATGATGGCATGTGATGAAGATCATGACATCACAATCCTTTGCGTTGAGATTAAAGAAGATGAAATTGGCTGTGAGCTCGCGACCATTGATGGTAACCGTGGTCTTGCGCTTTCTCCTGTTGCGCTTGGCGAGTCCTATCGTCGCCTACATTCTCTTGCTGGCTGGTCACTCGAACGAATTGCTCAACGTGAAAATAAAAGCCCGACGACCATCAGTTCTCTTATCCGCCTGACAACCTGTTCTGTTGTTATCAAGAAATGGATTCATGCTGACGCTATTTCGTATGTTAACGTGCTTTCACTGATCGATGAGCTCGGTGAAACAGAAGCAATTTCACGTATCAAGAAGATGATCGCGGAACTTGAGCAGGCCGATGCGAATGGCATCACGGTGAAAAAAACCCAACATGGTCAGGTACGAGTCAGACCTTCAGACTTCAAGCCAGCACGGATTCCGCCGGTTATTGCCACAAAAGCCGTAGAAGGCGTCAAACTCATCACCACCAGCTTATTACAGAAACTGGGGGATATTGAATTGCCGGAGATGACAGATTCAAGTGCTGACGAAGAAATCAACATTACGTTGAACCGCAGTACTCTGGAGATGCTGAGAAATCTTTCAAAAGAGATCACAGAATCAGAGAACAAGCAGCTTCGCCGTGCGGAGAATCGTCAGGCAAAACTTAATGGTGAGAAGCCAAAATACCCACGTAAAAAAAATGCTAAGAAGGCAGGGGAAGAGACCGATCAGGATACTGACCCACAGCCGGACGCAGAATAATTTACTTTTGGCAAAGTGTTGGTTTTGTCAGAGTCATTAAGGATTCAGGCTTTTTGCCCGCCTTTTTTAAACCTCCATGTATCGTTCTTGCCCCGTTTATGCGGGGCTTTTTTTTTGCTTCTTTCTATGAGTTGACATCTTTAAGTTTTATTCAGAGACATAAAAAACTTTTTCGTGTCACTGAACCTATTAGGTTACAGAGCGACGTTGCTATCCTGGTAAAAGTTTTTTCTAAAGGACCGGTAAAATGTCATCTCTTGATTCTGAAGCTAAACCCGATAATGCAGGTCACAGCGTACTGGCTTTAACAACCTCTCATAGCCTGGTGGTTAGCTCTTCTGAAACATTTCTTCCAGATATGCGCAAAGAGCTCGGCATTATCGCGGATCTTGTTGAGTCCTATAATGATGAACTCTGCTTGTTGAAACACATGGCTGTCCAGTTCAAAACCCACAATCACCAGAAACTTTATTCTTATCTCTCAGGCTACAACCACAGTATCTCTGAAGCGGATGCCTTGTTCGCGGAAAACGCTCTGAGATCTGAATACTGGAAACGCGTTATGGCACTCACTGATGTTTTGCCTATCATGTCGGATGCCAAACGTAACGAATGGGATAAGCAGTTTACGGCCGACCGCTATATTATGCCGCCTCAGGTGATCCCTGATTTCACAGCTGACGCTGTAGTAGGCACAGTCGTTGCTTTGCTTAATGACCGCAATCAATTTATTAAAGAAAGGGTTTACGACGTCTTCCAGTCTCTGAGCCGCAGTCATAAGACAAACAAAGCTTTTGGGTTCTCCACCCGCATGATCACTACCGGAGTTTGCGAGCCGTCTAAATACCCCTGGCAGAAATTAAGGGTGGATTTTAAAGAGTCTGGCATTTCACCACTGAGCGAGCTCCGCGTTATATGCGCATTCTTCCGTGGCGAACAGGTGAAGGCGATCCATAACACCAAATCATTGGTTGAGGCGTTGGTCGAACATGAGGGGTTCAGAAAATGGATCTGCATCGATGGCAACAGTATTCGTTTCAGGGTTTACAAAAATGGATCAATGCATATTGACGTCCACCCTGATATCGCCGAGCGGCTTAACAATATTTTATCAGCTATCGTACCGCTGGCATTACCTGCCGACCGCATGGCTCATAGCAAGAAATCTTTGGAGGCATTCCCTGTACTTAAGCAGTGCATCGACTTTGATACCCGGATGCAGCTTTCTGAACTAATGTTTAAAAATGACGGGGACAATAAATGGAGTTGCTGGACATCTTTAGGGTCTCTCGCCGAACGCAAATCTTCGAGTGTTGCCGCTGACACCCTTCGGTTCTTAGGGGCAACAGTAACAAAATACGATGTGACATTTTCCTATGATCCGTGTGAGGTTATTCGTTACATCGGCCAGATAGGGGAGATGCCTGATATTGTATCGCATCAGTTTTACCCTTCATCTTGCCGAATCAGCGAATATGTATATTCCCTGCTCGGTGCAGGGGAAGGGGATACCCTCCTGGAGCCTAATATTGGCCATGCGGATTTGCTTAAATCATTCCCTGCCGGTGTGATCGTTACTGGCATCGAGCTTGATACTTTGAATTGCCTTATCTCCCGGGCTAAGGGATACGATACGACAGAAGCTGACTTCCTCACATGGTCTAAGTCTAATCAACAGAAGAAGTTTGATTATGTCGTGATGAACCCACCTTTTGCCGATAACCGGGCCAGGCTGCATCTCCAGGCAGCTGCATCTCATCTCGCAGCCGGGGGATCTCTAGCAGCCGTTCTTCCATTATCTCTTCAGGGGCTCGATAACCTTCTGGGGGAAGAATTCCGGACGGAATGGATGGACGTTTTTGAGAACGAGTTTGAAAACACGACCGTTTCGGTTCGCATCCTGTACGCCGAACGTATTCAACAAGAGGAAGTCCTATGAGCAACCAACCCACCAGCCTGCCAGAAGAAGATATTGAGTTTGTTATGGATACCTTTCAGAGGAGCATGGGTAAATCCAAACCTGTCAGGGATACTCAAATAGAGGGCGAGAAACCGCAAAGTAAAGAGTCCGCAAACTCAACTGAAAACCCCGGTTATGAAGAATTCTTTTAATTACGCTCATGATATCCTGGTGCAGTTATTTAGAATGATATTTGAGGGATGGGGGACATTGTGATTAAAAGGCGTAACATTCGACGATCAGTTTATGGATTGCTTATTGTTCTTATCGCCGGAAATGTGTGGTTAGGCCTTAGAGCTGATAAAATTCATAAAGTGCGTTATCAGGATTTCTGGTCACCGGCAACTGTGATTAAAGTAACTGTAATGCCTTCAACGAATGAAATCCAGCTCAGTGGTAAAATCCCTAAATCGGTAAGAGTTTCAAACAATTATGTTGAGTACTCGTTACCGGGCACACTCTCGGACAAGACCATTTACCGAAGCGTGTTAGAAGATGAGATGCTCACTTTGCTTAATGCTGGAGGTCAACTTGAAGTTAAATACACTCTGGACAAGCAGACAAATCGAACTAAGGTATGCACTAAGTGCTTACGGGTGATTAAAGATATTAACCATCAATATTCAGCCACTGAGGTAAAGCATGGGCAGTCCTAAATTTGAAATTGCTGAGCAAATTAAAATGTGGATCGTTGTTTATCTAGTTTGCTTTTTAGCACTTTACTGTGTGTTAAGCGCTCTACATGCGCTTTATGATCCGCTAAATTTACCTGCCCTGACGTGGCCTATCAGCTGGTTCGTGGTGCCTGAAATGACAAGTTTTGGCAGTGCATTATTAGCTTTTGTCCTAACGCCAGGCCTTTGCTCTATAATTGCTGTTTTATTCGGTAAGTCTACCTTTAAAAAAGCTAAAACAAAAATATAGAGTTAATTAGATTGGTGGCTCAGGTTTATAAAACCTCTCACTAGAGAGGTTTATTTATTATTTTTGACTGAGATTAACAGCGTTTTCCATAAATGTATCAATAACAACCGTAAGAGACTGGCTGGTACCATGGCTATACTCAGGCCAAGGTAAAAAAGGATATGAAGAATACGCCATCAACATGATACTGGTTGGGCAACGCCAGTCCGTTGGAACACCTTTACTGTAATGGACAATCATAGCCGGGCGACTACAATCAATATCTCCAGCGTTTTTATCGAGTACGAAAGTAGCCAGAACGCCGGTGTCCTTCTGGGATACGAAAACAAGGCTGTCAGTAAAAATAAAGGCCATTAAGGAAGAGGCCAGGAAAGCGCCAGTAAATAAGGACTTCTTCTCTTTCCAAACGCGTCGAGCATATAACCCCATTAGCGCTACCGCTGAAACCATTCCGGACCACTGAGCACCCAAAGAAAAATCTGTTACTGTTTTAGATGTCATACTTTCATTAATAGTAATCATTGCGACAATGAATGGTGATGCAATTCCAAGTGTTGCTAGGACTATCAGCGATATTTCAGACCGGTTTTCTTTAGCGGATCCTTTACTTATTGCAGACATTGCTCTGAACATAACGAATGTACTGTTGAGCATCAGAAAACAGCATAAGAGCATGTATAACATTGGGTTTCCTCAACCTAGAAGTGATGGTTACCCTGTTATTTTACATAAATTTGACTCAACAGATGCTTTTAAAATCTCGCTTCCTTGAATTTAAAAACATATCAGCACAATTGGCAAACATAAAGGAGCAGCGTCTATCAAAAGTTACTTTTATGATTGGTTGAATACTCATTTTGAAGGCTAAAATCCAAAAAAGTGGGTACAAAAAGTTACTTTTGCGTCATCCAGATGCACTGCCGCCATTTTGCATTCTGTACGTTGGTTGCTTTCTCACTTGATGTCTCTTTTAACAGGCAAATTATCACTTTATCCGACCGGACCTTGTAGGCTGAATCCGTAGAATAAGGCTATAACCTATTCCCGGAGCATCATATGCGTAAAACTCTAATTGGCTGCATGGTTGCAACTGCCCTTGCTACTGTATCTTCGGCACATGCTCAGGTATTTAGCTACTCATTTACAGATACCAATAAGGCTGTTCGGAATATTAAGCCTGCAACACAAACATATCTTAATCCCGCTGGTGTTTTGACTCTGAACTTGATATCGGGTCTTGATCGGTACGAGCGAGTGACGGTCACACGAGACAGCGATAAAAAGGTTATGTATTCCTCCGTCTCGACCAAAACGAGCGTTGCAGATCGTATCGTTGCTGCCGATGGAACAGAATACTATGGAAAGGATATGGTTCTACCGGCGCTCGGAGAAGGGACCTTTACTGTAGTCAATGAAACTCTGGATATTCGCCAGACTGTAGTGAGCACATCTACTTATCATTTCATCGTTGATACAACTCCTCCACGCTATAAGAGTATTTATCCGAGTCAAAACGCAGGTTACGACATGGTACTTTCTGGGCCACTTTGGGAGTTGGGCCGAGGCGGTAGTGGCCAGTTTTCTATATTTGCAGACGGTATTGAGGATGCTAGTGGAATTGCCAAGATCCGTCTTGTCATTAAACGAAGTAATGGTTCTGTGGTCTCCGACAATAACCTGAGTTATGACACAGCCAATAAACGTGCGTTCTATCCGTGGATTAAAGATATGAACACCCAGGCTGGCATGCCCTCAAGTGATCTTGATGAAGAATTCACCTTCAATTTCATCGTTACGGACCTGGCAGGAAATACGCTTAACATTCCTCCCCAGCGGTTTTTATATGACGATCAAATGGGAGAATTTACGCCATTTGCAGTTCATGACTCACGTGTAAGCACCAGTGTTGTACCCGGCATTTCTTCGGGATACGTCCCGTTTAAACGAGGCCTTACAGTGCTGGAAAACCCCTACAAGTTGGTTATACGTATCCCAAGAACTAACTGGAAGCCATATCGAAATGGTGGCATGAGCATTACCAATAACTATGGCGGAGTACAGGTCCTTTCCGAAGATGCCACCTATGTCTACGTGGAAGTTAAGCTGCCACAGGGTGCCTTAGATGGAAACTACTATAGACCTGTGAATACATATCAATGGTCTGGAGGAGATCTTGGTCAGTATGCCAGCTGGCTCAACTGGGATCCTGCCTCTGTAAAGAGTCCGGCTTGGGGAAGTTCACCCATAGAACGACAAAAGGCTGATGGAACATGGTTCAACAGCGTAAACTGGAACCTGTTCAAGGCATCTGATATGCCTATAAAACTTACTAATATCCGGTTCAATGTACAGGCTAGGCCATATGATCAAAAAATCACTGGCGGAGCAACATGCAGTATTCCAGCTGGCTCAACAACCTGTACCGTCTCTTTGCCCCAGGATATTATAAATGGCACTACCGGCTATCTTCATAGTGGCTATGAAGTAAGGTCAACCACCGAAGCAACCTTCTTTGCCCCTATATGGGAGAATATAGCCTGGCATACACTGGGTCCCTCCGTCACTGGATTTGATTACATTGAAACCACCAACATTCTCCAGGTTTACGTGAATCAACCTGGAGATGGTTCATATTTCGACCATGTTTATGTAAATCGAGTTTGGTTGTCAGATAAAAACCGTAACAACGCAGAAATAAGCGTAACCGGCAAACAAACAGGTAGAAATATGGCGTCTGGGAACTACACGTATGAGTTCAACATGAAAGAGGTACCAGAAGGCAGTTATAACGTGGTAATTAATGCCCAAGATACATTCAACAATACCGGTAACCTCCCTTATCAAACTGTTGTCGTTGATAATACAGCACCATCTGTAAGTATTAGCTACGAAGGAAAACCGATCAGCAAAAACGTAACAGTATATGGGCTGGAGAACGTCCGTATACAGCTCACCGATGCTCTAACTAAACCATCCTTAAGCCGTATGACTCTTCGCGGTGGCCCTGTTTCTGATGCGGTGGAATTGTCTTGGGTGAATCTGGGAAACAACCTGTATGCACCTAATTATCCCAAGATCTTTCCGTCTCTTAATGAAGGCGAAACATACACTCTCACAGTTCAGGCCAAAGATGAGATGAACAACGTTAAAGAAAGCTCAGTCGAATTTAACTACCTTCCAAACAATCTCGTCAGGCTAGAGAATCTGAAAACCTTAGCTGTCAATGCTTCTCTCAAAACATCTGACAATACTCCTCTGGCTGTTCTGTATGCCAGCCAGCTGCGTAAAAAGGATGGTTCAATCGCTACAGGGCTTCAGGACGCAGTGCTTACTGTCCGTAAGGACGCTGCATTCGGCGTGACTGTAAATGGTGTTTCTGCGATGCCAGGTGAAAGCAAAGAGCTTCAACTGGATTTGGGGCTCGGGGACAGCCGTAGCTTTCCTATTTTCCCTGCTGTATCCGGCCTTACAGGCAGATCTGAGTTCATGATTAACATTGAAGAATTAAAATAAAGCAGGGCTGTTTTGCTGAAGCACAACGGCCGTCTTCTGATGCGCCGTAGCCCATGTTGTTGCAAATCAGTCCGACGTTCATTGCGTAAGTAACGCTTACTGCGGACCATGGTAGTGATTAGACTCACTACCATGGTCATTTCACCACATATCTTCTCTGCATTGCTCTTGTTGGGCAGACTAGTAACTCGTCACTAAATTGCAGCTTTTGTCTTGCTAAGTCGCTGGTATAACTGCACTACGAAATCGTCAAAAGATTTTATCCCTCATGTAGATCCAATAAATGATCCCAAAGGTGCCAGAGAGTACAAAGAAGATCCCGGTACGCTGTAGGCCGCATGGTTACTGGGCTGGAGCATTGTCACTGACAACAGTAGCGACATAAGTGACAACGGGAGTGACTTAAAAGACAATGGTAGAGACTATTTCGACGTTGGTAATGATTTTAAGTGACAATGGTAGTGAGGTTAGACTTAAACTTCCACTGTAAGGTAAGGTGACTCGCATTATTTAAATAAATTATTACTTTCAATTACTTGCGACACGAGTCTGCATGTATGCTTCTATTTCTCAAAAATTTATCCACCGAAAATGCCTGTGGCTGTGATTTAGCTTTGACGACAGTTTTTATCAGGGAGGCAAGTTGAGACCTGTATAAGAACTAAGCATTTATTTATCCCCATTTTCCACAAGGTAGTTCCAATAATTAGTACCTTAGTGTTCCTGATAGATCAAAAGAGATCCCCGCTGCCTCCAGGCCAGACGGCACAAGGCCTGAGACGTGATCAGTGACAACAGTAGTGATTATTTTGACATTGGTAGTGATTATTATAACGTTGGTAATGAGTTTTTTGACATCAGTAGTGATCAGAGCGACAATAGTAGTGACTTTTCATTAGATCTTTTTAACTTGATCTGATCCGTTGTTGATAAGAGTTGCAGGTCATTGTATGCAAAGAGTTTTTGCCAAGTTTTAATGAGTGGAGTCGTTTTTTTAGGTAGAACTTATGCACAGATATGGATCATCACAATGATCCATCCAGTGACATAGAGTTCGCTGGGGCTTACTATTCACCAATCTGTTTACACATTCAGTGATAACTTATTATGACTAAAGAGAAAGATACTGAGCAGCAGGACCTGGTCACCAGGGCTTTCTCTGTTAGAGAGAAAGAATCAGGTAAAGACATCATTTTGCGTCCTAACAGCAACCGTACGGTGCAGTCTATTGCTTTGATGCGGCTCGGGCTGTTCGTCCCATCACCAAAGAGTGTGGGGCGTCAAAATCGGGAATATAAAACGGTTGGCTTTGACGCAACGAAAGAGTTACAGACGCTCTCTTTAATGGAGAGCGAGGGGTTCACCAATATTTCAATTGTCGGTGAGCGTCTTGATATGTCAGTAGATTTTAAGACGTGGATGGGCATCATTCGAACCTATGCCAATCATCCGATTAACAATGACACGATAAGCTTAAAATTCACTGAATTCCTCAAGCTATGTACGCCTGAAAATTATCGCTCATCTACAGCGTCCAGAAAACGTATAGACGCCTCCTTACGCAGGTTAGCATCCGTTACCTTGTCGTTCACCAGTAATAACTCGTCCAAAGTCTATACAACGCATCTGGTACAGTCTGCCCTGTTAGACCCGGAATCAGATCAGGTTGTCCTTCAGGTTGATCCTAAGATTTTCGAGCTCTATCAATACGATCATAAGGTTTTGATGCAGCTGAAGGCAATTAAGGAGTTGGCCAAGAAGGAAAGCGCCCAGGCTCTCTATACGTTCATAGAGTCATTACCGCCAAATCCTATACCGATATCCCTTACTCGGCTGAAAAATCGTCTGAACCTCAAAACACGAGCAAATAGTCAGAATGCTACCGTGAGAAAGGCTCTTGAAGAGTTGGCATCGATAGGATACCTCCAGTACACCGAAATTAAGAAAGACGGAAAAGTATACTTCCAGATTCATAAGCGGGATCCCGATCTGAATTTGAACAATACTCAGCCTCCTTTAGAAGTGGTTGAAGATGAAGAAGAGAACTCAGGGTCTTCTGTTTTAGAAGGTGAGTTATGCCCACCAGCTGACCCGATAGACGGCGATGATGTTCTTACCGTCCATGATTTAACCGCTGAAGAACTGCGCTATATTCGTAGTCTTCGAAGCCAGAAAAAGAACAGCAACGCCAGCTAAAGTTAACCCGGCGGTTCAGGCTCCGGGTGCTAAATTACTTCTTCGATTTTCGTTAGTCCCAGCCCGCTCTTTCACGTCAACGGTAATGAGTCAAAAGTCATTACCGTTGTCATTGTTCTCTACCACCCTATGTAGATCGAGATTGCGAATTCAACGCTTTCTCCTGAGTCACCTGTTAACACCCGGTTTCTACGCTTTACTTCATTGGCCAGTACATCCAACGGAAAATATCGTAACGGGGTGACAATGGCAGTGAGTTGACCCACTCACTACCATCGACATTCAAATCCCGGCTTCTCTGGTAGCTATAGTGACAATGGTAATGATGTGTACCTTACTGGCATTGTCATTGTCCTCCGAGTGTGCGTTCAGCTTTGGGAGGACACCGGAACTTAATGCGGCGAGTCACGGCCATTGTGAATCTCGATTGGATTGGCGAATACGGCTTCCGGTTGGGCCAGATGTCAATGGTTATGCTTCATCCAGCTCATTACTGTAGTCATTGCCGTTCAGCTGAGCTGATGCTCCTCTCATTCTATGTGGCGACAACGGTAGTGAGCCCAGAAAGTGACTACCGTTGTCATGGCCGTCCAGTAGAGCGGGTCAACCTCTTAAATCACAGGGTGACAACGGTATTGAGCCCAGAAAGTCACTACCGTTGTCATGGACGTCTGGTTAAGCGGATCTACCTCTCAATTCACAGGGTGACAATGGTAGTGAGCCCAGCAAGTCACTACCGTTGTCATAGTCGTCCCGTTGAGCAGATCAACCTCTTAACTTACAGGATGACAACGGTAGTGAGCCTATTAAGTCATTACCGTTGTCATTGCCATCCAGAAGAGCGGATGATCCTCTCAATTCATACGGCGACAATGGCACTGAGCCCAGCAAGTCACTTCCGTTGTCATAGCCTTCCAGAAGAGCAGATGAGCCTCTTAATTAACAGGGTGACAACGGTAGTGAGCTCATTAAGTCATTACTATTGTCATGGCCGTACAGCTGAGCTGATCATCCTCTCAATTCACACGCCGACAATGGTAGTGAGCTATTAAAGTCACTACCATTGTCATAGACGTCCAGTTAAGTGGACCATCCTCTCAATACACACGGTGACAACGGTAGTGAGCCATTAGAATCACTACCGTTGTCATTGCTTTTCAGGTGCACTGATAAGGCTCTCAATAGACACGACGACAATGGCAGTGAGCAATTAGAGTCACTTCCGTTGTCATTGCTTTCAGCTGAGCTGATAAGGTACGTCATTTACACGATGACAATGGCAGTGAGCCAATCGAGTCACTACCGTTGTTAATGCCGACCAACCGAGGGAAGGGTCCGCTCAAAGAACTGAGTGACAACAGTAGTGAGATCATCCAATCACTACCATTGTCAGCTTAAACCTGTAGGACGAAGAGGCTTGTCCGATAAAATGACGACAATGGAAATGAGCCTATCCATCACTACCACTGTCATTAAAGTCCAGCGGTTCAACGTTAATCAGTAGCTCCGGATGACAATGGTTGTGAGTCAGGCAATTCCCAAGCATTAAGTGACAGCAGCGTAACACCTCTAAGCTCACTCCTGTTGTCAGGGGTTAGGGTATTGAGTCTCTACCGTCGTCAGTGTTTCTGAGACACCAGTATTGCAGATCACTACAATTGTCACTTAAGTATCGACGGGGGAATAGATGCAAGTGACTGGCTAACCAGTACCAGTTTAGATTCAAAACGATCCCATCTTTGTGGATGCACTTGAGTAAGCTCGTATGACGATATGTCAGAGAAGTGACAACGGGAGTGAGTTGCCGGACTCACTACCGTTGTCATCCCCGGTTGAAGGAAGAGGATCCCCGGGGCTGTATATTTACCGGGTATCCTTACTCAAGGGTTTCGACACTCACTCCCATTGTCGTAATCAACGAGTGTGCATTGTCTTTTAAAAGCATCGCTGGAAACGTACGATTAAAGTAACTTTTCTTTCGGTTCTTCCTTGCGAATCTCTGAAGACGTACTGGCTGATCGGAGTCAAGGAGGGCAGTAAAATTGAAGCCGTCAGTTTTACTGTCGGCTCCGGGTAGTTACTTCAACTCGTCGATCTGAATCATGAATTCTGAGGTGCCAACTTTCCCATTTTCGGAAGGATAAACGGGTAACAGAAGATTATCCCCCTGGCCCATATCTATTTGCACCTCAACTGACTCACCTGGAGCCGCCTGTGCCCCGTTAAATTTAATACCGAAGGCTGCATCCTTCCGCACAGTCAGCGTTGCGTTCTGGACCCCTTTAGCAATTTCTCCATTTGTCTTACGCAGAACGTTAGTGGACAGGTACGCAAGGGGTACGCCATCTGTCGTTTTGAGAGGCGAACTGACCGATAATGTGCGTAGATTATGTAACTGCACAAGGTTATTCGGTAGATAACTGAACTTCTGAGTATAGGTTTTGGTATTCGACTGACTATCGGCAACTGTTACGCTAATTGAATAATTTTCAGATGGTTCGAAATTTGGGAACAGCCTCGGATACTCAGGCATGTATGTATCTTTGCCTGCCGGTGACCACGTAAGCTCAACGTTATCAGCTGTGGGGCCACCTACGAGCTGAAGACGGGTTATCCTCGGGGTTGTCAGATTATCTGCCAGAGCGATCCTGAGGTTCTCCAGGCCGTACACTACCGTATCGTCTTTTACCGGCTTTCCGTCGAATGTTATGGCCACTGTCGGAGGAGTGTTATCCAGAGCAATTTCTCCGAAAGTTTTATTGGTCTGGTTCTGGAAGAAGTCCCTGATGTTGACCTCAACGTTGTATTTTCCTTCAGACTGACGGGATAAATCATAAGCAATCGTGTAGTTACCTGAGATACGAGATTTGATTACGCCTGTGGGTGACATCCGGGTACCGGTGTTCTTATCGGAAAGATAAAATTCCCTCAATGAGACCGAGTCGAACCAGTTACCATCGCCTTCAAGTGACGCCAGTACATCCAGCTGCTTGTTAGTCTCGTCATATGATATCGAGTTTATTACCGGCAGTTGTTTATTGTTCCAGCGTGTCATAATCCATTGCTCAGACCGCAAAATGGGATTGCTGATGCTGCGAACGAAGTAAAGGATCCTATTGTAGCCCTGGGTACCCAAGGCCATATCAAACGTCTCAGGCGCTTCACACGAGGTTTTTCCTGCCGGAATGGTGCAGGTCGCCTTACCGCCGATCTCTTGTGCAAAGGGCCGGGCTTCAACGTTAAAACGAAGTCGGGAAATTTTAATTGGCAGTCGTGATGAAGCCACACTCTCAAAATCCTTCCACTTAACCCAGTTCCCCTTATCATCGAGGAAATCTACCCAGGTACCCGCAAATGCAGGCGTTTGGTTTGCAGATGGGTTTAGAACGAGGCTGTATGACGGATAATACCCTCCCCACTGGCCAAAGTTCGCCATACGAGCCATATCCCCATTAATTGAGCCATAGGGAAGAGTCATTTCAACATAAGCATAAGTGCTGTCTACAGCTATCTCTTTGGGGGCGGAATATTGATTGATGAACTGAAGCCCACCTTCTGAATAAGCACGGTAGTTAGATTTTGGGATCCGGTAGACTAATCGAATAGGGTTTTCGTTAACGACCATACCGGCTTTGTAAGCCGGATAATTAGAAACCCCGGGTACGACGCTGGAAGACGTATTTGGATCATGAACGGCCCACAGTGTCATCTCACCCAGCGTGTTGTCGTAGCGAAATTTTTGAGTTGGCAGCGTTCGGCTATTACCTGCGTTATCGAAGATAACAACTTTTGCAGTAAAGTCTTCATCCAGGTTGCTGTCTGGTATTCCGGTTCCCTTAACTGAATTCTTAGAGTAAGTGTGGTACATCTTTTGGCCGGATACGTCATACTGCATCTGTGTAGTGCTGTAGAGGCTACCGTCCTGCCTGTAAATATATATTAGGCCCTTATCAATACCATTTGCATCACTTACGCCCGAAGAGGTGAAGTCATACTGCCCCGTTGCCTCTAATCCAAGCTTCCACACGTCACCAGCGGTAGAGCCAGAACCAGTATTAGCGGTAAGAGCATTTGCCGCTGGAGGGGTGACATCAATTAGCCAGTTATAGTTATAGGTCGCTACAGGCTTCTGATTGAGATCTAACACGTTTATCTGAACGACAAATTTGCCTTCACCCAAAGCAGGCAAAGTTACTTTTTTGCCGTAGAACTCACTACCGTCAGCAGCTGTTAGTCGGTCTGATACACCCGTCCGTGTAGTCGTAGTATTAAGAATGACAGTTCCAGTGTCTTTCGTGACTTTGACATTAACGAAACGATCAAGACCTGAAATAAGTGTCAAAGTTACCGGTGATGCCGGATTAAGCATAAGACGAGAAGACGGGGCGTGGATCTCAATACCGTTCGTGTCTTTAAAGGCCGATTCATATATCTGAGCTGGGGCCTGAACAGACATACCGAGTCCGGCTACAGCAGTAATAAAAGCGAGATGTTTCATTCTTATTCCCCTTTAGGTTTGGTGTTATTTTAAGCTTTTCCTAAAGGTCACTATGTTCGTAAAAGTATAAAAAACTTCTCCATATGGTGCTCGAAATTACAAATCTATAATTTGCCTTTCGACAAACCTTATTGTGCGTTCAGGACGGAAATCTTTCTTTTTGGAATTACATCTGACATTTCTGTGGTGTCCAAACTGGCAACGATTGCAAAACTTATAACATTAGCCTGAAACTATCGGCATCCACATATCGCATTAGCTGCGCGTCGTAGCTGTTCTGGAATGTCATTCCACATTCCCGCACCACTTCTGTCTTTGTTAGTGAGCAAGTCTTCAATAGCAGATGAAGCCATGTTAAGCAGGTCAGCCGAAACTAAAGGCATCGGCGGGGCGGTATAGAGGATTCGACGTCTTCCGCGTCTGTCTGGATCGTATTTATCATAAAAAGCTTTGTTCACATCTTCCCAGTGCCACTGAAGTTGCCCGGTTGCGTCATGGTGGCAAAACTCGCACTGATAAACAGGCGCAATCGACATAACTGCCTTTCCAATACGTGCCAGTACAGCAACTTCGTCAGCTCTGAGACTCATTGCTTCGCTTGGGTTACTACCCTCGGCAAATTCCAAAATTTGTTCAATACGTTCTGGTGTGAAAGTGGTCATAGGCTTTGAAAACATATTTTTCCAGTTGTGCTTACCATATCATCAGGCATTAGGAGCGTTAGCGAATAATTAACAGGTCAGGACCAAAACTAAATCCTTCCCCCATACGGTCTTCATGACGGGAGACATATGCCTTACCGTATTTCTCCAGATCCTGTAAGCGATCTTTTGCCAGATTCCACGAGTATTCCTGGCCCCACACGGGTCCGTCACGCCCGTCAAAGCGGTCAGGTTTACAATTTGCTTTCAGAAGAGCGTAGACATGCTCCACCGTGGGTAGCTGCAAAGCACTATTAGCCTGAGAAACGGCAGTATGCGTCATTTCTGTTCACTCTTTATTGATTTAGTCAGTTAAGCCGGTCAGGTAACTTTAACCGGCTACTCGTATTAAGATTTCTTTCCGGTTGCTTGTCAGTTAGCGGCGAAGATCAATTTCAAGGCGGGCTGTTTTGACCTTTGTTCCGGACTCCCTAAATGTATCATCCGGAAGAGGCGAAATTTGTCCGCCAAGTTGTTTGACTCGCTCCCTGAGCGCTTTTGTCAGTGTGTCTTCCCGGAACAATACCCCAGCTGACAGAATGGCCTGTAAGCGACCTCGCTTAGCGAGCATTGCGATGGCATGCATGACATGTTTAACGTCAGAGCGTTTAAGGAATGGTGGATTCATAACGATAACATCAAAAGTTTCATCGGGCTGGTACCCAAGAAAGTCGGTATGCACCAGCTCGACTCCTGTGCTAAGGACACTATCGTTCTTCACTGCAAGGAATCGCTCATCGTTCAATTCGATCCCGGTAATCAATGCATCCGGAGCCGCCAGTTTTAAGGCTTTCAGAATGCGGCCATCACCAAACTCTGGCTCCAGTACACGCTCCCCGGCAGCTGGTTCAGCGCGTAGAACCATATCTGTGACTAAATTCTCAGGTGTAGGGAAGAAATTGAACAGATCTCGTGGGATGTCAACCGAACCTGTCAGAATGATTTGCTCGATACGCTCAGCTGCATCCGCCGTAAAAATATGTGCCTGCTCTTTTCGGTTCCATTTGCCACCGGCGGCTTCGAGCACTTTGTTTGTCTTAACATAAATGCTGCGGTCGAGCTGGTCGGCCAGGAAAAGAAAGTTCCCTTCAGCACGGCAGCGAGATAAGACGTTCAGAACTTCAGTTGAGATTTGCATTAAAACTCCATTAAGAGGATTTACCCGCCTGGCGGCAGCGGGTTGGTTACTTAAACGGGACAATTCAGATTTGGCCTTGGTTAGTCGGCAGACAACAGCAGGGATGGGCTGTTATAAGAGAAGCGGTCAACGGGAGCCTTATCAAATCGCTGACCGCTTGCATCAGGGGTCAGAACGAGTCCGTTATGGGCGCAATGAATGTGGAGCAACATATCCCCGCCGGTGTTGATGTGTAAGGCAGGCACACCCTGATCGATTTCGAACATGACACCAAAACAGGGGTTACCTTCCTTGTTAACAACTTCACAGTGGATGTTATGTTGGCCGGTAACGCTGACCTGATAGGCCTGACTGTCCTCTTCTGGCAGTGTTTCCTCCTCCAGGCGCCAGTCCTGAAGTGTGAGGCTAATTTCAGGGGTGTCATGCTCTTTCTGAAGAGCCTGGATACCTTTACGGAACAGCTGCATCATTTCAGGAGTAAGGCAGTCTTCCTCAGCTCCAAAATGTTCTTTCCAGCCTTCAGGATCTGCATACATCCAGACGTTTTTAGCGAGCGAAGGTAAGGAAGCATCAGGCTCTACAAGGAGGTGAGGGATGTTCTCTTTGATTCCGAGATAACGTACCGGCTGGCCATTAAGCGGTAACCCATCCGACACTGTAACTTCTGTTCCTGGCAAGACGACGCTGTTTACCAGACCTCCACAATGTTCGGCCACCACGCGGCCTAAATCTGCCATAAACATCCGATGCTTTTCTGGTGAGTCCAGCTCACCAAGGAGTTCAGGTTTAAGCAGTAAACCGGTAATAATCTCAGTCAGTTCACGAGGAGATACTAATTTATACATTTTGTTTTCCTTTTCTGTGTTGGCTTTATATTACCAATCCAGATGCACGAGCTAATAACCTCCAGACAACTTTTTCAAAAATTATTTACTTAAAGCAGGGTGCTAATATGCGCAAGAAATGAATTTAGGAAGGACGGCTTCAAATTTAACTTTTTGGTTTTTTATTTTAGACGGACTTTAAAATAGCATCGTTGATAAAATAATAAACATGGTTTGTTTTTTTGTTTGTATTGACAATCAAATGGGTATAAATTAATTTACTTACATGGCGTATATTTAACGCCACCGCCCCGGCGGCACCGGGCATAAAAGGAAAACCATTTTGAAACCGATGCTCAAAAAAGATTTTTTTTCAGCTATTGAAAACCTTCTCAAAGCTGGCTTTCAACCTCGCTTTTACACTGTTAACAGTGGCCGAATCGGTCTCATTACATTCACTGATAAAAATGGAACAAAACAGGTCGAACAGGTTTATTCCTGCACTTCTTTAGCCGCCAATACTTTTGGAAAGCGCTTCACCACTTGGTTAGAAGAAATTTTTCAAAAGCATAATGAAGAAAAAGTAGCTGATTCCGGGTTCGAGGTTGGTAGCCGTGTCTGGGATAAATTGATGTATACGTTGCGCACCATTTCAGAAATTCGTGCCGGGGGGGTGCTGGTGCTGGATAACGGTGCACAGCGTACACTGGATGAAGTGCAAAAAACGGCACCTGAAACAAACCAGGTGGAGCCAAAGGAAATCTCTTCACTTCAGGAGCTGCTGAACGCTTCCAAAAATCTGGAGCCGACTTCGCCTGAGCTAATTGCGGCTCTTAATGAGGCTCTGTCAACCGCCATAAAACGGTGAATGCAACGGCAGTCTGGCACATCAGGCCTTGTCAGAGATTAGGCCTGAAAAGCACTTACGTACCGATATAACACCTAATTCCCCTCTAAGGAGATTGCCCTAAATGGCGATGAATAAAAAAGAACAAGCCGCGTATGATGAGCTGGTGGCACAGGCCAGAATAAACCGCGCTTTACGCTGGTCTGACTATGGCGTTGAACGCGATATGCCCGTACCAGAGGTCTCGGGGGAATACCAAAACGGCTGGAGCTTCAACACCGCCACTGGCACTGTTTATCCGACATGGAGCGGAACTACGGTTCACGGCACACGGGAAGAGGGAGAGGTTGTCGATGCAACCTCCCGCCGCATGCGAGGCATGAATGGTAGCCAGAACGGCATACCACAATACAGCACCAAAGAACGCGCCCTGAAGGCATTACGCTGTTCGCTTGAAATCAAGTTTGCCATGCAGCTGGATGCCATAGATAAAGCTATCGCAAAAGAAATAGAGCTGTCCACCGCTCGCCGGGAGAGCGATACATCAGATGCCTAGCGGTAAACCATCAATTCAGGCCCGTGATCAGAGGGGCCTTAACGCCCTGAAAGAGGCGGTTCCAGCGACGGCACAACTACAGATGCGGGTTACCCCTGAACGTAAACTGCGTTACGTCAATCAGGCAAAGGCCGAAGGTCTGGGTCTAACAGACTGGGTCCAAAAGCATATGGATAACGTGTGTGATCTGGCAGGCCAGCCTGAAATAACCATGTACAAAGATGATGGAGAAACAAGTGGCCAAAAATAACAACAGTCTCAAACAGCATGTCTTCAATATGCTGTCGGCTGGCAGCGAACTTAAAGAAGTGAAGCGTTTTCTCACCAGCAAGCGAGTTAAAGCCCGCCTGGCAGTGTCAATGATCCACGAGCAGGCGATTGCTGTGCAGAACACTGAATACCAGAATTATCCGGCTTATAGCTAACTGGTAACAACAATTACAGAGAGATACTTAAAATGAGCGTAAACCCAGAATACACCAGGGTTCAGCATGTCCAGATTATTCGCGAGCGAGATGGGCAGAAGGAAGTTGTTCGAGTCTATGATGAAGATGGCGACGTGGTTCTGTGTTTACCTGCCTACATTCAGGATGAGGAAATAAATCTTATTCTGCGCCGGTTGAATGACGTATATTCAGTCGGATATCGTGTAGGTGATGCAGCCCGCCGCCGCGCCATCAAAAAAGCGCTGGGGGATGATGAGGAGTAAGGCCATTTTTACTGGCAAGATATCTGTATACCGGAGTCTTTAGAGTACGTTCTAATGGCTCCGGATTATTAATACTGTTTTACTCATGCAATAAAAAGCAAACCAAAATTCTTTCGCTAATTCATTTTTAAATGCTCAAATCATTAAATGTAAGGAGCGTTATTTATCAATAGGTATGGCGTTCTTAATGGCTATTAAGCTAGTTCTGCTTTCGCTTGCTTCTGGAAATTAGGGAAACCTAATTTTACCCTATCAAAAAGTAACTTTTCTGGTTTTGTTGCATTCACGTAAACAAAAAAAGTCCCGCCGGGCAGAAAAGAAAAACATCAAAAATAGCTATTTTCCCGAAAAGATCACGAACACTGAAAAAGTATCATGGGGAACCTGATCAGGAGACAACCCATGAAAATCAAACTAGCCCTGCTTATTGCATTTGCAGGTTTCAGCGCAGGAGCTTCCGCTGAAATCGCAGAATTCAGCTTTAAAGATACCCTGAACGTTAAAAAGACCGTATCGCCTGCATCCGTATGGATTAATCCGGTAACGAGCTTTGACGTTGCCGTTATTTCCGGTCTGGACCGTTATATTACGCTCAGTCTGCTGAAAAGTGACGGGAGCCTCATCTGGAGCACGAAAAGCAGCCTGGTTACCGTTGATGACCGTACCACATCTTCGACAGGCTTTGATTATTACGGCAAGACTCTGACCGTACCAGCGATGGGAGAAGATAGCTTCACCCTCAGAGAGGTGATTACCGACTTGCAAGGGAAGGAGGTCTCCCGGCAGGATTACCCGCTTGCAATTGACCGAACGCCTCCGGCAACGGGTACCATAAGTTATACGAGAAATGGGTGGAACTTTGGCAGCGAAGCGATCTTCACTTCAGTACCAGCCGGTATGCAGTACGCCAGCGTCCAGGCACTGGTCTTTAATGGACTGAGTGATAAAGGTTCCGGGCTTGCTAATGCTGAATATTTCATAACCGATGCCGCTGGAGTGGAGCGTAAAAAGCCAGCGGAAATTAATACAGTGGAAGGTAGCGTAACCGTTCAAGTCGCCGACGCAAGCAGCAATGCCCTGGCACCGGAAAACCGCTCTGAATATAAAGTGGGGATCTACCTTTATGACAAAGCGGGAAACAGGAGCGAACTAAGCCGCCGAAGCGTAATTGATCGGGTTAAGCCTGACGATATCATCCAGGTGCAGGACGCCACTACCGGATCATGGGTCTCCTATCAGTCTGGCATGACCGTCTTCCAGAACCCTATTTCCGTACGGGTATTAAGGAAGAAAAGTGACTTTACTGCTGTTAACGGTTCCAAATATGGCTGGGCGGACTCGAATTTCCAGACGTCCGATAGCACTTATAATATCTATACTTTCAAATACATATATCCAAATGTGGGGGATACTTATCATGAATTTCAGACTCTGGCGGGAGGAGTAAGACGAATTCATCATAACTCCCTCAACTTCACTCCAGCCCCGGCGATGGAAATAGCCCCGAAGATAGTGGCTAAAGAGATGTACCGGAGTGATACCAGTGAGTGGTTAACTCAGGCCTCAATCAGCGTTAAAACCGCCACCATTAGCCGCATAAAGGTAACCGCAGAACCCCGACCATACGTGCAAAAGTTCAGAACGGTAAAAAATGCAGCCTGGTTCTGCACTATTCCTGTCGGACAAAGTTCATGCGAGATGACGGTTAACTTCAACTACACCAGTGACAAAGGATTTGAGTATCTGCATCTTTACTCGGGAAAAGATGGTGACAGCATATTCGATGCGCTTGCTGGTAATTTTACGGTTATCTGGGATAACAACCCACCGGTGGTTAATGTCGCTCAGGTAAACAAGGCCTCCAAGACAATCACTATGACGGCCACCGATAATGATCGCGTCAACGCCTGGAACATCAGCTACTGGGATACCAAAGTTTTCGAAGCCACCCTTAAAAATGCCCGGGGGGAAACTTTCACCCTGAAGCCTGTGACTGTCAGTGAAAGCGATTATAAAACCAAAAACGCCACTTTCTCATACGCTGGTCTACCGGACGGGGATTATACGGTTGTTAGCGTGTCTGCCACGGATCTTGTTGGAAACACAGGAACCAAAACGCTTAATGCACCGCTGAAAATTGACTCAACGCTTCCGGTTATTGCGTTCAGCTTTAATGGCGCAGACGCAGAAGGAAAACTGGTTAAAGGGCTTGAGAACCTACGCATAAGCGTTACTGATGCCTCTGGGGATGCTTCCCTGATATCGCTTCAGCTCGCTGGTGGACCTAACTCTGAAAAGGTCACCCTTGCATTCACGCCGCTATCCAAGGATGTCTTTATTCCTGAATACCCCAGAATCTTCCCCAATACTGACGAATCGGGACAGATGTATCATCTGGAGGCTCTGGCTATTGACGAATCAGGTAACCGGACCACTAAAACGCTTAATTTTACCTACCAGCCAGCTAACCTGATTATGCTGGATAATCTCAAGACGCTGGCCACAGCCGTAGCACTGAAAGCAACGGACAACACGCCGCTGGCCATCATCCGAACCAGTGTGTTGCGTCGTCAGGACGGTTCTATCATTACCGGACAGTTAAACGGAACCCTGACTGTTCAGAAAAACGCCCAGTTCGGCGTTACGGTTGCCGGAGTTACGGTCCAGCCTGGTGAAACTAAATCGCTGTCACTGGATCTTGGTAATGGTGAAGAGCGCACATATCCCGTTACTCCCGCTGTAAGTGGTCAATCTGGCACGGCCACATTTGCTATAGAATTCCCTCAAACATAAACCCTACACAAGGGTACGGTAGTATGCCGTACCCTGTTACGCCATCCTCAATGTAAAATGTAGAGTTGAGCATGACTTAATTATTACTTTCTCATTAAGTGTCTCTTAAACTGCAAACGGGAAAGTAATATTCCCGAGACGGGAAGGACTCCTTCCTTTTGGTTATAATCTATGATGCTAAACCGTGTAATTACACCGGAACAATGTCCTCGTTTAAATCGCTGGCACCAGTACATGATTTATCCATGAATGCTTTTTGATGCAATTTTACTTCAGAATGCTCTTAATTTTTTAAACAAATTATATTTGAATCCTTCGTGTATAAATTTGCAGACCCTCTCTCAATGTTTTTTTAAAATATTTACTCTCAGGTTATTAGCCAGTAGATTCATTCTGTCATGATTACTCCAGAACTAACCGGAGGAATCACATTATGACCAAATATTATGATCGCAGTGGAATTGAAATCTCCAGCGCAAAAATCCGCTGTGTTGATTCTGTAAAAGGTACTGCGGAATATACTTTTCGTATTGTTTGCGATAAATGCAATGGGCGGGGAGAGCGTAAGCATTTTTATAGAAGTCGCTGTATGGCTTGTAAAGCCACGGGTTACAGCCTCGAAACGACCCGTACTGCTTACACGCTGAATGCGCTGTACCGCATTAATGCGCAAGCTGCCCGCAAAGTGTCAGCATCCCTGCAAGACGAGCGTTTAAGGACTGAAAGCGCCCACAGTTCTGCGTTCACAGCATGGTGCAGGTCTCATCAAAAAATGGTTGATGCAATCACCCAACAATCCAGTAGTAATAATTTTCTGGAAAGCCTTAAGTCTTCTTTAACCCACCAGCGTCAGTTAAGTGATAAGCAGCTGGCAGTTGCCGCCCGCATTTTAGGTATTCATTAATTCAAAGCCCTTTTAATTTAATTTTAAGGTCAATTATTACGGAGGAACTATGATCCATTCATTTAAAGACAGACGGCTTGAAAAGTTCTTCCGTAATGGAAAAACAACGGCAGGTATTCCTTCTGAAATTATTAACGCGATTCTGTGTCGACTTGAAACGCTGGATAATGTCCAGAGTGAGCGGGAGTTATTATCCAACAGCTTGCGTTATGAACGCTTAAGAATGACGTCAAACCGTTATTCCTCCATTCGAGTAAACTCTAAGTATCGATTATTCTTTGAATGGAATGATGGCGCACATAATGTTCATTTGTCTGCACATGACTATAAATCGCTCATCCATTAAGGTTAAAAATGAAGCTATTTTCAATTTCATCCCGGGATACAAGCATGGACGCGATGTTTTATATCCAGGCCAGTACTAAACAACAGGCAAGTTACATATTTAGTACCCTTTCCCCGAAGCCTACTGCGAACTGCCAGCTTACAGATTTGCAGAATGAGACGGTCGTCCCTTCCATAAGCCCTATTTCGCTTTCACTTAACCCCTGGTCGATCAATTCCCAGTCCCGAACCCGGGAACTGCGTATGGCCACGCATGGTCTTAACCTGATCTGTGCAGTCACGGATGAGCATACCCGTCAGATAGTTGACTTTTGCGATAACCTTGGACAGCAGCTTAAGGATCCGGACGACAAAAGCGCCTGGGTTAAGCTCATTAATTCTGAATGCGCTTTGCTTAATTCTCCGCGTCTCTATCCCGTTCTGCTTGAGCCGGATACACCGGCACAATTTGAAATCTTTGTGCCAGCTCCGGAAGATGGAGAACACGACACGGTCATAGCCAGCGTTGTTAAAGAATGTTTCGGAGATGAATGCCGGTACAGAGTAACGGACAAAGCTTTTGCAATGTCGGAAAAGCCAGTCATCAGGCTGGAAGCTCATTTCAATGACAAACGCGAAAAGGTTTTAGAACTGACCTTTTCCTGTTTCAATCTTTCACTCTCAGCGTCCGTGCATGAAAACCAGCTACGTCAGATTTTGTTACTTTGCGAAGACTTTGGCGTAAGGCTTCAGGGTAGAGCAGGGGCATCCTGCCACGTTAATATGCGCAGTGCTTACCGTCGTCTTGCTCATGTTGGCACCGGCTCTCGCCCAGGTGATGACAGTGATGTGCGGGTCTATACCTCGTTAAAAGAAGAAAAAGATGTTAAGAGGCTGCTTGATAAGTCAACCAGGGGAAGTGAGCTTGTACCGGCGAGGCACGGGCAGCAGTTTAACGGGGTCTTAGTGAATGCCACACCCGCATCGGCCACTACTGGTTTCATTTACCTTTCGCATGATTTTCCGGAAGGCCAGTTTATGATGACAGCCGAGGTGTTGCATGTTGGAATTACACCAGGCGGTATTTACTACATTGAAACACTGGACGGTTACCGGTTTATCGTGACAGCGTTTGAGAAGGGATTAATGAACGGTTTGAGGGAGTTTATAGCTGCAAATGAGGAATATTTTAAGTATTACCGCTGGTCTTAGTATCTGAGCTGAAACCGGTAGGCCAGGGAAGGCAACCGGGAAAATGCAATTTAACCTGATCCTATACCTACGACTATCTTTATCCACTTATAATAGCCTCACCAAATTATAATGCCCGATCACCGCATTTGCTTAAACCTCACATATTCTTCTTATGCTTCCCCTGATAATCTACGACCGAAAGACAAAGGAAAGTGAATACGAAATAAGATTTATGAGCACATAAAAGTTACTTTTCCTTGGTGGCACATCACAAACATTGTGGGTTTCATAATCCTTTTTGTTATTTAAAAAGGATGTGTTCAATTCTAATTAAAGGTGGTATTTTTTTTGAAAGTTTGCTGGGAGGTTATTAGCTGGGGGGATGGGTAACAGTATAATAAGTACAGATGAAAAGGAGGTTTTATGAAAGCGTTAGACGTGGTTTCAACTCAACTCAACTTTATTAATCTGTTGGATCAGGCAGGATATGCTCTTTCAGAAATTGTTGTAAAACGCTTCAGTGCTGCACCAGCCTTTAACGAAGGGCACTGGTTGTTCATTGCAGAGCAGGATAACCGCTACATTGAAGTGGTCTGTATTCTCTCTTTAGCTTCAGAAAGCGGAGAGCAGCATATTGATGTTTTTATTAATATGTTCGAAGACCCGATTGATGATGTTATTTCACGAAACATTGAAACCAAAACCTTTGCGACGCTTTATAAATACATTGAACGTATACCTTTTACTCCGGGTGTAAAGAAAGAATTCTTGAGCAGTATTGAGAACATCAATTTTAGTTAATCAAAAACCACAACTTTTTGCCACCAAGTTATTAGGTAATGCTATCAACCTGATATAATTACCTTAACATGAATATGAGCGGAGCCGGGTTATGTCTAATAATACTGAAGTCATTAGCTGTGATTTATTTTCAACTCTATCTTCACTTAATTTTAGCACCGAGGATATTACAGGTTTGACTCCGGCCAACTTTCGAAAGGGAGCTTTCTTACATGCAAAAATTTCTGCTAGCCAGGCCACGCGAGCGACTGATATTTCCATTCAATTACTCACGGATCGTGTTTCAGGTGAAATGAACTACGTAATAGTAATTGGCAGGCACGAAGGACTCCTGCAAAGCGAAGCAATTGACCCAAACGCTGATAAGCAATACCGGGAAAACCGTTATTCTCGCCATTTTATCTCAGTAACCGATGCC
The DNA here is from genome assembly GCF_051209435.1 of Klebsiella sp. HN106. Lineage (NCBI taxonomy): Bacteria > Pseudomonadati > Pseudomonadota > Gammaproteobacteria > Enterobacterales > Enterobacteriaceae > Klebsiella > Klebsiella sp. HN106. The sequence continues at coordinate 16,621 of NZ_JBLURD010000014.1, read as the reverse complement.
AATACCAAAGCCCTGAAAAAAACCTGCAAGGTAATGAAAACATATATCAAAGAGCAGGCATTTAAGCCTAACACCTGGGGGCACAGTTTCATTAAGGGTTGATTTATTCTTGCCCCGGTGAGCCGGGGCAACGCTAAATTAACCTCAAACTGTGCTGGAGGCACAAATGTCTGAAAAACACTTTATCGTTAAAATCCAGAACCGAAACGGCGACCATGAGAATAGCTATGTTCGGTTACTCGTCAGCGATTGTGAGAAAAATGCTTGCCAGACGGCACTCATTTCAGAGTGCCATGGCGAGCTTGAACAGCTGAGTTTTGAAGACGGTGGGGTTTACGACTACAACGGCGAAAATCACTACAGTGTCAGGAGCTGCGTGGAGGTTGCTCCAGAAGACGTTGCAACTTTGCAACGCTTCCTTTAACACCTGCGACATTTGATTAAATATCGGGCGTCCGCTACAGGATGCCCGTGATTTAAACGATTCCTCAAAGATCGCTGTCACTCCTGATAACTGTATTAAGAGCAGGTTTGTGATAGGTTCAGCGTAACAACATTACTGGAATTTTGGTTGCCTTGATGAAGAGCTGCTTTTCTGATTTACCCGTTAAAGACGGCACGTCCGGAACCTGGAAACTGGACACATTCGAAATTACCGCAGATAAGGCGATGAGCCTCGCCCTTCGTGCCGAGTATACAGGTAATACAGACGAGTTTATCCCGCCCGGTAGATATCGGCGTTTGTCCAACGGCTGGGATGTGGTGATGTCCAATACCCCGATGGAGATCAGAACCTGCCAGGATTTTTTAGAGCGAGCCACCGGGCGCGTGCTCATTAATGGTCTTGGTCTGGGGATGGTGCTTCACGCCATTCTTCAAAAAGAAGATGTAACCCATGTAACAGTAATTGAAAAAGAACAGGACGTTATTAACCTCGTTGCGGCCTCGTTTGCAAACGATCCTCGCGTTGAAATTATCCATGCTGATGCAATGATGTATTGCCCACCAGCAGGCGTCACGTACAACGCATGCTGGCACGACATATGGCCAGACTTCGCAACAGCTAACCTCTCACAGATGGATAAGCTGGAAATTAAGTACCGGGACATCTGTGAATGGCAGGGCTCGTGGGGCAGGGAGGAGTGTGAGCAAAAGCACATTGAGTTTCAAAATCTTGGGGCTGATTGAGTACAACTTTTGAAGGTGTCTCCGCTAAAGAAGACTGGGTCTCTTTGCGCATGCCCAGCTGTGCTGCATGACCTGACAAAGCCTATAAATAAACAGATCGGTTTGATTTAGTAATCCCCCTTCCAACCATCAGGCCGATATTTAAACTGCATCTCCATTAAGGATGGCTGATGAGCACGATTTCTACGGATTTAATTGCACGGATCTACGCAGCCTCCGAATTGCCGTTGAGCAACGACGAGCTTTATCGCGAAGTGCAGCGTGAAACTGGCATGTCGGATGCCGAATTGCACGAACTGAAAGAATTTGGGTCAGATAAAACCAGAACCAGCGGCGTCAAACACAAAGTACGCTGGTTTCAGCAGACTCTTCGGCAGGCCGGAGTCATCGAACGCGTTCCAGAAAAACGGGGCGTCTGGAGATACTCCTCTAAGACGAAAACAAACCTACACGAGTCATGGGAAAAGCTCTGTGTTGTCGGTTTCTCAACTTCTCTTGGGGCATCGGTTTTTGGAAACGCCTATGCCTTCTTCAGCAATATCACAGAGCAAATTCATCTTTGCCTGACCTCGCCGCCTTACCTCCTTCGAAATTCAAGAGACTACGGGCATGGCGGGGGGCGTGGCGAGCAGGTTTATATTGACTGGCTTCTGCGTATCCTCGAACCGATCGTGAAACAGCTTGTACCCGGCGCAAGTGTGGCATTGAATATCACTCAAGATAGCTTTAATAGGGGCAGGCCTTCACGTTCTCTGTATCTGGAGCGTCTGACACTGGCATTATGTGACAAGCTGGGGCTTGAGCTCATGGACAGGCTTCAGTGGGTGAATCGCAGTAAGCCCCCATCGCCAACGCACTGGGCATGTAAGCAACGAGTGCAGCTCTGCTCATCGTATGAGCCTGTGCTGTGGTTTACCAATGATGCGAGTAAGGTTCGTTCAAACAACTTACGTGTACTGCAACCGCATTCAGAGCAGCATCTTAAATTGCAGGCAGCAGGCGGTGAAAATCGCACGACCTTTTATGGTGATGGGGCGTACCAGCTTAAAAGCGGATCCTTTGGAAATAAAACAGAAGGAACGATCCCCAAAAATACTTTGTTTTACGGCAATAGCTGCGCTGATACGAGATTTTGCCATTCCATTGCCCGCGAGCTAGGTTTTCCGCTGCATGGTGCAACGTCTCCTACCAGGCTTGCAGCGTTTCTGATTGAGTTTTTGACAGAGCCGGGAGATGTTGTTGTAGATCCCTTCGCTGGCCTGCATAAAGTTCCCATCGCAGCCGAGCGACTTGGCAGACGTTGGCTGGCGACGGACAAAATCATGGAATGGCTGGCGATTTCCCGAAACCTTTTTACGGCCGCACCGGGATATAAGAGTAACCCCATGCTGGACGAGCTCGCCGAACTGTATCGGGCTTAATGCAAGTTAACGGTTTTGATAAAGTGGTTTGAAGCGACAAGCGGTTTATTCATTTTGCATTGTTTCTACCATAAAATGACAATATTAACGGCTTAGCATACGCCGCAGAGATAATTAGGGTGCCATTCATTTCCGGTTGTCTGTATTAACGAGTGTATTCAATATTCACTTGTTTCTCCGATATAGACCCAACAAAAAAAACTGATGGTTGTGATACAGAACTTGTTGAATTAACATCCGGTACATTAACTATATTGGTAATTTAGACGGTTTCTAAATTAAAGGTGGACAGATATGAAGTCAGATACAGAAATGGTTTCTCCTATCGAGTTGCACATTGGCGATCATGTCCAGCGGCATGGTGCTTTATTTGAGGTTATGCATATTGTTGAATCCGAATGCGATATTCCCGGCGGCATCCGGGTAGCAGCATGCATTTCACGGGTTATCGGTGACGTTACGGGCAATATTCCTCGTGGTTGGCTGGAAACACCGAAGCGTATGGCTGAGCGAGGAGTTAAGTGGGCGACGAGTCTGCCTGAGGGGCTTTACTTTAACATCCAGGGGAACGCACATGCGAAAGTAAGCCGGGTTATTCGTAATGTGACTAATTGAAACTTTTTTCTGAATTGCGGTGTAAAAGTTACTTTTCACCGCATCGTTTTCCCTAACTACTAAATCAGAGCTTCTCTGAAATAAGCGGATTTAACCGCTAGCGATTTATTCAGGCCATTTTATTCTAATCATTATCCTACACTTCAAAAATATTCATTATTTTTTCTTCTGACCTATTAGCCAGAATTCTCGATTCGGTATCATTTACTTACGGTAAATCTTTTGAAAACGAGGTAAATGGCATGCATTCTCAGGATCCTATCACGAAATTAACCCAGACGTTGCAACGCGACGATGGTTCTCAGGTTCGTGTTGTAGCGCAGCGGGGATATGGAAGTGGGCTTACAGCCTCGCTTGATGTGTACGTTCTCCGTCGTGATTCCTCTGAAAGCAACTGGTCACTGTGCGGAAAAGATCCTCACCCAGAGTGGAGAAAGATGTCAGTAGATGAGTATCAGAAATTTGGACGCTCTGAAATGCTGCGTTATGCCACACCAGGTGAAATTCTCAGGGTGGCATCCGCTATTGGCCAGCCAATGAGCTTCCTCGATGGCAACCCTGCGTTTTAGCCCGAACCCTGGCGACGCCTTTTAAACCGGCGTCATTCTTTTTACGAGCAACAGACGGAGAAAAAATGAATCTGAACGAACGAAGCACGAGCGCAGCAACGCCAGATTTGAGCCGACTTTATCTCATTTCCGGGCGCATTATGTTTGATGATGATGATCAGGCCTACCTGGTCGAAGCCGACTCCCCTGGTGATGCAGAGGAGGCTTTCCGGCATCATATTGCTGACAGTGCCGACGACTTAGAAAAGGTGATTATAGTTTCCTCTACAAGTTTCGCTTCAGCTCACAGCAGTCGCGTAATTTGTCGGCCTGCCGTGAAGTAATTTCAACTTCCAATGATATTTCCCTCTTTATAAAAGCCGCCGTCTGGCGGTTTTTATTTGCAAAAATGAATATTAATCCTGAATGATATTAATTTAAGATGAGGTAGTGTTCATATTCTTCTTCTTAATATTTTTTCTAAAAAAACGCCTTCAGGTTATTAGTTGGTATTAGTGTATTTGTTATGATCTTCTCATCAAATACATTAATTAAATAATCAAGGAGTCAACTGTGGCAGATAATTATACTCAGGCGTCGTTTATTATTCCCTGCACTCAGGAGCAGGCAAAAATGGCACAAGAAGCAATCACATTCGTTACCGAAGCAGAAATTGCAGAAGGTGAGCGTTTGCTTGATAAGCCACTGACAGATTGTTCTCTGACTGAGAAGCTGATCCTCAGTATTATCGAGAACCACCCTGAGTATGACCCTTCTGAGCCGAGCTTTGGGCAACCATCCTGCCCAGACTGCAATTATGAACTGTTGTTCGCAACAGAAGTTACCAGCAGTGGGCTGGCAGTTTTTCATGGAGAGACCATTGATCTTGACCATGCAATTTGCCTCACAACTGCCGTGCTGTCGGTATTCGACCTCTCGGAAATGGTAACAATTACTGCTGCATTTACATGCAGTAAAAGCCGGACAGATGAATTTGGGGGTATGACTATTCTGGTCACAAAGGATACCCACTATTACCAGGATGGCTGTCAGTTTTCTCGTCTCATGAATGAGGCTCACAAAGCCGGTATCCAGTATGCTCTGTGTAAAGTGACGCATTACCACGGTGAGAGCAGCTATGTGGCAAGCTATGTCCTGAGCTGCGACGTAGCGGATTCAGCCCAGGAGGTCGTTAACAAACGACTGAAGGCATGTGCCGGAAAAGAGCCAGAAGACGGAATCTATATTCTGTGTGAAGAAGACAACACTAGTCTTTCGGTCGAACTCGTTACAGAACTGTCTCCGCTCGATTACGACAAGCTGAGCAAGCTTCTCCCTTCCCTTGACACCCTTTGCGGCGCTTAAGCCTGCCAATTACCGTAGCCACCGGTTTCCCCGGTGGCCTGGAGCCTGCCATGACCAATAAATTCATAGTTTCTACCGTTGATTGTATCAATGAATTTGCAAGTGACGTTCCGCAGAGTGTTTCCTTACGGATAGATACAATGCTTGAACAGCGTATCCGCAAATTGGCGGCATACGTGAAAGAAAACGATCTTCATTTAACTGAGTTTTACTTCTATGACGCTAACTGGTCATTTTGTGGTGAAGATGAAATTCAAGAAATAAAAGACATGGATGAATATAAGCATAGCGACAGCATAAAGCAGGAAGCGATGCTGCGGGAAGTAATGCCATCAGCACGTACGGAATGCCCGGTTATTAGGGTGATGAAAGATTCATTTCAGCTTTCAGCTCTACCACGCCATTGTGGTGATGACATGACTCTTAACACTCCTTTTATTCCGCTGTCTGAGTTGAAAACAAATAATACGGCATTTATTACGCCGCCAACCTATAACTAATAGCTGTGCCGGGTGATTAAATTACAATGGATTATTTTTATATATATTGACATTAAATCCGCGTGATTTTGATTTAATATAATTTCGCTAAATGGTTGCGCTGTAGTTATTTTAAAGTTCTAATAATATCAGTGATGCAGCATATACCGTGGTTCAGGAAAATATATGTTTATTGAAAAAAGCGACTCATTCCTTGAATTATCCTCAGAAGTTATTTTTCCTGAGGCGGCTAATGCTGCCATTTTGAAACATGATAAATGGGCGGATGTTTGGGAGACCCTGACAACCGATGCCGATCTGAACTATACCGATGAAAAGGAGACTGTGAGTCTTTCTTCTCTGGTCATGTCAGCCACATCTGCTATTTATCAGGCTATTACGGACGGCTGGACAATGTGCGTGGGATACAGTGGCGGCAAAGACTCCCATTCTCTTCTGCACCTGTTTCTGATGGCATTGATCAGGGCAGTACGTAACGGCACAAATATCAGCGAACATCATTTCATTCAGATGTCCGATACGCTGATCGAAAACCCTGAGATGCACTATCAGGCTTCACAGGTTCTCAACCAGCTCAGAATGTTCATTGCTGAACACCAGCTACCGGTCACAGTCCTTGTCGCCCGACCGTCTCTTACGCAGAGCTGGGTCGGCCGCATTCTGACTGGGCGCGGACTTCCGACCTGGACTAATTCTTCTACCCGACAGTGCTCAACCGACTACAAAATCGCGCCCCTGCGCCAGGCCAAAGCTCGTTACCTGAAAAACGCCCCGGCATCCGTTCGAAGCAGGGTATGCCTGATGCTGGGCTCCAGGGATGATGAAAGTGCCCGAAGGGCCGGAAATATCCTCAAAATGGGAGGGCAGGCGAGGAAAGTAACCCTGACTGAGCACGGTGGTGAACTCTATCCGGTAAAGGAGTGGCGCACTCAGGACATCTGGTCTTTTCTGATGGCCTGTGGTTCCGAATCACGCTTCCCTTTACCAAGCTTTATGCCGGATAACTTCAGCCTGGCAACGCTTTATAAAGACGCCACCGGGGAGTGTATCTGGTCGCCGGAGAAACCCACTCGAACATCAGCTTGTGGGGCTCGATATGGGTGCTCGCTTACTCTTGTTTTTATGTATTTAGAGTTAAACTCTACTTTTCTATTTTTAGAATTCAAGCTATTCATCGTAATTGAGAGATATCCTTTTAATGTTCAGCAAGCCTGTTAAAAGCACTTTATCTGAACCGCGTTTTGCCTAAATCCTGCTCAATATATACTCTCCCTGAGTTCTGAAATCCTCAAATTCCCCAATCTTAAAGCATTGATACATAGATGATGTCAGATAATGCGCAATCATCTCACCGCCAATATGGATCCGTTCCGGGTGTGGGTATGTCGCCTGTATAGCCCTTTGTTCATTCATCATTACAGGAATTGTCTGCAACAAATCCCCATCCAAGATTTGGCACTCAGGTTTTACTCCTGTTCCGTATTGTAATTGCTCTGATTCGAAATCATGGACTGAGCGATAGGCGAACGAAACGATATTTCCTGTTTCCTCGCAAATTGCGAACTGATAAACACTGGTTGTCACCGTTGAAGAAGAGGGAATTGCATGGTCATGCTTGTATTGTTTCCACAGCCTCCTTAGACAGGCCGATGTATGATAATTGAGATTTTGTATACCTGATACGACCATTCTGGTTGATGCTTCAAGCAACCAGGTGTTAGAAAATCCACCTGCCCCCGTTCCTGCTATGATGGTTCTTAGCTGGGGGATGTAACCTGCTTTGGAAACAAAAGATAACGGCTCCCCATTATCGGTGACGGCAAGGGTATCTGTTACAATCAGTGCTTGTGCTTCGTCTGTATAAAATATCAGTGATGACATATTTTCCTCATCCAGAAAAGACATTACATGAATCACAGAACAGGTCACTACAACCACGTGAAAGGGAGTCAGACCATTTTCCAGAGGTAAATATATTCTTGTGTTTGGACGCGTTGCGGTTCTCTGTAAAAAATATATAGCACAAACAAAAGTCCCCGCAGGGATAAATATAGTTATATGCGCTTTTTCTGCTGGCTTTTACAATTGAAAGTGACAGGTAAACGAAATGTGTTACAGGTTTCTTTTGCTTTTCGTTGGGTTCTGTATATGCGAATTTACCCTGTGTGTTATTTTTGCAATGGACTCAGGCTGTATTCAATCAATTAAGGTTTACTTCTGGCATTAAGATGTATCCGTTGCCTGTTTTTTAAGGGCACGGTTTGTGCCGGGAAATGAAAATCACATCTTAAGTTCTTCACTCAAAGGATTTGTGATGTTTATCACGTATGGTCCGGGTAACGTGTTGAGGTCAATGTATTGCATCGTGATGGTGTCGTTACATCTTTTACTTTCCTCCTGATTTGCATATTCACTCCCGGCAACCTGGTTGTTTGTTTTTTCTTCTTCCGGATTTATAGTGTAGGCATGAGGTGGCGTTTCAGGGCGACAGACTGTGAGGATAATCACTAACATTCATGCGCGTTATGGGCGTGTCAGCAAACTGGATGCAACAGAGCCGAAACTGAAATTTGAACCCGGATTTCTGTATGCTGAAATACCTTATATTAGCGGCATCCAGAATCGAAAACTGAGCCGATATGTACACTTTTATCTTATGGATAAAGCTATCCTGCAGGCCAGGGATTTAAAGCCTTTAGCCCGGGCATTTTTACGCTGGATAAGGTGGCTGGAGGATAACGGACTTGACCCTTTCACCCCGGGAACGTTGAAATACCAAAGCCCTACATATGGCTTCAGGGAGTATCTTCTGGGGGCCGTAAGGCAGGGGCGCATCGCCTCATCCACCGCGGCGGTGTACATCAGCGTTATCCGACGGTTTTACGTATTTCTGGGCAAGTGTGGTGAGCTGGCTGCCAGCTCATTTTTTACGTTGGTCGAAAAAGTCGTTGACGGGCGACGCAAGGTGATAAGTTCGGATCTTGCCATCAGGATAACCAGCACAACAAAAAGGACAATCAACCCACTGAATGATGCAGAGGTTCATATCCTGGATGAGGCACTGAAATCTGAGTCCGGGTTGTTCAGTTTAATGATTGTGCTGATGAAAAATTGTGGGCTACGGCTGGATGAAATGCTGACCCTGCCGTCGTCACTCTTTACTGAAGAGTACCTTGCCAGTGTCCCTGTATCTGAGTTGACCATCAGGGGGCTTCATATTGGTCCGAGATGCGGAGTTCATACGAAGTTTGGGATGACGCGAGAACTCTTCATCACCAGACGATTGTACGAGCAGGTTCTGGATTATCTGGCGGATGAGGAGTATGAAAAGAAGATCCAAAAATGGCGTGCACGACAGGGTGGGGAAGGGCGGCACGAGCCTTTATTTTTAATGGCAAACGGGAAACGGATGTCTGAAAAAGCCTTTTACTCCCGCTGGTACAGTTTTCGCCATCGCCTGGCCCGGTCTGCTCCGGGAAATGTGTTCAGACATAAACCCCATGATTTGCGGGCAACGTTTGCGACCCATTTTTTACGCTCGGCACTGAGTTGCTATCCCGATCAGGCCGCAAATGCGCTGGGTACAGTAAAATACTGGATGGGCCATAAAAGCGAAAATACGACGATGAAATACATCGTCTTTCTTCAGCAAAACCAGATTTCTGATGCAGTCGCCGGGGTCATGGACGCATTGATTGACGGTGCTGCAGGTCGCGATGGAGCCATATATGAGCCGGAGTGAAACGCAGATAACGTGGATGGCCGAAAATGTGCTGTCATGGGAGACGGTCAGCGGACACATCACTCAGCGGGATCTGAACCGATATTATTTACTTGACGTTTATCTTCAGGCTCATTTTTCAGATTATGTGTTGCTCCCCGGATGGTTTAGTGAACATTCGCATCTTGCCCGCCCTGAAAAACGCGATTTTATTGCCTCTCTGAAACGATTTCTTCTGTCTTACCGTCCCGCCGGAAGGTTAACCATTTTCCGTTATCTCAATATGTTTTTTATATGGCAGTCAGTCAATCAGTATGACTATGGCACGGCTGAAGGCGTTGAAATGTATATTAAACATCTCATGAACGATATTCGTCGGCGAAAAATTTCAGTCAGGATGGCAAGACACTACTTGTCCGTGGTCAACCGGTTTTTGCTTACGGGCGGGCAGATTCAGAGGCGGTATGAATATGAATTCTTACCGAAAGGAACGTATCAGCAGCAGGGAAGGGATAGCTATACCAGGAATGAACTTTCCGAGATCCTGAGGCAGTTGTCATCCATGAATGAGTTCCTTGCGGGATGTATCCGGGAGCATATCGCTAAATCGGAAAAAGGGGTGCGGCATTTCTCACCGTCTTTGCTGGCACCTGTTTATGAAGCGTATTTCCGGTATCCGGGAGAGAACGGGGTCAGCAGGGCAGAGATCATCATCAGGGACGTTCTGGAAAATTACTTTCTTACTTCTTTTTTTCTGTTCTGTTACCACACATGGGGAAACACCTCTCAGGTTCTGGGTCTGACGCGGGATGATATACATCTGGATGAAAAGGGTATCAGCACTGATTATGTTTATAAGGGGAGAGCGAATAAGTATATACGTCTGACGATAGGTAAATCGGAGTATGTGACCAAACGTGCGGGCTATTACTGGTTTCTGTCTTTTATCAGGCTCAGGGACGACATCGTTAACTATCTGGTTTCCGCAGATAACTTCCCTCCGGTACAGGCGCTGTTTCTGAGTGAGCCGCAGGTGAAATTCCGTAAGCTTTATTCTCTTAATCCCAGTCATCTGACTAAATTTTCTAACTCTGAGGGGGCGTGGGCCACGATGCGGCAGCTTAATCCCTCGCTTCCATCAATTACCGTTTCTGGCTTGCGCAAAACGTCTGAGCAGTATACGGACAGAACATTAAAGAATGGTCTGATTACGGCGGAAAAAGCACAGCATAACTGGGGCACTTACAGGCGGAATTATGCTGCAGGTAACCCACAGGGGGCGAAGGAAAACTTCAGTGCTGCACTTGATACGCTTATGAATCAGGGGATTGCGACACGTGCGTTATCCGAGCGGGTAAAAGTTGCTGATGAGCTGGGGATCGATCTGCGTGGAAGCGATGAGGGTGTGGATCTTTTATTGAATGGCCTGGGATGTCGATCGCAGGAGCCGCCTACAGATATTGAATTGCGCTTTATAAAAAAGCAAAAACGATTTGGCCGGACACCAAAGGCTTGTGCGGATTTTTCTCATTGTGTCGAATGTTCAAAAAGTTGCGTTGTGGAAACGCTGGAGTCTGTATGGCTCCTGCTGTCATTCAGGCATGCTATCGAGTATGGAAAACCGTTGTACATCGGTTCGGTCAATGCTGTGGAGCGTTATGAAACGTTACTCCTGAAGATTGATTTACGGCTTGGGCTGGTAGATGAGGCGACCCTGAAAAAAGCGCGCGTTAAACTTCAGCGAGAAGGTGTGGCTCCGGTATGGCAGATTTGAAGAAAAAAGAGGTAAGCCGTAGTCGAATGGCGGAGTTTCCTGCCGGAACGCCGCTTCGTTCAGGGGATGAGTTTCCGACTGAGGATATCATCTGTGAGGCACTAGAAAACAAAAGCTTTGAACGTCTGAATAACTGCCTGGTTATCGCCAGCTCAGATGAACATGATATGCGTTTTATCAATGAGGAGACGCTGAATATTTATTTCAGGGATGATGTCTGGACCAATCGCTATGTCAGAACCCATATTGGTGAAACGTTAAGAACCGTTAATTTTTCAGGCATACGGGATCCTGAACTGCGTCTTGAAGCCAAAATCATCTCAGCCAGCCTGCTCTGGATTGTCGGCAGGACCGCGAAGACGCAGTCACTGATCCGGAAATGTGCAAACATTGTGGCGGGAGCCCGTATTATTGAGTCTATGGGGTATCGCAGTCTGTTTCAGCTTCGTTTTCCGCTTGTCCGGAATGCTTTCATTGTAAAGATGAAGGAGGAGGATGAGCACGGCAGGAAGCGTTCTGAAAGAACATTACGTAATTACTTTATGGACCTGGCGGATATCTCGCTGACAGGTCATACCCGTCTTCGAAAATACGGTTACTTTCCTGATATTAGCTTCGACAGTTACAACAGTGTGGATGATTCAAACCAGACATATTGTATGCCTTTCAGTCTTATGATGTCTGTCTGGGAAGGGCTGATTACTGAACTGGATGCTGAAATCAGTGATTTCGATTTTGACGGGTTTTCCCGGCTGTGCGCTATCATAAACGGTTTTTATGATTCGCCTTACTATACGTCGATGCTGGAAGCCCGTAAAAGAGGGACAGCAAAAAGCATACCGGATTACCGGGCCGCGTATTACTACAATATTGTTGCCGGGGAAATTCGGGCGCTTTTCGCGACACTTGGCCCCGGGATGCAGGGCTGGTTCTCGGTACATAAAAATAAGCGCTGGAGATCTGATTTTATTGGCGTTGATCACATAAAGCTGAACACCTGGCATTTTGAGCTGACGTTAAAAGTCATGAATGTGATACAGGCCATGTCGGGGATGAGACACAGCGAAGTGCTTGGCGTGATGCACGGTTCACTGATTTATGATGGTGATATCCTGGGACTTCGTTCGGTGTTGCATAAGTTCGCCCCGGAAGGTGGAAGTCACGAAGACTGGGTTGTTTGTCGCTATGTGGAAAAGCCTTTTCAGCATTTACGCAGAATTAATCAAATCATGACAGGCCTGGACGGGAAGACGCTGGACAATGTTCCATTGTCTTTAAATATCAGGTCGTGGTTCTCGGAGCAAAAACTCTCTTTTATGGGGACGCAGCGCCAGACTGAGTGGGCAAAGAAATTTGTGAAAAGACACCATCTGTTCATCCGACGTGACCATATTGATGAGTTCAGGCTTTTAAATCCAAACATACGTGATGATGAACGCGTTGCGATGGAGATTCGGGAGGGGGCTTTCTGGCCATTGCGAACCCATCAGTTTCGCCGTTCACTTGCTGTACACCTCAGGCGTCTTGATCTGATTTCTACTAATGATCTTATCCGGCAGTTTAAGCACTTAATCAGAGGCATGACGGAGTGGTATATGTCCGGTGCACTCAACGCTTCGCATTTTAGCCGGGCGATCCCTCAGGCATTCGCTGCCGAGATTGAAAGGGTTGATACCGAACTCTCAGCTTCCAGGGCTGTTTCTTATCAGCATGAAGGCCTGCTTTATGGCGAAGGCGGGAAGTTACTGATGTCCCAGAGAGGTGGGCACTTACATCAGATGACGTTTCCTACACTGAAAAAAGCGATGAGCATGGCTAAACGAGGCGGGCAAAAACTGGTATCTCTTGGAAACGGTTTTTATTGCATGAATGGCCATGACTGCGAGTTTAAGGCGGTTGTTCAGTCAGCGTCCTGCAATCCGGGATGTGAGAACATGCTGGCCGGAGCTGATTCTGTTCCCGTGTGGAAACGCAGGATGGCTCATTATGACAACCTTCTGGAGATTGCCGTGCGAAATAATGCTCCTCAGGCTGACAGGGATTTTCTGATGCTTGAGAGAGATTTTTATGCAGATGCTGTCCGCTTTTTTGAAAAGGATGAATAGAGCATGACGAACGAACAGTCGGGGGTTAAAAAAACACAGGCAAGAGCAGAGCAGGCCCTGAGGGAACTGATGTTATCAGGGGAGCGTATCAGCCAGTATGCTGTGGAAAAACGAGCGGGGCTGGCAAACGGCACCCTGAATTATAACTGTCCTGAGTACAGGCAGGTCAGGGAGGCTATCCGCAGTCTGAAAAAAACGTGCCAGGGCACCGCGCCGGTTGATGAGCAGGGCATTGAGCAGCAGATCAAGCTGAAAGAAAAGTATCGCCGTCAGAGAAATGAGCTGAGGGAAGAAATCAAAAAGATGATGGCTGAAAATGTAGAGCTGTTACATAACCTTATACTTTTACAGCAGTATGTCAGGGAGCTTGAACGCAACACCGGGAGGGAGAAAGGGGACGTCATTCCGTTCTCGGGTGGTGTCAGGGACTGAGGCTATACTGAACGGAAGGACGCGAGGTGAATCGCCACGGATAATCTAGACACTTCCGAGCCGTTGATAATACTGGTTTTCATATTCTGCCGGTGACATTTGATCGCTAGAACCATGCCGACGCTTACTGTTATAAAACATTTCGATGTAATCAAAAATATCGCTGCGGGCTTCTTCCCGCGTTCCGTAGATCTTTTTCTTTATCCGCTCACGCTTCAGCAACTGGAAAAAGCTTTCTGCAACCGCATTATCATGGCAGTTACCGCGACGGCTCATACTGCCCTCCAGGCCGTGTGATTTCAGGAAAGACTGCCACTCATGGCTTGTGTACTGACTGCCCTGATCCGAGTGAACCAGCACCTGTTTTTGGGGATTACGCCGCCATACGGCCATCAGCAATGCATTCAGGACAATGTCCTTTGTCATCCGGGGTTGCATTGACCACCCGATAATTTTACGTGAGAACAGATCGACAACCACGGCAAGATACAGCCAGCCTTCGTGGGTTCTGATGTAGGTTATATCCGTTACCCAACGCTCATCCGGAGTATCCGGATTGAACTGTCGCTGGAGCCTGTTGGGCGACACTATACTGGCCTCGCCTTTACGTGGCCGCGGGCTTCGGTATCCAACCTGAGCCTTTATTCCGGCACATTTCATCAGTCGCCAGACTCTGTTAACTCCGCACTGTTGTCCGGTATCCCGCAGATCCAGATGGATCTTGCGATAACCATAGACGCATCCCGACTCCAGCCAGAACTGTTTAATCTGTCCTGTCAGTCTCAGGTCTGTCTGATGACGTTGTGAATGCGGCTGCTGAAGCCAGGCGTAAAAACCACTGGGATGAACATCCAGCACCCGACAGAGCAGGCGAACAGGCCAGCAACAGATGTTGTCACGGATGAAGGCGTACCTCAGTCGGACAGCTTTGCGAAGTACGCCGCGGCTTTTTTTAATATATCCCGTTCGTCAGTAACCCGCTTCAGCTCTTTCTGGAGACGGCGGATCTCGGCCTGAGCATCTGACTGTTCTTTATTAGTGGAAGAATCCGGACCGTATTTCTTTATCCAGGCGTAAAGGCTGTGGGTGGTGATATCGAGACGTGTTGCAACGCTGGAAACAGAATAACCACGATCAACAACCTGTTTGACTGCTTCAATTTTAAACTCTTCGGGATAACGTTTACCGCTCATGGGCACCTCTCTTTTAAGTCATCTTAAATGACTCTGAGGTGTCTGTTAAACCCGTGGCGATTCACCTAATTCACCTATGTCTACTTCTGGCACAATGCAGAAATGAGATAGATTTACTTTATCCGCTTCTCGCTCAAAGCTGTCCGTAATCCCCTGCCTGCTTAAAAAAACCGGATTAACGTGTGATGTTTTTACGTTTTCCAGGCAGCCTTCATCGGTAAGTACCTGTCTTACAGACTTCAATGCACTTAGTTAAGAAACATCCTAATCGTCCTTTCGCCGATCGCGAGATCTGTTATGGCAGCTAAACTCGATTGATACCCCAATCCGCCGGGCAGCATTTCCTTTCCGCACGCAAGAAGGAGAAGATCATGAAAGCAGTAATTTACAACGGTCCTTATGATGTAAAAGTAAAAGACGTACCGGATGCGAAAATTGTCCGCCCCACGGATGTACTCGTCCGCATCACCACCACCAACATTTGTGGGTCGGACTTGCACATGTATGAGGGCCGGACCAGCTTTGAACAGGGACGGATTCTGGGTCACGAAAACCTGGGTGAAGTGGTCGAAATTGGCTCAGGCGTTGAACGTATTAAGGTGGGCGACTATGTTTGTCTGCCGTTTAACGTGGGATGTGGTTTTTGCGAAAACTGTGAAAAAGGTCTGACCGGCTTTTGTCTCACTACCAATCCGGGTTCGGCAGGCGCAGCTTATGGTTTTGCTGAAATGGGTCCCTGGGAGGGGGGGCAGGCGGAACTGCTTCGGGTGCCATTTGCCGACTTTAACTGCCTTGTTCTTCCCCCTGATGCGGCAGAAAAAGAAGATGATTATGTGATGCTCTCTGACATTTTTCCTACCGGCTGGCATGCAACAGAACTTGCCGGATTGAAGCCTGGTGAAAGCGTGGCCATTTATGGCGCGGGGCCGGTCGGTTTGATGGCAGCTCATTCGGCGATCATTAAAGGTGCTTCACAGGTGTTTGTGGTTGATACGCACACAGACCGGTTGGCTCTGGCTGAAAAAATGGGGGCGACGGGCATCAATGCTACTGGCGATGAAGCTGTACAAAAAATTCTCGACCTGACGGATGGACGCGGTACGGATTGTGGCTGCGAATGTGTTGGCTATCAGTGCTGTAACAAACATGGCCATGAAGATAACTCTGTCACCATGAACAGTCTTGTTGCGTCGACGAAAGCAACCGGGGGAATTGGTGTGGTTGGCGTCTTTATTCCTCAGGATCCGGGGGCTGAATCGGAGCTTGCCAGAGAGGGTAAGATGCCATTTGATTTTGGGAGTTTCTGGTTTAAAGGACAGGCAATCCGTACCGGCCAGGCGAACGTTAAGGCCTATAACCGTCAGCTGTCTCGCCTCATCCATCACGATAAAGCCAGTCCGGGCAAAATAATTTCTCATCGTCTTTCGCTTGAAGAGGCTCCTGCCGGATATAAGCACTTCGATGAGCGGGATGAAGGATGGACGAAGGTTATCCTTAAGCCTTAAATAGAGTTATCCGGTATGAGAAAGCAAAAACCGGGAAAGAATGTATGACTTTTGACAGGGTGCAATAAAATATCCTGTCAGGGCGTTATTATTCATACTTTCAGCTGCCAGGTGATGCTGCCAACTTACTGATTTAGTGTATGATGGTGTTTTTGAGGTGCTCCAGTGGCTTCTGTTTCTATCAGCTGTCCCTCCTGTTCAGCTACTGACGGGGTGGTGCGTAACGGCAAAAGCACCGCCGGACATCAGCGCTA